>CAVSOV010000005.1:0-199257 GCA_963729675.1 uncultured Acidobacteriaceae bacterium
CGTGGATCGCCAGCTAATGGACTGGGCCAGAACCGCATGAGAGGTGCACGGACCACACGCCAGGGAACAACCTCGGTTGTGCCTGGCGGGACGCTCAAGTCCGCGCCTGGTGATGAGACGCTGCTCGAACCCGATGGGCCCATCTACTTCGCCGGCGACCATGTGAGTCATATCGTCGGTTGGTAGGAGGGCGCCGCGGTCTCCAGCCTTCGCGTCGTCAAGATGATCAGCGAGAAGGTCAAGCAAGCGCGTCTCGGCTCACGCTGTCGCCGAACCCGTCCTGGCATAGTCGGCACAGCGCGGACTACGTCCCCAGCACCTCCGCAATTGAAACCGGCACTCTCGGCTTTATGCTCACATCTCAGGAGGTCCGATGAAATTCATCACCAAAATCGCACTCGCCGCCGCCATCGCCACTGCCGCCACTATTGCGCACGCGCAGGTTGCTGTCCAGCACCTGCAAACTGAAAAGTCACCGATAGCCGCTGGCGTCTGGGCAGGTGACACGCTTTACCTGTCCGGCCAGCTGGCCAGCCCCCTCGATCCCAAGGCCGAGAAGCTCGAGTACGGCGACACTGAAAAGCAGGCCTACAGCGTCTTCACCAAGATCCAGGGACTGCTCCAAGCGCAGGGCCTCGATATGAAGGACGTGGTCAAGATGACCGTTTTCCTCGCCGGGGATCCCAATAAAGGCGGCAAGCTCGACTTCGCTGGCCTGCAGGCGAGCTACACGAAGTTCTTCGGCACCAAGGATCAGCCCAACAAGCCCGCACGTTCGGCCGTGCAGGTTGCCGCGCTCGCGGCTCCATGGGCACTGCTCGAAGTTGAAGTGATCGCGGTCAAAAGCAAATAGATCACAACCGCTGCAAAAGGCCCTCCTGTGGGAGGGCCTTCGGTCACAGCTGCCGGCTTCACACCATTTGCAACCCGTCCGTCATCGCTGGCGCAGTTACGCTCGCAGTCGTCTTGCCCTTCGAGTCCATAACTTCCTTGAACGCAACCATGAACGCATCCATGTCATCCGGCGAACCCACGCTCACGCGCACGTGATTCGGCCACACCGGCCACACGCGCCCGATGTAGACGTTCTTCGCCGCCAGTGCATCGATCACCTGCTTGCCCGGCACGCCAACATTGATCATGAAGCAGTTCGACTGCGACCCCGGCACATACTTGTAGCCGTTCTTGTCCAGAAACGCGAGCGTCTTCTCTCGCGAGTCCGCAATCCACATCTTGCGCGTCGGTACCAGGCTCGCATCTATCAGGCTCGCGTGCGCCGCCGCCGAGCTCGTGATGGGCATCGCGTTCTGCAGAAACGGCTGAAGCTTCGCCAGCAGGTCGGGCCGTCCAATCGCAAAGCCGCATCGAATCCCGGCCATCCCATAGATCTTAGAAAACGTGCGCAGCACAATCAGGTCCTTGCCCGCCGCCACCTGGTCCAGTACGGTCGGCGCGTCGCTCAGGTGAATGTATGCCTCGTCCACCAACAGGATCGATCCCTTGGGCTTGTTATCGAGCGCCCACAGGATATCTTCGCGCGGCGTCAGCGTGCCTGTTGGATTGTTCGGGTTGCAGATGTAGATCACGCCCGCATTCGGCGCTGCGGCCACGAGTGCCTTTACATCATGTGCATACGTCTTCGGATCAAGTTCCACCCTCTTCACCGGTGCGCCTGAAAAGGTCGCCGCGTACCACGCAGCTTCAAAGGTTGGGTCTGCCGTCACCAGAGCCTTCTCCGGTCCGGTGAACGCGCGCACCACATAATGCAGCGGCTCGCTCGATCCGGCATATACCGCGATGTTTTCTTCCTTGAGCGCGTTCTGCGCGGCAAACGTCTTCACCAGCTCCGGCGTCTTGCCGTCGAGATCATAGCGTCCGCCGATCGGCGCAATTGACGCAATCGCCTCGCACGCCGTCTTGCACGGTCCGAGCGGGTTCTCGTTGGCATTGATCAGCACCGCTCCGGGAGGATAGGCCGGCCGCTGGCGACGTCTCGCTGTCTTATCCGCAGAGGTGGTTTGAGCCAGCGCAAAGTGCGCCTCACTCATCACGGGCATTGCGGCCGCAGCCATCGCGCTCATGCGAAAAAAATGACGGCGGGTGAGTTCATTGGCAGTGTGCTTCATTGGGCATCTCCTTGGATCACAGTCGAAGATCAGAATGTCGAACAGTGTTCGTGCCGCGCGTACGATTTCTAACTCGCTTCCCGCTGCGTCGGGAACATCACTACAGGGGGCTGCGTCACCTTCGGACGCCGCGAAGACGCTGGAGTTGCCTTGCGACCAAAGGCTTCTGCGGCACAATCCTGAACGACGCGCCGAAAAATTGTCATCGCACGCGAATCATTGTTCCTCATCGCGGATAGCCCTAGCTGCATCGTCGGAAGCCTCTCACGGAACGGCCGCGTCACCACGCCCGGAAACGTACAGCTCTCCATCAGGCGCGGCGCCAGCGCAATGCCCTCATCTGCTGCCGCATACGCGAATTGCACCGTGCACGAGTACGGCGACTCCACGATCTTCGGAGAGATTCCAAACGGCGCCAGGAGACTGTGTAGAAACGGCTGGTGAAAGCGGCAGTCCTTCATCCGCGAGGCAATCACCGGTACCTCGCGCAGTGACTCGACAGAGAGTTCCGTCTCTGCGGCAAGCGGGCTGCGCCGTGATACCACGCCGACAAAATGGTCTTCATATAGCGGATCAAATCGGAGGCCGCTGATCGGCAGCGCCCCCGCCATCAGCAGCGCATCTACTTTACCTTCCTGCATATGCGAAATCATTTGCTCGGTCGTTAACTCCAACACTTCGAGTTCGAACTCCGGGTACTTCACCGCCAGCGAGTGCAACACTGACGGCAACAGTATGAACTGTCCCACCGGACCGCAACTCACTCGCAGTCTGAGCCGTTTGTGCAGGCCGCTCAGGCACTCGTGGGCCGCGTGCACCTGGTCCATGATCGTTCGCGCATACTCGCGAAACGCAAGCCCTGCATCGGTCAGACGAACCTGTTGGCGGTCGCGTACGAACAGCTTCACGCCGAACGTTTCTTCCAGAGACTTGATTTGGAACGAGATCGTCGGCTGGCTCATATACAGCACGCGAGCAGTCCTGCCGTAATTGAGCAAGTCAGAGAGGGTCAAGAAACACTGCAGCTGTCGGATCCTGAAATCCAATGGCGGCCTCCCGTAACGGGTAGACGAGTGCGCTGACGTTGAACCAACAACGAAGGAGCCGGGTACTCAGTTGTAAGCAGGAGGAAGAATTGCAATGAACACCGCAGATTTGCGCGTTGTTTATCGCCGTGTTACGCCAGTTTGAGTGTAATTCGCGTGTTTGTCAACTGCATTGTTGCAAGCCCGCGTTTCTCGCGGTTGTTCTTCACAGGCATGAGGCAAATTCCTATCACGCCGAGCAAATCTTTCAATTGGACACCCGTCGGGTTTCGACACTAGGCTGAGGGGACTCACCGACAGTTCACACCCTGAGTCGAACCGTAACCGCAACACAACAGCAGTTCTGCCGCAGACCACAACACGGTCTCGCGCAGTCGTCCTTTCGTCCTCTGCAGCGCAGCACCCGCTGTTCGATCGCTCTCTTGCCGCGCCACGCGCGCAGTCGCAGACGTGTACCTTCTCGAGCCTGCACGTTCCAGTGTCTGCGCCCTTACACATCTCTTGCCGAAGTCTCCCAGTGAGGTTGGAAAACACGATGAAGATTTATCGCCGCTCTGTCGTTTCCTGGCTGCTGTTCCTGGTTGCCACGCTCGCGCCCGCAACGCTGCGCGCACAGCAGACGGGCATCAGCGGCACCATCACCGACGCGACCGGTGCGTCCATACCCCACGCCAAGGTCGAGGTCAAACAGACGGGCGGAGCGGCCTTCGTTACTACAGCCAATAGTGAAGGACACTTCGTTGTCCCCAGTGTCAACGCGGCCGACTACACCATCACTGCCAGCGCCCCCGGTTTTGCTACGGCGCAGAAGAAGATCCTTCTCCTTGTCGGCGAACTCGCTACGGTTGACCTACAACTGCCCATCGCCAGCTCGTCCACGGAGGTCGTCGTGGAATCCAGCAACGATCTCGCCATCGACACTACATCCTCTGCCGTCGCCGGCAACATCACGCCCACGGAGGTGCAGGATGTTCCCGTCAACGGCCGCAACTACGTCGAACTCTCCACGCTCGTTCCTGGCATTAAGTCCAACAGCTTTGGCAACACTCCCGTTGCCTCGGGTCAGTCCACGAACGCCGGCGACGCGGAGACTGGCAAGTTCCAGATCACGCTGGACGGTCTTCAGTTTTCGCAAGACTCCGTCGGCTCCGCCTTCGGACAGCCAAAGATCTCCCAGGATGCGATCGCGCAGTTCCAGATCATCACCAACCGCTTCGACGCGACAAGCGGCCGTTCAGCCGGCATCTACGTCAACGTCCAATCCAAGACCGGCACGAACCTGATGCACGGCTCGGCGTTCGGCTACTTCCGCAACAGCTTCTTCAATGCTGCGGACCCGATCGCCAAAAAAGTCCTCGCCTTCTCCGACCAACAGTACGGCGGCACCTTGGGCGGCAAGATCAAGACCGATAAGATGTGGTACTTCGGTGGCTACGAGGGTGAGCATCAGCCGGGCACCGTGACAATCAGCCCCTACGTCACGACCACCGGCGGCTCACTCATCACCCATCCTTCGACGCTCAAGATCAACGAGTACCTCGGTCGCATCGATTACCAGCATTCAGACAGGGACCACTTCCTTTTGCGCGGCGACGGCTTCACGCAGAAGACGGACTTCGTCGCACAATCCAACGAACCCAGCCAATCGTATTCCTCGCAGGTCTCTGCAGCCGGTTACGTCTTCGAGTGGAACCACAATATCAACGATCATCTCATCAATGAGGCGCACGCCGGTTTCCACTACTTCCAGTTCCAAAACCTGCCCTTCTATAACGAGAACTCCATCGTGCTCACGCTGCCCGCCGCAACCATCGGTGAACCCTATAACGAGCCGGAGATCTTCTCGCAGTACACACAGCAGTACCGCGACGATCTCTTCTGGCTCAAGGGCAAGCACAGCATGAAGCTTGGGGGCGAGTATCTCCACACCCTGCATGGCGGCGCTTTCCCGCAGTATCTGCGCGGCGGCCTCACCACATGCTCCTCTTCGAAGACCGCCACGCCCGCACTCTACAACACCTTCTTCCCGAGTGGTACGCTCGACCCCTCCACCTGGAACTACACGGCCATCAACAGCTACTGCGACAAGGGTGAAATCTTCACGCAGGCTTTCGGCAACTACAACATCAGCATCGCGCGCAACATCATCGGCGTGTGGGCGCAGGATGACTGGAAGATTCTTCCCAAGCTCACCCTCAACCTTGGCCTGCGCTACGACAACGATCTCGGCGCTTACAACACGAGCTACGTGCCCACGCCCGGCCTGCTGACCCCGAACAGCAACCCCAACGCCAACTTCGCTCCGCGCCTCGGTTTCAGCTACGACCCCAAGGGCGACGGCAAGACCTCCATTCGCGGGGGCGCAGGGCTCTACTTCGCCGACCAGGTTGCCAACGCCATCATCGACGAAGAACTCTACTCTTCCACGGCGCGCGCTTTGCAGGCCACGCTCTCCGGAACGAGCCTGACACTGCCCGCTCCTTTCAGCGGCCAGAACCCCACCGCCAATCCGCAGAACTATGTCAGCTCTCCCCAGCCGGTATTGCGCGGCGCGAAGACGCCCTACGCACTACAGGCCTCCTTCGGTGCTGCCCGCCAACTTGGCTGGAACACCGTCGTGACCACGGACTTCGTCCACATGCGCATGTACGACGACTTCATCGCACTCAGCGGCAACCTGCTCGAGAACGCCGCCAACCCGATGCAGAATCTCAACCCCACGGCTGTCATCAACTCGGCCACCTACACCAACCGTGTGTGCGGCAACGGCGGCATTCTGCTCGATAGTCTCAGTTCGCTCAGCAACGGCGCCCCTGGAGGCGCGGCCGCGAAGCAGGTCTGTAACAACCTCTTCGGCGGTTCAGTACGCAACTTCTCCACACAGCCAGGCGCGGGTGTTATCGCGGACGCGCTGCAGGTCGGCGTCACCCACACGATGACCAAGGGCTTCACCGCTGCGCTCGCCTACACGTGGGGACGCGTCAAGAACTCGACCGGCGGTCCTTTCTCCTATCCCAATAAGCCCTTCATCCCCGGCATCCAGCAGGAGTGGGCGAACGGCACCGACGATCAGCGCCACACGCTCACCGTCCACGGCCAGTACCAGTGGAAGTACGGACTCTCCCTCTCCAGCCTCTATCACTTCGGCTCTGGCCTCACCTACGCGACAACCTCCGGCTCTACAGTGAACGGCTATAGCGGCTCGACACGCACCTTCGCCTCGCAACCCATCGCTCCGGGAACTACTTGCCCAGCCTCCGCGTGCACCACCATCTACGCCCCACTCAACAAGGCCTACTACGACTCCGCATACGGCTACTGGATCTTGCAGCGTGACGGCTTCCGCGGTACGCCGTACCAACGCATCGACGCTCGCCTACAGGAGAGCATCAAACTTGGTGATCGTTACCACGCCATCGTCGCCGTCGAGGCGTTCAACCTTTTCAACCATCCCAATTACGGCAACTTCGCCGCGACGGCCACCACCGGCACCGGAGCGAACGCGTACGGCAGTCCCATCGCCAACTCCGGCAACCCCATCGAATACTTTGGCCGTAACCTACAGTTCATCGGACGCTTCCAGTTCTAACCTCCGCCCGGAACGACGCGGCGCGCTCATGTACGTCGCGTCGTTCTCGGCATAAGTTTGCACAGCATCTCCGGCGTCATTACGCCAAGCCCTAAGGAATCTGAATGCGTCTTTCGCCTCTTGTTGTCACCGTCACTCTCCTCGTCCCATCGCTTTTAGCAAAATCCGCTCCTGCCGCAAAGCCTGCACCAAGGGCCGCTGCTCCTGTCGCCGCCAACACCATCACGGTCACCGAAGGCACGAATATGCAGGTCACGGCTTCGCCGGGCGGCACGACGCTGCTCATCAATGTTCAAGGCCTCATCTATTCCATGCCGGCCGCCGGCGGCGCGGCCAAACTTCTCACCACGCCCGTCCAGGAAGCTTCGCATCCGGTCTTTTCACCGGACGGAAAGTATGTTGCACTCCAGTGCTACGCCGGGGGCACCTTTCACATTTGGACCATGAGGCCGGACGGCACGGGGCTAAAGCAGATCACGACTGGCCATGGCGACGATCGCGAGCCTCGCATCTCACCCGATGGCAAGACCATCGCTTTTTCCTCCGACCGCGCCTTTGCCGGCTCCTATGACATCTGGACAGTCGATGTCGCCACCGGAGCACTCAGGCAGATCACCTCCGCGCCCGTCGACGAATACGAACCCAACTGGTCGCCCAACGGCCGCTCCCTTGTCTTCGTCTCCTCCGTGCCCGCCGGCATCGCCGGTGTCGCCGGCGCTAGTCTTGAAGTCATCGACCTCAACACTCTCAAGCAGGAGCAGATCCTCAAGGTCGACGTAAAGTCCGAGCGCCTCGACGCTCCGAGCTACTCGCCCGACGGCAAACATCTCAGCTACGTCCTCTTCGGCGGTGAAGGCATGTTCATGAACGACGCGCACCTCGTCGTCGCCGACCACGAAGCCAAGGCTCGTCAGTGGACCAGCCAGACCGCCGACACTTTCCCGTTCCCGCCGACCTGGCTGGCTAATGGCGAGTTTCTCTACACTGCCGACGGCAAGATCATGCGCGTAGACACGAAGACCGGCGCCGAGATCGCCATTCCCTTCACAGCGGCTATCCCCTTCAACCGCCCCGGCTACACGCCCCGGCACTACGACTTCGACTCCACCGCCGCGCACCCCGTCAGAGGCATCTACTCGCCTGCTCTCTCGCCGGATGGCAGGACCATGGCCTACGTCGCGCTCAATCAGCTCTACGTCATGCCTGTTAGCGGCGGCAAACCTGCAGCCATCACGCATGACACCTTCTACAAGCAGGGGCCGGCCTTCTCGCCCGACGGCAAAACCCTCGCCTACATCTCCGACAAGGACGGCATCGAGAACATCTATCTCCACGACTTGAGCGCCGGCGACGACTCCGCGGACAGGCGCGCCTGTCCGCAGCAGACCGCGCAGATCATGCCTGCCTGGTCGCCAGACGGCAAGTGGATGGCCTTCCAGGACAACACCTACGCTACCCAACTCGTCGAGCTCGACACCTGCAAGTTCAGTAGTCTCGCTCCGGCAACCTTCTTTCCTGGGCGTGCGTCCTTCTCGCCCTCCGGCAAGACCGTCGCTATCGCCACCATCAAGCCTTACACAAAGCGCTTTCGCGAAGGCACGTCCCAGATCCAGGTGATCGAGCTCGGCACGAAGACTGCTAAATGGTTTGAGCCCGCGCCGTTCGAATCCGTAACTACCCGCACTGAAGACGGTCCCACCTACTCGCCCGACGGCAAAGAGCTCATGTTCGTCATGGACGACCTGCTCTACACGATGCCTGTTGACACCTCCGGTTACCCCTCCGGCAAGGCCACACTCCTCAACGCCGTCACCACTGACGCGCCCAGTTACGCTGCGGACTCCAGGCACATCCTCTTCCTCAACAACGGCTCACTCAAGCTCTACGATCGCGCCACAAAGCTTACGAAGACAATCGACGTTCCACTTACGTATGCGCGGTACAAGCCCACGCAAAGGGTCCTGATCCACGCCGCGCGCTTCTGGTCTGGCCATGGACCGGACGAGTTGAAGGATGTCGACATCCTCGTTACCGACAATCGCATCACCAGCATCAAGCCGCACTCCACCACGCCACCCGCAGGCGTCACGCGCACGATCGAAGCCCCCGATTCGACAGTGCTTCCCGGGCTCTGGGAGTCGCACGCGCATCCTGACTCTGACAACGGGATCTTTTACGGGGCACGCATGGGCCGCCTCTGGCTCGCCTACGGCATCACCGATCTCAAAGGCCTCGCCGACAACGCCTACCGCGCCGTCGAGCATCGCGAAGCCTACGAGGCCAACCTTGCAGACGGGCCGCGACTCTTCAATACCGGCGAGGCCATCGATGGCGAGCGCGTCTACTACCCCATGATGATTCCCACCACTTCTGAGGCCCAGCTGCATCGGGAATTAGACCGCCTCAAGGCTCTAGATTTTGACTTCGTCAAGCTCTATGTCCGCTTGCCCTACGCCTGGGCCGCGGAAGGCGCCAGGTTCGGCCACGAGCAAATGGGTGTCCAGTCTGCCGGCCACTATCTATTGCCTGAAATCTCTCTCGGCGAAGACGGGATGACCCACATCTCTGCGACCTCGCGCTGGGGCTGGGCCTATTCTCGCTCGCTGACAGGCCGCAGCTACGCAGACGTTCACAAACTGCTCGTCGACTCGAAGATGTGGACCATTTCCACCACCTTCTCGCAAGCCCCCTACGCCGAAGATCCCGGAATGGCCACAGACCCCCGCCAGGGCATCGCGCCAGCGTGGGAAAACGCGCGCCTCAAGGTCGCCGTCGCCAACGCACAGAAAGTCGATCAGTCCGCGGCGCTCCAACACCTCAAGGAGGAGGAGGTCACCGTCGCCGACGACTTCCGCCATGGTGGCTTGATCATTGCCGGCACCGACTCCCCGCTCGACATCCCCGCCACCAGCCTCCACCTCAACCTGCGCGCGCAGGTTAAGTTTGGGATGCAGCCCTGGCAATCTCTTGAAACGGCCACCTACATACCCGCCAAGGCCTTCGGCCTCGACAAGGACCTCGGCACCCTCGCACCGGGCAAGCTCGCCGACCTGATCATCACAGCCGGTGACCCGCTCAAGAACATCGACGACGTCGCCAGGGTCCAGTGCGTCATGCACAACGGCATTCTCGAAAGTGTGGCCACCATCGCATCCCCCTTTGCCAAAATGGACAGTGGCAACACCATCTGCCCGGCGAATGAGAAGCCGTGAGCAGCATCGCCTCGTTAGCGACTCAGCGGTCGTGGGTACTCTTTCTCGCGTCCGGTCTCTCTTTGTTCCTGACTTCTTCTCTCTCTAACAGGTGTTCGACCGTCGAAACCCTATGCGAATCTGGACCCTTCTACACCTACACGCCGAGCACAACACACTCGACGGTTCTTATGGTGTTCGTATTTTCGATGGCGACAGCCTGATTGACGACGTTGATGTGTCAGACACGCGCGGCCCTGTCCGGTCTGTCATCAAAACATGGCTGATCGTCACAACTTCAGATCGGTCTCTAATCGAGCCAGCCGAAGTACGTCAACAAAATCGTGTGCGGGGCAACTTTAGGGGCAACTAGACACCGACCGATGAAAATATCATTTTATTTTCATCCGCTTGCACGTGCTATTGCATTCCTGCCTCGCCTACCACCTCAACGCGACTCTGGGTCTCGTCGCTACTGCGGTGATGGCGGGAAATTCTTGAACAACTTCGCCATCGACTTATCCAGATTCTTCTCGTTCTTTTCCTGACTGGAACTCGGATCGATGGTCTTGGTCGCAGTTCCAGTCCACACGAGTTGCTTGGTCGACGGATCATACATATCGACAACCAGGCTTCCAATGTCGATAGTTGAACTCGTCGCCTGTCGCCATTCCGCCGCCCCAGCGCCATCCTCCGCCCATCCCGTATCCAGTCCACTGCCTTTGCTGATCGAACAGCGGTCTGATAGCCGACATAGAGATCAGCTTTATCGCCGGTGGTCATGGTCAAGCCCTTCGCCTGCAATTGAGTATTAATCGCCTGTTTAATCTCCGCGTCAACGATCTGGTTAGGATGAGACGCGCCCTCGATATTCACCCACTTATAGGTGTGATACTTCGAAAAGTCAGTTCCGGGCATGGCGTTCGAATGCACATCTTGTGCGAGTAACCCCGATCCGAACGAAAGCAGCACCGTCAGAAACATCGATGGAAGGGCCCGACCCGCAAGTCGTGTGGACATAAGTCCTCCTTAGTTGGATCGAGCATAGTGACGTACTGATTGGCGCTGAAACTGTCACCAGTTACAGTTCCGGCGCGATTCTCTGCTCACTAGGCTCTGGTGTTGTTCCCGGGCTCACGGCCCCACGGCGAAGAATGGAGATCCTCGCGGTATTCTCGGATTCTGACAACTTCACGCTAATACGTGCAGGCAGGCGAGGTCCGGCCCTGCGCCTGGCCGTTCTCGTACTTGCCACAAACCTGTGGATGCTTTGCGGCGCCATCTCCGCCCTGGCGCAGCAAGCCCCGCCCAATAAGCCCCAGGCACAAAGCAACGGCCAGATTAATGTGAACTGGCTCTATGGCTCCTTTGTCCCCAAGGACGTTGCGCTTGAGCCTTTGGACGGAAGGATGCGCTGGAGGCTCTATGTCCGCCAGACATACACAACCTGGGGAATCTATGTAAAGACCGTCTCTTTCGCTGTGCATGACCAGATCCACGACAGCTATCCCGAGTGGGGAGATGGCTTCGACGGATTCGCCAAACGCCTGGGCACCAGGCAGGCGGAATTCGTCATCCAGAACTCCACAATTGCTCTTGGTGACGGCCTCCTCGGCTGGGAGCCACGATACGATCGTTGCCGTTGCAGCGGATTCTGGCTCCGAACTCGCCACGCGGTGATCAGAAATTTCGTCACATACGACCGCAGCGAGCGATCCTATCGTCCTCAGCTCATGCCCTTTGTCGGCGCGTTCGCCGGCAGCGTCACAGCAACGGCGTGGCAGCCCGGGAACCCCAGGTGGGACGTGAAAGGCTATCAGTCCGCCATCACACAGATTCCTGTTGGGATGGGAATCAATTTCATCAGCGAGTTCGCGCCTGAGATCGTTCGCGTAGTTCGCAGGAAGAAGTGATCTCGCACGATCAACTGGGCACGCCAGTGCATCAGGTCGCAGGTGCCCATCCGGCACCCGGATCGAACTCGCTCATGGCAGCGGCCGTCTCTGCCGTGTTCTTCCCCAGATCCTTCTCGAGCAGCACGCCATCCTGGTTAATCATGAAGGTCATCACTCCCGAGTTGCCGTACTGCGCCGGATAGGCGACGAAGGCAAATCCACCGGTCATCTTCCCATCCTTCACATACTGCTTCGCCCCGCCCGGTGCGTTGCTGCTTTGCCCCTTCAGCAGGTGAAAGTAATAGCCGTTGAAGGGCGCGTGCTCATCAGCCTTCACGCTGTACCCTTCCGACGTCGCGAACGCTGCCAGCGGCCCCAGCGGACTCTCAGGCTGGCCCTCCGCTGACTTCCAGTACAAACCATTCTGCTTACCTGGATCGCTGATGAACTTCTGCGCATACTGCCGCGTGGTCGCGCCGTCGTGAAGCTGCGAATAGTACTGCAGTTGAGCATCCGCTGCGGCCCTGGAGGCTGCAATGGTTGCCAGCTCATTCCGGCCAACACGACGATTGAGGATCTCTTCCCTTCCCGCAGCCGTATCGAAGAACCATTGACCCTGGCCATTCTTCTTCAGCGGAATCGGGAACGGAAAGTTGTCAGCGCCCACCACAAGGATCTCGCTGCCATCCGCCATCGTGCGCCAGCGGTGCATCATGCCGTACTCTGTCGAAAATTTATTCGCGGTGTTCTTGTCCTGTACGGCATCGCCGGAGAAGATGACATCCTTCGAATCCGGACCGAAGATTGCCAGCAGTGTGTCTCGGTCGCCCGACTGCGCCGCCGCCAGCAATGCTTTGCCTGCATCGTCCGTTGAAGCAAACGTGGTGATCGACGGCTTGTCGGACTTGCACGCTGCCAACGGAAGAACCGCCAGCGCAAGGAGCAATAACTTGGCCGTTAGCGCAACTCTACCGGGTAAACGCGACATCGGACGCTCCACACATTCAGACATCGGTGCTCCTTGACAATCACCAAGCGCTATCTACGACGGCCCCCGAATCCCCCTCCACCTCCACGGCTTTCCGAACCGCGGGCACTGTCCTCTCTCGATTGCCATCCGCTCTCTCCGCCGCCAAAGGCCGACCCGCCGCTCCTCTCCTGGCCTCCATACCCGCGAGCAGCAGCAGAGTTGGCTCCCGAGTAACTTGACGCAGAGCTTTGGTGAGGGGTCCCCTGGGTTTGGTTCCAGCCACTCCCCGTGTTCTTGTAGACATTCCCATTGGACGCCGCATACTTATTGCCATTCGCAGTCTGTCCCACGGCAGCGGAGTTGCCATTCACGCCGGTTGCAGCAGCGCCCTTAGCCCCGGTCGTAGTCTGTATCGATCCCGCAGAGCCTTGCGCGGTCGTTTGATGTTGGGTGTAAGCGGCCTGACCGTTCTTCGTGACAACCGAGCTTCCAGAGTTTCCATAGGCGTTGGAGGATTGACGTGTTGCGCCGGCGGCTCCCGTAGAGGGGTTGTACGCCGAGCCGCCCGCCACGCTTCCGTTAGGCATTCGACGCCGACGCACCCTGCGCGTGGGCTCCCGTATAAGGGTTGTACGCCTGTCCGGCACTTGCCGTACCGTACCCGTTCGAGGCAGTTGCGCCTCTCGCGTAAGTCCCCGTGGACGGATTGTAGCCACGCGCTGCCGTTGCAGAACCGTACGGTCCATACGCCGTTGCACTCGATCCATAGGCGCCGCCGCGCCACGCAGTATTTCCGTAGTAGGCGCCACCGCCGTAGTAGACGGCGCCGCCGTGCCAGTTGCAATTCCAGTAGCTATAGCCCCATCCGCAGCAACTATTGTTCATCATTGCGCCTATCGCGATTCCCGCTCCGAAGGCGAGCAGGCCGGTCGTGACGACCGCTGCCGTGCTGTACCCCGGCGGCGCATAGGGCGTGCCATAGACGACTGTCGGATTGTATTGCGGCACATACACCACCTGCGGATTCGTAGGCTGAATCACGATCGTCTGCGGCGACTCCTGCACCACCGTAATCTGCGAACCGGATTTCAGATTGCCGGCGGCCTTCGCCTGCGCACGCAACGTCTGCACCGCCTTCATCACGTCGGCCGACTGCAGGTGATACGCCTCTCCCAACGACGAAGTCCAGCTGAGATTCTTCGCAAGGTCGTCCAGAACCGTTGGAAACTGCGTAAGCGCCTTCACGCTCGGGTCCCACGGCTGGGCGTCAACCGCCTTCATGAGTTTGTCGCCGGTGAGGCTCTTGTTTTGAGCAACCCAGAGACTCGCAGCCGCCACCTGGTCCGGAAAGGTCGCAGCTCCGAGCACCTGCGCTACCAGGGCATCCGGGTACAGCGCGATCGGTGCCACCAGTTGTTGCAGGTCCTTCGCCGACAGAGGTGCAGGCTGTTCCGTGTCCCCCTGTGGTGCCGCAGGCGCCGGTTGTTGCCCAAACATCTCAACCGTTCCGCAGTTGGCGATCAGAAGAAGCGACAGTGCAGCCGCCAACAGTTGCTTTGCGAAGGTCCTGGCCATTTTTTCTCATCCCCACAAGACGGGGCTCGTTTCAGCCTGAGAGTTCGGTCCCGAACCAGCAGCCCTCGGCTATCGACGATTCCTTACGACAGATCCTATGTCCGAAGAATACGGGTAGCCGCTGTCAGAATGTGCAGGGGATAGGTCAGTCCACAACGCCGGGCTAACTCTCTAAGTCTGAATCAGAAAGTCTCAATCAGTAATTACGTAGCATTTCGCTACGCCGGTTCGCTCTCACTTGCGGGCATGTGCACCGCAGGCTGCGGGTGCCTCCTGCTGAAGCCGGTCATATGTCGCACCCCGGCCGCGGCCAGGAACGTCAGTTCCAGCGCGCATACACCGTCCCACTGCCACCGCGACCACGCCAGCGCCGCCAGCGCCGAACCCAGCGCTCCACCCACGAAGTACATCGTCATATAGATCGTGTTCAACCGGCTGCGCGCCTGCGCCCCCAGCCCGAAGATGCGCGTCTGATTCGCCACCTGCATCATCTGCGCGCCAACGTCCAGCACCACCACTCCGATCACCAGCCCCAGCATGTGCATCGCCAGCGTCAGGTGCGCGCGCTCGGAGATCCACAACAACCCATACGAAGCCGTCAGCACCGCACCGGCCGTCGTCACCACGAAGCGTGTTCCGCGCTTGTCCGCGAGCCTTCCCGCCAGCGGAGCGGTCAACGCTCCCGCCGCGCCCACGAAGCCGAATGTGCCCGCAACGCCTGCCCCCATGCCGTAGTGCGCCTGCAGCATGAAGACCAGCGTCGTCCAGAAGCAACTGAACGAAGCGAACACCAGCCCGCCGATTACGCCCGCCTCACGCAGCAGCGGCTCCGTGCGGAACAGCGTCCACAGCGACCTCATCGTCTCCCGGTAGGTCAGCGACTCCCGCGGACGCATGCGCGGCATTCCGCGAGAGATGAACGGAATAAACGCCGCATTCATCACCGCGGCCACCAGAAAGACTGTCCGCCACCCGTTCAGCCGGCTCAGCCATCCCGCAAAACTCCGCGCCAGCAGGATGCCCAGCAGCAGCCCGGTCATTACTGTTCCAATCGCTCGTCCTCGCTGCTCATGCGGCGCGAGATCTGGCGCCATCGGCAGCGCCACGTGCGTCACCGAAGCCATCAGCCCAATCAGCACGCTCGCCGCAATCATCCATGCAAGATTCTGCGCGAAGGCCGCCAGCAATAGTGCAACGGTCACGCCCACATACATCCGCAGCATCAGCGCGCGGCGTTCCGCCACATCTCCCAGCGGCACAATAAACAGCAGCCCCGCCGCGTAGCCCACCTGCGTCGCCACCGCAACGAAGCCCACCTGCCGCGCGTCCGCACCGAAGCTGAGCCCGATGACAGACAACAACGGCTGGTTGTAATACAGGGACGCAACGCCGACCGCGCACGCCACCCCTAGAAAGGGCAACGCCCACCGTCCACTCAGCGCTCCCTTGGATGCTATCGAGCCTGTCTCGGACCGCTCCACCGTAACTCCCAACTCTTTGAGTCTACAGTGTCGTCTTCCTCCACTCTTCCACCGTCTGACGACCTATCCCGACCATTTATCATCAATAGTTGGGCCCATTGCCAAACCAGGCCAGACCCGTATGCAGACCGAAACCATCGCGATCGCCATGTCCGGCGGCGTCGACTCCTCGACCGTCGCGGCGATGCTGCACGCCCAGGGACACACCGTCGTCGGTCTCACCCTGCAGCTCTGGAACCAGCGCCGCCTCGCCGGCCGCGAGGGCATGCCCGAGTCGGTGCAGGGCCGCTGCTGCTCCATCGACGACGTCTACGACGCCCGCCGCGTCGCCGAGCACCTCGGCATCCCCTACTACCTCGTCAACGCGCAGGACCGCTTCGAGGCCGAGGTCGTCCGCCCCTTCGTCTCCGAGTACCTCGCCGGCCGCACGCCCATCCCCTGCACCCTCTGCAACAACCACCTCAAGTTCGATCAGCTCCTCGCCACCGCCCGCCAGATCGGCGCCGAAAAGATCGCCACCGGCCACTACGCTCGCAATCACTTCGACGCAGAGAGGCAGCGCTGGATCCTCTCCCGCCCCGCCGACCGCTCCAAGGACCAGACCTACTTCCTCTTCGGCCTCACGCAGGAGCAGCTCTCGCGCACGCTCTTCCCTCTCGGCGACCTCCACAAGCCTGCCGTCCGCGAGATGGCAGCCGACGCCGGCCTCGCGCTCGCCGCCAAGCCCGACTCGCAGGAGATCTGCTTCATCCCCGGCGGCAGCTACTCAGCAGTTCCTCAAGGCCTACCTCGACGAGCAGGGCCGCGAGCTCCCCGACTCCTCCGGCGAACTTGTCTCAACGAGCGGCGAAACACTCGGCCGCCACGAGGGCATTCACAGCTTCACCGTCGGCCAGCGCAAGGGCCTCGGCCTCAGCTCGCCTGACCCGCTCTACGTCTTGAAGATTCACCCCGACTCGCACCGCGTCGAGGTCGGTCCCGACACCGATCTCTACTCGCGCACCCTGCGCGCCAATCGTCTCAACTGGGTCTCCATCGCTGAGCCCGTCCGAGCCCATCCGCGTCTCGATCAAGATTCGTCACCGCCACGAGCCCGCGCCCGCCACCCTGCGCGTACATCGATCCCCAAAATGGAGAACCGGCCACCATCGAGGCCACCTTCGACGATCCGCAGCGCGCCATCACTCCCGGCCAGTCCGCCGTCTTCTATCAGGATGACGAGGTCGCCGGCGGCGGCTGGATCTTCTAGCCGTAGGGGGTCGTCCGCTTCGAGTCAGTTCTCGTCGTCGTGTACTCGGTTGTAGTCGTCGTGTACCGGGACGGAGCTTCGTAGGGCATGGGCTCATCCACCGGCGCGTTCCGCTTGAACGGCATCCGGTCCACCCACGTCTCAAGTCCCCTCTTCACTCCGGCGATGATCCCTGCAATCTGCTGCACCGGCCGGCGCACGCTCTCCTGCACCGTGCGCGAGACGTTCTGCGCCGACTGCACCGCCTCGTTCACGATTCCATCCACACGAGCCACATGCGCCTGCGTCCGCTTGTTCGCATCCTTCACCGTGCGATTAATCTCATCCGCCGTCGCGCTGAACTCATCCACCTTGGTGCGCACCGTGTAGCTGATCTGCTCCGCATTATTCGTGATCGTGCGAACCTTCGGTCCCAGCTCCTCCACCAGCGCGTGCGTCTTGTCGATCATCGGCGAGAGCTTGCCCTCAATCCGCTCAACCAGCTGCTCCGCCTTGACCATCAGCTGAAGAAGCTTGATGCCTGCAACGCACATCCCCAAAAATCCAATGACCACAGCAGCGGCGACGATGCCCAGAAAGATCGTCATCAGGTGGACGTTATGATCCAGCACTACATCGCTCTGCAAAAGCGCCAGCCCCAGGCAGCCAAGTGATTGCATCCTTCACCTCGTCGATTCATTTCATTGTGATGCCTGCGTCCAACCCTCGCAAGATTACGTTCAGTCGCCCACCAAACAAAAGGGCCGGTCTCGACGAACCGGCCCTCCGGGTCCTGCACCAAACAACCCCTACGCCTGCGGTGTCTCCGAGGTCTTCTGCACATACGTCTGCTTGCCCGCGTCCACAGCGGCCTGCACCGCCTCGGCTTGGGTCTGGATCAGGTCCTTTCCCTTGTCCACGTACTGCGACCATTGGGTGCGGCCCTTGTCGTAGTACTCCTTGCCCTTGTCGACATACTCATTCACGGCTTCGCGGCCTTGCTGCACATACTGGCCGGCCTGTTCCTTGCCCTGGGCGTACATCTTGTTCGCCTTGTCGCGAGCTTCCAGTGCGCTCGCTACAAGATCATCGCGAGTCTCTTTGCCCGACTTCGGTGCATATAAAACGCCGACCAGCGCGCCAATGCCGAGGCCCGCAAGAAACCAACCAAACCCACCTGAGCTGTTATTGTTTTCCGCCATTGTCATCTCCTCACTTCATGCTGCGATTCACGACTCCACTTCGAGGCAACTTCGAGCAGAGTCGTACCGGGTTAATACCTTGGCGCTGTGCCAGGCCCTACGCCTCGCAAACCGGGGTCCCCGGTCAGCTTGCTGGCTGGGGTGGAAAGGCACCCGTCCATGCGGGTAGATGCCATCCGGGTCGCCTTCGGTTGTGTTTCCCTCGGGCTTCACCAGTGCAGTGGAGAGTAGCACAATCACGTTCTCCGCGCACCGCGCATCCCGCATCCTACTCGCAAAGAATCTTGAGCTTCCGCAGCCGGGTACGGCATCGTCCGTGTCGCATGAATGACACAAACCCGCCCTTCGCTGCGGTAGTACACTGCCCTCAGGAGCGCTCCCGCTCCCCCTACCCGTGCGCTGGCCGGCCCGGCGCCCCCTGAGATTGAGATCTGTGACTCAACCAGCCAAGCCGCGTGGATTCCTCACCCTGACGCTGCACGCTCACCTGCCCTATGTCGTCAACCACGGCAGTTGGCCGCATGGCATCGAATGGCTCCTCGAAGCCGCCGCTGAAACCTACCTTCCGCTGCTGCGCGTCTTCGATCGCCTCGACCGAGACAACATCGCGCTCCACTGCAATCTCAATCTCTCGCCCATCCTCCTCGAGCAGCTCGCACACCCCGTCTTCCGCGCCGAGTTCCCCCGCTACCTCGAGCGCAAAATCACCGCCGCCCGCGAGGACGAGTCCTTCTTCCTCTCCATGGGCGAGCACGTCTACGCCGAGACCGCGCGCTTCTGGCAGAGCTTCTTCACCGATGCCCTGCAGCAGTTCGAAGCCCTCAACCGCGACATCGTCGCCGGCTTCCGCTCCTTCGCCGACCGCGGCATCATCGAGATCATCACCTGCGCCGCCACCCACGGCTACATGCCCCTGCTCGGCACCGACGAAAGCCTTCGCGCACAAATCCGCGTCGCCGTCGCTACGCACGAGAAGCACCTCGGCCAGCGTCCGCGCGGCATCTGGGCACCCGAGTGCGGCTATCGTCCCGCTGGCCTCTGGTCTTATCCCGTCGCGCCCGAAGGCCTCACCGATCCCCCCAGCTTCTCCCGCATCGGCATCGAGCAGGCGCTCAGCGAATCCTCTCTCGAATTCTTCTTCGTCGACACCCACCTCGTGCAGGAGTCCGCGCGCATCCACTCGCCCTACGAGTTCCTGCGCCGTTCCGAAGGCCACAACGACGGCTTCCATCCCTCCGACGACCGCCGCCTCTACCACCCCTTCTACGTCGAAGGCGCCTACAACAATCGCGACGCCGTCACCATCTTCCCGCGCGATCCCCGCACCGGCCTCCAGGTCTGGTCCGGAGAAAACGGCTACCCCGGCGACGAAAACTACCTCGACTTCCACAAGAAGCGCTGGCCCGGCGGCCATCGTTACTGGCGCGTCACCGGTGCCGGCGTCGACATCGGCGACAAGCAGCCTTACATCCCCTCCGCCGCCGCCGCGCGCATCCGCGAGCACGCCTCGCACTTCGTCGATCTCGTCTACCAGGCGCTCTCGCCCGGCTTCAACGACTCCGTCCCGCCCGTGCTCTGCTCGCCCTTCGACGCCGAGCTCTTCGGCCACTGGTGGTTCGAAGGCGTCGAGTGGCTCGAGACCGTCGCCCGCATCCTCCACGACTACGACACCGGCATCGCCCTCACGACAGGCTCTGATTATCTCGACCACCATCCGCGCGGCGGCTTCCTCGCACTCCACGAAGGCTCATGGGGCGCCGAGGGCAACAACCAGGTCTGGATGAACAACGAAACCGCCTGGACCTACGCGCATCTCTACGCCGCCGAGATCACCACCCGCGAAATCTGCAGCTCACCGGAGTGGCGTGACGGCAGCCTCGGCGAACGCATCGTCAAACAGCTCTGCCGCGAACTCCTTCTCCTCGAATCCTCTGACTGGCAGTTCCTCATCACCACCGGCGCCGCGCGCGACTACGCTGAGCTGCGCTTCAACACGCATCACGATCAGTTCAACGACCTCCGCTCGCTCTGGCTCGCACTCCAGCGCGACGGCAGCCTCAACGACGAGCAGCTCAATCGCCTCGCCGCCATCGAAGAGCGCGACAATATCTTCGCCGACATCGACCCCGGCCTCTGGTCCACGGGCTCTCACGCCATTCACTCCAGCCCCAACGCCAACGGCTCGCCCAAGAGTCTCGCCGGAAAACCACTCAGAGCCCGCCGTCGAAGCCCCCATCACCGACGCCTCCGTCAGTGAGGTTCACAAGTACGTTCTTCCCATTGACCACGGCGCCGGGGACGCGGATGACCCCGCCTAACCCTCGACCCGACGCGCCTCACCCAGACTCAATTAACGAAGCTCCGCCCTTTATAAAGCCGCGCCCGTCCCTCGCGCTCGTCTCACGCACTCCGCAGCAAGAATCCCCGCGCCACACACCGCTCGCCCTCTGGCATCTCCTCTCGCTCGACGCACCCTCCGTCGCCGCCATCTGGACCATCGCCGTCGCTTCTGCCGTCGGCCTTCATCTTCCCTTCACCGCACCGGCCGCGATGTTCGTCGCCGTCTGGATGCTCTACGCCGCCGATCGCCTCCTCGACGCTCGCCCACTTCCCGGCGGCCAATCCCCACCTGAGCTCGAAGAGCGCCACCGTTTCCACCATCGCCATCGCCGCGCCTTCCTCATCCTCATCGCGATCTCCGCATTCGTGCTCATCGCTCTGCTCCGCGGCATCGACCCGCCCGCCATGCGCCTCTACACGCTGCTGGCCACGCTGCTCGGCGCCTGGTTCCTCATCATTCACGCGCGCCCCCTGCCCGGCGACGGCGCACATCGTCTCCCCAAAGAACTCGCCGTCGGCATCTTCTTCCCCGCCGCCGTCTTCATCCCCACCGTCGCGCGCCTTCCACAGTTGCGCCTCGACCTCCTGCCCATCGCTCTTCTTCTCGCCGCCACCTGCTCGCTCAACTGTCTCTTTCTCTACGCGTGGGAGCACCCGGCCCCACGCGCACGAGCCCACTGGTCTACGCGCTGGGCCACCGACCACCTCATCGCACTCACCTGGACCGTCGCCGCTCTCTCGCTGTTCCTCATCCTTATCTCTCCGCTCCTCGCTGCATCCGCGCAGCTTCACCGCGGCACAGCCGCTCTCACTTCCTGCATCCTTGCAAGCTCTCTACTCCTGCTCCTGCTGCATCACCTCCGCAACCGCCTCGATCCACTTCACCTCCGCGCGCTCGCCGACCTCGTCCTCCTCACACCGCTCATCCCGCTCGCCCTTTCACACCTCGCTTGACCACCCCAGCCCAACCTAACTTCGATCGCATCGCCGCGATCTACCGCTGGGCCGAGTACCTCACCCTTGGCCCGCTGCTGCAGCGCACGCGCACGCGCCTGCTCGATCAACTCGGCAATCCTCGTCACGCACTCGTCCTCGGCGACGGCGACGGCCGCTTCCTCGAGCAACTTCTCCTCCGCTACCCCCAATGCACCGCCGTCGCCGCCGACATCAGCGCCGCCATGCTCGCGAAACTCCGCCGCCGCTGCCTGCACTCCGTCCCCAACGCCGCCACTCGCCTCGCTACTCTCCAGCGCTCCGCACTCGAGATCGACCCTCCACCCTACACCGACCTCGTCGTCACGCACTTCCTTCTCGACTGCTTCTCGCAACCCGACGTCGACGCCCTCACCACTCGCATTGCCTCGCATCTCGCCCCCGGCGCCCTCTGGCTCCTCAGCGACTTCGCCCTTCCCGCCAACCAGCTTCTCCGCCCCTTCGCCCGCCTCTACATTGCGTCGCTCTACACCGCCTTCCGCCTGCTCACCGGCCTCCGCGTCCGTCATCTGCCCGACCCACAATCCGCCCTTCGCCGCTCCGGCATGCGACGCATCTCGCGCTGCACCCTCCTCGGCGGTCTTCTCTACTCCGAGATCTGGCAGCGCGAGTAGACTTGTCGTTACACGCGCAACCCACTCGGCAGCGCGAACATCCACCACCTATGAGCTCTCTCACGCAGCCATCGCGGATCCCCTTTAATGCAGCCGAATGCGATCCTGTGTCTGATCCCGAGCCGCCCGTGCCACCTTTGCCCGAGCCCGACCCCGGCGTCTTCCATCACGATCCCAATCAACCCTCCACCACGCCGGAAAAAGACTGCGCATGAACCTGTTCATCCTTCGCCACGCCAGTGCCGGCACGCGCCGCACCAATCCTGTCGTTGATGTCAAACGTCCTCTCGACAAAGAGGGCAAGCGTCACAGCCTCCAACTTGCGTATGTCCTCAACGCGCTCAACGTCAACTTCGACCTTGTCGTCTCCAGCCCGCTCAAGCGCAGCCTGCAGACCGCGCAGCTCATCGGCACCGAGACCGGCTACGAGACGCCCATCCTCATCTCTGAAGCCCTCGCGCCCAGCGCCACCTTCCCACAGTTCCAGCGCCTCCTGCACGAGTGCGCCGCCTATGAAAACGTGATGGTCGTCGGCCACAATCCCAACATCACGGCCTTCCTCGCGCAACTCATCTCGGGAAACAACGGCCCGACCAGCCCGCGCAATCAGCCGCGCATCCGTCTGCGCAAAGGCTCCATCGCGCGCGTCAGCCTGCAGCGCGGCCCGGCCACACTGCAGGGACTCCTCGATCCTCGCGTCGTCCGCGCCCTCTACGCTACGTCAACAAAGAGCTCGCGCCGGAAGACCTCGCGGAAATAAGGCGCCTCTTTCTTCAGCGACCACAACTCCAGCTCCGCTCCTCCACGTGACGGAATGAGGTCCATGATCACCCGCTTCGGATACACCCTCGTCCGCACGCGCACCGCAGCCGTGTTGCCGCGGTCCTGATTCAATGTCTGCGCCAGCCGCAGCAGCACAATCGCGCGAATCACATTCGTATGCTCCTCCAGCGGCACCGTCCGCATCACGCGATCCAACGGATCCGGCCTCGTCTTGCCCTGGTAGCGCGTAATCGCCCCCACAATCGCCCTCTGCTGCGGCGAGAACCCGAAGATCTCCGAGTTCGCAATGATGTACTGCGAATGCCGGTGCCGTCCCTGGTGGTTCATATACTTGCCCACGCCCTGCATCACCGCCGCCGCCCGTAGCCACAGCCTGTACTCCTCCGGCAGCCCGTGCACGCGCTCCAGCTGATCGAAGATCTGCCCCGCCTGCTCGCTATGCAGACTCGCCTTCTTCAAATCCACTCCATAATGTTTGCAAAGCTCCAGCACGCCCTTCCACCGCTCCGCCTCCATCGTGCGATGCACGCTGGCCCGCGTGTCCGTCTCCGCCAGCATCTGCGCCAGCATGCCGTCGCGCAGTCCCAGCCGCGAGTAGCGAAATCCTCTCAGCCCCATCCGCTCCAGCAGCGCCGCATACACCTGCGCTCCGCCGCAGATAATCTCCGACCTCCGCGGCCCGATGCCCGGCACCGCCGCTCTCTGCGCGTTGTTCATCTTCAGCAGACGGTCTGCAATCCGCCGCACCGCCGCCGTACTTGTCATCAACGCGGCAGCGCCCACCGCGCGTCCGCGCTTTCCCTTCGTCGGCGCGCGCTCAATCACATCCTCCGCCGGCAACGAGTGCGAAGCCTCCGCCAGCGCCGCCGCCGTCCCTGACGTCGCAATCACCAGCCCCACGCGCGGATGTCCCAGCTTGCGCTCTGTGCGCCGCAGTTCGCGGTCGATAAACTTCCTCAGCCTCGCGACGTCGGTCTTACTCGGTGGATCGGTCCGCAAAAACTCCTGCTGCAGCCGCACCGCACCCAGCGGCAGGCTTACCATACTCTGAATGCGTCCATGGTCGGAGAACGTCACCTCGCAGCTTCCGCCGCCAAGGTCAACAAGCAGGCAGCGCCCGCGCGCTCCCGGCTCATGCGTCACCACCCCCAGATGAATCAGCCGTCCCTCTTCCAGGCCCGAGATCACCTCAACATTCCATCCCGTCGCCGACTTCACCCACGCCCGAAACGCCTCCGAGTTGCGCGCATCGCGCATCGCACTCGTCGCCACCACTCTCACGCGATCCGCTACATGAACCTGCGCGGCCTTATGAAATCTCTTCAGCGCCTTGATGGTGTTCGCCATCGCCTCCGGCGAGATGACCCCGGTTTCAAATACACTTTCTCCTAGACGTGTGACCTCGCGGTCCTCATACAGCGTCTTAAGTCTGTGCTGTTGCACCGACGCAATCGCAAGCCGGCAGGAGTTCGAGCCGATATCGATGGCTGCGAAGGTTGGCATCTAACTTTTGAATCCTTTTGGTCCTGGGTTCGTCCTTCACTAAGCAAGATACATGGATGACCATTCGCTTCGCATGAGACGAGCATCAATCCCGGCATTCGCCGCTGAACAGCTCGCAGCACAACTCGCAGCAGCTCCACACCTGCGCGCCGTCGTCGCTGAGCCTCCCCCGCGGTCCGTGCTCTACGTCGAGCGCACACGCTCCACTGCGCCGCAACTCGAGCCGTGGTCTCTTCGCAGCGTCATCCTTCTTGTCTCGCTCTGGGCCGCACTCTTCCTCGCCGCCTCTGCCACACCCTCACTGCTCGATGACGCCGACGCCACTCACTCGCAAGCCGCACAGGCCATGCTTCACACCGGCGACTGGGTCACACTTCACGTCAACGGCATCCGCTATCTCGAAAAGCCTCCACTCCCCTACTGGATCGCCGCGTCGAGCATGCGCCTCTTCGGCGAGAACACCTTCGCCATTCATCTCCCGCTCGCGCTCACTATCCTCGGCCTCGCACTCCTCGGCTACGCCTGGGGACGCCGCGCCTTCTCGGAGCGCACAGGCTTCTACGCCGCACTCTTTACACTCACCTCCGCCGGCGTCTTCCTCTTCACACGCGTCTTCATTCCAGACGCTCTGCTCTCTCTTCTCCTCGCACTCTCCATCTACGCCGCACTGCGCGCACTCGACACCGAAACAGGGGGTTCGCGCGCATGGGCCTGTCTCATGTGGAGCTCCCTCGCCTGCGCCGTGCTCACCAAGGGCCTCGTCGCCATCGTCTTCCTCTTCGCCGCCGTCGCGCTCTTCCTCATCCTCACCGGCGAGTGGCGTCGCTGGCGTCTGCTCCATCCCTTCATCGGCCTCGCGCTCTTCCTCGCCATCGCCGCGCCGTGGCACATCCTCGCCGCGCTCCGAAACCCCGCAGTCCCCATGCCCGCCAACTCCGGCTTCCCTTCACACGCCGGATGGACCTGGTTCTATCTCTACAACGAGCACGTCGCGCGCTTTCTCGGCACTCGCGTTCCGCGCGACTACAACAAGCTCCCCGCCGCGCTCTACTGGACACTTCACATCGTATGGCTCTTCCCCTGGAGTCTCTTCGTTCCGGCAGCCGTCGCCGTCGCATGGCGCGAGCGTCACATTCTCCGCGAATCCACCTGGCGTTCTTTCTCCGAGCGCTCCATCCTGCTCCTGCTTATCTTCTCCGCCATCATCCTCGGCTTCTTCTCGCTCTCCACCAATCAGGAGTACTACACCTTCCCCGTCTACCTCCCTCTGCTTCTCCTGACCGCCGCCGCACTCGCGCATCTCGAACAGAATCCCTCAGCGCGACGCCCTGCCATCACCTTCGCGCACGCCTCACTCACCGTCCTCGGCCTCGCCATCGCCTCCGCCCTCGCCTACGGTCTCTGGACCTCGCGTCATCTCGCCTTCGTCCCTGACATCGGCTCGCTCCTCGCGCATCGCGGCGTTGGCGACTACACGCTCTCGATGTCGCACTTCTTCGATCTCACCGGCCCATCCTTCGCCGCTCTTCGACTTCCCGCCGCGCTCGCCGCCATCGCCTTCGCCATCGGCCCGCTCACCGCCTGGGCTCTTCGCGCGCGCCGTCATCCAGTCGCCTCCACCGCAACCATCGCCGTCACCGCCGCCACCTTCCTCATCGCCGCGCACATCGCGCTCATCCGCTTCGCGCCCATGCTGTCTTCGCGCGACTTCGCCACCACCATCCAGCATCTTGAAGCCGACCACTCCATCGCGCCGAACTCCGAAGTCCTTCTCTTCGGCGACCAGGCCTACGGCTCCTCCATCCCCTTCTACCTCGGCCATCACGTCTCGCTCGTCGACGGCCGCAGCACCTCCATGCTCTTCGGCAGCCTCTTCCCCGACGCTCCGCACATCTTCCTCACCTCACAAGACCTGCTCGCACAATGGGGCCACGGCCCGCGCAAGATCCTCTTCGTCCCGCTCGAAAAGCGCGACGACGTGGACAGACTCCTCGGCCCGCACCAGATCCTCCTCCACGAAACCTCCGGCAAGGCGCTCCTCACGGACCGCCCGCTCGATCAACCTGCGCAGTAGCCAATGATTGATGTTGTTGTCGCTACAGAGCAAGATCCTCTGCCCGCAGAGCATCTCGGATATCCGGCATCCTCGCTTCAAATCCGCCCGGCGCCGTGAACGCAATAAATCCTGCACGCTCCACTCCTCGATTCTCGAAGTTGTGAGGCGTGTCTCCCGGTATCACCACATACGAGCCTTTCGCCAGGTCCAACCAACGATCGCCCGACCAATGATCGCTCACCCACACGCTCAACGTTCCGGCAATGACATAGAACACGTGGTCCTCCCCGTGTTGATGCGCTCCCGGCCCGCGCGTCCCCGGCTCAAGCCACCACTCCGAAACCGAATACCGATGAGCCGATTCCTCGAGGTCAGCCTTGAACACCGCACGCATCCGTCCCATCTCGTAGGCGCGGCCCTGTTCGGGGGCGACGACAATCGGCTTACGCATAACGACATCTTCCATGGCCATCCTCCTCAATTCAGTGTGATGATCTCACCATGGAATTGCGTCTTGAACAGGTTCCAATCTCGTCCACCACTTAGAACTTACTGAGGCTCTACCAGCGAGTTCGCTGCGTTGACAAACCGTCTCCGTGAGACCATAGAGAGACCCCTCGCGTGACGTCTACTACAGCAGTTCCGAACCCCTCCGCCTCCGTCGTGGTAGGCGCCGTCCCGCCCCGCTCCTGGCGATGGTCCTCGCTCGGCCTCATCACCTCCCCTGGCTCATCCTCTACTTCGGCGGCATCTTCTCCCCCGGCCTGCTCGACGACGTCGACTCCGTCTACATCGAGATCGCCCGCGAGATGATGCAGCGCCACGACTACGTCACGCCCTTCATCGACGGCATCCGTTTCTTCGACAAGCCGCCCCTCATGTACTGGCTCGCCGCCGGTTCCATGCACATCTTCGGCGTCCACGACTGGGCCGCGCGCCTCCCACTCGCCCTCGGCGTCCTCGCTCTCCTCTTCGCCGTCTACGCGCTCGGCATCCGATTCTTCGCCGCAATCAGCCCCGCGCACGCCCCTGATCGCGGCGGCCTCTACGCCGCCCTCGCGATGGCGCTCTCCATCGGCCCCTACCTTTACACCCGCTTCTACATCCCGGACATCCTCATCGCCCTCTGGATGACCCTCGCGGTCCACCTCTTCCTCATCGCCCTCGACCGCGCCCGCAAACTATCTTCCCGAAACAAACGCTCCGTCATCCTGAGCGAAGCATCACAGTCAAATAAAGCTGTCATCCTGAGCGCAGATAAAAACGCTGTCATTCTGAGCGGAGCGCACAGCGCGAAGTCGAAGAACCCCGAGAATCTTCGTTTCCCCTCAACCGCCGAAACCTTTTCCACCACGAGGCTCCATTCGCTCGCTGGCAGCTCCGCGCTCCTCCCCATGCTCGGCTTCGCCGCCGTCCTCGCCCTCAACCTCCTCACCAAGGGCCTCATCGGCATCGTCTTCCCTATCCTCTTCGCGATCCTCTACCTTGCCTTCACCCGCGAACTCCCCCTCCTCCGCAAGCTCAGCATCCTCCCCTCGACACTCCTCTTCCTCGCCATCGCACTTCCCTGGCACATCCTCGCCGCGCTCCGTAACCCCGCCATCGCTATGCCTTCCGGCCTTGGCCTCCCACAGAAAGCCGGCTGGGCCTGGTTCTACCTCTACAACGAGCACATCGCACGCTTCCTCGGCCGCCGCATCCCCCACGACTACGGCCAGGTCCCCATCCCCATCTTCTGGCTCTTGCTCGTCCTCTGGCTCTTCCCCTGGGCAGCTTTCCTGCCCACCGCCGTCATCGGCGCCATCAAGCAACTCCGCGATCGCGTAGCAAGCTCGTCATCCTCGCACCGTCGGTGGTCAACCGCACCTCGTCCCCTACCGCCTGAACGAAGCTCTCCGCGCCACGCTCCTCTGGGCCGGCATCATCCTCGGCTTCTTCACCCTCTCCTCGCGGCAGGAGTACTACCACCTCCCCGCGCTTCCCGCGCTCGCACTCCTCGTCGGTGGCCTCCTCGCCACGCGCCGACCGACCGCACGACGTTCAGCAACCTATCCCCTTCACCGCCGACCCGCGTCACCTCCGCGCCACTCCGCGCCTCTCTCTACGGCCTCGTCCCCATCGGCACGCTTCTCTTCCTCGTCTGCGGATACTTCGCCCTCACCGCGCCCACACCACGCCCCGGCGTCACACTCAACGACCTCCTCAGTTCCAACCCTGCGCTCTACAATCTCTCGCTCGGCCACATCTTCGACCTCACCGGCTCCGCGATGGGCTTCTTCCGCTGGCCTCTAGCCGTCGTCGCCCTCTCGATGCTTCTCCTCGGCCCCGGCCAGCACCTCCTCCGCGCGCGCACTCGCGCCTTCGCTGCCAATCTCCTCATCGCCGCCGCCATGACCGGCGTCCTTCTCGCCGCACATGAAGCCTACGTCCGCTTCAACCCCATCCTCGGCTCCAAAGATCTCGCCCTCGTCATCAACGCGCAAAAGCGTCCCGGCGATCTCATCCTCATCGACGGCGAGCTCACCTCCGGCTCCTCGCTGCTCTTTTACACACGCCAGCCCGCCTTCCTCGTCAACGGCCGCATCAACGGCCCATGGTTCGGTAGCTTCTTCCCCGACGCCCCACCCATCTTCCTCACCGACCGCGACCTCACCCGCCTCTGGTCCGGCTCGCACCGCATCTTCCTCCTGACGTACCACCCCACCGAGCGCGAACGCGACCTCATTCCTTCCGGCCCTGTCATCGATCTCGCCGACTCCGGCGGCAAAACGCTGCTCTCCAATCGCAACTGAATCACCAGTAGCGCAAACAACGTCAATGCAAATTGCATCGCATTCTCACGCGATTGCGCACAACGTCGAACACCGCAAAAAGTCGCAAACAAAAAAATAAATTGTTGGACGAGTGCAACAACTCGACTAACACCTCTGTTATCAATCCCTCCTTGCAAGTCAAAAATTCATGCGTGGTAACAACTTCTCCCACGCGCAAAAAAGCTGCATCGCACACCCTCGCTCAGTCGTCTCCCAAGTAGAGAGATCGCGACCTCCTCCTCCTGCAATTCCGCGGGAGACAACACGATCTCCAGGAGTACCTCAATGAAATTTCCTACAGCAGCTTTATCCGTTACCACACTCTCCCTCGCAATGCTTGCACCGGCTCTCGGTCAAGCGCAGACGCAGAGCCCGCAGGACACTCAGTCAAGCGGCGTCAACGAAGCGCAACACATGGTTCCTGCGCGTGCCTTGTTGACACACGCGCTGGATGCCAACAGCGTCCACACAGGCGATCAGTTCCGCGCCACGCTCAGCGACAAGGTTCATCTCAACAATGGAGTCGAACTTCGTCGCGGTGATGCTCTTCTCGGCAACGTCGTCGACGACGACATGAACACCGTCGGAAGATCCCGCCTCGCACTCCGCATTACCGAAGCCGTCCTCAAGAACGGTCAAACCATCCCCGTCAAAGCCACGATCGTCAGTCTCTATACACCCGACCAGCTTTCGAACGACTCATTCAATGCACCCGAGGAACTACCGAATCGCTGGAACGACGGAACTCTCAAGGTCGATCAGATCGGCGTCCTGCACGACGTCGACCTGCACAGCAGCATCTCCAGCAGCAACTCCGGCGTCTTCGTCTCCACCCAGAAGAACGACGTCAAGATACCTGGCGGCAGCGAACTTGCTCTCGCCATCGCCGCGCAGCCCAACGCCGGTCCCACAAACCCCGGACTCTGAGATCGGCAGCCACACGCCCGGTTACATGTCGCATCCCTTCGCGCCGTGCAACCGGGCCCGAGGCGTCTGACGCAGCCATCGAGCTCTCGACTTGGAGCGGCCGCGCTTCTGCCGGTTCGTAGAATGCCAGGATAAGGGTGTGGGCTTTAGCCCCCGAAGGCCGAATCCGTGAAAGTCATCAACCTCTCGCACGAATCGTCGTCAGCCGGCTACGACAACCATCCCATCGCCACCGTCAACGACCACGAAGTCCGCATCAGCACCATGACCGAGCCCTATCCACTGGCACTGTCATCCCGACTCCGACGAAACCTTTCTCGCACTCGAAGGCGGCCTCTTCATCGACCTCGACGATCGCACCATCGAGCTCCTGCCCGGCCACCTGATCACCATCCCCCGCGGCGTCCGCCATCGCACGCGTCCCATCGGCCAGCGTTCCGTCAACCTCACCTTCGAACGCGCCAACGCCCGCAGCCAGCCTCTATCCCCACCTAACATCTAAAATCTAATATCTAAAATCTGCATTTACTCCGGCGCCTCCACCCTTCCACCTTCCTTCAGCTTGTAGATCTTCCCTCGGTAATAAAAATTCTCCCCACCATAGCTCGCAACCCACAACACACTGCCCAGCAGATCCCGCAGCGGATAAATCGCCGTATTCGAAACCCACTTCGAATCCCCCAGCGCCGTCAGAATCGCGCCTGCCTGCACAAACCGGTTCACCACCATCGCGACCAGCCACACCAGCCCCAGCGCCACATGCCCGCTCAGCAATCCCCACAAAAATCCCAGCACACCAAACGGCATCGCGAACGTCAGCCCGCTTCCCAGGTGTCCCCACGGCCGTGACCGCCGCGTGCTCTGCATCCACCGCAGCTGGTTCCGGAAGCTCAGCCAGAACGGTGAATCCTGCACCATCAACCGGATCACATGCGTCGCCATCTTCACGCCCGTGCCCTGCGCAGCCAGCCGGCTCCCCAACACAAAATCGTCTGCGTAGAACTGTCCCAGCTCATCAAACCCGCCCACATCCTGAAAGCTTTTCCGCCGCGTCGCCATGGTCGCGCCCAGGGCAAACTTCGTACCCTCGATCATGTCCGCCACCAGCACGCCGCTCGTCATCTCCACGCTCTTACCCACCGCGTCCAGCCGCGACGAGAACCCCGCTCCCTCATGCGGCGTGCCGATGTACACGCAGCTCGCCAGCCCCATATGCGGGTCTTTCAGGTACTGCACCATCGCCCGCAGATAGTTCGGCCGCACTCGCACATCCGCATCGCTCGTAACGTACAGATCGTTCGCCGCCACCGAATCCAGCTTCGCCAACGAGTACACCTTCGCGTTATGAAACTTCGGCATCGGCTCGCCGCACGTCACGAACTTCGCATTCACCTGTGGGTACCGCTCGCCCACACGCTTCGCCAGCCGCAGCCCCTCATCCGTGTCATGCCGCGCGCAAAACAGCAGTTCGAACTCCGGATAGTCCTGCTCGAAAAACGTCTCGAAGTTCCGCTCCATGCCCGGCTCGGTCCCATGCACCGGCTTCAGCACGCTCAGCTTCGGCAGAAAGTCTTCAGGCACGCGCTCCTCGCGCCGCCGCCGCAGCGCAAACCGCGCCGCCGCCGCCACCACCATGCCGCAGTAAATCGAAGACGTGACCGACCCAACTGCGGCCACCCAGAAAAGAACGCGAAGAGCAATCTGCATCGTTGAAAGACGAACTTCCCTCTGGTGGCTTCCGCCACAAAACCCCGTCTCTCCAGTTTAACGCCTTTACTCGCAACTCGAAACTCGCATCTCGAAACTGGTCGCAAACCCTTTTTCAGGATTTCTCCCTCGCAAAGGTGTCAGACAGCCTTCACGCACTAACATGTCGCACATGCGAGCCACGCTCTCTCTGTTCATCCTCGCCCTAAGCTCTCTCGCCGCCATCGCCCAGAGCTTCGACTGCAAACTCGCCCAGACCCCGCGCGAAAAAACCGTCTGCGCCGACACACGCCTCTCCGCGCTCGACGCCGAGATCGCCGCCGGTTACAAAGCCCTCCGCGCGCAACTCTCTCCCGAATCCGCCGCGCTCGTCATGGCCGACCAGGCCGAATGGCTCCACTGGATCGACCTCGTCTGCCCCGCAAACGGCAAAGGCATCGCCGCCGACCAGACCCGATGCCTGCAAAACCTCTACTTCACCCGCGCCCACTCCTTCGACAAAACCGCGCACCTCGGCAACACCATCATCTTTCCCCGCTCCCATTTCCTCTACAAAGCCGGCAACGCCAACACCACGAACCCCATCAGCCCCGGCTTCGGCTACGGCAGCCTCCGCTGGCCCCAGATTGACCGCCCCAATGCCGCGCAAACCACTTGGAACAACGCAGCCAAAACGAAGGCCGCCAGTCTTGCCATAGGCTTCTCCAACGACCAGAACGCCACCTTCGACACCGCCGTCGACCCCTCCGGCATCATCGACGCCTACTTCACCATCGACGCCGCCAACGACCGCCTCATCGACATCACCTTCACCGACGGCGCCTACCCCTGGGGCGCCGCTCACCCGACCGCCAGCCGCAGCAGCTTCCTTTGGTGGCTCGACCACAACCGCGCCCTCGCGCCGCCGACATCTTCTGGCCCGACTCCGCCTGGCAGCAGAACATCGTTCCGCTCGCCATCGCCAGCCTCCAGGCCAACCCCGACATCAAAGACATCCTCTGGAAGGGCAACGAACTCACCCAGGCCGTTCAGAGCGCCGCCCTCGAGCCCAACAACTGGACCCCCACCCGCGACGGCCTCACCATCACCTTCGGCCAGTACGCCGTCGGCCCTTACGTCATCGGCATGCCCCACGCCCATCATCCCCTGGAGCCAACTCAAGCCGTACCTCGCACCCACCTTCAACCCGTCCACCCTCCCCGCACCTGTCCCCAAATCCAATCCCTGAAAACCTGAGGTGACCTCCAACAAATGTGCGGACGCTACGTTCGACGATCCGACAAGCAGCGCATCGCCGAGGCCTTCCACCTCGGCAAGCTGCCCGACTCCTTCATCCTTCCGCCCGATTTCAACATCGCCCCCACCACCTTCCAGCCCGTCATTCGCCTCAACCGCGAAACCGCCGAGCGCGAAATCGTCATGATGCGCTGGGGCCTCATCCCGCACTTCGCAAAGTCCCTCGCCGACGTCAAAGGGCTCAGCAACATCAACGTCAAGGCGGAGACCATCCAGCAGCGAGCCATGTGGCGCGTCCCTTTTCAGAAGCGCCGCTGCCTCGTCCCCGCAGACGGCTTCTACGAGTGGCAGAAGATCGACGCCAAAACCCGGAAGCCCTTCTTCTACTCCCTCAACAACGGCCAGCCCTTCGCCTTCGCCGGACTCTGGGACGCCTGGAAAGATCCAGGCACAGGCGAGTGGCTTCTCTCCTTCGCCATCATCACCACCGAGCCCAACGAACTCACCGCCCAGGTGCACGACCGCATGCCCGTCATCCTCCAGCCGCGCGACTACGACCGCTGGCTCCAGCGCGGCACAGTCGAGCAGCCGCCTTTGGACCTGCTCCGTCCCTTCCCCGCCGAGGACATGCAAACCGCGCCCGCCAATCAAGCCGTCGGCAACCCAAAGAACAACGGACCCGAGATGCTGACCGCACAAGCCTCTTGATTGCAGGCCCACCGCGCTGCGGCTCATCTTTCTCATTGCTTCCCAAGGACCGAACCTTTACTCTCGGTCTTCAAATCGAAAACCTTTCGTTCCCTGGGTCTTGCTCTCATGCGCTCGATCTACGCTCTTCTTCTCACGCTCGCGCTCTCTCCGCTCGCCGTCGCGCAGAGCTCCAACTGCAAGCTCGCCCAGTCCCCTCGCGAGCAAGCCATCTGCGCCAGCCCACGGCTCACCGCACTCGACGCCGAAATCGCCACCGCCTACAAGTCCCTCCGCGAGCAACTCTCTCCCCAAAACGCCGCCCTCGTCGAATCCGATCAGCGCGAATGGTCGCAATGGATCGACCTCGTCTGCCGGGATCAGGTAGCTCGGCCGAAGACTCCGGGCTCCACAGCAAGCCCTGTCCCCACCGAACCGCCGCGTCATTTCGGCAACCTCGGCGCCCCCGGCCAGGGTCCAGGCTCGCTCGCTGGGACGGATGCTGCCACCAGCCTCTCCCACTGCCTGCAAGACCAGTACGCCGCTCGCGCCCGCGACTTCAAAAAAACCGCACACCTCGGCTCGGCCATCATCTTTTCCCGCGCCCACTTCCTCTATAAATCAAATCGGAGGATCAACTCTACAAACCAGGCGATGGACTCAACGCGGCTGCCATCAGAAACGTCTCCGGCCCCGACTACCCCGGCTTCGGCTATGGCGCACTCCGCTGGCCACAGATCGATCGCAAGTCAGGCGAGCTGGCGCCAGTGGAAACAGCATGGAACGCCGCGATCCAAACACGCGCCCGTAAGCTTGGCGCCGGAATCTTCGACGCCGAACAGAATCCTACCTTCGACACCGCCGTCAACGCCCTGGAAGACATCGACGCCGACTACGTCCTCGATGCCGCCAACGATCGTCTCCTCGAAGTCAGTCTCCTCGTCAGCAGCCATCTCTGGGTCTCCGGCGCCTCCCCGTTTACCATCCGCAGCAGCTTCCTCTGGTGGCTCGACCGCAACCGCGAGCTCGCCCCCGAAGACGTCTTTCTCCCCATAAGCGCATGGGCGGAGTTCCTCTCTTCGGTCGCGACTGGCCGTCTCCAGGCCAACGAACGCCTCAAACCCATGCTTCGCGACGACTCCGCGCTCGCAAGCGTTGTCGACGAGCTCGCGCCTGAGACCTCAAACTGGACCCTCACCCGCAACGGCCTCACAGTCACCTTCTCTCCGGGCACGGTCGCCGGCAACCCCGCCGGCATGTCCCGGGTCTTCGTCTCCTGGGAGGACCTCAAACCCTTCCTCGAACCCACCCTCAACCCCACAACCCTCCCCACCCGCCTCCCCAGACTAGAGCCCTGATGGTTCGGCGCAGCCCGTTTCTTCCCGCATACCCTGTATGCAAAAGGCACCTTTAGAATCAGGACTTTGCACATAGAGGTCCACCCTAAAGTCTTTGCCATGAAGATTTTGCGCAAAAAGCAGTGGGAGGGGGAGCCTACCGCCGCTTCCGTCCCGTCCGGATGCATCCCGCACCGGCACCGCGACCGGACGCCGGATCGGCACCAACCCCGCCTGCTGCCCCTGCGTCTGCGCCTGATGCATCCGGTGCAGCATCTCCGTCCGCACGTACTCCACGAACCCCTGCATCTGCCGGTTCATCTCCTCCATGCGCTCGCGCATCTGCAGCACAATCGCAATCCCCGCGATATTCACGCCCAGATCGCGAGCCAGATTCAGAATGAACTCCAGCCGCTCGATGTCCTCATCCGTATACAGCCGCGTGTTTCCCTCCGAGCGCGACGGCCGCAGCAGTCCCTCACGCTCATACAGTCTCAGCGTCTGCGGGTGAATGTCGTACATCTCCGCCACCGCGGAGATCATGTACGCTCCCTTCGACTTGCGCCTCGTTGCCATCGGCACAAGAATACAGCGTCCCGCAAGGGAGTACTCAAATCTCTGTCTTCTGATCTCTTAACTCTGATAGCTTTCTCGCCATGAACGAAATTGAGGCCGTTGGCGCGGAAGCCGTCCTCACGGCAGTTCCGTCTCGGGAGATCTCTGCTCCGGACCGCCCGACGCGTCCCGAACGCCCCTGGATCTTCGGCTTCCTCATCGTTCCCTCCGCCGTCGTCGCCAACGGAGTCATCCAGGGCGGCGTCCTTGCCTTCCTGCTCAGCCAGCAGGGCATCGGCAGCAAGGTGCAGTCGCACCTCATCAGCCTGCTCGCTCTGCCCACAATGCTCTATTTCCTCTGGAGCCCCATCACCGACTTCTTCGTGCGCCGCCGCACCTGGCTCCTCGTCGGCGGTCTGCTCTCAGCGGTCCTCATGGCGCTCGCCTTCCACCAGAAGAACCTCAACTCAAGCCCAGCCCTCCTCCTGATACTGCTCAGCGCCTGCCTTAGTCAGCTCGTCGTCTCCGCCTGCGGCGGCATGATGGGCGCCCTGCACTCCGAGCGCTCCAAGCGCGTCGCCGGCAGCTTCTACCAGGCCGGCTCGATGGGCCTCGGCGCGCTCTCCGTCAGCGTCCTCATCTACATCAGCCCTCGCGTCTCGCGCGACGTCCTCGGTCTCGCAGCCGCCGCACTCATCGGCCTGCCCGCGCTCTTCGCCCTCGCCGCTCCGCAGCAGGACGAAATCCACACCGGCTCCTTCGGCCACACCATGCACAACGTCTGGCTGGAGTTCAAAGCCACCTTCCTCCGCTGGGAGGCGATTCCCTACACGCTCTGCATGCTCTTCCCCATCGCCACCGGAGCCCTCGTCGGCCTCATCCCCGGAGCCGCCAGAAGCTACGGCGTCAGCGGCGACAACGTCGCCTGGGTGAACGGTCTGCTCGGCGGTCTTCTCACCGCAGCTGGTGCTCTCGCCGGAACCACTCTTCCCGCGCGCATCTCCGCGCCCATCGTCTACCTCAGCGTCGCCATCGTCAACTCTGCAACGCTGGCCGTGCTCTGGCTCGGCCCCCTGACACCCGCGACCTACTATCTCGGCGTCATGCTGTACCTGTTCACCGTCGGCACCGCCTACGGCCTCTTCACCGCCGTCGTGCTCGAGTTCCTGGGCGCCTCCGGCAAGAGCGGCTGCGGCCGCTACTCCATCATCAACTCGCTGGGAAACATCCCCGTGCTCTACATGATCGTCGTGGACGGCTGGGGCGCCGGCCGCTGGGGAGCACGCGGCCTCGCCGGCAGCGAATGCGTCGTAGGTGGCTTAGGAGCAGTGCTGCTGCTCAGCTATTTCCTGCTGCGGAGGAAGCGAGGTTCTAGGTCCGAGGTTCTAGTTAGCTGAGCCATGGAAGCAGGTTCCAGGTCGCTCTGTTGGCAACCTAGAACCTGGAACCTGAAGCTGCTCCTACTGCTTCGTCAGCGTTCCTACACCCGTATCCGCGCCGCAGGGCCCGGTCAGCGACCAGTTCGTCACCGTCAGCGTCGTCCCGTCAGCGGAGAAGGTGCCCGTTGCCGTGACGCTGTTGCCCTTCGTGTTGTCGGTGTAGGTAAGGATGAAGTTCCCACCCGAGACCTGCGAGTTCACCACGGGCACCGGGCTGATGAAGCACGGGTTCGTACCGAAGCTGCCTGTCCCGCTCAGCGTGAAGTTGCCGTTTGTGTCTCCATCCGGAGACTGCGCGAGGGTCGCCGTCACATTCATCACCGGTCCCGTCGCGTCTGAGAAGGTCCCGGCGTAGTTGCCGGTCACCGAACTGAAGTTCTGCACCGACGCCTGCGCGGCCGTCGGAAACGCGCACTGCCCGCCTGCAACATTCACCGTCGCGTTGGCCAGCGAGCGTCCGTCTGCGGACAGCGTGCCCGTGACCGTCATCGTTCCGCCGGCAACAGGCCCGGTGAGTGTCGTTACGCCTTTGTCATCCGTTGTTCCGGTGACGTTGATCAGGTCGGTTACGGTCGCGCATCCCGTCGTGGCATCCGCGTGGAAGATGCCCTTCACAGGAGTGGTGCCCAGGTTGACGTCGCCGTTTGTCAGCGAACCGGAGATCTGCGGCAGAGGAACGCTGCCCGAAGCGCTGACCTGCCAGTTGCCGTTCACCGGGTTCTGGGGTGTGTCGTAGACGACGCCGTCGTCAGCGCATCCCGCCAGCAGGAGCATCAAAACCAGTGTTGGAACGGCGAGCTTGATCTGGCAAAGGGAACGGCGAAACGGCATGGGGGACTCCGGCTTTTTAACGGCTGCTACTTGCAGTTGGCCCGAGTATTGCAAGCCCCTCCCGCCAAACACCATTCCCCGGAACGGTTACCCCCTCTGCCCCGCAGGGAGCCCGGAAAGGGCCTTCGGGCGGCATTTTAGCTCCACATTTGCTCAAAAATCTGCCTCAAGCGGCATCCGATTGCAGATTGGAGCATCAGATACATTGACAGTACTCCACTCACATGCGACAGTGAGGGAGGTCACAAAGACCCTCCGGGCCAGACTGCCCGGAATCCAGGAGCAGGACTATGGCAAAGATTATCGGTATTGATCTGGGCACGACCAATAGTTGCGTGGCCGTGATGGAAGGTGGCGAACCCAAGGTTATCCCTAACGAGGAGGGCGGACGCACCACCCCGTCGGTCGTCGCGTTTACCAAGACCGGCGAGCGCCTCGTGGGCCAGGTGGCCAAGCGACAGGCAATTACCAACCCCCAGAACACGATTTACTCGATCAAGCGCTTCATGGGCCGGCGCTACGACGAAGTCTCCGACGAGATGAAGATGGTGCCCTACAAGGTCGTCCAGCAGGGCGATCACGTCGCCATTGAGGCGCAGGGCAAGCTCTACACGCCGCCAGAGATCTCCGCACTGATCCTTCAGAAGCTGAAGAAGGCTGCGGAGGACTACCTCGGACAGACCGTCACGGAAGCCGTGATCACAGTTCCGGCGTACTTCAACGACGCCCAGCGCCAGGCCACCAAGGACGCCGGCAAGATCGCCGGTCTCGACGTCAAGCGCATTGTGAACGAGCCGACAGCGGCCGCACTGGCCTACGGGCTCGACAAGAAGAAGGACGAGACCATCGCCGTGTATGACTTCGGCGGCGGTACGTTCGACATCTCGATCCTTGAGGTTGGCGAGGGCGTCATTGAGGTGAAGTCGACCAACGGCGACACGCACCTCGGCGGCGACAACCTGGACCAGCGCATCGTCGACTGGCTCATCTCGGAGTTCAAGCAGGAGACCGGGCTCGACCTGACCTCCAAGGGCAACGAGATGGCGCTGCAGCGTCTGAAGGACGCCGCGGAGCGCGCCAAGATTGAGCTCTCGACTGCGCAGGAGACGGAGATCAATCTGCCGTTCATCACGGCCGATGCCTCTGGCCCGAAGCATCTGGTTCGTACGCTGAGCCGCGCGAAGCTCGAGGCGCTCGTCGACGACCTGCTGCAGAAGTCCATCGGACCATGCAAGCAGGCGATGAAGGACGCGGGCGTGGACGCGAGCAAGATCGATGAGGTTGTGCTCGTCGGCGGACAGACCCGTATGCCGAAGATTCAGCAGCTCGTGAAGGATCTCTTCGGCAAGGAGCCCCACAAGGGAGTCAACCCGGATGAGGTTGTGGCGATCGGTGCGGCGGTCCAGGCCGGAGTACTTGCCGGCGATGTGAAGGACCTGCTGCTGCTGGATGTCACGCCGCTGACGCTCTCCATCGAGACGATGGGCGGCGTGGCGACGCCGATGATCCCGCGCAATACTACGATCCCGACGAAGAAGACGGAGACCTTCTCGACGGCGGCCGACAACCAGACCGAGGTCGAGATCCACGTCCTGCAGGGCGAGCGGCCGATGGCCAACCAGAACCGCACGCTCGGCAAATTCAAGCTCGGCGGAATCCCGCCTGCCCCGCGCGGCATGCCGCAGGTCGAGGTCACCTTCGACATCGATGCGAACGGCATCCTCAACGTGACGGCGAAGGACAACGCCACCGGCAAGGACCAGAAGATTACGATTACGAGTTCTTCGGGTCTAAGCAAGGAAGAGGTCGAGCGCATGGCGAAGGACGCCGAGGCGCACGCGAGCGAGGACAAGGAAGCCAAGGAGAAGATCGAGGCTCGCAATCAGCTCGACTCCATGGTCTACAACGTCGAGAAGATGCTGCGCGAGGGCGGCGACAAGGTTGCGGCAGCGGACAAGAGCGACGTCGAAACCGCGCTTGCCGATGCCAAGGCCACGCTGGCTGGCGCCGATCCGTCGAAGACGGAGATGGACGCTGCACGCGAACGCCTGACCACGGCAAGCCACAAGCTCGCCGAGGCGCTGTACAAGGCGCAGTCTGCAGCCGGCGCGGCTCCTACTGACGGCGATGCAGCCGCGGCAGGAACGGCCGACCAGCCGAAGGACGAAGGCGTGATCGACGCGGAGTATGTCGACAGCGACAAGTAAGCCCTTGGCGAAAGAAGCCAAGTACATAGAACCGTTTCGCTTCGTAGCGCGTATTACAAGGAGGACGGCTTCGAAACTGAAGCCTCCTCCTTGTCGCATGTTTGTGCGCGCGGAGCGGCAGAAACAGCGATGACAATTCGACAATGCCGTGACAACAAAAGGACACGGATTTGACCTCGAAAACGAATCAAAATCGGGCGGAGAGGGTTCTAATTAGTAGCCGGAATCAGGGCTGGAAGGGTGGCGGAGGAATGACAAACGAAAGAGCAAAAAACGACGGGGCATGGCCCCAGGGAGTGAATTGGGATCTCGGCTTCGGTCAGGGCCACATGGGGGAAACCCTTTGGCGGTGTGACGCGCTTCGCGCCGGCCGCCTCTATCAGCGCAGTCTCTTTGCAACACGCGAGGAAGCGGAGGAGTTTGTCTCGCGTATGCAGCAGGTCGAACCGGACCAGGTCTTCAACGTGGAGGCGATCAAGGCCAGCACGGTCTGGAACTAAAGTTCTACGCATCTCATAACCGCGGCTCCAACCAGGGCCGCGGTTTGTTGTCTTTGCATTCTTCCCGGAGTTCGCCCGATGACGATTAACTGGGTGGCCGTGCAGGCCATCGCAACCGTTGTGCTTGTGCTCACCAGCGGCGGGGCCATCGCTTATGCGGCTCTGCAGCTTCGCCATGAGCGTGAGTACCGCTCGGTGAACAACCTCGAAAAACAGCTCAGCTTTTTTCTGAGCAAGCCGTTCGTCGCTGCCCGCCGCCGCCTCGCCCAGGCGCGCGTGGGCCCGCACGGTCTGATTCCCTGGAGCATTGATGATCCGCCGGTAGTTGCCTTTGAGGTCCTCGACTTCTACGAGCACCTCGGACTGCTGGTGAAGAAGGGCCACCTCGACCTCTACGACGTCTGGCACACGTTCTACGAGTGGGCGCAACCCGTGTACTTTGACCTGCAGCCGCTCATCGAGGACCAGCGCAGTCCTTACGCCGTTCAGTACAGCGACATGCGCAAGCTTATCCGCAAGATGGACGAGATTCAGATCGGGCGCATGCACGCCAAGCGCACCAGCCCCTCGGCGCTCTGGACACCCGAGCGCATCCTGGACTACTACCGCTATGAGCTCGAGACCGCCGATGCACCTGTACAGCCAATGAGCCGCCGCGCTCGTCGCAGAGCAGAGACCGCAGCACGGGAGCGCGACCTTGCCTGAAGGCAATGAGATCCACCGCTGGGCGGAACGACACAACGCCGCCTTCGCCGGAAAGAAGCTGCGCGTGGAGTCACCGAACGGCCGCTTCCCCGACGCAGCCGCGCTCGACAACCAGAAGCTCGAGCGCGTGCTGGCCAAGGGCAAGCACCTCGGCTACGTCTTCGGCAAAGACCGCATCCTGCACGTGCACCTCGGCCGTTACGGCGACTGGACCGAAGGCCAGATGCCGCTCGCAGAGCCGAAGGGCGCGCTGCGGCTGCGCATGTGGCCCGCCGGCGCGAAGCCGCGCAAGGACGCCGTCACGCCCAACAAGCGGCACGGCTGGTACTCGTCGGACGACGGTACGAGTTCTCTCGCGCCGGGCGACATCGACTGGCTCGAGCTGCGCGGCGCCGCGGCGTGCGAACTCTGGAGCGACGCCGAGTGGCAGACGCTGCTCAACCGCCTGGGCCCCGACGGTTTGGACGGCGATGACCCGAAGCCGGCCTTCGATCGCATCCTGAGCGCGAAGACGCCGATCAGCGTACTGCTGATGGACCAGTCCGTGCTCTCAGGCATCGGCAACATCTACCGCGCGGAGCTGCTGTATCGCGCACGCCTGGACCCGTTCGCCGAGGGCCGTAACGTGCCCTTGCAGACCCTCAAGGCCATCTGGAAGGACTCCATCCCGCTGCTGCGGGCTGGCATGGCCGACCGCCGCATCGTCACCACGCGTCCCAAAGATCGCCCGACGAAGAAGTCCGGCCAACCGCTCAAGGAAGAGGTCCACTACGTCTACCGCCGCCACGGCAAGCCATGTTTTGTCTGCGGCACAAAGATTCAGCGGCAGGAAATTGCCGGGCGAAGCCTTTACTGGTGCCCGGTGTGTCAGGCCGCGACACCAAGATGAGCCGTCTTACCTCACGGCGCATCAGTAGAGTAAGTTTGAGAACAACGCTATGGCAGGACCACAGACCAAGGACTACTACGGCACACTCGGCGTCAAGAAGACGGCCACGCAGGAAGAGATTCGCAAGGCCTTCCGCAAACTCGCGCGCAAATATCACCCAGACGTGAACCCCGGCGACAAGAAGGCCGAAGAAAAATTCAAAGAAATCTCCGAAGCCAACGACGTCCTCTCCGAGGAGAAGAAGCGCAAGATCTACGATCAGCTCGGCTTCTACTCCGACAACATCGACCCCGCCGCGGCCGAGGCCTACGCTCGCGCCGGCGCGGGTGGTGGAGGCAGACGCTCGGCTGCAAGCGGCGGCGACCAGGAAGTTCCCTTCGACTTCAGCGGCTTCGACTTCTCCGGCTTTAGCCCGGAAGGCCGTCGCGCGACACAATCTGAATCGGCTGGCTTCGGCTCCAGCTTCAAGGACATCTTCGGCAGCATGTTCGGCGGTGGCGGCGGTGGCCGTCAGCCGCGCGGACCGCAGCCCGGCACCGACCTCGAGTACCAGGTAGAGATCGACTTCTGGACCGCTATCCGCGGCGGCGTCACGCGCCTCGAGATTCAGCGGCAGTCGCCCTGTCCCACGTGCAAGGGCACCGGCGCCGTCGGCAAGCCGATGGAGTGTCCCGAGTGCCACGGCACCGGCCAGGTGCAGCAGACCGGCGGCCGTATGAAGTTCAACATCCAGTGCCCGCGCTGCGGCGGCTCCGGCAAGGTGCAGAGCGCCTGCCCGACCTGCGACGGCGCAGGCGTCATCACACGCGTCGAGCCGCTCGAGTTCCGCATCAAGCCCGGCACGCGCGACGGCCAGCGCATTCGCCTCGCAGGCAAGGGCAACGCAGGCACGGAAGGCGCTCCCGCAGGCGATCTCTACCTCATCATCCGCGTCGGCCATCACAAATTCTTCCGGCGCGTTGGAGACGACATCCACATCACGATTCCCGTCACGGCGATGGAGGCCGCGCTCGGTGCACGTATCGAGGTCCCAACGATCGACGGCGAAGGCCATCATGCCGGACGCGCGCAGCTCAAGATTCCGCCCGGAACGCAGACCGGGCAGAAGCTGCGCATGCGCGAGAAGGGCGTGCCCAGCGCCACACAAGAGGGCAAACGCGGCGATCAGATCGTCGAGATCAAGATCGTCGTCCCCAAGGTGCAGGACGAGCGCTCCAAAGAGATCCTGCGCGAGCTGCAGAAGCTCAACCCCGAAAACCCGCGCGCCGAAATCTTCCGCGAGGTCTAGCCGGCTCGGCGTGCGTGTGACAGACCATCAGGACTGCCACAGGCACGCCAGCGGGTGGCTGATCCCTCTTATGACGCGGCTGTCTGTCCCACAAGGACAGGCGCCGTCGCGCGCTGAGGACGCAGCAGCAGATAGAACGCAACGCCGTGCGTAATCATCAGCACCGGCACATAGAGGATCGGGATGACATAGGCGGCGCCCAACTGTCCGGCCACAAAAGGTACTCCCGTAATCGTCGCGCGGTAATAGTCGATGAGGATGTCGGCCACTCCCGCAACGTTAAAGGCGACGACGAACACCCGAAAGAGCCCAGATCTCCGGACCGTAAACAGCGCGATCATGGCCAGCACTCCCGTTACGAAGTCCCCGTAGGCGGCGGTCCGCGCAAAGCTTGCTGGAAGCGCGCCCACGACGCCCGGAAGGATAAAGACGAGCCCGAAAAAGCGGAAGCTGTGCAGCGTAGCGATGGCGCGTTGCGCGTCAACCCAGCCCATCGACTTCAGCTTCGGCATCACATACGCGCCGAAGAAGAGTAACCACGCGACATAACCAAAGACCAGGTGGATCCGGAAGATAGTTTCAGGCGTCATATTCGCCTCCTTAGGCGCATAGGATTACATGCATCATCCAATAGGTTCAATCTTTTTCTTCCGCGGCTTCGCCGGCCCCCAACTACCACCGGGGGCTTAAGATGATCCGCAGCATCCTATAATCACCCGATGCGCTACCGCCCCGAACACAAAGCCCAGGTCCGCCAGCAGATCGTCAAAGACGCCTCCCGCCGCGTTCGCGCGCAGGGCCTGTCTGGCGCCGCGGTCGCCACCGTAATGCACGACGCCGGCCTCACCCACGGAGGCTTCTACAAGCACTTCACGAGCAAGGACGAGCTGCTCCTGGAGTCGCTTAGTTCAGGCTTCGGAGAGATAGCTGACTCACTCGTTCAAGCTGCCGAACACTCCCGGCCCGGGACCGCATGGAAGGCGATTGTGAAGTTTTATCTCAGCCCGGAGCACTGCAATCACGTCGAGGCCGGTTGCCCGCTCGCCGCCCTCGCGCCCGAATTGGCGCGCGTCGATAAGCCGATGAAGCCCCGGGTCGCCAACGAGCTTATAACCTACAAAAACCGCTTGGTCCCCTTCATGCCCGGCCGGCGCACCGCCGACAAGGAACGCGCCTTCATCGTCATCTTTTCGACCATGCTCGGGGCCATCGGAATCGCCCGCATTCTGCCCGATCCGCACGCGCGTGCCAAGGTGCTCACAACAGCGCGGGACTTTCTCCTTCGCAGCTTCTGACCTCGACTTTCCAAAACGTTTGGCAGCTTCGGCGAACTCGATAAAACTGAATCCGCATGACTCCCTGCGTTGACTCGTTGCGCATACAAACGTAGCCTGAGCCCGATGCCCTCTGCGCGCTTTCGAGCGGCCACAGGCCGCCGCGATCCTGCACTTGACGGTCTGCGCGGCGTCGCGATTCTGCTCGTCTTCATCTTTCACTACGGCGGTGGCCTCCGCTCGGAGAACCCGTTCGTCCGCGCGCTCGGCTACTTCACGGAGACCGGCTGGACCGGCGTTATCCTCTTCTTCGCGCTCTCTGGCTTTCTCATTACCGGAAGCCTCTGGGACTCGCGCGACGAGCGCAACGTCCTCCGCAACTTCTACGCGCGCCGCGTCCTGCGCATCTTCCCGCTCTACTACGCCGTCGTGCTCATCGCGCTGCTCGCCTCCATCGCACGCGGCACGCGCCTCGCGGAGCTCTCGCCGGTTTTGCTTTACGCCGGCTTCCTGCAGAATCTTCCCGGCCTCGTCACCACGGCACTGCTGCCCATCTCACCGCTTCCGCTCTTTCATCTCTGGAGCCTCGCCGTCGAAGAGCAGTTCTACATCCTGTGGCCGGCGCTCGTTCTCTTCTCCGGCACTCGCTCGCGCGCCCTCAACCTCAGTCTCTGGGTCGTCGCGCTCTCTGAGCTCTTTCGCATCCTTACGCACCTGCCTATCGTTCCGCCGGAGTTCGCCGCAACGCTCGATCCCTCGCTGTTCACGCACGCGGGCACGCTCGCGCTCGGCGCCGCTCTTGCATTCGCGTGGCGCGGACCTCACTGGCAACTTGTCGAGCGCTGGGCCGTCACCGCATTCTGGTCCGGCCTCGTGCTCTATCTGCTGGCGAGCTGGCGCTCCGGCACCTTCTACCTGTCGCCCTATCCGCAGTTCACCGTCGGCCTGCTCGGTGTCGGCATCGCGTCCACCGCCATCATTCCCATCGCGATGCGAACCGGCCGTCTGCGCAGCATTCTCTCTTCGCCTCCTCTACGCTTCCTCGGCTGCATCAGCTACGGCTTCTACGTTCTGCACATCTTCATCGAGCCCGTGATCGACGTGCTCGGCGAACATCTCACACACACGACCTTCGGCGCAAAGTATCAACTCGCCCGTTTCGTGATTGCCTTCCCGCTCACCGTCGTGCTCGCCTCGCTCTCGTACTATTTCTTCGAGCAGCCTATCCTCGCCTACAAGAAACGCTTCCCCATGCACTCGCCGCTGCCACCCGCCGAGCGCACCTCACTGCACTAAACTCATAGTCCGTTCGAAGATCGCTCACCTCGCATCCGATTGCCTTCAGAGGCATCCAAGTTTAGGTGGCGACTTCGCTCGCCCGACTCCCGCACGAAGGAAGCAGGCTTCGGACGCATGGCAAGTGCTAGCGCCACACTCGACCAACCGTCTGCGACCGCCGAGGCCCCCCAGGAGGTCACGCAGGGCGTCAATCCCTGGATCATCGCGGCCTCCGTCATGCTCGCCACCTTCATGGAGGTGCTCGACACCGCGATCGCCTCCGTCGCTCTGCCGTACATCGCGGGCTCGCTCTCTGCGTCGACCGACCAGGCCACCTGGGTGCTCACCAGCTACCTCGTCGCCAATGCCATCATCCTTCCGGCATCGAACTGGTTCTCGCTGCGCTTCGGCCGCAAGCGTTTTCTTGTCACCTGCGTCATCATCTTCACCATCTCAAGCTTCGCCTGCGGAGCCGCACCCACCCTCGGCTTCATCCTGTTTGCGCGCGTCATCCAGGGAGCAGGCGGCGGCGCTCTGCAGCCACTCTCGCAGGCCATCCTGCTCGAGAGCTTCCCTCCGCGCAAGCGCGGCGCCGCGATGGCCGTATTCGCCTTCGGTGTCGTCGTCGCTCCCGTGCTCGGCCCCACGCTCGGCGGCTGGCTCACCGACACCTACTCCTGGCGCTACGCCTTCTACATCAACATCCCGGTCGGCGCGCTCGCCGTCTTCATGATCAGCCGCTTCGTCCACGACCCGCCGTATATCTCCAAGGCCAAGGTCCCACGCTTCGACAAAATCGGGTTCGGCACGCTTGCCGTCTGGAGCGGTTGCCTGCAGGTCGTCCTCGATAAAGGTCAGGAGGTCGACTGGTTCGGTGCCATCTGGCTGCGCTGGACCTTCACCTTCTTCGTCCTCGCGTTCGTATGGTTCATCTATCAGTCGTGGTGGGGCAAAGACCCGCTTGTCGATCTCAAGGTGCTTAAAGATCGCAACTTCCTCATCGGCAGCGCACTCATCTTCCTCTTCGGCATCGCCATCTACTCAACCGTCACCGTTCTTCCGCTCTTCTATCAGGAGTTGCTTGGCTATACCGCCTTCACCGCCGGGCTCGTCGTTGCTCCGCGCGGCCTTGGCGCCATCTGCGGCATGCCGGTCATCGGCTATCTCTCCAACAAGGCCGACCCTCGTTACCTGCTCACCTTCGGCTTCATCACCTTCGGCCTCACCACGCTCTACTTCGGCTCCATAACCACTCAGATCTCGCCGACGACGCTCTTCCTCCCGATCCTCATCACCGGATTCGGCCTCAGCTTCGTCTTCGTGCCTATCAACACCGCGGCGTACGGCACACTGCGCAACGACCAGATCGGCAACGCCAGCGGCCTCTTCAACCTCATGCGCAACGTCGGCGGATCCGTTGGTATCTCTCTCGCGACCACGCTGCTCACGCGCCGCGCCGCCGTCCACCAGAACGAGATCGTCAACCACGTTCCGCAGACCAGCATCGGCTTCCAGAACAGCGTGCAGGGTGCGCAGCACTTCCTCACCGGCTACTTCGGACCCGGCAACGCAGCGCCAGCCGCACAGGCCAGCCTCTACGGCCAGCTACTCAAGCAGGCCTCCACCTGGGCCTTCGTCGACGTCTTCCGCTGGCTCTCGCTGCTCAGCTTCGGCTGCGTCATCGTCGTCTGGTTCTTCAAGAAGGTAAGGCCCGGCCGAGGACCTGCCGGCGCACACTAATCCGCGCCACAAAGCAAAAGGCCCCGGCAGCCGACCGGGGCCTCTCATTCTTCACTCAACTACCGCACCGAGAACGTCGCCTCCAACGGCAACTCAGCCGACGACGGCCCAGCCATCACCTTGTACTCTCCGCTCGGCCGCGTCCAGCGCTTTGCTGCAACATCCCAGATTGACTCATACGTCGGATCGACATCCATCGTCACCGTCTTGTTCTCACCCGGCGCCAGCTCAATCTTCTTGTACGCAATCAGCCGCTTCCACGGCTCGCCCGCGCTCTGCTGGCAGCGTCGCGTACACCTCGGCAACCTCCGCTCCCGCACGCGTGCCTGAGTTTGTCACCGTCAGCGTCACCGACTCGCCATCCTTGCCCACCCTCAGCTTCGAATAGCTGAACGTCGTGTACGAGAGCCCGAAGCCGAACGGAAACAGCACTGGCTTCTTCTGCTCCTCGTACCACTTATACCCAACCGCTGCGCCCTCGATGTTGTAATCCACCTTGAAGCTCAGCACGCCATTCCTCACCGGCGGCGGCGGTTGCGCGATCGTCTTGCGCGGCAGCTCGTCCTCGCTCTGCGGGAACGTCATCGGCAACTTGCCGCTCGGGTTCACCACACCGAACAGCAGTCGCGCCACAGCATCCGCACCCTTCGACCCGCCGTACCACGCCTCCAGCACTGCGCCCGTGTTGTCGAGCCACGGCATCGTCACCGCCGTGCCCGTCTCCAGCACCACCACCGTGCGCGGATTCGCCTTCGCCACCGCGGCAATCAGCTTGTCCTGATCGTTCGGCAGCGACAGGTTCTCGAGATCGCCCGCCTCCGACTCCCACTGCCACGCAAACACAATCGCGACATCCGCGCTCTTCGCCTTCTCAACCGCGTCCTCGACCCGCTCACCGGAACTAAAGCTGACCGTCGCTCCCGGAGCCTGCGCACGAATCGCCTCCAGCGGCGACGTCGGGAACCAGATATGCGTCCGCCATTTCGTCCCGCCAATCTGTCCCGGCGCGTCCACCTGCGCGGAACCGCCGCCCGAGATCATCCCCGTATCGGCGTTGAAGCCGATCACCGCAATCGACCGCACCTTCTGCGCATCGATCGGCAGCGCCGCATGCTCGTTGCGCAGCAGCACCGCGCTTCCCTCTTCCACCTTCTGCGATACCTCAAACCCGTGCATTACATCGACCACGCCCTTCACCACCGGATGGTCGATCAACCCGCTCGCAAACTCCGCCCACAGCACGCGCCGCACATGCTCGTTCAGCTCCGCCTGCGAGACCTCGCCGCTCTCCACTGCCTTCTTCAGCGCCGCGCCATAAAACAGGTCCAGCGGCTGCTCCTGGTCCAGCCCCGCATGCGACGCCTTCACCGTGCTGTGCGTGGCATCCCAGTCCGACATCACAAAACCCGGGAATTTCCATTCGCCCTTCAGCACATCGTGCAGCAGCCACGTGTTCTCGCATGCGTAGTCGCCGTTCACGCCGTTGTAGCTGCACATCACTGCATTCGGATGTCCGGTCTTCACTCCGATCTCGAACGCCAGCAGATCGCTCTCGCGCCCCGCACGCTCGCCGATGATTGCGTCAACCTCTTGCCGTCCACTCTCCTGGTCATTGAACGCATAGTGCTTGATGTCGGAGATCACATGCTCTCCGCCCTCGCAGCGAATGCGCGAGCCCACCATCGTCCCCGCGAGCACCGGGTCCTCACCCATGTACTCAAACGTGCGCCCGTTGCGCGGATCGCGCGTGATGTTCGTTCCGCCGCCCAGCGTCGTGTTGTAGCCCTGCATGCGCAGCTCATCGCCGATCAATTTGCCATAGGCGCACGCCGCATCGGGGTCCCAGCTCGCCGCCGAGCCAAGGTTCGAAGGCAGCGCGGTCGAGTAGCGCCCATTGTCCGCGCTCTGCCGCACGCCATACGCCGCATCGCTCATCTGGATCGACGGAATCCCCAGCCGCGGCACGCCAAACACAAACCCCGCGCCGCCATTCGACTGGTCCTGCACCGCCTCAATCTCTGGCGGAAGATTCTTCTGCCGCGCCATGCCATTGCCGTGCAGCATGCCGATCTTCTCGTCGAGCGTCATCTGCTCGAGCGCCAGGTCCGCGCGTCGCTCCGGCGAAAGTTTCGTGTCCATCCACGGGCGGTCCTTGGCCCCACTCTTTGTCTGCCCCGACACCGTCAAAGCCGTCAGGCCAAGCAACCCCAGCATGGCCGCCCAATGGGCTACGTTCTTCACGCGTTCTCGCTCCTTTGCATTTGAGGCAGCCAGTCTAGCAGACCGATTGCAATTAATTGCAAGGAAAAACGATTGTCTTATAGAAACTCGCTGATCCGCCCACCGCAGGCCTACTGATTCACGCCGCTCGCCAGGAACCCGCCATCCACCACCAGAATCTCGCCCGTCACGAACGTCGCCGCGTCGGACGCCAGATAAATCGCCGCACCCACCAGCTCCTCTGTCTTGCCGAAGCGGTTCATCGGCGTGCGCATGCGCAGCTCCTTGCCGCGCTCGCTCTTGTCCAGCAGCTCCGCATTCAGCGCCGTGCGGAACACTCCCGGAGCAATCGCATTCACCGTCACGCCCTGCGCCGACCACTCCACCGCCAGCGACCGCGTCAGCGCGCCCACCGCCGCCTTCGAGGCCGCATACGCCGCCACTTCCTTCAGCGACACGAACGTGTTCAGCGACGCGATATTCACGATGCGCCCATACCCGCGCTCCAACATCTTCCTGCCGAAGATCTGGCACGAGCGCAGCGTTCCCGTCACGTTCGTGTCCATGATCGAGTTCCACTCGTCCTCGGGAAAGTCCACCGTGGGCGCGCGCTTGATCTTGCCCGCTGAATTGATCAGGATGTCCACCTTGCCGAATGCGCCAATCGTCGCATCGCACAGCGCCTGCAGGCTCTTGCGGTCTGCAACGTCGGAGGCCACACGCAGGCTCCGCCGTCCGCGCGCCTCAATCTGCTTCGCCGCCTCATCCACCTGCTCCTGCCGCCGCGAGCTCGCCACAACATCCGCGCCCGCATCCGCCAGCCCCAGCGCCATCGCCAGGCCAATGCCAGACGTTCCGCCCACCACCACCGCCGTCTTCCCCGTCAAATCGAACAATCCTGCCATCACTGCTCCTTATGCCTTCGCCTGCTTCTGTCCGCCGTTGTTTCTCTTTGTTGTCATTCCCGCACCGGGGTCCCCTGCCGGCTTGCCGGCTGGGGTGAAAGGAAATCTGCTTATGTCTTTCCTGTCCTGGTCCCGTCCTGCGTCAGCGACACATGCTTCAAAATCTCATCCACAATCTGGTCCGGCGGATGGTCGATGTTCACGCGCAGCGCATCCTTCGGCGGCTCCAGCGTCGCAATCTGGCTGTCCAGCAGCTTTGGATTCATGTACGAATGATGCCGCGCCGCCAGCCGCTCGCTCAGCAGTTCCTTGTCGCCGTCCAGCCACACAAACGCAATCGCGTTCGCAGGAATGCCGCTCTCCAGCGTTTCGCGGTACTTCTCCTTCAGCGCCGAGCACGCCAGCACGCCGCCCTCGCCGCTCTGGTACCACCCGCGCAGCAGACCGTTCAGGATCTCCAGCCACGGCTGCCGATCCTCATCGTTCAGCGGAATCCCCGCGCGCATCTTGTCTTTGTTTGCCTGCGGATGATAGTCGTCCGCATCCGCAAAGATCGTTCCCGTACGTTGCGCCAGCAAGGTGCCGATCGTCGTCTTCCCCGACCCGGTCACCCCCATCAGCACCACAATCATTTCCGCGCATCTCCGAACAAAATCTGTGCAAGAACTCTATCACCCGCAGTTCACGGCTGGCTTCTCTGGCCCTCAAACAGCGTCGGCCACTATCTACGCCCCCAGAAACACTGGCCGGATATGCCGATCCCACAGGTTCGTGGTCACATTCTTCGCGATCACGTCCTCGTGCTCGTCGAGTTCCTTCGTATAACGGTCGCCCATCTTCGCCGCGACCTTAAAGCCCACATGCAGCAACTGACGGAAGCTCGGGTTATACGCCGGGTTCTTCTGGTCGTGCCGCAGCGCCGAGGTGTACTGCTCGCTCGTCCACTTGTCGACCTCCTCCGGCTTCGGCAGCTTCGCGCGGTCGATGTCAATCACCGTCGCGTACGGCGCGGTCAGTTCATCCGCATGAGCATACGCCTCGCGGTAGACCTCCTTCGCCAGCTGCAGCCCCGACCCGCCGGCCTCCGCCAGTCCAATCAGCTCCTCCAGCCACGTCGTGCCCGCCGTCTTCAAATGCACGCCCGCGTCAAACTTCACCATCGCTCCATGAATCGACGCATAGATCGAAAACTTATCCGAGCCTGAGTGCACGCTCAGCTTCAAATTCTCCGGCAGCCCATACCGCTCGACCGCAAACGCAATCGCCGCGATGTCCTCCTCGAACTCCTTCGCGAACTGCTTCACATCGCCCACGTAGTCCACGCCCTTGTTGAACCGCCCCGTGAACTTCGGCGCAATCGTCTGGATCGGAATCTTCTCATCCGCAATCGCTGCCAGAATAATCAGCAGCTCCACCGGCGTCTGCGGCGAGTCCGTCTCGTCCATCGACACCTCAGGCACAAACTTGCCCTCACCCTTCTTCTCCACCAGAAACCGATAGATCCTTCCCGCGTCCTGCACGGCCGCCAAAAACTTGTTCGCCACGCCCTTCACAAACGCCGTATCCGTCTTGAACGGCGCCGCAATCCGCGGAATCCTCACCTCGCCCACCAGCTCCGGATGCCGCGCGACAAACGCGTCTACATCGTCCGGCTCGGCGTGCTTGCCAATCTCCTCAGCGACATCGATCGTAAAAAAATCGCACGGCGCGATGAACCGCTCCACATTCTTCAAATTGATGTGGTCCGCATCCAGAAAGTACGGCGTCTTCCACCCCAGCGCCTTCACCGCCGCATCCGCCGCCTCGCGCGTCCCCTTCGGCTCGCTGCCAATAATCGTGTGCTCGCGGTTGGACTTGTTCCACACCGGAGCCACCTCAATCCCCGCTTCCTTCGCCTTGATGCAGGCCGCCAACTGGGCCTTCGCCTGGTGCGCGAACCGGTCGCCCACTCCCACGGAATACTTCGGCAAACGCAGCTCACTTGCCATCACAGTCTCCAATCTAAAGAAAGTCCGAAAATCTCTCGGAAATTTTGTCCTGGAATCATTCGACGCCCGCGCACACTTCCGCGCCGTCGCGCCTAACAGAATACCCGCCTCCGGTCAGACAGCGCAACAATTGCGTCAGACAGCCTGCCGGGCCACGCAAATCAAACGTTAGTTCACAAACCGCCCTTTGTACGCCCACAGCCCCAGCCCCGGGTTCGAGATGTAGAAGATCTCCTCGCCGTCCACCACATTCCACCCATCCTTCAGCTTCTCCGGGTCGTACCTCTTCTCGTACTCCTTCAGATCGCCGTACTCGTAGTGCACGCCCTCGATCTCCTCACGCGTCAGCCCGCCCGGACAGTACCGGATCGTGAACCGTCCCTCGCTCGATCCATGAATCAAATGCGCCGCCGCGCTCAGATTCGCCGCCAGCCCCGGATCTTCCTTCACATACTCCAGCGTCTTCGGCGTGCCGCAATAGCCAAACTTCCGTATCAGCTTGTCGATCGTCGGATCCTCTCCAAACTCATGCACACCCGGCGCCAGCACAATCAGCTCCGCGTTGTCCGCCAGCGCCATGCGCGTCCGATACACGCTCTTGTTCCCCAGCCACGTCGTCTTGAACTCATGCGGATCGAGAAACACCACCGCCTTCTTGATCTCGCGATCCATCATCAGGAAGTTGCACTTCAAACTCAGCTCCGCCGCCTTCTCAAAGCACTCCTCGTCGTCGCCGATAAACAACCCTCGCATCACCAGCTCGCCCTTATCGTTCTTGTTCACGACAGTCTGGACGTAAACAATCGGCAGGTTCTTCGCAAAGTGCTCGCTCGCATAATTCAGCACCCGACGCACCGGTGTATCCGCGCGCCCCATCATGCGCTCCATCCCATACACCGCGCCCAGAAAGTGTGAGCGATGAATCCCCATCACGCCGCCCGTGCCCACAAAAATATTCTTCGACCCATTCGCCATGCCGACAACTTCATGCGGCACCACCTGCCCAATCGAGAGGATGAGATCGTGCCCGCCCCCGTCTTTCGCAGACCCGACCAGCAGCTTGTTCACCTGCGCCGGCCAGCTGTAGTCCACCTTGCCCTCGCTCACCTCGCGCACAAACTCGCACGGCACCTCGCCCAGCGTCACAATGTCGTTGCGCCAATCGTGCACGCGAATCAGATTCTTCGGCGTCTTCGGATACATCGTTGCCAGCTCGCTCTCGCTCATCGGCTTGTGCGTGCCCAGCGCCGGCAGCACATCCGTCAGGCGCTCGCCGTAGTACTCATACGCCATGTCCGTCAGCTCGCCGGCCTTCGAGTGAAACCTCGTAAAGTCCGGCGGAACCGCCAGCACTTTCTTGCGCGGCTTCAATTTCTCCAGCTTGTCCAGGGCCTCGTACAGCCCCGCGCGAAACTCCTCCGGCGACATCTCCGTCGTCGGCGATCCAGCAGCAAAGAACAGACTCATAGCCTTTTATCTTAGCGCCGAAGATCAATTCACTTTTTGTTCCGCGGCCTTCTGTTGCAGCTTGTCCGCCAGGGTGAGCTTATAGGCAACGTAGTACTTGTAAATGTTGTCCACATAGTTCACCGTCTCCTGGCCCACACTCTTTGCGACCTCCAGCTCCACGTTGCCGAACCACTTGTTCGGGTCAAGGCCGTCTTGCTGCGCCTTTTTGCGGAGCTGCACAATGCGGTTCGGCCCCGCGTTATAGCTCGCAAAGACGAATAGTGTCTTATCAACCGGATCGATCGCAGGATCGTTGAAGTAGGTGTCGGCGATGTTGCGCATCATCTTCACGCCAGCGTGTATGTTGGCGTCGGCCTGACTCACGTTGGGAACATCAATCGGATTCGCTGCCGCAAGCTTCGGCATCACCTGCATGATCCCAACAGCGCCGGCGCGGCTTCTCGTGTTCTGATTCAGTTGCGATTCCTGATAGCCCTGCGCTGCCAGCATCAAGTAGTCGAAGTCATACTCGGAAGCGTACTTCTTGAAGTATTCGACGTACTGATCGAACTTTTGAATCTCCGCCGACGACGTCGAGTCCTTGATCCACTTGGTGTTTTGCAGGTATCGCCGCACCAGAGTGTTTCCGAAGGATGTGCCGGCCGCATGCGTCGTGACAAATTCGTCGACCAGTGCCTTCAACTGAGGGTTGTTCTTGCGCATCACCCAGGCGAGACTTTCCCCGCTTGAGACCACAAGGTTCGCGTGCGACCTCACGTTCGGCAGAATCTGGGCCCAGAGATCGGCGCGTTGCTTCGTCGTAACGGTTGCGGGAATCAGGCCCGCGTTCACCATCTCGACAAGGTCATCGTCGAACAGATCTTTGTCGGCTGCCACGACATCCAGGGCCGGTTTCCCGGCCTTGCGGCGTGCGTCATTCATCTGCCTCAGCGTTGCGTAGCTGGCGTCGACAGGGTTCACGTAAATGCGTTTGCCCGCCAGATCATCGAAGCTCGAAACATTCGCCAGCGCCGGCCCGGTCACAATCACGTGAGAGACATTCTGCTGAATCGGCACCGAGAACGCGACACGCTGCTCGCGCTCAGGTGTGATGACCACGCCTTGCGCAATGATGTCGCCGAGCCCCTGCTCCAATGCGGCCTCCGCCTGATCCGGACGCATCGGAAGGAAGTCCACTTTCAGCGGCAGCCTGCCCGTCTTCATCTTCTGGTTGACGAACTTTTGAAACTCCTCCAGCGCTTCATACTGGATTCCCTGCGGTCGCCCCGCCCGATAAAAGAAACCAATCGGATTCACGATGAGGATTGCGCGGATCGACCGCGCCTTTACCATCTCATCGAGGTCGCCCGTACGTTTCCCGAATCCCGTCGGGAGAGACAATGTGCCCTGCGACGACGCGCCGCCGCTGCCCTCCGGAACAACTGCCGAAGACCGCGCCGCTGGTACTTCCGCCTGGGGCGTAGATGTGGTTGTCGGGCTTTCTGCGGGTGGACTTTGCTTCTTCTCGCACCCCCAAAGCACGCAGCCGATGCAGATCAAGATTGATAGCCTGAGCGTGACGATGGAGAGACTGCATCTCGCAGTCCACAGACGGCAATCAGGCAAACGAGAAGTGGAGCACATGATCCGAGTACTCCGCGCGATCTATCGGACGACCCCGATCGCGAATCGACCTGTCAAAAGTCTGATTGCCACGCGAAGCGCGAGGTACTGTCAGAAGCAACAGGCGGTATTGCTATACTCGCCGCGATAAAACCGAGTCTGCAATGAAAAGGTGGGATCGAAAACAAACGCTGGGCAATCCATTGCGCGTCGACGAGGCAGTTTTTTTGAAGATATCGGCTCAATTCTCAAAACGATGCTGCTGGCTCAGACGTGTCCGCGAAGGGCTCCGTCTTCGCGAATCTCAATTGTGTCTTCTTGATCATCTCCAACCACAAAGAATCCGGATCGGAATTGAATACGGTGGCGGCGTCTGCCGGAAAAATGAACCACGCGCCCAATTGCACTTCGGTGCGCAATTGATCTTGCGTCCAACCTGCATATCCCACGTAAACGTGAAAAACGCCAGGGTCAGGCCGGGCCGAAATTGTTTTTTCGAACAGTGCTTTGTCGGAAATCAAATAAACCCCACCGAAGACGTCCTCAGCCTTTTCAACTTTGGTCGAGGACTCCAACAATGCCAACACGGCCGTAGGTTCCACAGGCCCCCCGACATAGACCGGGTCGGAGCGGTCTTTCGCGGCCTTGAGATTGAGAACTCGAGAAAGCGGGACATCAGTGCGCCGGTTGAGAATCAGTCCTACTGCGCCTTTTCCGTCGTAGTGAACTAGCAGGATCACTGTTCCTGCGAAACTCGGATCGCCGAGGTTGCGGGCCGCCACCAGCACCTTTCCAACACCCAAATCTTTGGGATCCTTGAATTGAAGATTCTTGAACTGGATCGGAAGAGATTCCGCCCCGTAAACACGGCCTCTTCCGTCCGCCGCCCAGGCAATGGTCGTGAACAACGTTGCGAACAGAAACCGTTTGCGCAGGGACATGATCGGTATCCCTCCCACACGAACAAATTGGGCCGATTTACAGGCTACAACTTAGCGTCGTTTATAGCCGCGGCAGTCATCGTTCCTGAAACGACCAGATTGTCGACAATCCGGACATTTCGATCCGATTCCACGAAGCTTCCTTATTGCCGGTTATCCGTCCTGCGGGAGCCTGCCGCACATTTCCCTTGACCCACTAATGCTATGGCAATAGGATTCTCAACAATTTCTTATAGAGCAAACCTAATTGCGTCGGCGGACGCCGCAAGGAATGCTTTTGTGTGCGACCAGTCTTTCCGCGTCGCGCTTCCGCTTCACTTCCTGCGCTTCATCGGCCGGGGCTCCGTAATCTGACCTTCGTGTTTCTGCAGCAACAACAGTCTGGAGATCGTTCCACCCTGTAGCGGCAGTCGGGGAGGAATTATCTGCGAAGAGGTCAGTGATCTCTAGTAGAGGAGATCCACATGGCACAGCAATTTATCGACGATGCTGTTTCTTCCGGCGTGGTTTCGTTGAGTCAGCGAGCAAGTGTGAAACCTGATCGCCTTTTCTACACCGGCACAGGGTCCATCTTCCTGGTTCTGACCGTCCTCGGCTTCCAACACTACATCTTCGGAGGCAAACACGCTGACGGCACTTCGATTGATCCGTCGATCCTGGCAACGGTAGTTGCGCACAGTTCGGCGATCTTCGCATGGTACGTGCTGTTTTTCGTGCAGTCTCTGCTTATCTACACGCAGAACCGCCGACTGCACATGAAACTCGGCTGGAGCGTGCTGGTCATTGCTTCCATGATCGCGCTCACTGGGCCGCTGGTGGCTACCCGCTCCTTACGCCTCAATCCGAGAACAGTTATTTTCGACTGGCCGGCTCGCCAGTTTCTGTTGATCATGTATGCGGAAATTGCGCTGTACGTGGTATTCGTCGCGATCGGAGTACTCAACCGCAAGCGGGCCCGCATTCATCGTCCCATGATGCTGATGGCCAGCCTGACTATTCTGAGCGGAGCCATGGCGCGGATATCGCTGGTTAATTCGGCCTTCGGGTTTCACACGTGGATGGGCTTGTTCGGGCCGGTTGCTAGCCTCGGAGCACTTCTCCTGCTGGTGCGCCTGACCATGACCCGCAAGGTCGACCGCGAGTTTGCGATCGGCTATGCCGCCTTCGTTGTGGTTACTGTCGTAGCGTCAAGATTGGCGGTGACGAGCGTGTGGGTCAATTGGGCGGGGACGATCTTGAAGCGTTGACCAAATATCCACATTTCCCGGTTCAAAGAAAATCATGTCTGCCAAAAGGGTCGAACGTCGGCTTTCCCTCGAAAGCCGACGGTTGGGCCCATTATGTCCGCATTGTCGGCAATCCGGAAGTTGAGATCCGATTCCACGAAATCTCCGGATTGCGGTCGATTGGGAGGCGTCGGCATTAGAGCAAAGCGTCGGGCGACCAGTTCACTGAATTGTTGACCGTAAATACACCATCCTCTCGAGCAATCGTGCAGATACCATTATCCCGATGACACGAATCCTGACACGAATGTTCTCGCGTCTCCTCTTGGCCTTCACGCTCTTCGCCTTCACATCCGCCCGCGCCCAAACCTGGCACCTCGTCTGGTCCGACGAGTTCAACGGCCCCGCCAACTCCCTCCCCAGCGAATCCGACTGGAACTTCGTCCGCGGCTGGGGCCCCAGGGGCAATCACGAGATCCAGTTCTACTGCCGCCCCACCGACAACGACGGCCCCTGCGACAGCAAAACCCATCCCAACCTCGCCGAAGACGGCAATGGCAACCTCGTCCTCACCGCCATCCACAGCGGCCAGCTCTGGAGCTCAGCCCGCCTCAATACCGCAGGGCAAACACACCATCCTCTACGGCCGCGTCGAGGCCCGCCTCCGCATGGAACCCGGCGCCGGCTTCTGGCCCGCCTTCTGGCTGCTCGGTGACGATCACGAGACCGCCCGCTGGCCCGACTGCGGCGAGCAGGACATCATCGAGTGGGTCCAGAAGTACGGCCCCAGCACAACCTCCTCGACCGTCCACGGCCCCGGCTACTCCGGCGGCAAAGGCATCAGCCGCACCTTCACCTTCCCCGCGGTCAACGGTGTAGCCGGCCGCATCGACGACGGCAACTTCCACACCTACGGCATGACCTGGTCGCCCAACCGCATGGAGTTCTACCGCGACGACCCCTCGAAGCCCTTCTCCGTCGTCACCCCCGCCGATCTCCCCGCAGGCACCAAGTGGGTCTTCGACCACCCCTTCTACGTCATCCTCAACTTCGCCATCGGCGAAGCCGGCTTCCCCGGCTCAACCGACGCCACCACCCCCGCCACCGGCCGCATGTGGGTCGACTACGTCCGCTTCTACCAGCAGCAATCGAACTGTTTTGAAAGGGACTGGGCTTTAGCCCATCCGTCAACGGGTCGAAGATGATCGGGCTTTAGCCCCTGAGGGAATGCTAGCGCCTGGCTCAACCCCTTGACGCGCACGATATACTTAACTTAAGGGGACAAGAAAATCCTGCCCGGCTCATCGCCGGGCATTTGTCTTCCATAAGCCCTGTTCTTTGAGGACTTTGCGAGGATTGCCAACGAAAAATTGGACTTTTGGCCTTAGGTCCAAGCCTAAGTCCCACGTTCTCTAGATTTTGCGCAAAAAGTGACGGGGGAGGGGTCTACAGTCTATATGCCTTCCTCACCAGATTCACCGTCAGGTCCTGGGCCAGCTCGAACGCCTCATCCTCATCGAGTCTGCCCTCAGCAACCAGCTTTCCGAGGAACGCACAATCGACCCTCCTCGCCACATCGTGCCGAGCCGGAATCGACAGGAACGCCCTGGTATCGTCGTTGAACCCGACCGTGTTGTAGAACCCAGCCGTCTCCGTCGCCTCCTCCCGGAACCGCCTCATCCCCTCCGGCGAGTCATGGAACCACCACGGCGGCCCCAGCCGCAGGCAAGGATAGTGCCCCGCCAGGGGGGCCAGCTCCCGCGAGTACGTCGACTCATCCAGCGTGAACAAAATGAAGGTGAAGTTCGGCTCGTTCCCGTACTTCGAGAGCAGCGGCTGCAGCCCGCGAACGTAGTCCGTCGGTGAGGGAATATCCGCTCCCTTATCGCGCCCGAACTTCGCATACACCAGCGCGTTGTGGTTACGGATCGAGCCCGGATGGAGTTGCATCGTCAGCCCATCTTCCACACTCATCCCAGCCATCTCGGTCAGCATCTGCGCCTGGAAGAGCTCGACGTCGCCGCTCCGCGTCTTGCCTTCGTAGATGCGCTCGTACAGTGCCGTTGCCTCGCTGAACGGCAGATCTGCAGTCTGCGCCGTCAGGTGCCCATGGTCCGTCGCCCTCGCCCCGTTCTCCTTGAAGAACGCCCTCCGCTTGCGCAGGGCGGTCAGATAGCCCCTGTAGTTGGAGACATCCTCGTTGGCCACCTCGCCGAGCTTCGCCAGATTCTCCCGGAACCCGCTGTACTCTACGTCCACCACCGCATCGGGCCGGAACGTCGGAATCACACGGCCTTTCCATCCACTCTCGCGGATCTTCTTGTGCTGAGCGAGCGAGTCGAAGGCCGGATCGGTTGTTGCGAGCACCTCGATGTTGAAACTGTCAAAGAGAGCGCGCGGGCGGAACTGCGGCGTGCGGAGCGCTTTGTCGATGATGTCGTAGTACTCGTCGGCGTTATCGGCGCTCAGGCGATCCTTGAGACCGAACTGCTTCTCGAAGGCGTAGTCGATCCAGAGACGCGTGGGTGTTCCGCGGAAGAGGAAGTAGTTCTTCGCGAAGATACGCCAGACCTCCCGCGGGTCGGCCTTCTGTTTGCCGTCCGACTGCGGAATGCCCAGGGACTCCATGCTGATTCCCTGCGAGTACAGCATGCGGAAGATGTAGTGGTCCGGCTGGATGAACAATGCTGCGGGATCAGGAAATGGCTGGTCGTCTGCGAACCACTGAGGGTCGGTGTGCCCATGCGGACTGATGATCGGAAGATTCTCTATAGCTGCGTATAACTTTGCCGCAACGGTGCGCGCTGCAGGCTCGGCCGGAAATAGCCTGTTCTCATCCAACATTGTTGACACCCTTTGTGCGCTCTCAAACCCAGTAGCACTATGTTCGAACAGCGTACCAAAAGTAGTGCACACCTGTCGGACAGGCAATTCGCTCGCGCAACCGTAACATCATGGAGACCGTGGTCTACTGGAACCTGGAGCTTGAACGTTTACTGGACCTTGAGATCTGTTTGACCACTTCGCACATGCCTGTCAGCCTCACCACCACTGAATTTCTCGGCCGTGTCTACGAGGTCTCGCCGCGCGTCGCGGTCTTCGATTGCGATGGAACGCTTTGGAGGCCCGACTCAGGTTCGGCGTTCATGCGCTGGACGATGGAGAAGGGCGTGCTTTCGACTGAAGCGATCGCGTGGCTGAACGAGCGTTATGAGGGATACAACAGCGGCCAGGTTTCGGAGCTCGCGATCTGCGGCGAGATGGTGCAGGTGTATCGAGGTATTCCGGAGGAGACGCTGCGCAAAGCGGCCGCGGAGTTCTTTCGCGACGTTATCGAACCGTACATCTTTCCTGAGATGCTGCAGCTCGTCCGGGATCTGCAAGCGGCGGGAGTTGAGATCTGGGCGGTGAGTTCGACGTGCAACTGGGTGGTGGAAGAGGGCGTGAAGCGATTCGGGATTCCGGCGAATCGCGTGCTCGCAGCTTGCGTAGAGTGCGCGAACGGCGTGGCTACTGACCGGCTGCGCGACGTGCCGACCGATGAAGGCAAGGTCGCATCGCTGGCTCGTGTGGGCGTCACCGCACCGGATGCGGTGTTTGGCAACTCAGTGCACGACGCAGCGATGCTTTCGATCGCGCGGCATCCGTTTCCGGTGAATCCATCGGCAGAGCTGGCGAGTTTCAGTGCGGAGCATGGGTGGCCGGTGTACTACCCGAAGCTGCCGGTCGATGACATTTGAGTGACAAGATGAGCGAGGAAGCGCCTTGTGGAACCGAAACGTGCACCCGGAGCGCGGCGCTGACCGTCTACACTGACAACGAGACGTGAAACGGTCAATTCGCAAACTGCCGCCGAGTTCCCCGTCCTCCACCAGGCCGCTTCGGTACGTGGTTGCTGGGTTGATTCTTCGCGGCGATTATTCAGCAGCGCGAGGTGCTGATCTGCCAGCGAAGCCCTGACAAGCCGATGGGATTGAAGTGGGAGTTTCCGGGTGGCAAAGTGGAGCCTGGAGAGACTCCGGAGCAGGCGCTGGCGCGGGAGTTGGATGAGGAGCTGGGCATCCGCGCGACGGTTGGCCGGGAGATCACGGCGATTCGCCACAACTATCGCAACGGCGGTGCGATCCACATTCAGTTCTTTGCGATTGAGAGCTTTGTGGGCGAGCTCCGCAACGTGGTTTTTCACGATATGCAGTGGAGCACCTTCGATCGCCTGCCGGAGTATGACTTTCTCGACGCAGACCTGACGCTGATTCGCGAGCTCGCCGAGGGTAAGCTGCTCTAGCTCCCGCGGATCGCTCCGACGAGCATGACGACAGTGAGGATGGTCGCGAGCGCGGTCAGCGTCCACGCCACGATGTTGTAGGACATCTTGTTCCGCTTCGCACCCATCAGCGACTTCTTGTTGACCAGGATGAGCATGAACACGAGCACCGCGGGCAGGAGCACGCCGTTGAGCACCTGTGAGAGCACGGCGAGCTTGGCCGGCGGTTGCTTGGAGATAAGAATTACTGCCGCGCCGATGATCAGCAGACCAGTGTAGAGCCAGTAGAAGACCGGCGCCTCGCGAAACTTCTTGCTGAGGCCGCTTTCGAATCCGAGCGACTCGCAGACGGTGTAGGCGGTGGAGAGCGGGAGAATAGAGGCCGCGAAGATCGAGGCATTCAAAAGACCAAACGCGAAGAGGACAGAGGCGTACTGGCCGCCGAGCGGACGCAGAGACTGCGCGGCGTCGGCGGCGTCACGAATCTGATGGATGTTGCCGACAAAGAGCGTGGCGGCACAGGCGATGACAATGAACGCGGCCACGATGATGGAGAAGATAGAGCCGAAGACGGCATCGATCTGAGCAAACCTGAGCTTCGATTGCGGCGTGCCTTTGTCTACGACCGAGGCCTGCAGATAGAACTGTTGCCAGGGAGCGACGGTTGCACCGATGAGGCCGACGGAAAGATAGAGATAGTCGGAATTGCGGAGGTCGCGCAGACGTGGAAGGCGCAGCGTGTCTTTGACCGCTGAGTTCCAGTTGGGATGCGCGAGCACAGCGGTGATGATGTAGGCGATATAAAGAAAACTGAGGACGACGAAGAGTTTTTCAAGCTTCTTGTAGTCGCCGTAGACCACCAGCACCCAGACGAGCACGGCGACGACTGGAACCGAGATCCACTTGCTGATGTGAAAGAGTGCGGCACTGGAGCTGACGCCGGCGAACTCGCTGACGACATCGCCGAGGTTGCAGAGAACGAGTCCGAACATCAGCATGGCCGTGATGCGCAGGCCAAACTCTTCGCGGATGAGCTCGCTGAGGCCTTTGCCTGTGACGACGCCCATGCGCGCGGAGATCTCCTGCGCGAACGCGAGCATGATCGCCATGGGGATCATGGTCCACAGCAGCGCGTAGCCGAACTGGGCGCCGGCGGTGGCGTAGGTGTAGATGCCGCCGGAGTCGTTGTCGACGTTGGCTGTGATGAAGCCGGGGCCAAGCACTGCAAGAATCAGCAGGATGCTCATGCGCCAGCGTCTCCAGCGATTCATCGGCGGCCCTCCGGCGGTTAGTTGGCTGCGGAGGCCAGGCCTTCACGCTGCACGAGGTCATAGAGGCGACGAGCCGGTGCTTCGAGACTCGCGTCCTCTGCTACATGGACATTCTCTCTGATGTGCGCCGGATTCTTCGAGGACACCAGGAGAATCGTGCCCGGATACAGAACCAGCGCTGCCTTCAGCATAAGCGCTGCGAGCTCTTCGCGCCGCCCTAAATCGCGGCCCGTGGTCTCGGACCAGCGGTTACAGCGTTCGCGATCGGCGGCCAGATTGTTGTGCAGAGCGTGCAGGCGATCTGTCAATGCGCGGTGATGGATGTGGAAGGCGGGCGCCTTGCTGTTCGAAGGGATCGAGCACGGACCAGTCGTGCTGCACAACCTGACAGTATGCCGGGCGCTCTCGTAATAGTGCGGGAAGCTTCGCGCTGTCACTCCCGACGCCGAAGGCGCCGATCTTTTTCTGAGCAACAGCTTCGTGGAGGAAGTTGAGGAGAGCGTCGTCGGTGAGGTCGGAGGCTTCGACTTCGTGAAGCAGCCAGACGTCGATGAAGTTCGTGCGTAGCGGGCGGAGGCTGTTTTCGAGCGAGGCGCGGGCTTCGTCGGCGGAGAAGCGGGACTTCTCTGCGGGTGCGGCGACGGCACCGGCGGCTCGGACGAGGCGGCGCTTGAGGGCGGGAACGCGTTGCAGCACAGGCCCGGCGATGCGTCGTGCTGCACGGAGCATGCCTCCGCGTTTTGGCGGAGCAATGCCGTACTTTGTGGTGATGGTTATGTCATTGTGGCGCGCGAGCAGCTCTCCCACGCAGCTCTCGGCTTCGCCATAGCCATACATGGGCGCAACGTCGAAGTGGCGGATGCCCGCGTCATACGCGGCTTCGAGCAGGCGCAGGCTTTGACGCCGGCCGAGCGCGCCCATGATGGACGAGCAACCGTAACCGAGCCGAGTTGTCTCGCGGCCGCTTGACGCGAGCCTGATCTGTTCCACGATGCCTCCGCTTCACGGACTAGGTTACCGTCTGGTTCGATGCTCGTCACTGACGGGCGAGACGGTCTGCAAGGCGTATGGCAAGCGCGAGTACGGTATGTGTGGGGTTGGAGAAGCCCGAGGTGGGGAAGACAGCGCCGCTACAGATATAAACGTTGCGCGTGCCGTGGAGGAGGAGATCGGGCGTAACAACGCCATCGGTGGGCGACGCCGCCATGCGCATGCCGCCCATGTGGTGATTGCTGTCGTCGCAGCGGTCGAGGAATGTGGGGTCGTTGTTGATGAGTGCGGGGTCAGGTTGGACGTCGGCGATGGGGGCGAGGGAGCTCGCTGCGGTTTGGGCGAAGGTGCGGATCGTTTCGAGTTCGAGTTGGGAGATGCGCCAGTCGAGGCGAGCGCGGAGGAGGCCGAGAGAGTCGCGCTCGGTGGAGAGCGTGATGGCGCTGTCGCTGTCGGGGCGTTGCTCACAGTGGACGCGGAGGCGGATCTCGGCGGAGGCGGGGTTATAGACGCGATGGCGGAGTGCGTAGCGTGCGGCCTGGCGTGCGAGCAGTGGGGCGTGGCGGGCGGAGCGCAGGATGTCGGCGGGCTGGAGTTCGCTGAATCGGCCACGGAGGAGATGTTTGGCGGTGGTCTTGGTTGCAGCGAGGGCTTCGTCGACGTCGCTGGAGTAGCTCATCGTGGCGCCGCAGTTGAGGACGTGGGCGCGACGTTGGTCGTCGGGATGGAGACGGAGCTTGGGGTGGTACTTGAAGCCGCGGAGAAAGATGTTGTCGAAGAGCTCGGCGAATCGGCGGCGGTTGCGTGGGATGACGCGCGCGGCGTTGGCGTCGACGTGGTCCTGGAAGTGGCGGCCGAGAAGACCGGAGCGGTTCCAGGGGAGATCGCCTGCGCGGGGCTGCAGGAAGAACCGGACGCACTCGATGGTACCCATGCAGAAGACGAAGTGGTCGGCGTGGATGAGGACTTCGCTTCCCTGCTGGGTGCGGACGCGGAGTGCACCGGACGGTTTCGTTCTCGAAGAGGAGGTCGACGGCGTTGGCGTGCAGCCAGACTTGGAGATTGGTGGATTCGAGTGCTTTGCTGTGCAGGCGCGCGAAGTTGGGCTCGGGGCACCAGCGGGTGAGATAGGACTGCAGCTCGGGGAAGGATGGTTCGGGGAGGCTGAGGGATTTCCAGACGTCGGCGTCGTTGCGGAGCGCTCCGCCGAGGCCTTCGAAGTCGAGGGCGCGGCGGTAGAAGGGTTCGAGCTCGGCGCGTGAGAAGGGCCAGCCACTGGCGGGAATCCAGTCGCGGCGTTCGAAGTCTTCTGCGTTGAGTTCGAGGATCTGGCCGCCCCAGCGGGTTGTTGTTCCGCCGTGTGCACGGAAGCGGCCGGTGTGAATGCCACGATGTATGTGGCCGACGACCTCGCTGCGGTAGGGCTCCTGGGCTGCCTCTTCGATATCGCGGCCGCCGCCTTCGAGGAGCATGACGCTCTTGCCTTGCTTCGAGAGCTCGACGGCGAGACAGATGCCAGCAGCGCCGGCGCCGACGATGCAGATCTGCGGGCGGTAGTCGGGCGAGGGCTTCTCGTGGAGGAGGTCGCGGATCATCGGGCGGCCTCGTTCGCGGCGAGGATGGTGCGCAGGCGGGCGACGATGGCGGCGACCTGTGCGTCGTTGTGATAGCCGCTGGCTTCGGCGCGGCGGCGGCCGGCGGCGGCGATGCGTGTGCGTGCAGCTTCGTCGGGCAGATAGCGGCGGATCTTGGCGACGCACTCGTCAATGCCTTCGAAGAAGACGGCCTCTTCGTCTTCGACGAAGCGCGCGAGGTGGCCGGGTGAGCGCTCGGCGAGCAGGAAGCCTTCGCAGGCGGCGATCTCGAAGCTCTTGTGCACGAACTCGTCGTGATTGGAGTGAGTGAGAAAGCTGAGGTTGATCTTCGAACGCCAGATGCCTTCGCGGTAGGCGTCGCGAAAGAGCTCGCCGTGGCCGCGGTAGATTGCTGCGGTGGCTTCGGGGCCGAGGGCCTTCTTCCAGACGAGGCCGCCGTTGACAACGACGGGAAGGCCGAACTCCTTCCAGAGGCGGGTGAGGAACTGCGCGCGGTCGTCGTAGGGAGTACCGATGAAGGAGACGCCGCGATCGCGGTCTTTGTCGCTCCAGCCAGCGGGCGGAGGAAAGTGGATGGTCGGCTCGTAAGCGGTTTGAATCTTGAGGACATCGCGTGCGCCGTGCTCGCGGTACTCGATGACGTTCTTGTCGCGCTGCACGACGTGAAGGTCGAAGTGGGTGAGGCCTTTTTTGTAGAGACGCCAGCCGGGATCTCCGCGCACGCCGAAGACGTTGTCGATCATGTAGCTGACGCTGACGATGCCCATGCGGCGGAGCTTCACGAGTGTCTGCGGCTGGAGTGAGAGCAGCTTATCGGCCCAGAAGATGTCAGGGCGCTCGCGTTCGGCGATGGCGAGGATGTCGCGGTTGAGCCGCCAAACCCACGGGCCGACCTGTGCGCGATGGACGATTTTGCGGAGAGCCGAGCTCGAGGGCTGGTACTCGTATGCGTTCAGTGGAACGACCTGATGACCCTGCCGCTCGAGCGCCCATAGACGATAGAGCGAGGAGTCATTGGGCGAGAGGCCTGCAGCGTAGAGGATCTTCAGCGGACGGTCTGATTGCGAGTCTGGGGCCATGCTGCCGTTAGCCCTCACGCAGCTGCGCGATCACCTGCTCGGCGTGGATGACGCCGGCGACGTGGCGCGAGGTGTTGACCACGGGCAGCGAGCGCAGGTTGTACTTGTCGAAGAGCTCCGCGACCTCGGCGTCACGGGCGTGCAGACTGCAGAAAACGGTGTGGCCTTCGCGGAGCATCCAGAGGCGAGTGTCAGAGTGGGCCAGAAGAAGTTTTGGAAGCATCACCACGCCGTCCAGCTTCCTCTCGTCATCAAGCAGATAGATTTCGGTGATGGTGTTGGGATCGCCCTCGAAGTGGCGAAGCGCTTCGATTGCGTCGGCGACTGTGGTTTCGCGCGGGACGCTGATGAAGTCGGTGGTCATACGGCCGGCGGCGGTCTCTGCAGAGAACTCAAGCAGTTCCTCTACGTCCTGACGCTCCTCGGGCTCCATCTCCTCGAGGATTTTTTCGGACTCCTCCTGGCTGAGCTCGGCGAGGACGTCGGCGGCGGCGCCGGGATCCATCTCCTCGATGATGTCCGCGGCACGCTCGGAGTCCATGCGCTGGAGGAGTTCCTTCTGAACCTTCGGCTCGATCTCTTCCAGCGCCTCAGCGGCCGTCTCTTCGGGAAGGCTGGTGAAGACGGCCTCGCGCTCGGCGGGCGCGAGGTTTTCGAGGATGTCTGCGATGTCCGACGGGTGCAGCTTGGCGAGACGTTCCTGGCCGATCTTGAGGCGAACGCGGCGCGCAGGATCGCGGTCGATGAGGTCGACGCAGCTCCAGGGAATGAGACGCGACGGAATACTGTTCACTATGCCTTCGAGGGCGCCCGCCGGGAATCCCTTCAACAGCCGGCGAGCAGCACCTCGCAGTCCGATCTCGACGTCCTGAATGAGCAAAGTGGTGGTATGGCCTTCCGGACCATCCTCAGCCCATGCGAGGTTGACGTCATTGACACGCACGACTTTGCGACCGTCGACGTCGATGATCTGCTGGTCGAGCAGGTCGCGTTCGAGCAGCAGCGTGTCGCTGAGACTGGGGACCGGATGGGGCGTAGAGGTGGTGCGCAGCCGCTTATCCGAGGCGCGAGGAGTTTCAAGATCCTGGACGGCGACCATGGAGCGCTGAGCCTTGCCCTTCCCACGCTTCGAGAGCAGCAGGCCGGAGACGCGATTGCTGTCCTTGCCGACGTCGACCGCCAGCTCCTGGACGCGGCCCAGACTGCGACCGGAGGCATCGACGACCTGCGTGCCAACAAGCATGGCTACAGTCGTCGGATTGGCCGTCGCGGTGTCCATGATTCTGTCCTAACCCTAACCCATCCTGCAGGCGCGCGCACCGCATGGAGGTGCACGCAGTCTATCGGATGTTACGGTGCAGCAAACAGCCACCGCAGGGCGGTGGCTGTGCCGATACGGGCGCTGCGAAAGTTATTTCGTGAAGTCGACTGTAGGCGCCTGGTTGTTGGCCGGATTGCCCTTGAAGTACTCGTTCCGAACGGGGAACTTTGATCCAGCCCAAAGGCTGTTCGGGAACTGCTGGACGTAGGTGTTGTAGTCCTGCAGGGCCAGGTTATAACGGCGGCGAGCGACCGCGATGCGGTTTTCAGTACCGGCCAACTCGTCCTCAAGGCGCATGAACTGGTCGTTGCCCTTGAGGTTGGGGTACTCCTCCTGCAGCCGATACAGCGGACCCAGCGCTACGTCCAGTCGTTGATTGGCATTGATGCTGCTGGCGCGATCCGAGCCGGAGGCGAGAACCGCCGCGCGGGCGTTAGCGATGTTCGTAAGAACGGCCTCCTCCTCCTTGACGTAGCCCTTTACGCTGGCGACGAGGTTGGGGATGAGATCGAGCCGCCGCTGCTGCTGTATATCGACCTCAGAATAGGCGCTGTTTACCTGCTCGTTCAGTTGCACCATGTGATTCCGCGAGGTGATATAACTGCCGACTCCCAGCAGCACCACGATCACGATCAGACCCACCACTCCGAGTGCTACCCAGGCACCTTTCATCGTTCTTCCTTTCATGCGAGTTGAACTCGCCTTCAGATTACTTGAACTACCAGTCCCCGCTGGCGCCGCCACCGCCCGAACCACCACCGAATCCACCGCCAAAGTCGCCGCCGCCATCGCTGCCGCTACCACCACCCCCGCCGCCTCCCCATCCGCCGCCGCCGCGGCCGCCACCCATCATGTTGCCGAGGATGAACCAGGGCAGCCAACCGCCGCCGCCACGACGGCCTCCGCGGAAGATGAAGAAGATGATGACGAAGAAGACGATGATGCCCAGCCAGTCTTTACGACCACGCTGGGGCTCGGGTTGGCGTACGGGTTGCTTCAGCGGCGCGAGCGTGACGTTCGCATCGGCGGCAATGACGTTGGCAATCTGCTGTTCGCCTTCGAGAAGTCCCGGTCCGTATTCGCCACGCTGCAGGTACGGAACCATCGTGCGGCCGATGTCGCCGACCTTGGCGTCGTTGAGGATGCCCTCGAGACCGTAACCGACCTCAATGCGGCGTTTGCGATCGTTAATCGCCAGAATCATGAGGACGCCGCGGTCTGTGCCTTTGGCGCCGACCTTCCACTTGTCTTCGAGGTCGGTTGCGAACTCCTCGATGCTTACGCCGTCGAGCGAGTGGATCGTGACGACGATGATCTTGGCCTGGGCCTGCTGCCAAACTTCGCGGCCTAGCTGCTCCATCTGCTGCTTCGAATCGGCGTCGATGACACCGGCGAAGTCCTGGACGTAGCTCGTGGGCATCGGAAGCTGGCTGACGGATTCGGCCCGCGCACAGACAGCCGCGATTCCCGCAGTAACCAGAAGAACGGCAGCGAAGCGCCGGAGAGCTCTCACACGGCTATCCTACCCTGCGCACAAGAGAAAGCCCCTGCGGAATCGGCGCAGGGACTTTGCAATCTGTGATGCTGGGTGTTTCCAGCTACATCTTCTTCTTCAGATCGTAGGCCATGTTTTTGTGGGCGGCTACGACGCTCTTGCCCTGCTCGACGGTAGTCTTGAACTTCGCATCCTTGGTGTCTTTGACCTCTTTGGTAAAGGCATCGAGATCCTTCGTGTGGTCGCTGACCATGTCGGAGATGTACTCCTTGTCGAAGTCATTGCCGGACATGCCCTGCAGCTTGTCGTACTCCTTCTGGGCGTCGGGGCTGAGCCCAGTGGGCGCCGCGATTCCCCACTCGTCGGCGTAGGGCTTCATCTTCTGGCCGAGCTTGGTGTGGTCGGTGACCATGCGCTGGCCAAAGGCCTTGACGTCGGGGTTGGTCGCCTTCTGTTCGGCCAGTTTGCCGAGTTGGATCTCGTCGTAGTTGCCTTGCGAGGCCTCGGTGAGAAACTTCTTGTCGTCGTCGGTGGCCTGCGCCTTCGCTGTGAGTGTGGATATCATTGCCGCTGAACCGATCGCCAGACAGCACACCAGGTAAGTAGCCCTTTTCATTTTTGTCTCCATTCGCGGTCCTGCCGCGCGTCAATAAATGACGTACGGTTTTGAGAGTCCGCGGGCGGGCAGAGCGTTGCATCGCATTTTGTAACCGCTATCGATATGCTTTACATATTCGGAGACCTATGCAGAACACAGCCGTGATACAGCCACCTGTTGCTGAACGCGAACCACACACAACGCGGATTCATTCGACCGAGCTCCATGATGACTATGCCTGGATGCGGGACAAGGACAGCCCGCGCGTGCTGGATTACCTGAAGGCCGAGAACGCGTATACGGCCGCGATGATGGCGGGGACCGAGGAACTGCAGAAGCAGCTCTATGACGAGATCCTGTCGCACATCAAAGAGGATGACGTGTCAGTTCCGTACCGCGATGGTGCGTGGGAGTACCTGGTGCGGACCGAGAAGGGATTGCAGTATCCGCGCTACTGCCGAAGGCCGGCGGGCTCGGCGCCGGGCCTGAACTCGACGGAGCTGACGCCGGGCGAGACGGTGATTTTGGACGTGAATCAGCTGGCCGAGGGGCAGCCGTTTATGGCGATCGGCGACAGCTCGGTGAGCCAGGACGGGCGGCTGCTCGCTTATACGACGGACAACACGGGCTTTCGGCAATACACCCTGCACATCAAGGATCTGACGACGGGCGAGGTCCTGGCGGATACGGCGGAGCGTGTGGGTTCGCTCGTGTGGGCGTCGGACTCGAAGACGCTGTTCTATTCGACCGAGGATGAGCAGACGAAGAGGCAGGATCGGCTGTTCCGGCATCGGGTTGGCGATGCAGTGGATGTAGATGTTGAGGTGTTTCACGAGCTGGATGAGCGCTTCAACCTTGGCGTGGGGCGAACGCGTGATCGCAAATATCTGTTGTTGCAGATTGGCAGCCACACGACGAGCGAGAGCTGGTTTCTAGCAAGTGCGACTCCGGAGGAGAGTTTTCGGCTGATTGCTCCGCGGGTGGATGACGAAGAGTACTACGTCGATCATCGCGACGGATTCTTTTACATTCGGTCGAACCGGAATGCAGAGGAGTTCAAGTTGATGCGCGCGGCTGTTTCGGCAACGAATCGTGAGCAGTGGGAGGAGTTGCTGCCGGAGCAGAAAGGCGCGCCGCTCGAAGACTTCGATCTCTTTCAGAGTTTTCTCGTCGCGGGGTATCGTGAACGCGGGCTACCGGTGTTGCGGGTGTTTTCGTTCGGTGTAGAGGGGCGTCCTACGGCACCGCGTGACATCCGCTTCCCCGATCCAGCGTACACGGCATTCAGCGAGATCAATCGGGATTTCAACGCGACGCAATTCCGCTATGCGTATCAATCGCTGGTGCGGCCATCGTCGGTGTTTCTTTATGACGTGGCGACGGGCGAGTCGACTCTGCTGAAGCAACAGGAGGTACCGGGCGGGTTTGACACGTCGCACTATCAGTCGGAACGGCTCTGGTTCCGAGCGCACGATGGGACAGAGGTGCCGGTGTCGCTGGTCTATCGGCGCGATGCATTCGACAAGAGCGGCAAGAATCCGTTGTACGTCTATGGCTATGGGAGCTATGGTTATCCGCTGCCGCTCGGATTCTCTGCATCGCGGCTGGCGCTGCTAGATCGTGGTGTGGTTGTGGCGTATGCGCATGTGCGGGGCGGAGGCGAACTCGGTGATCCCTGGCATGACGCCGGCAAGATGATGCTGAAGCGGAATACGTTTACGGATTTCATCGAGACAGTCGAGTTCCTGGTGCGCGAGGGATATGGCGATCCCGCGCGGGTTGCGATTGAAGGCGGGAGCGCGGGCGGGCTTTTGATGGGCGCCGCGGTGAACTTCGCACTGGCCGATGGAAAACCGCGGCTCTTTCGTGCAGTGCTCTCACACGTTCCGTTTGTTGACGTGATGAACACGATGCTGGACGCATCATTGCCGCTGACGGTTGGCGAGTACGAGGAGTGGGGAAATCCGAATGAGCCGGCGGCGTTCGAGTATATGCGCAGCTATTCGCCCTACGACAATCTGCGCGAGGGCGCGTATCCGGCGGTGCTGGTGAAGACGAGTCTCAATGACTCGCAGGTGATGTATTGGGAGCCCGCGAAGTATGTGGCGAAGCTGCGCACTCTGAAGACGAACGATGCTCCGCTGCTGCTGCACATCAATATGGACGCGGGTCACGGTGGTGCTTCAGGACGCTATGACTATCTGAAGGAAATCGCGTTCGATGACGCGTTCCTTCTGCGCGAGCTGGGAGCGGAGAAAAAGGTCGGCAGCTAAGGCTCAGCTTTCGACCTCTTCGGGAAGGCCGCCGTCACCTTCGCCGGGAGCGAGGAAGAGGTTCGTCTCGAGGCCGTGCTGGCGGGTGTAGAGATCGAAGTAACGGCCGCCGACGGCGTAGAGCTGTTCGTGCGTGCCGCGCTCGATGATGCGCCCTTCTTCAACGACAAGGATCTGATCGGCGCGACGAATTGTGGAGAGGCGATGCGCGATCACGAAGGTGGTGCGGCCCTGCATCAGATAGCTGAGGCCATGCTGAATCATCGCTTCGCTCTCGGAGTCGAGTGAGCTGGTGGCTTCGTCGAGGATAAGGATGCGCGGGTCGGCGAGAATGGCGCGCGCGATGGAGAGGCGCTGCCGCTGCCCTCCGGAGAGCTTGACACCACGTTCACCAACGACGGTCTCGTAGCCTTCGGCGAAACGCTCGGCGAACTCGTCGACGCGTGCGATCCTGCAGGCTTCGAGAAACTGCTCCTCGGTTGCGCCGGGGCGCGAGAACATGATGTTCTCGCGGATGGTGCCGTCGAAGAGGAATGTCTCCTGGAGCACGACGCCAAGCTGGCGGCGATAGCTGCTGAGGCGAATGGTGGCGAGATCCTTACCGTCAATGAGTACCTCGCCGTTTTGGGCGGTGTGGAATCCGCAGATGAGACTGATGATTGTGGACTTGCCGGATCCGCTGGAACCGACAAGGGCCGTAACTGTGCCGGGCTGTGAGTGGAAGCTGACGTCGTGCAGCACGGGTTTGTCCAGAATGTAGGCGAAGTTCACGTCTACAAATTGCACATCACCTCCTATGACTCCGGCATCCTGCGTTCGTTTCGGATCAGCGTCTTCAGCGTTCTCGCTCATGACCTCCCGTGTGCGATCGAGTCCGGCCATGGCTTCGGTGAGCTGCGTTCCAATGGCGACGAGTTGCACCAGCGGCGCAGTCATAAAGGCGAGGAACATTACGTAGGAGAAGTAAGCGCCCGGGGTCAGCTTGCCCGCGGCATTCAGGTGGGCACCCATCCACATCACGACCGCGCCGACGACGCCAAGAATGACGGTCGATGAGAGCGTCATGAGCGACTGGGCGGTGAGCGAACTGATAACGTTGTTGAGAAGACGTGCGACACCTCCGGCGAAGACCTGCGCTTCGCTGGCCTCCGCGTGATAGCCCTTGACTACGCGGACTCCGCCGAGCGATTCAGTGAGGCGGCCGGTGACTTCGGCGTTGATCTTGGCGCGCTCGCGGAAGATAGGGCGGATCGTCTTGAAGGCGCGCTGCAGCACGAGCGCGAAGGCGGCCATGATGACGAAGGTCAGCAGCGTCATGCTGACGCTGACGTGCACCAGATAGACGAACGCAAGGATCGCGGTCAGTATTCCGCCGACGAAGTCCACGACACCGGTGCCGATAATGTTGCGGATGCCTTCAACGTCGGTCATGATGCGAGCGACGAGCGTGCCGGTGCGGTTCTCGTCGTAGAAGGCGACCGGCAGACGGCCGATGTGCTCCTGTACCTGCTTGCGAAGTTCGGAGATCATGCGCTGGCCTGACTTCGACAGGAGCTGCGTCAGCGAATAAGACGTGAGGCCCTGGATGATCGTGGCACCAAGTACGACGCAGACGATCGCCGGCAAGATATGCATATCGTGCCGAATGAACACGCGGTCGATCAGCGGCTTGAAGGACGCGGGGAGCACCAACGCGGAGGTGCGGTTGATGATCATGAGCAGGAAGCAACCCGCCATCAGCCAGCGGCGCGGCTTCACTAGCGACCAAATCTCGGGCCAGATCTCTCGGAGCTTGACCTTTGGGCGCTTGGCCGTGAGGTCGGCGCCGATCGCCTTGCCGGTATTGCGCGACGGCCGATCAGCCGCCTTCATCCCACTTCTGCCGAGACCGTTTCCAAAGCTACCCATGCGTGGTGACAGTGTAGCGTTACGAGGACTGATTCATCCGCAAGAATCGTCCTAGGCAGTACGCGAACGCCGGGCCGCAATGAAGCTGCGTACACAGAGCGCCGTTAAGATGAGGCACACGACCGACATCACGGCCTGCTCCTGCACGGCGGCCGGATGTGCGAGCGGAGCACTGCGGGCAGCGACCCACTCCTTAATCGCCATGAAGCCTGGGAAGAGAAATCCGAGCAGAGCGATCGTCACGGCGATATGCATCCAGAGCATGCGACGGCGTGTGTTTTCTGTATTTGCGAGCGTTCCGCAGATGATCAGCGCGCAGCCGAACCATAATGGAATCAGAGCCGTGGGATGCGCGCTGCCAGTCGCAACAAAGTACCCGGCACCGATCAATCCCAGCAGTACACCAAATCCAATCGTCAATTTTGCCAATGTCTCCTCCTATGCGGCCGCGGCCCGTTTCACCTGTTCAAGCACGGTCGCGACGCTCCAGTCGTTGGTGGGGTAAAACGCGATCACCTTGCCATCTTTGCCGATGACGACAGTGGCGAGCGAATGCTGCAGAGTTCCCTTCTCGCCGGGCGTGACGCCAACATCGAAGAATTGTTCCATCTTCGGAAGCTCCTTTACGCTTGGCGCGGCAAACTCCCAGTGATTGAAGGTCTCCTTCGAGTATTGGCCTGTGTAGGCTCCGCCATAGCTCTTGAGTACCTTCGGCGTGTCGTACGTGGGGTCGAAGCTCACGCTGAGCAGATGCGTGTCCTTATACAGCTTCGGGTCTGTCGCTAGCTGCTGGTCGATCTGGGCGAAGTTGCGGCTCATGCGTGGGCAGTAGTCGGCCAGCGGGCAGCGCGTGTAGATGAAGGTCATCAACAACACCTCTGCCGCGGTACTGTTTGAGGTCGATCTTCCTATCGGACTGGTTCAAGAGCGTGAAGTCGGGGACTTCGTCCCCGGGCGCCGGGACATGGTATTGCACTGCCTGTGCATAGTCGGGCTTCGCCTGCGCGATCACGACGATCTCGACTCAGGCGCAGATTTACAGGACCCTGGGGACTTGGGTCGGCGAGGAGGGTTGCAATAATTTTGTCGCCGGGATGCAGTTCGGAGAGCGCGGAACGATCCGTCACCGGATACTGCATCGTCATGGCTTCCATGAGGCCGGGGATCGCATCGTGCTGCAGCGTGATTTGTCCATCCTGTGAGTCGACGCGCACAATTGTCCCGCGAATCGGATACTGCTTCGTCGAACTTGCCGCCGACAAGGATGGGTTGTGGTGGCATCCGGTGAGGCTGACCAAGGAGGCTTCGCCCAGGAGGGCGATCAATATCAGGATTAGGGCCGGGGTTCTTTCTGTGCGTCGCTTCACATCCTTCATGATAGTCGCGTGCTAGCATCTAGGTTTTGCTGCGCTTCAACAGGGTCGACCGGGTGCGGCGGCCACTGCGGGGAGGTGCGGCCCACGCTGTCGCTACAGCCCCGCCTTTCGCGCACCTTCAGCCGCCGGACCTTGCGCGCCACCTGGAGCCGTGCACTTGCCACACGAAGCTCATTCAAATGGGATCAGTTCAGGTCCGTCAGCACCGTGGCTTGCCGCAGACTTTCTGCTGGCGGGGCTGGGTACGGTGCTACTGGGTCCCCTGCTTCCCGCAGTGGCACACGCGTGGCAGCTTACAGACGCGCAAAGCGGGCTTTTGCTCCTCACGAAGTTCGTCGGCGCCTTTCTTGGTGGAGTCACGGTTCCGCGGCGGCTCGGTCTCGGCATCTTCGTGGGATCGCTGCTGGCGTTTGCAGGGTTCGGCGCGTTCGCGCTGTCGCGCTCTCTTTTGCCGGGCTGTATCGCGCTCTTTGTAAGCGGGATTGGCCTGGGGCAGATCATTGCTTCGACCAACATTCTTACGGGTCGACGCTATCGCGCGCACACGGGCTCGGCGCTGGCATCGCTCAACTTCTTCTGGAGTCTCGGCGCGGTTATCACTGGCATGCTTGTTGCGGCGTTTATCCCTCGTTACGGACTTCGAAATCCATTGCTGTGCTTTGCGGGGCTTTATTTTCTCAGTGGCATGGGCGGCCTGCTCCGGCATACGAGTTCCACCGGCGAAGACAAGAACGAATCTGCACCGACGCAGTCGCTTGCGGCGAGCAGCATCGCCTTTTTCGCGCTGCTTCTCTTCCTGTATGGAGGATTGGAGACCTGCCTGACGGCGTGGATCACCACGTTTACAGTCCGCTTCTCCGATCTGCGACTGCTGGGCGGACAGTCGGGTCTGGTGTTACTGTGGGCTTCGCTGACGGGTGGCCGCGCACTAGCCTCGATCGCGCTGCGTCGCGCCAGCGAGTTGGCTGTCCAGCGAACGGGACTCCTGCTGGCAATTGCCGTGATCGCAGTTCTCGCGTGGGCTCGCCACGGCTGGATGCTGTCCTCCTGCTGCATCCTGCTGGGGCTCGGTCTCGCTCCGTTCTTTCCTGCGACGTTCGGCCTTCTAATGCGGCGGCAACCGCCCGCGAGGACAGCCGGGTTCATCCTCGCAGTTTCCGGCCTGGGCGCCGCGCTGTTCCCCTGGATGATGGGTGTGCTTTCGACGCAGTTCGGGTCGCTAAGAATCGCGATGGTTGTGCCGTGGACGCTTGCTGTATTGCTGCTTCTTCTAAGCCTCGTATTCCGTTCAATGGCCTCGTTTTCCACTTCACGCGAAGGCGAAAGTTCGGTGAAACTCGGCGTATAAAGGGTACAGGCTTATGAGCCGGTAGAACGCGATGCCCAACCCTGTGACCGAGCCCTATCTGTTGGACGCACTTGCCCACGGCGTGGTCGTCGTACTGCCGAACCGCCGCGCAGCGCGAACGCTCCGTCAGGCGTTCAACGAGCGTCAGCGCGCTGCCGGGCTGAAGGCGTGGGACGCGCCTGCCGTGCTCGCATGGACGGATTGGACCCGCGCACTCTGGTCGGGTCTTACGGTTCAGGGCCGTGAGCTTCGACTGCTGCTGAACGCTGCCCAGGAGCACAGTCTGTGGCGGAGGATCATCGAGGCTTCAGTGGCTGGGCGCACGCTGAGTTCGCCGGATGCACTCGCGGAGATGGCCCGGTCCGCTTGGTCGCTGGCTGCCGCTCACCGCGCGACGGGACGCATCGGAGCCACGGCGACAACCTTTGATACCCGCACGTTCGCGGGATGGGCGGCGAACTTCAAAAAGATGTGCGTGTCGGAGAGTTACCTCGCTACTGCCGAGGTTGAGGAGGCTCTTCGGACGCACGCCGTTTCGGGTGCCCTGCGGCTGGAAGGTCCTGTCCTCCTCGCGGGATTTGAAGAACCCACGCCCGCGCAGTCTGCGCTTGTTGAGGCTATGCGGGAGGCCGGAGCCCAGATTACCGAGGTGAACCTCGAAACCTCGGAGCCCTCGACTTGGTCACGCGTGAGCACCGTTGTCGCGACTCCCCGTGATGAGATCGCCTTCGCGGCGCGGTGGCTTCAGCAGTTATTTGCGGAACGTGCCCTCGAATCCACCGCGCCCCGCATTGCCGTGTTACTGCCACAGCCGGACGAGAGCCGCGCGGAACTCGAATCTGTCTTCCGCGCGATTCTCGCCCCCGAGTTGCAACCGATTGAAGCCGACAACTCCGCCACGCCCTGGGAGTTCACTTCAGGTGCGCCCCTGCTTACTCAACCGATGATCTCGGACGCCCTGGCGATCCTGCACCTGGCGCAGGGTCCGCTGTCTATCGAACGCTTGGGAGCACTTCTTCGTTCGCCATTTATCGGTGTCAGCTCGGAGCATCTTGCAGCGGCACGTTTTGATGCAAATGTTCTTCGGCGCGGACCCTATCTGTTGCCGGAACTCGACATGGATGGGCTCACTCGTCTCATTCGGCGACAGTCTCGGTCGGCCGAGACTTCAGCTTTTGTCCCGGCCTGGTTGAAGACCTTTGACGACGTCTGCGCGGCGAGGCTCCGGAGCCTTGCTTCGCGCAGCTACGCCGAATGGTCGGGGGTCATCCGCGATCTACTGCGCGCAGCCAACTGGCCCGGCGATCGAGCGCCGACACCTTCTGAGTTCTCGACGGCCGGGGCGTGGGACGCGAACCTTGATCTTCTTGCGACGCTGGACTTCAGCGGCACGCGTGTGAGCTTTGCAACCGCGGTGAAAACGCTCGAGCAACTGCTCCAGTCCGCGCAGGTGAACCCGCCTGCTGCTGGCGCGCCAATTCAGATCATGCGCCCCGATGAGGCCGAGGGATCCGTTTTCGATGCGGTCGTGCTGTTGCACGCGACAGACGAGGCATGGCCTGAAGCGGCACATCCCCATCCATTGCTCGGTTGGCCGCTCCAACAGGAACTCGGTCTTCCCGGCACGGATGCATCCAGGGGAGCCGACCGTGCGATGATGCGCGCTAAGTCGCTTTTGCGTCGCACCTCAAAGTTGCTGGTCCTTAGCGCTTCGACAGACGAGCACGGAACGTTGCGGCCTTCGCCACTTCTACAACAGCTCAACATTCCTGCTGTACCGTCTGAGGACCTCTTGCAATCCGTCACCGCCCGCTCCTGTTGTCGAGGAGGAGATCCTGCCCGATGATGTGACGCTTTCGTCGCTTCCGTCGTCTGAACTTCGAGGTGGAGCGAGCGTGCTGAAGCTGCAGGCGGCGTGCGGCTTTCTGGCGTTCGCGGAGATGCGTCTGCACTCTGCGACAGTGGATCCCTGCGAGCTCGGCTTGAATGCAATCGAGCGTGGCAATCTCGTTCATCGCGCCCTCGAGAATTTTTGGAGCTTGACACAGTCTCAGGCCGAACTCCGCTCGCTCACTACTGAAGAGCGTCATCGCCGACTCTCCAATGCGATCGATGCGGCGTTCGCAAAGTTGTCGATCCCTTCACCAGGCTGGAGCGCGGCCTACATCGGACTCCAGCGCGAACGGCTGCGGCGACTGCTTCTGAGGTGGCTCGAGGTAGAGTTACAGCGCGGTCCGTTCACTGTCCGGCAACGGGAAGAGCGCACGCCGATTCCCATCGGGCCTCTGCGCCTGAAGGTTCAACCTGACCGCGTCGACGAAGTGGAAGGTGGCGTCGTGCTGGTTGATTACAAGACGGGCCATCGCGCACACTCTTCGAACTGGTCCGGCAATCGCCCCGACGACCCGCAACTTCCGCTGTATGCTCTTCTGACCAAAGAGGACGAGCTCCAGGCGTTACTGTTCGGTCGCGTTCGCCCTGGAGGGGAGATGAAGTGGCAGGGTCTTGCCGCAAGTCAGACCGTGCTCCCGTCCCAAAGGCGGCAAAGTATCGTTGATCTCGAACTTCGCCGAAGCGAATGGAAGATTGTTCTGACGAAGCTTGCGGAGGACTTCGCGGCGGGCCGGGCCGATGTAGACCCAAAGAGTGTTGCGGTGAACTGCAACGGCTGTCCTCAGCGATTGCTCTGCCGCATTGATCCGACCACGTTCATCGACTCTTCGGCCGACGATGCAGAAGACGAGGAGCAGATCGATGTCTGAGCTCCTTCAGTTCCCACCGTTGGAACCCGTGACCCCAATAGGCGGCGCGGACCGACCGCCGCCAGATCATGATGCGCGATGCCGCGCGCTCGACGTGCGGCTCTCGGCGATCGTCGAAGCTCCCGCGGGTTCCGGCAAAACCGGCCTGCTGCTGCAGCGGTATCTCAAACTGCTCGCAGAGGGCAATGTCTCGGAGCCGGAAGAGATACTTGCCATTACCTTCACGCGCAAGGCGACGGCTGAACTTCGCGAGCGCGTCCTCGAGCAACTCCACACGGCTTCAGGGGGCCACACTGGCGCGGCAGATGCGAGCAGCTTTGAGCGTGAGACCCGCCGGCTGGCCGAAGCCGTACTTGAGGTCGATGCCCGGCTCGGATGGCGGCTCCTCGAACAGCCGCAGCGGCTTCGGATTCGTACTATTGACGCTCTTTGCGCCGAGATCGCTCGCACGCTCCCCCTGCTCTCCGGCACCGGCGCGAGTCAGCCCGTCGAAACGGCTGAGTCTCTGCATCGTGAGGCCGCGCGGCGCACTTTGCTTGAATTGGGCGGTGCGGACATCCTCCTCAACGAAGCGCTGCAGACAGTTCTGCTCCATCGCGATGCCAACCTCAATGACTGCGAGGCGCTTCTTGCGCGCATGTTGGAGCAGCGCCAGCAGTGGGGCGAACTCGTTCCACTCGACACCGAGTCACTGACAGACGAGCACCTCGACACTCAAGTCCGTCCGCGGCTCGAGCGCTCGCTCGAGACGATCATCTGCGCGGGACTGGATCGCGTGCTCGATGCGATGCCTCGGCCCGAACTCGTGGAGCTTACGGAGTTGGCTGCGCGCCTTGGGCTGGAGCCATCATATGTTGCGGGGGAGCAATCACCCGTCGCCGTGTGCGCGAACCGTAGCGATCCTCCGGAGGCGCGCGCGGAGGATCTGGAGCACTGGCTCGCGCTACTCCATCTGCTATTTACAAAGGAGGGTGAGTGGCGCAAGTCGTTCAGACCTGCGTATCTGAAATTCAACATCTCTTATGAAGATGGGAACACGCTCAAGGATATCGTCAGCCGGATACAGACCGATGAGATCGCTGAATCTCTGAAGTCAATCCAGCGACTGCCACTGCCCCGCTTTCCCGACGAGCAGTGGCGTGTTGCCAAGGCGCTCTTTCGCCTTCTTCGCCAGGCGCTTGCTCATCTTAAGGTTCTCTTCGCCGAAACGGGCCACTGTGACTTCTCCGAACTTGCGCTTGCAGCCTGTGATGCGCTGGCGGGCGAAGAGGGCGTTACAGACTTTTCGCGGTCCCCTGGGGCGCGGCTCACGCATTTGCTTGTGGACGAGATGCAGGACACCTCGTCTTCCCAATACATGCTCCTCGAACGCCTGACGCGCTCGTGGGACGGCCACTCTCAGACAGTGTTTCTCGTCGGCGACCCCAAGCAATCGATTTATCTGTTTCGCCAGGCGCGCGTGGAGCGTTTTCTTCGCACTATCGCCGAGCGGCGACTAGGCGACGTTCCACTGGAGCCGCTGCGGCTCACCGCGAACTTCCGCTCGCAGGGCGCGCTTGTCGAGGCTTTCAACGAGACATTCGCACAGCTCTTCCCGCAGGCCGCGACTGTGAGTCAGTCGCTGGGCGAAGAGCTCGACGTTCCGTTCGTGCGCGCCGATGCGATTCGGCCCCCGTCCCTGCATCCACACTCAATCGTCTGGCACACGGAGGTTCTCGGGGGCCACCCAATTCCGGGTAATCCCGCTCCGAGGCTGGGTGAGCTTCGCGCCGCACGCATTCAGCGTGAAACTCGCCAGATCCGGCGCATCATCGAGGAATGGCGCGCACGGCCGCTCCCGGCAGGCCGGACCAAGCCGTGGAGCATCGCGATCCTCGCTCGCGCGCGCAAACACCTCGCTGCCGTCACCTCCGAACTATCGCGTGATTACGGTGCCGGTCCTATTCCGTTCCGCGCGGTCAAGATTGATACGCTCGACGAACGGTCCGAGGTGCTGGATGTACTTGCAATCACTCGTGCGCTGCTCCATCCCGCCGATCGGGTCGCGTGGCTCGCAGTGTTACGTGCTCCATGGTGTGGCCTCTCGCTGGTTGATCTGCTCCACCTCACGGGAGAGGGACCGGATTCCGACCGTGAAGCAACGATCGCCGAACTTGTCGCGGCACGCGCTCATCTGCTCAGTCCCGTTGGGCAAAAGCTCCTTGAACGGACTTGGCCGACACTCGAGCAGGCCATGGCCACGCTCGGCCGTACTTCTTTCACCGCCCACGTTGAGCGCACATGGCTGTCACTGGGCGGCGACGCGGCGCTTTCTCCTGACCGCCTTGGCAATGTGCGCCGATTCTTCGAGGTCCTTCGCGAGCTCGAGCAGGATAGCGTGGGTGCCATCGACACCTTCGCGCTCAATTCGCGCTTGTCAAGCCTCTATGCTGAATCCGCAGCCGACGAAACTGCTGTCCAACTGCTCACGATCCACAACAGCAAGGGCCTCGAGTTCGATCTCGTTCTAATCCCCGGGCTCGAGCGCTCCACGAATCGCAGCCGATCCGAGCTACTGAACTGGCTGGAGCTTGATCCGCCCGACGGCCAGGCTGCACACATTCTGCTGGCTCCCATCGGGTCGCGCGGCGATCAAACTGACGGACTCAATCAGTGGCTCTCGCGCGTCAGGCGTTCGCGCGAGCATGCTGAGCTACGTCGTCTGCTGTACGTTGCCTGCACGCGTGCCCGAGAAGCTCTCCACCTCTTCGCCGCCTGCGAACTGCAAAGGGATGGCACGGCCCGAACACCCGTCGAAGGCACCCTCCTTCGCGCGGCATGGCCGGTAGTGGCATCTCGCTTCGGCACGCCGCTCAATCCCGAAGAGAGCGCGGCCTCAACCCCAATCAGGGGAGGAGCTCTCCTACCATTCACCCCGACCGGGGAGTCGGGTGACGGACTCGCGATTGCCGCCTCTGCGGCCGGGAACGAAGCAATCGAACGCATCCCGCTGGTGCGTCGTTTGCCGCTGAGCTTTGACCCGCGCGCGCGCTTTCTGTCCTCAGAGAACCTTCGCCTGCCCTATACACCCGCGTCTTCTCTGCCGCACGCTCCTTCGTTTGAGCGGCCAGAAGGTTCATTCGCAGTACGCGCCTTCGGGAATGTCGTGCACCGCTTCCTTCAATTCGTCAGCGCGACTCTCGCCGCTGGAGACGCTCCTGACATACTTCTCGCCAATCTTTCTTTGTGGGAACCGCGTCTTCTTGCAGCGCTGCGAAACGAGGGTGTTGCCCCTGCAACCTCGCAACGCGAAGTACCTCGCGTACTCGCCGCACTGCGGAATGCATTGGCGGATCCCACTGGCCGCTGGATTCTTTCGAATCACCATTCTGCTGCAAGCGAGCACTCGATAGACTCTCTTGACGCCTCGGTGCTGCGCGCAGACCGCACCTTTGTGGCCGGCGGCACACCGCTTGCCAACGGAGACGACACAATCTGGATTATCGACTTCAAAACCACGGAGCAGGGTTCACGTTCTCCAGAACGTTTCGAACAAGAGGAACTACTTAAGTACCGTACACAACTCGAACGCTATGCTTCTGTGTCGCGCGATCTCTCTTCAGAGCCGCGCAAGATCGTGCTTGGTCTCTATTACCCGCTGATTCCTCGCTTGCTGCACTGGATTTCATCAGAGACCTCTTAGGTCGTAGCACGTCTAACGTGATGTGCCAGTGCTATCCTTCTATCGCACGTGTCCGGAGGACCCACAGGGCTATATGTCAGACTCAGGACGCCTGGTCCTCTGCGTCGATGATGAGCGCGTCGGACTTCATGTACGCAAGCTTCTTCTCGAACGGTCGGGCTACAAGGTGATTACCGCGCATGATGGTAAGGCTGGGCTCACGCTTTTCGAAGAGAATCCGGTCGATGCAGTCGTGCTCGACTACGCAATGCCGGGGATGCACGGGGGCGAGGTGGCGGCGCGCATGCGTGCAGCTAAACCGGATGTACCCATCCTTTTGCTCTCAGCATACGTCGGACTTCCGTCGGATGTTACCGGGTTAGTAAACATCTACATGACCAAAGGCGAGGGTGCCCCTGCGCTTTTGGAGAAACTCGACGCTCTTTTTTCGCATATTAACTCTTAGCTCTTGCGAATATTTAAGTGTCGCGTTTTGCGGCCACTTAAAACGTTCCACTGCACTTCAAATTGTGCATTGGCGCATCCTGAAGCATTGCCGTTGCGAGCTGTCGAGTGAATCTGAGCCAGCTAAATCGAATTCTGCTACAAACTCTGCTGCTTCCCGTGGTGGCGCTGCTGCTCGTCTCGGGGGCCCTCATATGGCAGATCGGCAACGCACAGAAGACAGTCAACGACCTCCAGGATGCCGATCACAACATCGCAACGGCAACCTACATCCTTGCGCTCACCGGTGACGAGGAGAGCGGCGTACGCGGATTTCAGAACACATCGAACGAAGCATTCCTTCAGCCCTTCGAGAACGCTCAGGGTCCGCTCGCCGCCAGCGTCTCCACGCTTCGCAAGGACCTTGCGGCTCGAGGCAAGGACACTCATCTGCTCGATCAATTCTTAGTCAGCCACCGTCGCTGGCTCGACACCGACGCTGCTCCCATGATCGCCCTGGTTCGATCTGGAGGGGACACCCGGGATGTGGCGCTCAACCTGCGCGGCAAAGAGGAGATGGACCGCATCCGCGACATCCTCAATGAACTCATCAGCGAGCAGAAGCTGCAACGGCAGAATGAAGTGGAGCATTGGCAGACTCAGGTGCGCCATACGTTAGAAGCTATCGTCGGTTGTGCCGCGCTCATCGGCCTTCTCATCGGGCTGTTCGCGCGCAGTCGACTTCACACGGTTACGCACGCGTTCCAAGGGGCGATCACCGCACTGCGGAAGAACGCCCAGGCCACCTACGACTCCGAGCAGCGTCTTCGCACGACATTAACCTCAATCGGTGATGGCGTAGTCGTCTGCGATCAGCATGGCCGCGTCGAGCTGCTCAACACCATCGCAGAGCAATTAACCGGTTGGACACAGGCGGAAGCAGCGCAAAGGCCCATCAGCGAGGTTTTCCTCATCGTGGATGAGGCCTCGCGCGACCTGATGGAGAATCCTGTTGACGCTGTTCTTCGCACAAGACGTGCCGTCTCGCTCGCCAACCATGCCGTTTTGCTTCGCCGAGGCAGTGGAGAGATTCAGATCGACGACAGCGGCGCGCCGATCTTCGATCGCTCAGGTGAACTCGCCGGCGTCGTCATGGTCTTCCGCGATGTTACGGAACAGCGCCGCACGCAGGCCGCGCTGCTCGCCAGCGAAAAGCTTGCGGTCACCGGCCGGCTGGCCGCAACATTGGCGCACGAGATTCATAACCCGCTCGACTCCGTGGTCAATCTGCTTTATCTGATGAAGAACGGAGCCACTCCCGAAGAGACCGTCGAGTTCCTTGACCTCGCCCGCTCGGAACTCGACCGCGTCACACAGATCAGCCGTGCCATGTTAGGCATGTACCGGGAATCAAAGACGCCCATCGAGCTGGACCTCAAGGAACTGGTCGACAGCATCCTCCTTCTGCTGCAACGCCAGATCACCCAAGCCGGCGTTACTCTGCGAAAGAATCTTGACGACCACGCAAAGATCAGCGGCTACCCGGCAGAGTTGCGACAGGTCTTTACGAATTTGCTCACCAATGCAATGGACGCTTCGACGCCGGGTTCCCTCATCGAGGTTTCGCTGCGTTCGGCTCCGTCGCTGGATGGCCAGCGATCACACACCAATCGCCGCGGCGTCACCGTTTCCGTCGTGGACCACGGGCCTGGCATACCGGCAGACACGATCAAGAACCTGTTCCAGCCTTTCTTCACGACGAAGGGTGAGAAGGGCACAGGCCTTGGACTCTGGGTCAGCCAGGGCATCGTGCAGAGGCACGGCGGTGATATTCGCCTCGACTCACGCACAGGCGAAGCCGATCACGGCACAACGGTCTCCGTCTTTCTTCCGGAGACTCCTATCGATACGACCGCAAAGCAGCCGATCGTCTCTCAGGCCTGAACTGCAGCGCTGCAAAGCAGTCGCTCCAGCACTGAGGCAGCCCGCTCGCAGTCATTGCGGCTCACATCATAGTGCGTTACAAGCCGCACCGCATGAGGTCCAATCGCACTGGCCAGCACGCCATTCTCGCGTAGTCCGCGCACCAAAGCTGCAGCATCTCCCTCATCGCGTTAAAGTGAAGATGACTATATTCGTCTGCACCTCAGTCGCATCGATCTCTGCTGCGTCGCAGCGCGCGATCGACTCCGCCAGCAGCCGCGCATTTGCATGATCTTCGTTAAGCCGTTTTGGCATCTCTTCCAGAGCGATGAGTCCCGCAGCCGCCAGTACACCGGCCTGCCGCATCCCTCCGCCCAGTGATTTGCGAAACACACGCGCGCGTTCAATCACCTCACGCGAACCCACAAGCATCGATCCCACCGGGGCACCGAGACCTTTGCTCAGGCAGAACATTACCGTGTCGAAGCCGCGTGTCAGTGTCGCGACATCCACTCCCAGAGCCGTTGCTGCGTTGAAGACGCGCGCCCCGTCCAGATGCACCGGCAGCTTGGCCTCCCGCGCGCCTTCCCAAATCTCTTCGAACACCTCTACGGGCGTCACCGTACCGCCGGCCATGTTGTGTGTGTTTTCGACCGCAATCAATCCAGTCGGCGCGCGGTAATAAATCTTCGGGGCAATCGCCCTGCGAATCGACTCCCATGACAGCACCCCGCGGTCACCCTCCACCGTGCGTGGCACGCAGCCCGAGAAGGCCGAGACCATCGCCATCTCCCAGTCAAGAATGTGCGACCTCGCCTCGCAGATGACCTCCTGTCCATGCTGCGTGTGCAGGCGAATCGCAATCTGATTCCCCATCGTTCCCGTTGGCACAAAGATGGAAGCCTCGCGCCCAAACATCTCGGCTGCGCGCTGTTCCAGACGATTCACGGTCGGATCCTCGCCATAGACATCATCGCCAACCTCGGCTGCAGCCATCGCCGCACGCATGGCTGCGGTCGGCTTTGTCACCGTATCGCTGCGCAGATCGATCACATTCTCATTCGCCAACGCTCTCACCTCTTCTACGCCATAACGGCCAACAACTCGCCGAAGACTTCATTGGACACAAGCCGACCGCGCCTTGTGAGCTTCCATTGTCCATCGTCAACAAGCATCAATCCCTCACCTGCTAAGCATCCAACGCGTTCTTCGCAGCCTCGAACCCATGCGGCGGGAAATCTCTCGTGCAAGCAAGCCACCGAAAGCCCCTCGTTTAACCGTAGCCCGAGAAAGACTGATTCCTCGAACGCTTCCCGCCCGCCAACCTCCGTTATCTCACTACCAGCGCCGGCGTCATACTCGTCGAGTTCATCCGCATTGGCAAACCGCACTGCGTTTCCATCCGCATGCAACAGCATTGAGTGCGCGTCCAATCCAAATCCCAGATACGGTGCTCGTTCCCAATACTTGCGATTGTGTCGCGATTGGTGCTCTACGCCTCTGGCAAAGTTCGATATTTCGTACTGCACGAACCCGTTGTCTTCCAGAAACTCGCACGCATCTTCATATAACTCGGCCGCAAGCTCCTCGCTCGCAACCGCCGGAGCATGCAGCCGTGCTCCACCGCCGAGTACCTCGCGTCCCAGCCGCGACCCCTCATCAATCTCGAGCAGATACACGCTCAGGTGGGTCAACTCCGAACTGCACGCCGCTTCAAGCGATGTCCTCCAGCTCTCGCGCGTCTGAAACGGCAGCCCCGCGATCAGATCGGCGCCAACCTCTTTCACGCCTTTCGCGCGCAGCCGTGCAATCTCCCGCAGACAGGATTCGCCCGTATGCGTACGCCCCACCGCCGCGCTTTCGCGATCCACAAGGCTTTGCACACCGAGGCTCACGCGGTTCACCCCCAGCCGCATCGCCTCTTCGAGCAGGCCGTCGGCAATCTGCCCCGGCGCCGCCTCGAGCGTAATCTCCGCACCCTGCTCGACAGCGAACTCCCTCGCCAGTGCTGCGAAGATCTGCTGCAGTTGCTCGGGCTCCAGCAGGCTCGGCGTGCCTCCGCCAAAGTACACCGTATCCACCGCACGAGGCAGGCCAGCCTCCAGGCTCGCTGCCCTTGCCTCCGTACGGTCGATCTCCGCGCACAGCCGACGTACATACTCTGCGACGCGGTCGGCCGACGAGACTCCTGACGCGAAGTTACAGAAGCTGCACTTCGCACGGCAGAACGGCACGCTCACATACAAACCGAGCCGCTCCATCTGTGACAATCTGCTCACAATTCCATTCTTTCATGCGACCAAACCTCGACACTACAATCTATTCATCATGGCCAGCGGTGTAGACGAAAAACAGAGCAAGGCGCAGACTGCCGATTCTGTGCCCCCGGCACGTTCCGGACCTGATGAAGACGTCGTCGGAAAGGCCTACGACTCGCGGCTGATGCGGCGGCTTGTGCGCTATCTAGCGCCCTACAAACTCGCGGCCACGGTCTCCGGCTTCGCGATCCTGCTCAAGTCGGCCTCCGACGTCGCCGGCCCATACCTCGTCAAGGTCGCGGTTGACACCTACCTCGCACCCAGCGGAAAGCCGGGCTGGCTTGGACGGCACCTCAGCCCCAACGCTGTCGCGGGCGTCAACGAGTTAGCACTCGTCTACTTTGGAGCACTGCTGCTCAGCTTCGGACTTGAGTTTGTCCAGACCTATCTCATGCAGTGGACCGGCCAGAAGATCATGTTCGACCTGCGCTCGCAGATCTTCCGCCACATTCAGCGCATGCACGTTGGCTTCTTCGACCGCAACCCTGTCGGCCGTCTCGTCACGCGCGTCACCTCGGACGTCGACGCGCTCAACGAGATGTTCACCTCTGGCGTGCTCGCAATCTTTGAGGACGTCTTTGCGCTTACGTTCATCGTCGTCATCATGCTGCGGATGAGCTGGCCACTCGCTCTACTCACGCTATCGGTCATCCCCGGCATTCTTTACGCCACCAAGCTCTTCCGGGAACACGTCCGCGACAGCTATAGGCGTCAGCGCGCCGCCACAGCCCGCATCAACTCCTTTACGCAAGAGTATGTCTCTGGCATGTCGGTCGTACAGCTCTTCAACCGCGAACGCCGCGCCTTTCGAGATTTCTCGGCAGTCAACCTCGAAAACAAAATCGCCTGGACCGACGCGATCTTCGCCTACGCGCTCTACTACCCCGTCGTCGAGTTCCTCAGCTCACTCGCCATTGCACTCGTCATTTGGTTCGGCGGTAGCGCAGTGCTGCACACCGAGTTCGTCAAAGCCCATGGCCAATGGCTTACAGCACACAAGTTCCTCCTTGCCGACACAGGCTCCGCGGTGCACTTCACTCTCGCTGGCGCCGTCACGCTCGGCGTACTCATCGCCTTCATCCAGTACGCACAGCGCTTCTTCCGTCCTATCCAGGACCTCAGCGACAAATACAACATACTGCAAGCCGCCATGGCCGCAGCGGAACGCATCTTCAAACTGCTCGATACGCCGCCCGATATAGCTGCCCCTGCAAATCCTCGCGCGGGCGATGGCACTGGTCGTATCGAGTTCCAGAACGTCTGGTTCACCTACCAGAAGCTGAGCGACGACGACGCTGCCGTTCTCGCGACTTCGACCAATCCTGAACGCGATCTCCCGCACGTCGAGTGGATCCTTCGCGACGTGAGTTTTGTCGTCCATCCTGATGAAACGGCGGCGATCGTCGGCCACACCGGCGCCGGCAAAACCACGCTGACCGCGCTAATGATGCGCTTCTACGACGTGCAGCGCGGTCGGGTTTTGGTCGATGGCGTCGACGTTCGGGAGCAGGATCTCCTCGCATTGCGCCGCCGCTTCGGTGTCGTGCTGCAAGATCCGTTCCTCTTCTCCGGCGACATTCGATACAACATCCGCCTTGGCTCCTCATGGATCACCGATGACGAGGTTGCGAACGCCGCCGATCAGGTCAACGTCGGCGACTTCATCCGCACCTTGCCTGGCGCCTTCCGTGAACCGGTGCTCGAGCGCGGCTCTACCCTCTCCACTGGTCAGAAGCAACTCATCAGCTTCGCCCGCGCGCTAGCGCACAAACCCGGCATCCTCATCCTCGACGAGGCCACCAGTTCCGTCGACACCGAGACCGAGATCCGCGTCCGTTCGGCGCTGGAGCGCATGATCACAGGGCGCACCAGCGTCCTCATCGCGCACCGTCTCTCTACGGTGCAACGTGCCGATACCATTCTCGTCATGCACAAAGGCCAGCTCCGCGAGCAGGGAAACCACCAACAGCTGCTTGCGCACCGCGGGCTCTACTACAAGCTTTATCGCCTGCAGTACAAAGACCAGGAACTCGTCGCGGCCGATTGATCTTCCTCAACATGCGCCCCAACTCACAATCGATCGTCGCCGCGCGCCGCCTGGTCGCCGACACCCCCGGCACCATTCTCTTCGAAAGCAGCGGAGTCAGTAGCGTTCAGCAGAATCGCTCGCTTCTCTTCCGGGACCCCATCCATTGGTTCGAAGTTCGCGACCTTGATCAGCTTCCTGCTGCCTTCGCCACAATCGACGAGGCCCTTGCGCAAGGCCACTGGGTTGCGGGTTATCTCGCCTACGAATGCGGCTACCACTGGGAGCCCACCGCGTACCCTGGCTACAAGCCCACTTTAAACACTCTTCCGCTCGCAGCCTTGGGTATCTACGGCGAACCCACTCTTTGCATCCCGTCCTCACAACGGCCGTCACACGAAGTCGGCCTCACCAATCTCTCCGTCTCACTCACACGGGAGCAATACACCCTGCAGTTCGATCAAGCGCAGCGGTATATCTCCGCCGGCGACACCTACCAGCTAAACCTGACCGCGGAAATGCGCGCACCCTACGCTGGTGATCCGGCCGATCTATTCGCCCACATGATGGCCGCCCAGCCCGTGGACCTGGGCGCGATGCTTCACGTCGGTCGGCGTTACATTCTTTCCGCCTCACCCGAGCTCTTCTTTCACCAGCGGGACCGCCAGATCACCGTTCGGCCCATGAAGGGGACCTCGCATCGTGGGTCAACTCCCTCTGAAGACGATCAACTCGCGGCTTCACTCGCCGCCGACGAGAAGAACCGTGCCGAAAATGTCATGATCGTAGACCTTCTCCGCAATGACCTCGGTCGCATTGCCGAGTTCGGGTCGGTCCACCCCGACAAACTCTTCACTGTCGAGCGTCTGCCGTCGCTCCTCCAAATGACCTCGGAGATCCGCGCTACTCTTCGCCCGGAGATCACGCCCTATCGCCTTTTTGCAGCGCTCTTTCCCTCCGGCTCCATCATCGGTGCACCCAAAGTTCACTCCATGCAACTGCTCCGAGGCCTTGAGCAGCGTGACCGTGGCGTCTACACCGGAGCTATCGGATTCTGGTCGCCGCGCGGGGAAGCTCTTTTCAGCGTCGCGATCCGTACCGCGGTCCTCGACTCCGGCCAACTCACGATGGGGGTCGGCTCCGGTCTCGTCGCCGACTCAATCGCTACGTCTGAATACAACGAGTGCCTCCTCAAGGCCGACTTTCTTCGCAACCAGACCTTCAGTCTCATCGAAACCATGCGCTGGCAGCAGGGCCGCTGCAATCTCCTCCAACTCCACCTCGATCGTCTTCAATCCTCAGCCAATCATTTCAACTTCCGCTTCGATCGCGAAGCCATCGAACACGCGATCGAACTCCACGCTGCCGGCATCGACGCAAACACTCCATGCAAGCTTCGCCTTGTGCTTGGTCATAGCGGCGTCTGCACGTTCAGTCCGCCCGAACCGATCGCCGAAGACTCGTCGACGACACTACGCATTCGTCTTTGGCCCACCCCCATCGACTCGACCGACCCATTGCTCCAGCACAAAACCACACGTCGGGCTTTCCATGATCGCGCGTACGCCGAAGGCCGCCGCCAAGGCGTCGATGACATCATCTTTACGAACGAACACGGCTACATCACTGAAGGAGCCATCCACAACATCTTTGTCCGCCACGGTGCTCGATGGCGTACGCCACCCACGACTGCCGGTCTATTGCCCGGAGTCTACCGTCAGCATCTGCTGAGCATGCACCCCGACATCGCCGAAACCAACCTGACTCCGGAAGACCTCCGCACCGCCGACGAGATCTGGCTCACCAACGCCGTTCGAGGCATTCGCTCAGCCAATCTCATTCCCTGACGCAGACCGCAACTGCTACCCTCGCCTCATGGCATCAGGCAAGATCAATACTCCGCGGCAGGTCCTCTTCGCCTCGCTCGTCGGCACCACAGTCGAGTTCTTCGACTTCTACATCTTCGCCACCGCGGCGGTCCTGGTCTTCCCTTCGCTCTTTTTTCCCGCATCGAACCCAGCCTCAGCCGTCTTGCTCTCGCTCGCGACCTTTGGCGTAGCGTTCTTCGCGCGTCCCGTCGGCTCGGCGCTCTTCGGTCACTTCGGAGACCGCATAGGCCGCAAACGTACACTCGTCCTCGCGCTCTCCGCCATGGGACTCTCGACGTTTCTCATTGGCGTGCTGCCCGGTTATGCAGCCATCGGCATCCTCGCACCATTGCTGCTTGCACTCTGCCGCTTCGGCCAGGGCATTGGTCTCGGCGGCGAATGGGGTGGCGCGGTGCTGCTCGCCGTCGAAAACGCCCCGCCCGGCAAGCGCGCACTTTACGGCATGTTCCCCCAACTAGGAGCTCCCATCGGCTTCCTGCTTTCCGGCTTGGTCTTCCTCGCTCTCTCGCGCTTCCTCACGCAGAAGCAATTTCTCTCCTTCGGCTGGCGTCTTCCCTTCCTCGCCTCCGCTCTGCTCGTTCTGCTAGGCCTCTATGTTCGCCTCACACTCACGGAAACCCCTGTCTTCGCCGAATCTCTGCGCCGAGCCGAACCCGTCAAGCTTCCGTTGCTCGATGTCTTCCGCCGCAACCCGCGCGAATTCCTCGCCGGTATTCTCGTCTGCCTCACCACCTTCGTGCTCGTCTACCTCATGGTCGTCTTCGCGCTGTCGTGGGGCACTAAGGCGCTGCACTACTCCAATTCGCGCTTCCTCACTCTGCAGCTCGTCGCCACACTCTTCTTCGCCGCCACCATCCCCATCTCGGCATGGCTTGCCGAGTACGGCCGTCGCCGCGTCATGATCGTCGTCACCATCGCCATCGCGGCCTTCGGCTTCGCCGTCGAGCCCCTCTTCACCTCCGGCCTCGGCGGCGCATTTCTTATGATGAGCATTGCCTTTTCACTCATGGGCATGACCTACGGCCCACTCGGCACCCTTGTCTCCGAACTCTTCCCGACACCCGTCCGCTACACAGGCAGTTCGCTTGCCTTCTCCATCGCCGGCATCTTTGGCGCCTCCGCCACCCCCTACATCGCCACGAAGCTCGCCATCAGATACGGGCTCCACGCCGTCGGCTACTACCTCACAATCTCAGCGCTCCTCACGCTCGTCGGCCTCCTCCTCATCCGCGAAACGAAAGACGAGGATCTCAACGCGGCGCCCGTAACTGAAAAACTCACCGTCACCACCTGATATCGCCGAACGAGGTTCCACAACTTACCGAACCCGCGCAGCTCCAACAACAATTCGTGCACAAATCCTGAACGCGTCGCCTATACTCACGACAACTCAACCGGCCCCCTCATCGCCACCGCCCGAGGTTTCTGCGAATGAGCACCACCGCGGCCGTTCCCGACCAGGCTCCTATCCCCTTCGACACGAACGAAGAGCTCGCTGGTCCGCCGCGCGTCGACCCCGACCTTGCCACGCGACCCGTCGAAGCCTCCGAACGCATATCGTCTGTCGACCTCATCCGTGGCTTCTCGCTCATGGGCATCCTGATCATGAACATCACGGATTTCGCATACGGCTTCGCCAACTACGCCGTGCCGCTCAGTACAGCGAAGCCCGTCTTCAACGGCCCGCACTGGAAGATCAACACTGCCGCCTGGTTTATGCGCTGGATCTTCGCCGAGGGCAAGATGCGCGCACTCTTCTCCATGCTCTTCGGCGCAGGCGTGGTTCTGCTCACTGCCCGCGCAGAATCCCGAGGCGCCGGTGTACGCGCTGCCGACATCTACACCCGCCGCAATATGTGGCTCGTACTCTTCGGCATGCTTCACTGCTATCTCGTCTGGAACGGCGACATTCTTTACTTCTATGGTGTGGCTGCTCTCCTTTTCCTCTTCCCTTTCCGCAACATCAAGCCGAAGAAGCTCCTCTGGACCGCTGGCATCATCCTTCTGATCAACACCCTCGTCGTGCAGTTCGGCCAGACCTTCAACGCCCTTCACACAAAAAATCAAGCCGCGAAAGCCAACATCGCGCTCGCTCACCATCAGCTCCTCACCGAGGACCAGATCTCTGACCTTAAGAGCTGGCAGAACCTGCAGGACCGTTGGCGTAAGCCGCCCAAGAAGATCTACAAGGACATCGCAGAGCACCAGCACGGCTGGCTGTCGCAAGGTGCCGACGCCAAAGACGCTCTCACGGGCGAACTCAAAGGAGCCTACTTCGGCTTCGGCGACTGGGTTGGTCTCATGCTTCTCGGCATGGCCCTCTTTCGCCTCGGCTTCTTCTCTCTGAGGTGCTCCACTCGAACCTACGTCCTCACGGCCATCATCGGTCTCGGCATCGCATGGCCGATTACGTTCTGGGGATGTTGGCACGCCTGGCGTAGCCACTTTGATATGTTCTCTACCATCTACGCTCTCGACTTGCCCTACGACCTTACCCGCGTCTCGGGCGCGCTCGGGAGTGCCTCTGTGCTTCTTCTGATTGCCCGTTTCAACGTTTTCAAGTGGCTCCTCGCGCGCATCGCCGCTGTCGGCCAGATGGCTCTCTCCAACTACATCCTCACCAGCCTCATCATGAAGACCATCTTTGTTTGGGGCTCTTGGCACTGGTATGGCTACGTCGAGTACTACAAAATCTATTACGCCGTCGCCGCCATGTGGGTTCTGAATCTCACCTTCAGCACGCTGTGGCTGCGATTCTTCCGCTTTGGCCCGCTCGAGTGGTGTTGGCGTTCACTCACCTACTGGAAGCGCCAGCCCATGAGACTCGCCGCACTACAGCCCCTGCCGGCGCAGTCTGCACCGGCTGCTGTTTAATCGGCTGCACCGTCTTACCCTGCAGCACATCTTCCACCGCGTCATGGACAAACAGCAGGGAGAGAGCGCGCCCATCCGTCTGCGGCTGCGTCTGTCCCGCGTTATGAATCAGCAGTGCCGGTCGCGGATCAAATTCGTTGCGAGATGCCTGATCGTCCTCCTCCGTCCACGCCGGAAGCCAATCCCACAGCATGATGCGCCACGAGTGATCACCCTGCACAATCACCGTCGTGTCCTTCCACCGAGGAGACTGTTGCAGTATCGCCATCAGGCTTCCCAGCATCCGATCTGCCAACGCAAGGTTGTCAAGGTACGAGCTCCCGCATCCTCGCGCATAATCGTCGTTCACGCGACTCCAGACATTCGGACTGTGCGGAATTGGAAGGTGGAGAAAAATGAAATCCGCCTGGTCCTGCTTCAACAACTCCGTCGCATGGTGTTGCAAATTCAAATGTGTCTGCAGTCTCTGTCGCACATCGAAGTCGCAACTTCTTCGATCCGCCAGCTCCGGCGACACAAGCTGAATTCCCAGCCCCTGAAAGGGCCGCGCAGTATTCCGCCACAAACTGTATCGCTGTGCCATGTCGCCGTCGGTGCGGTCAAGGTTCGTCCAGTAACAGCTGTCCAGCGCACTTCGATAGATCGTGCAGTACGGGTTGTACCAGCCCACGACTGCGGTTCTCCAACCCGCGCGCTCGGCATCATGAAAGACCGTCCCGCTCCCATCCAGCCCATGCCATCCTCGCACGCCGTCATAGTGCACCTTGAACGTGTTGTCGAACCCGTAGCGGAAGTCGTCTATCACCGCTCCGCTCAATATTGACGGCACAATCTTCACCGTCTTCAGCCCGATAGGCTGCATGTTCGTATACAGCGTGCTCTGGGCCCTCAGCGCATCAAAGTTCGGCAATGCCAGATCATGCGCCCGGTGCTCAAACAGTTGGTCATACGAGAGCTCGTCGAACAGCACCCACACCACTCGCGGATGCTCGCGCGGGTTCTGCGCAGCCGCACTCCACGCCGCTTTGATCTGCTGTGGCCCCGGACGCCACGTCATCACCCAGAGCAGTTGCACGATGCTGCAGATCGCAAATACTGCAAAAAACACGCCCGCCGCATCGCCCACACGGATCACACGCCTGTACCAGAGCGGAAACCGCAACAGCAACAACAGCAGCAGCGCAACCCAGATAACGCCAAAGATTAGAATGACGCCGTCCGTCAGCTTGAGCGGGCTCACGGTGCGCGTGCGCTCCAACAGGTAAGGGGGCGCGAGGATCATCACCATCAGCCTTACCCATGAGTAGTAGGAGGTACGTGCTGCAGACGCCAGCACAGCAAACAGCCCCAGTCCAAGCAGCAAAATGTCCGCAATCTGCGCCAGGCAAACTCCCGTCAGCGGATACGGCACGTGCATCCGAACGTCCGCTCCGCCGCCCAGCAGGTCGCCGTAGTTCACCACAAGGATCAATGAGGCCAGTCCGATGCATTGGCAAAGCCTCTTAACATGTGGCGCCCTGTGGCGCCCGCTCGCTCGTTCACCCACGCCCCTCGCCATAGATGCGTTCCAGAAGGTACAGAATACGCCCGTTCGCCAGCGTCTCTGTGCGCACCACCGAAAACAACCCTTCGCACGCCATAAGCAGATCGCGCTCACTCAGCGATCCATAGAGCGCATCTCGTCCGCGCATCAGGCTCACAAACATCTGGTCCGTTGCAGGCACCCACTCCACCACTACAAACCTCTTCGTCAGCCTGTGACACAACTTCACAATCGAGCGCAGCGGAATCTGCTCCAACAGTAGCAAGTGATGAATCACCGCTAGCAGCATCACCATCTCAAACTGCCCTTCAAGCCGCGGCAACAGCGCACTCGACTCGCGATTCTCCCACCCCACCGCCGGCGTCGGCCGTGCCAGGTCCGCATGAATCGTCTTGATCCTCAGCCTCTTGGCAGCACTCATACGCACAATCCGCTCTGCCGCATCCGCATCGCGTTCGAGCGCGACCACCTCCGCACCGCACGCCGCAGCCATCGCGCTGAACTCACCCGTGTTCGCGCCGACATCCAGCAACGTCGTCGGCCGCAACTCATCGAGCACCCTATGAATCCACGTGCGCTTCTGTTCACTCTCTGCTGCGTTGTAATGCGACTGCGAACTCGTATACTCCGCCCACTCTGAGTTCACGCTCTTCGGCATCGCCGCTTGCGTGCGCTTTCGCAGTCCGGCAATCGTTCGCTTCAGCGTATGCAGAGTCAGCTCCGCATCACGAACAGGCTGCGTTTTCAGAATTCCTGCTCTTGCATCCTTGCGCCGGTCAATCAAGGTCGGAATCGTAACCGGCATCAGTGCCGCAGGCGAAAGCCGCTGCGTCCAACTCATCGCGGCATACAGCTCCGCCGGCTCATACCCGTCACGCTTGAATGACGTCAGTTCCAGCGGCCATTGCAGCATCTTCTTCATCAGCAGCGGCAGCAGAAACGTCCGCACATATTGCCCGTACGCCAACCACAAGGAGCTACCAGGATCGCGCCGCTCAAACGACAGCACATCCACCAGCGTCGGCCGCGCGCCCTCGAACAACACATTGAGCGGCGTGGCGTCCTTCAATATCCATCCATCATCCAGCCCTTCATCGCACAGGCGCAACGTCAACTCCGCTGCCGCCATCCATTGCGAAGCGGTCCACTCCCACGGATATGTAACAACGCGCACGCGCGGGTGGATCAGACGCAACCCCTCTGCGTCATCCTCAACATCGCTCGCTATCATGTCACCGCGTTCTACCGCACGACGGTAGAAGTTCGAGTTCAAAAACTCGAACACCGAATCGCGAAACTCAGGCCGTATCGTTCGCACGGCCCGATCGCGTTCGACCACAAGAGAACCTGCGGGATCGCGAAAGGTGGGCTCAGCAGCAGCCGGACTCATGCCACCTTGCGCGGTTCACCCTTCTCTTCGACAAGAGGAACATAGTCTTCGGGTTTGCGTCGCAATCCAAACACGGCCCGGATCTTCCTGCGAAGAAAGAATGCCGCCGCAGCCATTACAGACGCCGCAGATTGCAACGCCAGTAGCCCAGAACCCGGATCTACGTACATGGCCATCGCCCGCTGCTCCGTGGCAATCAACACGCAAACGCACGCCACAAAGCCCAGCGCAAAAGAAAGGAGACGTTTCATTGACACTCTCCAGATCGACCGGTGAAACCCGTCTTCCCGGTCTTGTTGAACTTGTTCGGCCCGAAATCTATCTACAGAAGCACAGAAAATTGAGCCTCGCGGTGCAATTTTGGTTCGCCGCATTCGCTTTACGCATCTGCTGCGAATGCAATTTCACACACAGAGACGAGGAAGCTCGCCGAAAAGACGACCATCTGAATGAAAAATTCGGTCGTGCTGCCGAGAGCACACTTAATTCGGAGAAGCGATCATGCAGTATCGATATGCGAGTCGCAATTAGACGTTTTCAAGCACCTGCGGCACGCCGTTCCGCCGCTTCTACTAACTTCTGCACACGACGTTCGCGTGCCTCCGGAGTCCGGTAATAGAACACGCCCATCAGCTCTGACCTCCGCTGCGTCGGCGTCATCCGTTCCCATCCCGCGTTCGCCTTCGGTCGGCTCCGCAACGCGCGCGCGACCACCGGCGGCAGTTCCAGCTCTGCCTCCATCGTTGCCAGCAGCCGTTCTGCCATCTGCTGCGCGCGACGCATCTGTGCCTCTGCGCTCTTTACCCCGAGCACCCATTTCCCAATCTCGCGCCGTTGTGATTCCGAGAGTCCGTCGTACCACTCCCTCAACCCGGCCTCATCCTCCAGCAGAGCCTGCAGCACATCCGGCAGCTCCGCCGGGCGCGGATCGAGATCCGGCTGCAACCCGATCTCCACCGAATCACCGAGAGCCACCCGCGCCTTTTTCTGCGTCTCACGATTCACCAACAGAAAATAGCCATTCCCGTCGGCGAATAGCGATGTCCGAAACGACGCTCCATTGATTTCGCCGCGCACTCGCAACCTGATCATCTTCGGCCAGGCCTTCGACGGATCGAACGGCACGCGCGCAATCGTCCATCCCAGCCCGCGCTCCTTCTCGAGCACAGCCCGAAACAGCTTCTCCGTCTTCATCGAACGCGCAGGCATCTCGTCAACTATGTTAGCGACGCCACAACGTCCTCCGTCGCCACAAACGACGATAAACTCGACGCATCACCGCTCTCTCCAATCCGCGCATCTTCCTCTCCGCCGGCGAGGCCTCCGGCGACGCCTACGGCGCACAGATCATCGCCGCCCTCCGCAACCGCCTTCCTGACGCCACCTTCACCGGCCTCGGCGGAGCCCAGATGGCCCGCCAGCATCAGCAGCAGATCGTCCGCGCCGAAGACGTCGCCGTCATGGGCGTCACAGAGATCCTTCGCCACATCCCCCGCATCTATTCCAGCTACCGCCGTCTCGTGCGCTCCATCCGCCGTGACCGTCCCTCCATCGCCATCCTCATCGACTTCCCGGACGTCAACTTCCGTCTCGCCCGCCACCTTCACCGCGCCGGCGTTCCCGTCGTCTGGCTCGTCTCGCCACAACTCTGGGCCTGGAAGCGCCGCCGCCTCCGCTGGGTTCAACAGCGCGTTGACAAGATGCTCGTCATCTTCCCTTTCGAGGAGACCTTCTACCGCGAGCGCGGCGTCGACGCCGAATTCATCGGCCACCCCCTCCTCACCCCCGAGTCCACCTCGCCCGCGCTCCCACGCGAAACCTACGCCGCCCAGCACAGCCTCGACCCCTCCAAGACCTGGATCGCCCTCCTTCCGGGCAGCCGCTGGAAGGAAATCCACGCCAACCTCCCGGCGCTCCACGAACTCGCCATGAGCGACCTCATCGCCACGGCCGCCGCCGAAACTACCTTCGATGGCCACAGGATTTCCACACCCCGTGACCCCGCCGCCCACACTCGCTACGAGTTCCTTCTGCCAGTTGCCTCAACGATCAAACCGGCCGAACTTCAGGCTTACATCAATGACCTCAACCGGGAACACCTAAAATACTTTGGCCCAGAAGCTTCAACCATTCGTTTAACTTTGGTGCCTGACGCTCGCGAGGCCCTCCATCACGCCCGCGCCTCCGTCGTCGCCAGCGGCACAGCCACCGTCCTTGCTTCAATTGTGGGAAACCCCTTCGTCGTCGTCTACCGGGTCTCTCCCCTCACCTTCGCCCTCGCGAAACGCCTCGTCCGCTACCCCGATGAGTTCCCCGATATGAACGACGCCGCTGGCAACCTGCCCGTCGCCATGCCCAATCTCATCGCCGGCAGACGCATCGTCCCCGAGCTCCTCCAGGACCGATTCAGTGCCCAGAACGTCGCCACCGAGCTCGCCCCGCTCCTGGCCGACACCCCCGAACGCCACGCCCAGATCGTCGCCCTCGCAGAGCTTCGCCACAGCCTTCTCGCTCCGCGAAGCCTTGAGTTCGGCCCCGGCACTCCTCCGCTCGAACGCGCCGCTGACATCGTCGTCGACCTCCTCATCCAATCCGCAAACCCCGTTCACTCGTAGCCCGAACTACCTTGCACTCGTCTAATCTTCAAAGACACACTCGCGGAGAACCCTGCATCTGCGGTAGCTTTAGCCTTAGGCCGCGTCTTCGTGAATGCGCCAAGGACCCCATGCTTCGCCCGCGATCCATCCTTCGCTCGGAATTCAAGTTGCGCTGCTTCGTATCGATCCTCGTTGCCCTGGCCTTCACCCCACTCGCCGCGATCGCAGCCATCCCCGCGCGCCAGCAGATCAACGTTACCGGCTACGTCATCAAGGCTGACCTCGACCCGGCCACAGGCCGTCTCAACGCGACCGCCACCGTCACCTTCGCCACACTCGAAGACCTCACCAGCGTCGTCTTCGGCCTCAACAACGGCCTGCAAATTACGTCCCTCACCTCCGCCGATAAGTCCACCCTTACACCCGAGCGCAATGCCGCCGACTCCACCGTCCGTGTCGGACTCGCCGCTCCTTTGACCAAGGGCACAAATTCCACCTGGACCTTCACTTACGGCGGAACTCCCACAGTCGACACCAGTCCCGTCGACGGCATTAACTTCCTCCACGTCGCCGATCCCGTCAGCATCCTCCTATATCCCGGCCGTTGGTTCCCCATCCCGCTCCCGGGCCTTTACACCGACCGCTTTACGGCTGAGATTCACGTCACGGTTCCCGCAGGCGAGCGCGCCATCGGCAGCGGCATCGCCGGGCAGCACACCGCTCCCGGTGGCAAAACCGAGTTCGTCTTCAACTGGACCAAGCCCGGCTTCCCCGGCACCATCATCGCTGGCAAGTTCCTCCCACCGGTCTCCGCGCCCGACGCTCCCAACATTCACGTCTTCCTCACCGACGCCAACAAAGCGAAAGCGCATGATTTCGCCGAGACCGTCGCCAAGCAGTTCGAGTACATGACCAGTCAGTTCGGCGGCGCCGAGTCCCCTCTCATCAACGTCGTCGAGCTCCCCAGCGACTCTGTCTCCGCCTCTTGGGCACCCGAAATCGTCGCCATCCGCCCCGACCGCGGCACGACCCGTCTGCTCGCGAACACCGTCGCGCATCAGTGGTGGGGCTCTGAGGTCTCGCCCGCCACCCTCAACGATCAATGGATCACCAACGGCATGACCCGCTACGCCGAACTCATGTACATCGAGGACCAGAGCGGCAAGATTGCGATGCAAAGCGCCATCACCGACACGGAAGCCGCCGCGCTCGCCTACGACACCGAGCCCCTCACCTCGCTCTCGCGCGTCGATCCCTTCTCGCCACAGTTCCAGAACATGACCTACGACAAGGGGGCGATGGTCTTCCACATGCTTCGCTGGGAGATGGGCGACGAGGTCTTCACCAACTTCCTCCGCGCCGTGCTCTCGCAGAACATCGACAAGAGCATCCGCACCTCCCAGGTCCAGACCATCGCCGAGGCACAGTCGCACCTTCAGCTCACACCCTTCTTCTCGCAGTGGGTCGACGGCACCGGCGCTCCGCAGTTCGGCAACAACTATCAGGTCTACCGCCTCGGCAGCGGCAAAGGCTTCCGCACCGTCGGCACCGTGACACAGGACCTCGACCTCTTCAAGATGCCTGTCGAGCTCCGCATCGAGACCGAAGGCAAAACCGACCAGCGCCGCGTCGATCTCTCCGGCACCGAGTCTGCCTACAACGTCGAAACCTTCGGCCGTCCGCGCAAGATCACCATCGACCCCGACAACTGGCTGCTCAAGAGCACCCCTGACCTCGCCGTCCGCGTCGCCGTTCTGCGCGGCCAGCAGGACGTCGCGCAGGGCGACCTCCTCGGCGCCATCGCCGAATACCAGAAAGCCCTCGACGAAGACCGCGGCAGCTCACTCGCCAACTACCGCCTCGCCGAAGTCTTCCTCATGCAGAAGAACTACCAGGCCGCCGCCAACAGCTTCCGCGACGCTCTCCGCGGTGACGGCGACCCCAAGTGGATCGAGGTCTGGAGCCACATCAACCTCGGCAAGATCTTCGACATCACCGGCCAACGCGAGCGCGCCGTCAACGAGTACCGTCTCGCCATCCAGACCAACGACAACACCCAGGGCGCCATCAACGAAGCCCGCTCCCTCATGCAGAAGCCTTACCAGCGCGACAACTCCGGCGCCTAAGCGACCGCATCAGGGCTGTCCTGCCATCGCCGCTGCTCTCCCTGCCGCCGCGTAAAGATCTAGGCGCGAATACACGCCGAACGACGATCCATCATCCAGAAATCCGCCACCTGCTCCCTCGGTCTCCGTCAGAATTCGATCCGCCTGCTCCAGCGTCAGCGTCGGATAGGCCACGGTGAGGAGATATCCAGCCTCCGGCGCAAGCTTGCTCACATCCTCAGTCTTTCCTGCATTCTGCGGATACACCACGGCAGGTTATACGTCTGCGTCGAGTCAATCCTGAACCGTCCTGTGTCTTCTCGCGCACACTCCTCGATCGTTTTGCCGCACGCTGCCTGCAGCGCGAGGTGATATCCGCGCGCGCCTCTTTTACCAAAGCGCGAAAATCCTTCACCTCCGGAGTTCCCCTCAAGAAACGTCCAACATACAACGGATCATTCGCGAGCAGATGAGCAAGATCGTAGGTAGCGAGCGTCCGTCCTCCAGAACGTCCATCGCATAATGTGCGCCCATGAGGATGCGGTCGTTCCCATACTCCGCGCCCCGCGTCACCATCTGCTGATACCGCTCCGGCACCAGAATCGCCAGCAACAGCGACCCCGTATATCCATACGTCGTGTGCCCGCTCGGATACGAAGGGCTATCAATCAGGTTCATGATTGGACCGCGGTTGTAGACATCGTTGTTCGCCGGAACATTCAGGTAGTCCGGCCCCACGATCTGCACAATCCGCGGCTCCGTCTGAAACGGGCGCGAATTACCATACTTATCCGCTCCCTCCGTGCCCGCCGGACGTCCATAGTTTCTGCCGAACATGTCCGCCCGGCCGCCATTCTGCTTAAGAATCTCCTTCGCCTCCGCAGAGACGGGGGTCTTCCCCTCCGTCGTCTCATTCGCGAAAAAATACTTGCCCGCGTTTGAGTTCGATCCGGCAGTCGCTTCCGCATACGCAATTACATACGCCACTGGCCGCGACACATTCTCAAAGTGCGTCCGGTCAAGATAGTGCGCACGCGCCACGTACGCTGCACCGAGCGTCGTCCCCAGCCCATCGGCAAGCTGCGACTGCCATCCGTAATGAAAGCATCCTGCAGTGCCTGCTGGGGACTGCTGCTCCGCAAACGGCAGCAACGTCGCCTGCTGTATCGCACCCGTCTGGATTCCGCCCGTAACCGTGTAGTTGGCGGCAAGCGCCGCTTGTCCCGCAGGCGTCTTGTCCAGCACAGTCACCGGCGCCAGCCCCTTCAGCACGGGCATATCGGTAGCGGACTGCCCCTCCGCCCCACCGGCTGCAAGCGCCAAAAGCGCCACACCCAGCAGTGACTTCCGAAACAGACGAACTGCAGTTCCAGCCGCAGCAGACTCTGGTGTATGTCTCATTCCCGAATGCTACACACTCCACGAATTCTGCTGAAATCGCCGCCACCGCAATCACGTTGACCGGCTCAACAACGTCGCCTGCCGCTTCAGCAGCGTCGAGTCAATTGCGTCGAGCCCAGTCTCGGCGTCACGTTCGCAACACCCTTCGCTCAGCGCTCACAACGCTCCGGTAAATCCCGATCCGAACAGCGTCCCCCGCCCCAACAGTTCGTGAGGATCAAATCGCCGCTTCACTGCACGCATCGCCTCAATCTGTTCAGGCGTGTACTGCAGCGTCAGCAGACCGGCCTTGCGCTTCCCCAACCCATGCTCCGCCGAAACCGTTCCCCCCAACCTCACAGCCTGCTCCGCGAACTCTCGCAGCATGCGCGTCGCCTTGTCTGCCTCTTCCGCCGTCGTCGGAAGAATATTCAGGTGCAGATGCGCGTCCCCAAGATGTCCGTAAATCACGTAACGACCTGGCAACTCCGCTTCCAGCCGCTCGCGATAGTAGCGCAGCATCTCGCGATCTTTATCCAACGGGACCGCGTAGTCCGTACCCATATTCATGAAGCCGCGCTTTCGGTTTGTCTCCACCACAGCCTCTGGAAACGCATGCCGGAACGCGCGAAACCGCTCTCGGTCCTTGGCCTCGAGACCAAACCATGAAGCCTCGATCAGCGCATGGCTCTGCTCCAGCCTCTGCTCCCATGCATCGAGATCATCGCCCTCTGCTTCGATCAGTAGCGCCGCCTGCGCCGCGCGCGGAATCTCCGGATAACGCGGCCGGATGAGATCGAGCGATGGCCGGTCTGTGTACTCCAGCATGCGAAGTTCGGGGACGCCGCGCCACTTTGCAACTGCATCGAGCGCATCGTCATCACTGCCGAAGAAGACGACGCCCGAAAGCAGATGCTTGGGAATCGGCAGCAGAGCAACCTCAGCCTCCAGCGTCACGCCAAGCGTTCCCTCCGACCCGCAGAACAAATCCACCCATTCCATGCGCGGCGTAAGCCGATAACCCGCAGTGTTCTTCGTGGTCTGTGGACTCGGAAGTACCGGAACATCGAAATCAATCGTCTCGCCGCGCCGATACCACCGCACACTCCCGTCCAGCAGTGCAACCTTCAGCGCGCGCAGATGCCTTCGCGTACTGCCGAACCGGAAGCTGCGCGAGCCGCTGGCATTTGTCGCAATGCTGCCGCCAATCGACGCCGAAATTTCCGTCGGATCCGGCGCATAAAACTGCCCTGTCTTCGCGGCCGCATCGCGCAGTTCCATCAGTGTGACCCCGGGACCCACGCGTGCAAACCCATCCTCAATCTCGAGCTTGCGAAAGCGTTCCAGCGAAACAGCCCAGCCGCCCTGTGGAACGCACGAGCCCGTAAGCCCCGTACGCGATCCCAGGATCGTGACTGGCGTCTCAGTCCGCACAGCTTCAGCCAAAACCTCGCAGACCTGCTCTTCAGTCTCCGGGACAATCACCCGATCCGCCCAGCCCTCAAAGCCTGACGCATCGTTAATCCGCACAGCAGTTCCCATGCCCGGATTCTATCGTTTCTAAACGACATCCACCGCGTCTCTGACCGACGCAGCCGCAATCAAACCTGGCCGTAATCCTTGATCTCCACCATGTTCGCAATCTTCGCCGGCTGTTCAATCATCAGCTTCCGCATCGTCGACTGCGGCATCAGCGACCACATCTTCTTGCTGAACCACAGCTTCATCCGGGTATGCGGAATAAACCAGCTCACACCTTCAGCCATCTTCTGGGCTTCGCTCACAAACCCGCGCATCGTCGCCTCATATCTCGCAAAGGCCGCAGCATAATCGCCGTTCGCCTCCTTCAACTCTCCAGCGAGCACATACGCACCCACCATCGCGATGCTCGTTCCCATCCCCGCCATCGGTGACGCGCAGGACGCTGCATCGCCCAACAGCACCACACGGCCAGTCGACCAGCTCTCCATCTTCACCTGGCTCAGCGAATCAAAGTAGAAGTCCGGAGCCGCATCCATCATCCCCAGCATTCGCTGCGCCTCCCACCTCATGTCCACGAACGTCTCACGCAGCAGCGCCTTTTGCGAGTCCACATCCCGCCGGTCGTAGTCCAGCTTCTCCGACGCGAAATAGAACGACGCCCTTGCATTGCCGTCGTTCTTCGCACCAAAGCATCCCACGCGCTTCCCAAGCTGCGCGTAGTACTTCCCAGCGTCCTTGAGGTGCAGAAAGTCCGGCACGCTATAAACCGCTATGTAGTAGCCCATGTGTCGTACGAACTTCGCCTCATCGCCAAAGGCAACCGCTCTCACATTCGAGTGCAGCCCATCCGCGCCCACAACAAAGTCGAACCGTTGCGTCCTTCCGCTGACGAACTTCACATCTACCCCCGTCGGCTGCTGGATAATCAACTCGACCGAATCGCCGAACACATACTCCGCGCTATCGCGTGTCGCCTCGTACAAAACGTTTGCCAGGTCACCGCGCAGAATCTCCAGCTCACCGCTCGTAAATCCATCCGGCAGCCTCGCCACGACCTTTCCGTTTTCGTTCACCATCGTGATCGATCCGGCGCGTGTCTCCCGCTTCTTAATCTCTTCGACCAACTCCATCCGCTCCAGAACACGCATCGCGGTCCCACGAAAATCAACCGCGTATCCACCCGGTCTAATGCCGGGCGCTTTCTCTACGACTGTCACATCGAACCCATATCTGCTGAGCCAAAATGCCAACGCCGGCCCTGCCACACTTGCACCCGAGATCAACACGCTCTGTCTCTTCATCGATCTGCTTACCGTCGCTCCTCTAGAAGTTATGAGGTCGAACCTCACGCCCGCTTGGACTGAGACGACTGCCAAAAGTTCCAACCCCTTCACAAAAATCTCCCGCTCCTCAGACACGTTAATCAAGGCATCATAGGAAGGTGGGACACACCGCCCAGACTGATTCGAGCGATCTCGCGCCGGCGAGTGCTGCGCCTCCGCAGACCGGCGCGCAACACATCGACTCATTTGCGCCTCTGCGCATCCCGCTCTTCCGCGACCGCTGGATCGCTGCGACCATATCCGGGGTCGGTACGTGGATGCAGGATACCGCCGGCACCTGGCTGATGACGGTGCTGACCACGTCGCCACTGCTCATTGCCCTGATGCAGACCGCAGCCAGCCTCCCGGTGCTTGCTCTCGGACTCTTCGCGGGGTCTACCGCGGACATCTATGACCGCAGGCGGCTGTTGATCTTCTGGCAATCGTGGATGCTGGTCTCAGTCGCCATCCTCGCGGTGCTCACCTTCAGTGGTGTCGTCTCTCCCTTCACACTCCTCTTCTTCACCTTCCTGCTGAACATCGGCTCAGCCATGAACAACCCTGCGTGGCAGGCGATCGTACCCGAACTGGTGCCGATGGAATACATTCCACCCGCCGTCACGCTGAACGCCGCAAGCAACAATATCGCCCGCGCTGTCGGCCCTGCTCTCGGCGGCCTGATGGTGGCTGCGTTCCTCCGCGCGGACACAGGCGCGGGATGGGTCTTCGCGCTCAACTCGGCGTCATTCGTCGCCGTGATCTGGATTCTCTGGCGCTGGAAGCGGGAGCCAATCTTCCGCAGCGCTCTTCCTGCAGAGCGCATCCTCGGCTCGGTGCGTTCCGGTCTGCGCTATTTGCGCTACGCTCCAGACCTGCAAGGGCCACTCATTCGCGCCTTTGTCTTCACCTTCTTTGTGAGCTCGATCTGGGCTCTCCTGGCTCTTGTCGCGAAGAACGATCTGCGTCAAGGAGCGATGGGATACGGCATCTTGAATGGCTGTCTCGGCGTCGGCGCAGTAGCGGCGGCGATGTCGCTGGGGCGGATACGGAGGTACGTCAACGCGGATGCTCTGCTGGCGACGACCTCGGTGTACTACATTGTGGCGCTGCTGGTGATCGCTCTGGTGCGGTCGCCGTGGGCGGTGATACCGGCGCTGCTGGGGGCGGGGTTTTGCTGGACGAGCACGATGTCCACCCTGAACGTGAGCGTGCAGCTGTCGGTGCCGCGATGGGTGCACGCGCGGGCGCTGGGGCTGTACCTGATGACGTTCCAGGGTGGGCTGGCGCTGGGCTCGGTAGTTTGGGGGGCGATTGCCCAGCGGAGCTCGACGCGCGTGGCGTTGCTCTGTGCGGCGTGCGGGCTGGCGGCGTCGCTGCCGTTCACGCTGCGGGTCCACATCCTGAAGGGATCACTGCCGGACCTGACACCGTACAAGCCGAACCGGCCGCTACCGAAGCTGCAGGCGGTTCCGGAGCCGGAGGATGGACCGGTGAGGATCTCCATCGACTACACGGTTCCGGCGGAGAACTATACGGAGTTCACGCATGCGATCCATGAGCTGAAGGGCGTGAGGTTGCGGGATGGGGCGGTGCGTTGGGGAATCTATCGGGATGCTGGGGACCCGAGCCACGTGAACGAGACCTTCATCATGGAGAGCTGGTTGGACTACCTGAGATCGCGGGAGAGAGTCACGGCTGCGGACCAGGCGATTCGTGAAAAAGTCTGGGCGCTGCACCGGGGCGAGGGGCCACCGAGGGTGACTCATGGGATTTGGGCGGAGGAGATTCCGGAGGCTACCCCCTCCCCCGGCCTTTTTGGTGCAAAATCTTCGGAGGAAAAGACTTAGGGGTGGACCTTTGCCAGTGCACTTTGGGCAAAGTCTTGAAAAGACAGGGCTTGACTGGACAGACTTGCTGCAAAGTCTAGATGGCAAAGAACTTGGGTCTAAAACCACGATGCCCGGCGGCGGCCCGGGCAAGTCTTTCCCCTACTTTTAGTTTAACAGGCGCGTCAAGAGGGTCTGTGGGTTTTCAGATTCCTTTGGTCTCGCCGCCGTCCATGCGGACGGAGGTTCCGGTCATCCACTTGGCGGCGGGGGAGACCATGAAGGCGAGAAGGTCGGCGATCTCTTCCGGCTGCCCGTAACGGCTGATTCCGGCTTCCTCGGGGAACTTCTTTGTGGCTTCCTCCACACTCATGTTGTGCGCGGGCGCCCATTTTTCGAGGAATGAGCGGCGCCGGCCGGTCATCACGGCGCCGGGGATGATGCTGTTGACCTGCACACCGTCCTTGATTCCCTGCTCGGCAAAGGCCTTCGCCAGGGCAATGATCGCCGCATTGGTCGTGGCGACGGCGGCGAAGCCAGGTTTGGGATCGAGGGCTGCGCTGCCGGACATGAAGACGACCGAGCCCTTGACTTTCCTTGAGCGCGTTCCAGGCGCGGATGGTCAGCCTGCGAGCCCCGTGGAGTTTCAGCTCCATTCCGGCGGTCCACTGCTCGTCGGTCATTTCGAAGAGGTCGATCTGAGGGACAGCTCCGGCGATGTTCAGCAAGGCATCGATGCGGCCGTGACGGTCCAACGTGGTTTTGACCACCGTCTCCGGTGAATCGGGCAGGCTGAGATCGAGTGCGATGGTTAAGGGCTCGGCTCCGTTCTTTCGAACCTCGGTGGCGACCTCGTCCAGCTCCGCAGCATTCCTTGCAGCAAGAACCACCGCGGAGAAGTCTTGCGCCAGCCGGATCGCAGTGGAACGACCGATGCCCTGACTGGCTCCAGTAACAATCGCAACAGAATCCTTCATCACCCTTACTCCTTTCCGAAGACGGCGCGTTCTTTCAGCTGAGAGTTGACTGCGCCGCTTCGACGATGACTTCGACGACCTTGTCGGGCGCGGTGAGCAGCGGTGTGTGATCGACGGCAAAGGGCCGGACCGTCGCCTTCATGCGCTCCGCCATGAAGTGCTGCGTCTTGGGGTTGATCATGCGGTCCTGCTCGGCGAGGAGGTACCAGACCGGCTTCTTCTTCCATGCAGGGTTGTCGACTGCTTCCTGAATGCTCTTCACGTGAATGGGGCGCTGGACGGCTTTGCACAAGGCGATTTGCTCTGCTGTGGCGTTCTGAGCGAAGGCGTGCTCGAAGCCGGAATCCGGCATCCAGATGAAGCCGTCCGCATCCGGAGCGAGCTTTGGGGCGTTGGGATGGGCCTCGTCACGGTAGAAGACCTTCGCGACTGTCTCGCCTTCATCGGGCGCGAGCGCCGCGACATAGACCAGCGCTTTCACTCGCTCCTCATTCGCGGTAGCGATCACGCCACCGGCGTAGGCGTGCCCGGCGACGATGACGGGCCCTTCTGTTCGAGCGATGGTTCGCTTCAGCGTCGCGGCGTCCTCGCTGAGCGATGTCAGCGGAATCGGCGCGGCAATGACCTTGAAGCCCTGCTTTTCGAGCTTCGGAATGACGAGCTGCCAGCTCGAGCCGTCGGCCCATGCTCCGTGAACCACGACGACGGTGGCGTCTTTGAAAACTGACATGGTGATTCTCCTCTTTTTTTTCGTTGTGGACGATGCGAGGTCAGGCGAAGACCTTTACGATCTGCTGCGCGATGAAATCGCTGGAATCCTCAAGAGCAAAGTGACCTGTGTCGAGGAGATGCAGCTCGGCCTTCGGGATATCGCGCAGGTACGCCTTCGCGCCTTCGACCGTGAAGAAGGGGTCGTTCTTTCCCCAGACGATGAGCGTCTTCGGCTGCTTGTTGCGAAAGAACTCTTGCCACTCGTCGTAGTGGAGAAGATTCGATTGATAGTTGTGAAGCAAGTTGAGTTGGAGCTGATCATTGCAGGGACGATCCAGGAAATGCTGATCGAGGGTGTAGGAATCGGGGCTGATGCGGCTGAGGTCTTTGACGCCGTGCGTGTACTGGAATATGGTCGTCTCTTTTGTGAGCAAGGCACGCACCGGTTTCTCGGCCTCAGGGTTGCGATTGGCCCAGAAGGGCTTCATCGCATCGAATCCGGGGCCGATTCCTTCTGCATAGGCGTTGCCGTTCTGCACGATGATGCCTTCAATCGCGTCCTGATGCCTGAAAGCAATGCGATAGCCGACGGGCGCACCGTAGTCCTGCACGTAAATGCTGAACTTCTTGAGGCCGAGGACACCAAAGAGCAGTTCTTCAACATAATCCGCCAAGCGATCGAAGGTGTATTCAAATTCGTTCACGTCCGGTGCATCGCTATAGCCGAAGCCGATGTAATCCGGAGCGATGATATGGAATTTGTCCTCGAAGCTTTGGGATGAGGTCGCGGAACATGTGCGACGAGCTTGGAAAGCCGTGCAGCAGAACGATCGTTGGAGAATCCCTGGAGCCTGCCTCGCGATAGAACATTTTGAGGCCGCGAACGGTGGCGTGTTGATAGGTTGGCATGTTCTCTCTCCTTGAGGGGACAGGCTCGAGGCCGCCTTCAAAAGCGGCCATGAGGTGAGAATAGTAGACACCGCTAAAACTGTCAATAACGGTGTTATACATTCTTGAGTTATTTTTGGAGGAGCGATATGGCGCGTGCATCCTCTCAGGAGCCCGAGGAGTGGGTCGACGGTTTTCTCTTTGTAGCGAACCGGCCTGCGCTCGACTTTTTGAATACGAAGCCCGTGCTGGCAGAGGGCCCGACGGAGCTGCTTCCAGATTTTGATGCGCTGGAGCGTTGGCTTATCGCGTCAGGCATCGTGAATTCTGCGAAAACGAAGAGCCTTCTTCGAAGCTGGCGGCAGTCGGCTGAGGCAAATGACTTTTTGAAAGAGTTGATTGGCTTTCGCGAGCGGCTGCGGAAGGCTGTGGTGAGGATGGAGGCAGGGGCGACTCCGTCCGATGACTTTCTGAGAGAGGTCAACACGAGGCTGTTGGAGTATCCGCCGCGCACCGCGCTGCGCAAGCGAGAGGGCCGGATCGTCATGGAGCCGATCTTTGAGCCGCGGGAGCCGGCGGATTTATGGGCGCCGATTGTCCAGGGCGTGGCCGATTTGCTGAGCGAGACGCAGACGCCGCGGCTTCGTCAGTGCGAGTCTTGCGTGCTTCACTTCTTCGATACGAGCAAGAAGGGATCGCGGCGGTGGTGCAGTATGAATCTCTGCGGCAACAAGGTGAAGGTTGCGAGCTATCAGCGGAGGAAGCGCGAGGGGGATTTGGGTTAGAACGAAGGCATACCCCAGGGGCTAAAGCCCCTTTCGTTCTCACACTCTGAGAGGCCCGAGCCTAAAGGCTCGGGTTACCTAGAAGCAAGAGGAATCAAGCGAGTCGAAACGGTGCGGGTCCGAAATACGGAGATCCTTCGCCTACGGCTCAGGATGACGGCGTCAGAGGGGGTAGGTTCAGTTAGAGGCCGAAGGCGAGGTCGATGAGGGTTTTTTCTTCGAGCTCGTGGGCCTTGGGGCTGCCTGTGGCAGGGCTAGGCGGAGGCGGTGCGCTTGACGCTGAGGACCGCGCGGTTGCCGGCGAGTTTGCGGAGGCGCGGCATCACGTAGTTGAGCGCGCCCATGTTGGCCGGCTCCTCCTGCACCCAGACGATCTCGTGCGCGTTGGGGTGCTGCGCGATGGCGGCGGTGAGCTCGGCTTCGGGGAAGGGGTAGAGCTCGTCGACGAAGAGGATGGCGGTGTCGTCGATCTTGCGCTTGGCGCGCTCGACGCGGAGGTTGTGGCCGATTTTGCCGGAGCAGATGAGGATGCGCTGCGCGTTGGTAACGGATGTGTCGGGGACGACGGGGAGGAAGCGGTCGACTGCGAGGTCGGCGACTGTGCTCGAGGCGTCGGGGTGGCGGAGCATCGACTTCGGGGTGAAGACGATGAGCGGCTTGCGCCACTTGCGCATCGACTGGCGGCGAAGGAGATGGAAGTACTGCGCGGCGGTGGAGGGTTGCGTGACCTGGATGTTCTCCTGCGCGGCGAGCTGGAGGTAGCGCTCGATGCGCGCGGAGGAGTGCTCCGGGCCCTGGCCTTCGTAGCCGTGCGGAAGAAGGAGGACGACGCCGGCGAGCAGGCCCCACTTGGCTTCGCCGGCGGCGAGGAACTGGTCGATGATGATTTGCGCGCCGTTGGCGAAGTCGCCGAACTGGGCTTCCCAGAGGACGAGGGCTTCGGGGTAGTCGCGGGCGTAGCCGTACTCGTAGCCGAGGCAGGCGGCCTCGGAGAGCATGGAGTTGTAGACCTGCCAGCGGCCCTGATTGGGCGCGATGTGCGAGAGCGGCGACCAGCGGACCTCGGTTTCGGTGTCGATGAGGACGGAGTGGCGCTGGTTGAAGGTGCCGCGCTGCGTGTCCTGACCGCTGAGGCGGACGGGTGTGCCGGACTTGAGAAGAGCGGCGTAGGCGAGGAGCTCGGCGAAGCCGTAGTCGATGGGGCGCTTGTCCGTTGCCCATCTCGACGCGCTGGGCTAACAATTTTTCGACCTTGGGATGGACGTGGAAGCCGTCGGGGGCGGTCGTGAGCTTGGCGGTGAGCGCGGAGATCTCGGTGGCGTCGAGGCCGGTGATCGGGGTTGTCGTCGGGAGAGAGCGGGCCGCCGGCGAAGTTGTTCCAGTAGTCGGGGAGCTCGTGGAGACGCTTCATGACGAAGGCGTGGGACTTCTTCGCGTCCTTGGCGTCTTTGGCATCGGATTGTGCCGCGCGCTTTTGGGCGTCGAGCAGCTCCTGCTGGACGGCGGTGACCTCGGCGGCGATGTCGGCGTTGAGCTTCTGTGCGTAGATCTTGTAGAGCGGCGGGTGGTCCTTGATGAGGGCGTAGCGGCGCGGCTGGGTGACGGTGGGGTCGTCGACTTCGGAGTGGCCGTGGCGGCGGTAGCCGATGAGGTCGATGACGACGTCGGAGGCGAAGGTGTTGCGGTAGTCGGCGGCGAGGGCGGCGATGCGGACGACGGCTTCGGGGTCCTCGGCGTTGACGTGGAAGATGGGGATGGGCAGGCGCTTGGCGAGGTCGGAGGCGAAGCGCGAGCTGTTGGACTCTTCGGGATTGGCGGTGAAGCCGAGCAGGTTGTTGACGATGACCTGGATGGTGCCGCCGACGGAGAAGCCGTCGATGGTGGCGAGATTGAGGGTCTCGGCCCAGATGCCCTGGCCGGCGAAGGCGGCGTCGCCGTGGATGATCATGGGCAGAGTTTGTTTCGCGGCCTGGGTGTTGCCACCGGCTTCAGCGCGGTCCTGACGGGCGCGGGTGCGGCCCATAATGACGGGGTCGGCGGCCTCGAGATGCGACGGGTTGGAGGCGAGGTGGAGCGCGACGGTCTTGCCGTTGGCGGTGGTGAAGTCGCCAGTGGCGCCCATGTGGTACTTGACGTCGCCGCCGCCCATGGTGGTCTCGGGGTTGACGTCCTCGAACTTGGAGAAGATTTCTTTGGACTGGCGGCCGACGGTGTTGACCATGACGTTGAGGCGGCCGCGGTGGCTCATCGCGAAGACGGAACGCCGAACGCCGTTGTCGGCGGCGGTGGTGAAGAGCTGGTCGAGGAACGGGATGAGGACGGTGAGCCCTTCCAGCGAGAAGCGCTTGGTGCCGAGGTAGCGCTGCTGGATGACCTGCTCGAAGAGGTCGGCGCGGATGAGATCGGAGAGGATGCGCTTCTGGTCGATGAGGCCGTTGGCGGCGGCTTGATTGGGCGCGATGTCTTTTTCGAGGCGCTCCTGGATCCAGGCGCGGCGCTCTGGCGACGGGATGTGCATGAACTCGGCGCCAATGGGGCCGCAGTAGTAGCGGCGAGCTTCCTCGGCGGCGGGGCCATCGGGAGCGGGCGTGGGAAAGGGTTCGGGCGGGAGGTACTGGCCGAGCGGGTCGAGGGACGCCTGCAGGTAGCCCCAGCGGCGGAAGATGTCGAAGACGGCTTCGCGGGAGGGGGTGGGCTCGGGGGTGGACTGGGTTTTAGTGGGGAGGGGCTCTGTCGTCGCCGGGGACTTGGTAGGCATGGCTATATCTATGCTAGCCCTTCCAGCGGGTGGGTTCGAGAGGGTGGGCGATAATCGCCTGAACACGTTCGGGAATGGTTAATGGCGGGCGTCAGCCCTGATTCTCTTCGGCTTTGAGAACGTCGTCCTGCTGCTTGATGGCATTGACGGCGCGGGGAAATAGCTTGTGAAGGAGCTCGAGGAGGGTGGCTGGGTCGAAGGAGTCGATGTAGTGGGAGGCACCAGGACAGGGTTCCGAACCAGGACCCTGAATGACGATGATGGGGCACTGCGGAGCGCGGGTGCGAAGGGTGGCGACAATCTTTTCGCATGGAACGTCATGGATGGTGGCGTTGAGAACAACGCCGTTGATGTGGGGAAAACGTTCGAAGGTTTCGAGGGCCTCCGATCCGCTGTAAGCGGTAATGACGTTGAATTTAGCGGACTCGATGACGAGCTTGCGCGTGGAGATGGAGCCAGAGTGTTCGCGGTCGATGACGAGGAAGCAGGGGCGGACCATGAATGGATAGTACGCGGGGATGTGGGGGCCGTCCTTTAACGTGGCGTGATAGTTTCTTGGAATGTCTGAACACCATCGCCAGCGGCACACGAACGACCACGGAAATCAAGCAAGCGCAGAACATAGTGGAGCGCAGGCGCATCGTAATCCGCGTCCTGTGAATGCTGACCACTTCGACCTGGCGCAGGCCGCGCTGGATGAGATGCACGAGGCGGGATTCAAACCGGAGTTCGGGCCGGGCGTGGCGGAGCAGGTGAACGAGATTCGCGTGGTGCTCCTGAAGGAGTTTGCAAAGGAAGGGCCCGGGGTTGGTGTGCCGGATTTGCGGGAGTTGGCATGGTCGTCGATTGATAACGACACGTCACGCGACCTGGATCAGATTGAGGTGGGGGAGCGCGTCGCGGACGGCATTCGGATTCATGTAGCGATTGGCGATGTGGCAAGCGTAGTGGAGAAGGACTCGCCGATTGACGAGCATGCGAAGGCACAGACGCAGACGATCTACACGGCAGTGAAAAACTTTCCGATGCTGCCGCTGGAGCTGTCGACGGGAATGACGTCGCTGAACGAGAACGGCGACCGCATGGCGGTGATGATGAGCTTCACGGTCGCCGCGAATGGCGTGATGAGTGATGAGCAGATTTCGCGTGCGTGGGTGAGGAATCGCGGGCAGCTGGCGTACTCGCGGGTGGGGCCGTTCATTGATGCGCACGCGACCGCCACGATGAGCGCGGTAGGTGTGACGCGTGAGGATGTGGAGGCGCTGCGGTCCGATAGCGCGCGCGAAGGCGACGATGCGAATCAGCCAGCGCTTGCGGGAATGAGTGAGGGCCGCGAGCTGACAACGGCGCTCGCAGATCAGTTGCTGATGCAGGCCCAGGCGACGCAGGCGCTGCACCGGGCCCGGATACAAAATGGAGCGCTGGAGTTTCACAGAGGCGAGGCCGAGCCGGTGATTGCTGACGGACGCGTGGTGAGCGTGCACGACGTGATCGAGAACCAGGCGATGTATCTGATTGAAGATTTGATGGTGGCAGCGAATGGCGTGATGGCGCGCGCGCTGCGGAAGGGCGGGCGGTCAGGATTGCAGCGTGTGGTGCGCGTACCGCAGCGGTGGGACCGCATTGTGGCACTGGCTGCAGAGCACAAGTGGGAGCTGCCGGTGACGCCGGACTCGGTGGCGCTGAATAATTTCCTGGCGCACATGCGCGATACGGACGCGGACCACTATCCGGACGTCGCGGTTGCCGTCATCAAACTGATGGGGCCGGGCGAGTACATGTTGATGACGCCGGATGATGATCCGACCGGGCACTTCGGGCTGGCGGTGCGTGACTATACGCACTCGACGGCGCCGAACCGGAGGTTCCCCGACATCGTGACACAACGTGTGCTGCACGCGATGATGGACGGCGCAGAGCCGCCGTACAGCGATGCGGATCTCGCCGCGATTGCCACGCACTGCAATGAGGCGGACAAGGCGCTGCGGAAGATCGATCGCACGATGCAGAAGCGTGTGGCAGCGGTCGCGATGGCGCACCGGATTGGCGAGACCTTCCGCGGAGTGATTACGGGGGCGAGCGAAAAGGGCGTGTATGTGCGCGTGATCGACCCGCCGTTTGAGGGGCGGATCATCCAAAACGCGGACGGGCTGGATGTGGGTGATCGCGTGAGCGTGAAGCTGCTGCATACGGACCCGGCAAGGGCGTTCATTGACTTTGCGAAGGTGCCGGGTGGCGGCGATGGAGCACGGCCGCAGGCGAGCGAGCGAGTCTGACGCAATTTTGTGCAAGAGCGAACTTAATCCACTGAGAACGCTGACATGAGTGGAGAGAGTTGCGTATGCTGTTGGTCCTGAGAGTTTTCCTGGAAGGAGAAGGACACATGCGGAGACAGAGGATTGCCGGGGGAATTGGCGCGGTATTGTGCGGCGGGATGATGCTGTTTGGATGTGGGCGAGCTGAGGCGCAGGCACAGCCGGCACCGCCGGAGATTACGACGACGCCCGAGGTTTTGAACTTTGCAGAGTTGGCACAGCGCGGGAAGGCGCTGCTGGATCAGGCTCGCGCAGGCAGCGGGAGTGCGGGCATCACGCTGGCGCACTATCACGGCCACTACACGATGCTGACAGCACGCACGGGGAGCGGCGGTGGCGAACTGCACGCGCACTATTCCGACTTCCTGATTGTGCTGGACGGCGAAGGCACGGAGATGACGGGCGGAACGATGGTCGATCCGAAGGAAGGCGCCAACGGCGAGACGCGCGGCAAGACGCTGGAGGGCGCGACTCCGCACGTGCTCCATAAGGGCGATGTGATTCACATTCCTGCGGGCACGCCGCACCAGGCGATTGAGGCGCCGGGGCAGTCGATCATTATTTTTGTGATCAAGGTGGAAGAGCCCGGGACTCCGATGACGAGCACGGCGGCGGGACGCTGAAGGACTGTGGAGGAAGAGATGAAACTGCTGCAGATGGCTGACCCGGTGCGTTACCCGCGCATGACGACTGAGGAATTGCGTTCCACGTTTTTGCTGGATGGAATGTTTCAACCGGGTGCGATCACGCTGGCGTATGTAGACCTGGATCGCACGGTGGTGGGTGGAGCGGTGCCGGCGGGTAAGCCGCTGACGCTGGAGACTTCGCCGGAGCTGCGTGCGGAGTTCTTCTGCGAGAGGCGCGAGCTTGGTGTGTTCAACGTCGGCGGCAGTGGAACGGTTACGGTCGACGGCAAGGAGTTCAAGCTCGACAAGATGGACTGCTTGTATGTGGCGCGTGGGAGCCGTGAGGTGACGTTTGCAAGCGATAGCGCGGACAAGCCGGCGGCGTTCTACCTGCTGAGCTACCTGGCGCATGCGGAGTATCCGACCGCGATGGTGAGGTTCAAGGATATTGAGCCGGTGAAGCTGGGCGCCGTGGCGACTTGCAACAAACGCGCGATCTACAAGGCGATTCATCGCGACGGGATCAGGAGCTGTCAGTTGGTGATGGGCTTCACGCTGCTGGAGGAGGGATCGAACTGGAACACGATGCCTCCGCATACGCATATGCGGCGCAGCGAGGTTTATATGTACTTCGATGTGGACCCGGCGCATCGGGTGATTCATTTGATGGGGCCTCCGCAGGAGACGCGGCACCTGGTGATGGCAGACCACGACATCGTGGTGTCGCCGGGATGGAGTGTTCATGCGGGCGTGGGCACGACGCGTTATGGATTCTGCTGGGGCATGGGCGGAGAGAACCAGGATTACGGCGATATGGATGGCGTTGCAGTTGCCGATCTGCAGTAAGAACGACAGGAGAGAGCGGATGAGATTTGTTTTGAGTCGTGGTGTGTTCCCTGCTGCGGGTGCGTGTGTATTGACGCTGGCGCTGGGTGCGAGCGCGCAGATGCCAACACAAGCGCAGCGACCGAGCGCGAAAGAGTTGCATGATGCAGCGGGTGATGTTGCGGCAGAATCCGGGGCCGATTGATACTTCCCTTTCACCGAAGCTGACACGAGCAGATGTGCGCAAGGTGATGAAGAAGGTCGCGGACTGGTCGCTGGTGAACGAGCAGCCGCACTTTACGCAGGACTGGACGTATGCGCCGCTATATACCGGACTGCTGGATGCGTCGAAGACGCTGGGCGACAAGCGCTATCACGATGCCGTGCTGGCGGCAGCGGAGAAGTTCAACTGGCAATTGCTGCCGGGGCGCTACGATCACGCGGATGATGAGGCGATTGGGCAGGCGTACGAGGCGCTGTACGAAGAGAATAAGGATCCGATGCGCATCGCAGCCGTGCGCGACAACTTTGTGCTGGTGATGGCGCGCAAGGATGACAAGAACAAGGACCTGTGGTGGTGGTGCGATGCGCTGTACATGGCTCCGCCGTCGCTGGCGAAGCTGGCGCAACTGACGGGCGACCACCGCTATCTCGACTTCATGAATCATGAGTGGGGGCTGACGCAGGGACATCTCTACGACTACGATCAACACTTGTTCTTCCGCGATGCGACGTTCTTTCACAAGACGGAGCCGAATGGGAAGCCGCTGTTCTGGAGCCGCGGAAATGGATGGGTGCTGGCGGGACTGGCGCACGTGCTGACGGTGATGCCGAAGAATGATCCGGCGCGCACGGGGTACGAGACCACGTTCAAGAACATGGCGAATCGCATTGCTGATCTGCAGCCGGCGGACGGGTTGTGGCGCATGGGTCTGCTGGATGCAGATGCGTATCCACTGGGCGAGGTTTCGGGCACGGCGTTCTTCACGTATGCGATGGCGTGGGGCGTGAACAATCATCTGCTGCCGGAGGAGAAGTTCCGGCCGGTGATTGAGAAGGCCTGGGCGGGGATGCTGCAGCATGTGTATGTGGATGGGCGGCTGGGCGCGATTCAGCCAGTGGGCGCGGCGCCGGGTGATCTGCAGCCGGGCTCGACCTGGGCGTATGGCGTGGGCGGATTTCTGCAGGCTGGAGCGGAGATCGACCGCGGATTCGGACACGCGAAGGGCAAGTGAGTGCGTCAGCAGAAATAAGGTGAGAGATGAGGGGCGCGCGAAGCGTCCTTTGTCTTTTGCGTTCGAATTCGTCAGTACGGGGATGTCGGCTGGTGGTCGTATGTGTTGCCGAACTTGTTGGTGTGGGTTGCGTTGGTGGCGATCGACACGCTCATCGTGCCGAGGTCGTTCACACCGGGTGCGACTTTGATCTCGCGTGAGAGCCCTTGCAGTGCGGGCGGAAGTGCGCCCTCGACCCAGACTCGCATGACGTAGTCGCCGGGAGGGATGTTGCGGATGGTGACGGTGTCAGATGCGTCGGCGATGGCGTAGAGCGGTGTGGAGAGGCTGATGATGACGGCGCTCATCTCCGGATGGATGTTGCAGAAGATGTAGGAGACGCCGGGTCGCGAGAACGTGACAGACTTGCTGGAGCCGGCTTCGTAGAGGCCGAGGTCAAAGCGCTTGCCGTCGTAGAGCGAGAAGACGTTGTGAAAGAAGGGGTCGGCGTTGGGGAACTGCACGACGCTGCCGATGGGAACAACCTGCAGATGCGGCATGAAGGTGCGGTTCTTCTGCAACAGCGTGTAGTGGCCCTGCGGTGTGAAGGGGAGAACGGGCGTGTTGCCGAGTGGTTCAAGCCAGACGACAGCGGCTATTTTGCGATGCGTCGACGGTGTGGGTTGGATGCGAATGTGCAGTTCGGCGGACGCGGTGCGAGAGGAGCGATTCTGCGCGCAGAGGGCTGCGGGAAGCAGAATGAGCGCAGTGGCGAGGCAGCGGCTGAGCCGTAGGATTCTCATCAGAACTTGTATCCGGCGGACAATCCGATGACGTTGGCGGTCGAGGACGGGCCGGTAACGGGCGCGCTTGCGAGATAGCGGTACTCGAAGGAGAAGAGCAGATAGGCGCTTGGACTGTAGATGACGTTGCCGGTCCAGGTGCGGTTGCGAGCGAGGTTCTGGTACATCGTGCCCGCGGGAATAGCGTAGCGGTGGAGGTCGGCCGCGAAGACGTTGTCGATGCCGAAGGCAGCGTTGAACTCGATGCGCTCGTTCACCTTCTCCTTGAGTTGCGTCCAGCCACCGACGTCGTTCAGGGGACGGAAGTAGAATTCGCCCTGGGTGGGCTCATAGAAGTAACCGTAGTCTTTGTAGCCGCCGGCGCCGAGTCCGCCGAGCGCGAGTCCGCGATAGAAGCTTCCGGAGAATTGGAGACGCGCGGGCAGGTGAAAACGGGCATCCAGTGTGGATGCCCACGCGTCATAGCGTCGACCCGAGGGGAGAACGTGCGGAGAGAAGTATCCGCCGACACCGAGGTGATCGCGATCATCGCGCTGCGATCCGAGGAGAGCGATGCGAGCTTCGAGGCCGGGCCAGCGGCTCTGTTCGGCTCCGGAGGGCGGCACTGCAGCAGAGCTGTTGAGACCGGAGAGTGAGATCGGCGGATCTCCAACGTCGATCATCGCGGCCTGCAGTTGAAGAGAATGCGACTCCGCGAATGGAACGTTCTGCGTGAACGTGAGCTGCGGGTTCCAGGCCCACAGGTTTCCCGACCACGCGAGCGCAGGGGTTGCCACGGCGGTAAGCGAGGAGGGTGAGTCGGGGCTGATGAGAGGGCGATCGTAGGAGAAGGCGGCTTCCGTATTCTCCCACTGCAGGCCGGCGTGAGCCGTCTTGAGACGAAGCAGACTGTCGTTTGTAGAGTAAGAGCCAAGCGAGGCCGCCAGGGCTGGAGTTGTGTTGCCGAAGAAGTCCACGTGGAGATCGGCATAGCTGCGGGCGCCCCAGAGATGCGGGCCACGCGCCTCGATGCCGAGTACCGTTTGGCGCACGGAGGCGCCCGTGCTGCCCGAGCCAGGAGAGGCGACGGTGGGTATTGCGGGTATATCGACCCCGCTGGTGTTGACGAATCCGTTGAAGAGAAGGAGGCCGGTGATTTTGACGGGGTACTTCGATTCGGACTCGACCTTGACCTGATCCAGCGTTGCGATCTGAGTCTCCTGCATTGCCTGACGCTCGCGAATGTTTTCGAGCTCCGCAGACTGGGTTTGCGGTTGAGCGGCAGCGGGAGCGGGCGGGTCTGTTGTATCCGCGGATGCGGTTGTGCCCTGCTGCTGCGCCATCTGTTGCTGCAGCGCAGCGAGTTGGGTTCGCATCTGGTCCAGTTGCTGTTGAGACTGCTTCAGCAGGTCCTGCGTTCGTTCCATTGCGGCGTTCAGCTGTTGGATCTGCGCGGGAATGCTGGGCTGCGCCGTCTGCGCAGAGAGCTCGAGCCCGGAGGCTACAAGCACCGCAAGGATCGCAACTGGCTGCCAGAGGAGATGAGACTTTTCAGGGCGACGCACGTGGCGTTTATGACCAAACGTTTTCATGGGCAATAACCTGATCGCGGTGATTGGGTTCGGAGCCGGCCGTTGTTATGGGTTGTGAGAGATCGCGCGCCACTTTCATCTGGAAGATCGTCTCTCCCGGACGGCTGCTGACTAGAACCACATCTCCACCATGCTCATTCGCGATATGTTGCGCGAGCGTGAGACCCAGACCGGTTCCCTTCTGCTTCCCTTCACTGACGAACGGTTCGAACAGGCTATTGCGAATACCTTCAGGCACGCCAGAGCCGTTGTCCGTGACGGTAACAACACTGTACTGCTCCTGCGTCTCAAGCGTAATGGTGACGACCGGATCGGACCCGCCGGTGCGTGCGGCCTGGCAGGCGTTGAGCAGCAGATTGTAGACCGCGCGTTCGATCTGCTTTCCATCCACAAGTGCCGTGCTCTCAGCGGGGTCGCCGAAGGACGTAACGATGCGCACGCCCTCGGCGTCTGGATGCGCGCGGAAGAGCGCTACGGTTCGTTCCAGCAGAAGCGCCATCGGTTCCGAGGATCTGCGTGTATTTGCACCGGTTCGGCTGAGGATCAGGAGAGACTCGATCATGTCCGTGGTGCCGAGAACTGCGGCGCGGATGTCTCCGAAGATCTCGATGCGCTCGGCCTCGGAGAGACGGCCGGAGGCGAGGAACTCGGCGTTGGCGTAGACGGCGGCGAGGTAATGGCGGAGGTCGTGAGAGACAGAGCTCGCCATTCTGCCGATGGTAGCGAGCCGCTCGGATTCAAGAAGCGCCTGGTGGGCCTGCTGAATCTCGTCGCGCATGCCGGCAAACGCATCGCTGAGTTGGCGCACCTCGCGAGGGCCGTGAGCGGGAACGCGATAATGGCTGTCGCCCATACCGAAGGCGCGAACGCTCTCGGAGAGTTCCTCGAGCGGGCGCGTGAGAAGGCGTGCGAGAGCGATCATGAGCAGAGTGCCGGAGATGAGTGCGAGCAGGCCGGTGCTGAGGACCATGCGGTCCATGCGCTTCATCCAGCGCTCGGCGGGATCAAACGACTTCAGGACGACGAGCTGCAGCGGAGAGGTGGAGACGGAGGTGAGGTCTTCAGTTGCGGCGAGATATCGCTGGGAGCCGAGTTTCACCTGAAGCGGGTGTTGCGTTGTCGCGGAGAGCAGGTGCGGGTTGGACAGAGCGGCCTGGTCGGAAGGAGCGAGAGTGCTGGTGACAACGTTGCCATCACTGAGGAACGCGGCTTCGACGCCTGTGGGTGCACTGATCTGACGAACGGTGCGCTCGATGGAGATGCCGCTGACGACGTAGCCGAGGAGTGTTCCGTTTTCTGCGCTGCCGAAGTAGAGCGGCAACAGCGAGCATTGGTAGAGTGAGCCGCCGTCGATGAGATAGTGCTTCGCAGGAGATGCAAGAAGGGTTTGCAGTGCGCGATGAAGCGATGGGCCGGAGGAGTTGTTCTTCGTGTAGGCGGCGATTACCCTGCCGGAGCCGTCCGCGATTGCGAAGAGGTCGCTGCCGCTGAGTTGCCAGAACTCGATGGCGCCATCCTGGATGGTGAGGTCGTCGCCGCTGGTCATCAGGGCCTTGAGCGTGGGCAGATCGGAAAGAAGCGCGTTCTCGCGATCGAGAGCACGCAAGCGCTCGGTCTGAAGACTCTGGAAGGTGATGACTGAACGGCTGAGGTCGCCGGTGAGGTCTGTCGTGACCTGGGCGCTGAGGCGCTGTCGAATCAGCACGAGAAAGAGCGCTGTGACGATGACCGTTACCACGGCCATCGCCATGACGAGCAGGACATGCGTTCGCACGCCCTCCTTGCGGTACGCGGATGCTAGACGCGAGAAAGTCTGGGGTTTCGGAGGGTTCGGTCTGGGAGTCATGGGACAAATTTGTACCCCGCGCCGTAGATGGTAAGCAGATGCTGCGGATTTGCCGAATCCGCCTCCAGCTTCTGGCGCAGCTTCAAAATCTGATTGTCGACGGTGCGCGTCGTCGGATAAGCATTGTAGCCCCAGACTTCATTGAGAAGAACTTCGCGCGTCAGGACGCGATCGATGTTTTGGGTGAAGAACTTCAGCAGCTTGAACTCATGCGCGGTAAGAACCACGGGAACGCCGGCGCGGCGGGCAGTCATGCTGCGGAAATCGATCTCGCATTCACCGAAACGAAATGTATTGGAGACGGAAGGCTTGCGCTGCCGGCGAATGGCAGCTTGCACGCGGGCAGTGAGCTCTCGCGGGCTGAAGGGCTTGGTGACATAGTCATCGGCGCCGAGCTCGAGAAGCAGCACCTTGTCGACAACCTCACTGATGGCGCTGAGGACGATGATCGGCGTTTCGCTCGAGAGGCTCTTGAGGGTCTGACAGAGTTCGCGGCCGGAGATGCGAGGGAGGATGAGATCGAGAATGACAGCAGTCGGATGCTCGGAGCGGAAGAGATCGAGGCCGGTCTGGCCATCGCCGGCCACGACGACGGCGTAGTGTTCGTCCGCGAAGATCCTGCGCAGCACCTTCTGCATCCGCGGGTCATCTTCAATGACAAGTATTGTGCCGAGGCTTACCTCAGGGACAGGATTCATTGGTCGATCAACGTCGGTCAGATCGGTGCCCGTCATAATGGTCCGGACCTCCCCATTTCTATTCTGTTCGACCCGGCCAAGAAGAGCTAGCGCCAAGTTTAACAAATGACAATCAGGTGACAATTCGAATGCAGAGAGTCAGCAATACATAGAGTTACAGATTGCGTGCGCCTGATTGCTCAGTGAGTGTAAAGGTCAGGCACGCCCTGGCTGCCGGCCGGTGGAAGGTGCCGAATGTAGACGATGATGGACCAGAGCTCATCGTCGCTCAGTATGCCCTTTGAGCCGGGCATTCCGGACGGGCTGATGCCATTGTCGAGAATCCACTTGAGCTGGCCGTCGGTATAACTCTGTACGTCCTTTGAGGCCAGCGACGGTATGGGCGGAGAGAGGCGATCGGCGAAGGGGACACCGGTGTTCTGGCCGTCCATTCCGTGGCAGGCAACGCAGTAGTGTGAGAACGCTTCCTTGCCGTCGTTCCACGTGTCATGGTTATCCGGCAGCGGATTCTTCTGCTTCTTGTTGCCCACAAAGATGTGCCGCTTCCCGAAGGTCATGACGCCGGTTTCGAACTTGCCGGGCGGTGTCGCCTTGCAGCCGGCCAACCCTGCGAGCGCAAGGATACCGATGCAAGAGATAAGACGGAGCACGTCAGTTCACCACGTGCATCGTCAGCGTCATCTCGCCGTGACCGGAGCCGCAGAAGACGGAGCAGTGACCGACGAAGTCGCCCGTCTTGTCCGGGGTGAACGGCATCTCTGCGGTGCCGCCCTTGTCGACCTTTACATTCAGATTGAGATCGCGGAAGCGCAGACCGTGCGCGACGTCGGCGCTCTTGATCACGAGGACAACCGGCTGCCCCTTCTTCACGGTGATCTCAGAGGGTTCGAACGAAAACTGCTTGGCTGTGATTTCGATCCGGCGCGGCGATTCCTGTGCGCGGACGTTTGACTTCAAAGGCACCAAGGCCGCAGCCATCAGAAGCATCGGCACCAACATGTACTTCATCTTCATCAGTCTCTCCCGGAGCACAGCTCCACCACGGCGGATTCAAAGCCAGGCGATCCACATGCGTACACGCTCAGGCCACGTTCAAGGTAACGATTCCACCATAGATACTTGTCACTTGTGAGTTGAGGAATTGTCAAGAGTTTGTCGTGGAAGATGTTGCCTTCGGCGCGCAGGTACTGTGACGTTCGTACTTTCCCGCCTTGCACAATTGGAGCGCAATCCGCCAAAGGAACGCGGGGTTATTGAGAAGATAGCGCTTCCAGAGACGGGTTGGATCCTGGAACAGGCGGTGCAGCCACTGGAGTCCCGCACGCTTCATCCAAGCAGGTGCATCATCAATTCGGCCGGTGTGGAAGTCAAAGGCCGCGCCCACACCCACAAGCAGCGGGACGCGAAGGCGGTCCACATATTCGGCCATGAAGCACTCCTGCTTCGGCGTGCTGAGGCCCACCCACAGGATGTCAGGATTTGCGCTCTGGACGTCGTCGAGCAGACGGCTTTCTTCCTCCTGCGTAAGGCTCCTGAAGGGTGGAGTGCAGGTTCCAACGACCTGCAAGCCTGGGAAGCGCTTCTGCAATGCAGCCTTCAACTCCTGCGCGACGCCTGGCTGTCCGCCATACAGGTAGTGGCGATATCCCTTGCTGACGGAGATCCTGCATAGGTTAGTCATGAAGTCCGGGCCATAGACGCGATCCATCTGTCGTTGCCCCTGCAGCCAGCCAACCCAGGACATCGGCATACCGTCCGGAGCGTTGATGAATGCTCCATTGAGAACGCTGCGAAGAGCGTGCGTTAGACTGGGCTTCCATCACGCCGTGAACGCCTGTCATGCAGATATAAGCGCTCTTTCGAGTTGCGATCCAGCTTTCCGCCAGATCGATCGCGCGGTTCATGTTGATGGCGGAGATATCGATTCCGAGAACATCGGTGTGTGCATGCCGAAAGATACTCTCAGGAGCAGAACCTGCGAGGCTCACACGCCACCTCGCATTGCGTAGAGCAGAGTGTGCAGAAGGATCGCCGCATCCATGCAGCAGCTGCGGTTGCGAATGTAGAAGAGATCGTAGTGCGTGTTTTGATGAATCGGGAATGTGCGGTCCGTACTTAGCTGCCAGAGGCCGGTGATTCCAGGAGTCACCTGCAGTCTGGCGCGATGCTGCCGAATGTGACGCTCGACGAGGAAGGGCATCTCCGGCCGCGGACCGACCAGAGACATCTGGCCGAGGAGAACGTTGAGAAGCTGCGCCGTCTCGTCCAGTCCTGTTCGTCGAAGCAGACGTCCCATTATGGTGATGCGAGGATCGGTTGGCTCGACGGGCGAGGCTTCGTACATCGCCGAACTCGCGTGCATCGAACGAAACTTGAAGATGGTAAAGAGTTCGCCGTTGCGGCCTACGCGCTTCTGAGCGAAGAGGACGGGACCTCGTGAGTCGAGCTTGATGCACAGAGCGATCAATAGAAATAGCGGCGAGCCGAGAACGATGAGGAACAGCGCAATGGCCACATCCATGGCGCGTTTCAGGAGATCCAAGTGCCACGCGGAGACCACGCGCATTCCCGTGACGAGATGCAGGCCATCGATCTCAAGCTGCTCCAAAGGATCTTCACTCTCCAATGCCGTGGAAAGAACGGCGACGGGAGTTCCGCACTGACGAGCGATTTCCGCTTTTGCTGCGATTTCGTTTTGTGAAAGGTTTGGCGCCGCGAGAACGAGTAGATTGCACTGGAGCGATTTCAGCTTCGCGGATGTCAGTGGCCCACTGCTCACAGGAAGCGATTTGCAGAAGCCGTCCCTGGAGCGATACATCCGATCGGCAGCCTTCAAGGAGTCATCGTGAATCATGGCTACGGGATGGAGGCCACACGAAGGAGAGCGAAGCATCGCGGTCGCGATCTGTTTTGTGGTGTCGGAGTGGCCGTAGATGACGACCGGATCGGCTCCGTAACCGGCTCCGTGGAGCGAGCGCAGCAGTCGCGTGATCGCTCCTCTCATCAACATCATGGAAGAGGCCATCGCGAACAAAGACAGAGCGTATGCCCATGCGGGCAGATGTTTTCCGAGCAGCAGGTTCACACAGAGAAACGAGAGCTGCGACAGAACCGCAGATCGCAGGACAGCCTCCGTCTCCCGGATCCGGATCAGGTTGCAGATGGTGAATTGCTGCCGCTGCGCGTGTGAAAATGCAGCAACGATTCCAACGACGAGACTTGCGATTGTCCGCTGTTTGAGCGAGAGTGCAGATCCCGACGAGAGACTGTACACAAGAAAGGTGCAGATTGCAGCCGCCAGGAGATCTGCCGCCGCCGGAGCAATACTCGCGAGGCTGCGAACCAACCCGCGGTAGCCATCCACGCGATTGTTCGCGCGAGATTCCAACGCATCCGCGTAGAGATTAGGAACGCAGGAGTCGGACGCGGCCACGCCTATACCTCCCGCAATGCGGAGTTGTCCCGCACTTTGCTGAGATCTGACTGGGCTGCGGCTTTTGCGAGACGCTTTTCGAGCACCTGGCGATAGAGACTTGCGTACTCGTAGGCCAGAACCTCAATCGACAGGTGGGGCAATGCGATAGCCAGTGGCTTCGGCCTTTTGAGACTCGTCGCAATTGAGTTTGCGAGTGCCTCCTCTTCATCTGGCCCGAGCTCAAAATACTGACAGTGATCTCCGCCGACCTCACGGAGAGCCGGGATGTTGGAACAAATCACCCTGCAGCCCGCCAACAGACCCTCTGCGACAGGCAGGCCAAAACCCTCTGTCATCGAAGGAACCGCCAGTGCATCGCAGCGCTCGTAGCACCACTGCAACTCCGAGTCCGACAGCCCCTCGCGAAAAAAGACACGTCTGCTCAGGGAACGGCGCGCAACCGTCTCATGAATGGCCGCCGTCTCGGGTCCGGTGATGCCGACGATTACGAGATTGGTTGAGGCGTGGATTGCGCCTCGACTGAGGAGGGACCCAAATGCCCGGATCAGCAAAGGGACGTTCTTGTTGCGTCGATGCTGCGCAACGCAGAGGAGGAATGGCTTGCCGCACAGATCAGGCAACGGTGACTTCGCAATGCTGAGCGCGGCAGGCTCGACGCAGTTGTAAATGCGGACCGCGTTTCTCCACACCTGCTCCGGCGCGAATTGTTTCAGACGCAGCAGGGTCGCATCGGAGACACAGGCGATCGCGTCGACGCTGCGGAGAGACTGGCGCAGAGTGAGTCGATTAAAGAGCACGCGGGGAAAGCGGAAGTTGGCGGGAATCTCGTAGGGATAGAGATCATGGAGCGTGAGAACAACAGGGCACCGAAGCGCGGCCGCATTGATCGGCACCGGGTAGGTAAGGTGGATCAGATCGGGCTGCAAGCGGTCGGCCAACTTCGGGAGTGCACGATAGTGCCACAGATTTCGGCTGATCGAGTCAGGCTTCAGTTGCGCCACATGGATCTGCAGTCGGTCGTCGTCGCTGAGTCCTGCACTCTTCACCATCTCCTGCTGCCATGGCGCGATGACGAGATGAACTGCGGAGACCTCCGGGTGCGCCAAAAGACAACGCACAAGATTGAATGCATGGCGTTGAATGCCGGAGATCCTCGGCGAAAAGGAGACGGCGGTCACGAGAACCTTCATGACTGTCCCTCCTGCAGTTCGCCCACCTTGCAGGTTGCAGCGGTACGCGCTGGTCTGGAGAGCCACAGCCAGCGAAATAACGGCACATAGACCAGCAGTGCGGTGGCTCCATAGAAGACGCGTGCGAGGACGACGCCCTCGATTCCGCGATGGCGAAGCAAATAGACAAGCAGAAAGAGAGCACAGATTCTTCCGCTAATGCTCAGGACAGCCACGGTCCGAAACTGTCCGAGAGCCTGCATGGCATAGACGCCGGTGACGCCGAGTCCCCATAGAGCTGTACCGAGAACGACGCCTGGAAGGATGGACAGCGCCTGCTCACTAATTGCGCCCCCGGACCAGATGCGGATTACTGTGCCTCCGAACGCGAGCAGAAGGGCAGAGGGCGCTGCCACGACGAGGAGGTTACAGACGAACGATTTGGCGACCAGCCGCTGAAGCACCGCTCCCGAAGCATCGGGGGCTCTGCGGGACATCAGCGGATAGAGAAAGTGGAGACCGGAGGCCGAGAGACCAAAGATTGGTGCTGCAAACTGCACGCACAGCGCATAGGGTGCAAGCGCTGCGGCTCCAAAGGATACTGCGAGCAGGATTCGATCCAGCTGGCCGAAGATGACCCCGCACGCCGACTGAACCCACACAAACATGCCGGGCCGCAACAGCAGATGAAGTTCTTCGCTGTCGAACGAGGGCCGCAAGGATACCGGACCGAAGTAGCTGCGAAGGCCGCGAAGTTGCAAAAAGACGCTGAGTGCAAGTGCCACTCCAGTCGCTACCAGAATCGCCGGCACGCGATAGCCGATGGTTGCGAGCGCCGCAGCCGACGCAAGCGTGAGGAGCCTCGAAGCAACGCTGATCTGAACGCTGCCGCGATACTCCTCGAACGCGCGATGGGCGATGACACCGACACTTTCGAAGGCACGCAGCAGAATCCAGGCACCGCTCATCCGAAGCGAAACCACGCACTCCTTCACGGAAGTGATGTGGTAGGCGGCCATGTGATTGGCCGCAATCGGCGCAGCAAACCATACGAGGACGGCGAGTATCGCACCCGAAGCGAGATTGATGGTGAGCAGCGCGCGGACCGTCCCTGCCGCCTTGCCAACCTTCTTCTCTCCGCGAAGCCGGGCGATTCGCTGCATGGCGGCGTCGCAGAATCCGGACGCAAGAATTCCGCCGGCGCTGATGACCGACGCGCATAAGATCCAGAGGCCATACTCCGCCGCACCCAGTCTGCGAAGCACGACGGGCGCGACGAGCAACATGGCGACGGGATAGGACGCGTAGTCCAGAACGCCGTAGGTTGCGTTCGTCAGATGCTTCCTCATACAACACCTTTTGCGACCAGGGCGAGCGACTTACGCCGCCTGATACTCCCGGTAATGGCGTCGGCCAGCCTCTTGCGCGGATCGGCATTGTCGACGTTGGCCCAACGCTCCCTGAGCAGAAGAAATGCGGATGTGGCAGCGAAGGCCAGAAGCGTCAGCACGGCGCTGAGGATTACCCGCGGAGGAAAGGACTTTTTTTCAGGTATGCCCGGAGCATCGATAACGCGCACCACCGGAACATCCTTCGCTTCCTCAAGGCGAGCCATCTCGTATTGTTGCGTGAGCAGTTCAAAGATCGCCTCCTCCACCTTCACGCGCCGATAGAGATCGGTGTAGCGAACGGCAAGCCGCGGCAGCTGGCGCAGCGGAGGGTAGAGCTCTCCTGCGGTCTGCTGGGATGATGGGGACGCGGGTGCGACCGGGGTCGATGATCCGGCAAGCTTGTTGAGTTCGCTCTGCAGAACGCCGATGCGGGCCTCAGCCTGCCGCACGCGCATGTTGTCATCGGTGTACACCTGGCGCATCGACTCAAGCCCGGATCGCTCAGCCACGATCTCGCCTTCAAGGCGCGCCCCCACATCCACCATCGCGCGCGTTTGCGCAGTGATATCAATCGTGGTGTTCTTGCTGGAGAAGTCACTGAGCTCTATCTGCGCATTCTCGAGATCGTTCTGGACGGAGCGCAGCCGCTGCTCGATAAAGATTCGTTCCTGTCGCGCCGAGGAGGTGCTCGTCCGATTGACGAGCCCGTTCAGTTCGTCGAGATAGGCCTGCGTGAGATCGCGCGCACGCACAGGATCGGTATCTTCAACCTTGATGGTGATGACGCCGCTCTTCTTGTCGTCCGTGATCTTTGTTTCACGGGCAAGATGCTTGGCTGCTTCAACGTAGTAACGCTTGTAGTAGACCTTCCTCAGATCAAAACGGTCGATCAGTTTAGTGGCGATAGTGCCGCTTTCGAGCAGGCTGATGTAGAGCGCCGTCGAGTTGTGATCGTGGAGGAGACTGGCCGCGAGACCGCCCAACGCGCCCAGTCCTCCTTTGCTGGAGAGCGCAGACATCAACATCGATCCGGCGCTCCCGGAATCCGGGGGCATGATGCTCGCGATGGAGGTGTAGCGCTTCGGGATGACAAAAAATGAGAGGACCACACTGAGCAGCAGCGAGATCGCCGTTACGCGAAATAGCAATCGACGGTGGCCCCAGAGGAACAGAGCGCGGACCGCCCAGTGAACGCGCGCGGCTTCGATCTCATAGCCGGACCGGTCTATGACACGTCCAGCGACCGCCGTAGTACCGTCCTGCTCTGCAAGCTTCACCACCTAACCGTAAACAGCGGCGTCCAAGGGGGGTGTCACGTGTCCGTCAGCATATTGTCACTACATTGTTGGCGAAGAGGTTACTGAGAACACTTGATCCCCCCGCGTGACAATCAACTGACATTGGTTAGACGAAATGAAGACACATCCTCATCGCTTCGTTCGATAACTTGCTGTTCATGTTGATGCTGAAGCGATTTTCTTCTCTCGCTCGAACGGCGACTAACCTGCAACTCATGCTGTTCGCGCTCACCGTGCTCAATGTATGGCAGCGCGGCGTTGCCCAAAACACTCCGTTGCTGTCCGGAGGCGTCGGCTTCTTTACGTCCACGAACGGAGGGGCCACAAGCTACCTGCCTATCACGGAGCCGCTGGCGGCGTTGCCCATCGGCAATCGTTTCCTCATTGAGTCTCGAGCCACTCTGCTGGAGTCCTTCAACCCGAAGGGTGGCGGACAGGATGGCTATAACCACTCCCACTTTATTGCGCTGAATTTCCTGCAGGGAGACTACATACTCACGCCTCACATCACCGTCATTGGCGGCAGTTTCTTGACCCCCTTCGGAACCTTCAACGAGCGGCTGTCACCCTTTTGGATCGACAACCTCCAGGACGGGCCGCTGATCGCCGGCCTGGGAGTGATGCAGACGGCGACCGGTCTTGGCGGCCAGTTGAGGGGATCCGCTATCTCGCGACCCAAATACTCCGTCGACTACGCAGCATACTTTTCAGCCCGAAGCGGAAATGAGCAGTTCAACGCCGCTCGTTCCTCGGGAGGGAGGGTAGACCTCTATCTGCCGAAACAGCGACTGGAGGTCGGAACCTCCTACGGGCGGCTGCTGCAAGGAACGCACGAAAACTTCTTTGGCGTTCATGTGTGGTGGGAACCCGGCGACGCGGCGTTCCGGCTGCGGTCGGAGTGGGCGCGCGGAGCGCATGGACAGGGCTACTGGGTGGAAGCGGACTATCGCCCCACGCAGTTCGGTGGCCTGAACAGCTGGGTGGGCCGGTTCGAGCCGGTGTTCCGGATGCAGCAGACCTTCAATATAGGCAACGTCAGAGGCGACCCTCTGCCGGCCGTGAATACACAGCGCGCCGACTTCGGGCTCGACTACAACCTGCCCCACAATACAAGGATCCTGACGAGTTACTCGCGGCAGTTTTCATCTGCCAAAGACGTAAATATCTGGGAGACGGGCGTGACTTACCGGTTCCTCTTCCCTGCCTGGAAAGGAAAATAAGATGAACCGCGAACGACTTCTTCAATTCGTCACTGCAGTTGCCGTGCTGAGCCTCTGCATCGCAGGCACGGCCCAGACGCAGCCGTCGAAACCCGCGCAAAAGGATCAACAAGCAGCCAAGCAACAATCGACATCCACCCATGCGAACAACCCGAAACAGAGTGAAGGCGAAAGAATCTTCACGCAGAACTGCGCACGGTGCCATACGCCACCGGATGGCTTCTCTCCACGCATCTCAGGAACCATCGTTCTTCACATGCGAGTCCGTGCCAATCTGAGCGCACATGACGAGCAGGAGTTGCTGCGGTTCTTCAATCCTTAGGGCGGGCCAGACTTCCTGTTGGATTCCTTGACTAAGATCAATAGTGCGAGCGCTCTCTACAGGTCTAGTAAGATGGCCGCGTCGGATAAGTCGGAAGAGCAACGGTCGTTTCGACGCCTGCGTTCTTCATAATCTCCTCCGCCTCCGCAGGCCACGCATTGTCCTTTACTAAATGGTCATTGAGGATGAGGTCATTCTGGTAGTTAGTCCACATGCCACCGACCTTCGTGCCATCATGCCAGTTATCGATGGCCGTATTATCCGGCGAGATGCGCATCGGATAAGCCGCGTGCACAGTGTTAATATTCAACCACTCACTCGCGGGATCCTGCACGACGTTGCGACGCACTGTAAGGTAACGCGACCCTTCGTCCAGGTAGATTCCAATCATCGCGTGATTGTCATAAATATAGTTCTCAGTAATTAGAGTGCCAGGGCTGGCGGATAGGTTATAGATAGCTCCGCCGTCGTGAAAGTAACTCTTCGCTCCATGAATTCGATTATTCGCGATCACTACGTCGCGATGAGTCGTCGGTGTCTGATAGATCGGATTCTGCTTCCAGTCGTAGGTGCGCAGGCGGAAAAGATAGCTGGGATTTCCACCCGGATCCTGAATGCCCCAGCCGAAGCCAATGTCAATCGCGTCATAAGGTACGTCGGAGATTTCGTTATGCAGGATCGCTGCGCCAAGAACGTAGGTGCTGAGGATCGCACTGTTATCGAGATAGTCTTCGCTGACAAACTGAATTTTGTTACTGCGCACAATGAGCTGACGGTTCGTCTGCCGGGGATCGCCTGGGTGATGCGCGTCAGGCTGCACACCCCCAGCCAGAATCGCGCCTCCGGCGACATCGGTAAATAGATTCGCTACGACCGTAATGTCCCCGGTGGCGAGTCCCACACCGGAGAGCGTCGCGTCCGCATCGTTGCCGATGCCCAGCGCATATTGTCCGAGGTGGGCGAAGATATTGTCCTCGAAAGTGATGCGCCTGGCTGCCGACACCTGAACAGCCGCAGGCATCTGTTGCCACTGATTCCGCATGCTCTCGAACCCGCTGCATCCCTGTGCGCAGGTTGCGATCGGATCTGCCGGATAGGCGGCGGCTTTTCCCGCGAGGAATGTTCCACTCTGCTGACTCGCGTAGCCCTCATCGCTTGAAGGGCCGAGCCAGCTAGAGTAAGAGAAGCGGATGCCGATCATCGAAAGATCCTGCACTGGATCGTCAAGCGTGCCGCTGATTGAGATGAGTACAGGCAGACGCGGCAGTTCCACATCCGCCCTGTTGATGTTGACTCCGTCAGGTGGGCGCAGATAGAGCTTGCCCTGTTCTGGGTCGAGAAACCACTGTCCGGGTTGCGAAATCAGCTCGAGTGCGTTTGCAAGATACAGATGCGAAAACTGCGGACCGAAGGGCTTCTCTACGGTGTCGTATCCCCAGATGTTGTTGTCCCACGCAGGCTGGCGCATGATCAGTGTGTCCCCGGCGATTCGCTCAACGGGAGAGATTCTGTCGGTGAAAAAACCAGTCGCTCGCAGCTCGAGCCGTTTTGCGTTTTGCAAGGCACTCAGCGGATTCTGTGCTCCAGCACGCAGCACCATGCCCTGACGTGTGAAGTCCCAGTCCTTCCTCGTAAGCTCAATCGATGCCCTTGGCGCAAGCCGGTCGTTAACCCAGACCTGCCTCGCGTCCAGTCCGCGCGGTACATCTGCGACGTAGATCTTCCGATCCGCATTCCACAAACGCCACCCAGTCACCGCAAGCCCACCACTGATAACAGGTTGTGCGCCCGGTGCGGCCTCCGACCAGGTCACCGTGTGCCCATTGCGTCCGCCGTCCGCTGCGCGAAAGAGAAGTGGATGATCGATACGGTAGATGCCACGAGCGAGTTGCACGACGACATCGTGATCGACGTTTACCTCGCGCACAGCACGTTGTGCGCGCTCGAGGGTGCGGAAGGGATGATCGACGGAACCATTCGCAGCATCATCTCCCGAGGGGGAGACGGCAATCGTAACTGCAGGGGCTCGGCGAGCCTGCGCAAGAGCAGGTGCCGCACTAAACGCGAACGCGCAGGTCAACCCAGCGAGGACTGCAAATGGGCTCACTCTCAACGGTCTACCTCATCCATGCGCAAGCGGACCTCCTCGCCCCTGTACAGCAAGCTGTGTTGTCAGAGTTCCACCGTCCGAAATGAACACGATGCGATACTCACGTTCTCGCACAAGCTCGGGGAAGCTACCTCTTCGGGAGTGCATAACCAGCTCGCGCGCCTGTTCCTTCCATTCGATGAATACGAGAGCGTACTCGCCGCGTTCATAGGCATAACCATCGCCCGCATCTTCGTACAGTACGAAGGTTGCATCCGCGCCAGTGTAGACGCGAAGTTCGTAGGCGGCGTTTCGGTGTTCATCGACAAACTGCATCGGCTCAGTCATCGGCACGATCGATCCCGCTCGAACGAACACTGGAATGCGGTCCAGCGGTGCCTCCACAACAGTCGCCTGACCACCGTCATACAACCTGCCACTCCAGAAGTCGAACCACCGAGCGCCCGCGGGCAGATAGACTTCGCGTGTGCTTGCAACATCGCTGATCGCCCGCGATCCCTGGCGATAGTACATCGGCTGCGTCACAGGACAGACAAGCAATGACGGACCGAAGAGGAACTCGTCAGAGAGATCGTGTGTGCGAATGTCTTTGGGAAACTCGAGCGCCACTGCCCGCACGATCGCTACTCCCTCCAGCGTTACCGCCGCTGCGAGTGAATAGATATAGGGCAGCAGACGATAACGCAGCCGGATGCACGCGGCGATCGCGTCGTAGAAGGGCGAACCCTCCTCACCGAAGCGCCAAATTTCACGCGGCACATCGGTTCCGTGCGATCGAAACATCGGCAAAAACGCCGCATACTGGAGCCAGCGCGTGTACAGCTCCCAGAAGCCGAGATCCGTGGAGCCTGTGTCGTTCGGATCTGGTGCGAGCGCGTCCATCTGCGTAAGACCACGACAGCCTTCGGGATAATCGCCGCGCCAGAACCAGAGATCCGGCCTGTTGTCGACGAAGAAGCCGCCAGCATCCACCGTCCAATACGCCTCGCCGGTCGCGCAGAAGTTCACGCCCTCAGGGATGCAACTACGCAGTGTCTCCCACGTCGCGCAGACGTCGCCGTTCCAAGTGAACGTACCGTAGCGATGCTGGCCCGCATAAGAGGAGCGCGTGAGATTCAATATACGTTTGTCGTCACGCACACTGCGTTGGCCTTCATAGATTCCCTGCGAGTGCGCGAGCGAGTAGGTGTTGATCTCCCCGGCATCCAGGTACAGCTTCGAGGCCTCGGTGTTGATCGTAAGCCGCTCCGCGGGCGATGGCTTCGCCGCTCCGCTCCAATCGGCTTCGAATGGCTCTGTGCAGTCGCACCACCAGGCATCGACCCCATGCTCGAAGAGTCCGCGTCGCGCTTGTTGCCAATAACAAGCACGAGCCTCGGGGAGGAAGGCGTTGTAGGTCGACTGATTGCCGAGCATCAATTCGCGATCACTGAGTTCGCGCTTGGTCTTCGCATCCGCCGGTCATGATCGGCCAGATCGAAACCATCAGCTTCGCACCGAGGGCGTGCAGCTTTTGCACGAAACCGGCCGGATCGGGAAAACGCAGCGGATCGAATGACTTCTGCCCCCAACCCTCGTCGTTTGGCCACGATTTCCAATCAAGCACGATGCAATCCATCGGAATATCGCGCCGGCGATACTCTTCCACCACTTCGATCATTTCGTCCGCCGTGACGTATCGTTCTTTGGACTGCACATAGCCGAACGCCCATTTCGGCGGCAGGGGCGTCGCGCCAGTTAGACGCCGGTAGCCGCGCATCACACCATCGAAGTCGCCACCATAGATGATGTAGTAATCGAGCTCATCGACGACATCGCACCACCAGAACGACCCCTGTTCGTCGTCATGAAAGGTCATCAGCGAACCGCAATCCAACAACACGCTGTAACCGCGCGTCGAGACAAGATGCGGCACCACGGCCTTCATGTTCTGCTGATACAGATCGCGCGAGCGGCCGCGAAGATTGCCGTATCCCTCCTCGTGCGATCCCAGCCCGAAAATTGCTTCATCCTCTGCAAATACGAATTCAAGCCTCGCCTTCAAAAGCTTCGCGATCGAAGACAGTCTCATACTCAGCGACCGCTGCGCGCGCGCCATCGATGCTCTGCTCAGTGGCGATGACTGCGCCCGGGCGAAAAACATTGCGCGTGATGATTTTCGGCGTGAGCGACCGTCCTCCATGCTCCGGCTCTTGCATCACCACCTCGCCCGCGCTGTCGAAATATATGAGCGCTCCGGTGAACTTATTCATCGTGATCTTCAGTGCCGCAGTAGAGAGCACATAGCTCTGCTGCTCATCGCGAAGATCGAACGCGGCATCGGCCGGCGAAGCAACGACGATGCGGCTCGGTCGATCAAGGAATTCCCTGCCCTCCGTATAGGTGATGCGGACAATCGAATCCGTCATGAAGCGGACGCGCAGCAGCCGATCGCCCTCGCGGAAGACCGCACCATCAGACCGTCTCTCGACCGTAAACATTCGGGAAGCCAACTCCTAAATACTGCTCATCGCAGCCGCCACGCGCCTGCGCTGCTCGAGATCCTCTCGGATCTGCGGCTCCAACCTCTCATACCTGTGATAGAAGAGCACCGGCAGCACCGCGAGCGCATAGGCAATCGCAGGCAGCCACACGCAACTCAACTCGATGCCCGTAATCGAGCGCGCCGTCTGCTCCACATTGGGGACATAGTGGAAGCGCGCGAGAATCCACGCTGGCAGCGCGCCTCCGAGTCCACTCCCCGCCTTCAGACAGAAGGCCGCACCGATGGCCGTCAGCAACCCCGCCGCGCGCACGCCACCCTTCCACTCGCCGTAGTCGACACTATCGGAAAGTAGCGAGAATGGCATCGCCATCGCAACGCCGCTTGCCAGAAAGCCGATCACCCATCCCGTCATCACTGTCGTGACAGAGTGGCTTCTCACACCGGCGAAGACAACAAATTGCGCGGCCACGGAGCCCACAAGCCCAAGCGCCCACACACTACGCTTTGATATCCAGTTGCAAAATACCGGCAGCAGCAGGATGCTCGCCAGCGAAACGACATCCAGGCTGTTCGCAATCGAAGTCAGGTCCTTGCGATGCAGCACATACTCGAAGAAATACGGTGCCGATGAGATGCGCGCAATGAACGCAATCCAGAAGAAGAGGCTGCTGAGAAAGATAATCATCCAGGGAACATTGCCCTGCAGCGCCCGCAGGCTGCGCTTCACTGACGTGTTCTGACGCTGCTCCGGCGTGATCTCGCGCAGATTTCTAAACGCGAGCAAATAAAGCACAATCGTGCCGACCGCATACATCGGCATCACCAACATGAAGCCGCGGCGATCGTTGCCGTGACCGAGCCGCGCGACAAGGCCGAGTACTGTCAGGTTGACAAACAACACGCCAAGTTTCGATCCAAACATGCGGAAGCTCGTCAGCACCACACGTTCGTGCGAGTCAGGCGAAAGTGCCGCGAGAATCGCTGTCACCGGCGTGTTAATGCCGGTGTACAGAATGCTGCAGATAACATAGGTGCATGCCGCGTATGCGACCTTCGCCGCTGGTCCGACGCTCGGCGTGACAAAAGTTGCCACTCCCGCCAGCGCGAATGGGACGCATAGCCACAGAAACCATGGCCGGCTCTTGCCCCACCGGCTGTGCGTCTTCTCAAAGATGATTCCCCACACCGGCGCATCGAGCGCATCGACGCAGCGCGCGAACAGAAGAATGGCCCCCGCCGATGCAGCCGAGAGCCCATACACGTCGGTATAGAACTTGAGCAGATAAAAGGAGATGACACAGAAGATGAGCTGCCCCGCGACCTCGCTGGACATGTAACTCAGTCGGGTCGTAAGGACTCGATTCTTCATGCATCCGCGCTCTTCGTCAGCTTACTCTGCTCCTCACATTCAGATTTACGGCGGCCCGTTCAGGCTGCGTTCTCTTTTTTTGTCTCGGGGAAGGGACCGTAGCGCTCAGGAGTATCTTCTGCGTGGTTGTAGATATTCTTCCCATTCTTCAGGAACGGAGTCGCCATCGCCCATGGCTTGCCGTCTGGACGATCAATCGGCTTCGCGCTGTACTGGGGCAGATAGATGCGGCGCATGCGCTCGGTCTTGTTCGGCCCGCTGCGATGAAAGACGAAGCTGTCGAAGGCGACGATACTCCCCGCCGGCACAATCAACGCATCGCCGGGGTCCGAACCCGAATAGCCAATGAGGTCATTCGTGCCGTCCTCTTTGATGTGATTGATGATCGTGCCCTTCGTGCCGCCACGCGAGTGCGGCAGCAGATAGACCGTGCCGTTCTCCTCACTCACATCGTCCAGCGTGCACCAGCAGGTCACGTACGGCTTGTGTTCGGTCGTGGGGTTATACCACTTCACGTAGCCGCTATCCTGGTGCCACGCAAACTTCATCCCCTGCTCCGCGCCTTTCACCACCCACTGCTCGTGAAAGAGATACGCCTCGTCACCAACCGTTGCACGCGCAACCTCGGCCATCAGGTCGCTGAAGATGAATTGCCACAGTCGATTGCTCAGGCGATAGCGGTTATTGATGAAATAGCGCTTGCCGCGATGGCTGATGTTCTCGGTCTGTACTCCCTTCGCGTCCATGATCGAGTCATAGTAGCCAAGATAATAGGAGCACTCTTCGCGCAACATCTCCAGCATCGCCGGCGGGATTACGCCCGGAAGAATCATGTAGCCTTCGTTGCGGTAGAGTTCGCGCTGCTGGTCGGTAATTTGCATGCCGGAACTTTAGTAAATTGCTGCAACGGCTGGCTTCTCATTTCTGTTGGACTTGTTATCATTTTTTGTCGTCATGCTGCAACGGCTCAAACTTCCCGCAAATCTCGACGGTATGGCGTGGCGCTATGCCAACCCGGCCGGCGCCAACCGACGTCATCACCACGCTGAGCTGGAGCTGAATCTCGTCACACGCGGCGCGGGAACTTATCTGCTCGGCAACCGACAGTACCAAATAGGCCGCGGCGACCTCCTCTGGCTCTTCCCCACACAGGAGCATGTCCTCATCGAGCAAACACCCGACTTCGAGATGTGGATCGTCGTCTTCCGCCGCCGGCTGATCAAACGCAGTGCCACCGATCCCGTGTCGATTCCCCTGCAACAGCGCAGCTTCTCCGGAGACACCTGCCGTCGCCTGCGCCAAAAGGATCTCGCGCGCTTTGAGGAACTCTTCGCGCAGCTCGCCGATATAGCCAGCGAACCCGGCCTTCTGAACGCCGGCCTTGCCTATGCATTGCTGCACGCCTGGAAGTGCTTCGATCATGCCGGTGAGGTTCCTGAGCGCAGCTTGCATCCTGCGGTCGAACGCGCGGTAAGACTGCTGCTCAGCGACGAAAACAGCTATGGCCTCCCACAACTCTCGCGCAAAGCCGGTCTCAGCCCTTCGCGCCTAAGCCGCCTCTTCAAACAGCAGACCGGCCTCTCCATCGTCGCGTTCCGAAACCGCCAGCGCATGCAGCGATTCCTCGAACGCTATGAGCTCGAACGCGACTCCGGCCGGGGGAGCACGTTGCTCCAGGCGGCCCTCGACGCAGGCTTCGGCAGCTACCCGCAGTTCCATCGCGTCTTTCGCGAGGTTACCGGCTGTTCACCTGCGGAGTACCAACGGCGACACGGCAACTAATCCGCAAGAACTCGCTGCCACAGCCTCTCGATCTCCACCCGCAGAACCTTCGCATCCTCCCAGCTGTTCGGGAAGGTTGAGAGCGAATATCCACCATCGACCGGACCAAGCTCCGGGCAGATGAAGATCTCACGGTCGCTCTCACGATTGCCAGCAAGCCAACAACGCAGCACGGCCTCAGCAAACGGAAGCCACTCGCGCACCTCCTGCGTCAGCTCGCCGTGCGCGTCTGTGATGGGCACTTGCACGTGATGTCCATTGAACGGCCGGAAATGAAACTGTTGCGCGTGTTGCACGAGCTCCGGCCGCACCAGCAGGCGCTCGACGAAGTTCGCAGGCACGAGATGTTTCACCACGGCAAAATGCGAGAAGTCCCAGGAGATCGGCAACAACTCGCCGGTCGCCTGCTGGTAAGCGTCCGCCAGCGCATACATCTTCTCGGGCGTCTCCGTGCAGGTACCGCGATGCGATTCGATCGCCGGTCGCAACCCGCGCGCCTTGGCCTCGTTCATCAGCGTGAGCGTCAGCCGCAAGTGCCTCGGGCGTCAGCATCTCGTCGCCGCCGAGCTGCACATTCACATGCAGCGCCCCGGCATGCTCTAAATCGTCAAGGAGCGCCGGAAAAGCCGCGACATCCCCTGAAGCCATGCCTCCGACAAAGGTCAGGCCACGCTGCTTGAGCCCTTCGGTCAGCTCCGGACTCGGCGCCCAGCAGACGCTATCGAAGCCGGCCGCCTGAATCGCGTCGAGCTTCTCATCCAGGGTCCACTCCCGCTCCCGTGAAGGGTGCTGCATCAAGGTCCACAGGTTGGCAACGTGGCGCAGAACGGGTCTCATCGATAAATGCTTCTCCTCAGCCAGGCTCCTGGCCGTGTCGTATTACTTCCATTTTTGACCAAAATCCGAAAATTGTCTTGCCATGATTTCCATTAATTTGAAAGAATGCGCTGGGACAGGAGACCACTCGGATGACAGGCGGCCAGGACAGAAAGTATCAGAGTCCTCAGCCGGTTAGGTCTGTCCAGCCGCTCGTTATCCTTGCGGATGACCTCACTGGCGCCTGTGACGCCGCCGTGGCCTTCACCGCCGCCTGCGACACCGTCCGCGTGCACATTAATGGTGAGCCATTGGAAGTCGCCTGCGTTCACGCGACCTCCACCGAGAGCCGCCACCTGCCCGTCGCCGAGGCCGAAGCGCGCGTTCGAAACATCGTAGAGCGACTTCCTCGCAGCGTCGAATTCTTTAAGAAGATCGACTCCGTCTTTCGCGGTAACACATCCGCCGAGATCGCCGCTGTCTTGCGTCACGCATGCTATGACCTCGCTGTCCTCGCGCCTGCCTACCCCGCGCTCGGCCGCACCGTGAGTGAAGGTGTCCTCCATGTCCGCGATGCGGCCGCGGAACGAGACCTGCCGATCGCCGAACTCCTCGCCAATTCCGGCTGCGCGCTCAGCGCACTTCCTGCTGATCTATCCGCTGACGAACTCGCGTCTATCCTGCTCCGCTGCCTTAACAATCCCAGACCTGCAGTCCTCTGCGATACCGCAAGCCAGGACGATCTCGCACGCATCGTTAGCGCGGCACGCTCACTCAGCAAGAGGATACTGTGGATCGGCTCCGGCGGCCTCGCACATGCCCTTGCGGCAGAGCTTCCCACGCTGAGGCCGCAGCCCGAGATGCACCGACGTCCCGGCTACACGATCTTCTTCATCGGAAGCCCGCATCCGGTGACGCGTGCTCAGGTCGAACGCCTGCAGAACAACTCTCACTCGCAGAGAACCGATCTACTCATCCCCGTGATGCTCGGTGAAACTACCTCCGAGGAAATCCGCCGCGCCCTTGCCGCGCACGATCCCGCACAAATCGCCTGCCTCTTCATGACCGGCGGCGACACCGCACACTTCATCTGCCGCGCGCTCGGCATCCGCACATTGCGCCTGCAGCGTGAGTTCGCGCCCGGCGTTCCGCTCGCTGTCGCCGAGGGCGGCCCATTTGACGGCGTCTCCGTCGTGCTCAAGAGCGGAGGCTTTGGCGAGCCCGACCTCCTTTGTCGTTTACTGGAGACATGCCATCCGGAGGTAACCGCTTGACCGCCGCGTCTACGAACCGCGAGGAGCTTCGCCCCGTCGTCGTCATCACGCTCGGCGACCCCGCCGGCGTCGGTGCCGAAGTCACGCTCAAAGCGCTCGCCGACCCCGATATCCAGCGCTCCGCGCGCTTCATCGTGCTCGGCGACCGCGCGGCTGTCGTACCGGCCGAACGCTCCACCGGCATCCGCCTCGACTCGCTCCCCGTCGAATTCCGCGACTGCCACACACTTCCCCCCGATGCCGTGATCGCCATGGGCACACTGCGCGCCGAATACGGCGGCGCCGCTGTTCGCTACGTCCACGACGCCACGCTGATGTGTCTGCGCGGCGAAGCCGACGCCATGGTCACCGCGCCGCTCAACAAGGAGGCCGTCACACTCAGCGGCAGGCAATTCTCCGGTCACACCGAGTACATTGCCGAGCTCTGCAACGCCTCCGACTCCCGCATGTTGCTCGCCGGCCAGCGTCTCAGCGTCGTGCACGTCTCCACACACATCAGCCTGCGTGAAGCCTGCAACCTCTCGACCGAACGAATCATCCGCACCATCGAACTCGGCGACGAAGCGATGAAGCTCCTCGGCAAACCACGCCCACGCATCGCAGTCTGCGGCCTCAACCCGCACGCAGGCGAACACGGCCTCTTCGGCACCGAGGACGAGCGCTTCATTCTTCCCGCAGTCGAAGCCTGCCGCGCGCGCGGCATCAACTGCGAGGGCCCCGTTGCACCCGACACCATCTTCTTCCGCGCCGCCAACGGCTCGCATGACCTCATCGTCGCCATGTATCACGACCAGGGCCATATTCCGATGAAGCTCCTCGACTTCGAGGCCACCGTCAACATGTCTCTCGGCATTCCCATCCTGCGCACCTCGGTCGACCACGGAACCGCCTTCGACATCGCCGGCAAAAACATCGCCGGTGCCGCGAACATGAAGGCCGCCATCCGCATGGCCGTCACCATGGCGCGCCATCGCCTTCAACACGCCGTCACGGCCTAACCAGGGATTCCCATGCGCCCGCTCGACCTCATCGTCATCGCCGCTTACCTCGCAGGCCTCGTCGCTATCGGCCTGCGCTTTGCGCGGCGCCAGCGCACCACGGAGCAATACTTCGTGGCCGGCCGCTCCGTGCCCGGCTGGGCGATGGGCCTCTCACTGCTCGCGACGATCATCACCAGCGTCACCTTCATCGCCTATCCAGGCTCTGCCTACGCAGGCGACTGGTCGCTGCTCGTGCCCGGCATCCTCTTCATCGGCGTACTCGGACTCATCGGCTCCGTCATCGTTCCCTTCTTCCGGCGCGTCGTCTGCATGAGCGCCTACGAGTACTTCGGCCGCCGCTTCGGCCGCGGCGTTCGCCTCTACTCATCCTTCGCATTCGCCATCGGCCACTTCTCCAAGATGGGCTTCGTCTTCTATCTGCTCGCGCTCACACTCGCGAGCATGACCGGCTGGCCGATCTCCGGCATCATCGCGCTCACCGCAGTCGTCACCATCTTCTACACGCTGATTGGCGGCGTCGAAGCCGTCGTCTGGAGCGACGTCGTGCAGGGCTTCGTTCTCTGGGCCGGCATCCTCGTCTCACTCGCCTATCTACTCTTGCTCCCGCCACAAGGCCCACACGCCGTCCTCGCCGATGCCTGGAACCATCACAAGATGAGTCTCGGCAGCACGGCCTTCCGCTTCGACCAGCCGACCATCATCGTGCTCGTCATCTACGGCTTCTTCTTCTATCTGCAGAAGTACACCGCGGACCAGACTGTCGTGCAGCGCTACCTCATCGCACGCTCGGATCGTGCCGCCATCCGCGGCATCGCACTCGGCGCCGGCCTCTGTCTTCCCGTATGGGCCGCGTTCATGCTCATCGGCAGCCTGCTCTGGAGCTTCTACCGCCTCACCGGCGAGACCATCCCCAAGTCCATCACCAGGGCCGACGGCATCTTCCCGCACTTCCTCGTCACGCACATTCCCTCCGGCCTAGCGGGCCTCTTCGTCGCCGCGCTGCTCGGCTCGGCGATGTCGATGCTCGCCTCCGACATGAATTGCCTCTCGGTCGTTGCCGTCGAGGACTTTTACCGCTTGGCCCGACCGCGCAGCACCGACCGCGAGCTCCTGCGCGCCGGCCGCATTGTCGTTGCAGCCAGCGGTGTCGCCGCCGCAATCGTTGCGCTTCGACTCGCGCACACGCAAGGCAGTGCGCTCTCGCTCTACTACACCATCACCGCAGTCGTCGCCGGCGGCCTCGCAGGGCTCTTCCTGCTTGCCTTCCTCATGCCGCGAGCCACCCGCGAAGGCGCTATCGCAGGCCTCATCGTCAGCTTGATCTTCACCGCATGGGCCACCTTCACAGAAGGCGGCAAAATCCTCAACCTCGGCCACTGGAATTTCACGTGGCACGATTACATGATCGGTGCCATCGGCCACGTGATTCTGCTGGTCGTTGGCATCGCCGCCAGTCTGCTGCTTCCGGGCTCACCCATCGCCAGCGACCTCACCTGGCAGGGGTGGCGCCGTCAGTCGCAACAGGTCCCTGCCGGAGTCTAGGAAATAATGATGCATTCACTCAATCACCGAGGAGCACCGATGAACCGCCTTCATCAAGCCATCAAGGACGCAGCAGGACGGCCACTGCTCGGAGCCGCACTCTACTCCTACGACCCAATCTTTCTCGAGATCGCCGCCCACATGGGCTTTCAGGTCATCTGGATCGAGATGGAGCACGCGCCCATCAGCTTCTCCGAGGCCGCTGACCTCTGCCGCATGGCCGCCGGCACCGGCATGCTCACCATGATTCGCATCCCTGACGCGCGCCGCGAGAGCGTACTCAAAGCCGCCGAGTGCGGCCCCGACATCATCGACATCCCCATGGTCGACACACCCGAAGAGGTCGCCGAGCTCGTGCGCTACGCCAGGTTCGCTCCCATCGGCGCGCGCGGCATGTTCAGCGTCTCTCGCGCGCTCCGCTACGGCATCGTCGACAGCGTTCCTGACGAACAGCAGAAGCTCAACACCGAGCTTGCTCTTCTCGCGCAGATCGAGACCAAGGAAGCGCTCGATCGCATCGAAGAGATCGCCTCCGTCCCCGACGTCGACATCTTCATCGGCCCTGCCGATCTCGCCTCCAGCCTCGGCATCGCCGGCCAGACCTCGCATCCTGAACTGCTTGACGCTGCCGATCAGATCGTCCGAGTCGCGCGCAAACACGGGAAGAAGGTGATCACCGCCTGTGGCACTTCGGAATTCCATCACTGGCTGCGCCTTGGCGTCGACCTGCTCTTCTGCACCAACAACATCGTCTGCCTCAAGTCGGGCGCACAGCTCGCACTCGAGGCCGCGCAAAAGGCCATCGCTACCGTGCAGAACGAATCCAGGCCGCGCCCCGCGCTCGCCAAGTAGCCGATGACCATGCGGTCCATCACCTTCCTGCAGCCCAATCGCCTCACCTTTGGCGCAGGCTGCCTCACAGAAGCGCTCGCCTATCTCGCAGCGCTGCCCTCGCGACGCATTCACATCGTCCACTCGACCTCGCTCGCTCGGGTCGTCGACCGTATGCAGCAGGAGCTGCTTACCAACGGCTGCACCGTCACCACTGACCGCGCACCCGCAGGCGAACCCACCATCGCCGCCTTCGACTTCGCCCTTGCTCGTGCCCGAGCAGCCGACCCCGCATGCATCGTCGGCATCGGCGGCGGCAGTGCGCTCGATCTCGCCAAGCTTCTCGCCGCCTTCGTACGCAACGATCAGCGCGTCGAGGACACCTTCGGCATCGGCCTGCTCACTTCGCGCAACTGCCACCTCGTCTGCATCCCCTCGACCTCCGGCACCGGCAGCGAGGTCTCACCCAACGCCATCCTCCTCGACGAAGCCGCGCAGTTGAAGAAGGGCGTCATCAGTCCGCACCTTGTGCCCGACGCCGCCTTCATCGACCCCACGCTTACCCACTCCGTCCCACGCGCCGTCACTGCCTACACCGGTCTCGACGCCCTCACACACCTCATCGAGGCCTACACCAACCGCTTCGCGCATCCGCTCGTTGATCTCTACGCACTCGAAGGCATCGCCCTCTGCGCGCGCTTCCTCCCGCGCGCCGTCCACAATCCCAACGATGCCGAGGCCCGCGAAGGCATGGCCCGCGCCAGCCTCTACGGCGGCCTCTGCCTCGGCCCCGTCAACACCGCCGCCGTGCACGCGCTCGCCTATCCGCTCGGCGGCGAGTTCCACCTCCCGCACGGCCTCTCGAACGCAATCCTTCTCCCCGCCGTCTTCCGCTTCAACGCCGAAGCCTCACCCGAGCGTCACGCCGATGTCGCACGAGCGCTCGGCGCCGCTCCGCAACCCACCACCCTCGCAACCGCACTCGCCGGCGCCGCGCAGCTCGAGCAACTCACACACGACTGCGGCGTCGACACCAACCTCACCCACTACGGTATCGATCGCAGCTCCATCCCACATCTCGCCGCCGCCGCGATGACGGTCCAGCGCCTGCTGCGCAACAATCCGCGCGACATCACGCAGGCCGATGCCGAGTTCATCTACGCGCAGTGCTTCCGCGCCTGATCAAATCTCACTCTGTCACAACAAAGCGTCCCGCGTGATCAAGCACGACCACGCGCCGCGCCCCACCCTCCACACTCTCGCCCGGCACGCTCTTCCCGTTCACATGCACCGCGGTCACGCGCGCCCCTGACACCGGCACCGACAGTCGCGCGATCACACCTTGCGGCAGATCCACGACAATCTCCGCCGTGCCCAGCCTCTTATGCACATCCACTTTGATCAATCCATGCGGCGTCGGCATCGCTCCGCGCGCCCACTGCAAATCCACCAGGTCCGGCCGCAGATTCACCGTCGCAAAGCCTGCTCCTGTCGGCTGAATCCCCAGCACCTCTTCCATCAGCCAAGCCGTCGGCCCCGATGACCATCCATGCGCCAGCGACACAAAGTACCCCGACCGATTGTCGGCCTGCAGCGACGAGTGAAAATCCTCCTTGTACCAGTCGACGTCATACGCCTCCCAGAAACTTGTCGCGCCTTCATTCAACATGCCGCCCCAGAACTGCCGCATCCACTCAAGCGCCGCCTCGCGATGATTCATTTCAGCCATCGCGCGCAGAACATAATCACCGTAATAGGGCGAGATGATCGGCCCATGCCCCATCCCAGGCCCATCCATCTGCCCCACCTTCGACAGCACATCACGCCAGATCGCGTCATATTGCTCCGGCCCTGCCGCACCGCTGATCACCGCCGCCGCGTTCGTCTGCCACCGTGGCCCAAACGTTCCCGACGCATCCGTCAAATACTTATCCGCCGCCGCCTTCACCGCTCCAGCGCGCTGGCCATACTTCGCCGCATTCGCCTCATCACCAATCTCGCGCAATAAAAACGCCGCCTCGCGATACGCCCGCACAAACTCCAGCGTCGTCGCCCGCCGCGTCTCCGGTGTATCTCCGTTCAGCTCCGGAGACCAATCCACATAGAGCCACACCTTGCTCTTGTTCGCGTAGATGTTCCGTTCGTCGAATTCACCATCTACCAGCTGCAACAACTGCAGCATCCGCTGATGCTCACGCTCCAGGAACGCCTTGTCGCCCGTGTGCCGGTAGAAATCCGCCACACCCGTAAACCAGAACGACGAGTACCCCGGGATCCCATTCACATGCTGATCCACCGGCAGCTTCGGGTCCGCCCCCAGCAACCGGTCCAGCGTATCTTCCAGCAGCATCTTGTCCGCAAACACATCCTCGATCACCGGCCCGCTCACATCCGTGTCGCCCATCCAACGCCCACGATCGCGCTTGCTCGCATCCCACACGCCATCCTGCATGCACAGGTGCGCCGTGTACGCTCCCGTCTCCCATATGCGATTCAGCAGTGCATCCGAGCTCTCAAACGATCCCTCATACTTCACCGGGTAGTAAATGTGGTCCGCATGAATCGACTTCACGCGCAGGTCCCGCAACTCAGAAGCCCCGCCAAGGAACCTCACCCGCGCATACCGAAACGCCGTCTTCGGCGAATGCCCCATTCCATGCGGCGGAATCGTCATCTGATTCACACCGAGATACGGCACCTTCAGCGCCTCCGACTCCGACTCACCCACCTGCACCGTCACCGTCATCGGCTCATCCGAGTCCGAATCGATCTCCAGCCGTCCCGTCAGCTCGCGCCCGAAGTCCAGCGTCACACTCGGCGCCTCCGCATCCGTCATCTTCGCTGCGGGCAGATGCACCTCGAGCTCACCATCGCCACTCGTCAGACTCTTCAAACCATCGAAGCTCCCGCGTCCCGCATACGACGCCATCACACTCATCACACGCAGCGGCATACGCGCCAGGAACGGTGAAATCCCGTCATAGCCCGGCCAGTTGTACAACCCCGCGTCCGCGTTCCACTGATACATCTCGATATTGCTTTCAATCCCGCCAAACGCCTCCACCGGCTTCCACGCCGCATCATGAAAGCCCGCCTGCTCCCATCCCTTTTCAGCGGTCGTCGAACTGCGCCACTCCGGCCCGCTGTGCATCAGGTCCGGCGCTTCAACTCCTTCCGCGCGTGGAACAATCTTCGCCACCAGTACGCGGCCTGATGTCTGCTGCTGCACCAGCGCGCTGTTCGCAAAGCCCGTCACACCACGCCCGCGCACCGCCTCAATCGCAATCGACGTTGTCGCCCGCATGCAGCGCCCGCGCCACCGGCGCCGCAAACACATGCATCCCCAGCGGCGAGCTCGTATCGCTCGCCACCTTCTCCACCGGCTGCCCATTCACCCACACCGAAACCGACCTCGGCCCCGCGATATACAGCGTCGCGTCGCGCGGCACATTGTCCACGTGAAAGTGCGCGCGAAAATAATGCGGCTCCGTCTCTGCCGAGATCGCCGGAAACACATAGAGGAGCTTCCCGCTCTTCTTCTCCGTCGCGGTCCACACATACTGCTCCGCTAGCGGCGTGTGAATCTTGCTCTCCATCACCGGCGCAGTCACACCGCGCGACGGATCGAGCGGCGAAACATGACTCATCGTCAGCGTCTGCGTCAGCGGCAGATCCTGCGCTCGCATGCAGCCCGCCACACTCATCACGCACAGAGCACAGACGGCAATCCCTCTTTCAACACGCATCACTTCGCTCCCTCGTCTGCGCTGAAGTCCGCCAGCGTCACAATCTCACCCGGCGCCACGATAATCTCGCTCGGCGCGGCTGCCTCCGTGTTCTCGTCGTAGAAACTCGTGCGTTCCATCCGCGTCCACCGCACGCCGCTCCAATCGACGCGCAGCCGTTGCGCTTCCGTCGACCGGTTCAGCACGATCAGGCTGTTCCGCTTTCCATCCGTGAAGCCAGCCGTCAGCAGATCGCCGTTCGCCGTCTGCGTGTCCACGCGCCGCATGCCCTTCAGCACATGCCGGCTGAACGCCCCCAGCACGCGCAACTGAAAGCTCGACGCCACCGGCACCATGCCCTTCGCGCGGTCCGGCACCATCAGCGATCGCGACGCACCGAAGCTCGGCTGTTCCACATCCAGCAGCAGCCAGCAGTACAGCAGCATCTCCGCATCTGCCTCGGTCAAATCCTTCTGATACAACTGCCCCACCTGCAGCGCAATCCTGTACGACGGCTCCTGGTACGCCGCATCGTTCAAACAAATCTCCGTCGCCAGAAACGGCTTGCCCGCACTCGCCTCATGCAACGCGCGCAGCCGCGCATCATACATATCCGGATTCGCCAGAAACTCCTGGTAGTCGTACTGGTGCGCCGCAACATAATCCGTCGCGCGCCACTCCTCCGCAAACTTCTTCGCATCATCCACGCGACGAATCGCAATCCACACATACGGCGCATCCGCCATCTGAATCTTCGTCGACTTGAAACCGGCCGCATCCAGCGCCTTGCGCACCGCCATCGTCATCTCCGCAAACACCTCCGGCGGCTGCTCCACCTCATTCTGAATGCCAATGATCTCCGGCGCCGCACCCGAACGCTCCTTCGCGCGCTTGCAAAAGTCGACGACAATCCGCGCATACACATCCGGCTTCGCCGCGCGCTTCACCGGCTTGCCCCACGCATCAATTTCGCCGGTTTCCCCTCCGGCGTATACGCCTGCACCGCCCACTCGGGCAGCGCCCACATCTCATACAGCACCATGCCGCCCAACTCCCGCGTGCGGCGGCTGTACTCAAAGTCCGATACCTCACCATTCGGAAAGTTATCGCCGTAATAATGCGGCGTCGCGTCCTTCAAATCCTCCACGTTCGACAGATCCTGCTTCAACTGCGTGCCCATCGGATACTCGCGATCCACCAGCAGGTTGTAACGTTTCAGCATCTGCCAATACATTCGCTTGCCCTCGACGCTCAGCTCCGCATACGCGGGCACGCTCGGGCTCCCGCCAAATCCAAGCATCGACTGATGCACCTTCGCTGCATCCACGGTCACCGCCGCATCCTGCGCCGTCTCTGCCAGCAGCGCCCCCGCCAGCGTCAGGTGTTCATTCCGCGGCCCGGAAAACATCAACTGCTGCCGCGTCAGATCAAACATCAGCGGAGCCACCATCACCCGCTCTCCATTCAGCAGGACACTCACCGCAAGATGCGCATCCACCACCACGGTCAGCGCACGCGCATGCCCCACATATTGCTGCTCCACCTCGCGCACCGTCTTCTCCGGATAGTTCCCTCCACCATCCAGCGCGGTCGAATCATAAAACCTCTCCAGTCAACCTCACCTTCGAGGTTCGTCAACTCCACCGTCAGCCCGGCATGCGGCCCCGTAAAGATCCACGACAGCTTCGTGCGCTCCGGCACATCGCCATCCAGCCGAATCGTCCTTTGAAAACAACGCCGGCAACTCTCCCTTGAAGTACACGCGCGCAATCGCATCCGGCCGTGACCACCCCGGCCCCACCGGACCATCGCTCGCAAACGCGAATCGCTGCTCCACACCCTGCGTCGCCGCCTTCGCCTCCGGCAGCACCACCGCCTGCTGAGCGCGAATCCCCGCAGCACCCAGCGTCAACACACCTGCAACCCACCACGCGCGCCCCATCGATCGTCCGCTCAATCTCACCTCAGCCCCGCTAGTATCTCGATCTTGCGTCCACGGCTGTCAACCATCATTTCATCATCCGAGTTTTCCATTTCATCCCCAAAAGGCATAAAAATGAAAATCAGAGACCATCGATGGCCATAGCCCGCCGCAACACCCTCCTCGCCCTCTCGCTTCTCATCGTCGTCACTGCCACTCACGCCCAGCGCGTTCCCGGCTACAACTACGACGAATCCAAAATCCCGCCCTACACCCTGCTCGACCCGCTGCGCCTCGCCGACGGCCGCATCGTCACCACCTCGCAGCAGTGGTTCACGCAGCGCCGCCCGCAAATCCTCCGCCTCTTCGAAGAAAACATCTTCGGCCATACACCCGACGCTGCGAAAAACGCCATCACCCACGCGCGCATCATCGAGCACAACGAGCACGCCCTCAACGGCCTCGCCGTTCGCGAGCAGGTCGAGCTCACCTTCGAGCCCGCGCCCGGCATCACGCCATCCCCACAAGCCGAGCGCACCCTGCGCCTGCTCATCTACATTCCCGCCGCCGCAGCCGCCGCGCATCATCCCGTCCCCGTCGTCCTCGGCCTCAACTTCCTCGGCAATCAAACCGTCCTCGACGACCCCGCCATCCAACCCACGCCCATCTGGATTCAACCCAAAGGTTCCGCCGAACTCCAGCACATCGCACCGTCCGACGAAACCCGCGGCCGCGCCGCCGATCAGTGGCAGGTCCAGCATGCTGCTCTCTCGCGGCTACGGCTTCGCTACCGCCTACTACGGCGACCTCGAGCCCGACTTCAAAAACGCCAGCCAGTACAGCGCGCGCAATCTCTTCGGCCCCATCGACAACGCACCCGACGCCTGGGGAGCCATCGGCCTCTGGGCCTGGGGCCTCAGCCGCGCACTCGACTACCTCGTCCTCGACGCCTACGTCGACCCCGCACACGTCGCCGTCATCGGCCACAGCCGCCTCGGCAAAGCCGCCGACTGGGCCGCCGCGCAGGACACCCGCTTCGCCGCCGTGCTCTCCAACGAGAGCGGCCACGGCGGCCAATCCATCCAACGCCGCGCCCTCGGCGAAACCGTCGCGCACCTCGAGCACTCCTTCCCCTACTGGTTCTGCCCCAACTACGCCAAGTGGGTCGGTCACGACGCCGAAATCCCCGCCGACGGCAACCTCCTTCTCTCACTCATCGCGCCGCGCCCGCTCTACGTCGGCTCCGCCGTCGGCGACGAATGGTCCGATCCCAAAGGCGAATTCCTCTCCGCCGTCAGCGCCTCACGCGTCTACAAACTCCTCGGCAAACCCGCGCTCGCGCCGGACACACCACAGCCCGCACTCGACCACCCCATCGGCCTCGACGGATTTGTCGCTTATCACGAGCGCACCGGCAAGCACGACGTCACCGCCTTCGACTGGCAGCACTACCTCGACTTCCTCGACAACCGCTGGGGCAAGCCCGATCTCACTCCACCCACAACCATGATCGGCACCGCCGAGCCGCCACTTCCTCCGCACCCCGCAACCACCGCGCAGATCAACAACTGGCGTCGCGAGATTCGCCGCACCCTCTTCATCCCCGACCCACTCCCCAAGCTCGAAACGCAAACCGTCTCATCCACCGAGATCACACCCGGCGTCACCCTCGACAAAGTCATCTACACCACCGCGCTACGGTCTGCGCATTCCCGCCGACATCTACCGCCCCACCCACGCCCCCGCGCGCAAGCTCCCCGCCATCGTCGTCGTCAACGGCCACGGCGCGGACAAATCAACCTGGTACTCCTACTACACCGGCGTGCTCTACGCCCGCGCCGGCGCCGTCGTCCTCACCTACGACCCCATCGGCGAAGGCGAGCGCAACGACGACCACAAAGACTTCACCGGCGAGCACGACCAGCTCATCGTCAACCCCGAAACCATGCCGCGCCGCATGGGCGGCCTCATGATCACCGACGCCATGCAGGCCGTCAGTTATCTCTCGTCACGTCATGATGTCGACCCGCACCGCATCGCCGTGATGGGCTTCTCCATGGGCTCCTTCATCACCTCGCTCACCGGCGCCGTCGACCCGCGCATCCACTCCGTGCTCCTCGTCGGCGGCGGCGACCTCGACGGCCCCAACGGCTACTGGGACCTCAGCCACGTCATGATGTGCCAGGGCGGCCCCTACCGCTCACTCGCCTTCCTCGGCGACCGCCCCGCCGTCCTCTTCACCCTGCAAGCGCGCCGCGGCGACACCTTCATCATCAACGGCACCGCCGACACCGTCGTCGACATCCCCCACCACGGCCCCGACTTCTTCGCCGATCTCCGCCAGCGCGTCATCACCCTGAACGGCAGCGACAAAGGTGTGTTCACTAACTACTTCGATCCCGGCGCCAGCCACCGTCCTTCCTGGGTCACACCGCGCGCCGCCACCTGGCTCAACAACCAGCTCCACTTCCCCGCCTGGCAAGGCAAAGATCCCAACACCCTCCCCACCGTCCGCATCGGCGACTGGGCCGCCAAAGTCGGCGCAAGCTTCTCGAAGAACTACGACCGCAACGATCGCGACGCCGGCATCATCGCCCTCGCCGCCGACGTCCCCCACCTCACCGTCGACCAACTCGACGTCCTCCCCGTTCCGAATGGCACAAGCCGCAAATCCGACTTCATCTACGCCACCTGGCTCCAACGCGCCGCCGCAGCTGCCGGTACGTCCACGACGATAGAGGGCCGTCATCCTGAGCCGTACCGGGGTCCCCGGCGAGCGTTCTCTGCTCGCTGGGGTGGTTAGGCGAAGGACCTCCGTATTTTGTTCGTATCCGAATTGCGTGGCAGGCGAGGTCTAATTTTCAATTTTCGAAATTGCACCACAATTTTCATTCTTGTTGCTTGCTCCCGACTTGCTCCGATATAGTGGCTTCGTCTGCTTGCCTACATGAGTGTTCGCCTGACAGCCCGCGTAGCCCTGATTTTTCTTTTACCTACGGGTGTTGCGCAGGCGCAGACCCTCCTCCACCCCGCCGACTACCACCACTACATCCAGACCTTCGAAGCCGACGAGCAGCTCGCCACCGGCAAAATCTACAACGGCGAGCCCTCCACCCCCGGCCAGCCCCCCGAGTCCGCCTGGCCCTGGATGACACGCGAGATCCCCTGGTTCGACTCCTCCGACAAATCCTTCGAGGAGATGTACTACTTCCGCTGGTACGCCTGGAAGAAGCACCTCGTCCACGCGCCCACCGGCTACATCATCACCGAGTGGCTCCCCAAGCCCAACCTCCCCGACTTCGGCGCCCTCCCTGACGCCGCGCCCTTCCACCTCGCCGAAGCCCGCTGGCTGCACACCCGCGCCATCGCCGAGGACGACGCCCGCTTCTGGTACGACCCCAACCTGCCCGGCCCTGACTCCGAGTTCATCCGCAAGTACTCCGCGCCCATGGCCACCGCGGTCTATGACGTCACCCTCGCCAACGGCGACCCCGCTCTCGCCACCTCGCTGCTCCCCCAACTCGTCCGCGTCTACCACGACTGGGAGCGCACCCAGCAGGACCCCAACGGCCTCTTCTGGTCCATCGACACCCGCGACGCCATGGAGAAGTCCATCTCCGGCGACGGCTACCGCCCCACCCTCAACTCCTACATGGTCTCCGACGCGCGCGCCATCGCCGCCACCGCGCTCCTCGCCGGCAACACAGCAACTCGCCGCCGAATTCACCGCCAAAGCCGACCACCTCAACACCCTCATCGAAACCGTCCTCTGGAACCCGCACGACCAGTTCTACGAGGTCGTCTCACCCGCCAAAGACTCCGGCATCCGCGCCCAGAAGCGATTCATCGACCCCGGCACCGTCCTCCAGTTTTCCGGCGTCCGCGAGCTCATCGGCTACGACCCGTGGGCCTACGCCTCGCCCGCGCCCGACCACGGCATCGCCTGGCATCAGCTCTTCGATCCCCAGGGCTTCGACGGCAAGTTCGGCGCCACCACCGCCGAGCGCCGCAGCCCCCGCTTCCGCTTCGCCTCCTCTGACCAGTGCACCTGGAACGGCCCCGCCTGGCCCTTCGCGATGACGCAAACCCTCACCGCGCTCGCCAACTTCCTCAACACCCCCGGCCCGCACACCATCGACGTCCGCCGCCTACGACAAACTCTTCTCCCGCTACGTCCTCGCGCAACACATCAGCGTCGACGTCGCCGGCAAACCCCTCCCCCACCCCATCGACTGGATCGACGAAGACTACGACGCCGACACCGGCGAGTGGATCGCCAAATCCATGCTCCTCGCCAAGAACAAACAGGTCGGCCGCGGCAACTACTACAACCACTCCGGATTCGCCGACCCGCTCATCACCGGCCTCATCGGCCTCCGCCCGCGCCCCGACAACCGCATCGTCCTCCACCCGCTCGCACCCGCGTCCTGGACATACTTCGCCATCGACGCCCTCCCCTACCACGGCCACCTCCTCACCATCGCCTTCGACCGCACCGGCACCCACTACCACCACGGCCGCGGCCTCTCCCTCGCCGTCGACGGCCACACCATCGCCCACCGCGCCACCCTCGGCCCCCTCGAAGCCAACCTCCCGAAATAAGCCATGCCGAAACTCTCTCCGCAACACCGCAACACCGGGTGCCCCATTCATGACGACAGTTCCATCGTCGTCATGGGTGGGGTTCGCAGAATGCTCGTCTTCGCCGCAACCCTCTTTGCCCTCGCGCCCGCACTCGCGCAAAAAGACGGCATCATCGCCCGCATGCCCGGCGAGCCACCACCCCTCGCAACCAGCGGCGTCCCAGCCACCATCCGCATCGCCCCCGGCACCTTCCGCATGGGCGCCGACGCCAGCCCACTCCCCGCCTCCGTCACCAAAGGCTTCGGCGTCATGTCCACCCGCCCCACACACGGCGACTTCGACGAGTTCCCCGCGCACACCGTCCGCCTCACGCACACCTTCTCCATCGGCATCACGCAGGTCTCGCCCGCCGAGTTCGCCCAGTTCGACCCCACCTACAAACCGCACGCGGCTACTCCCGCGTATGCAGCAGGCGTGAGTTGGGAGCAGGCCATGGCCTACTGCCGCTGGCTCACGCAAAAAACCGGCAAGCCTTACCGCCTTCCCACCGAAGCTGAATGGGAGTACGTCGCCCGCGCCGGCGGCACAAAAATCTTCGGCGCCTCCGACACACCCATCCCGCTCGACCAGCCCAACGCCTTCGGCGTCGAAAACCAGGAGGTCGGCCGCCCCGAGTGGACCCTCGACAACTACGGCCCCTACCAGCCAAATCCCCAAACCGATCCCGCGGGCGCTTCATCCTCGATGACCAAATCCATCCGCGGCGGCGGCCTCGACTGGCGTCACACCGCAACCAAAACCTCACCCGACCTCAACGTCCCCGCAACCGCGCCCTACTTCTCGCGCCCTGCCAACCGCGCCAGCCTGCCACCATCCTTCGCCTCCGAAAACGGCAACGTCGGCTTCCGCGTCGTGCAAGCGCCGATGCCACCAAACAACTTCACACCACCGCAGTCCTACTTCTTCGAAACCGCCGTCCACCAGCTCACCATCACCGGCACACCCGCGCTCTCCAAACCAATCGACCACCCCGACGCGACCAAGCCCTTCTACCGCACGCACGAACTCTTCCCCAACCTCGCCGGCAAGAGCATGCCCTCCGTCGGCTGGCGTCTCGGCCTCGCGCCCGGCCTCGGCATCAACTACCACAACTCCGCAATCCAGGTTCTCCCCAACGGCGACCTCCTCGCCGCCTTCTACAACACGCCCGACCGCGAAGACGACCCCGATCAAACCGTGATGGTCCTCCGCCGCCGCGCCGGCACCGAAGACTGGGACATGCCCGAACCGTTCCCCATCTTCGCCGACGCCGGCCTCGCCGCACCCGTCATCTGGAACGATCCGAAATTCCAATCTCAACCCGGCGGCCGCACCTGGTTCTTCTGGGGATTCGCCCGCCTCATCGGCGCTCCGCCCTTCGCCTGGGCCACCTCGAACGACAACGGCGCCACCTGGTCCGCCGCGCACTTCCCTGTCTTCCCGCAGCCCATCGGCCGCTACGTCTCGCAGCCCATCAACTCCATCGTCCGCGGTCCTGACGGCGCGATCTACATGCCCACCGACTCCACCGGCCGCGACTCTGACGGCAACGGCTCCATCTCCGTCGTCTGGAAGTCCACCGACGACGGCCGCACCTGGTCCGACACCGGAGGCCGCACCGCCGGCCGCCACACCACCATCGTCTTCGCCCACAACGGCGACCTCCTCGGCTTCGGCGGCAAGAACTCGCAACTAGACGGCCGCATGCCCCTCGCCACCTCGCACGACGACGGCAAAACGTGGACCAAATCCAAACTCCCCTTCGACCCCCTCGCCAGCGGCGAACGTCCCTCCGTCATTCGCCTCTCTGATGGCAAACTCTTCTTCGTCGCCGATGCAAATCCAAAGAACCAGAAACACATCCACAAAGACGGCGCCTACGTCGCGCTCTCCTCCGACGACGGCAAGACCTGGACCATCAAGCGCTTGCCTTCGAACATCCTCACCGTCGGCTACACCACCGCCACGCAAGGCCCCGACGGCATCATCCACATCGCCACCACCAAGAACACCGTCAACTACGAGATCGAACTCAACGAAGCCTGGATCCTCGACAAGACCGCAGGCGACATGACTCCGGAAATCTCGTCTCGAACCTCCGACACAAGGATTCCCAACACCGAAGGCGCCCCATCAACAACGGCAAAGCCGTTATGGGTGATGTCGGATGTCCAACGCCACTTCGAGCGCTACTCCTCCGGCAAATTGAAATCAAGTTGGGCCACCGCCCCGCTCCCCGACGGCCGCGTCGTCCTCGAAGGCCAGGAACGCTTCTTCTACCCCAGCGGCCGCCCCATGTGGACAGTGAATTACCGCAACGGCTCCAAGACTCGGCGAAGAACGCTACCAGCGCGAAGACGGCACGCTCATCTGGCTGAAGACGTACAACGCCGACGGCACCTGGACCTGGCAGAACTACGACGCCACAGGCCACCTCACCGCAACCTCTCACTGGCGCAACAAAACTCTCCTCAACTCCGACATCCCAGACACCACCCCCGACAAACACCCCAACTCCGACAACCTCCCCGAACCCGACGGAGACTAGTTCACGTCAAATGCCGTGGCGAACCTTCGCGACCTTCGCGCTCTTTGCGTCAAAGCTCTTCGCCGGTGCCAGCCAGGACGCACGATCCGCATGAACATCGCTCGACAAATTCTGACAACCCTCGCCGCCTCCCTCTGCTTCACTACGCTCGCTCACTCCCAAGCCCCCACCCCCACCTCGCCCATCGTCTTCGCCTACTTCAAAGAGCCCGGCAACCAAGGCATCTACCTCGCCCTCTCTCGCGATGGCTACACCTTCACTCCGCTCAACGACGGCCAGCCCTGGCTCAAGCCCGACCAGCCCGGCGAGATCATGCGCGACGTCTACATCACGCGCACTCCCGACGGCAGCCACTTCCGCATGGTCTTCACCTGGGCCTGGCATGGCAACGCCATCGGCATCTCCGACTCCGACGACCTCCTCCACTGGTCGCCGCAGCGCCGCATCGAGATCATGTCCGCCTTCCCCAACGTCCAGAACACCTGGGCCCCCGAAACCTATTGGGACGAGCAAACCAAAGACTGGCTCATCATCTGGTCCAGCAACTTCAACGCGACCGCAACCACACCCGCCGAAGGCCTCCGCATCTGGTCCGCCCACACCTCCGACTGGCAGACCTTCTCGAAACCCGAAAAATTCTTCGACCGCGGCTTCCCCGCCATCGACGCCACGATGTTCCACCGCGACCTCCACGGCCGCCACGACGTCGTCCTCGTCCTCAAAGACCAGACCACCGACCCGCTCCGCTACAACGAGCGCTGGACATCTGGTCCGACAGTCAACGGCCCATGGGGTCCGCTCTCCGCGCCCATCAACGAACCCTGGTCCGAAGGCCCCAGCGTCATCCAGGTCGGCGACAAATTCATCGTCTACTACGACCACTACCGCCCGCCCAACCCGCGCTACGAAGGCGTCGAAACCACCGACTGGGTCCACTGGACCAGCGTCAACGACAAGATGAACTTTCCCGAAGCCGCAAAACACGGCAGCTTCTTCCGAGTCACCGAAGCCGAAGCCCAACGCCTCCTCGCCCGCCATGATCCGGCCGCGGCAATGACGCCGTAAGGGCGTGGAACAACCCGTTCCACGTGGAACGTCTATTTGTATGTCACTAAGAAATGTGGGAAACGCAGTTTTCTGTGGATAGCGAGCTTGGACGCTTCGTTATTCGCACGAACACGACTTCCGGACTTCTCAATCTTCGAAGAGCCAGTCGAGGTTTGGTGGTTGCTTACTTTCGGGATTGAAGCTGACGTGCGGCGTCACATGCGTGTCCTCCGGGATGAAGCCGAGGACGACATAGGCCCCTTTGCCGAGATCGAGGTCATTTCTGCCGGCGGGCAGCGGCTTCGCCCAAACGGTGATTGGAAGGCCTTTGGCTTCCGAAATGGCGTTGGGTAGAACGATGTTCCACTGCTCCGTGTCAGGCGAGACGTTCACCTGCCTGCGTGAGCTGGACTTGAAAAACCCGACGAGAATCTGCGCGGACTTGTCGAGTGTGAAATGAATCGGCGTCTCCTGATGCGTTGAGACGCGAATGCCTTTCAGGCCATCGAGCTCCGGCACAACTGCAGTGATCGGCGCATCCTGATCCGAGTAGAGGCTTGCACCTTTGGCAACGGTGAACACCGCACCTCCGCCGGACTGGAGTGTGAATCCCACCTGCGGAAGCTGCTGCGGCTTCGCCTCAGAGATTTGCGAGCCTGAGCGCAGCGCGGTGAGACGTTTGTCGAAAGTGGCGAGTTCCTTCTGATAGACCGGAAGCAGATCGCGCCAGTGATTGGTCTGCGGGCCGCCGCGCACTGGAATCTGCCGCTGCGAGGTTTGCATTCCTGCGGCATTTCGATAGGTTTTATCGGTTAATTTGGTCAGTTTTGCGAATTCGTCGACACTCTGCGCGAGCAGCGTGCGCGCCGCGACGAGATGCGCACATGTCGTGGTCGTAGCCGTAACGCATCACCAGCGCTGCAGCCTGCACCTTCGCGTTGTAGTACGCCATCAGGTACTGGATCGCGCGCATGTCATTCACGATGCGCTCGTACTCCGGCTTCGCGTCGGCCGCGATTCCCGGCGCTGCAGCTTCGGCTTCTTTCACTGCCTCGGTCGACTTCTGCGCTGCGTCGGCTGCGACGCTCAGCGGATTCTCGCCGTGATGCTGGCTCGCCGTGGACTTCATTCGCGACCCACTCATCGAGCCGTTCGCCGTCAGGCGCATCTGCGGTCCAGAGTGTTTGTGCAGGGTTGAAGCGAGCGGCGTCGATGAGCTGCGGCATGGTCATGCCAAGCGAGAGCACCTCGCGATTGCCCTCGGTGATTCCGAGGCGGCGAATCACTTCGGGAGCGCATTGGCCTGAGAGTTCGTAGGCTGCGAGCAGATGCGCTCCGGTCTGCATCTGCTCTGTTGTGGGCTTGCGGGTCTCTGCGGCGATGGTTTCGATGCTCTCGAGGCCGACGATGCGTGAGCTGTGGCCTTGCGCGTTCACGCCGCCCGGAACAGCGAAGCGTCGTGCGAACTGCTCGCTCCAGTAGGTCTGCTCGAGCGCGGGATCACGCTCCGGATTCCAGGCATAGCGCGCCCAGGTTGCGAACCAGATCCAGTCGCGGTCGGTTTGGATCAGCAGCGGCTCGGTCTTGTCGGCGCTGTAGGGCCAGTCCCAGTAGCGCAGCGGATAGACATGCACACCGCCGAATGCCGAGGCGAACGAAGTTGCTCTCGGTCTGGCGAACGAAGGTTGGATCGCCCCAGCGGAAGGGTTCGAGGTTCGAGAGCAGATGGATGTTGACGATCGTGTCGTTCGACTCCGAAACCATCGACTGGAACTTCTGACGAACGCTGCCGCGGATGTTGGTCCACGTGAGAGACTCGCCGTTCCACTTCCACATGGTGTCAATGTTGGAGTAGAGAGGACGCGCGGCTGCCATGGCCGCGTCGATATCCGTTGCGTGTGCGCGAACAACGATCGGCGGCTGCGGAACAGGATGGCCGACTGCTTTCTCCTCTTCAGCGAGTCCATCGAGCACGCCGGGGATGATGGTCTTCGAGAGCCAATCGGCGCCGTAGTGCGGGCCCATCGCCTCACCGAGCGTCATGAAGATGCCGACGTTCGGATAATTGCGGATGAACTCGGAGATGCAGTAGCGCGTGTACTCGCTTGAAAGGTCCGTGGGTGCGGAGAGATGGAACGGCACATGATGCGCGCGAGCGAACGCGTGCGAGAGATGGATGTTGTAGAAGCCCTGCAGAATCCAGATGCCGCGCTTGTCCGCTTCGGCAGTGATCCAGCGGAACATCGCGATGTTCTGCTCAAGCTGCGCTGTTGGAAGCTCCTGTGCTTCCGGGTACTTCGGCAGCTTCAGCAGCGAGGTGAAGGGATGTCCGTTCCAGAGGAAGAGCGCGTTGGTGCGCTGCTCTGCGAGCTGATCGAGATAGCTGCGTCCACTCGGCCTTGTCGTAGAACCAGGGGAAGTCTTTGGGCGTGTACGGGTAGTCGTACTCGGCGCCCTCATAGGTGATCTCGGGCTTCTGCAGACCGATGACCGCGCCGCGAATGCTGAAGCTGCGGATGGTCTTCGAAGTCGAGTTGCTTCGGTAGCGAGCCTGAGGCGTGAATGCGATCGATGAGCTCTTCGGTGCCGTAAAGAACGCCGGAGGGATCGGAGCCTTCAACGACGATTGTGTTGCCGATGCGCTTGAGCATGAAGGCTTCTTTTGCGCCGGGCCAGAGTTCGGGAACGTCTTTGCCGAAGGAAGCGAAGAGCGGATCGTGCTCGACCGCGAGGAGGATGCGTTCGTTGCCGCCGAGCTTTGCTACGGCCGCGCGCAGATGTTCCGCGGCGAACTGCTCGCGTGGAGTGGCGTGGGACGAAAGTTCAACGCGCGGCGTGGCGAGTGCGGTGAGCGGAGCGGCGAGAACGATCAGCGAGAGGAGAAGGATGCGCATGGGGGTCACTTTTGAGGGTGGTTATGTGGTGATCCGAATACGGAGATCCTTCGCCTACGGCTCAGGATGACGGCATTCAGATTAATCCGGAATTTCAGGGGTTGGAGCTTTGCCGGTTGGTTTGCCGACGACGTCGGAGACCTTGCGGAAGACGATTGCCTGATAGGGCTTGTTCGGCAGATCGATGCGCGACTTGCCGGAGAATGTTCCGGGCAGTTTCTTCTCGGTCATCTCGAAGGGATCGATGAGCGTCGCTTCGAAGTTTGCGGTGTTCGGGAGCGGAAACTCGTAGCGCGCGGGGCGATGGTAGTCGAAGTACCAGAGGTAGAGCTGATTGGGTGTGCCGGCCGAGAGATAGTAGGAGCCATCGAATTCGTTGAGGCCGACGTTGGTGTTGCGCGCGACGAGGTCGTGCAGGAACTTGATGCGCGGAGCGGAGTCGCCGCGGAGACGGCCGGCGTCAGACCAGCTTGATTCGTGCGCATGCGGACCAGAGTCTGCCGAGATGAAGACCTCGCCGTGCGAGGCGTAGCTGCCATAGATGATGGCGAGCCAGAAGCGGCGCGTCATCTCTTCAGCGGAGAGATTGCCCCAGCGGCGCTCGACGTCGCCTTCGTACTGAATCTCGTCGTAGATGATGGGCTTGTTCCACGCGAGGCGGCGGTCGGCGGATTTTTCGAAGTCGTAGCTCTGCAGGCTGGCGTGCGTACACCACGGCTTGGAGTGGTCGTAGATGACGCGCGAGTGATGGATGGAACGAAGGTGGCTGTACGGGTCTTCGGCCTGCACGACGCGGAAGAAGTGGTCCCAGTCGGACATTGACTTCGCGCGGACGAGGTCGTATTCGTTCGCGATGGACCACCAGACGTTGCGGAATGCAGCGAGACGCGCGATTGCGTAGCGGAGATAGAAGTCGTCGACTTCGTCGGGCATGGCTTTGTAGCCCCAGGCGTCGTAGGGGTGGAAGAGGATGCAGTCGGCCTCGATGCCGGCGGCCTGCAGTTGGAGGAGGCGCTTCTCGAGACGCTGGAAGTACTCGGGATTGAAGCGGGTGTAGTCGTTGGCTTTGCCGGTGGAGTCGGGTGTGCCGTTGGTGGGGAATGGCAGCATCTGCTCGGCTTGATTCGGATTTAGACCGAGCGGCTTGGGCAGCACGCAGGCGCGGGTCTTGTTGAACTTGCCGGTCATGCCGGCGAGTGAGTTCGCGGCGTTCTCGTCGGCGGTGAAGAAGAAGGCGTAGGTGGTGGTGCCGAAGGGAAAGTAGGGCGTGCCGTCGGCGTGCTCGAAGTGGAACTGATGCGCGGTGGTGACGGGGCCGTGGTTGCCGGGCTTGGGCGGTGTGCAGGTGAAACGGCCGGTGTGGCCGTTGAGCTCCGCGGCCGAGCTGGTGGTTTTGTAGCTCCAGGCGCCGGGCGAGTCGGGCATGAAGCGGATGCGATAGGTGCCGTCGCCGTCGTAGAAGCCTTTGACCTCGACGGTGCGATGCTCCTGTGTGAACTGCGCGGAGAGCGTGACGTCGCGGAAGGGATTGCCGGTGGAGGGGCCCCGGAGGGGGAGCTCGTAGAGGCCCCATTGCTCGACGTCACCGGATTCTGTGGGCGGGATAACTCGCTCTGCGGTGAGGAGTTCCGGGTTGAGGGCGGCGGCCAGGGTGGTGGCCGCGCCGAGCTTCAGGACATCTCTGCGATGCATTGGATCCTTTCGCCGGCGAATCGTTCCAGAGACCGTGTGGTCCTGTTATTTGAAAATTATGTCGCAAAAGTGAAATATGCGCGATATCTTACAATAACGCTCGAATCGGGAACGGTTCCGGGTAATGGAATTTTTGGCGAGAACGAAGGTCAAATGGCGACGAACACGGCAGCGAAAAAGAGCGTAAGACGGCGGATACCGAAGTGGGCGCTGCAAAATGGCGATGGAGCGCCGGGCGATGAGGTGTATTACCTGCGCTCGATTGGGCGGGCGCTGGATGTTCTGGACTGCTTTGACGGGCAGACGCCGCTGTCGCTGAAGGAGATCAGCGGGAAGATGCGGCTGCCGGAATCGACGCTGTTTCGCGTGCTTCGGACGCTGGAACGGCACGAATATCTGCAGCAGGACAGGGATGGGACATACCAGCTGTCACCGAGGCTGATCTTCGGTTGGCTGGTACGCGCGGCCGATCATGTGCGCGAGGTGGCGCGGCCGGAGATGGAACGGCTGGTGAATACGTTCAACGAGACGGCCAGCCTGGCATTTTTGTTCGACGACCGGATTCATGTGCTGGATTGCATGGAGACGTTCCATGAGATCCGCATGACGAACAAGATTGGCCGCGTGCTGCCGCCTCATTGCTCGGCGTTGGGAAAGGCGATAACGGCCTTTCAGGAGAGGCGTTTAGCGGACAGGATGCTGGAGGTCTACGGGCTGACTCCGCGCACGGAACATACGATTACGGACCGGCAGCGGCTGTTTGCGGAGTTCAACGAGATTCGCGAGAGCGGCGTGGCGTGCGACCGGGAGGAGTCGATTCGCGGTGGGATCTGTTTTGGAGCGGCGATTCAGGCTCACGGAAAGCCGGTAAAGGCAGCGATCAGCGTGTCGACGCCGGCGACGCGGATGGATCCGGTGCGAGAGAAGGAGACTCGCGCGGCGGTGGTGGAGGCGGCGGCGGCGATCGGCGGGAGGCTATAGGCGGGAATGGTTTCACGGTGGGAATGGCAATTACTGGAAGATAATTTTCAAAACTATTGACATTCGTTCGTAGGCTTCGCTAGTTTTGTGGACGCTCGCAGAATCGCCGCGAAGTGCCACAGGAGTGTCACGAATGAAACGATTAGTCCTCGTTGCTCTTTTCTGTTTCACTGCAGTCGCGTTTGGCCAGGAAACACGATCCACACTGACAGGTCAGGTATCTGATCCCTCCGGAGCCAGGATTCCGGATACAGCGATCCGCATCACAAACACACAGACCGGTGTGGTGACGAACGCGAAGTCCAATTCAACCGGCGATTACACGGTTCCGTTCCTGCAGCCGGGGCCGTATCGTGTCGACGCATCGCACGCGGGATTCAAGAACTACACGCATACGGGCCTGATTCTCCAGACCGAGCAGACGGTGACGGAGAACATTACACTGCCGCTCGGCGCGGTGAGCGAGACGGTGACGGTGCAAGGCGAGACTCCGCTGATTGACACCGCGACGGCCTCGACGGGGCAGACGCTGACGGCGGATGAGATAGAAGATCTTCCGAGCAATGGGCGGTCGCCGCTTGGATTTGCGCGCTTTGAGTTTGGAGTTGTGGCGAAGGGCAAACACGCCGCCTCGCAGACGCGGCCTTTCGACAACAGCACGGCGGATGACTTTTCACTCGGTGGTGGAGCGTCTGCCTCCAATGAGCTTCTGCTGAACGGCGTTCCCAATATGCAGGACTCGAGCCGTACGGCCGGGTTCAGCCCGCTGCTGGACTCCGTAGATGCCGTACATGTGGACGAGTTCACGGCGAATGCGGCGCTGGGAGATACGTCAGGCGGCACGGTAAATATCACGACGAAGTCGGGAACGAATCAGTTCCACGGAACGGGGTCGGAGTACTACCAGGGATCGCGCCCATTGACGGCGAAGCCGTACTTCACACCGGCAGGGACCCAGGCTCCGTCCACGCACTTCAACCAGTTTGCCGCTAACATCGGCGGCCCGATATGGATTCCGCATGTCTTTGACGGGCGGAATAAGCTTTTCTTCTTCTATGCGTTTGAGGGTTATATCGGGAACTCGCCAGCGACCACCATCACTAGCGTTCCCACGGCGGCGGAGCGTAATGGTGATTTCTCTGCTCTTCTCACAAACACTTCAAACGGACAGCTCTACAACCCGAATAGCGGCGTCTATAACCCGTCGACGAAGCTTGTTACTCGCAGTGCAATTTCAGGGAATGTTTTGTCGAATGCCGGATTGAGCATTAGTCCTGTTGCGCAGAACTATCTGAAACTGATTCCATTGCCGAACTACAGCGGCGCCTCCACGACGTCGTCTGGCGAAAACAATTTCTTTGCGAGCGATCCCACAACCGACAACTACAAGTCCCACATGGCCCGCGTCGATATCAATATTACGCACCGCGACCGGTTTTCAATTGAGGGCCATCGGAGCACCTATGACAAGACGGCTTCAAACATCTTCAGCAATATCCTGACCGGCACAGCCTCCAGAGTCGTTCTGGCGGGAGGATTCGTGGAAGATGTTCATAACTTCAATCCGACAACCAACCTGGATTTTCGTCTCGGATTCAGCAGGTCGGAGAATACTTCGTCGCCGAACAGCGCAGGGGTGACGCCGAGTTCCTATGGGTTCCCGTCGTACATTGATGCGAACTCGACACAGCTCGCAATTCCCTATCTCACCTTCACGGACAGCGCCTCTATTCCGAGCTTGAGTGCTCAGCCCGGCAGCGCAGCCTACTTCGATACGCTGCAGCTGTACGCGAGCTTCAATAAGACGTTTGGCCACCACAACATCAAGATCGGTCCCGACATTCGCGAGAACAAGAACTCGACGCAGGCGGGTACCGCAGCGAACGGAGCCTTTACCTTCAAGACCGCTACAGGCGACCCGGTGACTGCGAATTCGTCGGCGAATGGCCAGGGGTTCGGCGGAACGCTTGCGTTGTTCGAACTGGGCCTGCCCACAAGCGGAAGCGAGCAGATCAATCCGCGCTATCAGTACAACAACTGGTATACGGCGGGATTCGCCCAGGATGACTGGAAGGTCGCGCACAACTTCACGATCAGCATGGGCTTCCGACTGGAGTCTGAAACCTCGATCGTGGAAAGCCAAAACCGAGCTGTTGTGGGCTTTGATCCGACTGCCGTGAATGCGGCAACTGTGCAGGCGCAGAAGAACTATGCGGCGTCGCCCAGCCCGCTGCTTCCTGCATCGAGCTTCTCGGCAGCTGGCGGACTCTACTATGCGACGCCATCTCACCGGTACGCCTATGAGACGCCGGCACTTTACTTCAGCCCGCGCGTTGGTTTCGCTTATGCGCCCGATACCTTCCATGGAACCATGGTGTTTCGCGGAGGCTTCGGAATCTACTTCAATCCGTACAACGATTACAACGCGCCGCAAGCCTATGGTTTCTCCGCAACGACGAACTACCTGACCAATTCAACCAACCTAACCAACCAGGTGCCGGTGAGCAATCTGTCGGATCCCTTCGGTACTTCAGTGAATCCGCTGCAGCAGCCAGTCGGGTCCTCGCAGGGAGTGAACACGAACCTGGGAAGCAGCGCGATCTTCTTCTCGCAACTGCATGTTCCTTACACGGAAAAGGTGAGCCTGGATGTGCAGAAGCAATTTGGGAGGTCGTGGATGGTGGAGGTGAGCGGGTTCTCGTCCCATTCGGTGCACCTGTCCTCATCATTCAACGTCAGCGCGGTCCCGTTGCTTCCTCTGCTGAGCCGCAAGCAGACAATCGATACAGCGCTTACGACCGCGTTGAATGCGCCAGTTACGAATCCGTTCAAGGGACTTTTTCCCGCGTCAACAACCGCGAACGGCATCGTGATTCCGAATGGGACCTCGTACAACACCTCATCGACGCTGAGCACGGCACAACTCCTTCAGACTTATCCGGAGTATACGGGGGTGACAGAGCAGCTATTGCCGAACCAGAACGCCAACTTCAACGCGGTCATCGCACGGCTGACGAAGCGGATGTCTTATGGGCTGCAGTTCGATATCAATTATGAGTACTCTCGTCAGCTCGGAGCGCAGTCCACGCTCAACCAAGGCCAGCAGCCGGCTTATGGTGAAACCACCTCGGACTTTCCGCAGCACCTGACAACCACGCTTATCTATCAGCTGCCGTTTGGCCGTGGACGGGCATTCGCAAATCAGTCGCGATGGGCCGATGCCTTCATCGGCGGCTGGCAGACGACGATGATCTACCAGGCACTCTCGGGTACACCGATTCAGTGGGGCAACGTTATCTACACGGGTAACTGGCATGATTTGAACAACCATCCACATCAGGCCATCGGGCCCTCGTTCAACACCGCGGTGTTCGATCGAGTGTCCGCAGACCAGCCGAACTCCTATAACTACAGGACCTTCCCGCAATATTTCGGGCGTTCGGATGCGAATAACAACTTTGACTTCTCGGTGCTGAAGAACTTCACCATCGGAGAGCGGTTCGTTGTTCAGCCACGAATCGATGCATTCAATGCGTTGAATCACGTTCAGTTCAACGCAGCGAACGTTGGCCCGACCGCCTCTTCATTCGGCACAATCACTTCGCAACTCAATACGAACCGTCAGATTCAGGGCGGAGTTCATATTTTGTTCTAAGAGTAAAGAGGCAGAGAAAGGGGAGAGGCGAGTGCCTCTCCCCTTTCTATTTCCGGGCAAACTCTTTGAGCTAAGCGAAGCTGAGTTTGTAGGTTGTTCCAGCCTTCAATTGAACACGGATCGACCCGTCTGGATTGAGTTCAGGTTTTATCTGCTGGCCACCTGTGTGAACCGATTCGATCTTCTGTTGGGGCGGTGGAGCGATTACGTGGGTGCCCGTGGTGTCGGGTCGCAAGACAGCGCTGACCGCTTTGCCGTTGCTCCAATCAAGATCGAGTTCGATCGCGCCGCGGGCTCGAAGGCCTCGAAAGCTTCCGGCCGGCCATGCTTTGGGGAGCGCGGGTAGCAGACGGATGATGTGGGTTGTCGCCGGTTGCAGTTCGGCGGCGCCTGGTGGTGGAGGTGTTAGCGGCGTCCCGGCGTGTGACTGCAGCAGCATCTCGATGAAGCCATTGGGAGCGCCGAGATTGCCATCGATCTGGAAAGGCGAGTTCTCCTTCACGCCGCAGACGTCGAAGAGATTTCCGCGGGTGCTGGCGCGAAGAAGCGCGAGAATGTTCTCGTAACAAGCTTCGCCATCGCCGAGCCGCGCCATGCAGTTGATGATCCACGCGCGAGACCAGCCCGTGGAGCCTCCGCCGGCGGCGAGGCGCTTGTCGAGAACAAGACGCGCAGCACGCGCCAGCTCAGGTGTTCCCTGCACCGTGATCTGGTCCTCGGGAAAGAGGCCGAAGAGATGTGAGATGTGGCGGTGGCCTGGCTCGTGGTCTTTGTAGTCCACCTGCCACTCCTGCAGGCGGCCGTCGTGACCGATCTGGAAGGGTGGAAGCTGCGACATCGCTGTCCGAACACGTGCGAGTAGTTCATCGTCAGCGGCAACTGCTGTCTTGCGGGAGTCGGTTGGAAGGCTCTTCAGGTGGCCGGCACTTTCGAGGAGACGCCAGAAGACGGCGCGCACGATAGAGATGTCCATCGTCGGGCCCATGCAGAGGTTGTAGGATTTGCCGTCAGGAAGCTGGTAGGCGTTCTCAGGGGAGCATGACGGGCCGGTGATGAGGTGACCTGTCTTCGGGTCGCGTACGAGGTAGTCGAGGAGGAAGACGGCGCGCTCGCGCAACGCGGGGTACGCTTGTTCGGAAAGAAACCGCAGGTCGCCCGTGTAAGTGTAGTGATCCCACAGATGCAGCGAGAGCCAGTTGGCGCCCATGGGCCAGATGCCGCCGCCGAGTGCATCGATGGGGCCGGAGTCGCCCCAGATGTCGGTGTTGTGATGAACGACCGATCCGTTCGCGCGGTAGATCTCCCTGGCACTGAGCGCACCGGGCTTGAGAGTAGCGTGGAGCAGGTCGAAGAGCGGTAGATGCAACTCTCCAAGGTTTGCGCTTTCGGCGAACCAGTAATTCATCTCAGCATTGATGTTGACCGTGTACTTTGAGCCCCAGGGCGGGTCGACAGACTCATTCCAGATGCCCTGGAGATTTGCGGCGAGCGTGCCGGGGCGTGAGCTGGAGATGAGCATGTAGCGGCCGAACTGGAAGTAGATCGGCAGGAGATGAAGATCTTCACCGCTAGCCTTGATCGCTGCCATACGCTGGTCCGTTGGAATGGCGGCCTTGGGGTCCGGACCGAAGCTGATCGCGGCACGGCGAAAGTAGCGTTGATGATCTTCGATGTGCCGGCGGCGGAGGTCCGCATACGATCGGCGCGAGGCCTGCGCGAGATTGCGATCGACGGCAGCACGCATCGCTTCGGGATCGCCCGTGAGAACGTCGGCGTCAATACCGCTGGTCTTGCCTGTGTGCGCGGGATAACGGTAGCTGGTGGCGCAGTCGATGAATAGCGTGATCGTGTCTGCGCCGGCGATCTCGAGCGTTGTGTCTGCATCGCTGCCAGCAGGCAGGATCCTTCCACTCTCCGGCACAGCCAGCAGGGCGGCGTGAAAGCGCACACCGGTCTGATGTTCCTTCACCGGCTGCCCGGGATTGTCGTTCACAGGAAGCGCCTGACCCAGCATGATGAGCTTGTCTTTCGTGGCGCGCTTCGTTTGGAAGCTGCCTGGGCGGTCCAGTGAGACTCGAAGATGCAGTGCGCCGGGTTTATCCGCTGTGAGCCTTATAACAATTACCTGATCCGGTGCAGAGGAGAAGATTTCGCGGGTGTACGTGACGGCGTTGTGCCGGAACGTTACCTTCGCAATCGCAGTATCGAGATCGAGTTGCAGGCGATAGTTGTCGACCGTCGTATCGGGTGCGAGACCCATCGGGGAGAAGTCGAGGTGCAGGTCTCCAAGTGTCTGGTAGCAAGGCATCCGGCGCGGAATCGAGAGAACGTCGGTCACTGCGAGCGCCTGTGCCTCTGCGATGTTGCCTTCGAAAAGCAGCTCCCGAATGCGCGGGATGGCCGCGGCTGCCCTGGGATTGTTGCGGTCACGATTCGGCTCGCCGTCCCAGATCGACTCCTCATTCAGCTGAAGCCGATCTAAACCCGGTGCGCCGAAAACCATTGCACCGAGGCGTCCGTTGCCGACAGGAAGCGCGTCTGGCCATTTCGATGCAGGCTGTGCGAAATGCAATGTGTATGGGCTGGGTTCATCTTCGGGCGAAGTCTGGAGCGCGCGCAGGTTGCCAACAACGCTGCCATTGCTGATTAGCGCTGTCGCGGCAGCGGTCCCGGAAAGAAAGTTCCGTCTCGTGATTCGGGGCCTTTGATGTTTCATCGATGCCTACTCCTTCGTCTCTTGCACCATGGACGTCCTGCGCTTGAGTCTGAACACCGTTGCAGCATACGGAGCCGCAATCGCCACCTCGCCGTAGCGCCCATTGCGCACAGACGACAGGTGCACACCTTCCTTTGCGTCAATTGCGGGGCCACTCAGCAGCAAGGCGGGAGCGGCAAATACGTCGAAAGGAAGCATGCAGGTTTGCGCGGTGTCGGTCTTGTTGATCAAGGCAAGCTCAAGGTCTCCAAATCGCTCAAAGACAAAGGCGTCGAGGAGCGGGTCCGCATTATTGAGTGTTGCCGTGACGGGGCGAGCGCCGACAAAATGTTGCGCAAATCGCATGCCGAAGTACTCAGGCCTTCGTGTAAAACCAGTCGACGGTGCACCTGCAATCGGAGTGTAGTATCCATTTCCGCCGCCATGAAGGTTGACGCCGTTCCATCCACGCGCAGCGCATTGCAGCATGTAGTCGGCGCACCACAAGGCCGACGCGAAGGTATTGGAGACGCCGGGTTTGCCGCCGTCCCAGCATGAGTTGCCTTCGGACATGCGGTATGGAAGATGTGCCGACTGTTGGGCCTCTGCGATAACGTGCAGATCGCTCTGCTTCAGCGTCGACTGCTTTGGATCGGACGAGAGCAAATTCTGGAGGGTGGCCTCCGGCGAACTGGCAGGTCCCATCGCGTAATAGTGACTGGTTAAAAGGATGACGTCAGGATGCTTTGGAGCCTCTTGCGCGAATGCCGTGAGGTAGGGAAGCTTGTTGGATATGTCTGGTCCAGCAAACTTCGCCTGCGGCACGGCGGCAAGAATCGCTGCGTGGAAGCGATTCCACTCAGCTAGAAAATCCTCTGGTCCGTAGGTCTCAGGGCGGAATCGTCTGCGGAAGCTGTCAGGCTCGTTGCCGATTTGAAAGGCAAGCAGTCGCGAACCAAGAGCCTTGTGCGTGGCGGTTGCCTCCCGCACTGCATTCTCGACGGTGCCTTGTCCAAGGTTGAGTCCGTAGAGGCAGGACCAGTTTGTCGCATCAAGGAACCCGCGGAGATTGCGGAGTGCAAGCGCCGAGGTGATAGTGCCCTGCTTCACCGTCTTCGACGTGTCAGGACCGAAGACTTCAAACGGTGGAGGACCAGCGGGCGCCTTGTCGGAGTACGTTGTGTATTCGCTGGAGCCGCCTCCGAGCCTGAGGTTGCCATGCGGCGCAAGCTCCCGAAAGATTTGGATGAGTGCGTGGTTGTTCGCAGAGAAGAACTCAGGATTTGCGAGTTGCGCGCTCTCATAGGAAAGGCCTACGAACTCGTCGGGAATCGTCGAATGCAGCAGCCTTGGGCCGATCGTCAAGGCCGGGGATGCCTGCGTCGATTGCGCGGAACATGGCAGAGATGAAGCCGCCGCATACGCCGACAAAGCTCCCAGGAAGTCGCGACGGTTCAAGCCATCTCTCCCGAAGGGGCAATCCGTCCGCCCGCGAGTGGCCCACATATTGAGATAAAGCTATCTATCAAACGGATACCTCTATTCCTCTGACGCAAATGCTCCTCTTGAGTAACAGGTTGGGGCTGGCGGTGGACTGGTAATTCAGGATGTGAAACCGTATGTTCGTATATGGGAATTCTAATCCGAAGCGCTTTCTGAAGATTCCTCTAATCAGCAGTTCGAGAGAAGGACGAACATGAGAGCCGTATCGCTGCTACGCCCCGGACATGCAGAGGTCGTTGACCGGCGCGAACCCGTACGAGAAGCCGGGGACATTTTGCTGAGAGTGGAGATGGTCGGACTCTGCGGCACGGACCTAAATAGCTTTCGCGGTCGCAATCCACTGATCACCTTTCCCAGGATCATTGGTCATGAGATCGCGGCGACAGTGGTTGAGGGTTCTGCGAAGGTGCCTGCAGGCACTCGCGTAACTGTATCTCCGTACACAAGCTGCGGTGTATGCGCTTCGTGTTTGAGCGGCAGGTTCAATGCCTGCAAGGACAACCAAACGTTTGGCGTTCAGCGCGACGGCGCGATGGTTGAATGGATTTCGGTTCCGGAGGAGAAGGTATACCCGTCTCCGCTTTCGCTCAAAGAGCTTTGCATTGTTGAACCGCTGACAGTCGGCGTCCATGCAGTGTCCCGCGGGCGGGTGAGATCAGAAGATACTGTGGCTGTGTTCGGCTGCGGCGGCGTTGGGTTAGGTGCGATTGCGGGAGCTGCCTTTCGCGGCGCGCGTACTATTGCTATCGATGTCGATGATGCGAAGTTGGACACGGCGCTTGCCGCCGGCGCAACTGACCTCATCCACTCTATGAAAGAGAACGTTCACGCGCGCCTGCAGGAGATAACAGAAGGCCATGGTCCGTCTGTCGTGATCGAGGCGATTGGGCTTCCAGAAACGTTCGTTGCCGCGGTGGAAGAGGTCGCGTTCACAGGGCGCGTCGTTTATATCGGTTATGCAAAGCAGCCAGTCGCGTACGACACAAAGCTGTTCGTGCAGAAGGAATTGGACATTTTGGGCTCGCGGAACGCGCTACCGGCGGACTTTCGCGAGGTGATCGCCATGCTGGAGGCAGGCCGCTTTCCGGTGGATCAAGCTGTCTCAACCCAGATCGGCATGGACGAGGTACCGTCGACCCTTGAACGATGGTCGGAATCGCCAGCAGCCTTCCGGAAGATTATGGTGCAGGTCCGATGAGATCCACACGTTCCTAGGGATTCGCGGCTTCCCACGCGCGCACTTTGCTCCGCGCTTTATCGAACAAGCGCTCATAGTTTTCTTTCTGAACCTTCCTGCGCGTTTCAGGCGTCAGGGCTTCCCATAAGGGCTTGTACTGGTAATAGACGCGTAGATACTGCTCCTGATTTTGGGGGGCTACCTCATCGGTCCCAAACAGAAAGCGATCAGGATAGCGGTCGATCAGGCTCGCGGTGATTCTAACTGCCTCCGGGCTAGCCGTCAGATACTTGGCAACCTCATCCCACGAAATATCGAAATATACGTGGCTAAATTGGGGGTCCTTGAGTATCGCCTCGATTACCTGCCCATGTCCTTGCACCGGCCTCACAACTCTACCTAGCCCTGTATGCGCCCAGATAATTGTTGTCTGTGGGTGCCGAGCGAGAAGCGCTCTCATCTGAGAAAGGTACGCCGGCTGGGAACCCGGCTTCGCGAATGGCACATCCATATCATTGTGGATAAGCACGACAAGGCCAGCTTGCCCTGCGAAGTCGAGAAGCCTGTCAAGCGCCGGGTTCAGCAGCGAGGCTGTTTCACCAGAGACCTTTGCCGAAACGAATTCCTTATGAATCGTAAACTCGCCAATCCCTGAAAAGACCCCCGGGAACACGTGTAACACGCGACGAATGTGATCGACGGCGTACATATCCGCTGGATTAAACCCTGTAATCATCGGATCAAAGCGCGCTTGTTCTTCCTTCGTCAGCGACTTATAGGCCATCGCTATATACGCATCCGTGAACGAGTAGTAGTACAGCGGAGCATCCGTCTGCAAATAGTAGGTGGGCGCGTAATCGCCAGAATTTGCGTAGGACCACTGCTGTTGAAGCGGGATACCGAAGAGTGCCACGCGACCCACCCTGGTCCCCATGATCTTGAGGAAGTCGTGGATGTCGGTTCCCTGTTGGATGTAATTCGTAAGATGAAAGTGGACATCGTTGATTATGGGTTCTTCCGAGGAAGGGGACTGCGCCGTGACATAACCGGCCAGACCAAGGCACACGCATAGACTTACGCCGCACACTATTTGGCGCGAAACGAGAGAGACGCGTTTCATGTAGACCCCTTTCTCTCACCGGGTCTTGCAACTTCGTTCTAATATGCCATCTCGAGGGTTGTACTGAAGATGGGTCCAGTGCCGCCTAACGCAAACGGAACGGACGTATACCCTACTGGAGATCTGTAGGTGTAAAGAAACTCACTGTTCCAGCGAATCACTCTATTCTTGAACGGGAAGTAGTTCACGCCTGTGCGTAGATCCCATGGGCGACCGTAGTGGCCCATGATCTCCGATCCTCCCAAATAAATTTGCAGGGTCTTCGGCAACACCATCGCAGAACTCTGTATCTGATAGCCATTTGAGAAGTCGGTAGGAATGATCTCGTGTCCCTGGCCCTTCCCAGTGATTGAGCCAGCGCATGAAGTACTCACCTTCGAGCGCGTACCCGCGATACTTGACTCCAAAGTCGAGCGCGGACATTGTGTAGTTCACGTTATTTACAAGGGTGTTCGGACCAAAGAGATTGGGAGTAAAGACGACGGTCCCGTCGGTAAGTCGAATTTGCGTATTCTCGAACGTGTCGCTATTCGGCTGCTCTTGTCGCGATTCATGGCTGTTGCTGAAGTGCGCAGCGAACCTGGTAGCCACCTTTTGATGATCTTCGAAATCGCCAAACCCGGCGCCGAACTCCCCTGTTGTAGGCATCCATACGAACGCCGATACAACCGTATTGAAATTATTGTCCAACTGGGCCGCGCTCACTCCTAGGGTGCTGAGATTATTGGCGATCATCACCTGGTAGTTCATGGTTTTCCCAATTGCGCCGCTCACTCTAACGCCGGAGCTATAGGAGGGTCGGAAAAACTCGTCGGCGATATGGCGACTATCGACCGCAAGCCAGAATGGAAAATTCCCTTCGAGGCTGCGGGTCCCTGGAAGGGAGAATATTCCGGCGCCCACGACAAAGGATTTTGCGAAATTGTAGCTGAGATTGCCGGCAAGAACCACCTGTGCTCCCTGTCCCTGATTAGCATTGGATGTCCATGAATAGAGGAAATAGCGGAACTTTGGGTTCATCATCCAGCCAAGAAATTTAAACTGCACCTTGTTGAGCTGGAAGTCCTGACGCTGCTGAAGCGTACTGGTGACGCCAAACGCATTTGTATAGGTTGGCTCCAGGGCACGTTGGTTGAGATAGCGTGCGTATGTATAGATGCTGAGGCTCGCATCGCCATACTCTGTGTTTGCGAACTTGAAGCCCTGATTCGGTGTGTACGGGCTCCACCACGTCTTCTTTTCCTCTTGTGCGCCAGAGGCACGTGCCGAGGGAGTTGGAGAAACGCCCTCTGCAGGCGCCTCCTACGTTCTCACTTGAACTCGATGCAATTTCCTTTTCCTTTACCGCCGGCTCTTTGACAGTGGTCTCGTCAAGTTGCTTAGCAAGTGCTTGCCGTAAGGAGCCTATCTCCGACATGAGAACCCGATTTTGCTTTTCGAGCTCCGCATTCTGCTGAACCAGGAGGTCAACTTGCCTTAGCATTTCGGAGGCGTTCCGGAGGGGAAGCGCCGGGGGCGCTCTCTTCCGAACTTAGAAATTGTGCGTTCGCTAACCCGGCACACAGTACAACCCCACAGATCGTGAGTCCAAGACGCATAGCCCTGTCGATAGTCCGATTCACAGAGACCCTCCGAAGGAATCGCGCAGACGAGGGAATAATGGCGTGCTACATCATCGCCTCGGCCAACACATCATGCGCTGCTCGTCCACCGACGCTCACTTGAATCCGACCGAGCTCGGTGAAAACAAGTTGTAATTAAGCTTTTCTGATACGTAGTCAATAACCTTTTGTGCCTTCACACTATTGCCGGCCTCATCAAGCGGCGGGGCAAATACAGCGATTGCACCCTTACCGGGAACCACTGCGACGATTCCACCGCCCACGCCGCTCTTTGCCGGAAGACCTACGTTCCACGCCCATCCTCCGGAGCCATCGTAGAGACCCGCCATCGTCATTGTGCTAAGAATGTGTGCGACGTCCTCCTGCTTGATGACACGTTGGCCGGTGCTGGGATTAACACCGTTGTTTGCCAGTGTTGCGCCCATTCGTGCAAGTTGAACAGCGTTCACGCCGACTGAGCACTGTTTGGTATAGATATCGACCGATTCGAATGGGTCAGCGTAGATGCGGTCGTACTTGGCCAACAGATAGGACAGCGCTTTATTGCCCGTGTTCGTTGCTGCCTCTGATTTATATACTTCATCTATCAGTACCAGCTTTTCTCCGGCTGCCTTGCTGTAAAAGTCGAGGATCTTGTTCCACTTTTCAGTTGCATCTTTTCCTGAAATAAGACTTGTCGTAGCAATGGCGCCGGCATTTACAAATGGGTTGCCGGTATGGGTAGGCATATCTACTACCGCGATAGGCGAATTAAACGCCCGCCCAGTGGGCTCCGATCCTATCTTCTGGAATACGGTGTCGGCCCCCAACTCGTTCATTGCCAGCGCGAGCGTGAAGACTTTGGATATGGACTGGATCGAAAAGGAGTACTTTACGTCGCCGATTGACACGACCTGATTGTCGGTTGTCACGACCGCGATGCCAAACATCTTGGAGTCAACTTGCGCCAGATACGGGATGTAGTCTGCGTTCTTCCCGCCGGTGTCTCCACGGAACTTTTCGTAAGCCTCCTTCACAATGGCCTCAACCTGCTGGCGCGTTGGCGCAACTGGGCTGATGTTGGTGGATTGCGCATGGATCGCTGGATATACAGATCCACAGCTTATAGCGATAAGCGCCAACAGGAAGCCCCTACGAATTGCTGTCGCTAACTTCATCACCATCCTCCTGGTTCTTTTTACGAACGAAAGGCTCATGACGAGAACACAATCAATAGTTCGTTTCCTTCGAGAAGTTATATTTGGCGCTGAACTGCAGCTTGTAGTCGTTCACATTCCAACCATCTGCAAAGTTGACCCGCCGGCCAAATTGCATTTCCCCTCCGACCATAACGTTCTTGATGGGGTAATACAGGAGATTTGTCAGCGCGTAGTCGCCCTGATGGAAATCGGACGGAAGTTGACCATTGGAGTTCCAGATATTAGCTAATGAATAGCCGATCGTACTGCTGAATTTGGAGTTCCAATCGTGATCCAAGAACGACACCAGGCCGAGTTCTGGAAGTGCAACGCCCTTTATCGGGCGGCTCGGCTGCGAAGGATTGGTTTTCACGCCAACGTCGTTTGGGGCATCATTCATGTAGTTCTCGATACCTGCGCCATAGACGACTTGGAGCTTCAGGGTGTCTTTCTTCGTTAATTTCAAATTGGTACTCGTGTTGATTCCCCAGCCCAACACGGTGTCTCCGATATTGAACGTCGGAGTCGGGTTATTGTCCACCCAGGTTATCTTGCGAAATATGCCTGCAACCTGTAGATAGCCCCAGTTGTGAATCGTGCGGACCCGCCAAGAGATATCCGGCATATCGAATTTCGGTGCGACATCCGCGAGTTCGATCCTGCCCGCGTAGACACCGCCATCTGCGCTGGCTCCCGGCTTCTCCGCTGCCAGCCATAACTGCAGATTGTCACGGTGGATCGGCATCCAGCGGAATTGAATGTTACGGAAGAACACCATTCCACTCGGTCCCCAGTATTCCAGCGAATTTGGGAACACATCGGGATCCATGAACGGGCTCCAGGTCTGGCCCGCTCCGATCTGGCCGATCTCACCCCAGGCATGGCGCAGCCGGAAGGTGGTTTGTCCGGCATCCACTCCGGTGCCAAAGAGCTCAAATTCGAATATTGTCTTGAGGTCCCCATATTTGGTCGGCGTTGATGTCTTCACGCCAAACCGGGTCTGCCTCACGCTGAAGAATACAGTGCCATTCGGCGCGAATTCATTTTTGTATGCTGCCAACTTAGTTGGCCTCATTGTGTCGTACCAGTCGGGGTCAATCTGGCCGAAGTTGTAACCGCTATCAAGCTGAGAGAAGCCGTACAGCTGCATGGTGCCGAGACCTGGCTTGACAGGTTCAGGTGTCGCCTCGGCGGCATGCTGCTCTGCGTTTCCCTCGGGCAGTTCCGTCGCGGGTGCAGGAGCGGCCTTGGCCCCTTCCAGCGCTTTGATCTGGTCCTTCACATCATTCATTTCGCGCTGGATATTCTGCAATTTATCTTTGAGCTGCTGTAGAGTCTGATCCTGCGAGTTGTCCTGGCTAAGACCAGATCTCCCACCGCAAAGGAGCAAGAGAACTGCTATGCACAAGGCCCGAGTAATAAGGTGGCTGCGATACTCGACCATTGGACTTCTCCTCCCTCTCCTAAATCAGTCAGCGGCTTGTCGAAAATCCCAACTGCTCTCATCTCGTGGCTGCGATCATCAACAGATATTCACGAGGTCTGCGGCCGCATGACGACATTACTGTAAGTCGAAGCTCGATCTGTAGACCTGCCGAGAATTCTGCTTGAACGCTAGTAGAGGATCGGTCACAGGGACAACTAGCATTAGTTACAGTCCGGTTGCGCACCTAACCGTCGACGTGTTGCTGTGAATGGACAGCAACTGAGGTCGTCATTGGACGCATAAGCTAGCTTGACCGCTTAGTGAGCAGCGTTTAATTCTCGGAGATATTTGAGAGAGCTGTCTGGAAGAGAAATGCCCAGCCCGCGACACGAGCCGGGATCTCCTGACGAGAAGACCTGGCTCGGATCGCACGGCTGGGCGTGTTGCGTTGAGTTGTGCGCAGCCTACGACATCTGTCTCTTAATCCGAAGACCCATTCCTGCAATAAGACTCAGCACTCCCAATGCACCCAATAATGGAAGTTGACTCGCAGTCTTGGGCAGGGCGGGAGCGGGTGCAGCTTCAGCTGTTGTCGTCGGAGCCGGGGCGGGTGTCGGCACTGCCACCACGATCAGGATCGGAACGTCGGGCGGAGGCGGCGCGGGCGGTGGGGGCATTACACCAGTGACCTTCCGCTGTTGAGCTACCACGGTCATTGGCTCCTCAACAACCTTAGTCGCGGTGACGATCATGCCCTTTTTTAGTCCCCAGGCATCTGTCATTTGTCCATTTACATTGAATTTTTGCCCTTTGGGGATGGTGAACTTCTGATTGGTTCCGTCATCCAGCGTAAGGATCACAGACGAGGGTGGCTGAACATACCAAACCTTGCCGGTGACATTTTGCGTGGTTGTAATGACCTTGGGCGTTGTGGTGGTGGTTATCGTCCGCTGCAGGGTCATGCCAGGTTTTAGATCATGAATTCCTAACTGCTGCCCGTCAACGGTAACGCGAGCGCTTTCCGGCACGTTGGCAAAGTGACGAAGCGTGCCATCACTCATCTTGACGACCAGGTCATTGCCATTGACAGAGACGACAGTCCCCTTTTCTACTGTGACTGTTTTGCTGGCGGCTCCATGTGAGACTGACGTGTCAGTCTGAACCTGAGCTGTCATTCCGATCGCGAACGCCAGGGATATCGTTCCCGTCCCGAGCGCCAGCCACCGAGTCTTCCACAAGTTTCTTGGCTTCATTGTGTGCTCTCCTTTTTGGTGTTCCGGAACTAGAGGGTCACCCTGTAGTTCGGTTGCTAAATTAACTGACTTCTGTTCGAACCATCAGCCCTGAGTTACATTCAAAACTTTGGATCAGCGCTTACTTCCAGCTTCTTCGCGCTTGTGCCCACCAGCGAAGCCCGGACAATGTACCGTTGGGGAGCGCTTCCAATGAAGTAAAACGGGTAACAGGTCACAAGCGTTATACTGGGCCTCCCTCTGGGAGCCAGGACCGATACATTCGTTGGATCGACAATAGTGATTTCGTCGACGGCGTAGCTATCCGCACCATCGGGTGTCACGATTTCGATGGCATCTCCTGTACGGAGGTCCTTAAGGCCTCTGAAAAATCCGTCCCTGTGGCCCGCGATACCGACATTGCCACTCTCTCCCGGTCGGGGTGTTCCTGCGATATGCCCAACCGCACGATTCAGGCTGAGATCGTCGGTGCCCTCCAAGATTGGCACTTCAAGATCAAGCTTGGGAATTCGAAGTAAAGCAAGAGCTGGAGCAAAGTGTGCTGCCAGGCTCTCTTGATAGCCCTGGATACGTTTCGCCGACCAAAGGCTGAAGTCGGGCTTCTTACCTACCGCCTCAGGACCCGCGTTCAGCTCTTTGCTCACCAAAACCTGGTCTTCAAACCTTTCGACTTCTGCGCGCGAAAGAACGGATCGATGAATACGCGCTCCTACATAGACGCCAACCAAAAGCAGACCACACCCCAGTAGGAGCCACTCCAGTGTTCTTGTCCATCGCCTCATGACATGTTCCCTATTACTGGGCCTAACACTTCGCTAAGACAGGACGTCGACCATCAGCAATCAACTACTTTTCGGCGGAGGATAGTTCTTCAACATCTTGGTGGCGGCCTTTCTCAGGTTCTTCTCACGCTTGTCCGGTTTTGCCTTGGTATCGATCGTCTTGCTCGCAACGCCGCGCCACACCAGGTCGTGGCCATCGCGGTTGTACATATCCAGGGACAGTTGCCCTGTATAAATCGTGGATGTAGTGCCGGTGGTCATACCGCTGCTCATACCGCCGCCGTACCAGCCGCCACCCCAGCCCGGACCATACCCCCAGCCACTGTTGAAGGAGGTGTACTGTTTCTCCTGGCCGATTGCGGCCTGATAGCCAATGTAGAGATCGGCGTTATCTGAATCCGTCTTCTCAAGCCCCTTCGTGGCGAGAACACTATCGAAGGCATCCTTGATCTGCTTATCGGTAATGTCGTCAACCTTCTGGGCATCTTTGATCACTACCCATTTATATGTCTTGAATTTGGAAAAGTCGGTGTCCTTAGAAAAGTTGTAGCGGACGTCCTGGCCAAGCGCTCCCCCGGCAAATATAAGTAGAAGTGCAAAACATATGGACACAGCTCTCTTCATATCTATCCTCCCAAGCGCCTGAGCTCGCTAAGTTGCGACACGACGCAATGGCGTCAGCCCAGAAGTGTCAAACTGCGCTGATGCTACGAGTCGCGAAGTGAGACGTGAACTGTCATTCTTAACAGACGCTTGGAGATTCTTCGGTCGTAATTTAGCTAAACAAAAGAGGTTGTGAGCGCCCTCTCGCCGATAACAGATCGACGTTGGTCGCAAGCAGAGCATAGGGCTCGCGGAAAAACGGAAAGAGTCCGGGGCTTCGGCACTTGCAAGTCAATTCAATCTTGTCCCGCCATAAGTCGGGCCAGGTTTACTCGGCGGGGCGACGCGTTCAACATTAGCCTCAGTGCTGCGTAATTGGACATTTGTAAGTTATTGAAATAATAGGGGCGCAACCCTCCTCGAATGCAGCTTGCCGTGTCACGGTAAGAGCATGCACATCGTGAGAAGAGAATGCAAAGTGATCACATCCTGAGATGCGAGTACAAAACGGCCACACAGACAGGACACGAGTTCGGGTGTATCGGATAGACACGCGATTCGGTCCTCTCCACCGGCCGTAACGAAGCCCACGGTGATTGAGCGCTTAATGCCTGAGCCTGGACCCTTTGGGAAATCGCACGATGGGAGTCAGTCGAAAGCTGAGTCCCGCGCCGATCCCATAGGGACTCACGTTCCCAAACGGAAACTCGCGCCAGAGTCTGGTATTCGATGTCGATCACACGGATGTTGATGTAGTCATTCAGCTCGAGGTCGAGCCCAGCTCCGGGGACGAGAGCCAGGAAGTTCCCTTCGCCATAGTGAAACGGAAATTCGATGTGGCCATCGCCGACCAGAAATTTCGCATAAGGCTGCCACCGATGAGACCGCAGGAGCACTCTCGGCCCGGCAAGGTAGTTCTTCTCTGAGATCTCCTCCGAGGTGTGCACCCGAAGATAGCGTGCCTCGAGTTCAAGACCGAAACGCCAGTGCGGTTGAATGTCCGCGAATACGAAAGCCCCACCGAGATTCCGTTGACCGTAGGATGAATCAAACAGCGAAGCTCCTCCGCCGGCGGCAATCGATGCTCCCGGCCCTGTCGCGGTGGGTGCAGCCTGTGCACTCGCTCTCGTGCCAACGAGTAAGAGAGTCACGATCGTTCCGATCGACAGCAACAGATCTTGCGGACCGCACTTCATTCGGTCACCGTCAGCGTCAGATCCTGCGACTGCGTAGCTCCTGTTCCCTGACCTGAGGCGGTGACCTTGAAGGTGTAGGTGCCCGGCGGAGTGCCGCTTCCCTGCAACCCGGCACAACCTGAAAGTGTGAACGGCAACGTGATCGCGGAGAGCATCACGAGCCATGCAGTGAATCTGCGGCGCCTTCCGAAGAGGCTCGCCAGCAACGCTGCCGGGAAGAGGCAGAGGAAGGCAGTTGCACCTCGGCGCGGCTGTCTGACGCTTGCCTGCGCGTCAATTCCCAGCGGATTGCCTGTATCGAGAGTGAGTTGTACAGTCGCGGCCCCATTGGCCGCGAGTTCTGTCTGAGGCGCGGAAAAGGTGCACGTTGCGGCAAACGGAAGCCCGAGGCAGCCGAATTGAATCTTGTCGCTGAACCCTTTGATGGATGAGAGGGATAGTTGAATGATCGTGTGCTGTTTGGTCACGATGCTTACGTTGGCCGGGTCGATCGAGAGCGTGAACTGCGTGGCCGGCCCTGCCTGAACGGTTGTCGACGTCGAGTTCGATGCAGCATAAACGGCGTCGCCCGCATAGCTGGCCACAATGTTCTCGCTACCGCCGGAGTTCTCAAGGAGTATTGTCAGCGTCGCGACACCGGTGCTGTCCACCGCGGCCGTGCCGACAGCCAGGCCTCCACTCGTGAAACTGACTGAGCCTGTCGGGGGGAGGCTTCCGTCACTGTGCACTACCGCGATCAACGTCACCTGCTGAGGATTGGTCGAATCCGTTTGCGTGCCCGTCAGCGTTGTCGTCGTCGCGCGCAGGTTGACGGTTTGCGTCAGGTTCGGCGAACCCGCAGCGAAGTCGTTCTGATCGCCCACATAGCTCGCCGTAATTGTGTGCGTTCCCGCGGGGAGCGACGGCAGAGTCAGCGAAGCGTGTCCGCTGGCATCCAGGGCGGCGGTGCCGAGCTGTATTGCTCCTTCGGTGAACGCGATGTTGCCTGTTGCAGCCGCTGCTCCAGCGTTCGTAAGGGTGGCAGTCAGCGTGATGGGGCTAACGGTTAGCGCGGGGTTGGAGGATGAGTTCAGTGCAAGCGATGTCGTCTGTTTCACGACGATCGAGATGGGCTCCGAGGTCGAGGCGCTTGCGCGTCCGTCTCCCGCGTACTTCGCGAGAACGGTGTGCGCCCCGGGAGAGAGTGTGCTGATCGTCAGGATCGCGCTGTCCTGTGCGTCAAGCACCGCGCTGCCCAACGTTGCTGCACCGTCGAGGAAGCTAACCGAACCGCTGGCGGATCCGCCGTTGCTGCTCACGGCAGCTGTGAGCGTGAGCGGTGAGCCGTAGGTGCCCGGGTTCGCGCTGACGGTCAGACCAACCTGCGTCGTTGCATTCAGAATCGTCTGCGTCAGTGATCCGGCGGCTGCGGCGACGTTACTGTCGCCGTCGTAGCTGACGGTAATGACGTGGGCACCGACCGCCAGCGAAGAGGTGTGCAATACGGCCGCACCACCGCCGTCGAGCATCACGGTACCGAGCACTGTCGCGCCGTCGCGAAACATCACGCTACCCGTCGGTACCTGTCCTCCGCTAGCAAGGATCGACGCGGTCAACACGACGCCCACGCCCGCAACCGCAGGGTTGAGGCTGGAGGTCAGTGTTGCCGTTGCGGGTTCGACGATCCGCTCGCTAAGGGCGGTGGAGGTGGAGGCAGCGTGTTGCGCGTCGCCGCTATATACGGCCGTAATGTTGTGGTCGCCGAAGCCTAGTCCTGAGGTCGTCAGCGTTGCGGTGCCATTCGGCCCGAGCGCAGTCGTGTTGAGCGGCGTCGCTCCATCGAAGAAGGTCACCGATCCTGTCATCCCCGGACCGTTGCTGACCACACTCGCGGTGAGGGCAAGCGGCTGGCCGAAGGTCCCGGGGTTGAGGCTCGATCCGAGCGCCGTCGCCGTCGGCGCCTGTTGGATGGTCACAGTAATCGTGGGCGAGGCTGCCGAAGAGCTGTCGCTGTCGCCGCTGTAGGCGACCGAAAGCGTGTGCGTTCCGAGAGCGAGCGAGCTTGTGCTGAAAGTGAAACCGCTCGTTGCGGAAACTGGTTGCGAGGCGATGACAGTGGTGCCATCGCGCAGGCTGAGTGCGCCCGTCGGCGTAATTCCAGGACTGGTCAGGTTGCCCGTGAGCGTGACCGCCGTTCCGACATCTACAGCGTTCGCCGGGCCGCTCAGCGTCACGGTAGGCTGCGCAAGGTTGACGGTCTCCGTCCATGGTGCGCTTGCGACGCCCTGATAATTCGTGTCACCACCGTAGCCGATGGTGAGTGTGTGCGAGCCGCTCGAGAGCGTGTTGGTAGAAAAGGAAGCAATGCCTTGAGCGTTCAACGTTGCTGTCTGGATACTTATGGCACCGTCGTACAGCGTCACCATGCCCGTTGGAATTCCGGTGGAGCTGGTCACTGTTGCTGTAAAGCTCACCTGCATTCCGGCGAGCACTGTCGTCGCCGATTGCGTCACACTCACGGTTGTCGCGGTCTTCTGTACCTGCTGTGCAAGAGATGCGGAGTTGCTGGGCGCGTAGTTCGTCGCACCGCCATAGCTGGCAACGAGCGTGTGGCCACCGACCGCAAGCGAACTCACCACGAGTGTCGCGTGGCCAGAACCATCGAGGCTCGCTGTGCCCAGCGATGTCGCGCCGTCGGCGAACGTCACCTGTCCGGTGAGCGGACCGTCTGCCGTGGCGCTGGCGGCCAAAGCAACCGACGCCGTGAGGTGCAGTGTAGCGCCTGCAAAGAGCGGGTTGGCATCGCTGGTGAGAGTCGTTGTCGTGCCGATCTGCGCGACTGATTCGCTGAGAGGCGAGGAGCTGCCGGTAGCATTGTCAGTGTCGCCACCGTAGTTGGCTACGATGGCGTGAGTTCCCGGAGTGAGCGAGTTGGTCGTGAGTGTAGCGACGCCGGAACCATTGAGACTCGCCGAGCCCAGCGGCGATCCGTTGTCGGTGAAGTAGATCACTCCGGTTGGTTGCGGGCCATCCGTGCTGACGACCGTGCCGCTCAGCGTGATGGACTCGCCTACGGTCGGCGTCGCGTCGGTCGTGCCCAGCGTGGTAGTGGTCCCCGACTGAAGGATGCCCTCGTTGACCGCGTTCGAGGTACCGGACGCGTTGTTTGTGTCCCCGGCATATTGCGCGGTCAGAGTGTGCGAGCCGGGAGCGAGGTTTGTCGTCGAGAACGTTGCGACTCCACTACCGTTCAGGGCCACGTTTACCGAGACTGTACTTCCGTTGTCGTAAAAGACCACGTTTCCGGTCGGGGTCCCGGTCGACGCAGTCGCGGTCAACGTCAGCGTGACGTTCGCGAGGACGGTCGCTTGTGGATAGGGGCTGACGGAGAGCACCAGTGTCGGAGGTTGTTTCACCGTCTGGGTGAACGAGGCGGAGTTCGCCTCATTGTTCGCATCGCCCGCGTAGTTCGCCGTGATCGTATGCGATCCCAGAGCCGGCCAGGATGCCGAACAGGTCGCAGTGCCTCCGCTCAGGTTAACGTTGCTGCAGAGAGTCGACGCTCCGTCCATAAACGTCACCGGCCCGGTGAGCGGCGACGACCCGTCGTTAGCCACCGTCGCTGTAAAGACCACGGCCTGTCCGGTAACGCTTGGATTGACACTCGACGTGAGAGACATCGTAGTCGGGTTAACATCCAACGCATTGCCGAAGATATTGATCACCTCCGAGGCGTTCGCTGCATCGGAGTTCAATGTGACCGAGCCCTGCAGGTTCAGCGCAACGGTCGTGGGCGCGAACTCCACCCCGAGGTTGCAGCTCGATCCCTTCAGCGTCGCCGTCGTAAAGCTGCAGGTGGTCGTCGTCGCATCGAGGGCCGCATTGACCAACGTAGGCGTGGCGAGGTTCAGATCAGTGTTGCCGTCACTGTCCAAGCCCTCGACCACCGGTGGCGAAGAGATCTTCGTCACTTTGGTGTCCGGAAATTGTGGAAGCGTGAACGGCGTCGCCAGCACGCGCCGAATCCGGTTGTTGATCGTGTCCGCAAGATAGAAGTCGCCGTTCTGCGCGAAGAAGAGCGCGTAGGGTCCATGCAATGTGGCCTGGCTGGCTGGTCCGCTATCGCCGGAGAAACCTTCGCTGCCGGTTCCGACGATCGTCTGAATAGTTGCCGTTCCCGCGTTGACGTCGCCCGTGGCCGCGCTCACTTTGCGCACCCGATCGTTGGCGGAGTCGGCAATGTACAAGTCTCCGGCGGGATCGAGCACAACCCCGATCGGCAGATTTAACACCGCTGCTCCGGCAGGCCCGTTGTCGCCGCCATAGCCCTGGGCACCAGTTCCCGCAATCGTAGTGATCGCGCCTCCACTGACTCTGCGGATGCGGTTGTTGTACGTGTCCGCGATGTACAGTGAGTTGTCTGGCCCGACTGTTACCGTCCACGGTGAGTTCAGTTTGGATGCCGTAGCTGTGCCATCACCGTTGTAGCCCGGACTCCCAGGCACGCCGGCCACCGTACTTATCTTGCCCGTAACGGCGTCCACCTCGCGTATCACGGCGTTGCCGGTGTCTGCGATGTACAGATTGCCGGTCGCATCGAACGCAATACCTTCCGGCAGAAAGAGCTTCGCAGAGGTCGCCAGACCTCCATCACCCGAATAGCCCTGGCTCTGCGGCGTGCCGGCGACGGTGGTGATATTTCCATTCACATCGATGCGTCGAATGATTTGATTTCCGCTGTCGGCAAAGTAGATGTTCCCTGCGCCGTCAATCGCGAGGCCGCCGGGCGTGCTGATGGCCGCCTGGGTGGCTGTGCCCCCGTCGCCGGAGTAGCCAGGACTACCTATACCGGCGATCGTCTCGATCAAATGGTTCTGTGCATCGACACGGCGAACGCGATAGTTCTCTGTATCCGACAGGATCAGGTTGCCTGCAGGATCGAGGATCACAGCCGCAGGCTCGTGGATCGGTGCCGAGGTCGCCAGCACGCCGTCACCCTGGAAGAACCACTCCGTATCGCCCGCGACGGTATCGATGCGTCCGGGATCGAGCACCGCAAGCGATCCCGTCGCCACGCCTGAGAGCAAGGCGCTGCCGAGCAATGTTCCACCTGTACTCATGATGCGCACCGCGCCGGCGCGCAATCCCGGATACTTCGGCGCGAAGACCACATTGGCGGTGCAGGTCTGTCCGACCGTGTTGACAGGTTGATCCAACGGACAGCTTCCCCCGGCGGCGATCGAGAAGTCTTCGTTCGGAACTCCCTGGGTCACAGCTTGCGGGTCGGAGGGTATACCCACAGCTGTCATGCTGACGGTTACCGTGATCGGCGCGGACTGCTGGCCCACGGCTGTCGTACCCGGAAACGCGGAAACTGTCTGAGCAGACAACACCTCGCATCCCACAAACAACAGGGGCGCGAGCGCCGCACAAACAGGAAGACGGTTCAGCCGGGCCATCAAGGACGTGAAGAAATGGAACACCAGTTCCTTATCGGCTGAACCGGCCGGGAACTTCAGGTCAGAAAACGGGTGCCGGGGGATACCTGGATGGCCATTGCAGCCGCCATTCTGGGGACGCTAGACAGCGTACGCAACCTCAGGCAGCGCCTTTAGCACCATTGATATAAGAGTGAAAGAATTGACCACTTCCATAAATCAGCCGATCGGCTGTTTATGGCGGGGACGACGGGGCTCGAACCCGCGACCTCTGCCGTGACAGGGCAGCGCTCTAACCAACTGAGCTACGTCCCCAAGCTGCGTCAACAACTCGGATGCGGCGTGGCCAGCTTCAGCATTCGCGGGGCGCGAAGGCTCAAAAACCGGTAATCGCGGCAACAGATTGAGTTTACCAGAATTGGGGGGCACGGTGGAGCCCTGACCACCGATATTTCTGTGCTTCCTGGACGTTCGGAGAGGACAATTCAGTGTGATCTCTGCGCGGGTTTGACGATCATGGTCTCCTGCATCTCAATCAAGCCGGAACCCGCCAGTTCCTTCAGCTTTTCGATCAGCATGTCGATCTTCTCCTGGGTCTCGATGAACTCGATCTTCAGCGGAAGATGATCGGAGATCTCGACAACACTGGTCGCGTGAATATGGTGGTCGGCCCCGAAACCGGCAACGCCCTTAAGCACCGTCGCTCCGGAGACCCCGTTGAAGAACAGGTAGTCGAGAATCGCCGAATATGCGGAGACCCCATGGTGCCTGGTCCCTTCGCTGAGGTAGATCGAAACCTTCAGAGCTCTTCCAGCGGACAACATATGCATCTCCATCAGAAGTATGCGCCTCCCTGTCGTTGAGAATCCTGCCTGTTGTTTACGAAACCGCCCGGGCCAGGAGTATTCCGCCCCACACCGCCACGAGCCCCAGGAGCACACTCAGGCAGAGATACAGGCCGGCAATCAGAAAGGCGCCGAACTGGAGGTTTGAGAAGATCTCCCACTCGAAGGTTGAGAAGGTGCTGTAGGCGCCGACAAATCCAATCGGGATCAGATATCGCCACGCCGGTGTGAGTTCCACCCGTTGCCCGAGGTACTCCAGCGAAAACCCGATGATCAGACACGCGGTGACGTTGATCACAAAGGTCCCGTACGGGAAGCGCGTCCCCAACCGGCTCGCAAGCGTGCCCCCAACCCAGAAGCGAGCGACCGAGCCGAGGGCGCCTCCAAGTGCGACCAGCAGATATTTCTGCACAGTTCCTTCCCTTCCTCTATCCGGGCACTGCACGACATAACTGAGTTGTCAGTCGTCAGTTGTTAATCTCAAATTGTTATGGGAGCTCCGGGCGAGTGACTCCGCGACAGAGATCCCTGCCAGGAGTCATCAGCACTCCATTTCGGAGGCGGTTTAAGGCGGATTCCATCGCCAAAACCAGCAGAACACAGATCAGCGTCGAAACACAAGCACATCTTGACACGACGCCTCATCGCGCGAGAGCCTTGGAATCACGCCGAAAGGCTGTAGAGTTCTCGTTCACTATTTGATTGAGTCCTGCTGTATTAATTTTTTCTGCAGGAGAAGACATGTCCGCAACCGCCGCTCGTTCCTTCGGACAGGCCGCGACGGCCTCGGCTCAACTCGATCGTGTCTTCGAACGGTACGTAGGACCAGCGTTCGCCCTTCGTTTCTGGGATGGGAGTTCATGGATATCGCAAGACGCGACTGCCACCTTCGGTCTCTGGCTGCGAACGGAGAATGCGTGGCGCGCGCTCTGTGAATCTCCGGACGACGTCGCACTGGGCGCGAAATACGTCGACGGCGAAATAGAAGTTGAGGGCGATCTGTATCTGGCCCTCCGGGCACTTCCACTTCTTGAGTGCGCCATCAGTAAAGCCATCCCTGCACCGGTGCATAGATTCCGCCAGCGCAGTGCGGCCTTAGCCCATCACATGCAACGTCTGGCTCACTGGGGAAGAGTTCATTCGGTCGAGCGGGACGCCGCATCCATCGCCCATCACTATGACAAGCCGCCTGAGTTCTTCAGGCTGTTTCTAGGCAGCACGATGGTGTACTCCTGTGCCTACTTCCAGTCGTGGTCGAAGACGCTGGACGAGGCACAGACGGAGAAGATGGACCTCATCTGTCGCAAGCTGGATCTCCGTCCTGATGAGCGGTTCCTCGACGTCGGATGTGGTTGGGGCAGCCTCGTACTGCACGCGGGCGCACAGTACGGCGCTATCTCGCGCGGGATCTCGCTCAGTGAGAGGCAGGTCAACCACGCAGCTCGTCGCATCAGCGAACAGCAGCCGCCGCCACAATCCGAAGTGGAGCTGATGGACTTCCGCGATCTCGCCTGGCAGAAGGAACGCTTTCATAAGATTGCGAGCGTTGGGATGTGCGAGCACGTAGGACTCAAACGCATCGGCGAGTATTTCCAGCATGCCCACACCATGCTCTTTCCACGCGGACTTTTCCTGAATCACGGCATCACCCGGCGAGCCGGCCGCAGTCGGTCCGGACCCTCATTCATTGACCGCTATATATTTCCGGACGGCGAGCTTTTGACTCTGTCCGAGATGGTGAATGCAGCGGAGAGCGCCGGGTTCGAGGTTCGCGATGTCGAAGATCTGCGCGAGCACTACGAAGAGACGTTGCGCCGCTGGGTCTCCGCGCTGAATGAAAATGAACCAGAGGCGATCGCTCTGACGGATGCGCCCACCGTCCGTACCTGGAGGCTCTACATGGCAGGCTGCGCAGAGGCCTTTCGCCGCGGGGACATCGCCATCCACCAGATGTTGCTCAGCAAGAACGACCACGGGCTCTCAGACGCTGCGAAAGTGCGCGACCGCTGGTATCGAAACGGCCAGAAGACTTCCCTGGGGCACTGAGGTATTGGCGAAATTGGTGGGCAGTGAGGGACTCGAACCCCCGACATCCTGCTTGTAAGGCAGGCGCTCTAACCAGCTGAGCTAACCGCCCTCTGCGGCTCGATCTTCAGTGTAGGCGATGGAGGGCCCAGGCTCCAAGCCAGCCCCTCAATCGCCAAACTAAAGATTCCCGCGCAAGCGCCTGCTCGCGCTCAATCGCCTCAAACAGCGCCTTGAAGTTCCCTTTGCCGAAGCTGCGGCTTCCCTTACGCTGAATGATCTCGTAGAAGACCGTCGGCCTATCCTCCACGGGGCGCGTGAAAATCTGCAGCATGTACCCTTCGTCGTCGCGATCGACCAAGATGCCAAGTCGCTCCAGTTCCTCCACCGGCTCATCAATCCTCCCCACGCGATTCTGCAACTCCGCGTAGTACGAATGCGGCACTGTCAGGAAGCTGACACCTTGCTGCTGCATCTTCGTCACTGTAGTCAGGATGTCATTCGTCGCCAGCGCCATGTGCTGCACGCCCGGGCCACCGTAGAAGTCCAGATACTCTTCGATCTGCGACTTCCTCCGGCCCTCCGCCGGCTCATTGATCGGAAACTTCACGTATCCGTTTCCGTTCGCCATCACCTTTGACATCAGCGCGGAATACTCAGTCGAAATGTCCTTGTCGTCAAAATGTTGGTACAGCGAGAAGCCCATGACCTTCGCGTAGAAGTCCACCCACTCGTTCATCGCGCCCCAGCCCACGTTGCCTACGACGTGGTCGACGTGCAGCAGCCCCACGGGTCTCGCAACGTTATCCGCGGGCATCGCCTGATAGCCGGGAAAGAAGACGCCGCGATAATCCTTGCGCTCAACAAACGTGTGGAGGGTATCGCCATAGGCCGCGATGCTCGCAGTCACCACACGCCCATCGGCATCCTCGCTGACAGTCGGCTCCTGTACAGACCGCGCACCGCGCTTCGTCGTCTCCTCCCACGCACTGCGCGCATCGTCCACCCACAGCGCAATCGCGCGCACACCATCACCATGCTTGTGCACGTGTGCAGCAATCTCTGAGTCTGACCTCAGCGCCGTCGTCAGCACGAACCGAACCTTGCCCTGCTGCAGAACGTACGACGCGCGATCGCGGCGTCCCGTCTCCGGCCCCGCATAGGCGACCAGAGACATCCCAAACGCGGCGCGATAGAAGTACGCCGACTGTCGGGCATTTCCGACATAAAACTCGATGTGATCCGTGCCCTTGAGCGGAAGAAAGTCTTCTACGACAGGCTGCGGGCTTGGAGCGATTGCGGCCATGGGGCCCTCCCTTTTCTTGCACTGCGCCTTATGGCGCAGCGGGCGGCATGAACGCGCTAAACAGTCGCCCGGTTGGAAAGACTAGCAGGAATGATCATGCCTTGGCACTGTCCCAGGCTGATCCGCGGCAGACCCTCGCGCTCGCAAAAGCCCCTGAACGTGACCTCATCGCCATCTTCGAGAAAACTGCGCTCCTCGCCCGAAGGCAGCTTGAGAGGCTCCGCTCCACGCCGCGTGATCTCCAACAGCGATCCCTGCGAGCCAGGCAGTGGGCCGGAGATCGTGCCACTCGCCAGCAGGTCGCCCGTCCGCAGATTGCATCCATTGCTCGCATGGTGCGCAACCATCTGGGCGAAGCTCCAGTACAGTTCCTTCGCACTCACCCCGCTTAACCGCACCAGATTCATCGACGCATCGCGCATCTTCTGCGTCGTCAGATAAACCTCAAGCTGAACATCGATTCCCTGCTGCCCTCTGCTCCGCGGCGTCAGATATGGCAGCGGCGACGGGTCGCCTTCTGCACGAGCAGTGAGCGGCACTCGATACGGCGCGAGCGCATCCATCGTCACCACCCATGGCGAGACTGAGGTTGAAAAACTCTTGCCCAGGAACGGCCCGAGCGGTTGATACTCCCACGCCTGAATGTCTCGCGCCGACCAGTCATTCACCAGCGAAACGCCAAAGATGTGCTGCTCCGCTTCATCAACATCGATTGGACAGCCCAGCGAATTGCCGGTCCCTATGTAAGCACCCAGCTCCAGCTCATAGTCCATCTGTCTGGAAGGACCAAACGTCGGTACATCCGCCGACGCCGCCTTACTTTGTCCGTTCGGACGTTTCACCGCCGAACCGCTGATTACGATCGACGAGGCGCGCCCGTGATAACCAATCGGCACAAACTTATAGTTCGGCAGCAACGGCTGGTCGGGACGAAACAGCTTGCCCACATTCGTCGCATGATGAATCGACGCATAAAAATCCGTGTAGTCTCCAACTGCAACTGGAACACAAAAATCGGCGGCATCCATCGGTTGCAAGAGCGGCTTCAACCTGTCTACCGTACTCGCCGGCGCGTCTTCTCCGAGCATCCGCATCAGGGCACCACGCAGTTTGCGCGTCTTCCCGCCTCCGCATGCCATCAGCCGATTCAGTGTCGACTCCATGCATGCCTCGCGCACATCCACCGGAACCCCGCTCATCGCCTCGGATTGCGCAAGCCTCGCCAGATCAAGGATCGAATCGCCAATGCCCACCCCCAGCCGCTGTCCTCCGCCGCGCACCTGGAATGCACAGAATGGCAAATTCTGCAGAGGAAATCCGCCGTCTCCGTTCGCCGATTCGACCCAGCTTCTCCCACTCATTCGATCCACCCCATCGCACGCATCTCCTCCATTGGCTCCTCAAACGAACACGACCCGAAGCTGATCGCGAACCTGTCGCGCGTCTCCCGAATCGCCTCCGAAGAGAAAGTACGACCCCGCCATTGCAATCTGTCCCCACTCGCCCTAAAGTTCCCGCGCATACCGTCGTCGAGTATCTCGGCAATCTCAGCCTCGCCCGCACCCTCATACGCCGCAGTCGCCGCGACAAAGAAGTTCACGAACCCATGCATGCGCGCGGTCGCCGATTGCGGTTCATAGGTCAGCCGCTGCTCTCCACGAATCGCATGATGCAATCCCGCGGTTGCCTTCAGTCGCACGTCACGCTGAGCACACCCGACGAGAAACGCCGCGACTGCGCTTGACGCCGGAATCGCTTCCGCCACAACTCCGCCTGTTCGAACCTTCGCACAAGCCTTCGTATCTGAGACAGCCGTCATCAGCTCTTGCAGCCCACAGCCCTGCGGCGACTCTACAAACAACCATGCATCACTCGGCATACGTCGCCGAATCTCTGCAATATCCTCGAGCCTTGCCGGCCTGCACTCCACAACATCCAGCCGCAAACCTACATCGATCGCGAGCCGCATCTCCGTGTCATAGTCATTGCCGAGCAGCAAACTGATCGACCACTCTGCAACATACTGTGGCCAACGGTCGGCGAACTCCGCGAGCTTCGCTGCCGGCAACACAAGTCGCCCAAGCGCCCATGCATCACGCCCCTCGCGATACCCCGCGTAGTTGCGCACCGTCGCTTCCAGGTCCAGCCCCGCCGGCGGAAACAACCCCGCGTAGTCGATGGCCCCGTGAAGCAACGCCTCCGCCGCGCCCATCGCTACTTCGCATCTCCGGGATAAAGCCTCTTCAACCCCTGCCAGCACTCGTAGTACTCGTGCTGCAGAATCTTCGACTCCAGCGCCCACTTCGACGGCCGAACCGGCAATCGCGTCTCGAACATAAACGCCAGCGTGTCCTTCACGTACTGCGGCTTCAACTCCGCTGCACTCGCCTTCTCGAACGTCTCCGCGTCCGGCCCATGCCCTGACATGCAGTTGTGCAAGCTCGCTCCACCGGGCAGAAAGCCCTCAGCCTTCGCGTCATATGCGCCGTGAATCAGCCCCATGAACTCGTTCATCATGTTGCGGTGAAACCACGGCGGACGGAACGTGTGTTCCGCCACCAGCCAGCGCGGCGGAAAGATCACGAAGTCCACATTCGCTACACCTTCAAGATGCGATGGCGCAGTCAGCACGCAGAAGATCGACGGATCCGGGTGATCGAAGCTCACCGTGTTGATGCAATTGAACCGCGCCATGTCGTACTTGTAGGGTGCATAGTTTCCGTGCCACGCCACGACATCAATTGGCGAGTGGTTGTAGGTCGCGTGCCAGAGCCTGCCGAGAAACTTCGACACCACTTCGACATCGCCCTCGCGGTCCTCAAACGCCGCAACCGGCGTCAGAAAGTCGCGCGGATTCGCCAGCCCATTCGCTCCAATCGGCCCAAGATCCGGCAGACGAAACGGCTGCCCGTAGTTCTCGCAGATGTAACCGCGCGCCTTATCCTCGAGCAACTCCACTCGAAACTTGATGCCGCGTGGGATCACCACCAACTCACCCGGCTTCACCTCAATCAATCCGCATTCCGTGGCAAATCGTAGCCCACCTTGTTGCGGCAGTATCAGCATCTCCGCATCTGCGTTGTAGAAGTAGCGATCCTTCATCGACGCCGTCGCCGTATAAATGTGAACGCCGGCGCCATCCTGCATCGCGGGGTCGCCGCTGCCTCCAATCGTCGTCACACCCTCAACGAAATCCGTTGGCGCTGCCGGAAACTCCGGCGGATTCCACCGCATCTGGTTCGGCGGCGTCGGCACCTCGTTGAACGGCCCGCTGCGCCACAGCGTCTCCTTCTCGAACATCCGATACGGCTCATGCACCACCGACGGCCGAATGCGGTACATCCACGAGCGCCGGTTCTTCCCGCGCCGTTCCGTGAACGACGATCCGCTTACCTGCTCCGTGTAGAGCCCGTACGCATTCCGCTGCGGCGAATTCTGCCCCACCGGCAACGCACCCGCGCGGGCCTCTGTCGCAAACTCATTTCCAAAACCAGACTGGTACTCGAGCTCCGGCATTCGTCTTCCCTTCTCCGCACAATCGTTCGGCGTCTCTCGCACGCCATCGCGAGTCGCCCAAGGCATAATGGTCTGCCCGCGGATGCCCCGTCAACTCATGCGCTACACTCGCGCAGAGCACCGGTCATCATCCGCCGCCTTTTCGGTCCGCATCTCATCTCTATGACAGCTCGGCTCATTATCAATGCGGACGACTTCGGTCTCACGCCCGGCGTTAACCGCGCCATCGCCGAGTTGCACGACGCCGGCGCGGTCACCTCCGCAACCCTGATGGCCAACGGCCCTGCTTTCGACGACGCCGTCGCACTCGCCCTCGCACGTCCCACCCTCGGCGTCGGCTGCCACATCGTGCTCGTCGACGGAACCCCTGTTTCCGATCCCGCCACCATCCCTACACTGCTCGGCCCGGACCTCCGCACCTTCCGCAACTCGCTCGGCGACTTCGCACTCGGCGTTCTTCGCGGCTCCATCCATCAGGACGACATCCAGCGCGAAGCGCTCGCACAGATCCAGAAGCTGCAACGGGCCGGCCTCAAGCTCACGCACGTCGACACACACAAGCACACCCACCTGCTCTCGCGCGTTACACGCCCCATCATGCGCGCCCTCGAGCAATCCGGCATCCGCGCCATCCGCAACCCCTTCGAACCCCGCTGGGCCGCATCATTGGGCGGGAGCACCCGGCGCAGCCTCTTTGTCCGCGCCCTCGGCCCCGGCCGCCGCCGCTTCGAAGCATCCTCACCCATTGCCTCTCATCGCATCCTCACAACGCGCGGCACCATCGGCGTCTCCGCAACGGGTCACCTCAACAGCGCCACGCTCAGCCAGCTGCTGCAATCCATCCCCGACGGCACCTGGGAGCTCGTCTGCCATCCCGGCTACAACGATGCCCATCTCGACGCCATTGCCACGCGCCTCCGCACCGAACGCGAAACCGAGCTTCGCGCTCTTCTCACCGCATTCACAAAATCTTCATCCACGCCCATGAACCCTTCCGCCCCCCAACTCATCCATTACGGAGAGCTCA
>CAVSOV010000006.1:0-172575 GCA_963729675.1 uncultured Acidobacteriaceae bacterium
AGAGCATTTGGCATTCCCCCAATTGCTTCACTATTGCAGGGGGATTGGTGGTATCGTCGGTAGATCCCTAGTCGGAAAGTAACTTCATTTCCCTGAACCGATCAGCCTGATTTTGAGTCGTTCCACCTTGAGGCACTTGAACCGGACGCAAATCCGCATTATTAGTTGATGCCACCAAACTGTCGATGCGCGATTTCTGAAATCAGGAGGCGAGCGTATGCGAATGGCCGAATCTGACGAAGAAATTGGCGCCAGTCATGTTTTGACTCTGGAGGAGATCACCAATTTACCGAGGAGGAAGGCAAGCCTGCCGACACCCTGATGAATGTGGTCGCTTTGATCGCCTCGCGGTTCAACACGGACGTCTGCTCGGCCTATTTGCTGGAGCCGGATCAATCGAACCTGGTATTGGCTGCGTCGCTTGGCCTCCACCCACGATGCATCGGCACATGCGCATGCCACTCAGCGAGGGCCTCGCCGGCCTGGTCGCGGAGAAGGTACTGCCGGTTGCCGTCAATGACGTCCAGAGCCATCCCCGCTACAAGTACTTCAAAGAGTCTGGAGAAGAGATATACCACTCCTTCCTGGGCGTGCCTCTCATTGACTCTGGAATGCTGCAGGGTGTCTTGATTGTTCAGACGAAGGATCCCCGGATCTTTCAGGAGGACGAGATTCGCATGTTGGTGGAGGCGGCAAACCAGGTCGCTCCCGTGGTCAGCGAGGCTCGTACTTCGGATGATTCATCGCTCCCATCCAGGAACGCCTCTGGCCCTCGCCCGGAATCTATGGTGGAGCTGGGACCACGACTGCGTCAGCTTGTTTCGCGATCTCAATCCAAAGCGCTGGCGCCAGTTGAATCAGAATCCAATTTCGATGCTCAACGAGATGCCTTTGGAGAGATTGAACGCCGCGCCACGGAACTGGTCCTGCATAGCCGCGTCAACTATGTCTACCGCCGCCAGCGGGAGTATTTACAGGCAGACCACACCTGGGGAGCCACGCATGCAGGTGTCCTGCGGCCTCGGCCAGTCGCATACTTCTCTGCCGAGTTTGGATTGCACGAATCGCTGCCAATTTATTCCGGCGGCCTCGGTGTTCTCGCGGGAGACCACATCAAAAGCGCATCCGACCTCGATGTTCCGTTGATCGGGATTGGCTTGTTTTACGGGCAAGGATACTTTCTGCAGCGTCTCGACAAGAGTGGATGGCAGCGCGAGGAGTACATCCATACCGATGTCAATCAACTGCCAATGCAACCGGCCATCGGCCAGAACGGTGAGCCGATTGTCGTGGAAATTGAAACACGCGGAGGTTCTATCCGTGCAAAGGTTTGGCGACTCAAGGTCGGACGTTGTGACCTTCTGTTGCTTGACTCCAACGTAGCGGGGAACGCCCCCGAGGACCTGGAACTTACCTCTCGACTCTACGGCGGCGACGGACGCACACGAATTCGTCAGGAGTTGCTCCTGGGTGTCGGCGGCTTTCGCGCTATCAATGCTATGGGAATCTCTCCGGGAGTTCTGCACCTCAACGAGGGACATAGCGGTTTCGCGGTATTCGAGGCGATTCGCACGCGCATGCACGAAGAAGGTATGGGCTTTGACGCGGCTGCGAGCCAGATCGCCAGGGAAGTGGTCTTTACCACCCACACTCCCGTGCCGGCCGGCCACAATCGATTCGGCGCCGATCTCATTGAGGAGCACCTGGGCCCACTGCGCGAGCAATTGGGAGTTTCGCACGAGAAGCTGATGGGCTTTGGCCGAGTGCATCCCTCGGACCAACAGGAACAGTTTTGTATGACGGTACTCGGACTGAAGCTTTCGCGCCGTGCGAATGCGGTATCTTCTCTGCATGGCGAGGTCTCCCGGGCGATGTGGACGAGCCTGTTCCCGGGCAAGTCGGAAGACGCGGTGCCGATCGGCCACATTACCAATGGCGTCCACGTCCCCTCCTGGCTTGCGCCGCAGATGTGTCGCCTTTACGACCGCCACCTCGGGGTCGGATGGCAGCGCAACAGCGGAACGGCGGCACCTGGGAAGAGATAGAGAGCATCGACGATGGCGAACTTTGGGAGACACATCTCAGTCTGAAATCGCAGCTCCTGGATTTCGTGCGTCACCGGGTGATGGAACAATCAGAACGTCGCAACGAACCCCAGGAACCTCTGCAAAGGCTCGGCAAAGTGCTCTCTCCGGATGCCTTGACCATCGGCTTTGCGCGGCGGTTTGCCACGTACAAACGTGCGAACCTGATCCTCGCCGACATCGAGAGACTCGCATCCTTGGTCAACGACCCAAAGTGGCCCGTGGAATTCCTGTTTGCCGGAAAGGCTGATCCGCTTGACGAGCCTGGAAAGAAAGTTCTCCAGCAGATCGCAGAGACTATGCGCCACTCCCAGTTCGCTGACAAATTTGTCTTCATCGAGGACTACGACATTAATGTCGGCCGCCATCTCGTGCAGGGTGTCGACGTCTGGCTCAACAATCCCCGACGGCCCCTGGAGGCTTCTGGCACCAGCGGGCAGAAGTTGTGCTCAACGGAGGTTTGAACCTTTCAGTATTGGATGGCTGGTGGGCCGAAGCCTACGACGGGCTCAACGGCTTTGCGATTGGAACCGGAAGAACGCACTTGGATATGGATATGCATGATAGCCGTGACCGCGATGACCTTTACCGCGTGCTTCGCGACGAACTCATTCCGCTCTACTATCGACGCGACCAGGATGGCCTGCCCCGAGGATGGATCAAACGCATGAAGAGGACCATCCGCACGCTGGGTTGGCGATTCAATGCCAATCGCATGGTGATGGATTACACGCTGAAGTGTTACATTCCCGCGGCCGGAGGCACGTCGAGCGAAATCAGATCGCTTTGCTAGTGTGGTGATTCGACGAGGATGGACGGGCATCTCAGTGAGTGCCAAATCGCCAACGCGCTCATCGAGCATGGAACGAAAAGCACTTGGCCGAATAGTCGGCTACCTCGAACGAGTGGTATTCCAAGTTCCCGCAAAACGGGGTTATCGGCAACTTCAACCGAACTTGCCGCAAACCCGATTTAAGGGAACTACGATTTGCCGGTCAACCGACAAACCCGGCTGCAAGGCAGGCGAAACCATGCTCGCCTCTACCGTTTCGTTGGTGCGCCCCGGATCGGGAAGGCGTCAGGGCATTCACCCAGTCCCGTACTTCGACAAGGATCACCGCCCTGCCTTCGTTCTCACTCTGGGCAACAAGGAGTGGTTTGGGCGAAGTCGCTATGTTGGTTGCTATTCGGGCTTCGGCCACGACGGAGCCAGTCCGGCGAACGTGACCCGCAGCTCGGCATCACCAAGACCGGAAGCGGATACCTGCGACATCTTCTGATCGAGTGGGCGAACCACATCCTGCGTCCCCGTGGAAAAGATTCTGCGCTCCCACAGTGGGGATTGCATCTGGCAGCTCGAGGCGACTATCTGGAGAAATCGTGGAGTGGACTGGCGACCCCGAGACCTCGCGTGTACAGTGCTGCGAGCTCTGGTCCTGACGGTATGTGCGCTATGCAGTGGGACGGACGCTCGAGCATCGGCGGAGGGTCGAAACAGCGGCGTTCTAAGGTGAACAGATGAGGCCTCGTCAGGTCCGGTTGACACCCAAACACGTGCCGTGAAAATCGATGAGGAGGCGGGTGATGTTATCCAGCTTGAGATTCGCGTTTTCCTCTTCCGGGATGGTGAGCTGCCAGATACCAAAAGGTCCAATGGCGGCATAACTGTGTTTGATATCCGAATACGTGGCCTGCAAGTCTCCAAAGTAAGCGCCGGAATGCAGGTCAGTGGCCTCCGCGGCAAAACTACCATCGACGAGCTTGTAGTAGTTGGTGGCGTACGAAAACTTCACCTCAACGCGGTTGTGACCGACTTCACCCGATGCGGGGAAGACGCGATGCGATGCGGTACACAGCCTCTCATTTCCCACATGGGTCAGAAAAATGGTTGCCGAGTTTTGCCGGTCTCGATTCCTTCGGCGAAGATCTTTACCTTCGTCAAGCGCACATTGGCCATGCCGCTGAATGGATTCTGCTTCCTGGGATTGTCGGGCGTTTTGCTCAACCCATGAGCGGCTAGAGTCGGCACAATAGGCGAGTTCGTCTCGGAGGTGACCGGGGTAGATTCGTGCGTCGCCAAGTCAATGACGAATTTGAACGAGTTGAAGATCAGCAGATCTTCAAACAGATCCGGGTGTGTTTTCGGCGTGAGAACAATGAGCACTCCTGGGCTGTAAACCTTCGTCTGGTCGGGCTTGCGAAAGGCCTTCTCTTCTTTCGGGAAGGGCGACGGCACCGGACGTGCGGCCTCCAATTCGGTGTACACATCTTTCTGGAGATCTGAATTCGCCGCCGTCACGTCCGTGGACGTTAGTTGTCCGGGATTGCCATTGAGAGGCCATTTGAGTTGTTCTTCCCAGCAAGAAACGCTTCGCGCGAGTCGCCATCGCAATTTGACGAAGGCACTCCGTACGAGCACGCAGGTGTATGCCACGAACATAGGTCACGGCCGCTGCAACTCCCGGATCCGATGAGCGCTGCAACGAGAGTCCAATAGTCTGCATCTCTGCTTCGATTCGCTTGAACGCTCCGTCCAGATCGAGTAGTTGACGAAGCTCCGCGTTGTACTCAGAGACCACCGAATTGCGGTGCTCTATAGCATCGATGTATTTGTTCAGAAGCAGCGTCGTCTCGAAATTAGCCTTTACCTGCGGATTTTCCGAGAAGCTCTCGCAGAGTCCGCGCAGTTTGTCCAGGCGCACCAGTAGCGAGTAGGAAGAGGCGGGGTTGATGAAGCCGCTGCTCAACGCCTGCAGGTCGTCTTTCAGGTTTGAACCTTCCAGACTTAATGGCGCCAACTACATATCGCTTCTCGACGAGATTTCCTGAGTTGTCGAGAATGTTGGCAGAAGCTTCTAACGCCAGATTTCCAGCTTGCGCAAAGGCCTGGACCGGGCCGCCATGCGAGTCGGTAATCTGGAAAGCCATGGTGCTCAATGCATTGAGGAAGGCCTTTGGCTGCAGACCGAAGACTTCTTTCACCTGGGCTTCCAACGTTGCAAGTTTAGGGTCTAATTCCTTTTGCAGGTCCTCGCATGCTTTGTTGGCGCTATTCAACCGGGGAAGAATATTGCCCTTGATGTCCTCGTCATTGATGCGATTTATTCTGTTCGCGAGATACGTCCTGGTTTCAGCCGCGTCCTGGATGGCCAGTTTGCCGCCCGCAACAATGGACTGGTTCTGTTCGGCCGCCTGATAAAGCGAAGCAGCGTTGGATTCGATTTTTTTCAGCGCCGCCGAGGACTTCTCCAGCTGGTCCAAGTACGTTTTCAGGGCGAACGTCGGCACGAAGTTCTTGCGTCGTCCAAAGTAATCGCGGCCGTCTATGTAGTTCGTGTATGCGGCCCAGGCTTCCTGGTGGATTCCGACGGCAACGGGAAAATTGTCGGCGACTTTCGCACCGACACGCGCGTCCAGGATCCTGTAGATCCACCCTAGTCGCTTGCCCAGTTCGGGATCGGTGATATTCGCATCACCAAACCCTCCCGGTGACTCGAACCACAGCATACGTTGGCGGTCGAGCATCATCTCCAGTTGCCGCAAGCTGCTGGTGGAACCCAGAAATTTGTACAGTACGGCAGAGTCCAATTGCTTTGCCGAGACCGTGCCCGCCTTCGGCTTCTCGGTCGGACGATTTCCGTCCCGTGACTGATCTCCCCACGTGCCTTGTAGTCCGGGCGGACAGCCGTTCCAGAAAATGCGTCCAGCGGCCTTCGCGTAGTCCTGGATGTCGGCATTATCAGGTATGTGCAGCCAAGGTGCGGGCGGTCCCATTGGCGTTGGCGGCTTTGGTTTTTCTCCCTTGAAGAAGCCACCAAGATCCTCGGTCATTTTTTTGAGACCACTTGGCACGCTGGCGAACAAGTTCGGCTCCAAAAAACGGCGGCGGGCAAGCCTTTGCCTCCGGGGCCCAGGTCGCCTGGCAAACCAGCGCCGCCTGTCATGCCGGGCTGCCCGTCAGCTCCTACCTGACTGACACACTCGGCAAAGGGGCTCCCTTGTTAGCCCAAGAGACGGAGATATTGCCGGAGTTGCCACCTTTGCCTGCATCCCCGCCACGCCCGCCATTTCCACCTCTGCCGCCATTCCCACCTGGGGTCGCTCCTCCGGTACCTCCGTTCGAGTTCTTCGCCGCATCAGCGCCTTTGCCGCCAGATCCCCCTTTAGCCCCTGCCTGCCCGTCCTGGCCATCTTGAGCTTTCCCACCGTTGGCGCGGAGGGTGAGGGTGGTTCCCGTAAGGTCGCCGCAGTAGATGTTGATGCTTCCCGCGTGATTGCCTGCAAGACCGGGCTTCCCCGGCTCTCCGTGCATCTCATCCGGATGCGCTTCCGCGGACCAACCTGGCTGGCCTGGTTGATCACGAGCGCCCGGCTCAGGAAACCACCACCAGATATTGACGACTCCATCCGCGCCGGGCTTACCTACGGCCAGCTTCGTTTTGCCTGATCCTGCAGGCGCTTCACCCAAGGCCAACGCCTTCAGCTTTGCCGGCGCATCTTTGCCGCTGACGTCTATGCCCACGCCGGTGAACTGCGAGGCGGTGGTCACTGTAAGTTGGCGAGCGATTGTTCCCCATCGGGTCATAAACGTGACGTCGCTCTCGCCTGGCTGGCGAATCATGCCTAGTATGTTGGCTGAAGGTGGCATTTTGGGTTGTCCAAGGTGATGCCATTCAGAACTCGCGCACAAATTGTTACCGAGCGTCCGGCGCTTTGATCATTCCGCGAATCGCGACCTCGTCGCCGTAAACCTCGAGGTCGTGAGCCAAGTCTCCGAGCAGGAGCATGTCTGCGGGCCTGTATAGCTCCAGTCAGAGGTCAGAACTACAGGCAGGGAAGACTCGATGCGCACGGACCGTAAAATGCCATCGGTGCCCGTCACTTCTGTGCGGTGATAGGAGCCAGCCGCAATATTTCCCCACTTGATCAAAGACGGAGCTTCAGTAGCCATAATCCGATCCTTTCGGGGTTTGCCCTTCGATCCGACTAACGGAATCGGCCGCCCTCGAGCTGGAAGGCGAGTTCCTTCGACACGGAAAGCCTGATGCCGTTAAGCGCTGCTTTCAACCCGTCGCTGATCTCGCCCAATGCAGGGGTGGTGCCGAGGATGAGCTCCGCTTTGTGCAGGTAGGAATCGATGGCGCTCACCACCGCGGTTCCGTATTCCTGAAGTTTGTCAGCGCGCGGCTTGTCAGCCCCCAGCTCTTTATTCCAATTCTTCAGATGGTCCGGCAACTCCGAGCCAAATGCGGCCTCCAGCGATTTCCTCAGCTGCTTCTGGTTAGCAGCATCAATGGTGGTAGAGAACACCTTCCACGTGGAATCCCAGAACTGTTTGCGGTCCGATTCGTAGTGGCTCGTGCTTTCGGTAAGCATCTGCTGATAATCCTCAAGCCGCTTGCCGTTGGCCTCCGCCGATTCGCGGGAGATTTCGCTCACTTTTTCGATCAGCGCTTCGGTGGCTTTGTCTCTCCTGTCTATCAAGTCAGCGCGCTCTGCATCACTAAGTCCCTTGCGATTGAGTTCGCGTCTTAGGTTGTCAACCCGATCGAGCGCATTGTTGAGTTCCCCCTTGCTCGCGGCGGACGTCTGGATTTCCTTGATCTGCTCCTTCAATGTCCGGTACTGCGCATCGATGCTCTTCAACTCCTTGGCGAGCGCATCGCGCTGCGCTTTGGGGGCTTTGTGGTCTATTTTGAAGATGTCGGCTTGCCGGTCCCAGAGTCCGCTGAGCTTTTCCGGCGTATAGATCTGCAGAGCGACTTCCACCTTTTCGGCGTGCAATGTGTCCTTCGTGAGTTGTTCAATAAACTTGTCGGCGGAGGACCGATTCAAGAGATCAACGGCTTCGTTCGCCCGGGTGACGTCGGGAATCTTGTTTCCCGCCGCCAAATCGGCGAGACCGTTGCCGACCTGCTCTGCCAGCCCCGTGAACGCCTGCAGGTTCATGACCATCCAGGCAGCGTCTCTTTTCTCTTTTTCGGCTTTGGGGATGTCAGCCAGGCGCTCGCGCAGTGGCGAGCTCGCCTGGTCAATGATGTTGAAGATGTTCTGGCCGATGTCCGCAATCAGCTTTCCGTCATACGCTCCGCCAGAAGGGCTGATCGCGTCTCGCCATCGACCCAGTTCCTTAGCCAATTGCGCGTCGGCGGCGACCAAGGATTTGTCGAGCGCCTTGAGCTCCGCGGGGCTGCCGGCAGCGCCGAGGACGTAAGCCTCCGCGGCAAACTGACGCATGTCGCTCCAGTAGCGGTCCAGACGCACGTTGTATTCGCCCGCTCTGCGCACCAGTTCGCGGCTCTTACTGCGGGGAACGACAACATCCAACCCCTTGGCCTTCGACTCGAAGCTCGAGGAAAGAGTCTTCAACGCGGACCTTTGGCCAAGATCGACTGGCTGCACCAGGTCTGGCTTAGAGGGAGTCCGTACTAACGAGGGGGCGGCATCGGCGACGACCGGAGGAAGACCCAGGCGATTTGCAAGGTCAATTCTCAACCGCTCAGCCAAGGCTTCGATAGGGCCAAGGGTTTCCCTTCGATCTCTCTCGCTCAGCCCGTCTTTCGCCGCGAGCTCGGAGAAGGCGTCGCGGAAGCGCTCAGCATAAAACGAGATCTCGTTCAGCGTCTGGCGCATGACTTCGTGGACCCCGAACTTAGTGATCCACTTGTCATAGGCGTCCCTTACGCGAGGCAGGTCCTGCATCAGTTTCTTGAGGTCTTGCCTGGCACGCGAACCACTCGGCGCATTTCTTAGTGCAGACTTCAGACGGTCCATCGCTATTTCGGGCAGCGCTTCCGGTTTGCCGCGAAACTCAGGGGGCCATAACCTCCTCTCCACTTGCCGCCGGCTGTCTTCGCTGACACGGTCGTACATGCGGGAGATCTCAGGCTGGCCGGCGCGCGAAGCAAACTGGCGTCCGATCTCAACACCAAGGGCGGCGATCATCAACTTTGGTGTCACGCCGATTTCCGGAGGGGGATTTCCGCCATGCGCCTGGATGATCTTTTCGCTTCTCGCCAGCGCGTCCTCCAACCGCTTTCGGACCTCTTCTGCCTTTGTCGCCAGCCGATCGGCGTCCGGGTTGGGCTCTGACTTGAGAAGGTCGCGCCATTCCTTCAAGACCTTTTGCAGATCCTGGGGTATATGGTCGTCGAATCGCAGTCCTTCATGCGCCCAAAGGATCTCGGCGGCTCGCGATATATCCGTACTGGCTAGCCGCCGAACCATTGCCTCCGCCTCACTCAGTCCGGGAATCTCTTTTCCCTCGCCCACGCCCAACGCCTCTCTGGCGCTTTCCGTGAATCCCGCGAGTCGATCCCAAGTCTGCCTGTGCTCCAGGCGGACAAACTGGGCTTGGTCGGCGACGCGATCGAACTTCGCTGCTTCGGCCTCCCGCATGCGCGAGGCAAACTCCACGTCCATCTGCGCGCGTGCCTGCTGCTCGGCTCGCGAAGGTTCCCCCACAAGATAGGTATCCGGAACCTTCTCAGCACCCGCCTCATAGTTGCGCTTCCAATCGAAATATTCAGGGCGGCTCTTGTCGGGATGCTCCTTCAGCCAGCGTTCCAGGTGCTCGGCTTCGACGAGAGCGTCAATGCCGCGGCGCGCAGGGTCAGGCAGTTCGTGCCTGCGAGTGGGATCCAGATGATGCGGTTCTAATTTCGGGTGAGTAGGCTCGGGCTTGAGACGGGGGTCTGGCTTGGGATGTGCGGGATCTGGCTTGGGACCGCGGGGATCCAGTTTCGGGGCGTCTCGGTGCGCCATTCCGCGCCTCCTTCACCACGACTCTTTGCGGGAGTGGGTCGCCGATGAAAAGTGTTGGTTGCCCTTTGGCCTGAACCGGCATTTCCTTTTTGTTCTTGGAGACGGGCAGATGTTACACAGTGTCGCTCGTCCGCGACACTGTAAAATGATGTCATCCGGTGGCACTCTCGAAGGTGTGCAACCCCCTGCACAGCCCGGACGGATACGAACCTCAGTTCACGAGATGGAAAGAGAAGCGCAATTGCTATCGCTAGCGCACTCAAGACTTGACATCGTGCGTTTCGTAGCTGCGTTTCATCACGCCAGGTCAGTTGAGTCCTAGGGTCAGATTAGTTCTCAGAAACGCTCTTACGCTTACTAACCTACGGGACGCTAGGGGCCGAATCCCAATCTAGGCGCGAGCCGAAGTTCCCGAAAAACGGGGTTTTCGGAAAGTTCATCGCCAGGCCCTGATGAGGACGATTTGACGGCCGAAGTACTAATGTAGGTGCGGGGGATTTTGCGGGTACCCTGGGGGAAAAATGAGAGAAAATCGCAGAAATGAAGACACAGTGCTAACACAACGCAGCGCCCGACCCTCTACGCATGCTGTAAAGGATTAGAATCTTTAGGGCTTAGCTGGAAAATTGCGTCTGGTGGCCGACTGATGTCAAATCATTCGCCCGGTTTAGACTGGCTATCAAAGCACCAGGAGCCGACTGGTCGGTATTAGTAAGATTCTTCCGGAATCGCCGGCAGTTCTATACCAACTTCGCGAAGCGCAGGTATCACATCCATCGAGCCGATGCCTCCGCGGGTTAGCGCTTTGAGCAGGAGATCTCTGCTCAAGCCGATTTCATGGAGCAAGAGTGCGTGAAAGAGATAGCGGAGAGCCTCGGCGAGTACACGCAGTTCGGAGCGAAAGCTATCCGCATTCTCGCCCGGACGACGTCCACCTTCATGTGAGATGTCGTTCCTACGGCGCGCGCACCGCTCGGCGAAGGCTCTTAACTTGAGATGATCAAGTTCGAAGGGGAGGCGCTGAAACGACTCTACATCCTGTTTTCCAGTGTGGGCTCATAGGCGTATTTGAGTTTCCCTGCTAACCGTTCGTGCAACCTCCGGTCGCCATCGCCAGAGAAACGCTTGAGAATTTCTTCTATTCGCTCCTTCCTTCGAAAAACCTTGGACGATTCTCCTGCTTAGCGTTGCCAGCCACGGTGCAGGGATTCGATTGCCCAGACCAGATTCACAAACTGGTGTTCAGGGTACGGAAGAGGCTGCTGCATCGCAGCCATATAGCGGTCGTAGCCAGCTCCACACTCTGTCGCACCTGCCTCCCAGCGATCTAGCATCTTTCCAAACTCATCACGGATCGAAGGAAACGTCGTCATCATGAAGAGGATCGATGGCACAGTTGTGTGTCGAGCACCCCGCTTCCAATACAGTGTGAACCAGTCGTCATAGTTGTCGAACTTCCCAACTAGCTTCGGCCAAGCTAGTCGAAAGTACCGACCCATTAGGAGCGCGATGACCTCTTCGACGCGGCGACCGGTTCCTTTGGCTTATAAACGAGCCAGTTGGTCTGACGGATATGGATACTTGCGATGGGGCCATCGAACAGACGAACAGGGAGGTTGCCTAGAACCAAATTTTCAATAGAGACCTTAGCCCGTTCCATGTCGTAGCCGATCTCGACTCTCTCGTACTTAACTGTGAATTCGACTTGATCCCCATGCCAAACTTCCTCACCGAGGTCGATCGCTTGCAGCCGGAGCCAGTCTTCTAGCCCCTCCATGTCGATCCGTAGTGTGTGAAAGCTATCGAGGTCAAAATTGGAAGGGAAGGTTTGATCGTGTTTGAAACAGAAGCCAGCTTCGTAACTTTGCCGGGCGGGTTCATCTGCCAAGGAGAAGTCCGTCCTCAGGTCATATAGCAAGACGTAGCCGGCATCGCCAGACTTTCCGAGACGCCCAATGATCCGTTTTTCCTGGTCAAGCCAACGCGAGGCGTCCCAGTCGCAGCTTACGTTCGGTTCTTTGAGCCACAGGGGGCCTTCCAACTGTAGTGTTATCTGCCCGTCTTCATTGACGATGATTAGTCCGTGCACGGAGTGTTCGAGCGAGGAGGTCTGTCCTTCTCCGCCGAACCACCAAAACTGACCTCGCTCTTCGAGCACATTTCCCAACGACGACTTCCATCGGTCACGTCGCCCACAACTTGCTTTACGGATCAGTATCGAGAAACGCGCTGAAAACAGCGCGCCACTGACAGTTATCAGTTGAACGCTTACGCAAAAACCCTCTTATCTCTCTTTAAATACAATAACTTCTATAAGGTACCCCGAAGGCACGCTCTTATCTCGTGTGAGCACTGTGTAAGCACAGGAGCGAAAGTCAGCAGAAACCCACAACGCCCCCCGCCACAATGGATCCATGCCTCGCGTCCAGGTCTCAATTCAGGACATGCCGTCTCACGTCTTCGTCATCTTCATCGACCCCAGCGCCAGGCGCAGATCGGTCCCACGCGCCGTTACGCGTCCACCGAGCCAGTGATGGAGATGCTGCGCCGTACTCACGCCGACCTCGCGACCATCAATCTCGTCGAGAACGCTCTGGCTCAGCGCCACCCGGTGATGATCGACATCGATCTGGCAGACGAGCAGTTCGCCGCGATTCAGCGGCGCGAACAGTGAACCCATCAATTCGAGGTTCGAGTGTCTGGGGGATCAACAGAGTTAACCCGGCACTTTTGCACAACCGAAGCGACGGCCTCGGGCAGACCTAAGATCAGCGCATGGTCACGATTGATGCTGTCGAAAACGTCCCTTCCGTGGAGCAGTGGACCCGGGACCTGGAACGCTTCTCAACGAAAGACGTGCTCAAACATTGGCGTCATGCGAACGACTGTCTCTACACGGCTCACTGTCTCCACTCGGAGCCGCTCTTTGCGAGACTGGGGAGTGCGCATCGGCATCGCCGAAAGAGTCTTGAGGGCCCGCGGAATCGACCCCCACGGTGTGCCGACGCTCATACTCCCCATCGACGACTCAGAGGGCTAGCTGAAGGGAATGTACGAAGGACAACCCTCAGAATGAAGCGTTATCGTTTTAGGTGGAGGCAACTATGCTGCAACGAAACGGCCTACATCTGCACACGGCCCCGACGATCATGCCTTAGCTGTCATCGTTGAAGCCGAGGGTACAACTATCTGGCTGCGGAATTTCGCGACTTTCCAATCTGCGCTCGATATTCTCGAAGATGAAATCTTAGAAGATTACGACCGCGACGCCATCGAGGCCGAGCTGGCCAAGCACAAAGCTTATTTCACCCAAATTGAGCCACGAGAGAACGGCTATAAGGACCACGCTTTCAAAAGGTACGTCCTAACTATTGATTAATCAGCCCTCGGAGTCGCAGCGGCCAGTTGCGTCACGAAATCTTGTTGGCCGAACTTCCAAGCGACCGCCTGACCGGCTGCGGAGAGATTGAGGGCAGCGCCGCCGACCATCGTTGCATTTACACATGCGCGCTGTTCCCCCTGGTAAAGAAGAGCGGCCAAGGCGGCGCCTCCACCGTGGGTAAGAGAGTGGAGCAGTCCTTCACCTTCTCCGCAGACTACATCCGTCAAGTCGAGGGCGTTTTTCAGTGGGCCCCAGAATTGGGAACTTGCCTCCGTTCACGAGGTCGCTGATGTTCGTTTCCGTTGCCACAGCTTTGAGCCAGACGGTGCGAAGTGCTGCTTCGATCAACGGGCGCGACAGCGCATACGCGCTCGAGTATTTGCGGTGATCAATCAATAGGTGAATCGAGCTATGGTGCTGCAGTGCTAACCCGAACGTCTGCACCATCAGCCTGACCCGGTCATCCTTTTCCCAACCTTCAGGTATAGGGATTGCCGCGCAAATTTACCCTATGCGCCGGCTGACGGGCTCAGCTCTCGTCCAGTCAGACATCCACTGAATGCCGTCGCTATCCATGCAACGAGTCTCCTTGCTCCTGCTCTTCTGAATCGCCGCGAACTGCTCGTCTGTGAGATCCAGGTCGACCGGAACCGGAATCGGCGGACTCAGAAGAGCAGAAGAGTGTAAAGGCAACGAGGCTGTCTCAGGCCAACTTTTTTGCGCTCGCGAACTCGAGTAGTTGCCCCCACTGATTCGCTCGCTCGCGCTTGGCCGTATCGGCGATGTGGCTATACCGCATCGTGGTCGCGGCGTTGCGATGGCCGAGCATTGCGCCTACGACCTGCAGCGGGGCGCCGTTCGAGACCAAGTGTGAGGCGAAGGTGTGTCGGAGGTCGTGAACGCGCACCGTGGGCTTATAGCGCTTCAGCAGACCGCGTTTGCCCTGAACTTCCGCCACGGTAACCAACCCCGCAGCCTTGCATGCCTGCAGCCACGGACGACGCAGGCCGGCTCGTGCCCTCTTGCCATCGCGGCCGACGAAGAGGAAGCCTCGCGCGGCCCCCGCAGGCCGCATAGAGCGCAACAACTCCAGCGCGGCTTCACCAAGGGGAAGATGTTCCGTCTTCTTCTGCTTGGTCGAACTGGAGGGTTTGACCCACACGCCGCGATGCAGATCGAACTGTTCCCAGGTCGACTTCAACACCTCGCCAGAACGCGAGCCCGTGAGCAGCAGCAGGCGCAAGGCGTTGGCAGCAGTCTGATCTTTGTAGTCGTCGAGCGCCGCGGAGAAGCGCTGGATCTCAGTCTGATCCTCTCCACCATTCAGGTGGCGGTTCCGGCGCTCCTCGTGAAAGGGTTTGATCCCCTTCGCAGGATTCTCTTGCAACAGCTTCTGTTCACCGGCGAAGTTAAAGATCCTGCTCAGCAGCGAGAGTGCGCGGTTGGCCTGATAGGGCGTCTTCTTCATCGCGCCGTGAAGAGCTTCGACGTCGCGCCTCTGAATCGACTTCAACGGCATACGCCCCAGGCCCGGTCGGAGAATCTTTTCGCACATGCGAATGTAGTCGCGCCGCGTGTGAGGCCGTAGCCTGGTGAGCTCTTCACTCGCGAGGTAGCCGTCGACGAGATCACCGAAGGTCGGCTCAGAGCGTACAGCGATGCGCTCGCCCATCGGATCCGAGCCTTCACGAATCTTCTTGCGCAGCTCGAGCGCTTCGTTCCGGGCTGCAACTGCAGTCCACTCAGGAGAGCTGCCTATCGTGTAGACCCTCTGCCGACGATCGACCCTATAGCGAAGTACAAACGAGGTCGCGCCCGTTGACGTGATTCTTAAACCAAACCCTTTCACTTCGTCGTCCCACTCCACGACGTACCCCTCGGCCGGCGCCTTCAGACCGCGTACTACTTCTCCGTAAGCTTCAAAAAGGCCTCTTTCCATGTGAGCACCATGTGAGCAAAAGTTGTCACCTGGCGTCGCTCTCTGTCATCCAGTGTCAGTGAACCTACATCGAATAGCAGGTGTTCATGCGGGTTTTCGCGTAAGTGGTTTATTTCGTGTGAGCAGATTTTACTAGAGCAACTGGCTACGAACCAGTAGGTCGGGCGTTCGACTCGCTCCGGGCGCACCATAAAAACCCCACAAAAATTTTCGAAGCACCTCGAAGCTACTGCTCTCCCCAGCTCAGCTTCGACCGCAGCACGTTGAAGATCCCGTTCGGCCGCAGACGCAGCAGCTTCACGCACCGCTCCGACCTCCGGCAACGGATCCGGTCATTCAGCAGCAGTTCCACCGCCTCCTGGCCATCCACCGTCAGATACGTCTCGTGCGGCACCACATCGACTGTCACCGCAATCTCCGATTGCCCCGGCACCACAATCGGACGAATCGTCAGCAGGTGCGGACAGATCGCCGTCAGCACCATCGCATCCAACGACGGAATCAGGATCGGGCCGCCCGCTGCCAGCGTATACGCCGTCGAGCCCGTCGGCGTCGAGACAATCACACCGTCCGCGCGGAACCTCGCCACAAACGCGCCATCGACCTCGACCATGAATTCGCCCATACGAGCAATCGCACCCTTGGCGAGTACGACATCGTTCAGCGCCAGCCACTCGCGCGGCGGCTGGTTGTCCCGAAGCAACTGCGCATGCATCATGTTGCGCGAATCGATGAAAGCCGTTCCGTTCCTCCACGCCTCGAGGGTCGTGAATAGCTCGGCCAGAGGGACCTCTGTCAGAAAACCCAGCGATCCCAAGATTGCAACCTAGAATCGGCGTGTCCGTATAGGCGAACGCGCGTGCCGCGGACAGCAGAGTGCCGTCGCCGCCCAGCGTGACGCAGATCGCGGGGTTCAACTTCGGCATCTCCGGCCGCTCCACCGCAGCCTCGCGCCGATTCAGATACCCTGCGCTCTCGGGATCCAGCACGCACTCATATCCGTGCGCAGAAAACCAGTCCAGCACCTGCGCCAGAATGTCACACAGCTCCGGCTTCTGCGGCTTTGAGATGACGGCGGCGTACGGCATCGTGTGTGTAGTGTACCTGCGCCTCTGAGAGATCAGAGATTAGAGAACAGAGATCGGGAAAACCCGAAGCCAGGTACCGGCCGTTATGCCAATCTCTGATCTCTGATTTCTGATCTCTAGAAGCGCGCATGCAACAGAAATTCGCGATTCCCTTCCATTCCCAGGATCGGCGAATCCATCACACTCAGCACCTCGCCTCGCAGTTCGCGCACCGCCGCACTCACCCGCTCAACCGCGAACTCATGCGCCGCCGGATCGCGCACGATGCCGCCTTTGCCCACATGTTCGCGCCCAGCCTCGAACTGCGGTTTCACCAGCACCACCGCATCGCCGCTCCACACCTCGCCTGCAGGAGCCAGCGCCGCCACAAGCGCCGGCAGCACCAGCGTCGCCGAGATAAAGCTCACATCCATTGCGAAAAATCGAATCGGCTCACCCACTACATCCACAACCTCGCCCGGCTTCAGCGTCCGCGCATTCGTCCGTTCCATCAGTTTTACCCGCGGGTCCACCCGCAGCTTGTGCGCCATCTGGCCGAAGCCCGTATCAATCGCCACTACGCTCGCCGCTCCGTGTTGCAGCATGCAGTCGGTAAACCCACCCGTCGACGCGCCGACATCCGCGCACACCAGCCGGGTCACATCAATCGACCAGGTCGCAAGCGCATGTTCCAGCTTCAACCCGCCGCGGCTCACATAGCGCAGGTCCTCGCCCAGCAGCCGCAGATTCGCATCTTCGCCAACCTGCGCGCCCGGCTTGTCCACCTTCTGCTCATTCACCAGCACGCGCCCCGCAAGGATCAGCGCCTGCGCGCGTTCGCGCGAGGCCGCGTGCCCCCGATCCACCAGCAATTTGTCGAGACGAAGTTTCAATCGCGAGCTCGATATCAGTTTCCCTGACGTTGCCTCGGTTCTGCAATGCGATGACGTACACTGGGCACTCGCAAACGGCCGGAGTCGAAGTTTCTTCGGCAATCCGTCGTCGTCGCAGGAACGTATCGATGAAGAGCAACATCGAAGCATTGATGATTAACGGAGGCACAACGCAGGATGCTCAGCTGCTGGACCGCGTGCGGCGCGGCGACGAGCAGTCCATGGCCACGCTCTATGACCGCTTCTCCAAGGTCGTCTACTCGGTCGCGCTGCGCGTCCTGCGCGACCCTGCCGCCGCCGAAGATGTGCTTCAGGACGTCTTCCTTGGCCTCTGGCGCCGGCCGGAGACCTTCGTCTCCGCACGCGGCAGCCTCGGCGGCTGGCTCGCCGTGGTCGCCCGCAACCGCGCCATCGACACGCTGCGGCGCAAACGCCCCAGCGAGCAGGTCGAGGAGGTTTATCTCGCATCACCCTTCAATCTCGCCGACGAGGCCGAGAGGAACACATTAATGCAACGGGTGCGGGCGATTATCATGCATCTTCCGTTGGAGCAGAAAAAGACGCTCGAGATGGCATACTTCGATGGGCTCACCCACACGGAGATCGCCGAAATCACCGGCGACCCCCTGGGAACCGTCAAGACCCGCATCCGCACAGCGCTGCTCACTCTGAGAAAGGAGATGGAGGCATGACCATCGGCAATCACATTCCTGAAGACGACCTCGTACTCTTCGCCCTCCAGCTCCTGCCCGAGGACCGCACCCGCCAGGCCAAGCTGCACGCCGAAACCTGCGACCTCTGCCGCACTGAGGTCGCCAAGCTTGCAGGGCGACCTCGCCTCCTATTCCATGATCTCGGACATCGTGGCTCCCCCGCCCGAAGCCCGCGAGCGCCTCATGCGCCAGGTTGCCAAAGAGCCCAAACCTGTCCTTCCTCCCGAACCAGTCCCCGTCGCCGTTGTCGATCGCGCCGATCGTGTAGATGCCATGGATCTAACCGCCCGCCAGGATCTGCCAGTCCGGACAGCCCGCACAGATCGTGAAGACCACGACTCCGCCGAGCCCGTCTTCGCCACCCGCCAGCGCCGCGGTCTCCGTGTGGAAGCCGCCGAGGAGGAAGAAGAAAAGGGTTCCCGCAGCCGCCCTGGCCGCGCTCCCTGGGTGCTCGCCTGGACCGGCTGGGCCGTCGCCGCCGGTTGTTCCTTCGTCGCCGGCCTTCAGTTTCACCAGCGCCAGCAGATGCAGGGCTCTATGGCCACTCAGCAGGCCAAGCTCGACGACGTCACAAAGCAGTCCGCCCACGCGCAGGACGCAATGGCGACGCTCACCTCCGCCAACGCCATGCAGGTCGCCCTGCACTCAACAGCCGACGTAAAGCCCGGCACCCCAACCGCCGCCGCGCTCGCGGCCTACCTGGCAGACAAGGGCGCGCTCGTCTTCGTCGCCACCCACATGGACCCCGCTCCCGCCGGCAAAACCTACGAGCTCTGGCTCATGCCGGCCGACGGCAGAAACCCCATGCCGGTCGAGCACCTTCAAGCCGGACGCCCAGGGCAGCGCCAGCGTCGTCATGCCGAAGCTTCCCAGGGGCATCCCGGCCAAGAGCTTCGGCGTCACCATCGAGAACGAAGGCGGCTCCGACACTCCAACGCTCCCGTCGTTCTGGCCGGAACCTAGACCCCGAACCCAATCGCATCACGACCAAAGCAAAGGCCGCCTCAACAGGCGGCCTTTCGCTCTCTTGCGTAGAGCCTTTACTGCGATGTGACGACCACCCGCACCCCGAGACCCTGCAGATTCACATGCGTCTCGACCGTGTCCGTATCCGTCGCAATCACCGTCATGAACTTGTTGTCGGCTGACGTCACGTAGACCTTCCCCGTCGGCGTTCCGGTTGTCGCAGCGATCGTCGTCGGATGCCCATAGGCCGCGCCCGGCGTCGTATTCGTATCCGCCGTAGCAGAGGTCGCTGAAACAGCCGGAATCGTTGCGCTGACCTGTCCGCTGACCAGGTTCACCACGCTCACCGAGCCCTCAACTCCCGCTGCGGCATTGCCCTGGTTCGCCACATAGGCCTTCGAGCCATCCTGCAGCACCGACACCATCACCGGGTTGATACCCACCGGAACCGTCGCCAGCACCGTGCCAAAGCCCACCGCATCGACCGGGTTCGCGGGATCGCAGGTCGGGTTCGTCGCCGGCGAAGCTGCATTGCAGAGCGGAATGTTGATAATGCTCAGCGACCCCGGATGCGTTCCATCGCCCTCGTTCAGCACCACCAGCTGGTTGGTCAGCGGCGACAGATCCGCCCACACCGGATTCAGCCCCAGCGTTCCCGTCGCAGGAATCAACGGCATCGCCTGGTCCGGCCCGTTGTTCACCACGTTGATCACGTTCACCGTGCCCGAGCCCTTGTTCAGGATGAACGCCCTGTTTCCATCCGAGGTCATCACACCATACACCGGATTAATACCCACCGGAATCGTGCTGGAAACGGCCAGGTTCCCGCTCTCGACCGACGACACCGTGCTCGCCGTCACGCCATCTCCCTCGCTGATCACATACGCTCGCCGGCCCGCATTCGCCCCAACCACGTAAATCGGATTGTTTGGAACTCCGATGTTCTGATCCAGCGACCCGGTGCTCGTCAGCGCGGCGACCTGCGACAGCCCGGGCTCCGGCACAAAGACCGAAGCATTCGTGCCCGCCATTGAAATGGACGTAATGCTTACCGGCGACGATCCCGCGCTCAACGTACTCTGGCCAATCTGGCTGGAGATAAGCGTCTCAGGACTGCCCGACGGGAACTCGTTGAACGAGCCTGCGCTGTTGATCGCATACCCCGTTCCGCCCCCCGGCGCCAGCGCCAGATAGATCGGGTTCGCAAGAACCTGCGGCGTCGTCAGCACCGTGTCGCCGGAAAAGTCCACAAAGGTCAGTAAACCCGGAGACGTTGTGCTCGGCGCCGAAACCGCAATCGCATACTTCGTCGGCTGAGAGGCTGGCCCAACCGGATTGATCGCGCTCACAACCGGCCGGTACTGGTTTCCGCAGCCCGCCGCGAGAATGATCAATGCTGCGGCTGAACCCAGAACAATCGGCCTGCGCCGGAGCACACCATCTCCGCACGAAGCCCTTAGGTACGATCGTCTTCCGAACAAAAGCTACTCCAGAAAGAGGGACGCTACACTGCCGCCCCGTCAGCGTCTATTGTAGACGAGATGGTGCACGTTCTCGGTAACCCACAGGCAGCCCTGAGCGACAGGCAGCCCTGAGCGAAAGGACGCCCGTCCATGAACGAACCCGACGTCATCCTCAACATGCTCGGCGGCCCTGCCCATGAGCCCCGCACATTGGCAGTCGTCGGCCTCTCCGAGGACCCCACACGCCCCAGCCACTCCGTCTCCGCCTACATGCAGCGCCACGGCTATCGCATCATCCCCGTCAACCCCGGCGTCGCCCACGTGCTCGGCGAGCGTTGCTACCCCTCCCTCCGCCATCTCCCCGAACACCCCGACGTCGTCAACGTCTTCCGCCTTCCCCGCTTCATCCCCGCCATCGTCGACGACATGATCGATCTCGGCTTCCAGAATCTCTGGGTACAACTCGGCATCGTCAACGAGCCCGCCGCCATCAAGGCCCAGGCCGCCGGCATCTCCGTCGTCATGGACCGCTGCATCCTCATCGAGCACGCACGTCTCTTCGGCAACTCCGCGCGCGTCGCCTGAGTTGTCATTGCATTGTCGAATCTGCCCGTCGCCAGCTTCTTCACCTGTCACAGCCTTCTACAATGGTCGTTATGAGATTCGGTCGCACACGATGGCAGGGAATCGCCGCCCTTGGCCTTCTTCTGCTGTTCCCGCTGTTGAGTGCCCCTCTTCGCGCCCAGATTGCCGAGGTCGGCGACGGCGGCCCCGGCCCCGTCAAGGCCCAGCACCTCACCGCAGAGCTCACCTCGCTCTCCCCGCAGATCACGCCCGGCGGTACTCAAACCATCGGCCTCGTCCTCACCATCGAGGAGCACTGGCACGTCTACTGGATCAACGCCGGCGACTCCGGCGAACCGCCCTCCATCAAGTGGACGCTCCCCAAGGGCTTCACCGCCGGCCCCCTGCAGTTCCCTCCTCCGCAGCGCCTTCCGCTCGGCCCGCTGATGGACTTCGGCTACGAAGACCAGGTCGCCTTCCCCATCACCCTCACGGCGCCCGCTGACGCAAAACTCGGCAAGGCGCATCTCGACGCCCACGTCTCCTGGCTCGTCTGCGCCCAGGTCTGTCTTCCCGGTAAGGCCCACCTCGGCCTCGACATGAACGTCGTCCGCGGCCCCATCCCGCCTGCGCCTGTCGTCGGCGCCCTCGGCGAAGCCCTCAACCTTATCCCCAAGCCCTTGCCGGCCACGATGTCCGCCACGGCCATCGGCGACGCGAAACACATCCAGCTCACCCTCAAGACCGGCACCCGTGAAGAGGACGCCGAGTTCTACCCCTTCGATCCAGAGGTCATCGAGAACGCCGCCGACCAGGAGCTCCAATCCCTTCCTGACGGCATCCGCATCACCCTCGACCGCGCCCACGACTCCACCGCGCTCCCGCAGTCTCTCCACGGTGTCGTCGAGCTCTCCAGCACCGAAAGCTATGAGCTCACCACTCCCATCACACCCGGCGTCGTCACCTCCGGCCTCACTCCCGCAGCCAAGGCCGCCAAACAGGTCACACCGGCCAGCGTCACCATCTTCGGAGCCATCGGCCTCGCGTTCCTCGGCGGCCTCATCCTCAACCTGATGCCGTGCGTCTTCCCCGTGCTCTTCCTCAAGGGCCTCGCTCTGCTCAACTCCTCGGGCGAAGAGAAGAGACACCAGCGCCTGCACGGCCTCGTCTACACCCTCGGCATCGTCGTCTCCTTCTGGATCATCGTCGCCGCGCTGCTCGTGCTGCGCGCCAGTGGCCGCGAGCTCGGCTGGGGATTCCAGTTGCAGTCGCCCGGCTTCATCGCCGTGCTCGCCTCGCTGATGTTCTTCCTCGCGCTCTCGCTCGCCGGGCAGTTTGAAATCGGCCTCTCGCTCACCTCGGCAGGCGGCGAACTCGCGCAGAAGCAGGGCTACACCGGCAGCTTCTTCACCGGAGTCCTCGCCACGGTCGTCGCCACCCCTTGCACTGCGCCGCTCATGGGAGCTGCTGTCGGCTTCGCGCTTGCCCACTCCGCATGGGTGACCTTCGTGGTCTTCACCGCGCTCGGCATCGGCCTTGCGCTTCCCTACCTCGTCCTCACCATGCAGCCGCAGTGGACGAAGGTCCTCCCCAAACCCGGCGCCTGGATGGAGACCCTCAAGCAGCTCACCGCCGTCCCGCTCTTCGCCACCGCGCTCTGGCTCGCCTGGGTCTACGCCCACCTCTACTCCAGCGAAGGCGTCGACCGCATGACGCGCCTCCTCGCCTGCTTCCTCATCCTCGCCATCGCCGGCTGGTGCCTCGGCAAATGGCCCGCGACGCTGGGGCTCGGCCATCGCCGCCATCATTCTCATCGCCTGCGCCCTCGCGCTTCCGCTGAGCAAGCCCGCCGTCGAAACCATGGCCTGGCAGCCCTACACCCCAGCGACCTTCCAGGCCGCCCGCGCCTCCGGCAAGCCCGTCTTCGTCGACTTCACCGCCGACTGGTGCCTCAGCTGCAAGTTCAACGAAGCCACCGTCCTCCGCTCCGCCGAGATCGAGCAGAAGCTCCGCGACGACAACGTCCAGCTCCTCAAGGCCGACTGGACCAGGTACGACCCCGAAATCACCAAGCAGCTCTCCGCCGTTGAGCGCAGCGGCGTCCCCACCTACGTCATCTATCCTGCTGGCAAGAACTCCAACGCCGACGTCCTCCCCGAACTCCTCACCAAGGACATCGTTCTCAAAGCCCTGGAAAAGGATGCAGCCAAGGACGCAAAGTCATGAGTACCGCTGCCACCCCGAACTGGACCTCAAACTCCGTCGCCGCCGAGCAGCAGATCCGCGACCTCGTCGCCGCCTGGGCCCGCGCCTCCGAAGCTGGCGATCTCGACGCCATCAAACCCTTGATGGACGAAGAGATCCTCTTCCTCACCCCCGGCAACAAGCACCTCTGTCGTGACACCTTCGTCCAACACTTCGAAAACAACGTCAAACAGATGAACCTCAACGTCAGCGCCGACGTACGTGAGGTTGAGGTTCGCGACGATCTCGCCTTTGCGCGCACCTGGCTCGAAGTCCGCGTCACGCCCAGCAACGGCGAACCAGTCACGCGCACGGGCTACACCCTTTCGGTCTACCGGCGGCGTCCCGGCGGTCCCTGGAAACTCTGGCGCGACGCCAATCTCGTCTGAGGTTTCGAAGGGGACGGGCTTCAGCCCGTCCATTACAGCTCAATTTTCAAAACGGGGCTTTAGCCCCTGAGGTCAAAGCAAAAGGAGAAGCACCCATGCCCCGCATCTCCCACGCACTTCGCACCGCCGTCCTTACCACTTCCCTCATCGCCTCCACCGCCTTCGCCGTCAAACCCGGTGACCAGGCCCCCGACTTCAAAGGCACCGACTCCAACGGCAAAACCCAGTCCCTTTCGCAGTACCGCGGCAAGTGGGTCGTCCTCGAGTGGGCCAACCGCGGCTGCCCCTACGAACAGAAGCACTACAACAGCGGCAACATGGAAGCCCTGCAGAAAGAATGGACCGCCAAAGGCGTCGTCTGGCTCTCGCATCCTCTCCTCCGCTCCCGGCCAGCAGGGCTTCGTCACCCCCGCTGAGGAGAACGAGTACCTGAGCAGCAAACACGCCGCCCCCACCGCCGCCATCCTCGACCCCAGCGGCGCCATCGGCCACCTCTACGAGGCCAAGACCACGCCGCACATGTTCGTCATCGACCCCACCGGCAAGCTCGTCTACATGGGCGCCATCGACGACAAGCCCTCCCCTGACCCCGACACCCTCAAAGGCGCCCACAACTACGTCAGCGAAGCCCTCGAACAAGCCATGTCCGGCAAACCCGTCACCACCCCCGTCACCCGCAGCTACGGCTGCTCCGTGAAGTACGCCGAGTAACCGGCACACCGAACCGGGTGCCTCACCACGAACCGGGTGCCCCACCCTCGACGCGAACGGGGTCCCCGGCGAGCTCGCTCGCTGGGGCAGGTAGCGGCAGGGTGGGGTGTCGTTTGCGGTAGCAAACGATGCATCAGATTCGATAATCGCCATCCCCCTCAGCGCGATCCACAGAAAACCTGCGTTTCCCACATTTCTTAGTTGCACACAAATGAATGTTCCACGCGGAACATCGCTGTTCCACGCCTAATCCAGCGCATGATCCGCTAACAGATCCGCCCCGCTCCAAACCTTCTTCGCACTCCAGGCCGCCTCCGGCCCGCGCCAGAAATCATCCTCCGCGCTCAACCCCAGCGGCAGAAACGCAGCCGTGCACAGATACAAACTCCCCGTCGAAATATACGTCTCCCCAATCTCCGGCTGACGCCCGCACAGCCCGATCTTCAGCCACCCGCCGCCATCAAACGTCTCCCGCGCGTTCAGCGTCCGCACAATCACCGCACTCAGCGCACACCGCACCTGCTCCGGAATCACCGACACCGGCAGCATCTTCCGGTACGCCGCATCCGCCAGCAGATGAAACGCCCCGCACCGGTACGCCAGCGACCGTCCCACCGGCGGAAAGCTCCCATCCGGCGCAACCGTCCGCTCCTGAATCGCCGCATACCGCGTCGCCCGCTCCCGCTCCGGCGCCATCATCGCCTTCCAGCCAGCATCCTGATCGCCCACCGCCTCCAGCACCGCCAGCAAGAACGGATGAATCACAAACGAGTCGTAGTAGTCCGCGTGATAGTGCGGCCCATCGCCATACACACCATCGCCCACATACCACTCGGCCATCTTCTTCAGCGCAAGATCGACACGCGCACGATCCCACGCCTCGCCCAACTCATACAACGCAACCTCGATCATCGCCGCAAACAGCAGCCAGTTATTCATCGGCGGCGTCTGCTTCCGCGTCGCCCGCAACGCATCCGCAAGCTGCACTCTCACACTCTTCGGCAACGCATCCCGCAGCATCTTCGGCGCGCGGTGCAACGCCAGCGCAAGAAACGCCGCATCCACAATCGTCTGCCGCTCCTCACCAAACCGCAGCCACGCCAGCGAGTTCGGAACCACTCCCTGCGCGATCGCCTCACGCGCCCATTCCACATGCCGCCCGCGCACTTCACCCTCTGCGCCATCACTCGGTCCATGCTCCAGCCACGGCGCCATCCCCGCCAGCGTCCTCCCCACCGCTTCCAGATACGTCACCTTGCGCCGCTCTTCCTCATGTCCCGGAGCAGCCTCCACCGGCATCCACTCCTGCAGTCTGCCCTCCGCCGCCGCACTCAACACCGGCCGCGCCACGCGATCCAGCAGACTCACCCATCCAGCACGTGACAACGAAACAGGCGTGCTACATGCCATCGCCGACAGCGGCGGCTCTGCGCCCGCACTCCGCGCCCCAACCACCGCGCCCGCGCCGCCCCACAACGTCCTCTTCAAAAAATTGCGCCGCTGCAACGAAGGCCCCTCGCTCTTACTTCGCCCACGCCAATCCATCAGCGCCCGGCCCGGCATCGATCACCCGCGCCACATCCCAGCTCTGTCAGATCGATCGCCGCCACCTTCCCCACTCCGATGCATGACACATACGCCACCGCCGCGCCCGGCTGAATCAACACCTCCTGCGGCCGCGCCGGAACCTTGATCGTCCTGCGCCACCTTCATCGCCTGCAAGGTCCACCACCGCAACCTCATTCGTCGCGGGAATCGCAATCAGCAGCCACTTCCCATCCGCCGTCGCCGCCGCGCCATATCCCATTCCGGGCAGATCAATCCACTTCGCCACCTTATTCGTCTTCGTATCGATCACCGCCAGCCGCGGCTTCGCCGTATCCGACGTAAACACCCAGCGGTCATCATTCGAAATCGCAATCCGCTGCACCTCGCCCGCCACAGGAATCACCGCAATCGTCTTCCGCCCCACCATGTCCAGCACCGACACCGTGCCCGGCCCTACATTCGCCGTGTACCCGCGCGTGCCGTCATGCGACAGCACCAGCATGTGCGACTGCTCCGCGCCCGTCGGCACCTTGCCCACAATCTTCTGCGTGCGCGTGTCGATCACCGTGACCGCATCATCCATCTCCGTCGTCACGTACAGCAGATGACGCTTCGCATCCAGCACCGGCAGATGCGGCCGCACGCCATGCCCAAAATCAACATGCCCCACCACCGTATGCGACGGCACATCGATCACCAGCATCTCGTGCCCATCGATGCCCGGCTTACCCACGCCCGTGCTTCCATAGATCGGCAGATACGCCGTGCGCCCATCCGCCGACGCCACCACCTCATGCCCATGCACGCCCGGCGTCTTCTCTTCGACCACTCCCACAGTCTTCCCGCTCGCCGCGTCGATCACGCTCAGCGTCGCATTGCCCTGGTTCGCCACCAGCAGCGACTGCCCGCCCGCGACCGCACACACCACCACTCCACAAACAATCGCACCAACCGCAGTCTTCATCATGCGCCCCAATATACGCTCAACGTTTCGATTCCCGAATCCGCTGAATCTCTCGCATGCGCTCGCGCAAGAATTTTCTCGCGTCCCTCATTGGTCGGCTGATAGTACCTGCGCCCCGCCAGCGACGGCGGCAGACACTCCATGTCCGCCACCTTGCCCTCGACATCATGCGCGTACTCATACCCCTTGCCGTAGTCGAGCTCCTTCATCAGCCGCGTCGGCGCATTGCGCAGATAGAGCGGCACCGGCTCCGCGGGCTTCGCCTCGATGTCAGCCAGCACTTCGCCATACGCCGTGTACAGCGCATTCGACTTCGGCGCCAGCGCCAGATACACCACCGCCTCACCCAACGCTAAATCCCCCTCCGGCGACCCCAGAAAGTGCAGCGCATCGCGCGCACTCAAACAGAGATTCAACGCCTCCGGCGCCGCCAGCCCAATATCCTCCACCGCCATCCGCACCACGCGCCGCGCCACATACATCGGGTCCTCGCCCGCCGCCAGCATCCTGCCCAGCCAGTACAGCGCCGCATCCGCATCCGAGTTCCGCACACTCTTATGCAGCGCCGAGATCAGGTCATAGTGCTGCTCGCCCTTCTTGTCATAGAGCAGCACCCGCTGCTGCAGCGCCTCCGCCGCCAGCTCCTTCGTGATGACATTCTCGCCGCGACTCTGCGCGAGCTTCGACGCCACCTCCAGCGCATTCAGCGCATTCCTCGCATCGCCGCTCGAGTACGACGCCATCGCCTCCAGCGCACCCTCATCCGCCGTCAGCCCCAGCGCGCCCAGCCCGCGCTCGCTATCTGTCAGCGCACGATTCAGCAGCGCAATGATGTCCTCCTGCGACAGCGCCTGCAGCGTATACACGCGGCAACGGCTCAACAGCGCCGCATTGATCTCAAACGACGGATTCTCCGTAGTCGCTCCGATCAACCGAATCGCACCGCGCTCCACATACGGCAGAAACGCATCCTGCTGCGCCTTGTTGAAGCGATGAATCTCATCGATGAACAGAATCGTGCGCGAGCCGAACTGCGACGCCTTCTCCGCATCGACCATCACCTGCTTGATCTCTTTAATCCCCGACAGCACCGCCGAGAACTCGATGAAACTCGCGCTCGTCGCGTGCGCAATAATCTTCGCCAGCGTCGTCTTCCCCACTCCCGGAGGCCCCCAGAAGATCAACGACGCCGAATCATCGCGCTCAATCTGCAACCGCAGCGGCTTCCCCGGCCCCAGCAGATGCTGCTGCCCCACAAACTCATCCAGCGTTCGCGGCCGCATTCGTTCCGCAAGCGGAGCCGTCGTTCGTCTCCCATCTCCTCCACGAATCGGTGCTGTATCGAACAGGCTCATCGCGCCACCCCCGCAGGAATCGCCTGCGCGATCCTCTGCCGCATCGCCTCATACAGCAGAGTTGCCGCCGCAGCCGCCGCATTCAACGACTCCGTGATGCACGGAATATGCACGCGCTCATCCGCAATCCTCAGCGCCGCCTCCGACAGCCCCGCGCCCTCATTGCCGATCATCACCGCGCACTCACGCGCCAGGTCCACATCCATGCACGCGCGCGCGCCCCTCGACTCCGCCACCGCCGCATACACATGCACCCGTTGCTTCGCGGCCCACGCCGCAATCTCCTCCAGCGACATCCGCATCACCGGCACACGAAACACCGACCCCGCCGACGCCCGCACCGCCTTCGGACTCCAGGCACTTGCCGTATCGCCCGTAACCATCACCCGCGACACACCAAACGCCTCCGCCGCGCGCAACATCGTCCCCACATTCCCAGGGTCCTGAATCGCCTCCAGCACCAGCGTGGTCTTCTGACCATACCCATCCGGCCGTTTCCCAATGTGCGGAATCGCGATCGTCGCCGCCACACCCTGCGGCGAGTTCGTATCCACCGCACTCGCAAACACATCGCGGCTCAGCATCACCACCGCAACGCCGCGCAGCCCAAGCGACTCCAGTACCGCCTCGCTTCCCTGCCTCACGAAAACCGCTTCAGGCCTCACGCCTGACCGCAACGCCTCGGCGATGAGCGTCGGCCCCTCAATGCCGACGATCTCTCCCGGCTGAGATGCCTTCCCGTCGAACGCCGCACGCAGCGCCTTCACCTTGGCGTTCGTGCGGCTCGTAATCGGCGCTGGCAGATTCATCGCCCCTCAGTGTACCGTCGCGCGTGTCGTCCTCGTCCTCATGCGGTAAAGTCAATGGCGAGGAGATTTCTCGCAACCTTGATCGCAGAGATGCTTCGCATTCATCCGGAGGAGCCCGAGCCGCACCTCGTGCTGCGCGTCATACACGCGCTCGAAGCCGGCCAGGTGGTCTCTCTTCCCACCGACACCTTCTACGGCCTCGCCGTCGACCCCGTAAATCTCCGCGCCGTCGACCGCATCTACGACCTCAAGACCCGCGCCCGCCACAAGCCGCTCTCGCTGCTCATCGCCGATGTCGCCCAGGCCTACGAGCTCGCCCGCTCCCTGGACGGCGCCTTCGACCGCCTCGCCGAGCGCTTCTGGCCCGGCCCGCTCACCGTCATCGTCAAAGCCGGCGGCAAGCTCCCGCTGCGCGTCACCGCCAACACCGGCAACGTCGCCCTGCGCGTGCCGGAAGCGCCCATCTGCCGCAGCATCGTCCGTGAGCTCGGCCTTCCCATCACCGCCACCTCCGCCAACCTCCGCGGCCTGCCCGAGTGCACCTACGCCGGCTGCGTGCGCGAGCAGTTCGGCGACAAGATTCCCCTCATCGTCGACGGCGGCCCGACCTCGCGCTCCGTCGCCACCACCATCGTCGACCTCTCCGCCGGCGACAACACCTGGATGATCCTCCGCGAAGGCGCCATCCCCACCCACGAGATCGCGCTCGCCCTTCACCGCTGAAACAAATCAAAGTCGGCTTCCTGATGTCGGGTACTCTTCCACTCCACACTCGAATCCCGCATACTACACCCTGACCCTGCGATGAGTGCCCGCACCCGATCCCGCAACGCGACCACGCGCCGCAGCCTTGCCGCGCGTATGCTCGGCTGGACCCTCCTCGTTCTCCTCATCGCTGCCGCCTGCTGGTTCATCTGGCTCTACCGCCAGATCGAGTACACCGCGCACATCGACAACGCCGAGCGCGCCGACGCCATCGCCGTCTTCGGTGCCGCCGAGTACGCCGGCCGTCCCTCGCCCGTCCTCCACGCGCGCCTCGACAAGGCCGTCGCCCTCTACAACCACGGCATCGCGCCGACCGTCATCACCCTCGGCGGTGGCTCCGACAAGGACTCCGGCCGCACCGAAGGCGGCGTCGGCCGCGACTACCTCCTCGCCAACGGCATTCCGTTCGACCACATCATCGCCGAGACCAACTCCTTCGACACGCAGCAGCAGGTCACCAAGCTCGCCGAGATCGCCGCCGCGCGCCACTTCCACACCATCGTCGTTGTCTCGGACGGCACGCATCTCTTCCGCATCGCGCTGCTGTGCCGCCGCGCCGGCCTCAACGTCTACACCTCGCCGCGGGCCTCCATCGGCCACATCGACGACGTCGACGCTGCCGAGCGCATGCTCCACGAGATGCTCAGCTACACCGCCATCCGCCTCAAGCTCACAGGCCCGCTGCACAGCATCGACGGCAAGGCTGACTAACTGACGGGCTTGCGCGCCACCACAACCCGCAGCGGCGGAAACGCAATCACACTCCCCCACCGCCGCTCCACTACAAATCCAAGCGCTCTCAGCCTCGTCGCATACTCACGCGTGTGCTTGTAGTCCGAGAGCAGCGCTACGCCGCCCGGCTTCAACACGCGCGCAATCTCCGCGACTGCCTTCTGTCTTGTCAGCAGGTCATAGATGTTGTGCAGACACAGATTCGAAACCACCACATCGAAGCTTGCATCTGCAAACGGCATCTCCTGCGCGCCCGCGCTCACGAGGCTGCATCGTCCCTGCACGCCCTCGATCTGCAGATTGCGCTGCGTGGCCGCCTCAGAGTTCCCGGCCATATCTTCCTTCGACCACACATCGATCCCCGTCGCATGCCCATCCGGCGCACGCTTCGCCGCTCCCACCAGCAGCAAACCGCGCCCGCAGCCGACGTCCAGCACCTTCTCATCGCCGCGCCAGGCGTACATCGCAAGCATCTTGTCGCGGTGATACTCCTTGCCCTTCTTCACATAAAACAAATAGAGAAACGCCTCAACCAGCAGCGCGATACCCGTGCACCAGAGCCCCGGCCGCAGCTTGAACTCCGCCGACCCCACATGAACCTGCGCCGGGATGATCAGCGCCAGCACAACCCCCAGCACGCCAAACAAAAACAAATTCCGCAACACATTCGGCGCATCGATCCCGTAGTTCGGCCTCTCGTTCGCAACAGACGCCATCGTTGTCATCATCCCTCCAGAACGGCCTCCAGAATCGCACTCACGCAACCATATGCAAAGAAGAAGATGTCACCGCAGCCACCTGACACTTGTCAGGGCCAACCTTCGCGGCGTTCCAATCGGCCTGTCGTACCCTTACTCCATGAGACTTGCCGCCGCTCTCTTCCTCGTGCTCACGCCCACGCTCCTCGCACAGAACGCGCCCATGGCCGCCGGCACCGACCACGCCAAGGCGCCCGTGCCGCCCTCGCATTCGCTCAACGTCACCTTCCAGGGCCGCCTCACCACCCTCAAGGTCGACGACCTCCTCAATCTCCCGCAGGTCACCGTGCACGTGCACAACGCGCACCGCAACACCGACGAAACCTACTCCGGCCCGCTGCTCTCCGACGTCCTCGCCAAGGCCGGCCTCATCGCGAACAAGGAGACCGAACCCCTCATCCTGCACTCCAGCATCATCGCCACCGGCACCGACCACTACTTCGTCCTCTACTCCGCCGCCGAGGCCGAGCCGATGTTCACCAGCAGTCAGGTCATCGTCGCCGTCATGAAGTCCGGCCTCCCCAACACCGAAGGCGGCAACCTCCAGCTCATCAACACCAACGCCGCCCGCCCCGCCCGCTGGGTCCACGGCCTCTCCGACATCAACGTCATGACCGTCGCCCCCACGCAGCACTGACACGGAGGATCTATGCCTGACCAGAAGACCGCAATCATCACCGGAGCAGCAGGAGGTATCGGTTCGGGTCTGGTCGAAGGCTTCCTCAACGCGGGTTACAACGTCGTCGCAACGTCTCTCAACACCAGTCGTTCGTTGACCGCTTCGCCCACCCTCGTCCTCGTCGACGGCGACATCGGTAAGCCCGAAACCGCCGCCAGAGTCGCCGCCGCCGCCCTCCAGCACTTCGGCACCATCGATGTTCTCGTGAACAACGCCGGCATCTTTCGCGTCAAACCGTTCACCGACTTCACTACGGAAGACCTCGACGCGCTCGTCTCCATCAACCTGCGAGGATTCCTCTACATCACCCAGCTCGCCGTGAAGCAGATGCTCCAGCAGAAATCAGGCAACGTCGTCACCATCACAGCGGCGCTGGCGGATCAACCAATCGCCGGCCAAAACGCCTCCGTTTCGATGATGACCAAGGGCGGCCTGAACACCATCACCCGCAGTCTCGCCATCGAGTACGGAAGTGAAGGGATCCGTTTCAACGCCGTGGCCCCCGGCCCGGTCGAGACACCGATGCACAAGGACGATCCCCCGGAAGCCTACACAGACAAACAGGCGCTCAAAACAGTCACGCAGGTAAAAGACATCGTCGACGCCGTCCTCTACCTCGCACGAGCCCCTCAGGTAACCGGCGAGATCATCCACGTCGACGGCGGCTCTCACGCCGGCCGCTAATAAGCAACAGACTGTAACCCCCTCCGGCCACAATCCGGGTGCCCCACCCTCGACGCGCAGCGGCAGGGTGGGGTATCGTTTGCGGTAGCAAACGATAGGAAAGCTAACTCACAAACGAGTCTCCGAAGCTCTCAGCTTCCACTCGCGCCTGATCAAGAAGATGCCGACCCCACCAAGAATCGCCAGCGCCACACTCCCCGCAACATTGCATCGATGCACAAAACCCGGATCCCCTGTCGGAGGTCCGATGGCATTCAACAACAGCAAGCCGCCGCTCACGATCAGCACCAGCAACACTAACGCGAACATGCTCTTCCGAAACTGAGCCCTTCTTTCCCGTTCCGCATCCTCCAGCGACAACTCGTCCCGAAGCGGAACCCGCAGCGAACATCCTGCAAGCACCAGCGGCGCAAACAGCAGAAACCACCATCGGTGAACGAGCGGCTCCCACGAGGCGAATGCCTGCCGTGGATATACAAACATGATCAGCGTCGTGATCCACACCATCACAGCGCGCTGTAACTTTTCAGGCTCAATCCGTCTCATCGCTCCGCGCAGTCTACAACAGCCGCGAGCAACCTCCACCCCTAACCCTCACTCGCTAACTCGCCCCTAAAACAACACCCGCATCCCCGCCTTCGCCACACCAAACCCACCGATCCACTGCCCCAGGCTCCCCATCAGCTCCTTCTCGGGCACGGTCATCTGCGCCTGACGAATCGGCCCCGTACCCTGCGCGCTCATCACCATCTCGCGCAGCTTCGTCGCCGTCGGCAGCTCAAAGCCCTCGCTCACCCAAACCTCATTCCCCTTCACCGAGAGCAGCACATCGCCCTCGCCATTGGTGGAATACACGCGCTCATCCGGATCCGTCTCGTCGGCATTGCGGCGCTTCAGCCCGTCATATTGCCTCGGCAACTCCTGCTCGAACACATGGAAGAAGCTCCGCGCCGCATCCGCATTCTTCCAACGCGACAGATACAAAATTGCAATCGACTTCGTCGTCGCCTTGTCCGCATCGCTCGCATTCTTCCGCTGCGCCGCGTAGTACACGCCGCCGTTCCACTGCGGAGTCAGCGCCTCCGCCAGCGGCTTGCCGCCAAACAGCTCCGCCGTCATCTTCACATCCAGCTCACCCATCACGCCAACGTCGTAAGGCTCATAGCCCGCGCTCTCCAGCGTCGGATGAATATCCGGCAGCGCCAGCAGCGGCTCCGGCTTGCGCGCCATGTAGTCGTTCGGGTGCATAATCTCCGAGCTCGTATTCGGCGGCGCGTCCAGCACGCCCGTAAACGCCCGCTCCGTCCCGGCCTTCATCAGCACCGCCTGCTCAAACGCCAGTCCGTCGGTGTACGGAAACAGCAGCGACTCCTGCAGCACCAGCGGAGCCCGCGCCAGCACCGGCGAATCGCTCATATCGCCCGCGCCCGCCTGCAACTGCTCGCCCACCGCCGGAACATCCTTCAGCGTCTTGCCCGTCGGCTTCAGCATGTAGTCGGCAAAGCTCACCATCGCCTGGCCCTCGAGCACCGCCTCGCGCGCCGTGTCCGTCTCGTCCGTCTGGATGTGCTTCGCGTCCTCCTCGACATTCTTCGCGACCGAATCCGGCTCCAGGTCCTCCCAGTTCTTCAGCCCCACCTTCTGGTCCTGCAGAGCATGCGTCAGCTCATGCGCCATCACCGGCTTCTGCTGGTCAATCGGCACCCAGTCCAGCAGGTTCATCGTCTTCGTCTTGTTGTCGTAGAAGCCCGCAATCTGCTCCGTCAGCAGGCTCAGCAGAAACGGCCGCAGGTTGAAGTCCTTGTCCAGCAGACCGAACTTCTTCAGCACCAGCTCGCTGCGCTCCATGCGCTTGTTGCTCTTGTCCTCGTCGAACTTCTTGCGCAGCTCCGAGTTCACCTTGTCGCGCGTGATGAAGACCTTCTTCACCGACTTCTGAATCGGCAGCCCCGTATCCTTGCTCACAAAGTGGAAGATCTCATCCGCATCGGCCAGCAGCTGCTTCTCCTGCGCCTTGGTCAGCGGCTGGTCGACGATCACCGTCGTCTGACCCTCCTGCAACTGCGGCGGCGTCACGCCCGGCGCCGTCAGCGGCACCGGCTGATTTCCCGCCGGAGGGTTCTGCTGCTTCGACGGCGCCTGCGTCTGCTGTGCTTCAGCCCCGACTCCCACCAGCAACACCGCTGCCAGAACCACCCACCCGTTACGCTTCAGAACTTCCTTCACACCGCCTCCAACCCTTCCCATCAGTGTACGCACCCGCTCGCGAACCCTACGAACTCGTACAATTAATCCAGTAGCCGGTCCATGAGCCAGAACATACAAACCGAACTCGACGCGATTCTGAACGGCGCCGCCGTTGCTTCGTTAGACGACCGAGCCTTCCTCCGCGTCACCGGCTCCGACGCCACCCGCTGGCTCAACGGCATGGTCACCAACTCCGTCCAGGCGCTGGCCCCCGGCGAAGGCTGCTACAACTTCCTCCTCAACGCCCAGGGCCGCATCCTCGGTGACTGCACCATCTACCGCGAGATCGACCCGGCCGACCCGCCATCGTTCTTACTGGAGCTGGGAACTCGCAACTCGAAACTGTACGCCAACACCTCGACCACTTCATCATCATGGACGACGTCGAGCTCACACCCGCCTACACCGAGGAGGCCTCACTCCTCGTCCTCGGTGCTGAAGCACCCGCGCGGCTGAACGCCATCGGCCTTCCCGCACCGGACGCGCTCCGCCTCGTCCACGCCGACTCGCCGCACGGTCCCGTCCTGCTTCTGAGCCCGCACGCAGCAGCCTTCGAGCTCCGCGCCGATACCGCAATCCTCACAAGCATCGCCGCGGATCTCCGCTCTGCCGGAGCGATCGACGTCTCTCCCGAAGCCCTCGAAGCCCTGCGCCTCCTCGAAGGCCGCCCGCTCTACGGCCGCGACATCACCGAGAAGTACCTCCCGCAGGAGACCAACCAGCCGCAAGCCCTGCACTTCAACAAGGGCTGCTATCTCGGCCAGGAGATCGTCGAGCGCATCCGCTCCCGCGGCCAGGTCCACCGCCTGCTCACGCCCCTGACCCTCACCGGCGAACTCCCGAAAGACCTTCCTACGCCGCTCGAAGCCGACGGAAAGCCAGTCGGTGAGATCACCTCCGCGGGGGTCGTCCCCCTCCCCGACGGCGACCAGATCCTCGCCCTCGGCTACGTCCGCCGCGAGGCGCTCGACACCCACGCCCCCTCACCTACCCCGGCGGCACCGCCGCCCCACGATCCGTGGCCCAAGTCCAAACCGCCGCTGCCGCATCCAAATGACTGGGCTCAATAACTGGGCTCAAATTTCTTTACACTGATCTTTGATCTCCGTTTTCTGATCTCTATACACGACCATGCCCGATAAAACCCCCTTCGTCATCAACGACCGCCGCAAGTTCACCGCTGAGGGCGAGCTTCGCCCCGATGTCCCGCACTCCGAGCCCGCGCACCCATCCGAGGAGCAAGCCCCCAAGCCCGTTGCCGAACCCGCCGCCGAAGCCAAGGCCCCCATCCCGTTTCCCTCGCCGGCCGCCGAGACCTCCGCTGCAGAAGCTAGCCGCCGCCGATCTCCCCGATGACGAGCACCTTCCTCCGCCGCCCACCGCCGAGCAGACCGACCAGGCCAACCGCGCCTACAACGCCACCGTCGACCGCCTCGACACTGCCATCCGCGCCACCAACCCTGGCATGGAACGCATGCCCGAGATGAACTACGACCGTCTCGTCCAGTCGCTCTACATGCAGGCGCTGCTCCAGCTCGGTGGGGCCACCGAGCCCGGCCAGCCGGCGCAAGTCGACATCCTCGGCGCGCGCCAGACCATCGACATGCTGAGCGTCATCGCGGAGAAATCCAAGGGCAACCTGACCGACGCGGAGGACAAGCTCACACAATCGGCGCTCTTCGAGCTGCGCATGGGCTTCCTCGAGGTCACGCAGGCCATCGCCCGCCAGGCCGCCAAGCAGGGCGCCCCCGGCGTTCCCCCTGCACCCGGCGGCCCCAGCCTCATTCGCTAGTCGCTTCGGTTTCTCCGATCTCTGTTCTCTGATCTCTGTCTTCATGCAAGCTACCCTCACCTTTCTCGGCAGCGGCACCTCCATGGCCGTCCCCACGCTCGGCTGCGGCTGCGCCGTCTGCACCGACGCGCGCCGGCCCGGCTCGTTGAACCGCCGCACGCGGCCATCAATTCTGCTCGCCTATAGCAACCGCCATGTCCTCATCGACACCGGTCAGGACTTTCACCACCAGGCTGTCCGCGAAAACCTGCAGCACCTCGACGCCGTGCTCTACACGCACGGCCACGCCGACCACGTCCTCGGCATGGACGACCTCCGCCCCCTCACCTTCGGGCACCGCGGCGAGCTCCCGCTCTACGCCGACGACGCCACCGCCGACGTCATCGAGCGCGTCTTCGAATACACCTTCCGCAAGGTCGATCGCTACCCCACCAGTGCCCGCGTGACAATGCACCGTATGCCGGCAACGGCGGGCGCGGAGGTAGACCTCTTCGGCGCGCGGTTCGTGCGTGTTCCCGTCAATCACGGTCGCGACACCATTGCGGGCTACCGCTTCGGCGCTGCCGCTTATCTGACTGACATGAGCGACATCCCCGCGGAGAGCCTTCCGCTGCTCGAAGGCGTCGACATCCTCATCCTCGACGCGCTGCGCCGTGAGCCCCACCCCAGCCACTCGCACCTTGAAAAATCGATCGAATTAGTGAACAAAATCGCCCCAAAACGCGCTTATTTCACGCATATCAGCCACGATCTCGATCATGAATCGACCAACGCATCGCTGCCCGAGAACATTCGCCTCGCGCACGACGGCCTGCAACTCACCTTTGAGATCGCACCCGAGCAAAACTGACTATGCAGATCCTTCGCAGCCTCGACGAACTCGCCAACAGCACGAAGCCTTCCGTTGTCAGTGTCGGCAACTTCGACGGTGTACACCTCGGCCATCAGCTTGTCCTCAAGTCCATGGTCGATCGCGCACGCGAGTCAGGAGCGCAGTCAGCCGTTGTCACGTTCGATCCGCATCCGTCGCACGTGCTGCACAACTCGCGGCGCACGCCGCTGATTACCCCGCTTGCGCAGAAGCTCGATCTGCTGGCTGCGACCGGAATCGACCTCACGCTCGTTCTTGAGTTCAACGAAGAGCTGCGACGCTGGCCGGCGCGTGAGTTCGCTGAGCGCGTCCTGCGCGATGCGTTGCACACCATCGAGGTCCATGAGGGTGAGACATTCCGGTTTGGCTATGGAGCCGCAGCCGACGTCGCCAGTCTCTCTGACCTCGGCCGCGAGTTCGGTTTCACGGTGCACGCCTATGAGCCGCGAATCATCGACGGCGCGCCCATTTCCTCCAGCCGCATTCGCTCGCTGATCGCCGCCGGCGACATCGCCGATGCGAATACGCTTCTCGGCCGTAACTTTTCGATCCGCAGCACACCGGCAACGGGCCGTGGCTACGGCACGCGATACACCGTTCCGACGATCAACCTTGCGCCATATGCTGAGCTTCTGCCGGCGATCGGCGTCTACGTAACGACACTCGCTGTCGGCGAGCCATCGAACGCTCGCATCTTCCAGGGCGTCACCAACGTCGGCAATCGCCCTACGTTCGGCGCTGACTCGTTCGCGGTCGAGACGCACCTGCTCGACTTCGAACCCATCGAACTCAACGAGTCCACGCCGCTGGAGCTGAGCTTTCTGCACCGGCTCCGCGATGAGCGCCGCTTCGCAAATCCCGAAGAGCTGCGGGCGCAGATCCAGCGCGACGTCGCCGAAGCGAAGAAGATCTTCGCGGCCTGATTCGTTCTCAGTTCTGCTGATCCTGCTGTTCGTCGCTGGGCTTCTTCTGCACGACGACCGGGCGCTTCGGTGCGGGCAGTTGCGGTCCGGGCCCAGGCGCGCCTTCATCGTTTGGCGTCACCTGGTTTACGGGCGGCGGCGGAGGAACGGCCAGTTGCGAAGGCGGTGGTGGCGGAGTCGTGTCGTCGCTCTCGTCGCCGTTATCCGCAGCTGGGGGCGGTGCCTGCTGATCCGGCGGCGTAATCGCAACCTCCAGCTTCCTCTTCGGTGCGTTGGCGCGCGAGAACTGCTCGTTCGGCCGGTCCGCCAGTGCGACCTTCATGAAATCCATCCAGATGGGCAGCGCAGCGCGTGCTCCCGTCTCTTTCTCGCCAAGCGAGCGGCGATCGTCGAAGCCGACCCACGTGCCGGCCGTGATCGACGGAGAGAAGCCGATGAACCACGCATCGGTGTAGTCGTTCGTCGTTCCCGTCTTGCCGCCGAGGGCGTGATTCATCGACGAGGCAGCGGCCGCGGTTCCGTGCTGCACCACAGCCTGGAGCAGCATCATCATCTCGCGAGCAATGTCCACGGAGATGACCTCGCGGACCTCCGGCGCGCGGTCTTGTATCGGGCTTCCGTCGGGCGACACGACGCGCCGGATGTAGTGCGGGCGTGATGCGAATGCCGTCGTTCGGGAAGACGCTGTAGGAGCCCACCTGCTCCGCCAGCGTGAGGTCTGCTGAACCAATCGCGACCGGAAGAAACGCCGGAATTTCGCTGGTGACACCGAAGTTATGTGCGACCTCGATCACTTTTCGAATTCCAACCTTGTCGGCAATTCGCAGCGCAGGGATGTTGCGTGACTGCGCGAAGGCATCGATGAGCGTCATCGATCCTGACCAGTTTCCTCGCTCGTAGTCGTGCGGTGTGTACGGTCCGCTGGCGGTGAAGAAGGTTGTCGGCGTATCGAGCACCGTGTCGTACGGCTTCATGCCGGCTTCCATCGCCGCGGTGTAGTCGTAAATCTTGAAGGACGAACCGACCTGGCGTTCGGCCTGAGTCGCGCGGTTGAACTGCGAGAGCGCGAAGTCGCGGCCGCCCACCATCGCCAGCACTTCGCCGTTCGCGTTGTCGATCGCCATCAGCGACGCCTGCGCTCCGCTGTCCTGCTGGAGGCTGACTTGCAGCGGATCGGAGGGACCGGCGCTCGTCACCTTCACGTAGACGATGTCGCCTTCCTTCGCAAGATCGGTTGCGCGCGTCTCTGTTGTCCAGGCCCAGTCCGGGTAGGTCATCGTTGCGTTCTGGTTGCCGATGCGCACCGTCATCTTCGTCGGTGAAACCTCCGTCACCAGCGCATGGAAGTACGCTCCCGCAACGACCGGCTGCGCCCAGTCAGGATGTTTGTAGCTCGCGAGGTCCGCGCCTTCGCGCAGCACGTTCTCAAGGTTGCCCTTCCATCCGCGGCGGCGCTCGTAGGTCGCCACGTTGTCGAGCAGGGCCTTCTCAGCGGCCCGCTGGAGATCGAGGTCGAGCGTTGTGTAGACGCGCAGACCGGCGCCGTGCACCTCGTCAACGCCATACTCACGCTCGAGCTGCCGCCGCACCTCTTCGACGAAGTACGGAGCCTCGGTGTTCGCGGGCCGCTCGAGATGCAGACCGAGCGGCGAGGCCTCCGCGGTCGCAGCCTGCTGCTGCGTGATCTTGCGATCCTGCAGCATCTCCTGCAGCACGAGGTTGCGCCGCTTCAGCGCGCGATCCGGGTGCCGCACAGGGGAGAACTCCTCGGGTCCTTTGGGAAGCGCTGCGAGGAGAGCGGCCTCTGGCAGTGTGAGGTCGCGGGCATGTTTGGAGAAGTAATACTCGGACCCCGCCTCAAAGCCGTAGGTGCCGCGGCCGAGGTAGATCTGGTTCGCGTAGAGCGTAAAGATCTGCTGCTTGGTGAAGTGACGTTCGATCTGCAGCGCCAGGAAGATCTCCTGCAGCTTGCGGCCGAAGGTCTTCTCTGTAGACAGGAAGAGATTGCGCGTGAGCTGCATCGTGATCGTGGAGGCGCCCTGCGCGCGCTTGTCGGAGTGCAGGTCCGCGTAGGCCGCGCCGATTACCCGGACGAAGTTCACGCCGCCGTTCGTCTCGAAGTTTTTGTCCTCGATGGAGAAGATCGCCTGGCGAAGTACCGGCGGAAACTCCGAGTACGGCACAACGATCCGGCGCTCCAGCGCGAACGATCCGAAGATCTTTCCGTGAATGTCGTAGAGCTCCGTGGTCGTGTCGGGACGGTAGCGCTCGAGCTCCGCCATCTGCGGAATCGCGACGGTGAAGACCATCACCAGCGACGCCATGACGCCGAGTACCGCCGCGCCCACCAGCAGCATCAGGAAAGCTGCGCGGTGTGCGAGCTTCGGCTCGCCGGGCGCCGGGTCCATCACCGGGAAACGGCGCATGGCGGCCCACAGCGGGCTGCGCCGCCGCTTCTTCTGGCCGGGAGTGGTCTCTGGTTGGCTCAGCGTGGTCTGCACAGATCCTCCACCCTACCGTGCAGCCTCTGGCCGCTATGCTGACTTTGCCTTCAGCATCTCCAGCGCCTTCGAAAGCTGATCATCGGGCTGTGAGTGTTTGATTGCAGGCGCCTTCGTTGCGTTGTCAGTGTCGGAGTCGTCATCCTCGAGATCGAGGTTGGACGCCACGACCGTGGCCGGCGTCACTGCGTCGTCCTCAAACTTCTTACCCTTGGGTGAAGCGTACTTCGCGACCGAAAGGATGATGGCTCCGCCGTCCGGCAGCTCAAAGGTCTTCTGCTGGATTCCCTCGCCGAAGGTGCGCTCGCCCACCAGGTCGCCACGCTTGTTGTCCGCGATGGCGGCGGCGACGATCTCCGCCGGGCCTGCGGTTCCGCGATTGACGAGCACGGCGAGCGGGCCGGTTCCATCAACGGTCTTCGAGGAGTCCGCGGTGAAGGTCTGCTTCGGGAACTTCTGCCCCTCGAGCGTCGCAATCGTGCCCGACTGCAGGAAGAAGTTGGCGAGGCGCGTCGCCTCGACATCCTCGCCTGCCGACACATCGCGCAGGTCGAGGAGGACCTTCTTCGTGCCGGTCTTGCTCATGCCCTTCAGCTTCGACTCAATCTCGTTCACGTGCTCCTTGTCGAGGACGTAGGGCTTCAGATAAAGGATCGAGGAGTTGTCGTACAGGGTCTCGCTCACCGCGGGCTCCGTCACGACGACGCGGTTCAGCACCACCTTCTGCGGCTTGGCCTGACGCGGACGGATGACGGCGAGGTCCAGCTCGCTGCCGGGAGCTCCCTCGAGCAGCAGCTGAATCACCGCCAGAGACAGATCGCGGGTGTCCTGGTTGCCGATGGCCTCGATGATGTCGCCGTCGTTCAGATTGGCGCGGTCGGCCGGGCTGCCCGGGACCACCGAGACCACCGTCGCGTAGCCATAGCGCTTGGAGACGTTGATGCCGACCTGTGCCTTGCCGGCCTTCTCTTCCTTGTAGGTCTTGTAGTCCGCCGGGGTCAGGTAGCTCGAGTCAGCATCGAGCGACTCCAGCAGGCCGCGCAGCGCGCCGTTCGTGACCGCGGGGATGTTGGGGTCCTCGACGTAGTCGTTCTGGATGTGCTGGAGCACCTCGCCGTAGACATTGATCTGGCGGTAGGCACCCTCCTGCGACTGGTCGCCTGCCGCCGAAACGCCGCGGGTGTTCACCCCGAGGAACAGGCACAGTACGAAGACAACAGAAACGGCTAGGAGGGAGATCTTCAGGCTCTTGGGCATCGCGGGTTCAGGGCTCCGGGGAACGGCTTCAGGCACGAGGTTGCGGACACAGGTTAGACGTGCGTGCCTGTTCGAATGATACTCTCAATGCCAAAGATTGCGCCCGGTTCCGACGTGCCACACTCGAGACAAGCGTGTGGTGGCGGTGAGTGGAATCGAACCACTGACCTACGGGTTATGAGTCCGTCGCTCTAACCATCTGAGCTACACCGCCGGGGTACCGAAAGGAACAGGCTGCATCCAGCGGCGGGCGCCGCGACGTCAACCCGGGTCCCAGAGAGCGCGCTCGCTGGGTGGCAACCTCTAACCTCAATCCTATAAGCGTCGAACACGCAGGTCAAACGTGCAGGGGCTCCTCTCAAACCGCATTGCAACATGCAGATACGTCGTGCTCCTGACGGCCCCCGCGCTCCTTCCTGTCGCCGCGTTCGCGGATTCTGGGGCGTGTACTGCCAACTCGACTTCGCTCGAATGCCGGATGCTCGGCTTCCTGCACTGGCTGGAGGCGGCGGCCTTCGTTCTCGTTATCCTTCTTGTCATCGTGATCGCACTTGCCATCCACCTCTTTCGCAAAAACCGCCTCAGCCGCAAGGAAGGCCGATGAGCCTTTCGCCGCCGCTCCCTGATCCGGCTCGCATCCTGGCGGTGATCCCCGCGCGGCTTGCTTCAACCCGGCTGCCCCGCAAGGTGCTGCGAGAACTGAACGGACAGCCTCTTCTCGCATGGGTGGTGGAGGCGGCGCTGCGCTGCCCGCAGATTGGGAGGGTTGTCGTGGCGGCGGACTCTCAGGAGGTCGTAGAGCTTTGTTCGATCTCGGGGCTGGCAATATCTGATGACCTCGCCAGAGCTGCCCAGCGGGAGCGACCGGCTCTTCGCCGTCTCACGCGAGATCGACGCCGACATCTATATCAACATTCAGGCGGACGAGCCTCTGCTCGAACCGGCACACATCGAGGCGCTGCTGCGACCGTTCGCTGACCCGGCGGTGCCCGGTCTCCACACTGAAGGTTCGCTGCCCTGACGAGTCGATCGGAGATCCGAACGTGGTGAAGGTGGTGACCGCGCCGGACGGCCGCGCCCTCTACTTCTCGCGTGCGACGATTCCGTTCAACCGCGATGGGCAGCCAACGATTTACTGGAAGCACCTCGGGCTCTACGCCTATCGCAAGGAGGCGTTGGCTCGCTTCGCGGCGTCTACCGCCGGGAAAGCTCGAGCAGATCGAGCGCCTCGAACAACTCCGGCTGCTCGAGAACGGCATCGACATCTACGTCAGCGAAAGTCCGCACGACACGATTGGCGTCGACACCGAAGAGGATCTTCATCGGGTCGCTGAGTCTGCTCGCGCGAAAGCGCCGCTAGATCGTTTCGATCGACACCGCGATTCGTCCGTCGCGGTTCTCCGTTCGCACCTTGGTTAGCGAACTCACGATCCAGCTCGCGCCCGCCTCGCGCAGCTCCTCTGCCTTATGCGTGCCCAGAACGCCGAGCACCTTGCATCCAGCCGCAACGCCTGCGCGCACACCGCTCGGTGCATCTTCGACCACCAGGCAGTCCTGCGGTTGGACACCGAGCAGCTTCGCTCCGCGGCAATAAGGCTCCGGATCCGGCTTGCCCCGCTTCACCTGGTCGCCGCTGATGATGCGATCCGGCACAGGCAATCCCGCAGCCTTCAGCCTTCCTAGCAGCAGTCGACGCGTTGCCGAAGTGACGATCGCCCAGCGATGCGCCGGAAGGCTTTCAAGAAGTACACGCACTCCGGCGAGCACCTCAAGATCTGCCGTATCGGCAATCTCAATCTCCTCGATCAGCTTCAGCCCCTCGACCTTGTCGATGTCCGGCTTCAACTGCGCCATGATGTCGACCGCGCGCACGCCGTGCGGAATCTCCACCTTGTCCGGGTTCGGCAGACCATAGTGCTTCGCCCACCGGCGCCAGCTTCGCAACACGCTTCCGATCGAGCTGACGAGCACGCCATCCATATCGAACAGCAGCCCGGACACTTCTACTGTCACCTGCGCCATTACGCCTTCTGCCCTTCCATCACAAAGCTCTGCGCTGCGGCGAGAATCGTCTGCACGCTCTCCGGACTGCAGCTCTCGCAGTAGACACGCAGCAGCGGCTCGGTACCGCTCGCGCGCAGCAGCAGCCAGGTCTCGGCGGCGTTCTTCTTTCGTCATACACGCGGGGTTGTCGAGGAAGAACTTGATGCCGTCCAGCGTCTCCTTGTGCAGCACCTTCATGCCGGCGAACGCGACTGTCCCCGGCGCAATGGCCTTCGCGCGTTCAATCGCCGACTGCTTGATCTCCTCCGCGATGTGCATGTCGACGCGACCGTAGTGGTGCTCGCCGAACTCCTCCTGCAGCGCTGCCACGAGTTGCCCGAGCGTCTTGCCCTCGTCAGCCATGACATTGGCGAGCAGCAGACTGTTCAGCAGGCCGTCGCGTTCGGGAAGATGCTTCGAGATGCCGACACCGCCGGACTCCTCGCCGCCAATGAGAATCGGCTGCGCGAGCATCAGATCGACCACGTACTTGAAGCCGATGCCGTGCTCGTGCAGCTTGCGGCCGTGCTTGGCGGCGATGCGGTCGAGCATCTTCGTCGTGTTGAACGCTCGGGTGACATCACCCGGCCAGCCCTTGCGTTCGAGCAGCCAGTTCAGCAGCACCGCATAGATCTTGTGCGCGTCGACGACGTTGCCGTGCTCATCGACTGCGCCGATGCGGTCTGCGTCGCCGTCCGTGATGAGCCCGGCGTCGCACTTGTATTCGACGACCGCCTTCTGCGTCGCCGCGATGTGCGGCAGGATGGGCTCTGGATTAATGCCGGGAAACGCAGGATTGAGCTCGCTGCGAAACTCGACGAACGGAATCCCCGCGCGCGAGAAGATGCCTGCGATGTAACCTTTGCCCGCGCCGTACATCGTGTCGATGAGGAAGCGGAATCCTGAGCGCTTGATCGCCTCGAGGTCGACGAAGCTCTCGAGCGCCGCGATGTAGGTTGGCGCGAAGTCCGCCTCCTTGATAACGCCCGGAGTGTCAGCTTTCGGTACCGGCTGCAGCAGATCGCTTTCGATGGCGGCGATGATGCCGGGGCTGCCGGCGCCGCCATAGCTCGCCTTGTACTTCACGCCGTTCCACTGCGCAGGGTTGTGGCTCGAGGTAATCATCACGCCGCCCGCTGCGCCACGCTCGCGCACGGCGAACGATAACTCCGGCGTGGGAGTGATCTTGCCTGAGAGCGCGACGGGGATTCCGGCCTCTGACAGCACTTCCGCGACGACCTTCGCGAACGCCTGGGAGGCAAACCGGGTGTCCCACCCAATGCAGACGCCAGCCGCGGCGTTTTCGTGCTTCAGAACGTACAACGCAATTGCGCGCGCGGCCACGCGCACGTTCTCGTAGGTGAAGTCATCGGCGATGATGCCACGCCATCCATCCGTGCCGAATTTAACGACTGTCTTCTGCTCCATCTGGCTGCTCTATTCCAAGCTTCTTGCTTGTTTTTCTTTACGTCAGGTCGTGGTGGCCGGTGTTCTTCAACTCAGCCACAACCTTGCCCACATCCTGCGAACCCTCGCGCGTCGTAATCAGAATCGCGTCGTCCGTCTCGACGACGACCAAATCCTTCACCCCGACCAGTGCCACCGTCTTGTTTGGCGAGAAGACGTAGCAGCCGGTCGATGCAATCTCTACGTGATGTTCGGTCTCGAAGACGTTGGCGTTGTGAGATTCCGTGCGCTCAGCGACATGCTCATGCAGCGCGGCCCACGAACCCAGATCGCTCCATGCGAAATCGCCGGGCAGGCAGTAGAGCTCACTCTTCCCTTCGCCCTTCGCCGAACGCGGCTCCAACACCGCGTAATCAATCGAGATCGACTCGCAGCGCGGATACAGCTCGGCGAATACCTTGTCAAACTTCGGCGTTCCCCACGCATCGGCAATCTTCTCGAGTAGCCCCGCCGTCTTCGGCTGATGCTCGCGCATCGCATCCGCCAGCGTCTTCGCGGTCCACAAGAACATGCCGCTGTTCCAGGCATAGTTCCCGGAGCGCAGGAACCGCTTCGCCTTGATCTTGTCCGGCTTCTCGGTGAAGCGATGGACGCGACGCACCGGAATCGACTCGCCCCCCTCGACAATCGGATCGAGGGCCGCTCCCAGCTCGATGTATCCGTAACCGGTCTCTGGCCGGCCGGGAGAGACGCCCAGGACGACGATTGCCGCGCTGCGCCGCGCGAGTGCCGCGCCCGCGCGAACAACGCGACGGAAGCGCGCTACGTCGCCGATCGTGTGATCGGAAGGAAACACGCCGAGCACTGTATCAGGCGAGTGGCGCTCCAGCAGAAACGCCGCGAGCCCGCAGGCCGGCGCCGTATTGCGGGCTGCGGGCTCGCGGAGAATCTGCTTCTCAGTCACATCGGGAAGCTGCTTTGCGATCGTCTTCGCCAGCAGCTCATTGGTAATGATCCACACCTGACCGGCGGAGACTACTGGCTTCACACGTTCCAGCGTGTTCTGGATCATCGTGCGGTCGCCGTCCAGCGACAGCACCTGCTTCGGTTGCGCGCGGCGGCTGCGCGGCCAGAAGCGTGTTCCGCTTCCGCCCGCCAGAATTACCGCGGCAAATTCCGGCTGCTCGCACTCGCCGGCTTTTCGTCTTGCTCCTCCGCCGCTCACGCTTAGCTCAGCTCGCCGAGAAACTTGCGGATCCGTTCGACACCCTTGTCGATGACGTCCGCTGAAACCGCGTACGACAGCCGAATGTGCTCATCCGTTCCGAACGCCTCGCCGGGCACCGTCACGACATGAGCCTCGGTCAGCAGGCGCGATGCCAGCTCGCTCGCGGTCTTCACGCCACCTTTGCCGAGGAAGGCGCTGATGTTCGGATAGACATAGAACGCGCCCTCAGGCTTCGTGCAGGTGAGCCCCGGAATCGACTTGAAACCCTCGAGGATGCGATCGCGCAGTCTGATGTAGTCCGCGCGCATCTCCTTCACGCACTCCTGGCTCGAGGTCAGCGCAGCAATGGACGCACGCTGCACCATGCTCGCAGTATTCGAGGTCGACTGCGACTGCAGCTTGCTCATCGCCGCAATAATCGGCTTCGGTCCCAACGCAAATCCCGCGCGCCACCCGGTCATCGCATAGGTCTTCGAGAGCGAGCCGAGCACCAGCACATGCTCCTTGCACTCCGTCAGCGAAGCGCCCGAGACCAGGTCGCCGCTGAAGTTCAGGTAGGCATAGCACTCGTCCAGCCACACATAGATGCCGCGCTCATGCGCCATGCGGACGATGGCGTAGAGGTCGTCCTTCGGGATGATCGCGCCCGATGGATTCGACGGCGTGTTGAGAATGATCGCCTTCGTGCGATCCGTCACCGCCGCCTCGATCATCTTCGCCGTCACGCGGAAGTTGTCGGCCTCGCTGGTCTCGACGAAGACCGGCTTGCCGCCGGTGAACTGCACGATGTCCTTGTAGCTCACCCAGTAGGGCGTCGGGATGATCACCTCATCGCCGTGATCGATCAGCACCTCGGCCGCGTTGAAGATCGACAGCTTTCCGCCGGCCGAGAAGACGCACTCTTCGACGGTGTAGTTCGTGCCGAAGTCCGCCGCGTGGCGCTCGACGATCGCCTTGCGAACCTCGGGCACGCCGGCCACCGCCGTGTAGCGCGTGAAGTTCTTCTGGATCGCCTCGATGGCCGCATCCTTGATGTGCTGCGGCGTCGCAAAGTGGGGCTCGCCCGCGCCGAAGTCCGCGAGGTCAATGCCCTGCGACTTCATCTTCAGGGCCTCGGCGGTAATGGCCATCGTCGCCGAAACTTCAATGCGGTTAATGCGGTCGGTCAGGATCTTCGTGGGCGCTGCAACTGTTGCTGTGCTCATACCCTTAGTCTTTCAGATTTGCCGGTGCAGATAAAGTCCGCTTCCGTACCACCCAGGTCGTCATGCACCGGTAATCCTGCACAATCGTCGTTTTCAGCGGATCCACCATCACGCCGTTCAACTCGCCCGTCAGCCCCAGCAACAGCTCCTCATCCACCAGGAACCACTCCTGCCCGTCGCCAATCCGGTAGACGTCCGGGCGCACCTGCTGAAACTCCATCCCGATCCTCGATCCCATGCGCGTGAACAGCAGCCCTCCCGGCCGCAGGACCCTCCACAACTCCTCAAGCATGGTCAGAAACTGGTGCTGATCGCGCGCAAAGTGCAGCACCGAGTTGCACATCACCACATCCGCAAACCCATCCGCGAACGGCAGCGCCTCAATCTGTCCAACCTGAAAGTTCTCTGCCGGCAGCTTCGGATTCAGCTCCGCCGCCAGCGCGCGCACATGTTCGACGCCCTCCGGATTCGAATCCAGCGCATACACCTCGCACCCCTCGCGCAGCAGGTACACCAGGTTGCGCCCATACCCGCACCCGGCGTCGAGCACCTTCATCCCAGCCGCAATATTCCCGCGCAGAATCTGGTCAAACACATAGATATCGATCTGACCGAACTGCTCCTGAATCGTCACACTGTCTCCATTGCCCACCACGAGCCCGTCAGCCCGACGCTTGCGCCGCTACTCCGCCCCCGGAACCGCCGCGCCCGTGACCTTCTTTTTCTTCAGCCGCTCCACCACGACCGGCGGCACCAGCGAGGAAACATCCCCGCCCAGCTGAAATACGCCCTTGATCAGCCGCGAACTCACATAGGTGTACTTTTCCGCGGGCATCATGAAGAGCGTCTCAAGCTCCGGGTCGAGCTTGCGATTCATCATCGCCATCTGAAACTCATACTCGTAATCCGAAACAGCGCGGATGCCGCGAATCACCGCCTTCGCGCCTTTCGTCCGAGCGAAGTCGACCAACAAGCCATCGAAGGTCTCGACTGTGACATTGCTGATGTGCGCCGTGGCCTCGCGCAGCATCTGCTCGCGCTCATTCACGGTAAAGAGTGGGGTACCCTTCGATGCATTTCTCAGAATCGCCACCACCAGGTGGTCGACGATCTTTGCGCCGCGCGCGATCACATCCAGGTGCCCGTTCGTCGGCGGATCAAACGTTCCCGGATAGATCGCCGTAATCGCCTTACTCATAGCAACCCAAGCATACAGCTTCGTTCCACTCAGACATCCCGCTTCTCGAGATAGCTCTGCACATAGTCGCGCACGCCGTCTTCAAGCGATGTGAAGGGCCGCGTGTATCCCGCCCCACGCAGCTTCTCGGTCTTCGCTTCGGTGAAGTACTGATACTTGCTCTGCAACTCCGTCGGCATCTCGATGAACTCGATCTTCGGCGTGCGTCCCATCGCCGCGAAGACCGCGCGCGTCAGATCCAGCCACGTGCGCGCCTTGCCCGTGCCACAGTTGAACAGCCCGCCCGGAGCGCCGGCATCCTGCAGCGCGAAGTGCAGGGTTACGTCCACCGCGTCCTTCACGTAGATGAAGTCGCGCATCTGCTCTCCGTCCTTGTACTGCGGCCGGTAGCTCTTGAAGAGCTTCACTTCACCGCTGGACTGAATCTGCTCAAAGCTCTTCACTACCACCGAGCGCATGTCGCCCTTGTGGTCCTCATGCGGTCCGTACACGTTGAAGTACTTCAGGCCGACGATGTTGCCGCCCTCGCCTTGATCAAACAGCCCATGCTTCAGCGCCCGCAGGTCGAACATCTGTTTCGAGTAGCCATACATGTTTAGCGGCCTTAGCGTCGGAGTCGCGGCATCGCTGTCGTCATAGCCTTCCGAACCGTCACCATAGGTCGCCGCACTCGACGCATAGACAAACCGCGCGCCATGCTCCTGCGCCCAGTTACACAGCACGCGCGTGTACTGATAGTTGTTGCGCAGCAGATAGTCGGCATCTTTCTCGGTCGTCGCGCTGCACGCTCCAAGATGAATCACCGCGCGCGCATCGGCATACGCGTGCTGCTCCAACAGTCCGAGAAAGTCCTCCGGCGAGATGATGTCCTCGTATCGGAGCCCTATCAGGTTCTTCCACTTTTCCGGTTCGCCCGGCTTGCTGACGCCCAACTCGTCAACGAGAATCAACTCGTCCTCACCGCGAGCGTTCAGTTCCGCGACGACATTGCGGCCGATAAACCCCGCAGCGCCCGTAACAATAATCGGCTCCGCCATCCACGCTCCTCGTCCCCACCATCCTACCGGAGCCAGAAAACGCCGTGGCGAACCTTTGCGTCTTTCCTCCGCGTCCTTTGCGTCAGGGCTTTTGCTTTTTGCCTTCACTGCCTCAGCAGTTCCCTCGCGATCACCATCCGCTGGATCTCGCTCGTGCCCTCGCCAATCGTGCACAGCTTTACGTCGCGGTAGAACTTCTCCGCCGGATAGTCCTTGATGAAGCCGTAGCCGCCGTGAATCTGCACGCCCTCCTCGCAGATCCTGCACGCGGCCTCGCTCGCAAACAGCTTCGCCATCGCCGCCTCGCGAGTCACAGGCTTGCCCTGGTCCTTCATCTGCGCTGCACGCATCGTCAGCAGCCACGCGGCATCCAGTTGCGTCGCCATGTCCGCCATCTTGAACTGCATCGCCTGAAACTCGCTGATCGCTTTGCCGAACTGCTTCCGCTGCTTCGAGTACTTCACTGCAGCGTCCAGCGCACCGCGCGCCATGCCAAGACTCAGCGCCGCAATCGAGATACGGCCGCCGTCCAGGGTCCGCATCGCATCCTTGAATCCGCCGCCCAGTTCGCCGACCAGGCAATCATCCGGAATAAAGCAGTTCTCGAAGATCAGCTCCGCCGTATCGCTCGCACGCAGCCCCAGCTTGTTCTCCTTCTTGCCGCTGCGGAAACCCGGCGTCCCCTTTTCGACCAGAAATGCCGAGATACCGCCGTGCGTCGCCTTCTCCTTATCCGTCACCGCCAGCACCAGCGCGCAGTTCGCGTAGGTACCGTTCGTGATAAACGTCTTCGACCCGTTCAGCACCCATCCGCCGTCACGCTTCACGGCCGTCGTACGCATACCGCCGGCGTCTGAGCCCGAGCCCGGCTCCGTCAACCCCCACGCGCCCAGCCATTCGCCGCTCGCCAGCTTCGGAATCCAGCGCTTCTTCTGCGCGTCATTGCCGCCGATCATGATGTGGTTCGTGCAGAGCGAATTGTGCGAGGCGACAATAATCCCCACACTGCCGTCCACGCGCGAGAGTTCCTCCACCGCGAGCACGTACTCCACATAGCCGAGCCCCGCGCCACCCAGCTCCTCCGGGAAGATGACGCCCATCAGGCCCATCGGGCCCAGCTTCTTCACCACCGCGTGCGGAAACTCGCTCTTCTCATCCCACTCACTCACATGCGGTGCGACCTCGCGCTCCGCAAAAGCCCGCACCTCCCGCCGAAGCTGCTCTTGCTCGTCTGTCAGTCCGAAATGCACTTCCACCCTCCGCTGGCTTTATAAGCAACGCTTCTACATCTATCAGATTTTCCTATAGTGCGAAAACCCCGGACTTTGGTTACAAGGGCTGCTCAATCTGACCCAGCTCGCAGCCTCACTGTGCCGCCCGGCGTCCCTTGCGGATGAGCCGGAGCGCCTCGCTTGCACCCTTCGTGCCCAGCAGCTGATACTTCTTGCCCTGCAGGTTGTGATAGTTCACAAAGAACTCCTCCACCTCTTCGGTCCACTTGTCGGGCAGGTCTTTAATCTTGCGGATGTTCGTGTAGCGATGCGTCGCTTCGGCAACGACGACGAGACGGTCGTTGCGTATCTTCTTCTTGCCGTCGACCTGCTGGCCCTCGATGACCCCGATGAGGCGGCCCGCGTACAGCGCAACCCGAGAAGACCGGGTCATCCATAAGCAGGAGCACGTCCAACGGATCGCCGTCCGGCGCGAGCGTCTGGGGAAGAAAGCCGAAGTCGTACGGGAAAGCCATTCCGGCCGGCAGCGCCACCTTGTGCGCGAAAATTCCCTGCTCGGTATCAAAGCTGAACTTGTTGCGGCTGCCTGCCGGCGTCTCCACGATCACCTGGACGATGTCACCCTTCTCCAGTGGTTTCAGCTTCGTCGGATTCCTCAGCGACTTCATCGTCCGCTCCTTGTCTCGCTTCTCTCCATACGATGCCTGCGAAGCCTTGTGTGTTCACCGGTTTGCCCACGCATGGCACCTTTGGCGCCATGCTGCCGCGAGCCCCTTTGGAGCGATTCCACTGGTAAAATGAACACATGCCAGCTATCCAGCGACGCCATGCCGTCACCGTCAATATTGGCGGCATCCGCGTCGGGTCCGACGCCCCCGTAGTCGTCCAGTCGATGACCAACACCGACACCGCCGACGTCGAATCCACCGTCCAGCAGGTCGCCTCTCTCGCCCGCGCCGGGTCCGAGCTCGTCCGCGTCACCGTGAACAACGATGATGCCGCCAAGGCCGTCCCGTACATCGTCGAAGGCATCCGCGCCAAAGGCTGGGAGACGCCCATCGTCGGCGACTTCCACTACAACGGCCATCTCCTGCTGCGCAAGTATCCTGACTGCGCCAAGGCCCTCTCGAAGTACCGCATCAATCCCGGCAACGTCTCGATCGGCCGCAAGGACGACGACAACTTCCGCACCATGGTCGAGTGCGCGGTAGAAAACCAGAAACCTGTCCGCATCGGCGTCAACTGGGGCTCGCTCGACCAGGCGCTGCTGACCCGCATGATGGACGAGAACTCAAAGTCAGCGGAACCCAGAGACGCCCGCGACGTGATGATGGAGGCGATGGTCGTCTCCGCGCTGGACAACGCCGCCGCCGCAGAGCGCTACGGCCTGCGCCGCGACCAGATCATTCTGTCCGCAAAGGTGTCGAACGTCCGCGACCTCCTCGACGTCTACACCGAACTCGGGCGCCGCTGCGACTACGCTCTCCACCTCGGCCTGACCGAGGCCGGCATGGGCATGAAGGGCGTCGTCGCCTCCACTGCCGGACTTGCACCGCTGCTCCTCAACGGCATCGGCGACACCATCCGCGTCTCGCTCACCCCCGAGCCCGGCGCCGACCGCGCCGAAGAAGTCCGCTGCGCCCAGCAGATCCTGCAATCGCTCTCCATCCGTAGCTTCATGCCGCAGGTCACCTCCTGCCCCGGCTGCGGCCGCACCACTTCCACCTATTTTCAAGAATTGGCCCAGCGCATCCAGGCCTATCTCGTCGAGTCGATGCCCGAGTGGAAGAAGACCTATCCTGGCGTCGAGGAGCTGAAGCTCGCCGTGATGGGTTGCATCGTCAACGGCCCCGGCGAGTCCAAGCACGCGAACATCGGCATCTCGCTTCCTGGCACATTCGAGGAGCCCAAGGCCCCGGTCTACGTCGACGGCAAACTCTTCACGACGCTCAAGGGCGACCACATCGTCGAGGAATTCCAGGTCATTCTCGACGAGTACGTCGAGAAGCGCTATGGCCGCCAGGTCGTCGAAGTCTAAGACCCGAGCCCTCGCCGCCGCAAAAATCTCACATCAGCTTCACGGACTCGGTGTACGCTTGAGCGGATTCATTCAATCCCTCTCAGCCCCACGCGAGGCCCTATGTCGCTTACGCTCAGCACGCGCCATGTCGGAAGCGTCTACGTTATTCAGTGCACCGGCCGCATCGTCCTCGGGGAAGAGGAGCGCATCCTGGACGACACGCTCAATCACGCCGAGCATATCTTTTCCAAGGTCGTCGTCAATCTAAGCGGCGTCACGCGCCTCGACAGCATGGGCCTGGGAATGTTCGCGCGCCACTCCACGCGCCTTGCCAAGCGCGGCGGTGCGATTCACCTCGCCGGCTCTCCACCCTTCGTCACCGACCTGCTCGACCTCACTCGGATGTCTTCGATCATCCCGAACTTCGAAAGCGAAGAGGAGGCCATCCTCGGCTTCCTCGACCGTTCCCCCGCACAGAAGTCCGACGTGGTGTCTGGCCCGCGCCTGCTCGTCTTCGATCCCTCCGCCGATCTCTGCACCTTCGCCCGAACCGTCCTCTCCCAGCGCGGATTCAACGTCCAGACGACCTGCTCCTTCGGCGACGCCAAGTTGCTCCTTCGCGTCGACCGCGCAGACTACATCCTCGTTGGCCCCTGCAGCGTTCAACTGCCGCCGGAGATGGCCGCGCGTGGCCTCGCCGCGATCGCCCCACAGGCTTCTATCCTCCAGCTCGGCCCAGACTTCAAATCTCACGACGCCCTGGCGGCCACCCAGCTGCTACTCGAGATGTTTGGCATGGACAGCGCATCGCAGCCGGCTTCCTGATGGCTCACCGCCCCTTCTTGCGCTGCCTCGAACGCAGTGCGGGCCACAGCGCCAGCAGGCGCGCTCCAACGGTCGGCCTTCCCTTCTCCTCCGCGCGCCGAGCCTGTGCCGCGCTCCGCTCCCACTGCCACGGATTGTTATGCATTCGCAGCTCGCGCAGCGGATAGAACGTACCTCGCCACATCACGCCACGCCGCGCCGCCACGGAAAGCATCGAGCGAACCATCGCCCACGCGATCACGAACACACCGACGGGATACAACCATCCATAGCGCGCATCGATGCGGCTGCGTTCACTCATCATGCGGTAACACGCTCCAATGCAGCAGAGCATCAGCAGCGCCGGCAAGACGGTCGGCCACCACACAAGACCGGCCAGCGGCGCGAGGAATAGCACAAGCATCGCCGCACACACGCCCAGCATGACCAACGGCCTGAAGTTCACCGCGGCAAAGAAGTTCTTCGTCAGCCCGCGCACGATCCCGCGCGCTCCCTTCGCCCAATGCACCAGCACGAGGTCCGGCCCAAACGCCACGCGTTGACGAAGCCCCGCGGCCTTCATCCGGCGGCCCAGCGTTACGTCTTCGATCACCGCCAGGCGCTGCGGCTCCCATCCGCCCAACACCTCCAGCGCCTCGCGCCGCACCAGGTTGAACGCGCCCACGCCAAGCACATCGTGCCGCGCCTGCGGATCGCTGACGCGCCACGGCCGCGTGATCCACACGCCCAGCACACTCAGGAAACCGAGCATCATTCCCTCGCCGCGCCCTTTCACCTCAGGCGTCGGCATCACCACCACATGGTCCGCCTGCGTGATCGCCGCAAACGCCATCGCCCTGCGCAGCGACGACGGCGAAAACAAAACATCGGCATCCGTAAACAGCAGATACTCACTCGCCGAGTTGCGCGTGCCCACCTCGAGCGCAAACGTCTTGCCCAGCCATCCTTCAGGCAGGTAGTCGATGTGAATCGCGCCCACGCGCTCCGGATAGCGCTCCGCAAACTCATCCACGATCTGCCGTGTCTTGTCGGTCGAGCGGTCGTCAATCGCGAGCACACGCAGGCCGCTGTACTGCTGCATCACCAGCGTCTCCAGCGTCGCTCCGATGTTCTCCGCCTCGTTGCGTGCCGGCACCACCACCGTCAGCGAAGGCACCGCATCATCCGGCGGTATCAGGTCCCACGCGGGCTGCGAGATGTCCGGCACGTCACCCAGATGCCGGATCGCGTCGTTCGTTCTCCACATCCACAACACGGTCAGCAGCCATATTCCATACTCTGCCGCCGCGCGCCCTTCCGGTCCAATCATGCCGGAGCCGGAGCCTCGACACTGTCCGTCAGCGGCGGTGCATACCTCGCGCCCACAAAGAAGATCACCGCGCCCACCGCAAACGCCACCAGCGTCGCCGCCATTCCCAATCGCAAATTCGACGCGTCGCTGATCATCCCAATCACCTTCGACGACGGCATATCGCCCAGCACGTGAATCGCAAACAACTGTCCCGCCATCGCCGTCGCGCGCAGGTTCGCCGGCACCGCATTCAGCGTCGCCGCATTCACCGGCCCCGTCCCCAGGAATATCAGGAACACCGCGATCGACAGCGACGGCACAATCCACTCCTTCGGCCCAAAGAAGCACAGCACCGCCGGCGGAATCGTCAGCGCCGCGCTCAGCGCCGGCACCAGGTACAGCGCCTTGGGCGTCTTCTTCGACCACCACTGCGCCAGCCATCCACCCAGCGCCGTTCCGCCCAGTCCCGCCACCACAATGATCGGCCCCATCAAAGCGCCGGCAGCCTCAATCGAATATCCCGCCTCGCGATGCAGAAACGACGGCATCCACCACGAGATGCCGCCCAGCGAAAACGTCACCGCCGCGTACCCAAGAATCGAGCAGAGGTACGCTCCGTTCTTCGCCAGCGACAACACACTCGCCTTATCCGTCTTCGCCTTCTCTGTCGCGCCCGTCCGCTGCGGTTCGCGCATGAAGAACAGAATCAACAGCGCCACAATCACTCCCGGGACCGCACTCGAGATGAAACTCATCCTCCATCCGTGATGCGCCGCCACCCACGAGCCCGCCTCATACCCCGCCGCCGCACCCACCGGCAGCGCGATGTTGAAGATCGTCATCACCTTGTTGCGCTTGCTCTCCGCATAAAAATCCGCCAGCAGCGCCGGCGCAAAGATTCCGAAGCACGCCTCACCAATACCCAGCGCCGCATGCCTGAAGTTCAGCTCTTCGTATCCATGAACGTGTGCCGTCAGAAAGTTCATCGCGGCAATGCCAAGCGCCGCCACAACGATCATCGGTTTGCGAGGAAATCTATCGCCCAGCCACCCCGTAATCGGCGACACACAAACATAGGCCACCATGAACCACAGCGTCAGCGAGCCAATCTGGTTATCGGTCAGCGTGAACTCGTGCTTAATCTGCTCCTGCACCGCCGGAAGAATGTAGCGGTCCAGGTAGTTCACGAAGTTCATCGCCGTCAGCAGCACCAGCGCTGTCGTCGCACCCACCACGGCGCCAGTTCTCGGCTTCACCATGCTTCCGGTTCCCACGCTCATGCAAGGCGAGGATACCAGTTGGGCACAAGAACGTCGGACTACCGAACACCGGGTGCCCCATCCTCGGCGCGACTCCGTCGCGACAGGGTGGGGTATCGCGCGTTAAGACGACATGCTCGAATGACGAAGGTGCCGGGTGCCCATCCGTACGCGCAGTGGACGGCTGGGTTCGCAGGACGTCCAAGGACCGCGCTACCATGGCACGCATGCCGCTCCTCCGGGTCGCCGTCGCAGCAGCCATTGCCATCTCAGTTCCTATGAGCACAACTATGCCCGCGTCCTCCTGAGCCATCTGTGCTCCGCCTCGACCCCGCACTCGACTCCCTCATACCTCCCGGCGCGAAGCCCGAGCTCGTCGCCACCGGCTTCGGCTTCACCGAAGGCCCGCAGTTCCGCCACGGCCGCCTCTGGTTCGTCGACGGCCCGCAGAACAAGCTCCGCGCCGTCACACCCGACGGCCATGTCACCGAGCTGCTGACCTCGGCCTCCGGCTTCGCCAACTTCCTCGGCCCCAACGGAAACGCGCCCGCGCCCGATGGCTCCGTCGTCATGTGCGAGCAGGACGGCCGCCGCGTCGTCCGCCTCGTCGGACCCGACGATCACCTCAAGGTCGAAACGATGTTCGAAACCTACGAAGGCAAACGCCTCAACAGTCCCAACGACATCGTCTTCGCCCGCGACGGCAGCTTCTACTTCACCGACCCGCCCTACGGCCTCAAAGGCATGGACAAGGATCCAGCCAAGGAGCTCGCCTTCAACGGCGTCTATCACTACAAGGACGGCAAACTCACGCTTATCATTCGCGACCTGACGCTGCCCAACGGAATCGCGCTCAGTCCCGACGAGAAAACGCTCTACGTCGACAACTCCGGTCCGGACATGAAGTACATGAAATACCCCGTCCTCCCCGATGGCACCGTCGGTCCCGGGACGCTCGTCGCACACTTCGAGCCCTCGCCGGAACGGGGCGTGCCCGATGGCATGAAGCTCGACTCCCACGGCAACATTTGGGGCTCAAGCCCGGGCGGCATCCGTATCTTCACCCCGGAAGGCAAAGTCCTCGGCCAGATCAAACTGCCGGAGGTCGCCGCCAATCTCGCCTGGGGTGACGATGGCAAGACCCTCTACATCACCGCCTCACACTCGATCTACAAACTCCGCACCGGCGTCATGGGAAATCTGCCATTGAACTGGCAAACCGCGCTGATTCGTGCAGTAAATCCAGCGATATGTGCGGCAGGAAAAGGCACAACCGCTGATTATCCTCCAACCCTTTAGAATCAAGACTTTGCCACGCGGGGTCCACCCTTAAGTCCAATATTATGAAGATTTTGCGCAAAAAGTGACGGGAGGGGGCCGAAGGCCCATTCCAGCAGGCGTACAGTGTTGCCCATGAGCCTTTTGGACCGCCGCCGCTTCGCTCAACTCTCCGCCCTCACGCTCGCCGCCACCCGCCTCCCCGCGCAAAAGCCGGCCACCTCCATCACCGGCGCCCCCACGCTCTCAAAGCCCGTCGGCTTCGCCCCCGTCGGCATTGGCGACATCTCCAAAATCTTCATGCATGCCTGCGATCAAACACCGAATGCCGTCATCACCGGCATCGTCACAGGCCACCCCGCGGAAAAAGGCACGAAATACGCCGCGCAATATCACCTCCCGCAGAGCTCCATCTACACCTACGAGACCTACGACAAGATTCGCGACAACCCCGCCATCGAAGCCGTCTACATCGGTCTCCCCAACTCCATGCACTGCGAGTACACGATCCGCGCCGCCGAAGCGGGCAAGCACGTGCTCTGCGAGAAACCGATGGCGATCTCCTCTGCCGAGTGCCGCAAGATGATCGACGCCTGCAAGCAACACAACGTGAAGCTCATGATCGCCTACCGCGTCCACTACGACCCGACCTTCGCGCAGATCCGCAAGATGATCCGCAACGGCGACATTGGCGATCTGGTCGGTTTCCAGGGCGGCTTCTACGGACAGAAGCAGACCGGCGAGTGGCGCCTCAACCGCGCACTTGCCGGCGGCGGCTCACTGCTCGACCTGGGCATCTACCCGCTCAACGCCATCCGCTGGCTCTGCGGTGAGGAGCCCAACGACTTCCGCGCCATGGTCTCCACCATGGAAAAGGGTCCGCGCTTCGCGCAGGTCGAGCAGACCGTTGAATGGGTGATGAAGTTCCCCTCCGGCATCCTCGCCAACTGTGGCTCCTCCTACGGCACGGAGGGCCCCGCCTTCCTGCAGATCGACGCCTCCAAAGGTCAAATCCATATTGAGCCCGCCTTCTATTACGGCAACGTGAAGTACACCTTCTCAGGACACACACGTAATGGCAATGTCGCCGGCGGCTTCCCAGTGACTGGACAGTACGATCAGTTCACCGCAGAGGCCGATCACTTCGCCGCCTGCATCCGCAACAACAAGACCCCGGATACACCCGGTGAAGAGGGCCTCGCCGACATGCTCGCCATCGAATCCATCTATAAGGCCGCTGGCACTCCTATCGCCTGACGCGGCAGGTCAACGCTCCGCCAGATTCAACAACTGAAACTCTCCCTCATAACCTTCCATCTCCTCTTCGCTCTCGGCCGGAGTTCTACTCAGCCGCAGCAGCACTGCATGCGCCACCACCACTCCGCACGCAACGAACAGTAGCTTACCCACGCTCCGCTCCAACGCGATCTCCAGATGCGCCATCTCGAACAGGAACACCGGCAGGACGCCTACATACAACGTCAGCATCAGCGGAAGGCTGGTCTTGCCCGGCATCCTCGGCCGGGCAAACGGAATGCTCTGCAGAAACATAAAGAACGCATCCGTCAACAACACCGAGAGCACAACACCGCACACGACCTGCACGATCAGTTCGCGCGCATTCCATCCGAATCCTGCAAGCACTGCTGCGACACACGCCACCACACCCAGAGCACACATTAGCGCCCATCGCCGCGCGGCTTCGGCGCACTCATTCATCGCTGCGTTTGTCACCCGCGTTACGCGATACACCCACGCCGCCGCAAGGTTTAGCGGAAATGCAAACGCCGCTCTCAATCCCGCCACGGTCCAGAACACCAGCAGCGGCATCAGCGCATGCAGGCCTTTCTGCGACAGAGCCCATCCGCCTCCCTTCGCATGCAGCGTCACCCCACACGCCACCGCGAACGCTAATCCCGTCCCGCAGTACATCGCCAGATACACCTGATACTTGTTGTTCCGCGTAATCGTCTGCCCGATGAAGTGAAAGACCGCGCGCTCGCCCGGTTCGCGTACGACGCTATGCACTACACTCGCAATCCATCGCGGCGGCTCGCCCCGCCGACTCGCGCCGCCTTCAATCGCCATCCTTCGCATCCGTGCCCACGCCACTGGATACGTTGCCAGCGCCACTGCCGCGCTGATTCCCACGGCGCGATACGCATACGCGCTCAACTGCTGCGCAAACGCTGGCGCAGCATCTCCGCGCAGCAGCCGCTCATACACCGCCAGAAACCACAGGGTCGGCTCCCATCGCATCCAGCCCAACCTTCCGCTCAGCAGTTCCTGCATTGCATCGCCGTACTGCAAATATCCAAGCAGGAGCAGCACCAGTGCCATCACCGAAACCGTCTGCACCACCGGCGACACCACACGAAACTGCCGAGCGCTTAGCACACATAACAACACACCGCCGATCGCTATAAACAGAAGCGCCGCAAACAGTCCAGCCAGGGATACCGCCGCGGCGTGCGCCGCCAACTGCCTCCAGAAATCGCCGACAACCCGTGTCCGCCCATTCGCTCTCACAACATGCGTGGTGATCGCCGGCATGATCAGCATCGCGCACAAATTGCACCCGACCAGGAACAACCCGACGAATCCGCCCAGCGCCGTCGCCTTCGCTCCCAGCATCTTCCAGGGCCGGATCGACATCGGCGACAGGATCAGAAAGTCCAGCCGGTCCGGAAACAGCATCTCCCATTCGAAGATCGCAACGATGCCCATCACGACAAACGAAAACAGCACAAAAAAGTACTGGTCTTCGATCGCGCCCCACATCGTCCTCTGCGGATATGCGTTCTGCAGCCAGAACGAGAACATCAGCCCAGGCACCGCGACAATCGCGCTCGCGCGCACAACAGAGGTCTGCGTATCGCCCTCCGTCTGCAACGTGTCGTTGTCGAAGAAGCGCCGGAAGAAATGCTCCACCAGGTAGCTGAACACTCCGCGATCGCTACGCATGGCGCACCTGCATCACACCGACGACATCGCGTGCCACGCGCTCGGTGTCTGTCTGCTGCACAAGCTGCGCGAAGACGCTTTCGAGCGTCGGCAACTCCATCAACTTCGTCAACTCGCTGGGCGCTGCATCCGCCACTACATTGCCCTTCGACAGCACGATCACGCGATCGCAAACTCGCTCCACCACTTCCAGAACATGGGAGATATACAGAATTGCCTTGCCCTCTTTTGCGAGAAGCACGAGGAGGTCCTTGAAGAGCCTCGCCGACACCGCATCCAGACCCGACAGCGGCTCATCAAACACGATCAGCTTCGGATCGTGCAGTAACGCAGCCGCAATCAACACGCGCTGCTTCATTCCCTTCGAATAGTCAGACAGCGCCGAATACTGCGCTGCTTCCAGTGACAGCAGCTTCAGCAACTCGCGCGCCTTCGTCTCGATCAGGCGCTCCTCCATCCCACGCAGGCGCCCAACCAGTTGCAGGTATTCGAGGCCCGAAAGGTGCGTGTATACCTGTGCCTCTTCAGGCACGTATCCGAGCTGCGCACGGTATCCCGGCAGATCGTCGTAGATCTTTTGGCCCTTGAAGAGCACGTGCCCTTTCGTGGGCTTGATCAACCCGATCACCATCTTCACCGTCGTCGACTTGCCTGACCCGTTCGGCCCGAGGTACCCAAGCACCTCGCCTTCGCGTAATACGAAGCTCACATCCCTCACCGCCGGGATGCTCCGAAAGCTCTTCCATACGTGACTCAGCTCCAGCATGCCTACGCCCTCCGACCGGCTACCCCTATGTAGCATACTACTTGTGATAGCATACTACATAGCCATGAGCAACCCTCGCCTTTCACACAGCGCGGCTCTCATCCTCAAGGCCATCAGCCTTGGCTACTGCTTCGGCTTCGATGTCATGGAGGTCACCGGGCTGCCCAGCGGCACGGTGTACCCCGCGCTCCGCCGCCTTGAGCGCGACGAGCTCGTCGAGTCCCGCTGGGAGTCAGAAGAGGACGCATTCTCCAGCCAGCGCCCCGCGCGGCGTTACTATCAGCTAACGCGCGAGGGCAAAGCTACAGCCCTCGCCGCCACCGAACGTTATCCTCTGCTCGCACGTCTTCTTCCGGAGAAGCACTCATGAGCTCTCGGCCCTCGCCTCTGCCAGTTTTTCAGCGCGCCGTCCTGCGCTCGGTGCAGCATCTCGTACCAGTCTCCGAGCGCGACGAGTTCCTGCGCAGCTGGCATGCCGAGCTCTGGCACATACACAATTGCATCCCGCGTGGCCGCGTCAATGCCGTGCGCCTGCATATCGATCTTCCATTCGGCGTCGCATCCGATGCCCTTTGGCTGCGCACACACAGCCTTCGCCGCAGCTTTGCGGGCACGCCCACTCTTTGTCTCACTTCGCTGTTCAGCCTCTCGCTGCTCTCATTCGCCTTCGCTGTTCTCTCTTACGGCGGCTGGCGTTCGCTCGGCATCCATCTCGCCTCTCAGGCAGAGCACTGCCTGGTCGCCGTCCCCATCATTCTCTTCGTCAGTTCGGCCATCGCCAGCTTCAGCCACGTCGAACTGAACTCCATCCCGCACACGCTGCGTTGGATTAATCATCTGCTCTTCGCCGCGCTAAAGACCGGACTCGACGCTCCTACTCACGTTTCTGCTTAGCGTCTGCCTCTCTCGTCCGCTCTATTTTCCGTTGCCCCATGCAGCGGATCTTCTTCAGATCCTCTTCTTCGTGCTCTTCGCGCTGTTTGCTGTGCGCTGGTCCTTCCACGACCAGGAGCAGCGCTGCAAGCACTGCCTCTGCTCGCTCGCTACTCCGGCGCGCGTCGGCCGTCCCTCGCACAACCTGCTCGAGTGGACCGGCACCGAGCAGACTTGTAAGTGGGGCCACGGCCGCCTCAGCGTTCCGGAGATCGAGACCAGCTGGCATCAGTACAGCCGGTGGATCGACCAGACCCCCAACCTCGATCACGTAGCCAGCGCCTGACAACACGCAAAAAGAGCCCCGGAGCGCGGCCGGGGCTTCTCAAAACATTCCTTCAACTTTGTCACTGGCTAAAGAGGCTGCTTCGCCTCAGGCATTCCGATCTCCTTCAGATACTTCTCCTCGAGGGAGTTCTTAATCTTCGCAATGGGCAGTAGCGTCGGGTAGAACTGTACGAACGTCGTGTCGACTGCGCCGTGGTCTGCGTGGCAGCTATAACAGGTCGCCGTCGTCGGAACCATCTTCCCCGTCTTCCCTCCATCGAACTCGAAGAACGCCCATTTGCCCGGGAAGTGTGCATCGTCTCTAATGTGCACTTCCATGCCCATGATCTGTTCGTCCTGATAGTTTCCCTTTTGATTGATCGATCCTTTCCCCTTTGCTACACGCGCCTCCAGCACCATCACCGTCTTGTCCGGCCAATGTCCTGTTGCGACGAACACTCTGTATGCTTCGGGGTTCACGAACACGTTGTCGAACATGTGGTGATCCATCGCCATGCCAGATGCGCTGTAGCTCATGTCGAACCCTGTCGTGAGGTATACCCACTCACGATAGTTCTCCGGAAACTTCATCTGCCCATCGCTCGTGTAATGCGGGCTGTCATCTGATTCCATCACGCCGAGAAACCTGGCCACCGGCACCAAGAGCGCCGTCAGCACCAACGCGACCTTCGCTGTAGTAAGCATGTTCGAAGTATGCGTCCAGGCTCCGGCGCCCGCCAGACCAGCCACTGCACCATTCCTGCCACTCGCTGCATACCTGTTCCCAGGTGGCTTCCCGGGGTCTAGGATTCCACCATGGACACCCGTACAAGCCTGCGCTCGCGCTGGCTCTGGATTTGTTCCGTCTGGTTCGGTTTCGGCCTGTTGGACGCTATGGAGTCCACTATCATGATGCATTCCGAAGGCATGCATCACCCTTGGGAAAAGCTCTTTGTCTATGACATCGCAGTCTTTCTCCCATGGGCTCTCCTGACGGCACCCATCATGCACCTTAACCAGCGCCTTCCCATAACCCAATGGCGCTCGGTCAAAACGTGGATCGCCCACCTCTCCGCCTGCGTATTCACCGACCTCGCCTGGTCCTCCTGGGTTGCTGGCCTACAGGGCTTGCTTAACCCCTACGGTAAACCGGGTCCGCAGAAACCTTTCCACTTCGTCTGGTTTCAAACCTTCGCCCAAGAGTTCTTTTTTACGATCATCCTCTACGGCGCCATCCTTGCGATCGATACAGTACTCGACTCACGCGCCCGTCTCGCGCGTCAACAAGCCGAGACCGCGCGCCTCAACGAACAACTATCCAAAGCCCAGCTCGATGCAGTCCGCCGTCAGATCGAACCGCACTTTCTCTTCAATACGCTCAACTCCGTTTCGGCACTCATTCGTGAACACCGCAACGACGCTGCAGTCATGATGATCGCGGGCCTCAGTGACTTTCTCCGCCGCCTGCTCGCCGACCCAACGCGCCAACAGGTGGCACTCGCAGAAGAGATGGAGTTCGCGCAGAAATATCTCGACATCCAGAAGGTTCGATTCGTCGATCGCCTCCAACTTGTGGTTGATGTTCCCAGCGATCTACTCGTCGCGCAAGTTCCCACGCTTATCCTGCAGCTCATGGTTGAAAACGCCATCAAGCACGGTATCGCCAAACGCGCGCAAGGCGGTCTTGTTCGCATTTCCGCCATGCGCAGGAACGGCACACTCACACTCTCGGTCTACAACGACGGCCCAAGCCTTCCCGCCACCAACGTCACGCCCTCGGGCATCGGTCTGTCCAACATGCGTACGCGCCTGCAGGGCCTCTATGGAGACACCTTTGTGCTCGATATGCGCAACCTGCAGCCCGGCGGCGTCGAGGTTTCCGTCTCCGTTCCATTTATCGAGCACTGAGGAGCACGACGTGTCTGCCGACGCACGAAAGTTCCGCACCGTTATCGTCGACGACGAGCCCCTTGCGCGCTCCAACCTTCGCGTCCTCCTTCAGCCAGATCCCGCCATCGACATCGTCGCCGAGTGCGGCTCCGGCCCTGACGCTCCAACGGTAATCCGCCGCACACGCCCCGACCTCCTCTTCCTCGACGTGCAGATGCCGGAATGCGATGGCTTCGACGTCATCGAACTCCTCGGCGCCGACCTCCCGCAGGCCGTCGTCTTTGTCACCGCATATGATCAGTACGCACTTCGCGCCTTCGAGGCCGGAGCACTCGACTACCTCCTCAAGCCCTTTGATAACGCGCGCTTTGATCTCGCACTTTCACGCGCAAAGCAAAAGATCGAACTCGGCAAAGATCACCCGCGCAAGTTCGACCGCCTCACCATCAAGTCTGCGGGGCAGATCGCGTTCATCTCGCTCTCCGAGATCGATTGGATTGAAGCTGCCGATTACTATGCCGCGTTGCACATCGGCGCACGCACGCACCTCCTCCGTCGCAGCCTCTCTGATCTCGAACAGGACCTCGACCCCTCGTTGTTCTGCCGCATCCACCGCTCCGCCATCGTCAACCTCGATCGCGTTCGCGGCCTCCGGTCCAACGAAGACGGCGACTACACGGTCCTCCTGCACAATAACGCAACGCTCCGTCTCAGCCGAAAATATCGCAAGCAGCTTCAGTCCCGCCTCGGGGTTCTCACCGAGTCGGCGTGAAGGCTTCGAAGCTGTCTCACCAGGCGTTGTAGAAGCCATCGCGCTCGGTCAGCCTGATCTCTCTGCCGAATAATTCACTCAGCCTGCTCTCGGTCAGCAACTCACTCTTCCCACCGTCTGCGACAATCCTTCCATCACGCATCATCACCACACGCTGCATCTCCGGCAGGATGTCTGCAATATGATGCGTAATCATCACGATCGCCACGCCGCGTTGGGCGAGTCCACGCAGCATATCGCGCAGATCGTGCTGCGACGCCAAATCGAGCGCATTCGAAGGCTCATCCAGCAGCAGCATCTGTACCTCGCCATCGACCGACGCACCCGCCAGCGCTCGACCGATCATCACGCGCCGTTGCTGTCCGGCGCTCATTTGGCCGACCGGTCTTTCACGCAGATCCTCCGCGCCAACCAGTGTGAGGATCTCCTCTGCCCGCTCGCGCATTGCGTCTGTCACATGCAGGTTCGGCCACAGCGTCGAACTCGAAAAAAATCCCGTCACCACCGCATCAAAGCCACTGGTATGCAGCGTTGGCTTCCCCGGAAGTTCCGGGCTTACGACACCCATCCTTCGCTTCAGCTCTGTCAGATCCCATCGCTCGCGCCCCAGCAAACATACGCGTGTCTCGGGCTTCACGAGCGGATACAACTCACACGTCATCGTCTTCAGCAAGGTCGACTTCCCACACCCATTCGGCCCCAGGATCGCAAGGTGCTCTCCGTGCCCGATGCGCAGACTTACATCGTGCAGCACAATGTTGTTTCCGCGTGCCACATGCACGTGCTTCAACTCAATCAACGGCTCACGATCCACCATCTCTCTAGTTTGTCAGAGCGTTGCGAAATTCACCGAACTCTTGCCAGCACTCCAAGGATCCTCGTGGCCGCCTTGACGCTCGCCCATGCATTCCCCGATACCTTCGATTCGCCAGCAGCCCTGCACCGATAGTCCACCGGAACCTCCGTCACGCGCAGCCCCATCTTCAGCGCCTTGATCTGCATCTCGAGGTTCCACCCGTACGTCATCTCGTGCATTTGCATCGCTTCCAGGCACTCACGGCGAATCGCGCGGAACGGCCCCATGTCTGTGTACCGAAACCCGTACATCATCTTCACCAGCGCGCCGATCATCTTTGCTGCAAAAATCTGCGCTCCATTCAACGACCCCGGCTCAGCCCTCCCGCGCACGCGAGAACCAATTACAAAGTCCGCCTTCCCAAGCTCGATCGGCTCCACCAATTGCTGCATCGCGTTCACATCGTCGGAGCCATCGCCATCCAGAAACACCAGCACGTCGCTCGTCGCCGCTGCAGCCCTCGCGCCCGTCGCAGCATGCGGCTCCATATCCACGCGGCGAATTAACGACCCTCGCACCCGCGGCCCTCGCCACGTCGGCTGTTCCATCCGTGCTTCCGTTGTCCACCACGATGCACTCTGCGATTTTGTCCCACGGCATTGACTGCACGACGCTCCCGATCGACTCCGCCTCATTCAACGCAGGAATCACCACCGAAACTCTACGCGGCATTGATGCGCCCTCGCCACGCGAACCAACGCGCAAGGCCCCATCGCACTCCACACAACCTGGAACGCAAAGGCCCATCCTACAGCGCAGTAGATCCAGCTGTTCAAGCGCAAACATCTTCGGTCCCGGGATCTGCCCACTGTGTCGTAAAGCCATAGAAGAATGCACACACATAGGCCAACGTTACCCAGTTCGGATACAACGCCATCAACGGAACCAGCCAAGCGATGTACCACGCATAATGCGGCGAGAACAGTAGCATCAGCGCCAGCGCCAACATTGTCGCGCCGCGGACAAACGCCGGCCGTTGTACCTGCGCGGCGTCACCCAGCCGCTCTACACTCGACGTTTCATCCAGCACCACCAAGTGATCCACCCCGAATCACGCATATCGCAGAGCACAAAGATAGGCCCACTTTGGGAGCGTCCTCCATCACCCACGCAGTCGAGTGAACCGGTCATATCCAGCAGGAAGTATCGCGTGCCGCTGTCCAACCCCTCCTCATACGCATATCCACCAAGAAACCCGAACACCAACTTACCCGCCGACGCATAGACGGCATACCCAGCCGCGCAGACTGCAACAAGCGTCGCGGGCATCTTCCAGTCGCCACGCCTCCACAGCGCCGGCAAAAGTACTAGCGGGTAGAACTTCGTCATTACTGCCAATCCCAGAAAGAGGCCTGTCATCACCGGTTGCTCGCGATACCGAAACAGCAACGCCAGCGCCACAAACGCCAGAATCGTCGCGTCAACATGCCCGGCACCGCCGATCTCCCACACCAGTAGCGGGCACCACGCGTACAACAACACATCCGTCGTCCGGCGCCCCATCAGCTTCAATAACGTGATCACCGCTCCCGCCGTCACGCACTCGAAGCCAAACATCGCCAGCTTCATCGCCTGCACGGTCGGCGAAAACAGCGTGGCCAGCCAGTAGATCATCTGCGCCACTGGCGGATAGATCGTATGGGCATAGTCGCGCCGGTTAATGTGCTCAAATATCTCCGGATATCTGGCCTGCAGAACTCCGAGCGCGGGATCACCTGGCACATATCGATATGGACTGATATGCGCGTGTTGCACGATCCCGTCCCACACGTACCGATAAATGTCCGTGGAAAGATATGGCCGCGTGAAGAGCACCATCCCGCGCATTACCACTGCGAACCCGAGCACGATCCATAACGTCGCTCGATTCACCGGCTGCGTCAGCACGATCACCACCGCTGCCACAAACAGCACATCTGACCACCCCGACACACCCGAGTATCCGATCCTGTATCGAAAGTGCTCCGCAACAAATTGATGCGTCAACACCACTAAACCCGCGCCTAGCGCGCACAGCACCGCATTTGTCAGCCACGCACGGCCCGGACCGTAGTGCTTGAACTGATCTCGCGCCTTCACGAAATCTTACCCACCGCACCTACTCGCTCTGCCAGGAACTCGCGCGTCCACCGTGCATCAAACCCGCACAACTCTTCGAACTGAGGACGGTCACCGGTCAGCAGCTCACGCTCCAACACCGCCAGCATCGCCGCATCATCCACGTCATACCACTTCGGCAGCTCGACCAATTCCACCCCCGCCTCGCGCACTCGCTCTGCCGTCTCCGCATATACGCGTTCTGTGCTCCATGTAATTCGCTCGAACGCTCGGGGCTCCGCTCGCTTCATCCCGATCAGGTAGTACCCTCCATCCTCCGACGGCCCTAACACCACGCGCTCACCCGTCCTTGCCAGCTCAGTCACCGCCGCCCGCAGCGCTCCCGCCGGCAGCGTGGGCGAGTCCGAGTCAATCAAGCACACCGCGCCAAACCCGCAGCTTAGAATGTCTTCCGTCGCGTTCAGCAGCCGCTCGCCAAATCCATCGCCTCGTTGCGAAATCAGCGCAAACCCTTCCGGCAGCAGCCCATCGAACGCCGCCTCATCGCCTACAGGCGTATAGCAGATGAGCCCCTGTGCGCCAACCTCACTCGCAACCGCGGCGATATTCTCCGCGGTGTCACGCAGGAAGCACACATTCAGTGCCGCTGCCTCCTCCGCACTCAGCGGTGGCTGCAGGCGCGTCTTAACCTTGCCTGCTCGCGGAGCCTTCGCCATCACCGCCAGCGCGCAAATCTCCTCAAGCCCCGTCCTTCGCACGCCACGCTTGAGGATCGGGTATCTTCGATTTTCCAAACTCAGCTCCCGCACGATTCAACAGTCGCCCACAGTCTACCGTCCACACTTGCGTTTGCCCGCATCTCTCGCAGATGTCATCCTCAATCTATGCGCTCTCGCTCGCTGCTCCTCGCAGCTCTCGCCGCCGTCTTCGCCTTCGTCCTCTCCGCCGCTGCGCAGGAGGACGGCCCGTGGCGTGCAGCCAGCACCAACTCGCGCGCCATCACGGGCGATGTCGTCTTCTCTCCTCTCAACATAAGCATCAACTTCACGGCCTTCACTATCGCCCAGATCCGTTCGCTCAAGACCGAAGAGGTTCTCGCTCTCTTCAACCCAGACAGCCCCACCGGTGGCGGTAATCTATTCCGCGTTCAGATTCCCGCGGATAAGCGCTTCCTCCACAAAAACACCCTCTGCGGGTCCGAGTCCACGCAATGGATCGTGACCTACGCTCAGGGCCGCAGCCTTCAGGTTGCTTTCTTCTCTGGCACCACGCCGCCCGTCCTCACAGTAGAAGCACTCAACGACGCACCCAACGTCTGCGGCATCTTCTCCTACGTCCGCTGACGCACGCTTACTCCTCGAAGCTCCGGTTCCATCGCGAGATCACCCGCTGCTCACGCTCGAAACCCAGTACGCTCAGGCTTCCAGTTCCCAGCGCAAGCATCTTCCCATCCACCGCTGGCAGCCCAACCCACCGCGCCGCCAGAATCCGGAGTATATGCGCGTGCGCAAAGAGCGCTACCTGGTACGACTCACCCGCATTCGGCCCAGTCGCCACCGACGCCAGCGCGCGCTCGATCATCTTGTCCGCACGTTCGCCCACCTGCTCCACGCTTTCGCCGCCCACGAGCTCGTTCGTCCACACGCTCCATTCAGGCCCGTACTTCGCGCGCATCTCCGCTGTCGTCTTACCCTCGCTCTCGCCGTAGTTCCACTCCATCAGGTTCGGATCTACGATTGCGACGCTGCCATACCCCGCAATCTCGCACGTCTCTCTAGCCCTTTGCATCGGACTTACAAACACCGCGGCGAACTTTCGGCCAGCCAGGTAGTCCCTTAGTTCACGAGCACGCTCTCGGCCTCGCTCCGTCAGCGGAATATCCGTCACGCTCGTATGCCGCCCATCGGCCGACCACTCCGTCTCCCCATGCCGTACCAGCCACAACTCTACCTTTGACTCACTCATCATCCTCTCCAACCCGTAGTCTACGGGTTGACGGATAATCTCATGGCTCTCGTCGCACTCAGTAGGTATCGCCCTCAGTAGTCCCTCCGGAAACCAACACCTACGATCAGTCGTCGGCCGCGCCGTTCCATCGTACTGCGAACTTCGCGTTCGCCGTGTCAACGCGTGCTATTCTCGCGGCGTGCCAACCGCCACTGAGGTTACGAGCAACACTCAACTCCGGCATTCCCTGCTCGTCCGCGTCACGCATTGGATCACCTTCCTCGCCTTCATCGCGCTTCTCATCACCGGCATCGAGATCCTGATCTCCCATCCGCGCTTCTACTGGGGCGAGGTTGGCAACGTGAACACGAAGCCGCTCTTCACCTTCCACATCCCCTCCTCTCGCGATACGGTCCCCACCGGCTACGGCTTCGTCATGCCCGACCAGAACGGCTGGAGCCGCTACCTGCACTTTGAAGCAGCCTGGCTCCTCGTCCTTACCGGCATCGTCTACCTTGCTTACCTTTTCTTCAGCGGCCATCTTCGCCGCAACCTGCTTTCCAACGCGCGAGCAGCGTTCACTTCCGCGCCTATACCACCCGCATCGGCCAATATCTCCGCCGCGCAAAATGTTTGACGCCGAGCACCACACCTACAACGTCCTGCAGCGCTCCTCTTATCTCGTCGTCATCTTCGTTCTCTTCCCGCTCATCATCTGGACCGGCCTCGCGATGTCGCCCTCCTTCACCTCGGCGTTCCCCTTCACCGCATCGGTCCTCGGAGGCCGCCAGTCGGCGCGCACGATTCACCTCTTCGTCACGATCGCGCTTGTCCTTTTCCTCATCGTTCACGTCATCATGGTTGCCGTCTCCGGATTCCGCGCGCGCATGCGCGCCATGATTACCGGCAAAGCCGAGCTCACCACGAGGGACCTTTCATGAACCCCGTCTCCCGCCGCAAGCTCCTCTACACCGGACTCAGCGCCGCCGCTGGCGTCGCCGGCCTCACCACCGCCGCGCGACTGGCTCAACGCTATGGCCTCATCCCGCCCGATCACGGCGGCCTCTACGGCCCCGGCGAAACCCTCACCTATGCCTGCCAGCGCGTCCTCAGCGCCCGCACCCCCGCACGCGAGTTCCCGCGCAGCATGATCTCCAAACAGCCTTTCATGAATGAAATCGGCAAGCTGCCTGACGCTTTCAAGGCTTCGCAGGCCGCCAACTTCTCCGACTGGCGTCTCACCGTCGACGGCCTTGTCGAGCACCCACTCTCACTCTCTGTCTCAGACCTGCGCACCCTGGCAACGCGGAGCCAAATCACCGAAGTCGCCTGCGAGGAAGGTTGGTCCTACATCGCCGAGTGGATCGGCACGCCGCTCTCGTCCGTACTCCGCGAAGCCGGCCTCAAGCCCGAAGCTCGATTCCTCGCCTATTTCTCTATTCAGCCCGACTGGTGGGACAGCCTCGACCTCGCCGACGCCCTTCATCCTGGCACGCTCGTCACCTGGGGAATGAACGACGGTGATCTTCCCGTCGGCTTCGGAGGCCCATTGCGCCTTCGCGTGCCACGCCAGCTTGGCTACAAGAGCGTCAAGTTCCTCACGCGCATCACGGCCACCGATTCGATGAAGCACTTCGGCAAAGGCCTTGGGTCTGCTTCACCCGAGGGCGGCTACTCCTGGTACGCAGGAATATAGCGGGCGATGAAAACTGGACCCAAAAAGCATCAGGGGAGCCGAAGCTCCCCTGTTAGCTCAATTACCCTCTCCCTCTAGTCGCGGCGTCCCAGCGTCGGCCGGTCATCGGTCGAGCTGCTCGGATTGTTCGGCGCGTTCGGATCGTTATTGCTTCCGCCCACACGCCGCAGCGTCGGCTTGCTGTTGTCCTTCTTGTCGTTCAGACCGCGCTTGTTCTGAATCCGCGCCAGTCGCGCCTTGACCGTGTCGAACTCCGAGCTCGTCACCATGTACTGCGGCTCGGCCGGCAGGATCGTCGCGATCTCGTTTTCTACCGCTGCGATACGGTCCGGAGTTGCCGGGTGATCGCTGAATGCCTTCGACAGAGCGCCCGGCTTATGCTTCTCAAGCGCGGACAGCTTCTCAAAGATGCTCACCATGCCCTGCGGATCGTACCCTGCCTTGTACATGTACTGGATGCCGAGGTAGTCCGCCTCTGCCTCATACTCACGCGAGAACTGCAGGAAGGTCAGCGGCACCGCAAGCTGCGCTGCCTCATAGATGCCGTATCCCACCCATGTTCCCTGCGTGAAGATAATCAGCGGAATCTGCCCCAGCTGCATGTAGTTCATCTTCGTCATCTCACGCGCGGCATGGTGTGCCGCCACATGCGAGATCTCGTGGGCCATCACGCCCGCAAGTTCGTCTTCGGAGTCGCACGCAAGAATCAGGCCTGAGTTCACATAGAAGAACCCGCCCGGCAGGGCCATGGCGTTGATCTCGTCCGTATCCAGCACCTTGATCGTGAACGGCACCTTCGCGTCCGAGTTCTTCACGATGTTCTGCCCGACGCGGTTGATGTATTCCACCACTACGGGGTCCGTCACAAGGTGCGAGCTCTTCTCAATCTCCATCGAGTACTGCTTGCCCGTGCCGATCTCCCAGTTGGTCGAATACCAGTTCCCGATTCCGCGGCCGCCGATGTTCCGCTGGCCGACAGCGTTCACATCCTCTTCGCTGCCCTTCTTGATGTGCGGATCGAGGTCCTCACCAGGATTCGGAACCGAGTCCTCTTTCGCCTCATCGACATTGCCCTTCTTGCCAGGCTTCGCCGCCTTCCCGTTCGACTTCTTGCCGCTATCCGCCGTCACATTCGGCGTCGATGCAGGCGCAGTCGTCGGACTCGCACCGGGCGCTCCCGCAGGACTCTCATCCGGTGGCGCGGGCATCTGGGCCGTCGGCACGGAACTCGGCGATTGTGCTGCCGGAGGCTGTGCAGTCGGCGGCGCTGCGGGGATCTGCGTCACAACCGGCGCATTCGTTCCCGCAGAGGTCGTCGGAGTGGGTTGCTGTGCGAGGACAAGCGTGGCGGAAAGACCCGCGAAGGCAAGAACAAGTGGGACGCGCATGGCATACTCCCGGAGGCCGGAGGCCCTGCCTAAGGCACAGCGCTCGCCATTCATTGTAGACGGGTTTGGCATTTCTTGGTTGCAGGCAGTGAATCGTCGGTACGGAATTAGGCAAGACTATCGCAGAACGTGGCTTGATTCGCTCTCCACCCAACGCTCTACCAGGTGTTGTAGCTCGAACCGTCCGTTGCGAGTCCCTGCGCCCCAGAGTGCACATTGTTGATCCCGCCGGCCGTCTCGTCAATGTCCATCAGGGTGTCTGAGGTGTCCGGCATCCACGTGTCGTCCCGCCCGGTCATCGGATCCACCGGAATCGCCTTCAGGTAGCCCGACTGCACAAGGTCGTCTAACGACTGTGGCGCCTTTTCCTTGTCCACCGTGTAGCTGTCGATCGCCTGCCGCATCACCCACAGGTCCTGCCGCAGCGCTGCCTCCCGCCCATGCCGTACCGCATTGATGTAGCTCGGCACCGCGACCGACGCCAAAATGGCAATAATCGCCATCACAATCATGAGTTCGAAGAGCGTAAAACCGCTCTCTCGTGCCTGCACCTCAGTTGGCCGCGTCCGGGATGTCACCGTTCTCACCATGTGTCGTATTTCGTCCCGTCCAGCCCGGTTCCCTGGCTCTTCGTATACACGTCGTAGACATTCTGTCCGCCAAAGCTATCCGAGTCCGGATCGTCCTGGTTCGACCGCAGGCCCCAGTCCGGGGAGTTCGTCATCGGGTCGACCGGAATCGCACGCAGGAACCGCACCTTGTGGTCCTGGATATCGACGCCGTCCACCAGGGTTTGCAGGTCCGGCGGATAGTTATTCGAGTCCGCCTTGGTCTGGATGCCGCCCTTGTCCGCAGCATCCTTGTACGCGTCGATCGCCGAGCGCATCTCCCATAGGTCACGGCGCAACTCACGCTCCTTGCGGCGCTTCACCTCGAACCTCGCCACGGGCAGCGCCGCCATCGCGAGGATCGACAGAATCGCAATCACGATGATCAGCTCGATCAGCGACACGCCGGCTTGACTCGAACGCCAACGCTGGACTCTGCGCTTCTCCATCCGCTCCCGCAAGCCTCGAGTCATTCCTCAAGCCCTCACTGACGCGGTGCCGCACCGCCGGCCGTCACGTGCACCGTTGCCTGGCCACCAGTCACCGGCAGTTTGTTCTGGTGGCTGTCCTGCGCGCCAACCCGCACCAGCGACAGGGACGAGTTGCCTGGCGCGATGGCTTTGAACGTCAGCACACATAGCGGCCCGTCACCGTTGACACCCGCGGTATTGGGCGGACGCGCTATCGACATTGTGACCGCGCCCTCGCCGTCATCACGATGGCTGAGCGCCACTGCCTGACCATCCTTGCCCAGCAGGTCCCCGGCGTCGACACTTACAAGCGACAAGACCTTCGGATCAAACTGCATCTGCAGCGGCACGCCAAACAGGTCATGCGCATTGGTCGCGCGCACTGTCACCTGGAAGGTCGCGCCCACCTGGGCCTGTGCCGGCGAGACCACCGAAAGGTTCAGCGGCGTCACGGCAGTCGTCGACGGAATGTTTCCCGGCGTCGGCGCGACCGCTTCGCCCGGAGCCGGAGGCGGCGTCGGCTGACCCGCTGCGGCAATATGCGGAATCATCGCTGCTGCGGCGTTCGCGGCAGTGGTGCTGGAGTTCGGCGTCGGCGTGTACACCGCGTTCGTCGCCTGCGGTGTCCCGTTGGAAGCCTCGGAACCGTGACGGATCAACTCCACCGTCTGTCCCGTCCCGGCATAAATCGCGCGCGTATTCTCGTCCGTCAGGATGGAGTCGCGAACGATGTGCGGAATGATCAAAAAGACAATCTCATCCGACTGCTGGATCTTGTCGTGGCTTGCGAAGAAGTACTTGAGGATCGGCAACTCACCAAGGCCCGGCGTTCCATTCACGTTCATCGTGTCCTGGTTGGTCAGGATGCCCGCCAACAGGCTTGGCTCGCCGTCCTTGAGCTGAATCGTCTGCTCCGCTGAGCGCTGCGAGATAATCGGCTCCGTCACGCCGGAAATCGTTACCTGGCCATTCTGGCTCGAAACCTCAACCTTCAGTTTCAGCGAGATCTCACGGTCGTAGTGCACCGTGGGCGTCATGTCGATATTCACACCAACGTCGATGTACTGAAACTGCGTCTGCACACCCAGGCTGGCAATGCCCGCCGAAACACCGGCGTTGTACGATCCTGTCGCAACCGGAATCTTCGATCCAATTTTGAGTGTCGCGCGCTGCCCATCCGTGGCGCGGATACGGGGGTTCTGCAGGATGCGCGTATCCGCATCCGAGAGCAGCGCATTCACCTGGCCGCCTGTGATGGTCACTGCAAAGTTCGTCGCATTCGCGTTTGCGAGCGAGTTTAATGTCAGGGTTGTGTTGTTGTTCGTTGTCGTCGTTCCGCCGGTGGTCGTCGACGTGCCGGTTGTCGTCGTACTGGCGCCAGTTGTTCCGCCCGTCGGTATCGGCGTGATGCTGGCACTGGTCGGCAACGTGATGCCGAGGTTGCGCTCCTTGTTCCGGCTCACTTCCAGCACGGCAACATCCACCACGACCTCAGGCTTCGTACGGTCCAGATCGTCGATGATCTTCTCCGCAAGAATCAGCTCATCCGGCGATGCGCGCAGCACAATCGCATTCTGACTGGCAATCAGGTACAGCTTCGCCCGCGTATCCAGCAGGTTGCGCAGCGCAATCAGGATCTCGTTCGCATCGTTCTGCTGCGAGACATTCGTAAGATAGAACGTCTGCACGGCCTGTTCGCCTTGCTCCTGGCGATTATTCGGATTGTCTTCGGTAACGTAGATCGTATTTGGCGTCACCGGTCTCCAGAACGTCTTGCTCAGCGTGCCCACAATGCGCAGCGCATCGAACAACGAGACGTTCGTAAGGTCCACCGGAATGCGCGTCGAGTTGTACTTCGGATCGAAGATCACATTCAGCCCGGCCGCCTTGCCGATCGCCGTGTAGATGTTCTTCGTGTCCTCCACCATGTGCAGCGTGATGGGATCGTTCGATACCGGCTGCAGCTGCGGCGGCGGGCTCAGCGAATCGATGTCCCGGTGCACTTCGCGCTGGTGCGGCGTCTCCTCGTCCACGCCCGGAATCAGCACCTTCGCCTCCGGTCCGGCGTTCGAGAGTGCCTGGCTGTTGATGCCGCCACCTACCGCCTCCGCTGCGCTGGCCTGCGGACGCCCGCCGGGAGTCGTCGGCTTCTGCGTCAGCTCCAATTCCTGTGCCGCCGCCTGGTTGCCAGGGTCGATCTGCAACGCGCGCGCAAACTCATTGATCGCGCCGCCCACATCGCCCGATTGCCGTAGCACGCGCCCGCGGTCGACGTGTGCATTTGCGCTTTGGAAGCGCAGACGCTCGTAGCGCTCCTTGTAGCGCATGTCGCTCGGCTTCTTCAGCCACGCCTGCCGATAGGCCTCAAAGGCCGCATCGTAATCGTCGCGCGACTCGGCCTCCTGGCCACGCTTGTTCCATGTACTTGCAGACTGTGCATGCGCCACGCCGCCCAGCAGCACAAAGACAAGAAGGAGAGACAGCCATGCGGCCGCTCGCGCCCAATAGGCTGACGGCGCCTTGTACCACCGGCCGATCTCGCGTCGTTTCATTCCTTTAAACCGCTCCCCTTGACCCCGCACTTTGGGCTCGCAACCCCGCCGGAGGAAGCCTCCGGAACGGTGCTCAGAGCACTTCCGGGGTGAGTCTGCTGCGGTTTCGAGCGGATGTTCGGGCTCGCTCCATACTACCATCGGCGTCACGACGCTCTCCGTGCCAGAAACCGTATCCAGACAGGTCCCGCTGCGTAGCCGCCGCCCGGACCCTGCGCCCGCTCGTGGTGGTCTTCAGGATGGTTGATCGTCACGTTCGGAGTTGCCTTACTTCATTGGACGGGTCGCCACCCGCGACGTTATACACGCGCATCCGCTCGATGCCCGCCCTGTCTACATCTTTGGCTGTATCCGGCACGCCCCGCTGGCTTCGTTGCATCCTCGCTCCTCTGCTAGCATCGAACCTTCGCCAATGCCTCGCTCGCTCTCCAACCCGACCACTCCCACAACAACCGCCAAGCCCTCGGCCAAGCCGAAGGACCGCGACCCCGTGGCCGCCGGCCAGCGCGACGCCGCCTTCAACCGCTCGGCCAGCTTCAATTACTTTCTCGGCGATCGCTACGAGTGCGGCGTCGCCCTCCGGGGCACGGAGGTCAAGTCCATCCGCGAGGGCAAGGCCAACCTCAAGGACGCCTACGGTCTGCTCAAGGATGGCGAGGCCTTTCTCCTCAACGCCCACATCGGCCCCTTCTCCCATGGCAACGCCATGAATCACGAGAGCTTGCGCACACGGAAGTTGCTGTTGCATCACCGCGAGATCGAAAAACTCACCGCCGCGACTCAGGGCAAAGGCACGACGCTCATCCCCGTCCGACTCTACTTCCGAAACGGCCGCGTCAAGTGCGAGCTTGCCGTTGCCACCGGCAAACAGCAGTGGGACAAGCGGGAGACCGAACGGAAACGTGAAGCCGACAAAGAAGCTCGCGCTGCGATTGCGCGCAGCCAACGTCGTTGAAGATCGCAGATTGACCTTCGGGTTAGGATGAGAGCAGATGACCTCCAGGCTACTGTTCCAGGATCCCGCAGGCTTCGTCACACCTCTGCTGGTTGTCTTCGCCGTCGATATCGCTACCGGCAAAGATGACCCGCCCTCTCCTGCGCTGCTGACGACATCCGACGCGGTCGCCGCAGCCGCAGCACCGTGGTTTGGGACGGGAGAGTTCAAAGCAACAGTCGCTGAGCCGCTGCTCCTGCGCCGTCCGGACGGGCTCAAGGCCGAACGTCTCCTGGTGATCGGGCTCGGCAAAGCGAAGTCGCTCACCGCGAACGAGCTCCGCAAGGGTGCCGGAACCGCAATCCGCCTGGCCCGCCCGCGCGGATTTCGCGAGATCACGATCGCGTTTCCCGAGGACCGCGCGCTTGCCGATGAACACATCGACACGCTCCCCTGCTACCTTGCCGCTCGGGCTGTTGCCGAAGGCACCCTGCTGGCCAACTTTGACATCGATGCCTACCGCACCGACCGCAAGGACCAGAGCATTCAGAGCGTTACTGTGCTCTTTCCCGAAGCCGACGATGAGACCAGAAGCGACACGCAGCGCGGCTGGGACGAGGGCGTCATTCTCGGCGAGAGTCAGAACTTCACACGCTCGCTCGTGAACGAGCCCGGCAATGTCCTCACGCCCACAGAACTCGGCCGTCGCACTGCGGCGATGGCGAAGGAGTTCGGCCTCGCCTGCGAAGTTCACTCGACCGACAAGCTCAAGCAACTTAAGATGGGCGCCTTCCTCGCAGTCGCGCAAGGCTCTGCTGAGCCGCCGGCGCTCATCGTCCTGCGCTACGAGCCGCCGACCGCACCTGCGTCCGATGCCCCCATCCTCGGCCTCGTCGGTAAGGGCATCACCTTCGACACCGGCGGCATTTCCATCAAACCCGCCGACAACATGGACAAGATGAAGTACGACATGGCCGGCGCTGCCGCCATGCTCGGTACCATGCGCGCCGTCGCACTCCTTAAGCCCGCAGTGCGCGTCCTCTGCGTCATCTGCTCCTGCGAAAACATGCCCTCCGGCCGCGCTTACAAGCCCGGCGACGTCCTGACTGCGATGTCCGGCAAGACCATTGAGGTCCTGAATACTGATGCCGAAGGCCGCCTGGTGCTCGCCGACGGACTGCACTACGCGCAAACGCTCGGCGCCACACGACTCATCAACGCCGCCACGCTCACGGGAGCCATCGGCATCGCGCTTGGTCAACTCAACGCCGGCCTCTTCTCCAACGATGACGAGACGACCCGCCGCTTCCTCGATGTCTACCCTGTCGCGGGCGAGAAGTTCTGGCAGATGCCCTGCACCGACGACTACCGCGAGCAGATCAAGAGCTCCATCGCCGACATCATGAACACCGGCGGCTCGCGCTACGGCGGAGCCATCGCAGGCGCAATGTTCCTCAAGGAGTTCGCCGGCGACACACCGTGGATCCACCTCGACATTGCCGGCACTGCCTGGATCGACGACCAGAAGCCCTGGCAGTCCAAGGGCCCCAGCGGCATCGGCGTGCGCAGCATCACCGAATGGGTCCGCAGCCACGCGAAGTAACCTCATGTAGACTCAAATACCAACTGCGTTGACACGACTGCTGTCCTTCCATACGCTCAGCAGAAAGACATTCAACTTCTTGCAATCCAAAGGACACGTATGGTCAGGCGTTCTCTGTCTCTCCTTGCAGTCGCCTCGCTCCTCGCAGCCTCGGCAGCTTTATCCCAGGCGACCCCTCAGTCCAATTCCCAGCCCGGCGGAAATCCTGCAGCACAGCGCCGCGAGATTCCCGCGCCCACCAACCTGAAGGTTCTCCCGAAGGACATCACCGGCCCGCAGGTCATCGCCATCATGCGCGGATTCACAGGCGATCTCGGCGTCGAGTGCACCTACTGCCACGCCAAGGATCCAGCCACCGGCCGCCCCAACTTCGCATCAGACGCCAACCCCATGAAGGACCGCGCCCGCGTCATGATTAAGATGAGGAACACCATCAACACGGAATACCTCACGCAGCTAGATCCGAAGCCGGACACCCAGGTCACCTGCGGCACCTGCCATCGTGGCTCGGCCCAGCCCACCGCCTTCGTTCCTCCACCTCGCGAGCGTCCGGCGGCCCCGCCGGCTGCAGCTCCAACCACGCCACCCCCGTCCAACTAGTCCCACCACGCAGGCTCTTCAAGTAGCAGTAACCTCAGCGCATGCAACGCGCGGCCCTCATCTTCAACCCGAACGCCGGTCGCGGCGGCCGCTCGCGCATGGGCATGCTTGAGCGCGCCGCGAACGCGCTTCTCAGCCATGGCATCCAGGTAGAGATCGTCGCAACCCACGGCCCCGGAACGGCAGGTGCCCAGGCCGTAGAAGCAGCCAGCCACGGCGCCGACCTCATCTTCGCCTGCGGTGGCGACGGCACTGTGCACGAGGTCATCCAGGGTCTCGCCCATCATCCCTCGGCGATCCTCGGCATTCTTCCCCTCGGCAGCGCCAACGCACTCGCTCGTCACCTCGGAATCTCGTTCGATCCGGCCACAGCCGTGCGCCAGCAGCTCGATTTCACGCCGTACTCAATCCCGCTCGGCAGCGTCACCTGTGAAACCGCACACGGCCCGCGCTCGCGCTACTTCGCCGTGATGGCCGGCGCAGGCCCCGACGGCATGCTTGTCTACCGTATGCTCGCCGCCGGCAAGCAACGCCTCGGGCGATCCATCTATTACTTCCGCGCCGCCCGCCTCTTCCTCAGTTCGCGTTTTTCGCCCTTCCAGGTCAACGCCAGATCAGCCGAGGGGACGACAATCGAGCGCGACGCCATCAGCGCCATGGCGATCCGCGTCGGCGACCTCGGCGGCCTCTTCAGCCCCCTCGCACGCGGTGCCTCGCCGACCGACGACACACTCCAACTCACGCTCACCACCCCACCCTCGCGCCTCGCTCTTCCCGCATGGTTCGCAACCAGCTGGACGCGCACACATCGCTGGAACCCATACACGCAACACCTGCGCGTCGCGGACTTCACCTGCTCCGACGCCGAACCGCGCGTTCACGTCCAGGCCGACGGCGAATGGATTGGCACTACGCCCATGCGCGTCGAGCTCGTGCCCGATGCGCTTCGCCTGCTCATGCCAGCTTCGCCACCTACATCGCAGACGGTACGCTGATGCCCAGCCACCCCAGCACGCGCGTGATCTCCCGCCGCGCCACGGCCGCCGTGGCAAACAGTAACGTCTTGCGCACCGGGTCGCTCTCTGTCAGCACGCGGTGACGGTGATAGAAGTTGTTAAAGCTCTGCGCCAGCGTGAACGCGAACTTCGCTAGCACCGCCGGTTCCGCCGCAGCAATCGCCTGCTCCAGCGCCAGCGACACACGCGAAGCCGCAAGCCACACCTCCCACACGCTGGTTCCGTCTTCGCCCTCAAGCAGCGGCGCGAGCGCACTCGCATCCAGCGCTTCGAACTCGCGCAAAACCGCAGCCTCATCCGCCTCACCCTTGCGGAAGATATTCGCGGCACGCACTGCCGCGTACTGCGCATACGGTCCGGTCTCGCCCTCAAAGCTCAGCGCATCGCGAAAATCAAAAGCGATGACGGTATTCCGCGTAAAGCGCAGCATGAAGTATCGCAGCGCTCCCACGCCAATCGAGTTCGCAATCTCCGCACGCTCCGCTTCATCCAGCTCCGGATGCCTCGCATCCACCTCCGCACGCGCTGCAACAATGATTCGATCGATCAGGTCATCGGCCTTCACGCCAAAACCCTTGCGTCCGCTCACCTCGATGAACCCGCGCTCCTGGTCCTCGTCGCTCAGCGTGTAGCCGAGCTCCTGCGCCGTCCGCGCCGTGAGCCCTACGAAGGCGTAGTTCAAATGCGTATAGCGCTCCGCCTGCGCCTCGTAACCAAGAGCTCGCAACGCCTCCTTCACCTGCGCCTGCGGATCATCCTGCCGCGAATCAATAACGTTATAGATCGCATCCGCGTGCCCAAAGCTCGGATGCGGATCCTCGCCATGCATCGTCGAAACCCAGCACGTGTGCGTCGCGTACTCGCGAAACCGCGCATATCCAAAGTCGCGCCCCAGCAACCCGAACTTCCATAGGTGATACGCGATGTCCTTGCCCACGTACGTCACGGTTCCGTTCGACCGGATAATGATCTTCGCATCTTCATCCACTTCGCCCGGCGCCAGCGGCGGGCGCACCCGCGCGTCGCATCACCCAACAGCCAGCGTTCTTCCCCTCCGTCTCCTTGTAGAGCACGCCGCGCTCCACCATCAGCGCGCGCGCCGCTTCCCAGAAGTGCAGGTGCAAAATCTCACTCTCACGCGGCAGAAAGTCATACTCAATCCCCAGCCGCTCCATCGTCTCCAGATGTCGCCGAAGAACTCCCGTCGAAATAATTTCAGCGATCTCTGCCGTCTCATTGCCGCCGTGCTCAATCGCATGCAGCGTGTCCAACCGCAGCTTCTTGCGCACGGCCGCCTGTTCCGGGTCAGCCTCGTACCATTGCGAAACCTGCGCATACAAATCCCAGCACACGTAGTCGAGCCGCGTATTCGTCTCCATCAGCTCGGTCATCCACGCACGCACCGCGTCGAGGTTCATCCCCTTCAGCGTCGTCACTGCCACGACGATGTCGGCCACCTGCACGCCCGTGTTGTCGATGTAGTTCTGCACACCCGTCGCATAGCCCGGCTTGTAGTCATCCGGCCTCACCATCCGCGCAAAACTGTCCCCGAGGATCGCGTTGCGCAGATGCCCCACATGCGCGGCCTTGTTCGGGTTGATGCTCGTATGCTCGATCAGCCGAAAGCCTTCGCCCCCAATGATCGCGTGTTCATCCGCCGCAATGCGGCGCGCCATCGCCGCGCGATCGAGCTTCACATTCAGATAGCCCGCCCCGGCGATCTCCACGCTCGCTACACCATCGATCTTCTCGAGCTCCGGTCGCAGCTCCTGCGCAATCGCACGCGGAGCCTTCTTCAACCGCTTTGCCAACTCAAACGCCACCGGCAGCGCCATCTCGCCGAACTCCAGCTTCGGCGGCAACTCCACCGCAAGCTGCGCCAGCTCGACACCGTAGCGCTCACTCAACAGCGCCTGAATCCGCGCCTGAATCGTCTGCTGCAGAATCCTGTACATTGAACGTTCTCTGATCTCTAGACTTTGATCTCTTCTCTTACGGCAGTTCCGCCGGCAGCGTATCCAGCTCTTCGACCAGCGGCTTGCGCCGCGCGCGATGCAGCCGGTGCATCAGGAACAGCGCTCCGCCCACACCCGTAATCGAGACAAACAACCAGGCGTGAATCAGCAGCCCGAACAACCCCGCAGCCGGCGGCGGCGCTCCATGTCGCACCAGCGCATCTTTGCATGCCCACTCAAACGGCCCGATACCCCCCGGCGAACTCGGAATCAGGAACGAAAGATTCGCCTGCGAGACCGCCTGCCACGGCCCGGTTGCATCAGTCCTGAGCGCGACCAGCTTCGCCGCCGAAACATAAATCAGACCCTCAATCGTCCACGCGACAAAACTGAACACTACAAGCAGCAGCGAACCGCCCACGCCGATGTTCTCAATGCATCCCATCGCCAGCAGCAGCCAGTGTTCAATCTTCTTGACGAACCTGTTCCCGCTCTTCGCCGCAAGGTTACGTACCGGTTGCTGCAAGGTGTGCGCTCCAAAAACCAGCACCAGCAAACAAACCGCGGAGATTGCCAGTCCGATCTCCGCGCCTCCGCGCAGCTTTGGCGAAACGGCTCGTCCGCCACGCATTGTGATCGTGAACAAGGTTGCCAGGCTGAATACATCCAGAAGTTTTTCCAGAATCACTGTGCTCAGCACCATCGACGGCGTCGCATTCACGTCCGGAGCATAAGTGAAGACCCGCATCACATCGCCAATGCGCAGTGGAAGAATATTGTTCGCGGCGAGCGAGGTCATGAAGATGCGCGCGCAATCGCTGAAGCGTGCCTTCACGCTGCGCAGCATCCACCAGGCCCTGAGGCAGCGCACGGTATAACCCGCAACCGTAAACACCACCACGCCCAGAATCCATCCCGGCGCCACGAAGCGCACCGTCTCCAGGTCGGCCATATCGAAGCCGCGGAAGGTCCACCACAGGAAAAAGGCGCTGATCAGCAGCCCCGGAACCATCTTCAGGAGATTGAGGCGATGCTCACGACTCATCGCGAGGTTCCCGCCTGGCCGCACCCGGGTTTGCTGGGCCATGTTGTCGTGAGATCGTGCATTGGCGCGTATCTTCATTGTATCGTTTGATTCAAAAGTCGCCCGTCGACCTGAGGAATCCGTCTTATAACTTGATGCTACTGACGAGAACGCTGCTGGCCTCCACGGCAACACTTCCCCGACCAGAGGTCTCCGGAGCTGAGATCTCATCGTCGCGCGTTCGCGTTGTGCGCCGCCAGGCTACGGCCTGGTGGGGAGCGGCGCTGGCGGCCCTCACGCTCGCTGTGCTCCTCGTTCACGGCTTCCATCCGCTCGCCGAAGACGGCGGCCTCTATGTCGCGGGCGTCGAATGGAAGCTGAACCCCTCCCTCTTCCCGCACTTCACCGAGTTCGTCTCCGAGCACTTGCAGTTCTCCGTCTTTGCTCCCGTCGTCGCCACCATCACCCGCGCGATGAACCTTTCCCTGCTCGTCGTTCTCCTCATCATCAATCTCATCAGCATCGCGCTCACGCTCACCGCGGCACGCGCCGTTCTCCGCCGTGTCACACCAGACGAACGGGCACAACTCGCTGGGATCGCTACGCTCGCCGCCGTCTGGACCATCCCCATCGCCGGCACCTCGCTGCTGCTCATGGATCCCTGCGTCACCGCGCGCAGCCTCTCAACGCCATTCTCCGTCTGGGCCGTCGCCTTCGCGCTGGACGACTGGCGAGACAACCGCCGCTCGCTCGCGGGTTGCATTCTCGCAATCGCATTTGCAGCAGCCTTCCATCCGCTCATGGCGGGCTACGCGCTCGGACTCATCATCGTACTCCGCATCCTGCGAAGCCGCAGAAAAATACTCCTGCTTGCGATCCTCGCGTTCCTCGCCTCCGCCGCTGCCTCCATCCTGCAGGCCCGCGCTCCGGCCGAGTCCGCCGCAGTCATCCTTGCAGCAGAGAGTCGCTACTACTGGTTCCTCTCGCAGTGGCACTGGTATGAGATCTTCGGCCTCATCGGGCCGCTCCTCGTTCTGCTCGCGCTCCGGCGCTACAACCAATTCGGCCTCAGGGCAAACGGCAAATTGCTCTGCGACTCGGCAATTCTCTACGGCTGCTTCGCGACCGCACTCGCGCTCATCTTCGGGCAGGAACACTTCCACGCCCACATCGTCGCGCGTCTGCAGCCCCTCCGCGCCTTCCTCACGATCTACCTCATCATGTTTTTGCTGCTCGGTACCTCGATGCAGCAGGGCATCGAGCGTGCCTCCTTACCGTCCTCTGCACGGCACTACACACGTTACGCTATGATCCCGATCCTCCTCGCGACCGCGCTCACCATGTTCATCGTCCAGCGCAGCCAGTTTCCCGCCTCGCCGCACATCGAGCTTCCCTGGCGGCTACAGCAGAACCCAAACCCGTGGGTCCGCGCCTTCCTCTGGTGTCGCGACAACACAGCGGCGAATACACTCTTCGCACTCGACGCGCACTACATCACCACACCCGGAGAGGATGCCCAGACCTTCCGCGCCACCGCTCAGCGCAGCGTACTTCCTGATTTCTCAAAGGATGGAGGCGAGGCCGCTATCACACCGCGCCTCGCAGACGAGTGGGCTGCCGGCTTCACCGCGCAGCTGAATCTGAGCCAGCAGACCGCTGCGCAACTCCGCGAACACCTCGCGCCCTATGGCGTCGACTGGGTAATCCTGCGCTCTGACTCACCGGCCGCACTCAGCTGCCCCTACGACAACAACCTGCTCAAGGTCTGCAGACTGCACCCCTGACGCAGCAGGCCACCACCCTCGCGAAAGAGCTCAGATGTGCCCGAGCAGCCGCTCGCGCGCACGCCGCCGCAGCGATGCCCTCAACAGCACCGCAATCAGAAACGTCTGCAGCACCACGAGAATCAGCAGCGCCCACGGGTACTGCGCCGCAATCACGCTTACTCTCCACCATTCGGGCACCACGCGTCCGCGATAGAACTGCACAATCTGCGATCCACCGCTTCCCGCATTCGAATCTTGAGCTGTCGTTGCGGCGACGGGAGCCACCGCGGCTGGCGCAACTCGAGCCGGTGCCAGCGGCACAAACTTGGCTGAAGCCACCGGCGCGTTCACTGCCAACCGCAATCGACTTCGCAACCGCAACATGGGCAGTCGATGGGCGAACCGGCGTGCTCGGCGTTGTCGCTGGTCCCGCATCGTGGGTCGATGCCGCATCGTCATCCGCGTCATCCGAATCGCTGGTCTTCTTCGCGCCGGACGAGGCCGCAGCAGCCGGCTTGTCCGGCGACGCCGTCTCTTTCGTCCCCTTGGAAGCACCAGCGTCCTTCGCTGGCGCCGTCCCCGAGTTACCGTCAACCTTCTTCGCCGGAGCCTGTGCCTCACTCTTTGCCGGCTGAGCCTTTGACGAGTCCGTTTTCGCTGTCTCAGTCTTGGGTGACTCCTGCGCATCCTGCTTCGACGCACTGGCCGTCACTACAGCAGGCGCAGCATCCGCCGCCTCCTGCCCCTTCGCCTTCGACCACGCCGGCAGCAGAACCGCCGCGATCAGCAGCGGTGCGATGCTCGTCATCAGACCACCATCGCGCGAGCGCTTGCCCGGCAAAATCGTCTGTCGCCACCCGCGCCCGGCCAGGCGAACGATCCGCGCAAAGCTGCGCACCGGATGGTCCCCCTCACGTTTTTCATCCCATCCCAGCCACGTGTCGGCGCGAGAGTACAGCACCATCGTCAGCGACTCTTCTTCGGCCAGCGACAGCGCATCGAACTGCGCGCGCAGCGACTCATCCTCCACCCGCACTACCGTCGCCGGCAACGAAGCATCGCCATCCAGCACCGGCAGCACAATTCTCACCGCATCACCCGGCTGCACATTCAGCCGCGAGCCCGTCCACAGCCGCACGCCCGTGCTCGAAAGATCACCCGTCAGCCCCTGCACCACGCTGCCATCCGGGAGTACCACGCCACCCGGAACCTGAACGTTCACACGCACCGCGCGCCGCCGCTGCTGGTTCTCCCACGCGACCGCCGTCGCCACGCCCAGCAGGATCGTGTTGAACAGCGTCCATGCGACGTTCATCACAATCGTGCCCAGATGGTGAGGGTCGTACATGCGGTGCGGCTCGCTCAGGAGCCATCCCTGCCATCCACGGCAGATTCGACGCCGCGAACAGATGCAGCCGCGGAATCGCGCACAGCAGTCCGACAAAGTTCACAAACAGCATCAGCACAAACGGTCTTGCAATCCGCCGGTCGAAGAAGCTCGAGTACAGCACCTGTCCCTTCGCGGTCACGTTGAACTTCGGCCGCCGCGGCCACAGAAACGCTCCAATCGTCGGCAGCAGAACGTACGGTGCCAGCACCGTCTCGTAGATCTCATTCCAGAACGAATGCCGATGCCTTCCCTGGATCCGCAGATGCGTCAGGTACAGCATCACCAGGTGAGGCGCTGCGAACGCCAGGATCACCTGCCACGTCCCCGGCAGGTTCGTTCCGCCATAAATCAGATAGATCAGCGGCGCCATCAGGAACACCAGCCGGGGCAGCGCAAACAAAAAGTGTGCCGCCGAGTTCAGATAGCACAACCGCTGCGCCAACTTCAGCCCGCGCCCAAACAGCGGATTCTCCAGCCGCAGAATCTGCGTCATGCCACGCGCCCAGCGCACGCGCTGCCGAATGTGCCCGCTCAGCCGCTCCGTCGCCAGCCCCGCCGCCTGCGGAATATTGATATACGCCGTGCTCCAGCCCTTCTTCTGCAGACGGATCGACGTATGTGCATCCTCCGTCACCGTCTCCGTCGCGAGGCCGCCAATCTCGTCCAGCGCCCTGCGCCGCAACACCGCGCACGACCCGCAGAACGACGTCGCGTTCCACAGATCATTGCCATCCTGCACCACGCCATAGAACAGCTCGTTCTCGCTCGGGATATTCCGGAACTGATCCAGATTCTTCTCAAACGGGTCCGGCGAGTAGTAGTGCTGCGGCGTTTGCACCAGCGCCAGATTCACATCGCGTTCAAACCACCCCATCGTCAACTGCAGAAAGCTTCGCGTCGGCACATGGTCCGCATCGAAGATCGCCACAAATGGCGCACTCAACCGCCCCAGTGCGCGATTGATATTCCCCGCCTTCGCATTCTCGTTGTCCGGCCGCGTCATGTAGCCGATACCCGCCTGCTCGGCGAACTCGCGAAACTCCTCGCGCCGTCCGTCGTCCAGCAGGTAAACGTTCAGTTTGCCGTCCGGCCAATCGATGTTCGTCGCAGCCAGCGCCGTGTACTTCACCAGCCGCAGAGGTTCGTTATAGGTCGTAATCAGCAGGTCGACCTCGGGCCACTTCGCCGGATCCTCCGGCAGGGGCACCGGCGTTCGCCGCAGAGGCCACAGTGTCTGAAAATAGCCCAGCAGCAGCGCAACGAACGCATACAGCTCCGCACCCAGCACGACGACAACAAAGAACGCATCCAGCCGGCTCCACGTCGCGTCGCGGAATCGGAAGTAGCGTTCCACCGAATGAACACGCCAGATGCCGTAGCGTACCGTCGCAAAACACGACAGCAGTACCAGCATCAGCGTCGTCAGATACGATCCAGACCCCCGATGCAGCCAAAGCGCCGTCAGCACCAGCAGCCCACCCAGCAGCGCTTGCTGCGGCCACGGCAGTGGCACAGCGGCCGACGCAATCAGGAACAGCGTCCCGCCCGCCACAATCAAGAATCGCAGGAGTGTTGGAAGCAGCGATTCGCTTGACTCAAACTCCCGCCACAAAGGCGATCGCGTCATTGCTCGCTCCACCGCGCCTTTCTGAAACCGGGCGCCGGCGCCGCCTGCGTTCTCAGCCATGACGCCAGGTTCAGCACATCGCCTGCCACCGCCGTCTCCGGCGCATAATCCATCACAGTCATCCCCTCGGCCAGAGCCTCGCTCACCGCCGGCGACCGCCGAATTACAAACGGCAGCAGCCTGTCACCCAACTGTTGCCGCAGCACCTCGCGCACATCCAGGTGCAGTGGTTGAGAAGCGTCAAATCCGTTCATCACATACCGCGGATGCACCGGCTTCCCATTCACGTCCGTCACATCCGCAAAAAACCTCTCCACGATGTTGAGGCTGATCACCGAACTCATATCCGGCGCCATCGGCACCATCACAATCGAATTCATGCGCGCAATCCGCTTCAGCACCCACGGGACTGACGGAGACAAGTCCACCAAAACGCGCTGCATCCCCTGCCCGTTGCGCGTCAGCTCCTCGGCCAGCCACTCCTGCGCTTCCAGGTCGCCGCCCTTGCCCAGCAGGTCAAAGCTCAGCAGATGAATCGGCGCATCCGCGCTTCCCACCGGCGGCGAAAACGTCCGCACCACGCCCGGTCTCAGCTCGCTCGCGCCAAAGTAAAACGGCAGCAGCCCATGAGAGGTCGTGTCCGTCAGCAGCACCTTTTCGCCGGACGACGCCAGAGCGCGTCCCAGCGTCGCCACCAGGCTCGTCTTGCCCACGCCTCCCGCCAGCGAAAACACCGCCAGCACCGGAACCTCGCCGGTCGCAGCCTTCTTCACCTCCGGAGCCTTTTCCTGCGGCCCCTGTTCAAACAGCTCACGCAGCGCAAACCACCGTGAAGCCACTCGCTCCCGTGACTGCTGGAGCGTGTCCTCCACGACTAACGCCTCCGGCTCTGCCACCGGTTTCGGCCGCTCCTCCGTCAGCCACGCCGGCACTGGCGCAGGCGCGCGCATCCTCTCAGCAGGAGCGGTCGGTGTCTCCCCCTGCGCACTCATCTCCGCCACCGGCTGCGCCTTTTGCATCTCGATCAAGCTTTCAATCACTCCCTGCGACACCGTCCCGCTTTCAACGGAAGTCGGAACATCCGTCTCCGTTTCGGTCACCGCAAAAGCCGCCGTCATGGGATCAGCCAGAATTCCGTCATCCTCACTCATCGCGTCGTCTGCGCCGGTCGGCGGCAGTTGAAACTGACCATCACGTGTCTTCGGGTACCGCGCCGGCCGCATGTCCTGCTCCGGCGTTATCAACGACGAAAACACCTTCTCCGGCGTCGGCTGCTCCGGTTCGCGCTGATGCTGATACGGATCCGTCAATTCTCCCGGCAGTTTCGATACCGGCTGCGGCCCGCCAACTTCCGCCTGCGCATCTCGGCCTCTGCGTAGCGCAACGCTTGCCGCTCTGCCGAAGCCCTCGCATCTGTAATCTCCCGGGCCTCTCGCCGTTCCGCCGCTTCAGCCGCGGCAGCAGCTTCAGCGCTCCTCGCGGCCTGCACCCGCTCTGAGGCCGCCTTCCGGCTCAGTTCCGTCGCCTGCCGCATCGCCAGCGCCCGGGCACCTTCTTCCAGTTCCAGGTCGCGCCGGTGCCTGGCCTCTGCTGCCTTTCGCGCAGCCTTCTCATGCAACCGCGCAATCTCCTCAGCCTCCCGAGCCGCACGTTCTGCAGCCGCGGCCGCGGCTTCGGCCTCCGCCTGCGCCCGGCTCTCCGCATCCTTGGCCTCCTGGGCCGCGCGGTGGCGCATCAGCGCCCGCGACTCCCGCCGCGCGCCTGAAAAATCGCGGTAGCGCGCGCCCTGCAGGTTTGCCCACGAGTACAGGACTGCTACATCCTCGGGGTTCTCCGCATGGGACTGCTCTTCAACCGCCTCCGGCTTCTGCCCGTCCATTCTTGCCTCAAGTTTCTGGGACAATATCCGTTTCCGTCGGCCCGCCGGAGTTCCCGCAAGAAAATCTCACCTGGGTCTTGCCAGTAACCAGAGGCTACGTTCCCTCTTATTCGCCAGTAAATACACCGTAAGTAACACAAAGACGAAACCGTAGCGGCACTTCCACCGCATAAATGGCCCGTATCCTGCTGCTATGACGCAGCACGACAGACGTAACTTTCGTAACCTATGGGGTCACCCGTAGGGATGAATCAGGCGCGGCTCCCCTTGCGACTTTCGTTCCCCAGCGCCAGTTCCATCAGCTTGCGAGCCACGGCCTCGTAGTCGTGTCGCAATACCTCACCTTCATGGACAAAGTTGCCCGCTATCGGCTCCACGCCCAGCGCCCGCACGCGGTCCAGGTCGGCCTCAATCGGCTCCTGTCCGCCACGCTCGTACTGTGCCAGCGTCTGGGGCCGGATCGGCGCCGTATTGATCAGCGCATAGTCAAAAATCCGCTGCCCGCGCGCTCCGCCACAATGGTTCAGGATCTTCTCGATGTGCTCCGATGCCGTCAGCCCCAGGGACTCGTTCGCCTGCGTCATCAGGTTGCACACATACACCCGCACCGCCTTCGAGCCCGCAATCGCCTCCGGAACCCCCCGCACCAGCAGGTTTGTGATCAGCGACGTATACAGCGATCCCGGCCCCAGCGTGATCAAATCCGCCTGCGCAATCGCCGCCAGCGTCTCCGGGATGGGGTCCACCTCCGGCGGGTCCAGCATCAGCTCCACAATCGACCGCTTCGACGCCGTGATGTTCGTCTCGCCACGCACCACCGAGCCGTCATCCATCCGCGCCGTCAGCGTCGCATGCGCCGTCGTCGCCGGATAGATCCGTCCCCTCGTCGCCAGAATCTGCGACGACATGTGCACCGCCTGCGCAAAATCCCCCGAGATCCCATTCAGCGCGGCCAGAAAAAGATTGCCGAAGCTATGCCCCTCGAGGTCGCCCTGCGCAAACCTGTACTGAAACAGCCGCGACAACAGGTGCTCATCCTCACTCAGCGCCACCATGCAGTTGCGGATGTCGCCCGGCGGCAGCATCTGCAGCTCCTCGCGCAGCCTCCCCGACGATCCCCCGTCATCGGTCACCGTCACCACCGCCGCCAGGTCGCGAATCAGGCACGGCGCATCCGGGCTGGGACTTCCGCCGGTGCGGCCACGAGAGCCCCCGCGGCGGTCAAAGCCGGTCGGCGACCCCGGTGTGGCAACGTAGCGTTTCAACCCTAATAACAACGTGGAAAGGCCCGTGCCGCCACCGATCGCCACCACGCGAAGCTGAGGAAGAACTCGATCGGACATGCGTCCGTCCAGTGTAGTGGACGCAGCTTCCACAGCAGCACGCCTCAGAGAGGCCGCAGATCCTTCAGAGAGGAAACTCCTCGGCCGATCTCCGGAAGCCCGAGGATCACCGCTGCAATCTCCTCCGGCGAACCCATGTAATCCACCATTCCCGTGCGCACCGCGCTCTCGGGCATGTCGCGTGACGGAGCATCGGCCTGCGCATAGTTCAGCCCGCCACTCGTTCGCAGATCCTTGAGGGCCGCGCTTCCGTCCTCCGACATCCCCGACAGAATCACCGTAACCGCTCGCCGGCTCGTCGTCCTCGCCACCGAATCCAGGTAAATGTCGAAGGCATCCGGCCAACCGTTCACAGTCGCAGCCGGAACAAGGCTGAACGCCTCTCCATCCATCGTCAGGTCTTCCCCGGCGGGGATCACGTACACATGATTTGGCTCAAAGATGCAGCCCTCGGCGATCTCCCCAACCTGCATCCGGGTCACACGGGAGAGGATATCCACCAGCCAGCACGGCGTTCCCATGCGCCGGTGGGTAAGGACGACAAAGGCCATCCCGTTATCCACCGGCATCGCCTTCAGAATTGTTATGTAGGCCGGTAGCGCGCCGGCGGAGCCGCAAAGGCTGACGATCCGAAATTCCGTCGACATACGCCCCTCCGTCTCTCGGAGGTGGCAAACGCCAAACCGCCCGCGGGGGACAGCTTCATTGTCTCACCGGAACCCCTTGCGTCGCGGCGAACGTCCGCTACGCCTCCGGGTACAGCAGCTCCGTAAACCGCGGATCCTCAGAAACGGTCTCAAAGTCCGAGTCCGCCCTCGCCTGCAACCGGTTCTGGCCGTTCAGCCGGATCGCCTCGCGCAGCTTCTCGATGCACTCCTGCGTATCGCCCGTCATGCTCGCCAGCAGCGCCAGGCCGTAGAACGCATAATCCGCCGACTCATTCTTGGCAAGAATCGTCTGGAACTGCTCTCGCGCATCCTCGTAATGCCCCTGGTTCAGCAGTGAGATCGCGTAGTCGTAGCGCTCCTCATTGGTCTCGAACTTCGTCGAGCCCTTCTCGATCTGCGCTATACACGCCGCAATGTACATGCGGATGCGGTCCGCCAGGTCCTGCGGCGCCGTCTCCAGCATCTGCGAGAAGGCCTGGTGTGCCTTATCGAACTTTCCGCTCTGCATCAGCTTCAGCGCGCTCTCATACATCGCGAGCGTCTGTTTGCGTGTTGCATCGTCGGGTGTGTGCGAGCCGGCAAGCGTGCGCGGCATGCGCCGCAGGTTGCTGGACTTCGCGTCGTTCTTGGCTGTGTTGTTCGTAGTAGGGGCAACGGGGGGTGCCGACTTCGTGGCCATAGCGCTCTCTGGTTCGTCTCGGCTTGGGAGTAGCCGCGGTTACTGTGTCAATTTGGGAATCTGTTTCGAGGTTATACGGTTCCGTGCCATCCGCGGTCAAATCGGTCAGTGAATATCAGGTCCCTCACTTCGCGGCCCGCGTACCGTACAGCACTGGATTCAGCGCCGGATCGTTATACATTTTCATCTGACGGTAAAGCTTGAACCGTCGCCTGCCCGACATTACCTCGGCCCACAGAGCGTCCAGCGCATCGCGCAGATCTTCTCTCTGCTCCTTCAACACCGCCAGCCGCTCTTGGTTGCGCTGCACATGCTGTTCATCTGCCGCGCGCGCAACCTCTTCCTCGGTGTGAAACCGTTTCAACTCAAGAATCGACAGCCGGTCAATCATCATTCCCGGTGTCTCAGAGTGTAGCGGAGCCTCCGCGCGTTGCTCGCCCGCCCCATCCAGAAGCATCCGGTCAATCCTCTCCATCAAATCATTCCGCCTCTGGTTCAGCCGATCGATCGCCTTCTTCACCGCCACAATCTTCTCCGGCGTCGCCCGCGGATCCCGCGCCTCGTCCTCTTCGTGCCACAGATCGAAGTTGGCCCTGTGCTGTTCAAGCACCAGATCATCAAAGCCCTGCTCAACCACCAGTACATCCAGCTCACTCGCCGCAGCCGGCACTCCAGCCGGCTCATGCCACGCCCGCGTCGCCTCTTCCTGCAGTCTCACGACATGTCTCGCATCCATCATCAACAGTCACCAGAATATCGCGACTACACTGAGAACCATGCCCTATGACGTCGCGCGTGTCCCGGAAAACGATCATGTCCGGCGCGTTCTGGTCTACCGGCTCGGCAGCCTCGGCGACACCCTCATCGCTCTCCCCTCCTTCCATCTCATCGCCCGCGCCTTCCCGCACGCCGAGCGCCGCCTCCTCACTAACCTCCCTGTCGCCGCCAAGGCCCCGCCCGCCGCCGCCGTGCTCGAGAACACCGGCCTCATCCACGGCTACATGCGCTACACCACCGGCACCCGCTCCATCCGCGAGCTTCTCCGCCTCACCCTCGAGATCCGCCGCTTCTGCCCTGACGTCCTCGTCTACCTCACCGGCGCCCGTGGCATCGACTGCGCCCGCCGCGACGCCAAATTCTTCCGCCTCGCCGGCGCCACCCGTCAGATCGGCGTTCCCCTCACCACCGCCGCACAGCTCAACCTCTTTGGCGGCGAAGCCCCCGCATCCCCCGACGCCGACCTCGAGCCCGAAGCCTCCCGTCTCGCCCGCAACATCCGCGAACTCGGCGACGCCCATCTCGAAGACCCATGCTCCTGGGACCTCCTCCTCACACCCGACGAACACGCCACCGCCGCGCACGCCATCGGCCCCGAAGCCCTCCAGCACGAACTAATCGCCGTCAGCGTCGGCACCAAAGTTCAAGCCAAGGACTGGGGCCGCGATCACTGGCGCGAACTCCTCACCCGCCACGGCGCGCGCCTTCCCTAACCGCGCCCTCCTTCTCGCCGGCTCCCCCGAAGAATCCGACGCCTCCGACTTCGCCTCTGCCCACTGGCAGTCCTCCGGCGGAGGTCCCGTCGTCAATCTCTGCGGCCGCCTCACCCCACGGGAATCCGCCGCTGCCTTCGCCCGCGCGCGCCTCTTCATCGGCCACGACAGCGGGCCTATGCACCTCGCCGCCGCCGTCGGCACCCCTTGCGTCGCCATCTTCGCCGCGCGCAACATTCCGCGCCAGTGGTTCCCCTACGGCGCGCAGCACCGCATCCTCTACCACCGTGTCGAGTGCGCCGGCTGTGGCCTCGAGACCTGCATCGAGCAACAAAAAAAATGCATCCTCTCCATCACCCCCGACGAAGTCCTCGGCGCCATCCACGCCGCTCTGCGCCCATGAACGCGTGCTAAATCAAATCACCTCGCACTCCGACGCCACACCCCGACGCCACACCATAGCGAGCTGCACGACGGCAACCAGCAACAAGAACCCTGCCAGCCAGGCGAACCACGCACCGCCGCGATCAAAGATCGTCACCTCATGGCGCAGGGGTATGTCCACCAGCAACGACGCGAACGTCGCACGATCACTTCGCGCTTCACCGAGAATGCGGCCCCGGCTGTCCGTAACGGTGAGAAACCCATCCTTCGCCGTGTGCGCAACCGCATAGCCGTTTTCCACTCCGCGCATGATGGCAATGTGTCCATGCCAGCTGCGATCGACATTGAAGTCCCATGCCGGGTCGAGCACGAGCGCAGCTCCCGCGCGCCCGTAGTCCAGCGCCGGACGAATGAAGTCCATGTCCTTGCAGATCGCCACACCCACCGGCGCACCGAACTGCCCCAGCATCGCCAGCGAATTCCCCGGCGTCTCGTCCGATTCGAAAGGCGGCAACATGTGATGCTTGTGATAAGCCGCCATCGGCTGACGAGGCGCATAGATGCGGGCCTCGTTGAACTTTTGCGGACCCGCCACACGCAACACACCGAGCACGAGGACCGCTCCCGTGCGGTCAGCTACAGGCTGCATCGCGGCGTCCACATCCTTCGTTTGGCGATCGAGCAGAACCATCGTCTTCTCCGGCATCACCACAATCCGAGCCCCCCGGCCAGCGAGCCTTTCGGCCTGCTCGGCATAGCCTCGGACAAGCTCCTCCGTGCTGGCTCCGGGCTCTGCGATCTGCACTTCATCCGTATCCAGCAAACCCACCGTGACCGTTGGACCGGGGCTCGAAACCGCCAGCCGCATCGCGCCGAAAATCAGAACACCCCCGAGAATCGCGAGCACAAGCACAACCACACCAGTTGCTCGCCTCCACGAACCACGCCGAAGATAAAACGCCGCGGCAATCGCACTCGGAAACAGCAGCAGCAGGAAGCTGATTCCCCACAGGCCGGTCACCGAAGCGAGCTGAAGCACCGGAAGAAACTTCAACTGCGTATACGACAGGCTGCCCGCTGTGCCATTTGCCGGGACAGAACTCGCCAGATACTCGGCAACTGTCCACAGCGCAGGCAGCGCAACCACCGCACTGAGGACAGCGCCGCGACGCAGCAACGCGCGGAACAGGAGAACGCCCGCTGCAAACAGCAACGAAACGATCGAAAACGGCGACAAGCCACGCAACCATGGGTAAATGGAGCGCGCCATGCAGGTAGTTCAGCATCGCAAGGCTGCCCAGCAGCATGCTCAACGCAGCCGCGACGCCCGCGATCCACCACGAATCGCTCTCCGCAGCAAACACCAGCACCGGCAGTGGAGCAATCCACATCACCGCCCACACCGGATTCAATCCGTCTCCGATCGACAACAGAACGGCTGTGAGAACGACAGCGACAACTGCCGCAAGCAGGGGATGTCTACGAACGAAGCCCATCAAGGTATCTCCGGAAGGAACGCTGGTAAAGCTGCCTGAACTTCTTTTCGCTGAGCCCGACACGCCCACCCAGGTACAGCACGATCAATCCGTGCGCAATCGCGCTCATCTCGAACGCGATCTCCACAGGATCGTCGCGACGCAACTCTCCGGCCTGCATCGCCTCTTCCAGCACGTGGACCGTAGGGTTGAAGGTTGGCGAACGCCCAGCCACAAAATCTTTCGGATACTGCCTCGCCCCCTCGCGCGGAGCAAGAAACATCAGGTCGTAAAGATGAGGGAACTTGAGCGCGGAATCCAGAAAGACGTCTGCGATCTGCATCAACCGCTGCTCAACGCTTCCTCTTAACCGCAGCGTCTGAACCCGTCCTGCAAGCTCGCGAAAACCCTCATCCGCAATGGCGTTCAACAGGCTGACGCGGTCCGCGTAATGCCTGTAGATGGCCATGGGAGTAATCCCAACCCGCTCCGCCACCGGACGCATCGACACCGCTGCGGCTCCATCACGCTCCAGCAGATCGCGCGCCGCCGCCAGAATTCGCGTCGCCGTGTCGTTCCTTATCGAAGAGCTTGCAGGTCTGGTTGCCATATCGCGTATACGCCGTACACATTGAATGTATACAACGTATACCTGCCCGAATGCAACCTGAATGATTGAACCGTCGGCTGCAGCCTGAAACCTTCGCCGGGCAACAGAACAAAAGTCGCAAACTGAATTTCACAACAAGCGATTGCTCGCATTGAGACGCATGCCAACGGCGCTCGTTCCGCACCTGGCGTTCACGCGGCCGTGCATCGACCAATCGTCACAAAATGCACAGCTTTGCGTTGACGCGAGGTAAACATTTCCATATAGTCTGCTCAATTCTTGGCTTAAACGGGCATCCTCGTAACACGAAGGGAGTCTGATTTATGAAATGCCTACCGACTGGGGCATTCTGCCCGGCATACGCACCGCGGCCAACAGCCTCCACTTCAGCGCTTCAAGCCTTCCTCCTTTTGATCGCAATCGCCTTCGCGCTCTCTCCGTCCCTCCACGCTCAGGCAACGGGAAGCTTCTCCGGCACGGTCACCGACAAATCCGGTTCCAACGTCTCGGGTGCCTCCGTAACGGCGACCTCTGGAGCAACCGGTCTCGTGCGCACAGGAAAGACAGATGAGGGGGGCCACTATGTCATTCCATTGCTCCCCGCAGGCGCGTACACGGTGCGCGTCAATTCCTCGGGCTTCCAGCCCGCCGAAACCAGAGACCTCACCCTTCAGGTCGATCAGGCTCTCGAGCTGAACTTCACGCTTGTCCCTGCGAATGTAACGACCACCGTCGAAGTCTCTGCCAACGCGGTCGCAGCCGAAACCAGCAATGCCTCTCTCGGTCAGGTCATCACCTCGCAGGAGGTCTCGCAACTCCCCCTGAACGGCCGCGACTTCGTGCAGCTTGCCACCCTCACCTCAGGCGCCACCGCGGAGACCAATCCCAACAGCTTCTTTACCTCCGCCCCCAGCAGTGAGATAGCCGCACGCGGGCCACTCTCCCTGTCCGTCGGCGGCTCCCGCCCCAACAGTAACGATTGGCTGCTCGACAACGTCGACAACAACGAGTTGACAGGCGGCGGCATCTCCATCTTGACGTCCATCGACGACATCCACGAGTTCAAAGTGCTCACCTACACCTACTCTGCCGAGTACGGAACCCGCGCCGGCCCGACAGTGCTTGTCACCACCAAATCCGGCTCTAACGCCTTCCACGGATCTCTCTATGAATTCCTTCGCAACACTTCACTCGACGCCAAGAGCTACTTCGCGGATAAAGCCGAGAAGTTCAACCTGAACGACTTCGGAGGCTCGATCGGCGGCCCCATCCGCAAGAACAAAACATTCTTCTTCGTCGACGGCGAACAGAAGTATCAACTCCACGGCATCACCTTTACGGGACTCGTTCCCTCTCTCGCCATGCGCACCGGCGACTTCTCCGCCGACCCCTACGGCAACGCGGTCAGCGGCCTCGTCATCGTGAACCCCAACATGATCGGCGCCTCGACCAATCCCAACACCTATCCCAACGTCTACTTTCAGTGCAACCCCTCAGGGCAACCCCTACCTGCCCTTGCCAACGGGCTCCAGCCCCACGGAACCCCCTGCAACAAGATCCCGTCCGGCCTGATCAACAACATCGGGCAGGCCATGTTGAACCTCTACCCCGCGCCGACCACGAACAACGCCGCCGGCGGATTCAACTACGTCAACACACCCGTTCGTCAGCTGAACGATACGAAGTTTGACGTCCGCCTGGACAACAACTTCACCAACGCCGATTCCGCCTTCGCCCGCTTCAGCTACGAGCAGGCCTTCTCCTACGTGCCCGGCGGCTCACCCGGCTTCGCAGCCCAAAACGCCTTCGGAACCAATCAGCACATCATCAATCACGCTCGCAACATTGCCATCGGCGAAACGCATGTCTTCTCGCCCACGACGGTCAACCAGTTCAACTTCGGCTACAACCGCATCTTCGACTACATCAGCTCCTTCGGCACCGGTACCTGCGAATCGGCTGCCATCGTGCCCGGAGGCATTCCCAATGCCAACCTCGGCTGTTCGGGCACGCCTCCCAAGTGCGCTGCCGGAGCCTACAGCTGCGGTCTCGTCTCCACCATCGTGGCGGGCGGCTACTGGGCCGTCGGCGATCGCGGCTACTCCCCATTCCAGGGCGGAACGAACGTCTTTACGTACAGGGACTCGCTCGATATCGTCCATGGCAAGCACGACGTCCACCTCGGTCTGGACTTCCGCGCCAACCAGATGAACGTCGGCACCGAAGCCTTCCAGGATGGCTTCTGGATCATCGGCAACGGCGGCAACTTCACCGGCCTCAGCTCGGCCAATATCCCGGGCGCTCCGCCCGCGGACTTTCTCCTCGGCATCACCGGCCTGGCCATTCATGACCAGACCTTCAACGGTCCTGTCAGCGGTCGCCGCTGGAAGATCATTCGGCCCTTTATCGAGGATGACTGGAGGGCCACCAACTCCCTCACACTCAACCTCGGTATTGCATACGCAATGACCACGCCTATTACAGAGGCTCACGGCCGTATGGCGAACTACGTTCCCGCTACTGGCCAGCTTCTCATCGCGAATCAGAACGGCGTCGGCCCGGCGGCCGGAGTTGCGAGGGACTGGACCACCCTTGAGCCGCGCATCGGTGGTGCATGGAAGGTCGTGCGGAGCGGCAACACCGTGGTTCGCGCCGGCTTTTCCTTCTACCACGACTCCGCCTGGAGTCAGGGCGCGCAGGGTCTCTGGCAGAACCCGCCGTTCCTCGGCGAATCTGATGCATTCGCCTCTGCGGGCTGCGCTTTCCCAACCTCCTACTGCGCCACCGTGCTCGATCAGGATCCGTCCGGTATTAGTCTCTCCAGCGGATTCCAGGCCATCCCCTCACCGCCCACCGTAGGAAACTTCACCGGCTCGTTCTACACGCAACCCACCAACTTTAAACTCGGCAGAGTGAAGCAGTACAACGTGAACGCCGAGCAGGTGATCCCCGGCAACGTCGTCCTCACAGCCGGCTACGCAGGCTCCCGCGGCACCCACATCCTCGTCGCCGGCAACGATCTCAACACTTCGAGCCCGTCAGCCTGCGGCACCGTCTCCGGCTACACGCTCGGCTGCCTTCCCGGAGGCGCGCCGTACATTCCGCCCTACGGCACCTTCGACACCATCTCGCTCTTCGGCGACGTCGGCGTGACCAACTATGACTCGCTGCAGGTCAAAGCCGAGACCAAGACAGCCAAACATGGTCTCTACGCCCTCATCGCCTACACCTACTCCCGCACCCACGACAACGGCCTCTCCGACGGTCTCGGCTCTCTGCTCAGCGCGCCCTACTTCCCTCTGCCCAACTGGCAGACTCTCGATTGGTCTCTCTCGCAGATCAATCTCAATAACAGCTTCACCGCCAGCGTCATCTACGATCTCCCGTTCGGCCGCGGCCGCCAGTTCGGAAGCAATTGGAACGCAGCCACGAACACCATCCTCGGCAACTGGCAAGCTACCCTCATTGAAAGAATCACCTCTGGCTTCCCCGATCCGCTGATCTACAGCAACAACCAGTCCGGCTCGTTCTTCCAGAATGGCGGCAACGGCAATAACTGGAATCGTCCAAGCATCGTCTCGGGATGCCACATCTACTCTTCGAATCACAGCGCGCACCAGTACGCCAATCCGTCCTGCTTCGTTGCGCCGCCCATCGGCCAGCTCGGAAACGCCGCGCGCGTTCCGATCGTCGGTCCCGACTTCGTCAACACCGACTTCTCCGTCATCAAGCAGTTCACACTGCCCCGCGAGATGGGACTGAACTTCCGCGCAGAGTTCTTCAACCTCTGGAATCACGCACAGTTCGGTCTGCCCGTAAACGATTTAGCGGTTGCATCCCTGAATCCCGACGGCACGATACAAAACAGCAACGGCTTCGGTGCAGCGAACTCCACCGTGAACAACCCCCGCCTCATTCAATTCGCCCTGAAGCTCACCTTCTGAGCCAGCTCGTACCGGACAAGCCACACGCCTCTCATCGGCGGCTGCGATAGCGCGCGGAACAACCCTGTTATCACCAACTGACTTTCGCAGTTCGGGAGGAGCTTTGCGGACAAGCCAGTCGTCACAATTTTAGCCAACTGCTGCGCGGGCAAATGATAATCAGAAGCTCAACGGAGGATATCCATGTCGCGCATCGATCGCCGCACGTTTCTCCAGGCAGCTCTGAGCGTCGGCGCTACGGCGGCGTGGGGCAATGGCGTCGCGCATGCATCGCGGGTTGCGTGGCGTGAGCAACGGACGATATTTCCAGAGGGTGTCGCTTCGGGCGACCCGGACTATAGCAGCGTTCTGTTGTGGACTCGACGGCCTTACGCTGCGGGTGTTGCGGCGCGGACGCTGCATGTTGAAGTGGCCGAAGACCGCTGCGTTCGGGCGGGTCGTGGTGAGCGCGACGGCGCGAGTTTCGGCGGAGTCGGACTGGACGTGCCGCGTGTTGGCGGGTGGACTGAAGCCGTCGCGGGTGTACTGGTATCGCTTTACCGACAGCGAGGGGAATGGAAGTCGCGTGGGGCGAACGATCACTGCGCCGACAACCAATGATCCGCGCCCGGTCAGCTTCGCTTTCGTTAGCTGCCAGGACGTCAACGAAGGCAAGCTCAACGCCTACCGCCGGATGATCTTCGAGGACGAGCGGTCGGCGCCGGCGGACCAGCTCGGTTTTGTCCTGCATCTCGGCGATTTTATCTACGAGGTCGTCGAATATCCCGAAGAAGTGAAGACACGGTACGACCGTACGATTTACGAGGTCGCGCGGATCCCTGATGGCGGCAAGGTCGGCAAGTTCCACTATCCGCTGACGGTCGACGGCTACCGCGCCATCTATCGCGGCTATCTCGCCGATCCAGACTTGCAGGATGCGAGGGCTCGCTGGCCGTTCGTGGCGATGTGGGACAATCACGAATTCTCCTGGCAGGGGTGGCAAAGCATCCAGCAGGCAGGAGGACCCGAACGCCCGGGACAGAGCATCAAGGTCGCCGCCAACCAGGCATGGTTCGAATATCTGCCCGCGCGCGTCGCTCCGCCGAGCGGATCGCTCGAGGCGTTCGGACCGCCAACGGTCAAGGATGTGCCGATCAAGCAATGGGATGAGAACGGCCTCGGCGTCGAGCCCAACAATCTCGCGGCGATCAACAGCCTGATCGGCTATCGCGACTTCCGCTACGGTCGGCATCTCGATCTCATCATCACCGATCAGCATAGTTACCGCAGTGCCGATCCCTTCAGCGACAAGTCTGTCGCCAGCTTCGGTCCAGAATTCCCCAGCATGTTCCCGGAGGATGCGGCCCAGATTCTTGATGGAGGCCGTGCCTTCAACGGCGGCAACCCGCCGAACGAAATCTCATTCAACGGCGCGCACGTTCCGAACCCGCGAAAGGACGCGCCGCCGCAAACGATTCTCGGCGCCACCCAGAAGGCCTGGTTCAAGGACCAGCTGCGCCGATCGACTGCGACCTGGAAGATCTGGGGCAATTCCGAAGGCGCGCCGGATTGGCGCAGCGACCCGCAGAACCTTCCGCCTGGACTGACAAAGGAGACATGGCCGAAGACCACCTATGCCTCGATGAGTAGCGGCGACTATGGATCGGCTTATTGGGAGCGCGCCGAGATATACGACCTGGTGCGCGACGAGAAAATTACGGGCTTCGCGATTGTCTCCGGCGACCGGCACAGCTTCTGGGCGGGCTACGCGACGTCGGAGTTGCCGCCGGGCAAGTTCGATCCCGTGGGCCTGAGTTTCGTCGGCGCGTCGCTTTCGAGCGCTGGCACCATGGAAGCGTACGAGCATAGTTTTCCGAAAGCCGATCCGCTTCGTCCGCTATTCCTTGCCGATCGCCCCGGCGGAGGCAAACCCGATTGGACCTACAACATGTTGCTGAAGCACGGCGTTCGGTCGTGCCTTGAGTATGCGAAGAGCTTTGACCTGAAGCGCGCCCATGCCGTTTCGAACGCGGAACTTGCCCCACACCTCGAGTTCATTGACCTTGGCGGCCACGGCTATGCGACGGTTCGGCTCAGCGCGGATGAAATGCGCACCGAGTTCGTCTGCATTCCGCGGCCGATCACGCGCAGTGAACGCGCTGACGGCGGACCACTTCGCTATCGGGTCGTGCATAGCGCGCGGCTTTGGCGAGCCGGCGAGAAGCCGAGGCTCGTCCAGCAAGTGCTCGAAGGCGATATCGGCCTTTCCACGTAGTACGCAGCGGCGACATTCACGTCCCGAGCTGTCGGCAAGCCGAAAGTTGGGCAGTCTTCGCCTCATTGGTGCCAAATCGCCAATGCACTCATTGAGGGCACCCGTCCGAGTCGTTCCCGACGTCACCGGCAACCCGGAAGTGATCTGAACATGATTCCTCACAAACGCTCCTCTCTTCCGCAGCGCCTGAGTCCAACACAGGGCGCTTTCCGTCGTGCCGCGCTATCCTAACCCTCGAATGCTTCCCGAACTCCACCGCGTCCTCGGCCTCCTCGAAGGCGGCTTCCACGACATCCGCGTCCTTGTCGTCGGCGACCTCATGCTCGACCGCTACATCCTCGGCGAGGTCGACCGTATCTCTCCCGAAGCCCCCGTCCCCATCCTCCGCCACGCCCACCGCTACGAGCGCCCCGGCGGTGCCGCCAACGTCGCCATGAACCTTGCCGGCCTCGGTTGTCAGACCCTCCTCGCCGGCCTCTGGGGCTCCGACACCGAGCAGCGCGAGCTCGCCGCGGCCCTCGAAGCCGCGCATATCGACACCGCCGGTGTCGTCACTTCGTCACTCCCCACCATCTCCAAAACCCGCATCGTCGGCCGCACGCAACAACTCCTCCGCCTCGACATCGAATCCCGCGAGCCTCACTCCGCCGCCGACATAGAACATCTCCGCGACCGCGTCCTCGCGCTCGTCGAAAAGGTCCACGCCGTCATCCTGTCCGACTACGCCAAGGGCGCGCTCACTTACGAGCTCTGCGCCTCCACCATCCGCGCCGCCCGCCGCTGCGAAATCCCCATCCTCGTCGATCCCAAGACCTCCGACCTCTCCAAGTACTCCGGCGCCACCATGGTCTGCCCCAACCTCAACGAACTCTCCCAGGCCACCGGCGTCGACTCCCACCACCTCGACGAACTCCTCGCCGCCGCCGAGCGCCAACGCTCCGAACACGGCTTCGACTACCTCGCCGCCACCATGAGCGAGCGCGGCATCCAGGTCCTCTCCGCCGGCGCAAGCTACCACTCCCCCGCCCGCGCCCGCGAGGTCTTCGACGTCTCCGGCGCCGGCGACACCGTCATCGCCACCCTCGCCGCCTCCATGGCCGCCGGCCTCAAGGTCGAAACCGCCACCGACCTCGCCAACCTCGCCGCCGGCATCGTCGTCGGCAAAGTCGGCACCGCGCCCATCGCGCACCACGAGCTCATCTCCACCCTCACGCCTTCCTCGCCTCTCTCAGGCGCCGAAAAAATCCTCGACCGCCAGCACCTCGCCGCCCGCATCGCCGACTGGCGCGCCTCAGGCGAGACCATCGTCTTCACCAACGGCTGCTTCGACCTCCTCCACGTCGGCCACATCACCCTGCTCGAAGAGTGCCGCAAGTTCGGCACCAAGCTCGTCCTCGGCCTCAACGCCGACGCCTCCGTCTGCCGCCTCAAAGGCCCCACGCGCCCCATCGTCTCTGAGAACGAACGCGCGCGCGTCATGGCCGCCCTCGCCGCCGTCGACGCCGTCGTCCTCTTCGCCGAAGACACGCCCCTCGAGCTCATCCGCGAGATCCGCCCCGACGTCCTCGTCAAAGGCGGCGACTACACCATCGAAACCGTCGTCGGCCACGAAGTCGTCCTCGCCGCCGGCGGCCGCGTCGCCATCGTCCCCACCGTCGAAGGCTTCTCCACCACCAACATCGTCCGCAAGCTCACCGCGCAGGAATCCAACGGCTGACCGTATAACTCCTGCAAGCCGACCTTTATTCGGACGATATCAAATGATCAAACAGCGATTGCACAAGGCTGCGCGTGCTCTTCTGAGAGGGTTCCGGGCCAAGGATTCTCTGGGTCACTGCCAGCCCCTGAGCCAGATTGAGCATGACCGCCATGAAATCATCCGGCTTCAATCTCGAGCTGACTCCCGGAGATCGCAACAGGTCCCTGACAAGCTCACTTCCGTCGCGCAGCTGTCGCCGATGCACTTCAACAAAACTCTTTCGAATACGTTCGCTTCGAAGAGCGCCAACCTCGAACTCAGCGCGAAGCACGATCCAATCATGATCGGTCATCAGATCGGCAATGGCGTCCCGCATCTTTTTCAGCCGCTTTTTGCCTGAGGGCTCTTCCTTCAGCACCGACCGGAAGACATTCAAGTGGCGCGCCTGTTCCTCCTGGATCACGGCGACAAACAGATCTTCCTTACCGTCGAAGTTGGAATACAGAGCGCCGCGGGAATAACCGGCATCCTCCGCAATCTTTTCCGCCACGGCCCCGCCCAGCCCATAGCGCAGAAAGTGTCTCCGCCCTACAGCGATCAAGGTCGCACGAGTCTGTGCTCTGCTCTCCTCGCGCGTAAGTCGCTTTCGTGGTCTTGCACCACTCGCTGACATCGGAATCCTAAGCTCCCTCCGTCACCCAGCGATTCATGCCCGAACAAAATGAACAGGCTGTATCCGCATACGAAGATAGCTTATTCTTCTCGATCGCCGCGTGGAAGAGCCCAAATCCCGAAGGGCTCCCTTTCCGGTCTCCCACCCAGGGCCGGCTTCAGACTCCGTGAAACATTCGAACGACCACGACCACCGCTGCGGCGACAATTGCCATGATGGTGAAAACCACATACCACAGGTAAGCCATTGGGATGTCTTCGACGTCGTCCTGAACTTTGGCTTTCATATTCCTTACTCCTTGGTCACCGCCGCCGGAAGACGGGAAGCTCGCAACAATCCGATGATTCTCGGTCTGCGAAAGATTCAACCGTGGTCACAGATGAGACCATCCTCGGCGTATCAGCAACAGCCCCATGCCAAGGCACGCGACCGCCGTTAGCCGCAACGCCGGCACATACAGCGATCCCAGCCATGCAATGTGTCTGGAGAGAGCATGGTGTCCGAATCTCATGCAGATCCCCCAACCCCCGAAGGCCATGCAGGCGAATCCCAGCACGAAGCAGACCCACTGCTCGACAACAATCGCGTTGGATGAGCCGCTCTTTTGTTGACTCTCTTCCTCCGTCCGGATCTTCCGCCCACGAAGACTGCCGCGCCCACCGTTCCGGTCTTGAACCGCGTATCCGCCTTTAGCCGCCAAACTCGTGTCTGCGTTTAAATGAGCCATTTGTGACGGCCTCTTAGACAACCTCGATTGTGCACATACGATACGTTTCCAAATACAACTCGCATATAAGATGAACCCTCCGCGTGCCGGGATACATCTTGTATCTGCAGATTTAAAAGGGGGCTTTCCCTCTATGGAAACCGGGGTCTAACTCGTGGCTCATCGCAGCCATGCACCGGCACGAAACCTCAGCAGGTGGCTACGCCCAAACCTCATCGTTCATGTATGCATTCCGGAATTTGCCCTTCGGGTCAACCTGCCGCGCGAGCTCTTTGAAGTCGTTCCAGCGCGGATACACCGGAGCAAGTTGCGCCGCCTTCAGGCTGAAGACCTTCCCCCAGTGCGGGCGCGGCTCAAACGGCGCCAGCTTGGCCTCGATCAGCGCGACAATCCTGTTGACCGCAGCCGCGTCCGGCTTCCACGTGAAGTGCAAGGCGAGTGAACGCCGCTTGTAGGCCATACTCATCCACAGGTCATCTGCAGCAATGGCTCGCAGTTCCGTAATGAAGAGGTGCGGTCTGATCTGCTCGCGCAAACTCTCCACAGCGAGAATCGCCTCATACCCTCGCTCGAACGGCACAAAGTACTCCGTCTGAATCTCCCGCCCGACCGAAGGCGTGAACTCCATCTTGAAGTGAGGAAGGCGCTCATACCACGGCCCCACCTCGTTCATCTGGTCGGTCGTTCTTGTCGCATCCTGGCCGGGAACAGGATGCATCTTCTCCTTGGCCAGCGTCGCGCCATAAAACATGGCAGGCGGAGCCGCGCCGCCGCCCTGATCGACCCGGCGCTTGATCCACACCTCGCCCGCCCGGTGGCCCTGCCAGTCCGTGAACAGCGAAACACTGTAGCCCGCACTCATGATCGCTTCGAGGTTGTGCTCCAGTTGGCCAAAATCCAGATCACGATAGACCACCTGGGTCATCTCATATCGCGGCTGCACATCCAGCGTCACACTCGTCACAACGCCCAGCGCGCCGAGACCGACGACAGATCCCAGGAAACGCTCCCCATCCTTCGCTCGAGTCAGAGTATGCACAGAACCGTCAGCCGCAACTACCTCGATCCCGCTCACCGCCGTCGCAAGATTGCCGTTGTGCAACCCGGAACCATGGGTTGCCGTGGCAATCGATCCGGCCACCGAGATGTGCGGAAGGCTCGCCATGTTATGCAGCGCAAACCCTGCTCGGTCGAGCTGCACCGCGAGATCGCCATACTTGATACCAGGCCCAACCGTGACAGTCCTCTCAGCGGCGTTCAACCGAAAGGAATCGAGCCGCAGCGTCGAGATCTGCGCCACAGTGGAGTCCGCAATGCCGTTGAAACAGTGCCGCGTGCCGAGCGCCCGAACATGAGGGACGGAGCGCACCGCATCCTGGGTCTCCGCTAAGGTGGAGGGCTGAAAGACCTTGTTGGTGCTGTAGTGATAGTTCCCTGCCCAGTTCTCACGCGGAATGGCACTATCGCTTGCCCCCAGCAGGCCGCTGGGTATCGCAGTCGTCGCGGCGGTCATGGCTGAGGCCTTCAGGAACTCTCGCTTGTCCATGTCTAACTCGTCACACGCACCCATTATCCGCCGACCGCGGCCTCTCTCCAGTGACCCTGTCTCGCTAACTGCTAACTCCCTAACCCGCTCGGCAGACCCATCCGTTGACAATCGAATGACAGACCACTCGCTCGACATCGCAGATCTGCAGGACCCGTTCGCGATAAACTAATACCAATGGCTGTTCAGCAAAGCTCTCCGTGGAAGTTCGTCATCGCCGGCGCGCTCGTCGTCGCTGTCATCGTCTGGATCGCCTTCTCCGCCGGCGAGCAGGCCAAGAGCTACTACAAGACCATCGCCGAGCTCCAGCAGATGGGCAACAAGGCCTACGGCAAGAATCTCCGCGTCGCCGGCAACGTCCAGCCCGGCAGCATCGAGCGCTCCGGCCCCAACGCCACCTTCACCCTCGTCGAGCTCGACAAGACTCTCCGCGTCCAGTACCAGGGCGCCGAGCCCCCGCCCGACACCTTCAAGGACGACGCCCAGGCCCTGGCCATCGGCACCTACGGCCGCGACGGCGTCTTCCACGCCACCCAGCTCCAGGCCAAGTGCGCCTCCAAATACGCCCCCGCCAAACCCGGCGCCACCCCCACCGGCAACACCGCCCCCATGGCAACCACCGCCTCGGTCACCCACTAATATCCAAGGGATAGCCTGACGCGTATTCAAGGGATAGCCTGACGCGCCCCAAATGCCGTCATCCTGAGCCGTACCGGGGTCCCCGGCGAGCGTTCTCTGCTCGCTGGGGTGGTTAGGCGAAGGATCTCAGTATTTCGCTTCCTGACTCGAGTCTGCCGGCCGGGTGCCCCACCCTCGACCGGCGCAGCCGGGCAGGGTGGGATGTCGCGCGTTAAGACGCGCGAGTTCTACGACTGTGGCGAACCCTCGGCCACTCCCCCAAACCCACTCAACTGCTCGCCCAACTTCCCCTCCACGCTGTAGTCCTGCAGGTGGTACTGGAAATAAATCGGCCCAAAGAAGAACGTCGCCAGCCCATGCAGCGGAATCCTGATCGGCGACGATTCCAGCGCGCCCTTCAGCATAAAGATCGTCGCGACATACAGCAGAAAGCCGACCACGCGCCGCAGATTCTGCAGTGTATCCATGAAGTCCGCAAAGACAGAGTGCTGCTCCGTAAGAGTGAGGAACACGGCTCCCGCAATCGCCGCCAGAAGGAGCCCCACGACGAACACCAGGTACGCCCACGCCCAGGCCAGCGGCCTCGAATTTCCCGTGGCCTTTTTCACCCAGCGAGCCTGCACCACCAGCCAGACCATCCAGAAGACTCCAGCCGTCACGACCGTCAGCACCAGCACCCACACCCAGTGCAGCCGCGGAGGCTCCGGAAACGCCCGATAGACCGGCGGCGCAGACGGATACGCCATCTGCGGTGGGTAGTTATAGGACAATGACACGATGGCCGTCAGCCTACCCAACAAGACCCGTCGGATCAAGAGAAATCCTCAGCCTATGCTTGACGCACCTAATAAAATGAAAGTAGGGGGAATTCTCGAGCTCGGCTCTGCCGGGCTTTTTGACTTCTCGGCACTCAGGATGCCGGCCCGAAGGTTCATTTGAGGCCTAAGTTCTTTATCAGCTAGACTTTGCACCGACCTGGAACCACAACATCCCTGTTTTCAAGACTTTGCAAAACTGGCGACAGATTAGGTCCACCCCTAAGTGCAATTCGCTGAAGATTTTGCGCAAAAAGTGACGGGGGAGGGGGTCCCGCTACTTCGTCAGCGCCTTCATGTACAGATACCGGAACTCGACGCCCTCGTAGAACGCCTCGGTTCTGATTCGCTCATCCCGCCCGTGCGCTCGGTCATCGTCGAAATCCACACCCATTCCACTGATTCCGTAGCTCGGAATCCCCGCCCCCATCGTGATGATCGAGTCGCTCGCCCCGGTAGACATCGTCGGGACCACCGGCACCCCGGGCCACATCTCCCGCACCACCGTCCGCAGCGGCCCGTAGACATCCTCCCGGGCGGGGGGTGGGTCCATACTCTTCTTCGCCGACCCCAGCCCCAGCACCTCCCCGGCATCGTTCACATAGTTCACCGTGAGCTTCGGATCCTCAAAAATCTGAATCAGCCTCTGCCGAATCTCCTCCTGCGAGTGCCCCGGAAGAATCCTGCAGTTCACATTCGCCTTGGCCATTCCCGGTAAGGCGTTGCGCGCGTGCCCCGCATTCACCATCGTCGCCACGCACGTCGTCCGCAGCGTCGCATTATCCGTCGCGTCCTTGGAGAACTCCGCTATAGCCGCAGGATCTGGCGGATTCGCCAGCACGCGACGAATCAACTCCGCCCGCTGTGGATAGGTCTGCTCCGCGATCTTCGCCTTCTCCTCCAACTCCGCGCGGGTCACGGCGTTCAGCTCTACCGGAAATGGCGAGGCCTCGAGCTTCGCCAACGCGTGCACCAGCTCGTAGATGGCGTTGTCCGGCCGCGGCTGCGAGCTGTGTCCTCCCTGGTTCGTCGCCGTCACCTCGAAGTCCGCATAGAGCTTCTCCGTGGCCTCCACGTCGAACTCGCTCGGCTTCCCCGCGCGCAACTCCAGCCCCCCCGCATCCGGATTGATCACAAAGTCCGCCCGCATCAGGTCAGGCCTATGCTCGAGCAGCCACGCAACGCCGTTCGACGCCCCACCTTCTTCATCGGCCGTCAGAGCGATAACCAGGTCGCGGTCGGGCACATAGCCCTCGCGCTTCATCCGGATGAAGGTCTCGACCAGTGCGGCGTCCTCTTCCTTGATGTCCTGCGTGCCCCGCCCGTAGAAGTAGCCGTCCTTCTCGACAAACTGATACGGGTCGGTGGTCCAGTCGGCCTTGCGCGCCTCGACCACATCCAGGTGGCAGATCGTGAGGATCGGCTTCAGCGTTGAGCCGGGTTTGCCGCGGTAACGCGCTACGAGATTCTGCTTGCGATCGTTCGGTCCAGCGAGCACGAGGTCCTCGGCCGGAAAGCCTGCGTCCAGCAGGCGCTGCCGCATCTTCTCGGCGGCGGCGGTGACGCTGCCATCGGAGTCCTGGGTGTTGGTCTCGATGAGTTGTTTGAAGATGTCGCGTGCGAGCGCGCGGTCCTGCTCCGGAAGAGCTGGCGCGCTCTGTGCTGATGAGGTTTGAACACTACACAGCAGCAGTGAACTCACCGCCGCGAAGCTGTAGACAACTCTTCTCGTCACTTGCATCCCGTGTCTCGTACTGAGCGCTGGCTCTATACTCGCATAGCAGCGATGCCCGCATCTTCAGACATTCAACCCGCCGTCGAACTCTCCGGCGTCTCACGGCTTTACGGCAGCTTCGCCGCGCTGCGGAACATCTCGATGCGAGTGCATTCCGGTGCGGCAGTTCTCTTGCTGGGAGAGAACGGAGCCGGTAAGTCGACACTGCTGCGCGTGATTGCGGGGCTGACCTCGCCGAGCGAAGGAACTCTGGCTGTGCTCGGCGGATCGCCCCGCTCAGAGCGAGATCGGCTGGCGTTCATGAGCCATGCGCCGATGTTGTACGACGAGCTGACTGGAATTGAGAATCTGCGCTACTTCGCATCGCTCTACGGAATCGACGGCAGCAAAGGAGAGCAGGCGCTGCGCGATGTTGGATTGGATCCTCAGCTTCCGAGGCGGGTTGGTGACTATTCGCAAGGCATGCGTCAGCGAACATCGCTCGCACGCGTGCTGATGCTGGAGCCTGACCTGCTGCTGCTGGATGAGCCGTTCTCCAACATGGATGCGGCGTCCGTGCAGATGATGATGGATCGGCTGCGCGCTTACCTTGCGCGGCCGGGGCGCAATGGTGTCGCGCGCACGCTCTTTCTCACAACGCACCAGGCGGAGTTGGCGCGGCCATTGGCCACAACGACGCTTGTGCTCATGGCGGGACAGTTGACTGCAAGGAATTGAACGACGCATGAAGACCAACGCCGCACGGCTGCTCGACAAACTCGGCATCAGTTACGAGATCCGGACGTATGAGGTTGATCCCGAGGACCTGACGGCGATCTCTGTTGCGCGCAAGATCGACATGCCGATAGAGCAGGTGTTCAAGACGTTGCTGACGCATACGTCGGATGGTGAGCATCTGTTTGCAGTGGTTCCGGGCGGCGATGAACTCGACCTGAAGAAACTGGCAGCTGCAGCAGGTGCGCGCAAGGCGGAGCTCGCGTCGTTGAAGGAGGTTGAACCGCTGACCGGGTATATTCGTGGCGGAGTGACGGTGTTCGCCGCGAAGAAGCCGTTCCGTGCGTTTGCTGACGAGACGATCGAGCTGTTCGATCAGATCTCTGTCTCGGCAGGACAGCGCGGGCAGCAGATTGTGCTCTCGCCTGCCGATTATCTGCGGGCAACCGAGGCTACGATTGCCGACCTGACGAAGGCGATACCGCGACCGCCGCAAGGGACGCACGGATGAGCTACCTCGGCTACGTGCTGGTGCATCTGCGTAAGGACCTGCAGCTCGAGTGGCGGGCGAGAGAGCTGATCAACGGCATGCTCTTCTTCGCGCTGCTGGTGGTGGTCGTCTTCTCGCTCGCGTTCGATCCGACGGCGTTTCCGACGGTTGCGCGGCAGATCAGTGGTGGATTGCTGTGGGTGGGGTTGCTGTTTGCGTCGATAACCGCACTGAATCAGAGCTGGGCTCGTGAGTTGCACAACCAGGTGCTGGATGCGCAGCGGCTCTCGCCCGCTCCGGCGTCCGCGTTGTTTCTGGGAAAGGCGCTGGCGAATTTTCTCTTTGTCAGCTTCATTGAGCTGGTGCTGGCGCCGGTCTTTGCGATCTTCTACAACCTGCATCCGCTGGGACAGGCATGGCTGCTGCTGCTGATTCTGCCGCTGGGCACGTGGGGATTGACGGTGAACGGGACGTTTTTTGCCGCGCTGAGTCTGCGCACGAGGAACCGTGAGCTTCTGCTGCCGCTGATCCTCTGCCCCATCGCGATGCCGGCGCTGCTGGCGATGATTCAGGCCACAACCAACGTGCTGACGGGAGAGTTCGAGCCCGGGCTGTGGATCAGGCTGCTGGTGGGTTATGACATTGTTTTCACGATAGCCTGCATCTTCCTCTTCGAGACCGTTCTGAACACCGGCGATTATTTCGGCGAACACTTTAGAATTGAAGAGAAGTGAATCATCGCAGCCAAACACAACGGTTCCCGCTATGGGCCAGCCTCTATCTCGCGCTGACGTTCGCCGTTCTCGCCATCGGATTCTTTGAGGCGATGACGGCGCCGAAAGAGGCGACGATGGGCAACCTCTACCGGGTGTTTTTCTACCACTTTCCGCACACGATCCTGAGCTTCGTGTTCCCGTACATGAACTGCGTGGCGGCGTTCCTGTTCCTCTACTGGCGGCGGGTTAATCCTCAGCGCGCAATGAAAGCCGATGCGTTCGCATTGGCCTCGGCAGAGGTTACGGTGCTGTATTCGTCGGTTGGGCTGGCGACGGGCATGCTGTGGGCTCGCGCGGCGTGGGGTATCTGGTGGACGTGGGATGCGCGGCTGACGACCTACCTGCTCCTGTGGCTGCTGTACGTGAGCTATCTGTTGCTGCGGCGGCTGACGACGGGTGATCAGAAGGCCGTGTTTTCGGCGGTGCTGGCGATCTTCGCGGCGATCGACATCCCGATCTGCTTCATGTCGATCCGGTGGTGGAGGACGCAGCATCCGGCGCCGGTGTTTGGCGGTGGCGCCGATTCTGGGATCGATCCGCACATGTATCCAGCGGTGCTCTGGAATCTTGCCGCGTGGGCGATGTGGGGTGCGTTTGTGCTGGGGCTCCGCTATGCGGTTGAGCGGCGGCGGCAACGGATTGCAGCGACTGAGAGCGGGCCGGCGGTCGCACAGCCAAGCCCTGTTCTGGAGGTTCGATGATTCCCTTTTCAACGCTCTCGGAACGACACCTGGTTTACGCCTATTGCGCGGTGTGGATTCTGCAGTTCGGCTATGGCGGGTGGCTGGCGATTCAGTGGCGGCGGAGTAGCCCGGGGAAAAAGACAACGGAGCAAAGCGGCAAGCTTTGATCCGTTGGTCCGAGGAGTCGGTTTCAACGGGCCGCTCAACCTGGCTGCCTCGTCCATCTGGTGAACCCGGCATTTTGAAATCGGTTGCGCAGAATTTTCTTCTCACGTTGCGACGGCGCAACCTGACCCATAGACTCGGGAGACGTGTTCCTGATCCGCCAAGATCGCAGTCGAGGTCTACTTCGCGCAGCCGCAGCTCTGGTGGTGAGCGCGACCTTTGTGCTGGCGGGATGCCGGCACCGCGGATTTCCTGAGTATCCAGCGAACTACCACGAGTTTGCTTACGTAACGGGCGGCGTCTCCAACACAGTGACGGTGCTGGACCTGGTGTATCTGCGCCGGGAGCGCGTGTTGCAGGTGGGGCGAAATCCGACGGGGCTGGCGGTGAACCCCGTGAAGAACGAGGTGTACGCGGTTAATACGGGCAGCAACTCGGTGAGCGTGATTGACGCGACCACCAATAACATTGTCGCGACGATTGGCGTGCGTCAGCGGCCGTACTTTATTGCAGTGGCGCCGGATGGGGAGCGCGCGTATGTGCCGAACTCGGGCTCGAATACGGTGAGTGTGCTGGACCTGGTAGCGCGGCGGCAGATTGGGGTGGCCGCGACGGGTGAAGGGCCGGGAGTGGCGCGGGTCTCGCCGGATAACCGCACGCTGGTGGTGTCGAACGGACATGCAGGGAGCGTGTCGGTGTATTCGATCAACCAGAAAGGCACACCGCTGACGCTGCGGGATGCGTTTGCGGGCTGCGCGGGAGCGACGGATATCGCGATTCTGCCGGACTCGAGCAAGGCGTTTGTGGCGTGCTCGGGCGGGCACCAGGTGATGGCGATCTGGCTGGGTGCGGCACCGGATTCGTGGCGCGGCAAGCAGGATGCAACGCTGCAGCATGACCAGATGCTGACGCTGCTGGATGTGGGCAAGACGCCGACGCATATCGCGCTGAAGCCGGATGGCGGTGAGGTGTTCACGACGAACTTCGACTCGGACTCGATCTCGGAGGTGTCGACGTGGACGAATGAGGTACTGGGGACGTATGTGATTGGATCGAAGCCGTCGCGCGGGATCATCAGCCGCGACGATTCGACGCTGTGCGTGACGAACTTCGGCGCAGATTCGGTGAGTTTGTACTCGATTGATGATGGGCGGATGGTGGCGGCGGTGCGCACGGGGTCACGGCCGGATGCGCTGGCGTTCTCCGCGGACGAGCACCTGCTGCTGGTGGCGGATGCGGGGTCGTCCGATGTAGCGGTGATTCGGATGCAGAGCAAGGATGGGCCGTCGCTGGTGACGATGCTGCCGGCGGGTGATCATCCGAACGACCTGGTGGTGAAGTCGTTCCGCACGAGGCTTACGATTGGTCATTGATTCTCGGATTCGGTGTCGCGGGTCTCGCGAAGGGCATGGCGTGTAGCGGAGACGTAGGCTCCGCCAAGCAGCAGAAGCCCGGAGATGAAGGCCCAGGTGATGAGTCCGGCAGAGACGTAAAACGGGCCGTAGACGGCGTGGTAGTTGAGGTGCGGCAGTACGAGCATGTAGACGTATTTGGCTGCCGTCCAGAGGACGCCCATTACGATCGAAGTGCGCAGGACGGCCAGCGGCGGAATCTTGCGGTACGGAAGCACCCAGTAGATGAGGAAAAAGACTCCGCTGGCTGCGCCGAGGGCGACGATCTGGAGAAAGCCTTCCGCCGCGAGTGCGAAAAGCCTGCCTTTTGTATTGCCCATGAAGATCCAGTCGAGCACAGTGCGCTGGGCGGCCGAGAGCGCGACCGAGGCCATTGCCAGAAGCGCCACGCCGATAGCGAGGCCGATGGCGACAATCTGATTCCGGAGATAGGAGCGGTTCTTCTTCACACCCCAGACACTGTTGAGCGCGACCTCCAGCGGGAGGAAGACGCCGGTTGCGGTGATGAGAAGCATCACGATCGAAAAGATCTTTATCGGAGCGTGCGTGAAGGCGAGCGAGCGCATGTTGCGCATGACGAAGTCCTGATTATTCGGCAGGAAGTTCGACATCATATCCCCGACAACCTCGGTCATATGGGAGGAGTGGAAGACGCGCTGCGAGATGGTGAGCAGGAGAACGATGAACGGGAAGAGCGAGAGGATGGCCTGTGCGGCGACGGAGAAGGCGTAGGTGTGGACCTCGGTCTTGGTGAGGTAGTGGCCGAGGGCTTTGAGCTGCTCCCACGAGCCGCTGCCGCCGACGGGCACGGCCGGGGCGGCAACAAGCTCAGGCGAGACGGATTCATCGCCGGCTTTCTTTGGGGCGGGGGCTGCGTCGGCCTCGATTTCGCGGTCGCTGCGGCCGTTGGTCGCGACGACTTTCTGCTCAGAACTCATTGTTCCAGTCTATCGAGTGCCCACTGGGCGGCCTCGGCGAGCACGGGGTCTTTGCCTGCGGACCACTCGTGCAATCTGGGCGCGTGGACCCGGTCGCCGGTGTTGCCCATGGCGATGGCGACGTTGCGGTGCAGGCGGCGGCGGCCAGTGCGCTCGAGCGGTGATCCGCGAAACGTGCGGTTGAAGGCCGGGCCGTCCATCGAGGCGAGCCACTCGAGCGATGGGTTCACGAACTCAGCCGCGCACAGGCAAGGCATCAGAGGCTGCAGTGGGAGCGCGGCGATTCCAGGGGCAGACGTCCTGACAGATGTCGCAGCCGAAGACCTGGCGGCCAATGGGAGCGCGGAGGGATTCGTCGATGGAGCCCTTTTTTTCTATGGTCAGGTAGGCGATGCACAGCGAGGCGTCCATCTGGCGAGGCGTCAGGGCGTTGGTCGGGCAGGCGTCGATGCAGCGCGTGCAGGTGCCGCAGCGGTCTGCAGCTGGAAGTGTCGATGCGTCGGGGATGAGCTCGAGCGAGGTGATGATGACTCCGAGCAGAAGCCAGGAGCCGAACTCTTGATTGAGGAGGCAGGTGTTTTTGCCGATCCAGCCAATGCCAGCGCGCTGGGCGTACTCGCGCTCAACGATGGGGCCGGTGTCGACGTAGCAGCGGGTTTGAAGATCGGAACCGAAATGATCGTGGAGGCCTTGTTCGATCGCCCGCAGTTTTGCGAGCAGTACGTCGTGATAGTCGCTACCGGGTGAGATCTCATCAGAACGGCTGGGCGAGTTTTCAGTGGAGCGACCGCTCCAAGCGTAGCGCGCAATCCAACCGGTGCCGGGGAGAGTTTCATCGATTGAGAGCGGTGCATTCGCGTTGTAGTTGATAGCACAGACTACGACCGAACGTGCCCAGGGCATGGAACGGCGCAGATCGCCGCGAACGAGTTCGCCGGCGGTGTCGAGGCGCTTGAGCCATTCCATCTCGGCGGCGCGGCCAGAGGCGACCCATGCGGCGAAACGGTCGCTGGATTCGACATTGTCAGCCGTTCCTTCGGCGGGAACGGCGGCAACACCGGCGAGATCAAATCCGGTCTGCCGGACCAGATGTTCGATCCACTCGCGGTCTGTGTATCCAATTTCCATCTGGCGCGGAATTGATCGGGTCGCATGCAGACGTACCCGAAGGTACCGAAGCGAGACGCAATATGATTAGGGTATCCTGCCTCTTGATCCTGACGCTCTGCCTGCCTTCAGGCCATCGAGGTTCTTCGTGCGGCCATGTCCGATCTGTGGTCATCAAGAGTATCGCCGTCTCCCGCGCGAAGGGGTCGTTGAGCGCTCGATCCTGCCTCTACTCGGTCTTTTCCCATGGGAGTGCCGCTCATGCCAGCGTAAGAGGTACATGCGCCTCCGCGGCGAGAAGCGCATGGCTCCGAGCGCCCCGCGGGGTAACTCGCAATAAGAAATAAAGTTCGATACTATGAACAAACTCAATGCGCGGATCATCAAGAGGCACGTCGGTGTCCACGTTTGACCACCGTTCATTCAAGAGTTTGCCCCAAGAATTACGCTGACAGGACTTTGCTCATGCTGTAGACTAAGTCCGCTTTTCAGACTACCCGCACGAACGTGCTGAAAACCGGCGGACAAGATTGCCCATTACGCGACAGTATCTTCCCAGCGAACGCCAGAGTGCCTCGAATCGGACTCCGCGACAGATCAACCGCAATCTCATTCTGAATCTCGTCCGCAAGCAGCAACCGATCTCGCGAGCTGATTTGGCGCGGGTCTCCGGCCTGCAGCGCAGCACCGTGTCCCTGATCATTGAAGAGCTGATTGCAGATCGGCTGGTCGTGGAAGGACCTACAGGCCGGCTGCCGCGCGGTCGTCGTCCGACGTTTCTGCAGTTGAATTCGCAGCGCGCAGTGCTCGCACTGGACATTCACCCGGAACAGATTACGCTGGCGATTTCGGATCTCGGTGGCAAGATTCTTGCGCAGAAGCTGGTCGACATTCCCGAGAGCACGCGATCTGTGTCGGCAATTGTCGCGGCTATCAAGAAGATGATCTCCGAGCATAAGCAGAAGGCCTTTGATGGGATCGGCGTATGCCTGCCAGGGCGCACAGATCCGGTGCTGGAGGACCCCATCTTTGCACCCAATCTTCATTTCCCTATCCGCGATATCAGGAAACGGATTGTGAAGGCTACCGGGCTGCGCGTTGAGATGGACAATGTGGCGAATGCATGCGCGCTGGCCGAGGTGTGGTTTGGTGAAAGCGATGGAGCGCATGATCTCGTGGTTGTGAACGTCTCGGAGGGAATCGGGACCGGCATCCTGGCCAATGGGAAGCTGCTTCGCGGCGACAACGGCATGGCCGGCGAGTTCGGCCACGTGCAGTTGGATCCCGATGGCCCGCCGTGCGGATGTGGAAATAACGGCTGCTGGGAGACGCTTGCATCCAACCGTGCTGCAGTGCGGCATTTCGTGGAATCCGGCGGCCCAGCGGGCACTTCGTTCGGAGCCTTGCTGTCACTGGCGCACGCAGGTGATTCGACAGCAAACCTCGCGTTAGAAAGAATGTCGATGAACCTGGGCCGCGGGTTGCGAATGATTGCGACAGCGCTGGCGCCGAAAGAGATTGTTATCGTCGGCGATTTCACTTCGGCGTGGTATCGCTTTGGCCCGCTGATCGAGGCCGAGATGCATCGGCACACATTGAGCTCAAGCGCTGTGCTTCGACCTGCCTATGATGGCGGATCGGCGCGTCTGCGCAGCGCAGTAGCCCTGGTGCTGAACTCCGGCACGCTGCAGTAGCGGCTAGGCGGGTTCACTAACCCAGAGCACCGGCTGGCGCACGGGAAAGTTGCGGATAATCTCCGGTACGGTTGGGTCGGGGTTGAGCGTCTTCCAGAGTTGCAGGTAAGCGTCATCGTTGTAGGCCAGGCCGGCGAAGAGCAGGCTGGGCTGGCGCACGGGAAGATCGTCGAAGTACTCGACGTCATGCGGGAAGGGCCATTTGGATTTGTCGCGGATGTAGGGAGCCATGAAGTCGATGGTCTTGCGGATGCCGCGGCCGTCGGGCGTAGTGAAGGCCCAGAGGCTGTCTCCGGGATGGCTGGCAATCTGGCAGACGAGCGAGAGCACATCCATGTCGAAGAGTGAGTAACTATACGGTTTAGTGCGGGCGAGCTCGAGCGGAAGGCGGCCGTCGGGTCCAATTTGATTGGGCACAAGCACGGTGCGGAAGCGCTCGCGGCAATCAGCGAGTTTCGCGTCATCGTGGGTGAAGCGCGAGAACTCGGCGACCTGCGCGACCCAGCAGGTTCCGTGGTTATTCCTGGCGGCGCGTTCCTCGAGGCCGTTCTTTGAGGTGGTCATCCAAGTGGTGTAGTCGGCGAACCAGCCACGGATTGCGTCCATCTCGGCGGGTTTCAGGGAGCCGGAGTGTTCCAGCCATGTGGCGGCGCGGGCGACTTCGACGAGATGAAGGGTGTCGATGATTCCGATACCGCGACCCGGCGCGACGCCGTGAATGGCCTGCGCATACTGCAGGTCCGGATTCATGCGAGTATCCGGATTGACGAACCAGGCGCGCAGATGATCGGCGGCCTTCGCAGCGTAGGGACTCTTGCGGGTAATGACCCAGGCCGCGGTGAGCGCGGGCATCTGCAGGCTGAGACGGATCAGGAGCTCGCGATGGTCGTTGAAGTTCGCGGGGTTCGAGAAGCCGTCGCGACGGATGTAGGGTCCGTCAGGGTTCTTCGGGTCGGGCCACCAGTAGTCGCCCTCTGAGAAGTAGTCGTGTGGGCCACCTTCGCTGCGGGTGGCGTGAATGCTGGTGATGGTCTTGGGCTGCTGCTGCAGGTACCGGTCGGCGGCATTGAGGATGCGGTTGCGGTCGATCTTTGCGACGTCAATCTTTGTCGCGGAGGCCTGGGGCTGAGCGGCCGACCTGAAACTCCACATGGCTGCCGCGGAAGCGGCAAGAAACTCTCTCCTGTTCATCGCTTGAAGTCTATCGCAGGCGCAGAAGCGACCCCGCCGGCCTGACTGGGGGGAAAGCAATCAGACGCAACCGGGCCATTTTGGGATCACAATCAGAAAAAGTTTCGAGATTATGCTTGCAATCAAGCTAATCGATTTAGTAAAGGATTTCCGTACAGCTTTGACCCTACTTTTCAGCAGCCGGAAGAAACTGAACGCCGGTCCGAAGGGGGACTGTCTTGAAGAGTTCATTTTCCAGGCGTACCTTTGCGCGCCTCGTTGGCGCAGTCGTTGGTTCGGCCTCCGTGCCATCGTTTGCAACTACATCCAGAAGTGCATCACCGGCCTCCAGGATTGGGCGAATGATCTTTCCGGAGGGGTTTCTGTGGGGATCAGCGACGGCCTCGTACCAGGTTGAGGGAGGAGTTCACGAGGATGGTCGCGGTCCAACCATCTGGGATACATTCAGCCATCTGCCCGGAGCTGTGGCTGGTGGAGATACCGGCGATGTATCGGTCGACTACTACCACCGGTACAAGCAAGACATCGCGCTGATGAAGAGCCTGGGGCTGCGCAGCTATCGATTCTCGATTGCGTGGTCGCGGATCTTTCCGAATGGCAGCGGGGACCCGAATACGAAGGGAGTCGATTTTTACAGCCGCGTCGTCGATGAGCTGCTTGCAAATGGCATTGAACCATTCTGCACGCTGTATCACTGGGATCTGCCGCAGGCGCTGCAGGATAAGGGTGGATGGGAAAGCCGCGATACCGCGCGGGCGTTCGCCGATTATGCCGGATATGTTGCGGGTAAACTGTCCGATCGCGTGCATCGGTTCATGACGATGAATGAGATTCGATCGTTTGTAGAGCTGGGGTATCAACAAGGCAGTCACGCGCCGGGCCTCAAGCTGAGTGCAGCGCGGGTTGCACAGCTGAACCACTATGCTGTGCTGGCGCATGGGCTGGGGGTACAGGCAATTCGTGCTGCCGGGCGTCCGGGAACGCAGGTGGGAATCGCAGATAACGTTCAGGCGACGACGCCGCTGATCGAGACGGCTCCGCACATTGAGGCCGCGACACGTGCGATGCGCGAACAGAATGCGCAGTACCTGACGGTCATTCGCGAAGGACGGTACACCGATGGATATCTACGGCGGCTGGGGCCGGACGCGCCGAAGTTCACACAGGAGGAGATGAAGATCATCGCTTCCCCGCTGGACTTCATCGGGCTGAACATCTATCAGCCGACGTACGTTCGCGCGGACGAATCCGCGATTGGATATGCAGTGGTTGCGCCGCCGGCGTCGTTTCCGCATATGTACAGTCCGTGGCTGTATGTCGGTCCGGAGGCCATTTACTGGGCCACTCGGCTGGTGAATCAGTTGTGGAGCCCTAAAGAGCTGTACATCACCGAGAATGGTGCCTCGTCATCGGACGTGCCGGACAGCGATGGGATGATCGTCGACTCTGACCGCATCATGTATCTGCGCAACTATATTGGCCAGTTGCATCGGGCAATCTCAGAAGGCGTGCCGGTGAAAGGCTATTTCGTGTGGAGTCTGCTGGACAACTTTGAGTGGGCGGATGGATACGCCAAACGCTTTGGCATCGTGTACGTGGATTATGCGACACAGAAGAGAACGCCGAAGATGAGCGCGGCGTTTTACCACGACATCATCGCGCGCGGCGGGTTGGCTTAGTCCCTAAGCCGGAAGAACGTTTCCCCTTCTTGGCCGCGGCAGCGACAGGCAGCGCAATGGTGGACTCGCGTTGCACCAGTTCGGGCTCGAACATGATGGTATCCGGGAAGGCCTCGTTTGGATTCTGAATGCGCTTCAGCAGCTGTTGAGCGGCCATCTCGCCCATGCGGCGGAGCGGCTGGCGGATGGTCGTCAGGCTCGGTGAGTGGTACGCCGCGCTGGCGATATCGTCAAAGCCGACTACCGAAATATCTTCCGGGCATCGGAGGCCAGCATCCTTAATGGCGCGGATGGCGCCAATAGCCGCAATGTCGTTGAAACAGAAGATGGCGGTGAAATGATGGCCGGTGGCGAGCAGATCGCGCACAACTGGATAGCCGAGTTCCGGAGACCAGGAGTTATTCCTGATGTGCACGCAAAGCTCGGGACGCATGCGAATGCCGATGCGGTCCGCGATCTGGCGAATGCTCTGCCATCTCGACTCGGAGTCCAATGCGTGTGGCTGACCTTTCATAAAGGCAATGTCGCGATGGCCGAGATCGTAGAGATGCTGAAGCGCGAGCGCCGCCGAGTGATCGTGATCCAGCATCACATTCGTGACGCCGCGCATCTTCTTGTGTCCTGAGATTGAGACCACGGGCACATTAACGGACTCATGGAGCATGGTGTTGACGAGGATGAAGCCATCCACGGCACGCTCTGTCAAGATCCGTGGATAGCTCTCAAGCAGGTCGCCGCGGCCCTGGTGGCTGACGACGAAGTGAAGATAACCGGCCTGCAGCAGGTGCTCCTCGACACCGTTCATCACCATGGTGAAGTAACCTTCGCTGAACTCCGGCACGATGACGCCGATGGTGAAGGTCTGCCGTGTGCGAAGGGAGCGGGCGAGGAAGTTCGGGCGATAGTTCAGCTTTTGCGCGGCAGCTAATACGCGTTCGCGGGTCTTGGGAGCGATTGTCCTGGCGCCCGGCGCGTTGTTCACGACGAGCGAGACGGTGGCTGGCGAAAGTCCTAAGTACTCGGCGAGGCCTTTCAGGCTAATCGGACGTTCTTCAGTGCCTCCACTGGAGTTGCGGCTCATGAGGGTGCAAATAGTTTTATCACCGCAGGTGCATTTTCGTCGCTCAGCCGAACGGCTGAGGGCAACCCCACTCTGCGGTTGGCCAGGTCATGCGTATAGTACCCGTATGAAGATGCGAGCCCTCGAGAGTACGGTATGCACGCCCGCTCCGAAGCAGTGACCCCATAGCGATGCCTAACTCCCTGCGTATTGCTCTCGGGATCGCAATCCTTCCCCTGTATCTCGGAATCACCCTCCTGATCGGCTGGACCGCGCGCCGCCGCAGTGAGAGCGCCAACTCCTTTCTAAATGCCAGCCGCTCTTTGCCGCTCCCGATCGTCACGGCTGCGTTTCTTGCAGCAAACTGTGGCGCACTCGAGATTGTAGGGCTGAGCGCGATGGCCGCGCAGTACGGTGCGCAGGCCTTCCACTTCTATTGGATCGGCGCGATCCCCGCGATGGTCTTTCTCGCTCTATGGATGATGCCGGTATACCGCCGCAGCGGTGTGCGCAGCATTCCGGAATATCTGGAACTGCGTTATGGCAGCAGCATTCGTTTGCTGAACGCATGTGTTCTAGCGGTCACGATGCTTCTGTTCGGAGGAATCAGTCTCTACGCGATGGCGCAGGTACTTCAGGTGGTCGCCGGAATGGATTTTGCCGCGAGCGCCCTTCTGTCCGCTGGCGTTGTGCTCGTCTACGTGCTGCTCGGCGGCGTGCGCGCAACGATTTACAACGAAGTGTTTCAACTTGCCGTGATGATCGCTGGGCTTCTTCCCCTCGCAATTCTTAGCTGGCGTCACGGGATGCTTTCCGTTGCCACTGAGCCGCGAGACCATTTATGGCGTGGACTGCCGATGGTTTCGCATGCTTCTTCACTCGACGTGTTGGGAGTCGTGATAGGGCTGGGATTCGTCCTCAGCTTCGGATACTGGTGCACCGACTTTGTACTGATGCAGCGGGCCTTTACGGCGCGGACGGAGCTCGAGGCGCGCCGGGTCCCGCTTTGGGCAGGTTTCGGAAAACTGGGGTTTTCGATGCTGGTCGTGCTGCCAGGCCTGGCTGCATACAGGTTGATACCAGGTCTCGGATCGTCAGAACGATTCGACCAGGCATTACCGGCGCTGATGAAACTGCTATATGGTCCCGCGATGCTGGGGCTCGGGCTGACCGCAATCGCAGCCAGCCTGATGTCGGGCCTGGCAGCCAATGTCTCGGCGTTCGCCGCGCTCTGGACTCAGGATATCTATCACGCTCACCTGGTCATATCGAAGCCGGATCGGCACTACCTCATCATGGGCCGTATGGCGACAGTCGTGGCGATCGGCGTGAGCCTGCTGACCTCCTACATCAACTTTCTATTTTCAGACCTGATGGAGCACGTGCAATTAATTTTCTCTGTTTTCGGGGCTCCGTTTTTTGCGATCTTTCTGCTTGGTATGACGACGCGCCGTACCAACGAACGGGGTGCAATCGCGGGGTTTCTCACCGGCACCTCCGTGGCTCTGCTCCATCTGCTCGCCTTTAGCCGCGGATGGCTGCATTATGGCAGCGTGATGAGCGCGAACTTTTATGTTGCGATCTACGCCTTCAGCAGTTCGGTTGTGGTCGCGTGGCTGGTTAGCGGATTGAACCCGTCGAAAGGAGAACAGAGACCGGCACTTCGGATGAACTTTACGGTTCGCGGCATCCCTCAATTGCTATGGATTCTTTCGGCCCTTTTGCTGTGCGCATGCGTGGGATTGAACGTGATATGGCGGTAGGCGAGCCCCTAGAGTCGCATCACCAGACTTGGCACTTCTGACCTTTCCAGACCGGTTAAACTAGATATAGAGCAGGCGAAAGAAAACACTTGATGACATCTCTTTCCGACGAATTTCTCTCCAATCGATCGGGATCCGGTCTGCAGCAGTTTGTTGCTCCAGCACGCGTGAATCTTATCGGTGAACATACGGATTACACCGGTGGCCTCGTGATGCCGATGGCGATTCCGTTCACGACCGTCGCGCTACTGCGTCCCGCGATGGACGGGCGATACAGTTTTTCGAGTGAGCTGTTTCCGATCACGCGCTCGCTGACGCCTGAGGATCGTTCTTCGCGCGCCGGAGACTGGAGTGACTACCCCGTGGGCGTCTTACGCGAATTGCAACAGCGCAATCTTCAGATTCCGCCGTTCGCATTACACCTCAGCGGCGACATTCCACTTGGAGCGGGCCTATCCTCGTCAGCCTCCGTGGAAGTTGTGACTGCGATCGCGCTTCTTTCGCACGCACAAGCTACCCTCCCCGCTGAAGTGATCGCGAAGCTTTGCCAGAGCGCGGAGAATAATTACGTTGGATCTCCGTGCGGAATTATGGACCAGTTCGTGGTCACGGCAGCGAGGGCCGATCATGCGTTGCTTCTGAACACGCGCGATCTTACGTTTGAGCTTTCTGCCGATGAACAAGGGACAATCTTGCTGGGCTGCACGATCGTCGTGGCCAACTCTGGCGTGAAGCACTCGATTGCAGGCGGCGATTACGGGCTTCGGCGGCGCGAGGTTGAGGCCGGCCAGAGCAAAACTGCGCGAGCGATTCCCCAATCTGCGTGATTTGGGCGACGCGACACTGGAGCAGTTGGCGACGTGCAAACACGAGCTGTCGCCGGAGAGTTTTCGTCGATGCCGGCACGTCATCAGCGAGAATCTGCGGGTCCGCGAAGCGCGGGAGGCGATGTTCGCCGGTGACCCCGTGCGGCTTGGCTCGGTAATGACCGCGGCTCATGCAAGCGAGCGCGACGACTTCGAATGCAGTATTGGGGAGATTGATTTCCTCGTGGATACTGCCGTTGGTTTGAGGGGTTGCTATGGTGCGCGGCTTACTGGCGGTGGCTTTGGCGGCTGCACCGTCAACCTGGTCAATACCGCCAACGTCGACGAATTCGTCATGAGCGTTGTCCTCGGCGTATCGTGAGCGATTCTCGCTGAAGCTCGACACCTATGTGTGTGCGGCGGTCGATGGTGCACTTGCACGCAATGCTGCCCGATTCAAACACAATCCGCGGGAGGCGCGCTGATGCTCGATGTCTTCAAGGAATCTCCGCACCGGCGCTGGAATCCTCTGCGCCGCGAATGGGTGATCGTGTCGCCGCACCGTACTCAGCGACCATGGCAAGGCCAGACCGAAGAGATCGCTGCGACAGCCGCGAAGAGCTATGACCCGGAGTGTTATCTGTGTCCCGGAAATATGCGTGCAGGCGGGCATCGCAACCCTGTCTACTCGGAGACGTATGTCTTCGAGAACGACTTCGCCGCGCTGAAGAGCAACGTTCCTTCAGGGGAGTTCGACGTTGAGAGTGCCGGCCTCTTGCACGCTACGACGGAGCGTGGCGTTTGCCGAGTGCTCTGTTTTGATCCGCGTCACGATCTCACACTCGCAACGATGACGGTAGAAGCAATTCGTCGAGTTGTGGATGTCTGGGCCGCGCAGGAACTTGAATTGGGGGCAAGTGAGGACATTCGCTACGTGCAGATCTTCGAAAACCGCGGAGCGATGATGGGGGCGAGCAACCCCCATCCGCATGGACAGATCTGGGCCACAGAGCATATCCCCAACGAACCTGCGGCCGAGTTGCTGTCACAGAGGGAGTATCTCTCCCAGCGCGGACGTCCGTTGCTGCTTGATTACCTTGAGTTGGAGCTGAAGTTACGCGAGCGCATTGTGGCCGAAAACGACTCCTGGGTTGCTCTTGTTCCGTTCTGGGCAGTGTGGCCGTTCGAGACACTGGTGCTTCCGCGGGCGCACATTCGCATGCTCAACGAATTGGAAGCAAGGGACCGTGACGGGCTTGCGGCAATTCTGAAGGTGGTTACATCTGGCTATAACCGCGTCTTCAACACTCCATTTCCTTACTCGATGGGCTTTCATGGCGCTCCATACGATTCGGACGAGCACCCTGAGTGGCAGTTGCATGCGCACTTCTACCCACCGCTGTTGCGGTCGGCAACGATCCGCAAATTCATGGTGGGGTTTGAACTACTCGGCTCACCGCAGCGCGACATCACCCCGGAGACTGCAGCCGAGACGCTTCGCCGCGTGATGTCGCAGAGCGTCTAGAGCCTATGCCTTAGGAGGCAAGCCGCCCAGATAATAGACGCTGAGAGTGGGTGCGTTCGCGATGAACTTCGCGAGTTGCGGGTTTGGGAACCTGTGTTCATATGGCAGAGCCCAACCGATCTGATCGCCGCTTGGCCGCGTTGGAACTTCCTGCTGCACACCGGTGGCCTTGGTAAACAGTTCCGGGTTCTCCAGTCCCGCTGATGGATACATCTGCGAGTCGGTGAATCGCTCCGTCGGAATGCGCGTAGAGGTCCATGCCATTGGCTTCGCCGAACTCGGCGATCATGACGAGTGGCGCCAGCGCATAGAGATGATAATGCAGCGCGCGCTGACCGCGGGCCATCTCCAGAGGAAGCGTCCCGTCTGGGCGAATCTGCTTGACACCGGCGTCGTAGGCGGCGACTGCCCAGTCAAAATCGGTGCGATTGTTTGCCGCAACGCCAATTGCAGCCAACTCCACACCTGCCCAATAGGAGTGGTTATTTCGCGCGTCGCTCGTTCCTTTCGCTCGTCGGGGGTCGAAGTAACCCTTCGTCTGCTCACCAACGCTTACCAGCCAGTCAGCGATAGACTTTGCCTGTTCAGGCGTAGCGAGGTGAGCGTCGCGGATTTTCAGATAGCTAATTGCGACGGCTCCGACCACCCAGCCCTGCACATAGTAGGCCTGATTGGAAGACATCTTTCCGGCCAATGAGTGCTGTTCCGCCATCGCGTCGATGAGCTTCAGCGCACACTCTGCCGCCTGCCGTGATCCGGTGGTGCGATACGCATCGGCAGCGGCAACGACCGCCTGGCCCGCAGCCTTCACGGGTCCGCTCGATTTCTGATAGGCCGCCTGGCGAGCCGGGTCGACGATCGAATGCGTGGGATCGCCCAGGCGATAGAAGCCGTCGGTGGTGAGATCCGGCGGAACATCGGGAGTTGCGGGGCAGATGTACGGCGCAGTGGTCATCGCAACTGCTTTGCCATCCCAAGGAGAACGTAAAAGTTGCTCCGCTGCGGCGGGTAGATCGGCTGCGACCGAAGCGATACAAAATAGAACTACACCCGCGCTGACCGCAATCAAGCCTTTCCTCATCAACATTAGTCCTTTCGTCACGCTCTCTGAATATCATCGCATCCGGTGTGCATCTTAGTTGCGAGAGATGCAAATTGGCTGGCAAACCACGGAACTATCCGGGTTATCGTGCAAACCCGTTGCCTCTCACAATGTTGCACTCCCAGGAGATTTTGTGATGAAACCCACGAACATGCGTGCAGCGGTGCTTCGGCACCCAGCCCCGGTCCGTGATCGACCGCTTACGATCGGAACGGTGCCAGTTGAAGAGCCAGGGAAGGGCTCGGCGCTGCTGAAGGTACTGGCCTGCGGAGTCTGTAGAACCGATCTGCATATTGTCGAGGGCGAACTTCCGCAGCGGCTCGAAGCCGTTATTCCCGGGCATCAGATCGTTGCTGAGGTCGTGAGCTCACCAGACTCCGCCTTTGTTCCCGGCCAGCGTGTGGGTGTCTCCTGGATTGGCGGCGTTGATGGCACTTGCCGTTTCTGCCGCTCCGATCGTGAGAACCTGTGCGACGCGCCGACATATACGGGCTATTCGCATAATGGGGGGTACGCAGAATTTACGACGGCCCGAACCGACTTTCTCCTTCCGCTGCCCGAAAAGCTTTCAGCAACGGAGGCCGCTCCGTTGCTTTGCGCGGGAATCATCGGGTTTCGCAGCATGCGGGTCGCGGAAGTGAAGCCCGGCATGCGCGTCGGACTCTTTGGATTTGGGTCTTCAGCCCAGTTGCTGATGCGAGTCCTTAAGGCCTGGAACTGTGAGGCTTATATTTCTACGCGCGAAAAGCGGCACCAGTCCATTGCGAGCGACCTGGGAGCGGCATGGGTCGGCGATGCGCTCGCAATCCCTCCGCAGAAGCTGGACGCCGCGATCACCTTTGCCCCGGCGGGCGACGTGGTGATTGCCGCTCTGCGTTCGCTGGACAAGGGCAGCATCCTTGCGATCAACGCCATTCATCTGGATCGCATACCGCAGTTCGACTACGACACACTTCTCTGGGGCGAACGCCAGATTCGCAGTGTGACCAACATGACGCGAGCGGATGCGAGAGAGTTCCTGAAGATCGCTGCCGAGATCTCTCTTTCTCCGCGAGTGCAAACGTTTTCTCTTGAGCAGGCCAACGAAGCGTTGCTTGCGCTGAAATCGGATGAGGTGTCGAGTTCTGCCGTGATTATTCCGTGACGTTGACCAACTATGCCTCCATAAAGACCGCGGCCGAACGCGGAGGCACGGTGAGTGTGCCGGTATTTGCCTGAGCGTCCTGATTCTCCGGCGTGGCCACAACAAAGTTGGTTGCTCCCGAAACCGTAACGGTCACCGAGATCGGTCGAGCCTCTTCCAGGTTCATCACGACGACGGCGCGCTTTCGATCCTCTGCGATGAAGACGCTGTACCGGAAGACGCCGTCGGCCGATGCTGTAGCGTCGAGCGTATCGCGGAACTCGGCATCCCACAAAAACTTGCGATACTTGCGGCGAAGCGCATCGACCTTCTTGCCATACTCGAGTGTCAGCGGAAAGTCCGTGACGTGCCCCTTGAAGTTATAGGGTTCGTAACTGATGATGTAGCGGTACAAGAGACAGAGGTTGATCTCGTCACGCGCATTGAAACCGCGCACCGCCGCCATAAGCGGCGCCTGCGGGTCGATGTAACGAAGCGCGTGACGTGTCCCTGCCCCGATCCGGTAATAGCCGAGCACGTAATAAGGCATCAGCCAGTCACAGGGGCCCTCTCCTGAAAAGAGAAAATCAGGATTCACCTTGTCCGCCGCGGCCTGGAATTGCTTCACCAGAGGAATGTCGGCGCCGAAGAGATACCCGGGTGGCGTATAGCCATGGTCAGGGCCGAAGTTGTAGAGCACGCCGTTGTGCTGCATAACCTCATCAAACAGCCAACCATGCGCTCCGAGAGCCAATGTCTTCTCAAACTCGCGCGTGGCAATGTCGCGGTAGGCTGGCGAGCAGACATCCATGATCGCGCGGCGGCGCTGATTTATCCCCGCGAGTTGAGTCGGTGTCGTGTAAGCGTATCCGCCCGACTCATACTTGTTGCCGTACGGATCGACAGCTTCATATTTGTAGAGTTCCTTCTTGTAATAGTCCGTCGACATGTCGGCAAAGATAGGCTTGCCGAAAAGGATTATGTGTACACCCTTAGCCTGGATAGCTCCAATCGCATCGTGCAATTCCTGCCACGTGCCTAGTCCAGGGTCGGTATCAAGAGATGGATCACCACCGTCTTGTCCGCCCTTGTTCCATCCGACCAACTGAATCGCCGTGACTCCGTTCTCGGCACATTCCATTCCGTATTTGACAAGATCGGCGTAGGAAATGCTGTAATCCTGCTCTGCCCCGTCCACTTGTAATTGCAGCCAGGAGTGAACGTCACGAGCCCAGGGAGCGATGTGGGGCCTCCCGAACCATGTAGCCCGCCACTCCTTATAGACATCCAACCCCGCATGCCAGTCTCCGTCATACGGCTGCATGACAACTGGGGCAAGCTGGACTTCTGAATGCGGATGCGCAAAGACAAAATGGCAGGTGCGAAATTCCAGATGCACCGGAAGACCTGAGATGGAGTCCTGCGTCGGAACGTCATCATAGACCCAGTCCACGACACCGGGATGTTGCTCGAAGGTGAACTCCAGAAGATAGCGAATCTCGGGATCGTGAATCGCTACATAAATTCCTTGCTGCGGAGCCTGTAAGAGGCAAAACTGGCTTCGACTGGATTCGATTGTGCGCGTCGGGTAACGAACGCCCCAATAACCCTTGGCGTTGTCGAAGCGCGGATAGATCGGATCAGAGGATAGTGCGCCAACCCACAAGTGGTGCGCCTCGACAACGCTGTCACGCGACGGTGGATTGAAGTCTCCAAAGTAGGGATAGTCGACGGTCTCGACGAAGCAGTCGGAGTTGTTCTCAAGCTCCGCCTCGAAGGTGAGCTTACCGTGATCAAGCGTTACAGTTCCCGTTAAAGCGATGGGCATGACCCCGCCGTGCTCGCTGAACAGGTTCTCCCAACGCATGCGAATCTGGTTCGGGCCGATCTTCTGGACACTCACCGCGCGCTGATTCGTACCCAGAATGAAGTTATCGCGCCGCTTGCTCAGCGGAACGAGCAGCCGGAAAGATACGCCAAGCTCGGGGCGACGTTCGATGACCCAAGTCCCGGATTTGCGCTCCATGCGCACGAGTGCGCCCGATATGCTGTCGAACGCCACGCGAAGCTGCGCGTTTTCCAGCACGATTTCATCGCCAAGTCGCGTAAGGCCCGTAGAGTTCGTGGATTCCTGTGCAGCGATTTTGCTCCCGTTGTTCAGCGCACCGAATGTCGCCAGTCCTGCAAGCTTTCCAAAGGTCCTGCGATTCATTACTCCCTCGAGGCTCCACTAAGTCGTGTTCTTACGGCATAATTGATGACAATCGATTACGCGAGATAATCTGCACTATACGCCACGGCGTGCATCTATCTCCATCTCTCTGTGAAGGGCTAAAGCTCGAGAATGAAATTTCCCAATTCGAAGAATTGTTTTTCGCGTCGCGGGTTTCTCCAATCGTCTCTTGGCGCCGGCGCGGCGCTTGCCGTCCGTCCCCTTTGGGGACTCACAGAGGCAGGGCGTTCGGGTCCCTCTCATCGCACGATGCCGTTTGATTACGATTGGCAATTCCTCGGCAAGGCAGCTCAGCCAACGGAACCTGTCACTGTTTCCCTGCCGCACTCGGTCGCGAAGCTCTCCTGGCAGGACTGGAATGCTGAATCGTGGGAAGACGTCTGGCTCTACCGTAAGACCTTCCAGCCTCTGCCCAACAGCGAAGGGCTGCGCACCTTCCTCAAATTTGAAGGCGCGATGGTGACTGCAGATGTGAACGTGAATGGCGCTGCGCTCCCCCAGCACAAGGGCGGCTACCTTCCCTTCTCGCATGAGATCACTTCGATGCTGAAGGCCCAGAACGTCGTCGAAGTGCGTCTGGACTCACGCTTCCAGAACGTACCGCCGGAAGGCTCGCCCAAAGGGCAGACGCGCCGTCGACTACTACGTCCCCGGAGGCATGATCCGCGGAGCGTCTCTCTACGCCGTACCGCAGACCTACGTGAGCGATGTTTTCGCAAAGCCCGTCGATGTCCTTCAATCCTCGCGGCGTGTCGACCTCACCTGCACTCTCGATTCGGCATCAGGCCTGGCACAGAAGGGCTATCTGGAAGCCACCGTGCTCGACGGCGAGCGCGTGCTCGCGAAGGCACGCAAAGATATCGCAACACTCAAGCCAGGAGCCACCGGGATCAGCTTCAGCGTAACTGGGCTCGAGGATGTGAAGCTCTGGGACAACGACAATCCACATCTGTACAACGTCGTAGTCACGATGCACGTCGCCGGCAAGCCTGTGCACGACTACCGCACGCGCATCGGTTTCCGTGAGGCGAAGTTCACTGTGGATGGCTTCTTCCTTAATGGCAAGAAGATGCAGTTCTTCGGGCTTAATCGCCACGAACTCTATCCCTATACCGGCTATGCGATGCCTGAGCGCGTGATGCGCAAAGACGCAGAGATCATCCGCCGCGAACTTAACTGCAATACAGTCCGTTGCTCGCACTATCCGCAGCATGAGGCATTTCTCGATGCATGCGACGAACTCGGTCTGATGGTGTGGGAGGAGACGCCGGGCTGGGGCTACGTTGGAGACAAGGAATTCGAGGATCAGGTCCTCCAGAATGTGCGTGACATGGTGCGCCGCGATCGCAACCACGCGTCGATCATCATCTGGGGTGTGCGTGTGAACGAGTCACACAACAATCCCCTGTATATCCAGACCACAGCAGCTGCGAAGGAGCTCGACGATTCGCGGCCTGACTCCGGCTCGATGACCTACTTTGGCGACTGGAAGACGACGTGGCACGAGGATGTCTTCTCCTACGATGACTACCATCAGTCCGACGATGGAACCGTTCAGATAACTCCACCGCTCGAAGGCATTCCCTACATGCTCTCCGAGACCGTGGGACAACGCACGTACACGGCCAAGGGATTTGACAATAAATACCGCCGCGCGGCCGATCCAAGCATGCAATATCACCAGGCCATCTACCACGCTCAGGCCCAGGACCGGGCGCGTGCCTATGACCGCATGTGCGGTGTCATCGCATGGTGCGCCTTCGAGTACGCCAGCCCCAACAACTCGTACAAGGGAATCAAAAATCCCGGCGTCGCGGATGTCTTCCGCATTCCTAAGCTAGGCGCGACCTTCTATCAGTCGCAGGTAAGCCCCTCGGTTCGTGCTGTCATTGCGCCCAACTTCTACTGGGACTTCGGCACTATGACACCGCAAGGCCCGGGCAAGAATCTCGCCATCTTCCACAACTGCGACCGTCTTGAGGTCTCCGTCAACGGAAAACACCTCGCCTCGCTTGAGCCGGACCGCAAGGGATATCCCCACCTGCTGAACGCGCCTTCCTGGGTTGACCTGGAGATGGATGGCAGCAACCATCCGGAGCTGCGCATCGATGGCTTTGTCGACGGTCACAAGGTGCTGACCCGCCAGTTTTCATCCGATCCTGCACACGATCAGTTTGTCGTCAGCATCGATGACGCCGAGATTCGCCCAGACGGTATCGATGCCACACGTATTGCCTTCCAAATTCAAGACAAGTACGGCGCGCCAAGGCTGTGTGGCAGCGGAGATGTCTCGATTGAGATCGCAGGTCCGGGAGTGTTGATCGGCGATCAAAGCTTTTCGCTGACCGAAAGCGGCGGGGCAGGTGCCGTGTGGATCAGGTCCGCACCGAATTCGACCGGCGCCATTTCCGTGACGCTTAAACACTCGACGTTGGGATCGAAGACAGTAAAGGTTACCGCGCGAGCCTAGGCCTGAAGGAACACTCGTTGAGCGATGGCGCTTCAGACGAGTTGGCTTGCCATCCGGGCATAGCGCGCGCGTAATGCTGGATCCTCTACGCTGATGGCAAGCTGCTCCAGATCTTCGCGCGTCGGTTTCAATGCGAGCGGAAGCTTTCTCCAGTAATACTGGAGACTATCCGATTGCCAACCTGCGTAAGTCTTCTCCCAGGATTTCCCGGACTCGCCGGCGAAGACGAGGTTTGAAGGATGGAGTGTCCGGCGTGAGTCCTGAAATCTGCAATCGAGCGAGATGCGCATGCGCCCGGAAATATTCGGGGCGGCCGCATGAACGGTGAGACTGTGGAAGATCAGCACATCGCCTGCATTCACCCGTCCTTCGACCCACTCATCACCGGCAACGACACCTAAGGGAATCTCCGGAACATGAAGGTTTTCCCTTTCGTGATCCTGTATCCCATAGCGATGAGATCCTTCGAGGATCCGCAAAGACCCTGCCTCAATCGGGCAGTCATGCAGAGGTATCCATGCGGTGTAGAACTCCGGGTCTCCTCCCATAAACTCATAGTCCTGATGAGCGTGCGTGACAAGTCGTTCACAACCGGGAAAGATGAGACGGCCGATAGGCTTAGGGTGTACCAGGACCTGATCACCGGCGATCATCTCCATCACCTTCTTCATTGCAGGATGATGCGGCAGAGCATGGAAGAGTTCCAGGTTGAACACTTCCTGGTAGGTCCTCTTGAAGATCGGATCAGGGTCGCCATAGGCAGCCCCTTCAGCGGGTATAAGGTCCGACGGAGAACTATCCGAGCGCAGCCATCCGGCTCTGAAAAGGACATCGGTAACCTCCGCGAGAACTACTTCAACGTCCGACCTTGGAATCAATCCACGAATCAGAGCGTACCCTCTGAGTTCAAGCGTCTCTTTCAGGATTGATGGGGAAATACTGTCACTTTGAACATCGACGAAACCCTTCATATCATCCCCTTAAGGCCTATCGCTGAGGCAACCACTGTGGCTACATTAGCGAGATCGGGGCCGAGCGATGTCTCGCGATCTTCTGGCCCTTGTCAGTCTTTTGTCACTTCAGATTGAAGGTGCCATCTCTTGAACAACGGACGGTGGCAAGTGCAAGGCATTAAATACTGCTGACAATTGCATGACCAAGCAATGACAAGTCAGTTCTCCTTGCAGTTACCCTCAATACAACAGCCTTGGCTCTGTCGGCCGGGATGATAAGCGAATATTGAGAGATCCGTGTTGCTATGTCACACGTAGTTCATCCAAATACGAACAACCTGCCTCTCGCGCGTCCGCAGGATAGCTTGCTCTGCGGCATGGATTTGCCACTACGTAGGACGTTCTTTCCGCTTGGATTTGCCGTGGTCATCCTAACCAATCGGCGCGAGGTGATGGAGGCAGCAGAGGCGAGTTTTGGCCATCGAAGGCTCCAGCACGGCGATGCACACCTCGAAATCAGAATCGGCGTCAGCGAGAGCACGAGCAGGCGGACTCTTCCACCTCCAGTACGACGGGAGTACGACCATCTCTATTCCATGGTGGCGGATGCTGAGAACCAGGCGGTGCTCGATCTTCGCACTGGATCCAACTTTGTCTGGTTGAACGAATCCGCGGTGACAGACCCGCTCTATTTGCGTCACAACTTTCTGGAGAAGGTGGTCTACCTATTGCTGGGCGCTTCCGTTGTTACTGACATCCATGCCGGATGCATCAGCAAACAAGGCAAGGGCATCCTTCTCTGCGGCGATTCCGGAGCCGGCAAATCAACACTTTCTTACGGTTGTGCACGCGCCGGATGGACCTACACTTCTGACGATACCTGCTATCTCCTCAACGATTCTGATCCGCCACGTGTAGCCGGGCACTCGCACCGGGCACGCTTTCGACCGGAGGCAAAGGCTCTCTTCCCCGAGCTTCAGGACCATGAAACTACGCTACGTATGGAGGGTAAGCCTTCGATTGAGGTTTCCGTCTCCGACTTGCTTCTCCCCGATGCATCAAACGAAGCGATCGTGCGTGCAGTGGTTTATCTGCGCCGCTCGGCGTCCGTGCGACCTGCCCTGGTCCCACTTCCTCACGGCAGTGCCACAAGAATGATGTCAGAAGAGCTATATTCCGCGGGCGACATTCGCGCAAAACATCGGAAGATCTTAGAGAAGCTTGCCGGAATTGCAGCATTCGAACTGTATTACAACAGCCTGGAAGAGGCTATCTCTCAGTTGGATCAATTAGTGGCATCATTGTAGCGCGGGAACGAGCGCATGCTTGGCCAGTGCTTCTTCCACTGATGGAAGCGGCCTGCGCAGTACCATCGAAGAGTTTGAAGTTGAGCCTGAATTGCCTTGGCGGCTTCCCGGTAGCAATCTGCCGTCCTGAGTTTGAGCAATGCCTCACGAATTTCGTCCGCCGAACAATGCAGCGGAGATAAGACCTCTGCGACTCCCAGCCTCTCAAGGTGGGCGGCGACAGCCGGTTGGTCCAGTGCGACGGGGAGTGCCAACATTGGTTTACCTGACAGTAATGTTTCAAGCACTGTATTTGGTCCTGCGTGAGTGATGACGAGGTCGGCTTTGTTGGAGTAGATCGAGTTGCGGGGCATTCTCCACTACTAAAGGATTCCCTGGCAGATGTGCGAATGATTCGAGATTGCGTCGGCCGCCCAGTGTAACGACGAGTTGTAGATCGAGCCCCGCACAGGCTGAAGCAATGCGGTGGTAGATCTCGGGATCGGCCTTCCGGGTAGTTCCCAATGATGCATAGACTAACGGCTGGCCATTGAGTTTATCCCAGGGAAACTCGACCGAAGACCGTGCGTCCGGATCGACAAATGGCCCCGTGTAGAAGAATCGATCGGGCACTTCCTGGCGCGGCGTGTCGAGACATCTCGGCCATTGCGTGATGTGCGCTAGCTCTGGGAAAACTGCTCCTATTTCGGCGACTGGTCCCAGTCCCTTCTGACGACGGTAACGATCGAGAATCCGTCGCACCGGCCCTCTCATACGAAAGATTGAAACTTCAAAAATCCGCGCCTGGAGTTCTTCCTGCCACGTGCGATGTGGGAGGAATGCTTGTGGCGCGCTCCACCCGAAATTGTGAGGGATGGAGGTAGATATTACGAAGTACGGTGTGCGTAGTATCTCTGCCACGGTTGGTCCGGCAAGCGTGATCTCTCCCATAAGAAGCGCGTCGACTTTCGCAGCGCTGATGGCTGCCAGATATTCGCGTATGTAGGCTCCGATCTCTTCGTCGAAACGTCCGAGTCTGGCACGTGTGTCCTCCATCCATCCGAGCTGTGGTCGAGGGGCGCTTCCATTGCCACGACGTGGCGGGTCAACCTCTGAGACATTAATAGGAAAGAAACCTAGACCTTGCTCGCGAATCTGCGACTCGAGCTCAAGAGGAAGGAAGAAGGTGACTCGGTGACCACGCGATACCAGTTCCCGAGATAACGCGATAAGAGGATTTAAGTGCCCGGCGCCTTGATAGCAGAGCACACCCAGGTGCGCCATTATGGCCTCCGCTCAATCCGAGGCAATTGCTGATAGACCACTGATGGAGAGCTGGGAACGGCCGAGCCCCCGAGTTGAACTACGCGCTCACCCAGGCGAACCATTCCTGTTCCAAGGATAGCTTCAGCTTGTTGCAGGAGTGACCGAACCGGCGCGCGCAACCACCGGATGTGACCGTCAATCCAGAGAGACTGCATATCTTGCCTGATCGCCGCCGGGAGGAGACTCCAGACATCTTCCGAGGCTAGTTGTACCTTGCCTGCGATCATCACGAACTCCACGTCTCGCCAGGATAAGGTGAGCATCCTCTCGCATGGAGGCTCACCATTGTCACGAACTGCCATGAAGTCGGCACAGCCTGATTCGCGGATATGCCCTTCACCATTAGAAAGACGCATAATGGCCGCCGGAAGATCAGTAATCATCCGATATGCCTTATCCGCAGGAATCAAAGCGCGTTCGATGGCGAACCGAACCTCGTCCAGCAGATCTCCGGCAGCCGTAATCGGTGAGTCATTGCCCAAAGCAATGTTATTTACCGTACTCAGGTGTTGCATATCCGGGAGGCGACCGTAGAGAAATTGATTCGAGGAAAGACAAAGAATCAACGAAGCCTGACGCCGCTGCAGCAGTGCAACTCCCCGGTTCGTCCAGCGCCACGCCATGAATGAGCACGGTTCTTGCATCGAGCATACCGGACCCCTCTAAATCGGCGAGTTCCCTTCGTGCCAGCTCGTCTGTACCTTCACATGCGTGCACGAAGAAAGGCCATTGATCCTCAGCCGCAATCCACGCCTGACGAATGTCAGGGGCCAGCCTGACGGAGTGCGCCCACGCATAATTGCGCAGCACCTTGATCGGATAATCGTCAGCCTGCAACGCAGGCCAGAACGGATCGTGATGGCACACCGTAGTAACACCGCATAAAAGATTGCGTATCCCTCCCCACCAGAGCCGAGCGTCCTTCGGGACAGAATTGTAGTGAGAGATCACCGACGGAAGGGTTGCGTGAATATCATCTCCCCACTCAACATAATTGTTGTATGGAGGATGCCCCAGCCGGGGGTGCAGTGCGTATTGCAGATGGTCATGAGCGTTAATGAGCCCCGGCAACAGGAGAAATCCCTTTAGATCGATCTCACTCGCTGACACAGGCAGAGTTGCAGACTCCGAATGGAGACGTTGCACCTTTCCGCCGACTATCTCCAGAGAACCACGAACGGCCGTGTGCGATCCGGTGGCATAACGTGTACCGATTACGGTGACAGCATCGCCCATCTGATCGACAGGACTAACTGACATCTTTCCTCGCTACATAGATACGAAACTTCGAGGGTTCGCGACGCTTGTGCAGTCTTGCAACCCACGGACGCATGGCCCATCGCCATCCATACCAGGGGCAGTGTACGGTCCAGCGAATCGAAAGCGCCTCTTCAAGACTGAGTAGGCGTTCGTCCGTAAGGAACTCCTCACTCTCTATTGAGTTCGATGCGGTACAAAAGCGATCGCGAAAGTAGACGCGACGCTCCGCGATCATCTGTCTTCCACTCTCCTTTCGCGAGTACCACGGAGTGTCGGAGATGATGACAAGCCCGTCTGGCTTGGCGCACCGGAGAGCCTCACGCAACGTTATTTCATAATCTTCGGAATAATGAAATGAGGCATTGAAAATCACGACATCAAACTGGCCGTCCTGGAATGGAAGGCAATCCAACTCCGCCTGAAAGCGAGGAATACTTGCGCCCAGCTCGTGATCGTAATGAGCCGCAGCGCCGAGACCATCCTGCGAGTTCGTAAGCAGATCAACGGCTACAGGCTGATACCCTCGCCTGGCAAGTTGGAAACTCAGCCAACAGTTGCCTGCTCCCAAATCGAGGACCGCCTCTCCGTCAGACAATGGATTAAGTACACGGCGAATGAGATAGTCGTAGCTCCTCGCCCGAATCTTCCACTGGCCACTGTTATTTCCGGTCGTATCTCGGTGGGGGAGTGCAAGGTAATAGCCTTTGTCTCGGCTGCCGCGACCTTCAGCAGCTCGAATGCATTCGTAGTCGGCAATGAAATCGCCAAAGCAAGCAAGCCGATCCGCAGCCAGCGCTAGAACGATTCCCTCCTTCTCTCTCATAAGGAAATTGCATGAAGTGCATCTCCGTTCGTCGTTGAGACCTCCCTTGCAGACAGGACAGCGCAGTCGAATAGCAGGATGATGGTCTGAATCGCGTGTTCGAACAGCATCTGGTGGCAACGCAACTTCCAGCGCCGGTCTCATTGCCGGGATCCATTCGACGAAATCAGTGAGTCGACAGAAACGAATATCGAGGGAGCGACGCCCAGATCCGGTGAAAAACGAAACGGGTCCGACATACGGCTGCTCGGTTCCATATCTTCGACGGCCTGCCACAGAGCGTCCGGACTGATCCGGTTGTTCTCAGGACTGGACCTGGTCCATGAGTCAACCTCCGCGTGCAGCGCTTGGCGAACTGCACGGTAGAAGTCCGTTGTGTAGGCTGCTTTGAAAATAATGCAGAGATCGTCGCTGTCGGTCCAGTTGCGCTTGACGCCGAGTTGCGATTGCACACGCTCATAAAAGAGCGTACCGGGGAGGGGATAAGAAACAGAGATACCTATATCATCAGGACGCAATCTTCTCACCAAGCTGATCGTCTGCTGGAGTTCCGTCCATGTTTCGCCTGGATAACCGAGCTGAAGAAAAAAGCAGGCTTTGATGCCGGCGACGCGAAGCCGTTCGCGCGCAACTTCGATCTGCTCGAGAGTGATGCCTTTGTCCATGGCATCGAGGATCATTTGTGAGCCCGACTCTACTCCCATCCAGACCTCCGCACAGCCAGAGGCTTTCAGATGGCGGACGGTATCCTCGCGCATGAGATCGGCACGTGATTGAATTTGGTACGGAAGCGAGGCATTTCGATCTTCAACCTCGGCAGCAAATTGCTCGACCCAATGATGATTGAGGGCAAAGATGTCGTCGCTAAACCAGATATGTTCAACGCCGGCACGCTTGAGCATTGCCATCTCTTCGGCCACAGCCGAAGCAGTGCGCAACTGAAAGCGGTTACTTGAAATTGGCTTGGCGCACCAATTGCAGCGAAACGGACATCCGCGGCTTGCAACCATGTTTGTTGAAAAATGATTATGTGTTCTCGTCCACGCCACACGGTACGATTCAAGATCAACGAGATCGCGTGCAGGAAATGCAAGCTGTGACCAATGGGGATTGCGCGCGAGCTTTTGCGAGCCGCAAATAAGCCGCCCCGACGTGCCTCTTCGTACCAGCCCATCCCATCGAGGAACTTCAGCGTTGTCGAAGACGGCTCGGCAAAGATCGATTAGAAGATTTTCTGCTTCTCCACAAAGTACATAATCAAAACCGTTATCAAGAAAGAGCTCAGGATTATCCGTGGCATCTGATCCATGTACTACGGCGACGGCGCCTTGGTCCTTGGCGGCGCGCGCCATGCTCCACGCGACCTCGCGCATGCGGGTAAGACACATCTTCGATAGAAAGTTGAAATCGTCTTCATAGACGACAACAATCTTCGCTTCAGAGCGCTGCAGCGCCGCAAGAAAACCAGGCTCGGGAGCTTCCAGCATCACATCGAACACTTCGCTGGAAATGCCTTGTTCGCGCAGAGCCGTAGCAGCATAGAGCGTTCCCAGTGGAAGGTAGGGCGTCATCTTCTGCGATTGCTTCGTGTCGAAGGGAAGGTGGTACGAATGCGTCAGCAAGACATCAGCCATGACCAGCCCTCCTCTCTGTTATTCCTGCCGCCAACGAGATAACAACTCGATGGAGGTTCAAATACGAAGGCGAACTTCCACCTCTTCGCGAGGCTAGCATCGCGATGTGCACGTCTTGTCTCAAGGATGTAACCCCAATGTCACCCCTTCTGTCTTCGGACAGCAGCGGACAGATTCGGTGTCTGCGATCGTTTCTACGTCAACAATGTCGCACTCAATCCGACGTGCATCAGCGGAACTGACGAGGTGACCCATCTTGTCGCGTTTCGTAGCAAAATAGCGAGCGGCATAAGGGCTAACCAGCACCTCTGCGCTGATGCGTTCCGCAATGCCGATATTGGACGACTCAACAGCTCTAATTTTTTCAGGATTATTTGTCATTAGCCGGACAGAGGAAATCTCGAGGAAGCGCAAAATCTCGACGGGCAAGCGATAGTCGCGAAGATCAGCCTCGTGTCCGAGATGCAGATTGGCCTCGATCGTGTCGAGTCCGGCATCTTGCAATTCGTAGGCGCGCAGCTTCTCCATTAGGCCGATTCCCCGGCCTTCCTGGTATTCATAGACCAGAATTCCCGCATCTTCTTCTGCGATCGTGCGCAGAGCGAGATGAAGTTGGTCGTGGCAGTCACAACGAAGGGAGTGAAAGATATCGCCGGTGGCACATTGCGAGTGAATACGAACGAGCGGAGGTTTTGAGTGTATGTCTCCAAGAACCAGGGCTAGCGCGGTTTCGAAACGGTCAGGCCCACTGTTCTTCTCTTGTCTCTCGAACGCGAATAGACGGAATGAGGCCCAGCGAGTGGGGAAGCTGACTTCAGCGATTTTTCTTAGCGTAGTCAATCCGTGGGCTCCTCGCTGTTGCAAGGGAGTGTCATGCGCTCCGCCGGAATTGGTAGAGGACATGATCGCCAAGCAAAGCCAGCGAGCGTGCCATCACACGATCGAAGGCTTCCATATGAGCCAATAGACGAGGATGACGGGAGATCCACGGCTCTGCGGCGCTGGGCGGCACAGCGACGCCAATACCGATCTTCCGTTCCAGTTCGAACCATGGCTGGAAGGCGCGCCGCAGAGCGAGGGCTCGATGATAGAAGACCTCAAAGTCACGCTTTGCCAGCCTCGCCGGCGTGGCTCGGCGCCCGAAACGTCTGAGAGCATTGTGCGGGCGTCCTCGAAGGGTCTCTACAAGCATTTCGCCCGGGCAGCAGGTGCCGAATAGAACCAGCATGGCGACTGCCCCCGGTTTGAGAAGTGACGCGAGCCCCTTGGCTACGGAGCGAATGTCCTGCACGCAATTCAGCGGAGCAAAATTGGAGAAGGCTCCATCGAGAAGCGGTTCACCAGCGAGGCGGCGTTGCTCCGCAAAGCGCTCTATCTCTTCACCCGCGACGACCTCGGCGCAAGAGCCCAACGGGGAGAGCTTCTGCCTGGCAATAGCGACCATGGCCGGAGAAGCATCCGTGAGAAGTACGCGAAAGCCGCGTTCCGCAAGGAACACCGCATCTTCACCGGTGCCTCCGCCAACCTCAAACACGTGCCCCATTGGGGGAAATTGCTGCAGAAGGGCAGTCCGCACTGCTCGGCGCTGTGCCGCGACGCTCGCCCACCGACCAAATCGGTCGTCAAAGATGGGCGCGATCGCGTCGAAGGCAAACGCTGCGGGAGACAGCGACGTTTTCGTCATGGCAGACTCCTCCTCAACCGGTGCCAGCGGCGTGACTCGATGACGAAGCGAAGGCCTTCCACGATGTGAAAGCGAAATCGAGAGGTTAGAAAACGAACCTGCACGCGATAGCGGGCGATTTGAGTCGAGAGTGTTTCCTTTGGAATAGCTTGAATCACTACGTGAGGCAGGCTGAACGACAGCAGCGATAACTTTGACGATCCGCGAGATGCGCCGCACGCGATCTCCAACTCTTGTCGCAACCGCAGATACCGTTTGCTTCCAGGAGGGACTTGATAAATGGCGGCTCGACCATAAAGATCTAGCCAAAGTTGAATCGGTAATGGAAGCTTGTCCATCGTCCAGGAAGTGAGCGCTTGCGGCGCGAAGTCACCCCAGACGGACGTAACAAGATGCGCCACGATGCCAACGGCGAGACACGCTCGCCGGTCTTCGTAAGCGCGCTCGCGGACTTCCTCCCAGAAGCCGATATCGTCGCGCCGCGCGAGCACATGACGATAAAACTCGAGCAGGTGCGAAGCACGAAGAAAAGGACCTGAGATGTCCTTCGAAGCGTGGATCGCCTGCCCAAGGAAGAAATCGACAGGCGAAAGCACCCGCATCTTTGTGCCGAATATTTCTCTGGACACCGCTCGATGCAACCGCAGTTGCATTCCCTGCGCATGGGTTTCAAGATGGAGTTCCACTCCACGGTAGGGCAGGTCGCGATAGAGATCCTTTGCGGCAACATGCGGGGTCTGCCCTTTCTTGAACTCCCAGCTCTTTCCACTGATGGCGAACAGCGTGTAGCCGTGTTGCTCAAGGATCGTTCTTGCGGCTGGAGCGTCGCCTTCCGCAATAAGGAAATCAAGATCGAACTGATGCCGAAGCTCAGGCCGAGGCACAGACACAGGGTAGAGCGAGATCCCCTTCATCAAAGCGTAAGAAAGGTCCGTCGACTCGAAGGCCTGCTGAAGCTCTAGGGATTCCTCGATCAGACCCTTTGTACGCTGACGGTTTTCTTCGAGATTGCCCTCCAACCGGTTTACGACAGAGGCAGGGAGTAAACCTCGCTGCCCAGTGTCGGTCAGCCGGTCGAGAAAATATAAAGCGAGACCGCTGACATCCAGCCAGTGCATAAACTTCTTCCACTCTTTAGCGGTGAGCGTGTGCGCGAACGAATGCGAGCAGGAATCTGAAAAACAGAGAAAGGCGGATTCGCGGATGCGTTGATCGCGGGATAAGGACTCACGGGTTACTACATCGCTCGGCTCAGGGGCGCTTTCGCTTCGAGGAACGCGGAGGGACACTCCAGCCTCACTTAGGGCCATCCGATCTGCGCCTTGTGCTCGAAAGAATTCCATCTTGTCGGACTTCTTGCCCTGCCTCTTCACACCGAAGTTGTTAACCTTCTTGCGGACAAAAACGATATAGCGAGCCTAGTGGGTTGAAGGTGTGGGATTGTCAAGTGACAGTCAGATGATTGTCACTGCAATGTCGGCATGGCTATATCGGGAGATCAGGCAGGCTTGCGGAAGAGCATCGCCTCGACCAACTTGAGGCCAAGGTCTCGCCGGTAGGATCGTATGCCAATGCCTTGCTCATAGAAGTGGCGAACGGATGGGCCTACCGCACCTGCTCGGCGCCGGATGGTTACGAGACCGGCCTGCTCCGCCAATTCGATGTGATTGCGGTGAACATAGTGCTCGATGATGTAGACCCTTCCGTCGTTGCTGGTCATGGTTCGACGATGACCGGCAAGAACGGCATCCGGATGAAAGTCGGTGACGAAGACATAGCCTCCGGGTGCGCAGACACGGTGGAGCTCGTGATAAGCAGAGAATGTGTCCGAAAGATGACCAAGTACAAGGCGGCACCAGACCATGTCGAATCGTTCTAATGCGAAGGGCATCTCTCGAATATCGCCAGCAACAACGTTCTCGGCTTGTCCGGCGGCAAGCATCTCCGGACTCAGATCAATCCCCATGGCACCTGGGATGTCCCGAATTCGCCTTCCGATGCCGCATCCTGCATCGAGCAGCCGCTCGCGTGGCAGGCCTTGAAGCATTTCATGCGCCAGCGCCTCATCGAGTGCGCTCGTTGCCGTTTCGTCAGCATATGTCGGCGCCCAGAGGCGATACGCATCGCGTACATCGAGTTCTTCGAGCTTCGGCTGGCGTCCGGACAGAAAGAAAACTCTTTCAGGAATGACATGCCGGAGCAGGGCGCGAACATGAGCCATACCAGAGGTTTTCGTCTTCAAAGCGTCTGAGGATGCGCTCACGCAGAAATTCCGCAATCCAGTGAACCATAGCGAATAGTCGCCTGAGGATTGTCATCGGGATGTCAGTTGAGTGTCACCGGCTCTCCGTCCAGTTCTGTGAATCAGAGTCCGTTGAGCGTTTCTGTCAGCACGAGCGGAACAGCACTACGGAGCCGGGCCGTGGCACCATCGAGGCACGGCCGGAGAATTACCTTCCGCGCAAGCGGGTGCTTTCGAAGCTCGCGCTCGATGATGCGCTCAATTCGCCTCCAGGCGGCGGTGCAGTCTCCCACCACGATGATCTCAGCCGGAGCGAGAGCTGCCGCAATCATCTGCATACCTCGTCCGAGTTGCTGTGCCATTTTCCTCAATGAGGCAAGTGCGGCCCGATCACCAGTACTGGCGAGTTCGAGCAGTTCGGGGAAGCTTACGACCGGCTTCCGCCTCGCGTGCTTCATGTAGTGGCGCATGGCAGCTGGCTCGGCAGCTACCGTTTCCCAGCATCCTCGACTCCCGCAACTGCATGGCAGGCCCTTCGCTTCCACAGGAATGTGGCCGAACTCGCCCGCCATGCCGCCTCGTCCACGCGCAATGCTTCCGTTGATATATAGGCCGGTGCCGAGACCTTCGGACACTTCAACGACGACAAGATCGTGAGCTTCGGCACTTTGTGACTGCCAAACCTCCAGTAGCGCACATGCATTGGCCACGTTGTCCATGTAAACCGGAAGTCGTGTGGCACTTTCCATGCGGGCCTTGAGTGCAACGATTGGCCAGCGCAGATTCGGCGCGAAGATCAGATTCTCAGATGCCGGATCGGTGCGACCTGGCAGACACATCCCAATGCCCGCGAAGGTGCGGTCGGCATGCTTCTCGCGGACCTCGGCGACTGCGGAGATCAGCCGGTAGATCGAGTGATTCGGGTCGGCCGCCAACTCTACTTTTCCCTGCCAAACGATGGTCCCGTTAATGTCGACCACCGCAAGCGTGGTCTGTCGAGGGTGGACGTCGATCGCTATCACACAACGCTTGCGCGCAAGCGAAAGAAGACGTGGACGCCGCCCCATGGCTCCTTTGACAAACTCACCTTCCTCCAGCCAGCCCCCGCGCAGCAGTTCCTCAACAATGAGCGAAACCGTGCTCGCCTGGAGTCCCGAGAGCCTTGCGAGGTCCACCCGTGAAACGGGCTGGTGCTTCCGCAGCACGTCCAGGATCAACTTTGTGTTGATGCGCCGCGGCATCTTGTTGGACGCCGTCTTGTGACTGGACCCGTTCGGGGAAATCATCGAGATCCTTGCAAGTTCATACAAATTCTCCCATAGATCTTTCTAACTTCAAATTAACTCTTGACAGAGATGATCCCGAACAGGCTAAATGTCAGACGTACCGAAACATTCATAGCCGGTAGCACGTCCGCGTTCCGGGCGGCGCCGGAGGACGGCCGAAATGCTCAAACGATTGCCTAATGCTGCCACGCTCTCCACGAAGAGCAAAGCTACCAATTCTCTTCCCGCCGCTCGCATCCCCTGGATGCGGGTTGCGATACTCGGCACCGCGCTGACTGCGCTGCTGACCGCGGGCTCTGCCGTCTGCACAATACAGGGCCTCAATCGAAGGCACTGTTACGGACCCGAGCGGAGCCGCCATCCCGAACGCGGAGCTGTCCCTCACCGACCTAAGCACGAATCTAACGACAAAGACCAAGGCGGATGCGCACGGAATCTTCCACTTCAATCAGTTGCCTGCGGACAAGTTCCGGCTGGTCGTTCGCGCATCGGGATTTGCGAACAAGACGCTCGACGGGGTGAGCATCATCCCCGAACAGCCAAACGCAGTCAACGTCACGCTAGCGGTTGGCAGCACGGCATCCGAGGTCTCTGTGAACTCGGGCGAAGTGCCGGCGCTGGATACCGCGACGGCCTCGATCAACGGAACCATCACCTCGAATCAGATCCAGCACCTCCCTTCGTTCGATCGCGATGTCTTCCGCCTCGTCGCTCTTGCGCCTGGGACATTCGGTGACGAAGCGCAGTCGAACGGCGGTAATGCGAAGAATATGCCGGGCGAAAATCAAGCCGCTCCGGCTGCCACGGACGCGGGCATCTTCAAGACCGAGAACAACCCGCAGGTTATCGGCAACGGCAGCCAGGTGAACGCCAACAACATCATGATCGATGGCATCCAAACCTCGAGCGCGAACTGGGGTGGCGCAACCGTCGTTACTCCAAGCGAAGACTCCGTCGAATACGTGAAGGTCAGCTCGAATGCCTACGATGCCGAGTTCGGCCGCTTCAGTGGCAACGCGATCCAGATCACATCTAAATCGGGTTCAAATAGCTATCACGGCAGCGCCTTCTTCAAGGCCAACCGCCCGGGCCTGAACGCATGGACGCGCTGGAACGGCACATCCAGTGTTGATCCCCTGAACCTGAGCAAGACTCCTTCCGCCCGCGGCCTGGCTAAGGACACGGCTCGCTTCAACCAGTTCGGCGGTAGCCTCGGAGGGGCGATCCTCAAGAACAAGCTCTTCGCGTTCTTCAACTACGAGGGCTTCCGCAACGGATCGACCGTCTTTGCGACCAGCCTTTACGAGACTCCGCAGTTCGATTCGAGTGCACCGGCAAACAGCATAGCCGCGCAATACCTCAAATTCCCGGGAGAGGGCGTGCCCAATGGGACGGTTGTATCGACCAACTGCTCAACATCTCTGGGCATTCCGGACGGACCCTACTGCAAGACGGTGAACGGAGCGCTGGATGTGGGATCGCCGCTCAAGACCCCGCTCGGCAGCTATGACACGACGTGGAAGAGCAAGACGCAGCCCGGTATCGGCAACGGTCTCGACGGAATTCCCGATCTGCAGCTCCTCTCAACTACAGGACCGAACTCAACAGCGGGCGATCAATACTATGGCCGTCTCGACGGCGACGTTACCAGCAAGGACCGGCTGAGCTTCATCATCTATTGGGTGCCCTTGCAGACGGACTCCTACAACGGACCTGCGCGGCCGGCCAACCTATGGCACCACTCGCAGATCAACAACGCATTCACCGGCCTCTATGACCGCACATTCTCCCCTACGCTCTTCAACGAAGCTCGGGTGAGCGCAAGCGGATGGCGCTGGAATGAGACCGCGTCGAACCCGCAGGCACCCTTTGGTCTTCCTCAAGACACGTTCGTTGGCGTCGGCAGCACCGAGCCTCAGTACTTTGGGCCACCTAGCCCAAGCGTCTTCAATCAGTGGTCCTACGCTTACCAGGACATCCTGACGAAGGTTCTTGGGGGACACAACCTGAAGGCAGGCGGTACGCTTACCCACATCGAGTTCTTGAATGAGAACGTCTCTGCGGCGCGGCCATCCTTCACCTTGAATAGCCTCTGGGACTTCCTGAACGACGCTCCGTTTTCTGAGAGCGGCACGTTCAGTCCTCTCACCGGAGTGCCGGCGCTGAACCGGCAGGATGCCCGCGAAAACATTGCCGGTATCTTCGCCCAGGATGACTATAAGGTTACGCGCAACCTCACGGTCAACCTCGGACTCCGCTGGAACTACTTCGGACCCTTCTATACAAAGCAGAACAACCTTAGCGTGGCTGTTCCGGGGCAAGGCTCGGCACTCTTGACGGGCCTGACGATGCGCGAGGGCGGCAATTTATACACCGTCCAAAAGGGCAACTTCGGACCGCAACTCGGATTTGCGTGGACGCCGGAGAGCATGCATCACAATGCCGTTGTGCGCGGCGGCTTCGGCATGAACTACAACGAGGACGAGTTCGCGATCACGCTGCAGGGCAATCAGAACTCGCCTACCCTCGTGAGCTTCAGTCAGAGCGGTTACGGGAGCAAAAACCCCGCAATTCAGTACAACATCGCGCAAGACGTGCATTCGCCACTTGGCTTTGCATCCAATACCTATGCGAAGTCCTCTGTGGGTACGAACGGATTACCAACGGGCGCGACCACAACGTCGATTACGGGCTTCGATCAGCACGTGAAGACAATCATGGTCATGCATTACTCTCTGGATACTGAACTCGCTCTGCCGGCGAACTTCGTTGCGACGCTCGGCTACACCGGGAGCGAGGGCCGTCACCTGCTGTACCAAATGAACCTGAATGCCTATGCTGTAGCGCACGGCGCTGCACTGAACCCCAACGTGAGCAGCTACGGCTACTACGCGAACGGCGCGAATTCCAACTACAACGCGCTGCTTGCGACGATCAAACACAACTTCTCGCATAGCTTCCAGGCGCAGGCGAACTATACCTGGTCGAAGAGCATGGACGAAGGCTCGGACCCCTACAACCAGGATCCGTACGCTCCGATCAGTATTCACTACGCCTACGGCCGCTCGGATTACCAGGCACAGAACGCCTTCCGCGTCTTCGGGCTCTACCAGCCGAACTTCTTCCATGAGAAGTGGCTGCACACCTTCGCAGACGGATGGTCAATCGGTGGTATCTACACCTACCACTCAGGCTTCCCCTGGAACCCGGTCTACCCGGTCAGCACGAACGGAGTGGTTGGCGGGGCAAGTGGCAACTTGTATTACGCAAACAGTCCGTACTCCAACATCCGTCCTGGCGCCTATGTTGGACGTGGCCTCAAGAGCTATGGTCTGGCGGCATTCGAGTCAGCGCCAAGCCCCAGCAATCCGAACGCGCGCAACACGAACTTCAACTTCGCAACCACCTCGAGCGGTACCAGCTACGTTACGGATTTTGTCGAACCCGTGTACACGGCCGTGCCCAAGGTGGCATACAGCACCAGCGCCGTTGCGCCGCTTCCTGGCCTCGCAATCGCGCGTAACTCGTTCAACGGACCCAGCTATCAGGACTTCGATGTGAGCCTGACGAAGGGCTTCCATCTGCCAGAGATGCGTGTGCTCGGCGACAAGTCGATGCTCGAGTTCCGTGTCGACGCATACAACCTGTTGAACCTGACTGAGCTGTCGCCCACCCCGACGACCAGCATCACCTCGACGAACTTCGGCGCAAACGGCAGCGCGCTTGGTTCCCGGACGGTGCAAATCCAGTCGCGGTTCTCGTTCTAACCCCTCGCAACCGGCCAAAGGGGGCTTTGGCCGGTTGCGATTTACCCAAAGAGAGACTGTTTTGAGTACACGTAGAGCTTTTTTGGCCGGGTCAGCTGCGATCGCCGCAGCCGCCCATCCGTTTGCACGTCTTACAGCACAGACTGCACCGACTGACACAGCGGTGACGATCTCGATTGATTCCTCGAATCATCTCGCCACGGTTCCCGCGGATTTCACCGGCTTGAGCTATGAGTCTGCCCAGCTCGGACATCCGGAGTTCTTCTCTGCTGAAAACAAGGCACTGATCGGTCTGTTCCGCGCACTCGGCAGGCAGGGAGTGTTGCGCATCGGCGGCAACACGGGTGAGTACACGACGTGGAGCAGCAACGACGCGGACGCCGAGAAGAACCATACGCCGCTTTCCATGGGTCCCGATGCCGGCACAGCAGCAAAGACCGCATCGATTCTTACGCCGCGGGCTATCCGCAACCTGCGCGAGTTCATCGACGCCGTTGGCTGGCGCATCATCTATGGTTTGAACTTGTGGCATGGAACTCCCGAAAATGCAGCTGCCGAAGCAAAGTACGTCGCCAGCACGCTGGGCGATCGCCTGATCGCGTTCCAGATCGGCAATGAGCCGGACATGGATCACGATCCCGGCTCAAAGGAACGTTGGACCTTCGATCACTACTGGGAGAAGTGGACGGTACATCGCGATGCGGTCAAGGCTGCTGTTCCAGAAGCTCGCTTCGCTGCGCCAGATATTGCGAAGGAGTACGACTGGATTACAAAGACCGCAGAGAAGAAGCCCGACCTGGCGTTCCTCTCCGGGCACTACTACGCCGAAGGCCCTCCTGCGGACCCCAGGATGACGCTCGAGTTCCTTCTGCGCCGCGGCAGAAACCCAGCCACAACCGAATTTGCAGTCGTGCACCAAGCAACAAAGATACTTGGCCGGCCCTACCGCATGACCGAAGGCAACAGTTGTTTCCATGGCGGCAAGCCTCTGGTGAGCGATACCTTCGCTTCAGCTCTCTGGAGCGGCGACTACTGGCTGCAACTGGCTGAGGCCGGATACATCGGATTGAATTTGCACGGCGGCGGCAATGGTCTCTACACGCCGATTGCTGGCAGCCTTGCAGACGGATTCACGGCACGGCCGGTCTATTACGGTATGCTCCTCGCGGAGAACTTCGCCGGTGCGACGATGACAGCCACAACATTATCGACTCTGAGCGAGACACAGAACGTGACAGCCTTCTCGGCGCTTGATCACGGACGCGTAAAGCTGGCGGTCTTCAACAAGGCGCCCGATGGGGTTACTGTGAAATTCGAAAACGCGAAGTCGGCACGTAAGGGCAAGATCTTTTGGCTGCAGGCCCCTCGCATCGACAGCAAAGAAGGCGTGACATTTGGCGAAGCCGCCGTTGGATCGCAAGGTGAATTTCATCCGAAGGCACAGGCGGACCTTGCATTTGGACATGGTGCTGCGAGCCTGAAAATGCCGGGCTACTCGGCCGCTTACATCGAGGCCTGACATGCGCCGAAACATCGAAGCCACTGCACTAGATAGAACAATCTCCCGGCGCGACGCATTGCGGCTCGCCGCTGCGGGCGCGTTGTCTCCTGCGTGGTCGCGCGGGTTTGGGTTTGGGAAGCACCACGATGACGATGCGCTGCTCGACGAGTTATCCCAACGCTGTTTCGGCTTCTTCGCGGACGCCATGGATCCCGAAACCGGCATTTGCATGGACCTGATCCATGGCAATCCGGACGACGACACGCGCAAAGGTGACCGGACACGTGGAAGCACAGGCGTGACAGGCTTTGCACTGACCGCGATGTGCATCGGTGCCGAGCGAAGATGGATACCTCGCGCGAAGGCGAAGGATCTCGTACGTCGCGCCTTGCGCAGCTATACCAACGGCAAGGTGTTCTGTGAACACGGCTGGTTCTATCACTTCCTGGACGTCCATACCGGCGAGCGCTGGAAGGAAGTAGAGATGTCCACCAGCGATTCCATCTGGCTGCTCGCCGGCGCGTTGACCTGCCGGCATTACTTCCACGAAGACCGCGAAATCGCCGACCTCGCAACGCTGCTCTATAGCCGCTACGACTTCCCGTGGATGACGAATGGCGACGGCAAGCTGCTGTCGCACGGCTGGAAGCCCGAAGGACATCTGGCGCTGCGCTATGACAAGTACTGCCAACTCGCGGCGATGTATCTCCTCGGCATCGGTTCGCCCACTCATCCGCTGCCGCCGGACGCATGGTACGCATGGGAGCGCAATCCCAATCAATACGGTGAATACCACTACATCGGCACTTCCCTGCTCTGGACCTATCAGTACCCGTTCGCATGGTTTGACTTTCGCGACCGCCGCGAAACCCGCGGAACGAAGGTCGATTGGTTTGCGAATTCGCAGACTGCGACACGAGCTCACCGTGAATGGTGTTACACCGATCTTGCGAAACAATTTCCCGGCTACACCCAGGAGATCTGGGGCATCACGAGTTCCTCAAGCCCGAAGGGCTATAAAGCGTGGGGCGGTCCACCGCAGCACTCGAAGATCGATGGCACCGTCGTTCCGTGCGCGGCTGGGGGCTCGCTGATGCTCACTCCGGATATCTGCACCTCAGCGCTCCACGCCATGAAGCAGAAGTATGGAACGACGATCTGGGGCAAGTACGGACTCGCAGATGCGTTCAACCCGGAGACAAGCTGGGTTTCGACCGACACGCTCGGCTTGGATGTGGGCATGACACTGTTGAGTGCAGAAAACCTTCGCAGTGGCAACGTGTGGGCATGGTTCATGGCAAACCCCGAACCCCAACGTGCTATGAAACTCGCCGGAATTGAAAAGGTCTGATGAACGCTTCGAACTCCATCCGAATCTGCATCGCGACATTCGTCGCTGCGTTCGCAACATCTTCTGCCATCGCGCAGCTAAGCTGGCAGCAGAAGGAGTTCTTCGAAAACAGCGAATCGGTACGCGCGCACTTTTACAGCGAAGGAAATGTTTCTGCCCCGAGCACGCTCGAACTGATCGATGGCAAGCTTCCGGTCGACACCTCAACCTTTGTCAGCGCCCCAAACTCGCTGCGGCTCGCATGGACCAGCGCGCCTAATGGTGAGTGGGATGTCGAACTCCGGTTGCCGAACTGGCCAAACCGTTACATCGACTTCACCGGGAACACGCTGTCCCTATGGCTTTATTCAAAGGAAGCCATGCAGGGACATGACCTGCCAATGATCTGCCTGCATGACTCCGGCAACGGTTTCAGTGAGAAGGTGCGGCTCAGCGACTACGCCCACGAATTGCCCGCCGCCAAGTGGACGCGCCTACTGATTCCGATAAGAGCTTTTCAGTCGCGGTCGGTAAGACCATTCGAACCATCCAGAACAAACACGATTGTCTTCCTTCAGAACGATCCCGATGGTCATGCTCACAGCGTACTCATCGACAACGTTCGCATCGAGACTCTGAGTTCGAAGGAGGCAACACCAAAGACTCCGTCTAACTTGCGCGCAAAGGGCTACGAGCGTCACGTTTTGCTCACTTGGGATGCTGCCAATGATCCCAACGTCGCTGAATACGTGATCTACCGTTCGCTTAACGGCGGTCCGTTCATTCAGGTTCAGACACAACGTCCGGACATTCACCGTGCCGTGGACTTCGTGAACCAGGTAGGCATTTCGGCGAGCTATCGTGTCACCGCGCGCACATCGAGCCTTCGTGAATCGGCGCCATCAGACACAGTGCACGCATCCACGCACGCCATGACCGACGACGAGCTTCTCACAATGGTTCAGGAGGCGAGCTTCTCCTACTACTGGGACGGAGCAGAGCCCAACAGCGGACTCGCACGCGAGTCCATTCCTGGCGATCCTGACATGATCGCCGTTGGCGGCAGTGGCTTCGGCATCATGTCGCTCATCGTTGGCGCGGAACGCGGCTTCGCTCCGCGCGATCAGATCGTGGATCGAATGCTGCGCATCACCGCCTACCTCGCGCATGCCGACCGCTATCATGGCGCATGGCCTCACTTTCTGAGTGGGCGGACAGGGCATCTGCTTCCGGCATTTGGTCTGTACGACGATGGCGCCGACATCGTCGAGACCTCCTTTCTGATGGAAGGCCTGCTCGCCGCACGTGGCTACTTCACGCGCGACACCCCGAAAGAACGGCAACTTCGCGACGAAATCACCGCCCTCTGGCGCGGCGTCGAGTGGGACTGGTTCAATGCCACGCCGGAGCACGACGCGCTCTATTGGCATTGGTCGCCAGACTTTGGCTTCCACAAGAAGAACCGTCTCGGAGGATGGAACGAGACACTGATGCCCTATCTGCTTGGCATCGCTTCGCCGACCCATCCAATTCCCCCAAGCCTCTACTACTCCGGCTGGTGCTCCGAAGGCAATCCTGAACGGCACTTCGGCAAACCGAGCTCCTGGTATGGCATTCCCCTGACGGTCGCTGACCCTAGTGGCACTACGGGGCCGCTCTTCTTCACCCACTACTCGTTCATGGGCTATGACCCGCGCGGAGTTCGCGATAAATATGCGAACTACTTCGTCAACAACCGCAACATGAGCATCATTCAGCAGAAGTACGCTATAGATAATCCGCATCACTTCGCTGGATACGGCGCGAACGACTGGGGGATGTCGGCTGTTACCGGACCGCATGGATATCGCGCATATCATCCGCCGACAACAGACGATGGAACGCTCGCTCCAACTGCGGCGATGGGCGCCTATGCCTACACTCCTGAAGCCTCGCTGCTTGCCCTTAAGCACTTCTATCGTGACCTCGGCCCTGCGTTGTGGGACGTCTATGGATTCCGCAACGCATTCAATGAGACAGAAGACTGGTATGCGACCGGCGAACTGGCACTCAACCAGGGACCGCAGACTGTGATGATTGAGAACGGCCGGACTGCCCTCGTATGGCGCAGCTTCATGAGCAACCCAGAGATGCCGGCCATGCAAAAGAAGATCGGCCTCATGCCGGACAAGGATCAATAAGCCGTGGCAATCCAGAAGTATTCGAATCGTTGGCAGTGGGCCTGGCTTGGATGCCTGTTCATCGCTGTTACCGCGACAGCCCAGCAGCAGCGGCCGGCACCCTACCCATCCTCGGCCCTCGAATCCGCAGTTAGCTTCTCCGGAGATCGAACGGCGCGTCAACGCGCTGCTCTCCCGCATGACTCTTGAGGAGAAGCTTGGACAGCTTGTGCAGTACAGCAGTACAGGTACCACCTCGGCGACGAAAGCAGCAACAGCGGCCGCGGACCTGGCTGCGAATCCGGAGGCACAGTACCACATCAATGCAATGGAGCTCGCGTCTGAGGGCAAGCTCGGTTCGATGCTCAATGTCACGGGTGGCGCGCGAATCGCGAGCTACCAGCATGCAGCCGTGGAAAAAAGCCGATTGCACATTCCCCTGCTTTTTGGTGCGGACGTCATCCACGGATACCGCACCATCTATCCCATACCGCTCGGACTCGCGGCGAGCTTCGACCCGCAACTCGTCGAGGCTCTCTCGCATATGGCTGCGCAGGAGGCCACCACGGCTGGCATTCGCTGGTTTTATTCGCCAATGGTGGACATCTCGCGTGACGCTCGCTGGGGGCGGTCCGCGGAAGGCGCTGGTGAAGATGCCTTCCTCGGCGCCGCAATGGCGCGAGCTTACGTACGCGGATACCAGGGCGCCACACTCAACGCACCCGACAGCGTGGCCGCCTGCGTAAAGCACTTTGCGGCCTACGGAGCCGCCGAAGCCGGGCGCGAATACAACACGACGGACATGAGCGAAAGCCGACTCCGTCAGGTGTATCTGCCGCCTTACAAGGCTGCGGTCGATGCAGGGGCCGCCACCGTGATGAGCGCCTTCAATGCCTTGAATGGTGTGCCCGCAACGGCGAATCCCTATCTGCTCAACACTGTGCTTCGGCAACAGTGGGGCTTCAACGGCGTCGTCGTCAGCGACTACACCGCAATCATGGAGCTGCTGCACCACGGAGTCGCACTCGACGCCGCAACCGCCGCCGAGAAGGCCATCAACGCAGGCGTTGATGTCGACATGATGTCGCACCTCTACGACACACAACTTCCGGCACTGATTCGTTCCGGGCGCGTGCCGATGTCCGTTGTGGATGAAGCCGTGCGTCGTGTGCTGCGCGTCAAATTCGCACTCGGACTATTCGATCATCCCTACTCCGATGTTCCGGAGATTACGGCTGCCGTGGCGGAACATCGTCCAGCAGTTCTACAAGCAGCCGAGGAATCATTCGTCCTTCTCGAAAACAAGCAAGTCAACCATCATCCTCTATTGCCGCTTGATCCGAAGGCGAAGATCGCACTCATCGGCCCACTCGCAGACGCAGCCAACGAGATGCAGGGAGCATGGGGCGGTGCCCATCGCGGCACCGACGTTGTGACACTTCGCCAGGCCTTCGAAGAGAGAGCTTCGAGTACGGGTACAACGCTTCTGTACGCATCAGGCACAGAGATCAATAGCAACTCCGATGCAGGTTTTGCAGACGCCGAGAAGGCTGCCCAGAACGCCGACGTCATCGTCATGGCCCTCGGTGAGTCCAGCGCGATGAGCGGAGAGGCCGGATCGCGCGCACATCTCACACTGCCCGGAAATCAAGAGACTCTGCTTGAACGGATCGTCGCTATCGGCAAGCCTGTTGTGCTGGTCGTCTTCTCCGGACGGCCATTGGTTCTCACTTGGGCGCACCAACACGTAGATGGCATCGTGGAAGCTTGGTTTCCGGGTACCGAAGCCGGTCACGCGCTGACCGCTGTGCTGTACGGCGACGTAAGCCCGAGTGGCCGTCTCCCCATGAGCTTCCCGCGCACCGAAGGACAAGAGCCTCTTTACTACAATCAGTTTCCGACCGGTCGGCCGGCCATGGCGGCGGATCTGACAACTCCGCCCGGACCCTCCACACGATTCATTTCGCGCTATATCGATGTCCCCAATGATGCGCTCTACACATTCGGCTACGGCCTCTCGTACACGACGTTCGACTACGGCGAAGTAAAGCTCTCGCGTACGACGGTGCCTATGCGCGAGGTTCACCCCGATGGGAAAACACTTGTCACAGTGACAGCCACCGTTCAAAACACGGGCACAAGGCCGTCGAGCACCGTGGTGCAGTGCTACGTGGGAAACCGCGGAGACAGCCTCGAACAGCCAATGAGGAGCCTAAAAGGGTTTAAGCGCGTAACGTTGGCCCCAGGCGAATCGCAGACCATCACCTTCCCCCTCCACTTCGACGAGATCGCGTTTTTTGACAACGCCGGGCAGGAGCGGGTTGAACCGTCTGACTACACGGTGTGGGTTGGTGGTGACTCACAGGCTACTTCGTCCGCACACTTTGTCGTCGAGCGCTGAGCTCACGATCACGCGGCTATATGCGTGACCATCGCCAGCGACGGAGGCTGCGCCAGATCATCGCCACGCTTGACCATTCTTCTATATCTCGAACCCGCCATTTAGGCGTCGTTCAGAACTCAAATTGCAGTCGAGTCTGAAAGAACTGAGTAGTTCCTTTGAGGTTGAAGCGATCGAGACGTCCGACGCCATAGGTGGCTACAAGACGTAGGTAATCCGTCAGGTACCAGTTCACCATCGGCGTAAAACGTTTGAACTTGCCGCCGTGCACCTGTTCGCTGTCGAGATTGATGTCGGAGTAACGCGCCACCAACTCCACCGCGCCATAGCCGCCGGAGAATAAAGGCCGCTTGGGTATCACGTCCCGGAAGGCTCCTTGCACAGTGTTGTAGGCGCGCGTCTCTCCCGTGATGCACCAGGTCGCTACGAAGTCCCCGCCATGGATGGTCGGGCTGCCAGTTGATGGGGAGGTAGTGCCGACCCACCAGTATTCGCTGCCCAGCAGCAAGGGGCCCTTGCGGTAGTAGGCCTCATATCCTGCCATCTTGGTGTTTGTGGCCGCGAACTTACCTGTGTCCACGAAGTAAGGAGCAGGGAATGCCTCGGGGCGCGAGCGGAATTGGATCTGTCCTTGTTCAGGACTTCCGTTCCTCAGGTTCACTCCTAAGTGGAGCACTTCGCGCTTGAGGTCGGAGCGAATCGGAAGCCACACGACGCGTAGAACGGTTTGATTGTGGTACGTAGAAAAGTTTTGAACGTGAGAGAGCCAGTCGTTGTAGTAACCGAAATTCCATAGAAAGCCGTGCTTGGGTGTGTAGCCGAGCCATTTGAAACCGTCGGCGAGAATCGGGATGGTCGCGTCGCTCATCGTGGAGCGTTCCATCGTCCATCCGTCATAGCCGACCATCACTTTGTTCAGCGAGAAGCCTTCCTTGGAGCGGCCAATGAAGATGTTGCCCCACAGTTTGGGGACCGCGATCATCACTCCGGTCTGACGCATGAGCCAGGAGTGCGACGGGCCGTCGTACATGATCCCGACGTTGTAGGTAACTTTACGCGAAAGGCTTGGAAAGCTCCCCCCGAGAACGAACCGGAAGTCGCGAAGTCTCTGCGCTGGGAGCATCGCGATCTGCTCCTTGCTCGCGTCATCCTGCGCGTAGGCCGCCGTATCGACCAGAAACCCCAGACCGGCCTTGAAAGTGACATGCGGCCCGCGATACTCATTCCACTTGGCCATTTCTCGAGGCGCGTGATCGATATCGTCGTCCATTTCACCCGCATCGACCGTGTCGTCGAGCGTGGATGAAGGAGTTGCCGTGACTGCAGCAGGTATCGTCCGTTGCGAGCTCGGTGGAGGGTTGGAGGGCTGTTGCGGCTGCTGAATCGCTTCCGGTACTGCCGTGGCATTCGCGCTGTCTTGCCCGTGGCTTGATCTCCATGAGGGCAAGACTGCAAGGGTGACCAACGACAGCAGGACCGACCTCAGGATGACCCTCATGTTGTGCTTGCCCCGGGGTTCAGTAGGTCATGAATAACTGTTGAATATCTGCTGGTGAACGAGGCTTCAGCAGCGCCAAAGAGAGAAGAATGCGCGACTTCTGCGGATTAAGTTCATCGGATGCGATGAAACCCAACTGGTCATCGTTCAACTCAACGTTGCGTCCAACTAGGCCGGTAGCGACGCGGCTGCTGCGAACCACAACCACACCTTGCTTCACCGCTCTGGCGCATGCATCGACCGCGGCCTTGGTCATGTTTCCGTTGCCCACACCGGCGATCACGATGCCCTTGGCGCCGTCTTTCACGCTGTCATCAATAAGATCAGGAGGCATGTCTACATCGGCGAAGATGATGTCTACGCGAGGAAGCTTTGTGACCCCCGAAACATCAAACTCGCTTTCGGAGGTGTGCTTCCACATCGGCGCGTTGTAGTAGTCGATCTTTCCGTACGCGACAACGCCAACCAGTCCGCGCAGTGGCGATTGAAAGGTATGAACATCGGTGGTGCTAGTCTTTGTCATAGAGTGCGCGCCGTGAATCCAGTCGTTCATCACGACCAGAACGCCGCGGTTCTGAGATTGCGGATCAGCAGCAACCGCGACCGCGTTATAGAGATTCAGCGGGCCGTCGGCGCTCACTGCGGTGGAGGGCCTCATGGAGCCGACAAGCACAACCGGCTTTTCCGTCCTCGCTGTCAGGTTGAGGAAGAACGCCGTCTCTTCCATGGTGTCCGTGCCGTGCGTGATCACAATGCCATCAGCGCCGCCGCCTGAAGTCAACTCGTTAATCCGATTGGCGAGCTTCAACATGATCTCGAATGACATATCCTGCGAACCGACATTGGAGATCTGCTCGCCTTTTAGATTGGCGAGATCCTTGATCCCAGGTACTCCATTAATCATCGCGTCGATCCCGACCTGCCCCGAGGTATATCCGGCCTGCGTACCGGTGGCCGCAGCGCCCGCGATCGTTCCACCAGTCGCCAGAATTACAACGTTCTTCTTCGCCTGGCCGAGACTACTTCCGAAGGGGACGAGAATCACAACGACAAGGAACAGAGCCCACTGTCTATAGAGACGCTTCATGACTGCTCCTTTCGACACACAAACAACTTCATTCTTTCGCCTTCAGCAGGCCGGCTATTTATATTTCGATGGATCGATATTGGTAAGCTTGGCCGGGTCGAGCAGTTCCTTGATCTGAGCCTCTGTGAGCACGTGCTGCTCACGAATGATCTCGATAATTCCCTTCCCGCTCGAGTACGCCTCGTTCGCGAGTTCAGTCGCCTTTTCATATCCAATGATTGGATTGAGCGCGGTTACAATGCCGACCGTCGTCTCCATGTAGTGTTCCAACTGCTTTTCATCGACGACGATGCCGTCGACGCACCTGGTGCGCACCAGCTTCGACGTATTGAACAGCAGGGTCTGAGACTCCATCATCGCGACGCCTTCGACCGGTTCGTAGGCATTCAACTGGAGCTGCCCGCTGTGCGCGGCCAATGTAACGACCAAATCGTTGCCGATCACGCGGAACGTGACAAGGTTCAAAACCTCCGGAACCACCGGATTCACCTTGCCCGGCATGATCGAGGAGCCGGGTTGGATTGCCGGCAGGTCGATCTCGTTGAGCCCGGCGCGTGGCCCTGAGGTCAGCAGAATCAGGTCGCTCGCTATCTTCGAGAGCTTGACAGCCAGGCTCTTCAATGACGAGGAATAATCGACAAACCCTTGCTGATCCCATGTAGCAGCAATCATGTCCGGCGCGGGAACAATCGGCTTATTGAGCAGTTTCGAAAGATGTTCGGCGAACTTCTCCGGATAGCCTTTCGGTACGTTGATGCCGGTACCGATCGCCGTTGCTCCCATGTTCTCGACATAGAGAGGCTTCTCCGCATCTTTCAAAAGCTGAATCTGGCCCTCCAGCGATGACGCAAACGCATAGAACTCCTGGCCTACCGTCATCGGCACCGCATCCTGCAACTCGGTACGCCCCATTTTGACGACCATGAGGTATTGCTTGCCCTTCGCGCGGAACGAATCGGCAAGCAACTGCAACTCTTCAACCAGTTTCTCGTTTCGCAGAATGAGCGCGACTTTGATGGCGGTTGGATACGAATCATTCGTCGATTGCGACATATTCAAGTCGTCGTGCGGCTCGAGATACTGATACTCACCCTTCTGGTGGCCGCTCAGCTCAAGCCCAATGTTCGCCAGCACCTCATTCGCATTCATGTTCGTCGACGTGCCCGCGCCGCCCTGATACCAGTCAACCTGAAATTGGTCGTGGTATTTCCCGGCAATGACCGCGTTGCAGGCCTTCTCGATGGCGTCCAGCCTGTCCTTCTTCATCGCGCCGACGTCATAATTCGCCTGCGCCGCCGCGAGCTTCACATAAGCCCACGCCTCTACGAACCCCGGATAGTGGTTGATCGCAATTCCTGAAAGCTGAAAGTTCTCAAGCGCTCTCATGGTCTGGACGCCGTAGTAGGCATCGGCAGGAACCTGCTTCTCTCCGAGAAGGTCCTTTTCGGTTCGAGTCTTCTGAGTTGACGATTGCGCCACAATTGCACCTCCGGCGAAGAGCACAACAATCGCCAGGATGCTCACCGACCGCAAATTTCTTAGGATGGACGCTTGCATGCAGCTCTCCCGGTTGACTGCCCTCGTCCGCCATGCGGTACGGAGGGTGCGATTCAAGCCAACGAATGAGCTGTCGAATGCAGGGACCCATCACAACCCTGTTTGGGCTCGTTCCGTGGGCCAACTCTAAGTCAACGCTGCACAGACGCTAGAAGCCGCAAGTTCAGGCGTCTACTGACACTTCTACCAGCAGCGTGTTCGATTCATCCCTTATGCACTAACGCAACAAAGACGGATCCCCAAAGCGCATATAGAACTGCTCCGATTGCGTAACAGACGCCGTAACCCAGCACGGGCACCCGGCTCTCAGCCTTCTCCTGCAGCGCTGCAAGACCGGCAGAGAACGTACAGGCGCCCGCGCATATGCCGAGCAGAATCCCCGGATGAAGCCGGAACACGTAACGGCCCAGAAGAATCGTCACGAGATACGGTACCGCGCAAACAAGCACACCGCTCGCAACGAGCGAAAGCCCTGTTGATTGCAGTCCGTGGATGAAGCTGGGCCTGCATTGATTCCAATCGTAGCGACAAATACTGTCAGCCCCAGCGAATCGAGCAGCTCCACTACAGGCTCAGGCACGCTGCCAAAACCACGACGCACCGACCGAAGCCAACCGAGCCCAAGAGAGATTAGCAGCACGCCTACAGGAAGCCCAAGCCCGATGTGAACCCTCCCGACGCGTATCGCTGGCAAACCGAGGAGCGCGCCCACTCCGATCGCCAGGCAAACCGCCACGAAGTCGGTTGCGTTCGACATTCTCTCAACGGGACCTAACTGCGCCGCTAGGCGATCGAGATGTCGTTTCGACCCAACAAGCGTCAACACATCGCCGGGTTCCAGCACAACTCTGGGACCAAGCGGGAGCTCTTCTCCTGCGCGCAATACTTTGCGCACATAGACTCCCCTCGTTGCGACCTCGCCTCCAAGAGCTTCAACAATCTCAGCAAGGGTTTTGTACAAGAGATCCTTGCGCTCCAGAATGTAGTCGAACTGCGTCGCGGGAATGTCCAGCAAGTCCTGGTCTTCGATTTCGTAGAGGCGCAGCGGATTGCTCAACCCTCCGAGCACTCCGGGACGGCCCGAGAGCACCACGAAATCACCTCCGCGAAGGCGAAGGTTCGGTTCGCTGTCAACAATGGCGCCTTCGGTCCTGGCTCTTTCGACGAACACACGCTCCGGTGAAAACGTGTCCTCCAATTCAGTAACTGTCTTTTGCTGCCCGTCAGGAACCCTGTAGGCACGCATCACGAATTGCTTGTAAGCAGATACGACCCCAACCTCCTGCTTACTCATTCCCAATTCCTCTTCCAGCTCCCGGCACGCGGCGCGAAGATTGGTCCTCAGCATCCACGGTCCGACCTGAATGAGAAAGAAGATTCCCGTGAACATGGCGACGAGGTATGTCACCGCATATCCCACGGTCACGTTTGCCGTGAATGTGCGGCGCAGATCTTCCGGAATCGCAAGTCTCGCGATTGCGACCGTTCCCGTGCCCATCGCCTCGGAAGACTGAAGTCCGCCCGAGAACAATCCCGTCGCGGTTCCGGTATCAAAGTTGAATATCCGCGCTAGCGCATATGCCGTGAAGACCCCGATCAGCGAAAACAGGACGGTGAGGAAGATGGGCACGACGGCATTCTTGCCGAGGCTCCCGAAAAACTGTGGCCCTGTCTTGTACCCGACCGAGAAGAGAAACAACAGGAAGAATATGCTGCCGACAATACCGGGCATAGTGACTCCAAGCTGGCCCATCGCTACACCCACCAGAAGACACCCGACAACCGCGCCCAGTTTGAAGCTCTTGATTCTGAGTCGGCCCACCCAATGACCGGCAGCCAACGTAAGGAAAAGAGCTACCTCCGGATGTTCTCGCAGAGCATCTCTGATCCAGTCCATCGTCGCCAGTTCCTCTCTACGTAAAGAGAATCTACGTCTCAAGTAAAAGATAAAGCGGGGTTCATTCTGTATGCGGCCCTCCCGACGGACAACTGCACAAACCGCCAGTGCCGATCCGAGAGATGTAGTTGTAAACGGCACGATCTCCTGAACCGCGCTCACGGAGGAAGGCCATGTGATCGAGAAGGTCCTGACGAGTCACGTCGGAGATCAGCTTGTCTGGGTATTTCTCGCAGAAGCGCTTAAGCATGAGCTCGCATGCTGCGATCGTTCTTTCCGGCCGGGAACGCTTAACTTCCGCGAGGTAGGCTTCTCGAGCGCTCTTTAAACTCAACGGCGAATCGGGTTGACGATCTTCGGCCGGTCGATCAATTGAGAGGGCAGATGCTGAACGACCCAGCATTACAGCCTGCTGTCGTGCTCGACGTTACGAAACGCAACAAGTGCGTCGTTCGGTTCAGGGCCGACACTCTGCCAGACCCGCTTCCCCGCTTCGAGGTGGCGAAGCTAGTAGGTCGCCTCCGGGTGATGCTCGGCCTGGCCTGCGATCATGGCGTAGCCGGCCCGAAGAGTCCGACTGCGGTTCCAAACTGGAGCTGGAAATTTATCGCGTCCGTCACTAGAACGTGCCCGGACGTAAAGTGTCACTTTTTTCGGTCTCGCCACTTCGCGCAACTCCCCCAGGGCTAATACCCAAGGGCGGGCGGGGACCGGCTTTTCTCATCCCAGTTCGAGGTGTGTCACAGTTCTCGGCTGTGCACTGATTTCAAAGCGACTTAGAACTTATGGCGGAGAGGGAGGGATTCGAACCCCCGATAGCCTTGCGACTATGGCTGATTTCGAGTCAGCTGCATTCAACCGGGCTCTGCCACCTCTCCAGCCCTGAAGTTCATTTTACCTTAGCAGCGAGCGGTCGCGAAACCGCGCACTCAGCAGAGCGCTCCTCACCGAAGAGCACCTTGCGGGGCAAGCATCTTCAACTCACAATGCTCGTAAGCCGCGGCTCAATAAGCAAGGTGAACAACACGGCGCGCCTTACCCGCGCCGCGACTTCACCGCTTCTGCCGCCTTCGCCGTGCCATTCACCGGCACCTCAGGAATCTCGACGTCATTCGCCGCTTTGATCCCCAGCTTCCTACGCAGCTCGCTATCCATTCGGCCAAAGATCTCCTTGTTCTCCTTCAGGAAGCCACGCACATTCTCGCGTCCCTGTCCGATGCGCTCGCCACTGTAGCTGTACCACGCGCCGCTCTTCTCCACGATGTTGTGCAGCACCGCCAGGTCCAGCACATCGCCCTCGCGCGAAATTCCCTCGCCATACAGAATGTCGAACTCGGCATCGCGGAACGGAGCTGCCACCTTGTTCTTGACGATCTTCACCTTCGTGCGCGACCCGACAACCACTTCGCCTTCCTTCACCGCACCAATGCGGCGAATGTCGATACGCACTGACGAATAAAACTTCAGCGCGCGTCCGCCGGTCGTCGTCTCCGGATTGCCGAACATCACGCCGATCTTCTCGCGCACCTGATTAATAAAGATCAGGCTCGTGCGCGACTTCGCCACCGTTCCCGTCAGCTTCCGCAGCGCCTGCGACATCAGCCTCGCCTGCAGGCCCATATGCGAGTCGCCCATCTCGCCATCAAGCTCCGCCTTCGGCACCAGCGCCGCTACCGAGTCGACCACCAGCACATCGATCGCCCCCGACCGCACCAGCGCCTCCACAATCTCCAGCGCCTGCTCGCCATAGTCCGGCTGGCTCACCAGCAGGTTGTCCGTATCCACGCCCAGCTTTTTCGCATAGGCCGGATCGAGCGCGTGCTCCGCGTCCACAAACGCCGCCAGGCCGCCGTTCTTCTGCGCCTCGGCAATCACTTGCAGCGTAATCGTCGTCTTGCCCGAGCTCTCGGGCCCGAAGATCTCGATCACCCGCCCCCGCGGCACACCGCCCACACCCAGCGCCGCATCGAACGAGATCGATCCGGTGGAGATGACCGAAATTGGCCCAATCGCCTCTTTGGCTCCCAGCCGCATCACCGATCCCTTGCCAAACTGCTTTTCCAATTGTGAAAGGGCGGTCTCTATAGCCCGGGTGCGGTCATCTGCCACGTGATTCTCCTTGTCGCCACGCAAACTGCTCTAGGTGGAGATGACGCGAGTCTAGCAGCAAAATCGGACACAAGCAAAAGAAAAGCGAAGATTGCGGCGGAAATCCCGTACGTAATTCGTGCTATTTCCGGTACTCTTTTTGCTTGTCTTCAGTACCCTTGCCCACGATGCGCCAGTTCCGATACCTCGACGTCCTCATCACCGCCTTTGTCGTCATCCTGCTCGTCTCCAACCTCGTCGCCCAGAAGATCATCCGCATCGGCCCTGTCTCCTTCTCCGGCGCCCTGCTTCTCTTCCCCATCACCTATATCTTCGGAGACGTCTTCACCGAGGTCTACGGCTATGCCGCTTCGCGCCGCGCCATCTGGCTCGGCTTCTGCGGCACCGCGCTCATGTGGGGTGTTGGCGCGTTCGTCATTGCACTTCCCTCCGATCCCGGTTTCCACGATCAGAAGGCCTTCATCACCGTCTTCAGCATCCTTCCGCGCCTGCTCTTCGCCAGCCTCATCGCCTTCTGGGCCGGCGAGTTCGCCAACTCCTACACCATGGCCCGCCTCAAAATCCTCACACGCGGCCGCTGGCTTTGGACTCGCACCGTAAGCTCCACCATCATCGGCCAGGCCGTCGACACGACCATCGTCGTCATCCTTACCTTCGCCGGCAACTATCCCGCAGCCACACTCGTGAGGCTCATCGTCACCAGCTACTGCCTCAAGGTCGCCTACGAGATCCTCGCCACGCCGCTCACCTATCTCGTCGTCAACTTCCTCAAGCGCGCCGAAAACTCCGACGCCTATGACGCCCACACCAACTTCAACCCATTCACCTTCTTCGGCACGAGCTCCCAAAGCGACTCATCCGTCGGCTAAGCCTCAAGCCGCATCGTTCGCCTTCCCCGCCGGCAAGACCTCGAGCGCCTTCCTGTCCCATCCCGCCAGGTTCGCCGCAGCCTCATACGTGCTTTGCAGAAACTCCAGCAGCGCCGCATCCGGATCCGCCGCCTGCCGCATCGCCTCATACGGCAGAAGGAACTCGCCAAAGGTCGCGTCGAATCGCGCCTCCTTCGGCTGCACCTTGTACTCGCGATACCCCTTCGGCTCCGGATAGGCGTAGCTGTAAAAGAACGCCTCGACACCCGGCGCTCCGGGCCAGAATCCCGCACTGCTCACCTCGTGCGAGTACGCATCCCGCGTCACACGATCCGGCAACCCTGGCATGCTCGGATGCTCCGGCGCAGGCCGGCCTGAAAACCTCGTGCACGCCAGGTCCATCGCTCCCCAGAACAGGTGAATCGGACTCACCTTCCCCGTAAACCGTGCGCGGAACACCGCGAACACTCGCTCCGTTTGCAGCAGCACCTGCCAGTACCTTCGCACCCACTCCGGGTCGTACGCCTTGTGCGTCGTATCCTCGTCAAACGGAATCGCCTCCTGCACCTCCACCGGATGCGGCCAGATCTTCACCGGCGTCCCCATCGCATCCATCACCAGCATCACTCTCTTGTAGAACTCCGCCACCGTCATCGGCCGCAGCGCAATCGTCCCATGCCCTCCGCTGCTCGACTGGAATACCACCTCGTTATCGATGAAGTCGAAGTCGATCTGCAGCGTCTTCGTCCCGTGCCACATCGGCATCGTCGTCAGCCCGCGCGCCGTCGGATACAGCGTCACGTTCCAGCAGTGATTCAGCGCCGGCGTCAGCGCCATGCGAATCTTGCCCACGATCTGCAACCACATCTGCAGCGTCACGCAGCTATCGGCCCACGCGCTGTGCGGAAGCTCCGGCCAAACATCCATAAGCGCCCTCCAGAGTCACGATCATACGTCGCGGCCCGGCCACCCTCCACAAACCTCCGAAGGATACAATCAACCCTGCAAATGCCTTACCAGGTTCTCGCCCGAAAATACCGCCCTACCCTCTTCTCCGACGTCGTCGGCCAGGACCACGTCACCCGCACGCTGCTCAACGCGCTCGCCCAAAACCGCATTGCGCACGGCTACATCTTCTCCGGCCACCGCGGCATCGGCAAGACCACCATCGCCCGCATCCTCGCCTCCGCCCTCAACTGCCGCAACGCCATCGGTTCCGACGTCCGCCCCACCCCCGAGCCTTGCAACATCTGCGAATCCTGCACCGAGATCCGCTCCGGCAACTCCGTAGACGTCATCGAAATCGACGCCGCCACCAACCGCGGCATCGACGAGATCCGCGAGCTCCGCGACGCCGCCCGCTACCGCCCCGCCCGCGACAAGTACAAGATCTACATCCTCGACGAGGCGCACCAGATCACCGACGCCGCCTTCAACGCCCTCCTCAAAACCCTCGAGGAGCCGCCCGACCACATCGTCTTCATGATGGCCACCACGCAGCCCGAAGACATCCCCCAGACCATCCGCTCGCGCTGCCAGCACTTCAGCTTTCACGCCGTCAAGCTCGACGACATCGTCGGCCAGTTGCGTTCCATCGCCACCGCCGAAAAAATCTCCGCCGACGACGCCACCCTCGCCCTCCTCGCCGAAGCCGGCGACGGCTCCATGCGCGACGCCCTCTCCATCATGGACCAGGCCATCGCCTCAGCGCCTTCGAAACGGCATTCCCTCGCTCTCCGCCGACGAAGTCCGCTCGCTCATGGGCACCGTCTCCAACGTCGTCTTCGAGCAGATCCTCGTCTGCCGTCCACGCTAATAACTCCGCCGACGTCCTCTCCATCCTCGGCCGCCTCCTCGACGCCGGCAACGGCCCGCAGCCGCTCGCCCGCCAGTTCGTCCGCTACCTCCGCAACTGCACCATCGCGAAGATCACGAACCTCGCGCCCGACCAGACCGCACACGGCCTCGCCGCCGACCTCCTCCAGATCTCCCCCGAAGAACGCTCCCGCGCCGCACGCTCCGCCGCGCTCTTCACCGAAGAAGAGCTCTCACGTTTCCTCTCCATCCTCCTCCGCACCTTCGACGACCTCGGCTACCGCCAGGAGCCCCGCTTCCACCTCGAGCTCGGCGTCCTCAAACTCGTCCACCTCCAGCGCCTCCTCCCCGTCGAAGACCTCCTCACCCAACTCGGCGCCACCAAATCCCCACCCACGCCCTCCACCACCCCGACGAGCCTCAGTTCATCGACCACTCTGGGTGCCCCATCCGTACCGACGGCTCCATCGTCGGGACGGGTGGGCTCCACCTCCGCTTCCTCTACAACCGTCGTCATCTCGACCGGAGGTTTCCGCTTGCCGCCCCGTCCTCCCCAGCGGTGTCATCTCGACCGGAGGCGCATAGCGCCGCAGTGGAGAGACCTGCATTTGGGACCACCACTACACCCGTCATCCTGAGCGAAGCGCGCAGCGCGCAGTCGAAGGACCCGGAGGCCGTCCGTCCCACCACAACCGCCTCCACCTTCTCGACCACCACCGGCTCCCTCGCCCTCGCCCCCGAACCCTCCGCACCGCCCGAGCCCGACCGCCCGCAACTCGTCGAAGCCGTCATCGACCTCGCGGCCGCCGCCGAACCACAGACCAACCTCGACCTCGACGCCCTCCAATCCTCCCTCGTCTCTGCCCTCGCCGCCGTCAAAGGCCAGCAGTCCGCCTCCGACACCCTCCACGACGCGACCCTCACCCTCGCCCCAAACGCTTCGGCGCCGGACACCCTCGAGATCCAGACCACGCTCTCCAAACCCATGCTTGCCATCGCCTTCAACGCCGATGCCACCCGCATCCTCACCACCACGCTCCGCCAGTCGCACCCGAACCTCAAGCTCACACTCCTCCCCGGCACACCCGCCTCATCCGCGCCAAAAAAGAAACGCGCCGCCGCATCCGGAAGCGCAACCGAGCTCGCCGAAAACCATCCCCTGGTCAAAGAGGCCAAGCGCCTCTTCTCCGCCGAGATCTCCAACGTCATCGACCTCCGCGACAAAGACTAAGAAGCCACTCGCCTCCTCGCAGCTCGGAGCTGACAGCTCAAAGCTGATTGCACAAAACCCGGATCACCACCGCATTGCCTTAACTCATAACTGGCAACTGATAACTGGAAACTGATCGCACAAGACCTTCAACGCGCGAACCCGCCGCCAAAGGACCTCCCCATGGACATCTCCAAAATGCAGGACATGCTCTCCCAGGCCACCGCCATGCGCGAGCAGATGGAGCAGCGCCTCGCCGCCACCATCGTCGAAGCCGACTCTGGCGGTGGCGCCGTCACCGCCCGCATGAACGGCAAGAAAGAGTTGTTGAAACTCACCATCGCTCCCTCCGCCGCCTCAGCCGCCGCCGGCGACATCACCATGCTCGAAGACCTCATCGTCGCCGCCATCAACGCCGCCGGCCGCAAAGCCGACGACGCCATGCAATCCTCCGCCGCAGGCCTCCTCGGCGGCCTCAACCTCCCCGGCCTCTAACATCTAAAATCTAACCTCTAACATCTGCCTCTCAAACATCTGCCTCTCATGACCCGCTACGCCGCACCGATGACCCGCCTCATCGACGAACTCCGCAAGCTCCCCGGCGTCGGCACGCGCACCGCGCAGCGCTTCGCCTTCCACATCCTGCGCTCGTCTGACAACGACGCCGCCGCGCTCGCCGACTCCATCCGCGCCCTCAAAGCCGCCCTCCGCCTCTGCTCCATCTGCAACAACATCACCGACGTCGACCCCTGCCTCTACTGCGCCTCGCCCACCCGCAACCAGCGCCTCATCTGCGTCCTCGAAGAGCCCACCAACATCGCCGCCATCGAAAAAACCCGCAGCTACAACGGCGTCTACCACGTCCTCCACGGCACACTCTCACCCGTCAACGGCATCGGCCCCGACCAGCTCCGCCTCACCAACCTCTGGCCCCGCCTCGCCGCCCTCGTCGAAGAATCAGCAGACACTCCGGTTGTCAACGATTCGGGTGCCCCATCCGTACCGACAGTTTCATCGTCGGGACGGGTGGGTTCGGAGCTCATCCTCGCCACCTCCCCCACCGTCGAAGGCGAAGCCACCGCCCGCTACCTCGCCGACGAAGCCCACCGCCGCTGGGCCGACCTCAACATCACGCGCATCGCCACCGGCGTCCCCGCCGGCTCCGACATCGAGTACGCCGACGAGGTCACCATGACCCGCGCCCTCGAAAACCGCCGCTCCCTTTAATCCCGCAAACTGCCGACAAGCGCCGACAAATCCGTGGCGTTCCTTTGCGTCCCTCTGCGCCCTTTGCGTCAAAGCTCTTCGACCCGCTGACGCGCGGCGATTCCCACCTGTCCAACCTCCACGGCTGCGATATCGTAGCCGCATGCGCCAACCCCTCCGCCTCTGCGTCGCACTCGCCCTCCTCCTCGCGCCAATTCTCCGCGCCCAGACGCGCAGACACCCCAACGCCACCCCCCGCTACACCATCGACGCCATCCGCTACGCCACCATCCCCGGCTTCCCGCTCTCCGGCCTCATCGCCGGCGCCGACAAATCCCAGAAGATCGACATCGCCATGATCTACTGGCTCGTCCGCGGCAACGGCCACACCATCCTCGTCGACTCCGGCTTCTACCGCCCGCAGTTCTTCAAATCCTGGACCGTCCGCGACTTCCAAACCCCCGACCAGACCCTCGCCAAGCTCGGCCTCAAGCCCGCCGACATCACCGACGTCATCCTCACCCACATGCACTGGGACCACGCCGACGGCATGGACCTCTTCCCCAACGCCCGCATCTGGCTCCAGAAGGACGAGTACACCTACTACACCGGCCCCGCCTGGCAATCCCCCCGCACCCACGGCGGCATCGACCCCGACGACGTCCTCGCCCTCGTCAAGCTCAACATCGCCGGCCGCGTCTCCTTCGTCGACGGCGACGACCAGCTCATCCTCCCCGGCATCCGCGCCTACACCGGCGGCAAGCACACCTTCGCCTCGCAGTTCGTCACTGTTCCCACCGCCTCCGGCACCGTCGTCCTCGCCTCCGACAACATGTATCTCTACCGCAACCTCGACGAGCACAAACCCATCGCCCAAACCCTCGACGCCGACTCCAACCTCCGCGCCCAGGACCGCATGCAGCACCCTCGCCACCAACCCCCGCCTCATCATCCCCGGCCACGACCCACTCGAGTTCGAACGCTTCCCCACCATCGCCCCCGGCATCGTCGAAAT
>CAVSOV010000007.1:0-126736 GCA_963729675.1 uncultured Acidobacteriaceae bacterium
CCGCGGCGGACGGCGATGTGGTAGGCGAGGAGTTGGAGGGGGACGACTTCGAGGATGGGGAGGAGGACGGCTGCGCCTCTATGAAATTACGGACAACCATCAAGTCCTGACTCCATCTACTTCACCGCCCACGCCCCCAGCAGCGGATACGGCACCATCAGCGTCGTCTCATCCTCCGCTTCCCTCTTCATCTGCGCAGCCAGCTCGTTCACTTCCTCTGCGCTCGCCACACCCGCCCGCACAATTGCCGGCCCGGCCTCCGCAAACGTCAGCTCCCACAGCCGCTTCTCCGGCCCGCGCATGTACACCGGCATATCAAAGCTGACCTCCGGCCTCTGGAAACCCGCCTCCAGCATCCGCGTCGGCAGCTTCAGGCCGTGGTCATAATCCACGCCGATGCAGCTTCCAAAAGCAAAAATGATCTCCATCGACCGCGTCCACGCGTCCGTCAATGGCACGCTTAGCATGCCGGACCCATAAAGATCCTGGCACACAAAGACACCACCCGGCTTCAGCACCCGGTAGAACTCAGCGATAGCATGCTTCGGCTGGTTCAAGTGGCACAGCAGCAACCGCGTGTACACCAGGTCGAAGCTTTCCGCTGGCAGCCCCGTGTCGTACGCGCTCGCTTCGATGAACTCCACGGGCTGCAACCCGTCGCAGGCTGCCCAAGTCGCCCGCGCAACCGCAAGCTGATCCGGGCTGATGTCTGCCGCCACCACCGCGCCGCGCTCGCCCACCTGCTCCGCAATCCAGCACGTTACCGTGCCCACGCCGCACGCCACATCCAGCACGCGCATTCCCGGCCTGAGCCCGGCCTGCAGCAGCATGCGCCGCGTGGACGCTCCATAAACCTTGTCGAGCAGGCGCAATCTGTCTGCTCCGTTGTCTCCCGTCGCCAGGGCGTAGTCGTCCCCAACCCTCGTCTGAGGTGTAGTTGCCATCTATGCCGCTCCCACGTTGAAAGGTGTGCTGCGAAATTCGCGCGAACTCAAGGCTGGCCCAGAAAGCTGCACAAACCCTACCACACCTTTCCACATGCCCCGCTTGACGCGAGCCGTAGAATTAACTTAATGGAACAAAGATTCGCCGAGGACCGGGTCTCGCTTTTGCGCTCTTTCTAAAGCCAATCACCTCTAGATTTTGCAGGCAGTGGCTACGAAAAATCAGGACTTCGGGACTATCGCACACCTTAGGTCCAAGCCTAAGTCTCCTCTCCTGAAGATTTTGCGCAAAAAAGCCGGGGGAGGGGGTATGCAGTATCCTTACCCCGATGAGACACCAACTCCTCGCCGCCGCGCTCCTTCTTCCCGTCGCTGCCTCCGCCCAGCAGACACAGAAATCCACAGTCCTCCACGCCGCTCACCTGCTCGACGTCGCCGCCGGCAAGCTCATCTCTCCCGGCGAGGTCCTCGTCACCGGCAACCGCATCACCGAGGTCGGCGAGCACGTCTCCCACCCCGCAGGAGCCGACGATCATCGACCTCGGCACCGCAACCCTGATGCCTGGTCTCATCGACGCCCACGTCCACCTCTTCCTCCACCCCGGCAACGAGGCCTTCCAGACCGTCCTCGAATCCGTACCCCAGCGCACCCTCCTCGCCGCCGCCGCCGCCAAAGCCGACCTCCTCGCCGGCTTCACCGCCGAGCGAGACATGGGGACGGAGGGGGCCGGCTGCGCCGACGTCGCCATCCGCAACGCAATTAATTCCGGCCTCATCCCCGGTCCGCGCATGCGCATGTCCTGCAACGCCATCGACATCAACGGAGGCCACGAGGACAACTCCGGCCTCAACCCCGCAGAGCACCTGCTCTCCAACGCCGACCGCGCCAACACCGCCGACGAGGTCATCGCGGTCATGCGCGAGCAGCGCAAGCAAGGCGCGGACTTCACCAAGATCTACGAGACCGGACGCGACCACCTCACCGGCTTCCCCGGCCCCAACCCCGTCTTCTCGACGCCCTACCAGTACAACGAGGCCCAGCTCGCCGCCGCCGTCGCCGAGGCCCACCGCACCGGCTCCCGCGTCGGCGTCCACTGCACCGGAGAGCCCGGCGCCCTCTACGCCGCCACCGCGGGCGTCGCCTCGATCGACCACGCCTACTCGCTCTCGGCCGAGACGATGAAACTGATGCGCGAGAAACAGATCTACGCCGTTCCGACATTTGCCATCAGTGAGTACTTTGGCCAGCATGCGGAGACCGCCGACCGCAGTCAGACGATCGATAACGAGCTTGACTATCACGCCGAGCAGTTCAAGAAGCAGATGGCTGCAGGCGTTCCCTTCGCTGTCGGCTCTGACGTAGGACCCTTCCCGCACGGAACGCAGGCGCGTGAGTACGAACTCATGGTGAAGTACGGCATGAGCCCCGCCGACACCCTCCGTGCCGGCCTGATCAACGGCGCCCGGCTGCTCGACTGGGCCGATCAGATCGGTCAACTAAAACCCGGCTACTTCGCCGACATCATCGCCGTCCCCGGCGACCCCCTCACCGACATCTCCACACTCACACACGTGAAGTTTGTGATGAAAAATGGCGAAGTCGTGCGGCGCGACTAGCGCGTCATTCCTAGACGAACTAGCCTGCCTTTTCGCTCAGTTCCACCCAGCGCTCGAGCAGGCGATCATGTTCTGCGTGTGCTGCTTCGAGTTCTGCCAAGGCTTCCGTTAGAGCTGCGGGATCAGTTGTGACCGCCGGGTCTTCAATGCGCCGCTTTGCTGCAGCGAGCCGTTCGTCTGCGGCTTCGATCAATGCATCGATGCCGTCAAACTCGCGCTGCTCCATGTACGAGAGCTTCTTCTTCGTGACGGTTTCAGGAGTGGCTTTGGCTGGCGTGCCCGTAGCAGGTTTCGGCTCCGATGCCGTGGAAGTGTTTTCGCGCCACTGCTCCCATTGCAAGTAGTCCGCAAAGAGGGCAGCATTTCCACGTCCGTCGAGTCCAAGCACGCTATCCGTAACGCGATCGAGGAGATGGCGATCGTGCGTTACCAATACAACGGCACCTGTAAACTCCTGCAACGCCTCTTCGAGGATCTCGAGTGTGGGGATGTCGAGATCGTTCGTCGGCTCATCGAGGATAAGGATATCCGCAGGTTGCAGCATCAGGCGAGCGAGGAGGACGCGGGCACGCTCACCTCCGCTGAGACGCTCGACGGGCTGGCGAAGCTGGTCGCCGGTGAAGAGGAACTTCGCGGCGTAGCTGGCGACGTGAACCACACGTCCCTGATAGACGACTGCATCGGAATCTGGTGCAAGTGCGCGATGCAAAGTGAGTGAGAGATCGAGCTCGCGGAGTTGGCTGAGATAGACGATGCGCAGCGAAGGCGCTCGCTTTACTGTTGCCGGAGATGACCGGGATCTCTCCGGTGATGGCTCGCAGGATCGTGGTCTTCCCCGCACCGTTCGGGCCGATGATGCCGAGGCGTGCGCGATTCGTGAGGAGGAGGTTCACGTTGCGCACGATCTCGCGACCTTGGAATGCAACACTGACGTTCTCCAGTTCGATAAGTCGTTTTGACTCGCGATCAGTCGCGTCGAAGCTGATGGAAGCGGTTGAGATGCGCATGCGGGCATCGACTTCTGCCAGTCTGCCGATGAGTGCGTTTGCGTTATCGATGCGTGCCTTGGCTTTGGTGGCGCGCGCCTTTCGGGCCGCGGCGCAGCCACTCGATCTCAGTGCGCACACGATTGCGGAGGCCCTCCTGCACGCGCATCTGGGACTCCATGTAGGCTTCGCGTGTTTCGAGGAAATCTGAATAGTTTCCGCGCACGCGCAGCAGGCCTTCGGCATAGGTGCTGCTGAGCTCAATGATGTCGTTTGCGACGTTCTCGAGGAAGTAGCGGTCGTGCGTGATCACGACAACGGCGAACCGCGCGGTGCGCAGCGTCTCTTCGAGCCACTCGATGCCGTCGATGTCGAGATGGTTCGTCGGTTCGTCGAGGAGGAGGACGTCGGGCCGCTGGACGATCCCTTCGACCAGCGCCAGGCGTTTGCGCCAACCTCCGCTCAGACTGTCAGCCGCGGCGTTGAAGGATGCACCCGTGGCGCCATCGTCGGTGAAGCCAGCGCGTCCGAGTGTCTCGCGAAGCCGCTGCTCTTGCTCCTCTGCGGGAACGCGAGCGCGATTCATCGCGTGTTCGATGATCTCGCGAACGGTGGCGTGCGGCGCGAACTGCGAGACTTGTGGGACGTAAGTAACGGTTGCGCGACGGCGAACGCTGACCTCGCCGCTGTCAGGTTGCTGTTCGTTGGCAAGCAGAGCGAGGAGGGTCGACTTGCCGGCCCCGTTAGGGCCGATGAGGCCGATGCGGTCGCCGTCGTTGACCGAGAAGGAGAGATTCTCAAAGAGAGGCGTTGCGCTGAAGCGCTTGGAGATCGCCTGAGCTGTCAGGATTGGAGCCATAGTACTGCTTGATTCACCTGTCACCAGTCTAATTCCCGGCTGAAGGCGACCGTCGTGGGAGCCTTGCTTGATGGAGGAGAGTTGCAATCAGGAAAAGGTATTATGTTGTGGATTGACAATCGCGTTGCATTCTGTGAAACGGGATGAGAGGGCTGATGCGAAGGGGGACTGCACGGACAATTGATGCGCATCATCATCTGTGGCGCTTTTCGACAGCAGAGTATGGATGGATCGACGATGCGATGGCCGAGTTGCGGCGCGATTTTGTGACAGCAGATCTGGAGCACGAGCTGGATGCGGCGGGTGTGGATGGAACGGTCGTTGTGCAAGCACGACAGACCGATGAAGAGACGCGGTGGCTGCTGTCGTGTGCGCAGAAGACGTCGCGAATCTTCGGCATCGTGGGGTGGGCTCCCATTGCGGCACCGGATTTTGAGAGCAGGGTGGAGCGACTAGGACAGCAGCCAGGGCTTGTGGGATTGCGGCATGTTGTGCAGGCAGAGCCTGACGGATTTCTTGATGACACGTCATTCAATCGCGGCATCGGTGCGATGACGGGCACGGGGCTGGTATACGACATCCTGATCTATGAGCGACAGCTTGAAGAGGCGACGCGCTTTGTCGATCGTCATCCGGAACAAACGTTTGTGCTGGACCACATCGCGAAGCCCAGGATTGCCGCGGATGAATTGGAGCCGTGGCGGAAGAGGATTATCGAACTGGGGCGACGACCGAATATTCGCTGCAAGGTTTCGGGAATGGTGACGGAGGCGAATCCGAAGAGTTGGACGCCGCAGCAGTTGCGACCGTATCTCGATGCAGTTGTAGAGGCGTTTGGGACGCAGCGACTGATGGCGGGCTCCGACTGGCCGGTCTGCCTGGTGGGGACGACCTACAAGGGATGGTGGGATCTTCTGCGTAGCTATTTCGCGGAGTTTAGCAAGGATGAGCGTGCGTCGATCTTTGGCGGGTGTGCGATGAAGACGTATGGATTGAAGATGGATTAGGTGTCGCCGCTGTTGAGGCGTGAGTCAGAGAAGATTGTGATCCAGATCAACTAAGATTTTCCGGAGTCCTGTGCAGATAACACAAGCTAATCAGCAGCCGACATCTACTCGCACCGATCATGCGCCAGTGTTTCCGACGGGACACATGCTACCGTTCGTGCTGGTCGTGGTGCTGTTCTTCATCTGGGGAATGTCGAACAACCTGACGGACATTCTCGTGCAGCAGTTTCGTAAGGGGTTCAATCTCTCACAACTGCAGGCGCAGATGGTGCAGTCGGCGGTGTTCACCGGTTACTTCTGCATGGCACTGCCAGCAGCGCTGTTGATGCGGCGGTGGGGATACAAAGCGGGCATTCTTGCGGGACTGTGCATCTTCGGCGCCGGGACGTTGCTGTTCTGGCCGGCGGCGGTAATTGGTCAATACACGCCGTTTCTGATTGCACTGTTTGTTGTCGGGTGTGGATCGGCGACGTTGGAGACCGCCGCGAATCCATTCATTGCGCAGTTTGGTGCGGCAGAGACCTCCGAGCGGCGGCTGAATTTTGCGCAGGCGTTCAATCCGCCGGGCACGATCACAGGCGTGTTGGTTGGAACGTACTTTATCTTCTCGGGCGTGGAGCTGCCGGCAAACAAGGTGGCGCAGATGAAAGCGGCTGGGACGTATGCGGCTTATCTGCACACGGAGATTATGCGCGTCGTGCCGACCTATGTTGTGCTCGGGTGCGTGGTGTTGCTGTGGGCATTGTTGATCGGCATCACGCGATTTCCTGCTATGGCAACTGAAGCAGCCGAAAGTGGAGACCGCGGGAGCTTTCGAGAGCTGGCACGGTATCCGCATCTGTGGTTTGCGGTGATCGCGCAATTCTTCTATGTGGGCGCGCAGGTGACAACGTGGTCGGCGTTTATCCCATACGTGAAGCAGTACACGTCGTTTTCCGAGCGCGGAGCAGGATGGTTTCTTACGGGCAATCTAATCCTGATTGCGCTGGGACGATTTGTTTCGACGTGGCTGATGCGGTGGTTCAGACCGTCGCGGATGATGGCGGTTTATGCGGTGGCGAATATCGGGTTGATTGGCTTCGGTATGGTGCATCCGGGCGTTGCGGGCGCGATTGCGATTATGGTGACGAGCTTCTTTATGTCGATCATGTTTCCGACGATCTTCGCGCTTGGGGTGAAAGGGCTGGGCGCGAATACGAAGCTGGGTGGGGCGCTGATCGTGATGGCGATCGTCGGCGGCGCTGCCTTTCCGCCACTGCTGGGAGCGATTGCGCGCACGACCGGAAGCCTGGCGCGTGGGTACATCGTAGTGGCGGTTGCATACCTGGCTGTCGTGATCTACGGCTTCGCACAGGGGCGTGATGTGAGCCTTGCGAGTGTGGATCGCGTGCCCGAGACGTTTTAGTGTGGCTGCTGTTTTCGGATTGATTCCGAACGCGTTGCGCGTATAGTGCTCTACAAGACTGCCCCGATGTGACAACCGCATAGTGAGTGTGTTCGCGGCCCCTGCCCCTCAATTTGACGGACGGAGTGTGATGAACCAGCGGCCTCGACTCTTCTATGGGTGGGTGATTGTCGCGCTGAGCGCGGTGGGCCTGTTTCTAGGTGCGCCCATTGTCGTCTTTTCGTTCGGTGTGTTCTTCAAACCGATGGTCGCGGATTTTCATGCGAGCCGCGCGGCTGTGTCGCTTGCGTTTTCACTGGCGAACACGGCTGGTGCCCTGTCGATTCCCTGCATCGGCATGGCCATCGACCGCTTTGGCGCCAAGCGGCTCATCGTTGTGTCGACCTTCTTCTACGGCGTGGTTCTATGCGCCGCTTTGTGGGTGGGAGGCAGTCTGTGGCAGCTCTATCTTTTCTATGCGCTGCTGAATGTCGCGATGACGGCGGGTGCCGCACCCGTTCCTTACGGCGTCGTGATTTCACACTGGTTCAATCGCTATCGTGGACTTGCGCTGGCACTGGCGATGATGGGCATCGGCATTGGCTCGGTGGTCGTCCCGATTGTTGCGGAGCGGCTGATTGCGATGTTCGGGTGGCGAAGCGCGTTTGCGATCTTCGGGGGTGCGGTGCTGCTCGTGCCGCTTCCAGTGCTCGCTGCATGGCTCGAGAACGATCCCGAGCAACGAGGCCTTCGACCTGATGGTGCGAAGGCGTCGCTCTCACGCCTGCCGCCACAGGCTAAGACTGGTATGAGCTGGCATGAGATCTGGCATAGTCCGACGTTCTGGCTCCTTCTATGTATCTTTTCGCTGGCCGGTGCGAGCGTGCACGGTGTTGGACTGCACATGGCCGCGATATTTACAGATAGAGGTGTCAGTGCAGCGCGGGCTGCTACGGCAACTTCGCTTGTGGGCGCGGCTGTAATCGTCGGGCGGCTTTGCTCTGGATATCTCCTCGACCGCATGTTTGCGCCTCGAGTGGCAATTCTGTTTTACAGTGCAACGGCATTGGGAATCGCAATCCTGTGCATTGGGGTTAGCGGAAACCTGGCGTTCGTCGCTGCGTTCCTTTCTGGCCTCGCCATGGGAGCGGAGGTGGAAAGCATGGCCTACATGATGAGTCGATACTTCGGCCTCGCCGCGTTCGGAACATCGTACGGAGTTGCTTTCGGAGCGTTTATGATCTCGGGATCTGCCGGCGTGCTTCTGATGGGCGCGGGATACGACCGTTTTCATTCGTATAGGATTCCGCTCGCGAGCTTCAGCGTAGCGATGGTACTGACAGTGATTCTGCTCACACGTTTGGGGCAATACCGGTATGCGGTTGATGCTGAGTCGAGCGCGGCGATAGAGCCGATTCAGGTGCCGAGCGGCGCCTAGAAGCCTGATGGCAATTCGGTGCGTTTGACGATGAAGACGGTTTTGTCGTCGATCAAAGCCTGGTCTCCTTGCAGCCGCAGAGCTTCGTCTTGCGCTAGCGCGTAGTTCATCACCGCATTGCAGATGTCGCGGGCGGACTCTTGGCGATGTTCGCGCAAAATCGATTCGAGTTGCTCGCGCTGTTCCTCGTCGCTGCCGTCGTAAACTCCGTCGGAGTATAGGACGAGAATATCCCCCGGGTTGATCAGAGTGATCTCAGCGACGTCGCAGGCATTGAATTTCCTCTTTCGCAGATTGAGCGAGAAGTACTTCTGACGATCCGGATGATCTGCCGGCAGCTGCAGACCGAGAGCGAGGAACTGCGCCATCTGGTCTTCGCTCAAGTTGAGTAACTGTGAGGACTGCGCCGAGAACACCAGTGGCGGAGGGTGTCCGAAGTTCGCGAAGCGAAAGGTACCGTCGGGATGTACTTCGCCGTAGAGCAATGTCGCAACTTCCCGCGAGCGCTCCTTCTGGGTTACCCCGAGTGTGTTGCGCGCTGTAGCGGACAGCGCGAGCCGGAGGTTCAGGTTTTCGAACAGCTCAGGTGTCGTCCTTCCGTATTGGTCCAGTTCGTCAAGCAGCAAGGCGTGGAAGGTGTCGTGAACTGTGGAGGCAATCTTCGCTGAGATGATTCCGTGTCCCTGCGCGTCCACGATCAGAATGCCCGCTGTGGAGTAAAGTTCGGGGAGATCTTCCGCGACGCGTACCTGCTCAGAGCTCTTCGCGAACCTGTACTCGGCTTCCATCTCCGGCCGGTAGCCAGGAGTTGCCTTGAGCCATTCCACGTGATCGTCAACGGAGTTGCGCGTGGGAACTCCTGGCGGAAGCGGCTTGAGATACTCCTTTGCGAGACGTTGGGCACGCTGAATGCGCGCATCGATGTCATAGCGTTGTTGGAAGTTGATGTACTCGAAGAGGTCGCCGCCGACTGTTTCCGCGGGGATTGAATTGCCATACATCTCGATACCGGGAATCTGCGGGATCGCACCTTCAACCGGCGTCAACCGCTGACGCAGGTATTCATCGATCGTCGGAACTGTGCGCGTCTTCGTCATAGGGACGTCTATACGGACAAACTCTTGACCATCCAAGATTAGCTCACGGAAGGGGATACCTCGTTGCTCGAGATATCGGTTTAGTAAAGTCCCGCCGCATTGCTGGCGATTCCCGGCGGCCGCGACTAAATTCGAGAGTGGGTTCCTTCTTCGAGGGTGCTTATGGCGGTTGGGTATATCGATCGCGCCGGTCCAGGCAGAATCCTCCTCTGTCTGCTGGCAGTCCTCTCGGTAACAGCCGCGGGGCAGACCTCTCGGCGGTCGGCTCCGGGGCGCACCGTCTCACCGAGTTCCCCTCCGCCAGTGAGAGACGATGCCAGTGTGAGCGACGAGCCGGAGAGCTGTCGCGTGCACCGGGTGACTGCCTTTCCCGGAAGCCATCTGTTCGCGACAGACTTCATCGAAACGATCGCCACGGATCCTGATGCCGACGCGAACGACACCGTAGTGATATGGGGCCTTACGGCAGACCTGAGCGAAAACGTGCCGCCTGAGCAACAGGCGATATACATCTCCAAATCCGCAGACGGTGGCGCGACCTGGACATCCATTGCGCGCGTGGACTCGAGGTATTTCAATGCGCAGATCGCCGAAGGACTTCGAAACGGCCTGGCTGTCTTGCCTGGCGGCAGCGAGTTTGTGATCACGACACAGCAAGGAGCCTTTCAGGTTCTGCCTCAGCCTGACAGCTACAAACCTGTGGTGAAAGCAATTCCCGGACCGCGCGTTCCTGAGGCGCCCCCGAAGATTCCGATACCGAAGAAGAGTGGCGACCCGGTGCGCGCCAACATCGTAGCGATCACTGCAGATGGGCAACACATGATCATCGGCTACGGATACTTCGACCTCGAGCCGCAGATGTTCGAATATCACCGGGGCGATGACGGAGCGTGGATTGAGGACGGCCCATTACCGCCGCTTCCAACCGATATGGATCTTCTGTCGATTCAGTTTGATGACCCAAAGAACCCTGATCCGGGATTCGTATACGTCGGAACCGGTGACCAAGCTTATGTCCTCAACCTCCGCACAAAGCAATGGGGTCGAGTTCATGGAGTGGGCGCCGACTCCGCAATCCACGCGATGAGTGTCGTCGGAGGGCTGCACATTGCTGCCTGCTGGGGCATCTACAATCCATCAGGTCCAGGCGTCGTGAGAAGAGTGACGAACGCACACTTTCTACTGCATCGCATGTCCGACGAGACGGGTTCCAACCTACGCACATACGGCATCGACGTCGACCCGTCGCGACCTAACCGGGAGGTCGTGACTTCCATTACAGGCGTGTACGTGAGCGCCGACAGCGGCGAAAGTTGGAAGAGGCTCAGCGATCTTCCTGACGGGGAGTATCGTTCGGTCCACTTCAACGGAGACGGAACCGTCATTGTCTCCGGTATACCCGGCACGTTTCTGGTGAAGCCGTTCTCAGAAGCGTGTATTCCTCGCCTGAGAGTTCGCGAGAGGCCAGCGGTGCACAATTGAGCTTTGGCGTGGGTGGGTCGTTGGTTTCGGTAACGAGCCGGCGCGGCGGCTTCGATCAGACTTGCCCTCTGCCGCCATCAACAAAAAGTTCGATACCGCGAAACGTTGATTTCATGGTGCCGGGAGGGGGGGTCGAACCCCCACGATCGCAAGGATCGGCGGATTTTGAGTCCGCTGCGTCTGCCAGTTCCGCCATCCCGGCGAACCTCTTCGAGTGTATCAGCGGCTTGTGGTTATTGCGGCTCGGCGGGGCGCAACGCGGCCAACTCTTCTGCGCAAGCCACCGCGTGACGTGCAGTAAGTTTGAGATTGTCGGCGGCAATCCAAAGCCAAAATCCGCGCGTGCCGTCAGGACTGGGGCACTCTTCGGTGAGTGCGATTGCTATGCCCGGCTCCTGCACAACACTCTGATTGCTGGGCGCTTCCTCGTGGGGATTCGTGAGATGAACGACTCCTCCGTGGAGAGCGCGCCGGACTGTAGTGGCGTCTGCATTTCCGGAGAGCTGCGCGTAGACGGACATAGTGTAGCCGTGAAAGACAGGCGCCTGCACAAGTTGTAGCGTCACGGAGGATGCGATCGATTCTCCGGCGATTGCTTTGAGATGGCGGCGGATGGTGGATGCGATAGCGCCCATGTCCACTTTCGCCGCTCCACCCAGGCCGATCCGCAGGTTGAATGCGACCTGAGCATCGTAGACCTCCTGCGGGAGCGAGTGGAACCCGAGGAGGCTCGCTGTCTGCTGATGCATCTCGTCGAGTCCGCTGCTTCCCTGTTGCGACGCAGGTTCGAGCACGGTGGCCGCGAGGAGCACTTGATTGAACGCAGAGGCGAGGCGTGACGCAACGATACCCAGCATTATCGCTGCCGGATGCGCGGGAATGACCACCGCGGTGTTGGTCGGCGGTATGACGCTACCGGGAATCCAGGGCGACCGAACAACAGCGCCTGGCTCGGATTCGAGCGCTGTGGTCAGGTCGATGACAGCAGCGCCTGCCGTTTGGGCCTCTCGCCAGTGACTGCGCGTGGTCTGCGGTTCCGCAGCGAAGAAGGCGACATCGCGCGACTCGAAGATACCGGGGCTGAGCGGTTGGACGACGAGCGCTTCGTCACCGCCCGCCACAAGCTGTCCACTGGACTCGCCGGTGTCGGCGAGGCGCAGGTCCCAGGCTGTCTCCGAAGTGTTCAGTTCCTCGATGAGTTCCTTGCCGAGCAGAGTCGAAGCTCCCACAACAACGCCGCGAAGATTCGTCCTCATCGCCGTTCTCCTTCCCCCGTTCGATGCTACGAAGCCCTGATGGAGCGCCGGGTCAATGAGTACGCGAGCCGCGCGGCTACCCCGGAGACGAGATAGATCATCGCGAGCACGATTAGCGCGTACTGATGCCACTCGAAGATTAAGGCCAGCAGCACCATCAGTAGCACGAGCAAACGGCCTGGTCTACGTGAGCTGAAGTCGATCTCCTTACCGCTCCAGAAGCGCCAACTGCTCACCATGAGAAAGCCGGTGAACGCCACCAGCGCAATCCACACTGCCGAGAGCCAGACATTATGAACGGGCGATCCGCCCTCGAAGTGAACCACCGCTGCGATCACGCCCGCACCGGCTGGAATGGGCATGCCGACGAAGTACTTGCGGCCGGGCCGGCCGGGGTTTCGAGGTTGCGGGTCGATGCTGATATTGAAGCGTGCGAGACGGCAGGCTCCGCAAATGAGAAACAGGAAGCAGATCACCGCACCGAAGTGTTGCAAGCGGTTTTCGATGATGGGATAACCGGACGGTACGACTTGGCGCACCCCCCAGAGATACGCGAGCAGGCTGGGCGCTACGCCGAAGGTGATGACGTCGGCAAGCGAGTCGAGTTCGCGTCCGAACGCACTGGATGTGTTGGTGAGGCGCGCGATGCGGCCGTCCAGGCCATCGAAGACGGCGGCGAGAACGATGGCGACCGCCGCATGATCAAAGCAGGCAGAGTTACTGGTGTTGATTCCGCGGATGCTCTGCAGGACAGCGTAGTAACCCATTGCGATGGTGCCTGCCGTGAACAGCGACGGCAAGACATACATGCCGTGCCGTATTGGATGCAGCCTTATCGGCTCAGCGCTCATCCGCGCCCGTCCGTCTGTCCGGCAATTGGCACGATGCCCAGCACAGAGCTTCCACCCTTCACGCGATCGCCTGCTTTCACGCGGAGTTCCACCGACGCGGGAAGTAGCACGTCACAGCGTGAGCCGAACTTGATCATGCCCATGCGTTGCCCGCGCTCGACGCGCTGACCCGCCTGAAGATTGCAGACGATGCGGCGTGCCAGCAAACCGGCAATTTGTTTGAAACTGATGCTGAAGCGTTCGTTTTCGATTGTGACCAGCGTTTGCTCGTTATGCAATGCGGACTCGGGCTTGAGCGCGTTGAGGAATTGGCCTTCGCGATACTCGACCAGGCTGACGATGCCCTCGGATGGAACGCGGTTCACATGGACGTCAAAGACGTTTAGGAAGATCGTCACGCGAACGCGGCTGCCGGAGGTCGTCTCAATCCAGTCGGCCTCTTCAACTTTGCCGTCCGCGGGCGACACGATGATGCCTTCGCCCTGCGGGATACGGCGCGCAGGATCGCGGAAGAACCAGAGGAAAAACGCCGCCAACAGCAGGGGAATCAACGCCAACGCAACAATGTGCGTCGAGAACCAAACGATGACCGCGACGACAATCAGCGCCAGCCCGTAGAGAAGCCCATCACGCACCATAGCCCCACGATTATACCCGGCAGACATAAGCACTTTTAGCACCCAGGACAAGGACTGCTCACAGCCCCGTTGTCATGACGAGTGCATCCTCTTCGGGTTCCCGATAGTAGGCGCGCCTCACTGCAACCTCTTGAAAGCCCAGCGACTGATATAACGCGCGCGCTGCGGTGTTCGATACGCGAACCTCGAGCGACGCATGCCTTGCGTCTCGCGCATGAGCCCAGCCCAACAGATCCTGACAGAGTCGCCTCGCGATGCCGCGGCGGCGCCATGATGCGCTGACCGCGAGACTCTCGATCTCGGCATGCTCACCAGCCAAACCAAGCACACCGAACCCGACGCAGTCGGTGACGGACTCCGCGATGAGAACGATTCTCTGTGCTCCGGCCTGAGGCGATTCAAGAACCTGCTGCCAGGTTTGCTGTGCCCATCGCGGTGCGTCAGGAGAGCTCTCGGCGACGGCCAACAGGCGCTGAAGATCGGATGTCTCGGCGGACCGAACGATGATGTGTGGTGTCGACATCAGCGCGGGCTCGCGTCCCTCGTCTGGGTGTGACGTGGGCGACTATAGATCTCGCTCTCCGGCAGCAGATAGTTGGCATCGGCAAGAGCGACGTCCGTTCCGCCTTCGGCAAGGCAGCGTTGCACGGGCATCAGAAGATCGACGGGACGAAGTTCTCGTAGCATCGGGGCGACTCGATCCAACAGCTCCGCGGTTCTCTTTTCTGCAACGAGAATCGGCGCGCCGGCAGCCGTCCGCTCGAACTCATCGAGAGTTGCGAGATATTCGTGCGCGGGCTCGGTCCGCCGCTGTTCGCGCACATAGAGCGAACCACGACCGGCGTCTAGCACCGCGAAGCCCTCGCGCAGATCTGCGGCCTCTGCCAGCACCTCCAGACGCGAAACACTTGCCAGCCGCAGACCGACGACCTCGCAGAGACCCTTCGCCATTGCCAGTCCGGTGCGCACACCGGTGAAAGAGCCGGGGCCGGAGACAACGCCGATTCCGTCGAGGTCACGCAAAACAATCCCGGAGGAAGCAAGTATGCGCCTGAGTTCGCTGCTGAGCAGCGACGAGGCCGAGCGCAGCGGAAACTCCGCACTCGCCAGCACGCGCCCATCCTGGGTTAGCACTGCACCGGGCGCGTCGCCGACCGTGTCAATCAGCAGAATCGTGCTCTTGGACGTCGTCATGGCCTCTCGCATCAGCATATCGCCAACGTGCTCGCCGTTCCGCAATCGCGGAAACAAAACGGCCGAGGCAGGTTCGCCCCGGCACTCTTGCAGATATATGTGTGCAGCTTTAGTTGACGGCCGCCAGTACCTCTTCACGGATCTCTTCGTCGTGCACAGACTCCTGCTGCGTGTGCGGGAGGGCCACGGCAAGAACGTCCTCGATCCGCGAGGCATAGTGAATCGTGACGCCGTCAATCTGGTCGGCAGCCAGGTCCTCCTCGACATTGCTCTTCACATCGATCGGCAGGATTACGTCTCGAACACCTGCGCGCTTGGCCGCAAGGAACTTCTCCTTGATGCCGCCAACCGGCAGCACGTTGCCGCTAAGCGTAATCTCGCCGGTCATTGCGAGCAACGGACGGACCGGTTTGTCCGTCAGCAGGCTGACGAGGGCCGTCGCCATTGTCACGCCGGCACTTGGACCATCCTTCGGAATTGCACCGGCCGGCACGTGCACATGGATGTCGAGATCCTTCAATACATCCTCGTCAAGCCCCAGCGACGCCGCATTCGAGCGTATCCATGTGTGGGCTGCCTGCACGCTCTCCTTCATCACATCTCCAAGCTGCCCGGTCATGCTGAAGTGCCCCTTGCCCTTCATCTTGTTCGCCTCGATGAAGAGTACGTCGCCGCCTACAGGTGTCCACGCAAGGCCTACGGCAACACCCGGCCGTTTCGTGCGCTCAGCGAGCTCGGTGTCGACACGAACCTTGATGCCGCCAAGAAACTCGTGCACGATCTCTGGCGTGATCACGAGCTTCTCGCCCTTCGTGGGATCGATTGCACCTTCTGCGACGCGCCGCGCAGTTTTGCGGCAGACCGTCCCGATGAGCTGCTCGAGCCGGCGGACGCCCGCCTCGCGCGTGTAGTGGCGCGCGATCAGAGCGACGCTCGCCATCGGAAATTCTATGGTCTCCGGCGCGATTCCGTTCTCCTTGATCTGGCGGGGAATCAGGTAGCGCTCCGCGATGTTGACCTTCTCCTCCTCGGTGTAGCCCGTGAGTTCAATGATCTCCATACGGTCGAGCAGCGGCCCTGGTATCGTGTCCAGCTGGTTGGCTGTGCAGATAAAGAGTACGTGGCTCAGGTCGAACGGCTGGTCGAGATAGTTGTCGCGGAACGTATTATTCTGCTCCGGGTCCAGTGTCTCGAGCAGCGCGCTCGCGGGGTCGCCGCGGAAGTCACGTCCGAGCTTGTCGATCTCGTCCAGCATGAAGACCGGATCGTTCACTTCAACACGCTTCAGATGCTGAATGATCTGTCCGGGCAGCGCACCGATGTAAGTCCGCCGATGGCCGCGAATCTCTGCCTCGTCATGCATGCCGCCGAGCGAGATGCGCGAGAACTTGCGGCCGAGCGCCTTTGCAATCGAGCGGCCGAGCGAAGTCTTGCCGACGCCCGGAGGCCCGACGAAGCACAGTATCGGGCCCTTCATGTCGGGCTTCAGCCGCCGCACGCTCAGGTAATCGAGGATGCGGTCCTTCACCTTCCGCAGGCCGTAGTGGTCGGTGTCCAGAATCTCCTGCGCCTTCTTGATGTCGACCTCACCGGCGGAATGCTTAGACCATGGAAGGACAGCGAGCCACTCGACGTAGTTGCGCGTCAGCGAGTAGTCGGCGGCCGCGGGGTTCATCCGGCTAAGCCGGTTCAGCTCCTTCAGAGCGTCCTTCTTCACGTCCTCTGGCATGCCGGCAGCTTCGATCTTCTCTCTCAGCTCCTGGACGTCCTTCTGGGTCTCGTCCTGATCGCCTAGCTCCTTCTGGATGGCCTTCATCTGCTCGCGCAGATAGTAGTCGCGCTGCGACTGCTGGACCGCGTCCTGCACCTCATTCTGAATCTTGTTGCGGAGCTGCTGAACCTCGATCTCCTTGGCGAGATGGCTGTTTAGTTTTTCAAGGCGCGCCTTCACGTCGGCGGTTTCAAGCAGCTCCTGCCGCTCGGCCGTCGTAAGGAACGGCAGACTTGAGGCGATGAAGTCGGAGAGCCGCGACGCCTCCTCAATATTGATCGCAATCGTCTGAAGGTCATCCGACAGCGTCGGCGACGAGGTAACGATCTCGCGGAACTGGCTGACCACATTTCGCTGCAGCGCCTCGAGCTCGGGTGAGGCCTCAGGGATGACGTCGTCGACGGTCTCGTACTCGGCCGTTATGTAGGGCTGCACCTGGGTGAAATTGGTCAGCTTGACGCGCTCCGTGCCCTCGGTGAAGACAAAGAGGCTCTGGTTAGGCATTTTGACGACCTTGTGGACGGTCGCCTTGGTGCCGATGGTGTGCAGATCGGTTCCCAGCGGGGCATCCTGACGGGCGTCTCGTTGCGCGACGACCAGGATTGTCTTCTCCTCCCCCAGGGACTGGATCAGTTGGATGGAGCTCTCGCGGCCCACCGTCAGGGGCAGGACCGCGTGTGGGAACAGAACCGTATCCCTCACGGGCAGAACGGGATAGGAGCTGCTATCGGCTCGCGACTCACCCTCTCGTTCGCCCGTCGGCCGGATTACGCTCACAAACTCATTTGGCATCTTTAGTGTGTCCTTATCAACTTTCATGCATAGGATGCACTAGACCCTGCCGAAGTCGCAAGTTCTGGCCCACCGCATGCGGCCCTCGGCCCGACTTTCCGACCCCAGTGTGCTCCATAAGATGTCGCTGAGGGCCGTCGCGGCCATACCGCTCGTCTCGGGAGCAAAAGGTGAGGCCTCCCATTGCGGGGAGGCCTTTGGGAACAAAGGGATTAGGTTAGTGGTTCATGGTTACTGAGACGGTTGTCTTGCTCGAGATAGAGCCAGCCGTGGCCGTGACGGTGACCGTAGAGGTGGACGTCCCCGGACCGGAGGAACCACACCCCGACAGCATGCTCATGGCCAGAACGCTGATGACCGCCAGCAGCAGGAACTGGATCCCGCGCCGTTTGCGGAAGCCCAGCAAGCAGATTGCGAGCGCGAGCGTGGCCTCAGGCACCAGAGGATTGGAACGATGCCGCAGCATCGCTACCTGCCCCGTGCTGATAGTGACCGTGACCGTCTGCGGCTGATTGAAGTTGGTGAGGTTGACGGGTGACGTGCTGAAGCCGCAGGCGGCGCCCGTTGGGAGACCTGCACAGGTGAGGGCCACGGCGCCTGTGAATCCGCCCACAGGCTGCACGGTGAGCTGTAGGATGCCGAAGGTCGCAGTCGACGGGATCGTGAGTGAGGACGGACTCGTCGAGAGCGCGAAGCCGGGGGACATCAGGTTGACGGTGTAAGCGGACGTGGCTACCGCGCTCGGGCTGTAGCCGACGGCGACTGCGATCGCCTTCAGCGTCTCCGTCGCATTCAGCGTCAGAGCGCCGGAGTAGACCTTCGAGCTGGTCGTTGGCGTGGTGCCATCCGTGGTGTAGTAGATCGTTACGCCGGCGGTCGTGTCGGAGATCGTGACCGGTTGTGAGACGGTGTAAGTGCCGCTTCCCAGCGAGATAGTCGGCGTTGCTGCCGGCGGCAGGTTAAGGGTGTACGTCGCCGAAGCGACTGAGCTGTTGGCGTAGCCGTTCAGAACACCGATGGCATTGATCGTCTCCGTGCCAAGGACCTGGAGCGGTCCGCTATACGGTTTCGAGCTGGTCGTCGGCGTCGAGCCGTCGGTTGTGAAGTAGATGGTCGAATTCGGCGTTGCGTCCGCCAGCGTCACCGTCTGGATGGTCGTGAAGGTTCCGGCCGCCGGTGAGAAGGTCGGCGGAGCCACGGTGAGGTTGATGGTGTAGGCAGCGGTCGCTGTCGCGCTCGTGGCATAACCGGTTGCAATTGCGACGGCGTTGAGCGTTTCAGAGGTTGATACGGTGAGCGGGCTCTTGTAGAGCGTCGAGCCAGCCGTCGGCGTGCTGCCGTCGGTCGTGTAATAGATCTTCGCTCCCAGGGTCGCATCGGTGATCTTCACCGTCTGGACAGAGGTGTATGTGCCGGCGGCCACCGAGATGACCGGCGTCTGCGCCAGCGGGAGGTTCAGCGTGTAGGCCGCTGTGGCCACAGCGCTGTTGCTGAGACCGGACACGACTGCGATGGCGTTGATCGCCTCTGAAGAGGAGACTGTGATCGAGCCGGTGTACTTGGTGGAGCTGGTGGTTGGTGTTGTGCCGTCGGTCGTGTAGTAGATCGTGGCTCCCGGCGTGGCGTCGGAGATCGTCACGCTCTGCACACTGGTGTAGGTTCCCGGCGCGGGCGAGAAGGTCGGGGTCGCCGCTGCGCTGCCCGCGGTGACGCCGAAGACATTCGCAGTGCCGATGCCACCGTTGACCGTGTCGACGGCGGTAAGAATGCCGGTATGCGTTCCGGCGACTGTCGGGGTAAAGGAGACGTTCGTGGCGAACGCTGCTCCGCCCGTCGGTGTCGAAGAGCAGCTTCCTGTGGTGTTGGCGGAGAACTCGGTCGAAGAGGCACCATTCTCTGTGGCCGAGAACGTGACCACAGGCGAGGTGGAGCATCCGCCGTCATTCAGGATTGTCGTCACGTTGCTCGCGCTCGATGAGCCAGGCACCGCAGCGTTCGGCAGGTTGATGTTGTTGATCGCGACCTGCATCCCGACGTCCGCACCGGCCGAGCCCGAATAGGTCGCAACGTACGCGTTGCCCTTTGAGTCGAGCGTCAGGATCTTCGCGCCCTGTGTCGACACCATGTATGTCGTCGATGTATTCACTACGCCGTGGTTGTTCCCAAACGCGAAGATACCGTCATACTGGGTTGCGTAGTACACGGTTCCATTCGCGTCGACCGCCACAGCGTCCAGTTGGTTGTCGTAAGCGCCCGGCGAGGCGATGGTGAGTGTATACAGCGTTGTCGCCGTCGAGCTGTAAGCGCCTCCGCTGTAGGTCAACTCCTTCAGCGTCGACTGATAGTTCGTGTTGGCCGACAGCACCATCAGGGTGTCGGTGAAGAACACATCTCCCCATGGATCGACTGCGATGCTACCGAGGTACCAGCTCGGCTTGGCTGTCCCTACAGTTACAGTCCCGGTGGGCTCGGCATACAGCATCACTGGCGCCGGCGATCCTGTATGCACGCACGCCGCAGTGCATTCAAACACCGTATTCGGGTTCGTGCCGGTGGTCGAGGCGAAGAAGAGGTCACCGGCAGCATCAAACGTCATCGCGGAAAGGCCGGAGACAGGCATGGATACCGGCAGCACGCACTCTGCCGTATCGCTGCCCGTACAGATCGGCGTGCTGCTGCCCGGTAGGCTGATTGCTGCGTACGCTCCACTCACCAGCGGAATCTTTGCAACCGTTCCGTTGTAGAGGTTGCCGATATAAAGACTGCCCGCCGAATCAATCGCCACAGGCCCTACGTTTCCGTACGAAGAGGACAGCACAGTCGCACTTGTTGCGCCCGGCGCGAACTCAAGAACACTGTTCCCGTAAGTGTCGCCGGTAATCAGGTTCCCTTTCGAGTCCACAGCGAAGCTGTTGCCGGCGGGGTTGGCCCCAGCCAGCGCCCCACCAGTCGAGCTGCCGTTCGAGAAGACTCCCAGGGTAGAGATCTGGTTCGTCAGGACGCTCAGTGAGGTTCCGTTCGTACCACTGTTAATCAGGTACGTCGCCGCTCCCACGTTGCTCGTAGGCGAACCGCTTGCGACCGCGATGGCCTTCAGCACGCCACTCGACGAGACTGTGATTGGTGCGCCATAGACACTCGAAGAGGCCGTTGGCGTCGTGCCGTCGGTCGTGTAGTAGATCGTCGCGCCGGAGGTCGCGTCGGCGATCGTCACGGACTGTGCCGCTGTATAAGATCCGCCCGCCGGAGAGAAGGTCGGCGTCGCCGCGGGGAGCTGAATTGTGTAGGCGGCCGTGCCCACACTGCTATTCGTCACTCCGCTTGCCGTTGAAGTTGCGATCGCGTTAATCGTCTCAGTCGACGAGACCGTGACCGGACCGGAGTAAAGCGTGGAACTCGTCGTGGGCGTTGAGCCATCGGTCGTGTAATAGATCGATACGCCCGGTTGACCGTAGATATTCACCGTCTGCACGGCGTGGTAGGTTCCCGCTACTGGCGAGAAGGTCGGCGGAGCCAGTTGCCCCGTCGCAAATCCGGTTACTGTTGCACCGCCAGTGCTCCCGGGACCAGCGGCTTCAGTCGCAGTGAGCGAAGCCGTGCGCGTTCCGCCATAGGCAGGCGTAAAGGTCACCGTGGTCGCGTAGCTCGCGCCGCTGCCGTTTACGGTGCTGCAGGAGCCGGTCGTGGCTGCTGTGAACTCGGTCGTCGAGGTAGTACCTTCGAGCGCCGAGAAGTTCACCACGGGAGCGGGAGAACAGCCCTCGTCGTTCAGAATCGTCGTGATGGTGGTGGTCATCGAGGGCGTTCCAACTGCTGCGGAGGTCGCCGTCAGGGTTCCGATTCCAACCTTAATCGCCGCGTCGCCGCCAGCCGCGCTCGAATAGCTCGCAACGTAGAAGTTGCCCTTCCCGTCGGTAGTCAGGATCTTCGCGCCCTGCGAGGACATCACGTACTTGGTGGTCGTGTTCACCACGCCCTGATTGTTGGGAAATGCGAAGATGCCGTCGTACTGTGTCGCGTAATACACCACACCGTTCGCATCAACTGCAACGCCGTCCAACTGGTTGTCATATGTAGCGGGCGAACTGTCCGTCAGCGTCGCCAGTGTCGTCGGCGTCGAGCTGTACGCGCTCCCGCTGTAGACCAGTTCCTGCAGGTCTCCACCGTAGCTCTCACCCTGGCTTCCGTTCTTCGCGTCCATCAGCGAGTCGGTAAAGAAAACATTTCCCCACTTGTCCACCGCAATGCCGCCGAGGTTATAGATGGCGGAGGACGTGCCCTCCGTCGTCGCGGTCGTCGATTCCGCAAACAGAACCACCGGCGCGGGCGTCCCGGTCATAAGACAGGCTGCGGTGCACTCCACCACTGAGTTTGGGTTTGTTGCTCCGCTTGTCGAGGTAACGAACAGATTTCCGGCCGCGTCAAAGATCATCGCCACAACACCGGAGACCGGGAGCGACGTGGGCATGGCGCACTCGGCCGTATCGCTTCCCGTACAGGTCGGCGTGCTGCCGCTCGGCTCAGGAATCGCTGCATAGGTCCCGTTGGACACCGGAATCTTGATGATTGTCCCGTTGTAGGTGTTTGAAAGATACAGATTCCCCGCAGGATCGATCGCGACGCCACCTGGGTTGAAATTGGTGAACGCGCCCCCCAGAGTGGTCGCCGAGCTCGCTCCCGGCGTGAACTCCAGAATCTTCTTTCCGTACGTGCCGCTGACGATCACATTTCCGTTGGCGTCGATGGCCATGCTGCTACCCGACGGAGCTCCGCCCGTCAGCGCGCCGCTGTTGCTCACGAAGCCGGCCATGAGTGTCACCTGGCTCATCACTACATTCGGGACACTCTGCGCGCCGGCGATCGCCGCACAGAGGCACAAGACCAGAACGGTCAGCAGAAGAGCCCACGCCCCCGCATCTCTGCGCATGACGTTGTGAACACGTTGCATCCCGGTCTTCGCCTCCGATGCCTCGCAAACCACGTTGTCCCTCATCCGCCGCCTCCAGAGATTCCCTCTGCCTAATGGCTCGAGATCCTTCCACAACACGGCCCGACCTCTATCCAGCAACCCCGCCCATCCCCAAACGCCACACCAGACGCAACAATGCGCAGTCAGCCGGTGACGACGCCCATCGTCGCGAATGGTCCGAGCATTCTCCTTCAGCCCTTTTCGTAACCACAATTAATGGAGGTATTTTTGCGAAGGGCAAAATACAGAGAAGCCGGTATTCGAGTCAAGGAAAAACTTGCACCGGATTTAAGCCGCGGGCATAGGAATCCTCAGGTATAAACCGTTTTACGGCTATCAGCCGCTTTTTCTTGATAACCATCCCAAAGGGGCAGCAAATCGAAGCAACCTCATGCCACCTTTTTGCAAAACCTTCTTTCGGGAACACTAGAACTCTCTGACGCAAATCGCGCCTGAACGAAGGACTCCTGGAGAAGCGTCGCCAGGGCTTTGGCTGCCCAACTTCCGCTCGGCCCCTGAAATACTCCACTGGACCGTAAAAACAGGGGTTCCGACTTCGTTATCTCAGCCGCGCATTGCAACTTACGGCCTCTCCCCGATACGCTGAAGGGACGGCCACGCAAGCGGGAATGGTGGAATGGCAGACACGCAGGTCTTAGAAGCCTGTGCCGAAAGGCGTGAGGGTTCAAGTCCCTCTTCCCGCACCAAAGGCCGCAGGACATCTCATGAATCAGCCCGGAACACCTGACAACCCTCGTATCATCCTCAAGCGCACAGCCGAATACCGCGACTCTTATGCCAACAGCGTCCAGATCCGCCTCTCGGTCTGGGATTTCCTGCTTGTCTTCGGCACCCTCTCACCCCAGAGCCCCGAGCAGGTTGAGATCGAAAACTTCCAGGGCGTCTATCTCAGCCCACAACAGGCCAAGGCGCTGCACAACATCCTCGGCGTGAATCTCGCGCAGTATGAGCAGACCTTCGGCTCCATCTCGCTCGAGCCCACGTCCGCAAACAACGCGCGCTTCGTCACGCCTCCCGGCGGTCCGGTTCACTAGACTGCTGTGCCCTCGCACCCCTCAGGTCCGATCTCCGGCCGCATCGCCGCTCTTCCATCGTGGCTGCTCTGGCTGCTGCTTTTCGGAGCGGTCGCAATCAGTCACCTGACCCTGCTCCGCCTACCCTACTACTGGGATGAGGGTGGCTACTACATTCCGGCCGCGCTGGATTTCTACCATCATGGCTGGCTCATCCCCCAGTTCACAAACGCACACCCCCCGCTGCCAAACATCCTGCTCGGCACGCTTTGGCACATCGTCGGACTGCACATTCTGGCGACACGCTTGTGTGTCTGCGCAGTTGCCGCCGCCGGGCTGACCGCAATTTTCAGGCTGACGCAACGACTTCTTGATACGTCCGCAGCGATCAGTGTCACCCTACTGACGGCCGTCTATCCTATCTGGTTTGCCCAGAGCACGCTGGCGCACGCCGACATCTTCGCCGCCGCCTTCATCTTGTGGGCCTTCGCGATTTACCTCCCCGCAATTCCACAGTTCGGCACCCAGCCCGCAGCCAGGCAGCGATCTACGCCGAAGCCGGATGGCCGTCGCTATCCTCTTCTCACTTGCCGCGCTGTCGAAGGAGACAGCCATCGTCGAGCCGGTCGCTTTGATCGCTCTTGAATCGACGAGGATGTTCCGCGAACGCGGATCGCCACGAGGCCGCCTAGATCACCTTCGCTGGATCGTCGCGCTCGCCATTCCGTTCCTGCCTCTCCTCGCCTGGTACACCTATCACCGCGCTCGCACCGGCTACACCTTCGGCAACCCGGCTTACCTGCGCTACAACGCCACCGCAAACCTCACCGCGTCGCATATCTTCACCGCGCTGCGATACCGTTTCGTTCACCTCTTCTGGCAGCGCAACATCTGGCTTCCGATTCTGCTCGCCGTCGCCTGCTTGCTGCTCCCGCGCCGGCCCCGCACCAAGGTCCACCCGCTGACGACCTCAACGCGCCTCACCTGTGCCCTGCTCATCGTCGCCAATTGGATTGCCTTCTCTGTTCTGGGAGGAGCGCTGCTCACGCGCTATCTGCTGCCGATCTACCCGATCATCCTTCTGCTCTGCGTCGACACCTGGCGCGAACGCACGCGATGGCTCGCATGGTTGACGGCAGCCACCGCAGTCATTTTCATAAGTGGCCTCTGGATCAACCCGCCCACGGCTTTCGCGCCGGAGGACACACTTGTCTACCGCGACATGATCATCGTGCACCAGGAAGCCATCGCCTTCGTCAACCAGCACTACCCCGACGCCACAGTGCTCACAGCATGGCCGGTCTCGAACGATCTCTTCAACCCCGAGCTCGGCTATACCACACATCGCATGAAAGTGACCCCGGTCGAAAACTTCTCTCTCGACGAGATCCAGAAGGCCGCGCAGCATCCCGAAGATTTCGATACAGCCATCATCTTCACGACGCACTACGTCGCGCCCAGCCTGCAACACTATCTGCTCTCGCACCCCGACAGCCGCATCGGCCATGTCGTGACCGCGAACCCAGACCTTACTCCGGGACAGATCGCTCTTATGCTGCACGGCAAGATCGTCTGGCAGTCGCCGAACCTCGATGGCGAATGGGCCGTCGTGCTTCGCTTCAATCGCAGCTACGAGGCTCGCCTTGTTCCGCTAACTCCCGCCCGTCTCATTCCATAGAAACGTCAGCTCGTCTGCGGTGTCGTGGATTCCCTGCTCCACGCTTACGCCGGCGCTGTGTCCGGCGCGCGTGTCGTAGTGCAGCAGTACAGGTCGCCGCTCCTCTTCAGGTTCGGCCATCACCGTCGCCTGCATCGCCGCGGTCATCTTGCGCGCATGCAGCGGAGCTACGCGCGTGTCGCTGTCACCGGAAAGGAACATGATCGCCGGATACTGCACGCCCTGCCGGATGTTCTGGTACGGCGAATACTTCAGGATGTAGGCTGCCTGATCCGGCTTCTCCGCCGAGCCATACTCCGTCGTCCACCAGCGCCCAACGAGAAACCGTTGATACCGGCTCATGTCCAGTAGTGGGTAGCCGCACAAAATCGCCCCATACAGATCCGGCCGCTGGGTCATCGACGCGCCCATCAGCAACCCGCCGTTTGACCGCCCTGTAATCGCCAGCCGCGCACGCGTCGTGTAGTGGTTTTTCAGCAGATACTCAGCCGCAGCAAACCAGTCGTCAAAGACATTCTGCTTGTGCTCGAACATCCCGGCCTCATGCCATGTCTCGCCGTACTCGCCGCCGCCGCGCAGATTGGGCACTGCGAAGAAGCCGCCCTCTTCCATCCACCACGCGTACTCCGCGCTGAACGCCGGCGTCTCCGAGATGTTGAAGCCGCCATAGCCTGTCATCAGCAGTGGCGCTTTGCCATCCATCGCCAAACCCTTGCGGCCCGCGACGAACATCGGCACGCGCGTCCCGTCCTTCGACGTAAAGAACACCTGCCGTACCTCGTACTGGCTCGAATCGAAAGGCACCTTCGACTCCGACCACACCGAGCTCTCGCTCGTCGGCACCTTGTACTCATAGATCGTTGGCGCCACCGTGAACGACGAAAACGTGTAGTAGCCGGTGTCCGAGTCCTCGCGCCCCTGCACTACACCTCCCGTACCGATCGTCGGGTAGCGAATCTCTCCGATCTCCTTGCCCTTCAGGCTGTAAATCTTCGTCTCCGTTTTCACGTCGTCCAACCTGCCGACGAAGAACACGCCATCCACAATCGACACTGCCCGAATCGGACTCTTGCTCTCCGCAATCACGACCGGCCAGCTCTTCGTCGTTGGATCACCCATGCTCGCGCGCAGGACGCGCCCGTTCGGGGCGTTGTAATCCGTGCTCACGAACATGTCGTCGTGGTAGATGTGGAGTTCGAAACGCGAATCCACACCATACACCAACGGTTCAAATTGACCATCCGGCTTGCGCAGATCTTTCAGCAGGATGTCCTCGCGCGTCGCTGGCACACCGTGGCTCACCGTCACGACTAACCAATGCCCGTTTTGACTCACGCGGCATCCCAGCAGATCAAGCGGTCCCAGGGTTTCGCCCTTGTACGTTCCACCGAAGACCTCGGTGTCCTTGTCTGCAGGCATTCCTACCGTGTGCTGGAAGACCGCACCGGTGCCATCCTTCAGAGTCTTCGAGTAATAGAGAATCTTCGAATCCGATGCCAGTCCAAAGCCGCCATAGCGTGCTAGCGGAAGTTCATCGCTGATATCCGCGCGCTTCGGCACGTCATAGAAGTGAATCACCTCCTCGTCGGCTCCGCCGTGACGAACCCCGTACACCAGCAGTTCGGCGTTGTCCGAGATCGCCGCGATGTTCACCGAAGCGTTCGCGTCCGTGCTCAGTTTGCGCGCGTCGATCAGCCTCACATCACCGGGCTGCACCCACGCTCCTCCCTTCACCTCGTAGCGCGGCGGACGCATATAAAGGGAGGCCTGATTCTCCTCTGCCAGGCGCCGCATGAAGAAGAGAGCACCCTCACGCTGCTGCGGCATCCCCGTCTGGTCTACGCGACTCAGCTCCGTCAGCCGCTTCGTGATCCGCTCCCGCAGTCCACCCAGTTGCGAAAAGTAGCCGTCGGTGTACTCCATCTGCGCGCGCAGAAACTCCCGTGTCTCGGGGGAGTTCTGGTCTTCCAGCCAGCGATAGTTGTCGGTGATCGAGTGTCCGCCGACCATGTCCGTCACCGGCTGCACAGCTACAGCCGGTGGGGGTCCAAGTGCCACGCCATTCCGTCCGTGAATTGCCGCAGTCCCTCCGGTGACCGCAGCCGCAACCAAACCAGTACCCAATATTGCACTCACAGCTCGCAAGACCATCGTTCCTCCCTCGCGAAATCACCCCCAGCTTAGACCACAACTCGACCCAATTGGACCGAATACCAGCCACATAAAGAAAGATCCACGCGAGCCCACTGCGAACGAGGCCTTACACTGGAACCGTCCGGTATCCCATGCGACGCCTGCTCTCCATTCTGCTGCTCGCGGCCTTTGCGCTTCCTCTGATTGCGCCGCTGCTCGCACTCGCACAGGGTCCGGACGCCGGCCTGCCGGCCTGCTGCCGCCGCCACGGCCAACATCATTGCGCGATGCTCGACGCCGGGCGAGGCAGTTCTTCGCACCGATTCGTCGCAGTCTGCCCCGCATGGCCGCAGCGCGCCGTCTTCTCGCCGACAGTCGGCTCTCACCACTTCGTCGAGGCGCCCCTCCTCAGCTGCCGTCTCTCTTCACACCAGCTTCTCGGTGACCGCACAGTCTTGCACCCCTGTCGTGGCGGCCCAGGAGTGCCTACACCCCAAGCGCGGCCCTCCTTCAGTTATCTCCCTATAGCGCTTCGTTGAGGACTTGATGGTGCGGCACTACGCGCCTGCTCATGTCCCGGCGTGCCGTGCCGTCATCTTGTTTTGTCCGGCGTACGCTCACGTGGCCAGGCCACCGGCCTCGCATGCAGTGGTCCGCGATGCCTTCGGAGCGAAGCACACCTCGCGCGCATTTGACGACACTCGCTTCTCGTTCAGCCGATCGCCAGACATAGCGACTCGGCGCAGACTCGCTCTGCCGCAACCGCTGATCTTTGAATCCGGGACGCAAGACCGGTGTCAGTTATGCGGCTACCGATTTTTGGAGATATGTATGTTCGCACGACCTGGAATCACCTTGGCCTTGATGATGCTTCTTCCCGGATGTGTCTGCACGGCGCCGGCACAGGAAATGATCAGCAACGCGTCGGTGACAGGACAAGTGGTCGATCCCACCGGAGCTGTCATTCCACATGCAACAGTTACTGCCCTGCAGTCTGCCACAAACGAGACCTTCATCACGCAGACGGATGACCATGGACGCTTTCGTCTCTCCTATCTGCCGATTGGCCAATATCAAATCGGCTCACAATCGGCCGGTTTCGCCGCAAGCAGACAAACCGTCGATCTCACCGTGGGCTCTGCGTTCAACATCACATTGCAACTGCGACTTGCAGAAACTTCCAGCGCGGTTCAGGTCTCCGGAGCGACGCCGGTTATTGAACTCGACCGTAGTCAGATAGCTGAGACCGTGCAGCAGGCAGAGGTGCAAAATCTGCCGTTCGAAGGCCGCAACTATCTCGATCTCGGCTTACTTGTCCCGGGCGTCTCTCCGACGAACACTGCCAGCACGCAGACCCTCGCGGAGACATCAGAGGTCGTCGGACAAGGTTATTCAGTGAACAGCCAACGCAACTTCTCGAACAGCTTCATCGTCGACGGACTTTCGAGCAACGACGATGCGGCAGGCGTTGCAGGGAATGTCTTCAGCATGGACGCAGTTCGCGAGTTTCAAGTGGTGACCTCAGGTGGTCAGGCCGAGTTCGGACGAGCACTTGGAGGTTACTTCAACATTGTGACCAAAAGCGGCACCAATGACCTGCACGGATCTGTCTATGGCTTTCTCCGCAATCAACGGCTCAACGCAGACAACGCACTTTCCGGAACCAAATTGCCACTGACACAGGGGCAGTACGGCGTCAGCCTTTCCGGGCCCGTCCAAAGAGACAAGACCTTTCTTTTTGGGAATTTCGAGGAGCAACGCCTGCGCACCGATGGCATCATCACCGTTACGCCGGCGAGTGCCGGCGTCATAAACGCTCACCTGGCCGCCGTGGGTTATCAGGCTCCCCTTTTGCCTGTTGTAACGACTCCAACCACTCTGTACCCCACAACGCTACATACAGATACCGTATTCCTTCGTGGCGATCACAGCTTCAGTCACAAAGACCACATTGAGGCGCGGTACAGCTTCTACCAACTGAGTAGTCTGAACGCTCGGGGCGTGGGGTCGTTGAATGAGGTGAGCAATGGAACCTCGGTGTATGACACGAACCAGACGTTCGCGATCAGCAATATCGCTACTTTCTCGCCTCGTCTTTACAACGAGACGCGCGGGCAGTTCATTTATGACAATTTGTACGCTCCGCCGAATGATCAGATAGGACCTGCGGTGACGATCTCCGGTGTTGCCGTCTTTGGACGTTCGACCTCTTCACCTACGGCGCGATTGAACTATCTGGGCGAGATCGTCGACAACCTGCTGGTCCAACGTGGCGCGCACACGTTTAAGACCGGCCTCGACTTTTTATATAACGACGATACGATTACCTATCCGCAGTCGATTCGGGGTTCATATTCCTTCTCTTCTCTCACGAACTTCTTAGCTGGCACCTACAACAACGGCGGCTTTACGCAAAACTTCGGCAACCCTACCGTCCAACAAACGAACCCGAATGTTGGGTTTTATGCACAGGACGAATGGAAGGTGTCGCCCGTCCTCACACTGAACCTGGGCGTGCGGTATGATCTCGAGTTTCTGGAGACCATCATCACGGACAAGAACAATGTCTCTCCCCGTATCGGCTTTGCATGGTCTCCATATCGAAATAACCGAACGGTAGTGCGCGGCGGTTATGGTCTCTTCTATGACCGCGTACCGTTGCGCCCTCTGGCCAACGCGCTTCTCTCAGCCCACAACAGCACAGACTATAACCAGGCAACGTTGCTGAGTTACACCTTCACGCCGCATCAGATAGGTGCACCCACATTCCCCAATATCGCTGCGGCTCCCCCTGCAGGCGCTGTCGAGAACTTCTCCACGATGCAAAAGAATATCCAAAATCCCTATTCGCAGCAGGCGAGCATCGGGGTGGAGCAACAGCTCTCATCGAAGAGCACACTCGGCGTCAGCTACCAACACCTTCGCGGCGAACATCTCATCAGCTCGTACAACACCAACATCAATACAAATGGAACGCGGCCAGACCCCACCCGCGGCAATATCAAGCCGTATAGCTCGGTGTTTGACTCCTACTACGATGGGCTGGCGGTCAGCTATACGCAACGACCCGTCTGGTGGGGATCCGCGCGCATCTCCTACACGTGGTCGCACGCCATTGACGACGTAAGCGAGTTCTTCTTCAGCTCACCGATCAACAACTTCGACTTCGGCATCGATCGGAGTCGTTCCGACGATGATCAAAGACACCGGGTCGTATTCGCTGCCAGCCTCACGTCGTCGACCAAGCCGACCAGCACCTTTGCGGGCCATCTGACACACGGATGGAGGCTCGGCGGAATTCTTCAGTACTACTCCAGGCTGCCCTTCAATATCACAACGGGCAGTAATACGTTGCAGCAGACCTCGCAGCGCCCATGCACATCCGGTTACAGCCTGACAGCCAGCGGCGGCGTGAATCCGTGTACGGAAGCTCTCAGGGGAGCGATTATTGGCCGCAATGCTGGCATGGGTTTTGACTTTTTTAGTCTTAATACGCGTCTTAGTCGCACTTTCGCGCTGACCGAGCGGTTCCATCTGGAGGCCATGGCTGAGGCCTTCAACAGCCTCAACCACCGCAACGACATGATTCCCAATGGAACATGGGGCACGGGCACCTACCCGTCGACCCCTAACGCCACCTTCGGGCAAGCAAATGCGGTAGGCGATCCCCGCAACGTGCAGCTTGCCGCACGCATCACGTTCTAGGCGATTTATGCGAACCTCATGCTTTCAGAAATTCCTTCCACTCGTCACTATTTGGTGCCGCCGCCCCTAACGACTTCCTGTACACATACGCGTGCCGCCCGAGTCCGTAGAAACTTTTCACCATGTGCGACCGCTCATAGCCTTCGCGCTCGTAGAACGCAATCGCACCCTCATTGTCCACTGAGACATGCAACGCTAGCCCTTCGCACCCTGCTTCCGCGGCCTGGTGCTCGATGCGTTGCATCATCTGCCGGGCCAGCCCATGTCGCCGGTACTCCGGAGCCACATCCAGCGTCACAACGTAGGCCCTCAGTTCTTTGCCGGCTCTCTCCACGTGCGCAATACAGAACCCCGCAACCACGCCCGCATCAGACTCTGCAACGACAGTCAGCGCGTTCCGCGCCTCCGCAAACTGTTGCATCACGCGCGCCGAGAACCGGAACGGCGCCTCAAAGCAAACCTCATCCAACGCGAAAATAGTCCCCAGATCATTGCTCGTTGTACTCGCGCAATCGCATGCCTGCTCAGCTCAACTTCTTGGCTCAACTTAGTTGCGTCGTTGCGTCGTAGTCCCGTTGCCTGAACTCCGCGGCGCGCGCTTCGCCGGAGGAGGTGTCGTTGCCTTCTCCTTTACCTCCGGCTCATCTGTGTCGCTGGTCAAATGCTCTTCCACATGCTGCAAGTGCCGCCGCATCGCGCGCCGCGCCTCATTCGGATCGCGCGCGGCGATCGCGTTGAAGATCGCCTCATGGTCTTCGAGCGCCGCTGCCTGATGCTGCTCCAGTCCCGCGCGCTGGCTCAGCCGGTGATACATCGGAGCAAACATCCCCGCCCACAAGCCATTGATGATGCTTGCCAGAACACTGTTCTTCGCCGCCTCGCCGATCGACACATGAAACTGGCGGTCAGATACCTGCGCATTCACCTTGCCGTCGACCATCCGCCGCATCTGCTCCAGCGTCTTCTCAATCTTGTTCAGGTCACTCGTCGACGCATACAACGCCGCATCCGCCGCCGTCTCTCCTTCGATCAGGAGGCGCGCCCGAAGCAGCTCGAACGGTCCCGGGCCGGAATCCAGCACCAGTGACATCGGGTTCACAGCTTCACGCACATACGCGCCCGATCCACTACGGATCTCCAGCTCGCCGGCGATCTCAAGCGCAATCATTGCCTCACGAATCGTCGGGCGGCTCACGCCGCAAACCTTGGCAAGATCGATCTCGCCCGGCAGCCGCGCTCCAGGATGGAGATTGTTCTCAGCGATATAGCGCGAGATGCGTCCCGCAATCTCCTGATATCTACGGTGGGTCTTGACCATCGGCCGTTATCCAACTCCCGAGCTTAATCTTCGCAACATGGTACAGCCCCATCGCGTCACACGAGAAGGGGCGATTTGATTCGTCTGAACGATTTGTTCGAACTTAGAAGTTGAATGCCAGTCCGGCCTGAATCGCGCGTGGCATCTGTGCAAGGAATAACGTGTGCCCGTCGGCTGCCAGCACCGGCTGGTACCCCTGCTCGAGCAGATTCGTCGCCTCCACCACCGCATCCAGGCCATTCGGCAGGAACCGCCCGCACGCCAGCCGCTGCCGCAGATAAAAGCTCAGGTACGCCTCATTTGGGTCCGCATTGTAAGCATTCACCTGTGTCAGGCTCTCTTGCGGCTGCCAACGGTACTCCGCGCGCACCGTCGTACCGGAACGCACTACCTTCCCATGTAGCACCAGCGTCACCGCCTGTGCGGTCCGTGCGTGCAGCTCTGCCGCCGCCTCTGCCAGGGTCGCGAGATCCCCAGGACGCTCTACCGCCGTCCCGAGGTCATACTGTACCGATGCCGCCAGCACCGGCGTCAGGCTCTGCTGCAGGCTTACGCTGACACCCCGGCCCGCGTACGGTCCCGTCGCCAGTTGGAAGGTCCCCGTCACCGGGTCGGCCACCAGGGCCATCCCTTGCTCGGCCTTCATGTCCATCACTCCGCTGCCACCCACCGAATCATGGTTCACGCGGTCCATGTACGCCGCAGCGCTCACCACGCGGCTTCCCATCTTCTTGCTGATGTTCACCTCGTTGTGCATGCCGCGATCGCTCAGCGGTCGCCCCTTGGCATCCGCGAGCATTGGATTCGCTGGTTTCAGCCGATCCAGGTCTTCCGCACTCTGGAGCTCGCGCCCGCTCGCATACCGGTACACCACCAGTAGATCGTCACCGGGCCGGACTGCCACACGCAGATACGGCTCCGCATCGAAAATCGTCTGCGCCAGCCGCTCCGCCATCACCAGTGTTCCGGCATCGACCATCACCGCATCGCCGATCGACATCTGCTGTGTGCTGGCGAGCCGCACCATCCCGTAGCCCGCATTGCCGCCTGCAGCCGTCAACTCCGGACGCGTTTGAATTGCCCCGACCAGTCGGGTGCTCCCGAACTGCGATCGCCGCTCATACCCTGTGCCTACATCGGCCGCAAACCGCGGACTGGCCGTCGATCCCCGGTCCGCAATGTCTGCCCGCAGAATCGCACTGTCGCCGTCCTCGAGCGACCGGTTGATCATCAGCACCTGGTGCAGACCGCCCTGTCCGAACTCACCATCTCCGTTCGTGACCTCAACCATGCCCTGCGACACGGCCTTGCGCCGCTCCATCGCGCTGGACGAAACCTCGAGCCCGTTCTCATCCGTCAGCCGCAGCAGCGGCCGGCTCGCCGTCGATCGCAGCGTCCACTTCCAATCGTCGACCGGTTCGTCGGCGCGGCGGCCCTGCGTCGGCAACCAATTGGCTGCCTCATAAAGCGTCGTCATCGTCAGGTTGATGACCGCCTGTGCGCCAGCCTGCAGACGCAGATTCCCGCGTGTTACAGGGACCAGGAAGGCCGCTGACGCGCGAAGTTGATATTTCCCAGGGAGCACTGCGGGGATGATGTAGCGGCCGTGGTCGTCAGTCAGCGCCGAGGCGACCATCGAGGCGTCGGCGGTCAGCAGCTCAATCAGGGCGCCCATCTGCGGTGTGCCATGGCTGTCGCGCACCACACCTGAGATCGCTGCCTTGCTGGGCGCACCAAAACTGGAGCCCGTCCATCCGAGCACCAGCACCGTCAGTATCAGACCTGCTACAGCTCGTCTCACCGCGCTTTGAGACTCCTTACGCGCGTCGAAGGCTTCTCCCGAAATCCCAAGCCGTTCTTCCAAACCATCCTGGGATATTTACGCCGAGCGAGTCATCGCTGTCCAATCCTGCGTGACCCTGCCCTTGCTGCTAGGGAACCCGAACGCGTCCGCCCGGTCCCAAAAATCGACCGGCTTACTGCACAACGTTGAACGGCGCACTCTCCGCAATCTTCTGCTTTGAGATCCCGTCATTCACCTTAATCAACACCTGATACCGTCCTGGCGTCAGGCTTGCCAGCGGCATCGTCTTCTCCAACGTCAACTGGTCCGCGTTCGGATTCAGCTTCGCCGCCGTCTCCTCCGCGACCAGAATCTGCTTGTTCGTCGCCAGGTCGAGAACCTGGTACTCGATCGTAGCGTTGTTCTTCTTATCGTCGCCGATCCCCAGATTGTAGACCTGCATCCAGAAGTTCAAATTCTGGCCCTGGTGGAACGTCACCGGCGTCGAAATCGTCGGCGGCACACGCGGTACAACATGCGTGTTACCGATGACGAAGTTTCCGGCGCCCACATCCTTCGTCGGCACCCGGTTCATCTCGCTGGCCAGAATCAGCGATGAGCTCGCGAGCTGATTCTCCTCATACCTCGGAACATCCACACTGCGCTTCCACGTGCCGACGTGCGAAGTGTTGTTGCCGTCCTTAATCGCGATCTCGACCTTATACCGTCCCGGCGGTAGCGGCAGCGCCTTCCACCACACCGAGACATTGTCCTTGGTGCGCGCCAGCAGATCGCTCGGCGTCTCCACGCCCACCGTATCCTCAAAGGACATCACGATATGCCCTGTGATGTTGCTCACCCGGCCCATAATGCTGACCGTGCCCTTCGAGTCACCATCCACTGTCTTGTACGTGATATCGCCATTGCGAATCTGCAGCGTGATCGGCACCATCACGGTGTCGTTAGTCAGCTTCACGTAATCGGTGCGCACGTCGAAGATGAACGGCGGCCCGTTCAGCACCTTTGCCGAGCTCAGGAACTCATCCAGGTTTGCGTACTTCACCGGCGGCGGCGCAAACAGCTTCGAGAATGTGTCCAGCCGGTCGAACTGCTTCGACTGCTGCGAGCTCGACAGCGGCCCGTTGCCCAACTGCTCCAGTCCGCCGTTGAAGCGGTCTTTCTTCTCCGCCATGCCCATCTCTTCGTACTGGGTCAGGCCGGCGCCCGGCGTGTGCTTCAGGGCGTCCTTCTCCGAGCGGTCGATCGTCGCATGGTAGTCGCCGCACATGCAGGTATCCACGAACTCGATGTCGATGTTGTCGCCTACGCTCGCCAGATACCGGTAGTGCCACACCTCAAACGGGAAGGTCGACGTATTTCCGCCACCCTCTTCCATCGGCCGCTCATAGTTTCCGCCCGAAGGGTGCGAGTCGATCGAGTCCGGCTTGCCGAACGCAATATAGATGTGTCCGCGGTCCGTCATCCACCCCGGCTTGCCCGCTGCAAAGTGCTCGTTCGCATACGCGATACGTGCATAGTGCTCATCGCGGAACTCATTATCCGGTGAGTCTGGGTTCGGGTTGCGACGCTGCCAGAACTGCTCGATGAACTGGTCGCGCTCCTCATCGTTCGTGAGGCTCTTGAACGCCTTCGCCTCTTCGTCCGTGATGATCCAGCGCACGTCCTGGTCCAGCCAGGTCTTGTACTGCCCCTTCAATTCGGTGCCCACCGCCTTTCGGCGCTGGCGCTCCTGCGAGTCGCTCATGCGTCTCTTCAGAGGATCCGGCTTCTCTTCCTGTGGCTGCGACTTCACGACCCCGCCATTGTCCTGCGCTGCGGGGCTTGTGGAGCTCGGGGCTGTGGCATTGTCCGTCGCTTGTGCGCGGGCTCCCATCCCCCATCCCAAGAGGGTTAGAGCGGTGATTCCTGTGAACAAAACGCGCGGTCGCATCGGGCCGACTCCTGAAGGTGCAGACGTCGCCCATTTTACGTGCCTTTCACTGGTAAAGACAAGGCAATCCACCCAGGTTCCCTGTTAGAATCCGGTGCAGACCCAGCCACTCGAAGCCGCGTCGCGAGCCCCGTTCCCGTTGACCCGGAACCACCGGCCTTCGTTCTGCGTACCTTCGACTACAACCTGGAGTCCAAACTTCATGCCGGGAACTCGTCCGCACCCGGGCAGCTGCTCCGGGGGAAAGCCGTATGAGCCTAAAGAAGATCCTGCTATTCGTCGCCATCTTCATCGTCATCGCCGGTGTCGTCATCGGCTCCATCATTCATAGCCGCAACAGCGTTACAGCCGTCGCCACGGGCAAAGCCGCGCAGCAGGACCTGATTGCCACTGTCAGCGGAACCGGTCAGGTCAAGCCCCTGACCTACGTGAACGTCGGCGCCACCGCCTTCGGTCGCATCACGCACCTTTATGTCAAAGAGGGCGACCATGTCGCCAGGGGTCAGCTCATCGCCACTGTCGAGAGCGAGCAGCCCGCCTCCCAGGTGCAGGCCCAACAGGCCACCATCGACGCCAATAAGACCACCGTCGACTCCTACATCGCCGCCGAAAAGACCGCCGAAGCCAACCTGGCCGAGGCCAAGGCCGACCTGGAGCAGAAGCAGCTCGACTTCCAGCGCTACCAGCAGCTCTACCGTGAGCAGCTCGTCGCCAAGCAGGACTTCGACGCCAAGAAGGCCCTCTACGACGTGGACGTCGCCACCGTGCAGCAGCGCCAGGCCGCGCTCGCCCAGGCCAAGGCCCAGACCCTCTCCGCGCGCAGCCAGGTCAACCAGTCGGTCGCCATGCTGAAGGGCAACTCCTACCAGCTCGGCCTCACTGAAAGCCGCGCCCCCTTCAACGGCCTTGTCACCAACGTGCCAGTCCGCGAAGGCGAGACCGTCGTCGTCGGCATCCAGAACGCCGAGGGATCAACCCTGATGACCCTCGCTGACATGAGCGTCATTACCGCCGAGGTCAAGGTCGACGAGACCGACATCGTCAACGTCAAGCTTGGCCAGCCCGCCGACGTCACCATCGACGCCTTCCCCGGCCGCGTCCTGAAAGGTCACGTCACCGAGGTCGGCGATCAAGCCCTCCTCCGCACCACCGGCGTGGCCACCTCGCAGTCCACCACCGGCACCGAAGAGGCCAAGGACTTCAAGGTCGTCGTCACCCTCGACAATCCGCCCAATGATCTCCGCCCCGGCCTCTCCTGCAACGCGAAGATCACCACTGCCAACAAGCCCAACGTTCTCACCATCCCCATCCAGGCCCTCGTCGAGCGCGACACCAACACCGAAGAGTCGCTCTACAAGAATCATGGCAAGGAGTCTGAAGGCGGAGCCGCAGCGGCCACCAAGACCGTGGACACCCAGGGCGTCTACCTGCTTGTCCACGACGGCAACCGTCTCCGTGTTCGCTTTGTTCCGGTCACCACCGGCGTTGTCGGCTCCACCGACATCGAAGTACTCGGTGGCCTCAAACCGGGCGACGAGATCGTCACCGGCCGCTACAAAATTCTTCGCACCCTCAAAAGCGGCACCGCTGTCAAACGGGACAACTCGCCGGTCACTCTGACCGACACCTCAAGTTAGTCTTTTATCCAAAGGGAACCGCAGCACGGAGTCAACCATGGCGACCACCACACTTCCCGCCGAGCCCACGACCTCCACCGCCTTCGACCCACCGCACTCCGGTGAGGTCATCGTCACCCACAATCTCTGGAAGACCTACGAGATGGGCGACCAGGAGGTGCACGCCCTCCGCGGCGTCGACATCCGCATCCGCCATAACGAGTACGTCGCCATCATGGGCCCCTCCGGCTCCGGCAAGTCCACGCTGATGAACCTCATCGGCTGCCTCGACACGCCCACCAGCGGCCAGTACTGGCTCAACGGCCACGACGTCTCCTCGCTCAACGACGACGAGCTCGCCCGCATCCGCAACAAGGAGATTGGTTTCGTCTTCCAGACCTTCAACCTGCTCGCTCGCGCCACGTCGCTGCACAACGTCGAGCTCCCGCTCATCTACAACGGCACCCCCGCAGCCGAGCGCCTTGCCCGCGCCAAAGAAGTCCTCGAACAGGTCGGCCTCGGCTCGCGCATGAACCACAAGCCCAACGAGCTCTCCGGCGGTCAGCGTCAGCGCGTCGCTATCGCCCGCGCCCTCGTGAACCACCCCTCCATCATCCTCGCCGACGAGCCCACCGGAAACCTCGACTCCAAGACATCCATCGAGATCATGGCCCTCTTCGACGATCTCCATGCTCACGGCAACACCATCGTCCTCGTCACCCACGAGCCCGACATCGCCGACTTCGCCAACCGCATCATCTCCATCCGCGACGGCAGCGTCTTCTCCGACGCCCCCAGCACCCGCCGCGCCCACCACTGAGCAGCAACTCCGGCATTACCCCATTCCCACCGCGTTAGAAGCTGTCGCCCGCCATCAGCTGGCCGAGACTGGCCGCGAGTTGTGGATCCTGCAGGGCATAGAACGTGCCCCCACGTCCGTTCTGCGCCGCAGCGCACCCCAGGCTGCCAACCGGACCCAGGCCGCCCTGCTGGTTTTCGTCCCCGAAGATCGCCATAGGTGTCCCGCTTGTCGTCACTCCGATCTTCGCGTGGTTTCCATTGCTCGGCGACGATCCAAAATCGAAAACCACCTTTTTCCCCGTCGAAGGATCGGGCCAGCTCCCGGTCTTGGCGTTTTCCACTGCGCCCGGTACCCCAAGGGACGTATCCCAGCATGGCGGCTTGCTCGGCTGTGTCGTGGTCGCGATCTTGTCAGTGTCGTAGAACGTCGCCACGCGCAGATTCATCCCACCCAACTCTGCGGAAACGAACTGCCACGACGGCACATCCATTCCTGAGGACTTCGACAAAAACTTGACCCCCGATGACAAGGTGGCTTCCACAACATGTTTGGTCGTCTTGTCGGGCTCTGTTCCCAGCGACGAAACCAGGCTCTGGATATCCGCCGGTCCGCCGTTGCTGATCATCATCGAGCCGTCGCTGATGTCCGTCGCCACGCCGGCATTCGTCAGCCCCTGCAGAACATTCACCACGTCATCTTTGCTCAGCAGCAGAGCGAAAAAATGCTGGCTGAGCAGCACGTTATCCGGGCCCTTGAAACACCCCAGCGTATTGCCGCTTTGTCGCTCAGCATTCGCGCTGCCCGAGATGGGCCAGGACGGCGTCGACACCTGCATCACGAAGCCTTCGCCCGCGTCGTTCCAGGCCAGCATCCCCTTCGAGTGCGCCCACGGCGCCCCGCAGTTCCCCCCGCTGCCACTACATCCCTCAATCTTCGGGTCGCCATATGGCTGATCGTTCCAAATCACGTAGTGAAAGTCGCCGTTGTATACCTCGTCGAAGCTCGCACCCACCGGATCGTCTGTCGTCGCGCCAAGGCAGCCGCTCGCTCCATCCGCCAGCTTCGGCGCGTCGCTGCTGGCGACAACATAATGCTGCCCGACCTTATAGGTCTGCAGATCACCCCCGAAGGGGCACTTGTTCTTCCCATCACAGCCCGGAAAACTCTGTGCGTTGAACTTGAACACGAACCACCACGACACCGCGGGCTTACCCTTCGCCAGCAGCGGGCACGGCTTCTCCGTCACACAGCCCGAGAGAGAGGGTGGTGCCAGAGGCGAAGCGCTCGCCGGCATGCGTTCAACCACAGCATGAGCCGGAGGCTGCTTTGGAGTCCCGCTCTTCGGCGCGATCGCCTGATGCGCCAGCGCGATCGCCAGTGGGACCGCGGGCGCCAGCGTCCGCACCACGGTTCCCACATGGTTTTTCTTCGCTTGCGTCTGACTCGTCGCGCTCATCGGCTGTCTCTCGCTTTGGCTGGCTATGGACGATGGTCTGCAGGCGGAACAACATCAGCAACAACAGCAGGCGGCGCGACCGGCGCAGACTGTCTCAAAACCCCCTCAGGCCGCGAGAACGAGATTCCCTTGCCTGCCGCATACGTGCTCGCGCTGATACCCAGAAGCGTCAGGATGCTGTTCGGTATATTCGGCAGCGTCATCGTGTGCAGAATCGCAAGAAACACTCCCACCGCCACTACCAGCGTGAAGATCAGCAGTTGGAAGCGCGACATGCTCGCCTGCCCGTTGGCCTCTTCCAGCAGGCTGCAGAGATTGATCTCGTTCCTCCATATTTTGATCAGGAGCACCAGGCAAAGCGCGCCCATGATCAGCATGAACGCGATGCCAATCGGAATCAGCAGGTAGTCAACCCGATGCACGTACGTCGAAGCAGCCAATGCAGACGTCATCGCCTCTCCTCGTCAGTTCTCTATTCGAGTTGTCCGAAATCCCTTCACAGCCAGGTGCACCGCACAGGTCACCGCAAACATCCAGACCCAGCCCGTCTCCACCTGCCCCATCCAGGGCGTCAGCACGATCCGGCCCGCAGCCGCCAGTGAACCTGCCAGCAGGAGCCAGTCCTCTGCGGCGCACGCACGCAGCAACGCGCCGCCCTGGCGCACCATCAAGCGCGCGATCACGGCGCAGAAGCAAAGCGCAACGGCTCCGAACTCAACCCGCCAAAGCCACGCCACTGAATTTTCCTTTTCCCGGGAGAACGCGGAAATGCTACCACCACCGCATCTGCAAGTAAGCAAAAATCTTCCGCGCCGCCGACTCCTTTACCCCTGGCCTGCTAACGCCCTTCCCTCCCAGGCATCTAAACTTTAAGCATGGCAAGATGTGCTCGTCTGCTAGTTCTGTTCAGCCTTCTGCTCACCTTCGTTCGGCCGAGCGCCGCCGTCGACGCGCGCTTTGACCTGGTAGGCCCGCGCATCAACGTCCGCGTCACCCGCAACGGTGTAACCCTCCCCATTGCCGAAGTTCCCAACCTCCAGCCCGGCGACCGCATCTGGCTGCACCCCGACCTCCCGCCCACCCAGTCCGTCAAATATCTCCTCATCTGCGTCTTCCTCCGCGGCAATACCAACCCGCCGCCCGAAGACTGGTTCACTCGCATCGAGACCTGGCAGAAGGACGTGCGCGAGGAAGGCGTCTTCGTCACCGTGCCCAAGGAGGCCCAGCAGGCCGTCCTCTTCCTCGCGCCGGAGACCGGCGGCGACTTCTCCACCCTCAAATCCGCCGTCCGCGGCCGCCCCGGCATCTTCGTCCGCGCCTCGCAGGACCTCGCCGAGGCCGGCTTCGAGCAGTCCCGCATTGAAAAGTACCTCGCCGACATCCGCCGCGTCCCGCCCGCCGACGCCACCTCGCTCCAGAGGCACTCCGACCTCCTCGCCCGCACCCTCGCTCTCAAGCCCAACGAGGCCTGCTTCCAGCAACCCATCGACATGCAGTTCACCTGCCTCACTCAGACCGGCTCTCAGTCGCTTCTCGACGACGGCCACGGGCAGTCCGTCGCCTCTGCTCTCTCCAACGGCCCCAACTCCGACCTGATCGCCGCCGCCAGCTACACGGCGATCGCCGGCGGCGGCCTCTACTCGGCCTATGTTGGCGCGATAGTGGACCTCGTCCGCGTGATGGCCAATATTCACACCGCGCAGTTCCAATACATCCCCGCCATCGCTTTCCCACAGAACGACGCGATGAATCTGCGGCTGAATACGCCGCCGTCCTTCCACAACCCCAAATCCGTGCTCGTCATCGGCCTCCCTGCTGTGCAGCCTTCGCCCGCGCCGCCGCTACGCCCCGCGGACCCCAACCAGGTCGCCTGCCTCATCGAGCCCTCCGTCACCCTGCCGATCGAAGGTGCCCCGCTCGTCTTTTCGACTGCGCTCGCGCATGATCTCGTGCTGCACCTCAACACACCGGCTGGCGCCCCCCACGAGCCCGACATCCCACTCGTCCCTGACGCCTACCGCGGCGGTCTCGTGCTCCAGCGCAACCCAGAGCACCACGTCCCCATCCACGACGTTCTCCACGACCGCCCCGCCGATGGGAAGGACGGCAAGCCCTCTGAAGGCCAGAACTCCAAGTCCCCCAAGCCGCAGCCCGAGCCCATTCGCCTGACCGGCACCATCCAGGGCGAATGGGGCTTCGACTCCTTCACCGGCCCCAGCGTTCCTCTGCAGCAACTCCCCGGCAGCGATTGGCAGATTGCCAACGGTGATGCCGGCGCCGACGGCCCACTCATCGCTGGCAAATCCTCGCAGCTCTTCATCACCTCCACCGGTTCGGCCTGCGTCCACACCATCACGGCACAGCCTCGCGGCTCCGAAAGCACAGAGAACATCACCTTCAAACCGGCGCCCACACCGGAGCAGCCCAACCTGCTCGCGCTCACGCTTCCGCTCGAGAAGGACATCACCCCCGGCGATCTCCACTTCGCTATTCAGCAGTTCGGCCAGCCCAAGGCCGACGAGCTCTCGGCCCGCACCTTCGCCGAGCCCGCGCACGTCGACTCGATGGAACTTCATGCCGCCGACCGGACGATCCTCCTCACCGGCCTCCGCCTCAACCAGATCGAACGCCTCACCCTCGGCGACCTCAACTTCCGTCCACTGCCGCCCACCGGCGGTGACCCCACCGAGCCTGCCGAGACCTCCAACTCCCTCCGTCTCTCGCTGCCCGCTGACGCACCCGTCCCGCCCACCAAAGTCGGGGACCACCTCACCGCAAAGGTCACCCTTCACGACGGCCGCACACTCACCGTCCCGGTCGTAGTCTCCGCGCCGCGACCGTCTGTCACACTCCTCAGCAAGAACTCCCAGCCTGCCGGCTCGCCCACCATCACCCTCTCCAGCGCCGACGACCTTCCACTCTCCGCACCGCTGACCTTCACGCTCAAAACCGCGCAGCCTTTTCCGCGCTCCGGCCGCGTCGAAATCGAGACCCTCGACGGCACTCTCCGCTCCGTCCTCACGCTCGCGCCCTCAGGCGGCCTCGTCCTTCAGGATCCCCACACCGTCGTCGCCACCCTTGACCCGCTTCGCGCCTTCGGCCCCAGTGCCTTCGGCGCCCTTCATGTCCGCGCCATCTTCCCGCCGAGGAAGCACGCCGACGAACAGCCTGCCCCTAACTCCGCCGCTGAAGACGATTCCTCCAGCGATTGGCTTCCGCTTGGCACCCTCGTGCGCCTCCCGCAGCTCTCCACGCTGCAATGCCCGCCGGATCCCACGGCCGCCTGCACCCTCTCCGGCTCCAGTCTCTATCTCATCGACACCATCGCCCCCACGCCCGCGTTCGACGACCCCGCGCACGTCCCCGACGGCTACACCGGCGCCACGCTCACCGTTCCGCATCCCGTCAGCGCCGGTACTCTCTTCCTCAGGCTCCGCGACGACCCCAACCCCGTCAACGCCGCCAACATCCCCTCACCCACTCCGGCCCCACGCCCGGCAACGACAGCGCGCACGCGTCACCCCTCGTCCGCGGCAGCCGCCGCCCCTGCCGCCCCTCCCGACACCAAACCAGACTCGGCAAAGGTCGATTCCACCAAGCCGGCCGACACCGCTTCGCCCGCCGCCGAGCCTCACGCTCGCAAGGACGGCGGCCCGCAGGACGACACCACCAGACCTCCTGCCAATCCCTCAGCTTCCACTCCTCAGAACTGAACCCGACGCTGATCAACACAAAGAGGAAAGGCCCGGCATTCGCCGGGCCTTTCCTCTTTTGCTTCAACTGAATCTATTACTAATCCGCCGCAGCCTTCGTCTCTCGAAGTGCATGCTGCACCTTGCTGTGCTTCACGCTGTAGGTGAAGTAGATGATGAACCCGGCCGCAAGCCAGGCCACCACCACCTCCTTTGTCAGCGTCGGCAACGTCCAGATCAGGTACAGCGCGCTCAGGATGCCCAGGATCGGTACCAGCGGCACCAGCGGCGTCTTGAACGGCCGATGCATGTCTGGGTGGCGCCGCCTGAGAATCCACACGCCCGCGCACACAATCGCGAATGCCAGTAGCGTTCCCATATTCACCAGCTCGGACAGCCTGTCGATCGGCAGCAATGCCGGCATCACCGCCACAATCAGCCCGACCACAATGTTCGACTTCCAAGGCGTCCGGAACTTCGGATGAATCTCGCCCGCCCACTTCCAAAGCAGCCCGTCGCGGCTCATCGAGTAGAAGACGCGGCTCTGCCCCAGCAGCATCACCAGCATCACCGTGCCCAGGCCGAACACCGCGCCGATCTTCACCAGCAGCTTGCCCCACCACACACCCGTCACGTTGATGCCCACCGCCACCGGGTCCGGCACATTCAGCGCGTGATACGGAACCAGTCCCGTCAGAATCAGCGACACCACGATGTACAGGAACGTGCAGATCACCAGCGACCCAAGAATGCCGATCGGCATATCCCGCTGCGGATTCTTCGCCTCCTGCGCCGCCGTCGACACCGCGTCAAACCCGATATACGCGAAGAAGATCGACGCTGCTCCCGCGGCAATGCCACCTAAACCAAAGTTCCCCGCAGCGTCCTTCGGCGGAATGAACGGATGCCAGTTCGCGTGCGCCAGCTCACGATGGTGCAGCAGGAACAATCCACCCAATACGATGAAGATCCCCACCACCGCCAGCTTCACAATCACGATCGCGCTGTTCAGGTTTGCCGACTCCTGAATGCCGATCACCAGCACCGCGGTCACAATCAGAATCGCGAAGAACGCCACGAGATTGGCCACTCCCGTCACATGCCGCAGCCCCGTCAGGTCCACCCCCGGAAGCGACGCCGCCGCCTGCCAGTGCCCCTGATAGAAGTACAGAACATTCCCCGAAGTCGTCGTGAACTGCGGCGGAATGTAGATATGCCAGTCCTGCAGCAGCCCCGTAAAGTACCCGCTCCACCCCGACGCCACTGTCGCCGCGCCGAACGCATACTCCAGCACCAGGTCCCAGCCGATGATCCACGCCACCAGCTCGCCCAGCGTCGCGTAGCCGTACGTGTAGGCCGAGCCCGCAATCGGAATCAACGACGCGAACTCCGCATAGCAAAGCCCTGCAAACGCGCACGTGATGCCCGCCAGTACGAAGCTCAACGCTACCGCCGGCCCCGCATGTTTCGCCGCCGCTTGCCCCGTCAGCACGAAGATGCCCGCGCCGATGATCGCGCCGATCCCCAGCGTAATCAGGTTCACCGGGCCCAGCGCGCGCTTCAGCCCGCTTCCACCCTCGTCTTCTGCCTCGTGCATCAAGGCCTTCAGCGGCTTGACCGCCAACAAATTCGCCATGCTTCGTGTTTCTCCTAATCCCTAATCCCTAACACTTGATCTCTGTTGCCCACCCGTCTCCACACCATGTAGACAGGCATCCCAAGCAACACCAGAATCAGCCCCGGCCATGTGTACTGAGGTTTGTATCGCAACAGTACACCACAAATCCACACTGCCATGACGATATACAGCCCCGGCAGCACCGGATACCCGAACGCCCGATACGGCCTTGCCGCGTCGGGCTGCGTCCGCCGCAACACAAACAACCCCAGTATCGTCAGCGCATAGAACACCAGCGCCGCCAGGATCACATAATCCAGCAAGTTGCCGTACTGCCCGCTGAGGCACAGCAGACAAGTCCACACACACTGTATCCACAGCGAATTCTTCGGCACACCCTTGCTGTCCAGCTTGCCCTGTGCTCTTGAAGAACAGCCCATCCTTGCTCATCGCGTAATACACGCGCGCGCCGGCCAGCACCATCCCGTTCACGCACCCGAACGTGCTCACCAGGATCGCCGCGGCCATCACCTTCGCACCGACCGCGCCGAACGCCACCTCCATCACCGCCGTCGCCACACGGTCCTGCGGTGCGTTCGCAATCCCACTCATCGGCAGCACGCTCAGATACACAAAGTTGCACGCGATATACAGCAGCGAAACCGCCCCCGTTCCAATCGCCAGCGACAGCGGCAGATTCCGCTTCGGATTCCGCACCTCGCCCGCCGTGAACGTCACGTTGTTCCACGCATCGCTAGAAAACAGACTGCCGACCTGCGCCACGGCAACAACCGTCAGCACACCAACGATCGCCGTTCCTCCGCCCATCCCCAGGAACGACCCGACCTCGACTACATGCGGTGTTCCCCAGTGCGCTCCCGCCCAGAAGTTATGCCACCCCGCGCCGAAGTTTGCAGCCTGCGCAATCGCATTCCTCGCAATCAGCCCCACTGCGATCACGCCCAGCAGCGCCAGCACCTTCGTCGTCGTAAAGACGTTCTGCACCGCCGCGCCTGTCTTCACGCCGCGCGTATTCGTGAACGTCAGGAGCACAATAACGAGAATCCCCACCAGGTTCGCCGTGCTCAGCCCAACATTCCCCGAGCCCACATGCACGATCCAGTTCGTCTGGCTGATGCTCGGAAAGAACACCCCCAGAAACTTCCCGAACGCCACGCCCACCGCCGCAATCGTGCCCGTCTGAATCACGACAAACAGCGTCCACCCATACAGAAATCCCCACAGCGGCCCCAGGCTCTCGCGCAGATACACATACTGCCCGCCGGCCTTCGGCATCATCGCCGCCAGCTCGCCATAGCTCAGCGCGCCGATCACCGTCATCAAAGCCGTCACAACCCACGCAGCAATCAACAGCGCCGGCGATCCCAGCGTCCGGCTCATCTCCGCCGGGACAATGAAGATGCCCGACCCAATCATCGAGCCCATCACAATCGCCGTCGCCGAAAACAACCCCAGCCCCTGCACAAAGTGCGGCGTCGGCGACTTCACAGCATGGCCGTCATCCTGAGCCGTAGGCGAAGGATCCCTGTATTTCGTCTCTTGCGCCACTGATGTCTGAGGAGTCACTTCCCCGTACCCTACCCCAAAACTTCGAGAAAGTCCCGCGCAACTTCGCGCACCGTCCGCCCCTCCACAAACAGTCCGCCAATCACCGCCACCGCATCCGCCCCAGCCTCGATCACGCTGCGCGCATTTGCCAGCGTAATCCCCCCAATCGCCACAATCGGCAACTCCGTCAGCGCCCTCGCCTTTCGCACCAACTCCAATCCCACCACCGGATCCGCATTCGCCTTCGACACCGTCCGAAACACCGGCCCCACGGCGACATAATCCGGCTGGCTTTCTATCGCTGCCCTCACCTGCGTTTCGCTATGCGTCGACACGCCAACGATCCGGGTGCCCCACCCTCGACGCGAACCGGGGTCCCCAGCGAACGTTCTTTGTTCGCTGGGGTGGAAAGCGGCAGGGTGGGGTTCAGTTCCTGCAACCCCGGACTTGGAAGGTCGGTGCTCTGTCAACACCTTCCGCGCCGCCTCCACCCCCAAATCCCCCTGCCCCACATGCACACCATCCCACCCCGCGAGCACCGCCAGGTCCGCGCGATCATTCATGATCCGCGTCACCTCCACCCCTTCGAACGCCTCATCGATCTCACTCGCCGCGCGCAGAATCTCCTGCGGCCCATTCACCTTGTCCCGATACTGCACCAGCCGCACGCCCGCCTCACGCAGCTCCTGCGCAAATTCGCGCACCGAAATCCCACACGGGGTCCCCGGCGAGCTCGCTCGCTGGGGTGAACGCGCATCCAGCGTCGCGCGGTCTGCAATCGCATACAGCTTCGGAAATCCATTCATCTCCTCAAGGCTATCCTGCTGCCATGAACCCCACACGCCTCGTCGTCGATCAGGACGTTCCCGACAGCCGCGAAACCATCCTCCGCCTTCTGATCGACTTCAACACCCGCAACGCCCCACCCGCCAACTTCCAGCTTCTTGGCATCCTCCTCAAAGACGACCAGGGCCAGACCATCGGCGGTCTCTGGGGCCGCTCCGCCTACGAGTGGCTCTTCGTCGAGCTTCTCTTCGTCCCCGAAGACCTCCGCGGCCAGGGCCTCGGCACTGCGCTGCTCCGTCAGGCTGAAGAGATCGCCCGCGAACGCCATTGCACCGGCGTCTGGCTCGACACCTTTGCGTTCCAGGCGCTGCCCTTCTACCAGAAGCTCGGCTACACCATCTTCGGCGAACTCAAGGACCACCCACGCGGCATCTCGCAGTACTGGCTCCAGCGGCGCTTCGACGCGCCGTCATACCAACCAACTACAATCCCCGCATGAGACTTCGCCCACGCACAGGAACCCTCGTCAAATTCGGCGCCGCAGCTGGAGGCTCTCTCGCTATCGGCGCCATCGCCTTCGGAGCCGCGGCCATCGGCGCTCTCGCCATCGGCAAGATCGCCATCGGCAAACTCAAGCTAAAGCTCGGACAATTCGAAAAGCTTCACGTCGACGAACTCACGGTCGATCACCTCATCGTCCGCAATCGAACCGACGAGTAGGCGCCGCACACAGGCAAGACAAAGCCCGGCTCGCACCGGGCTTCGTGTCTGATCTGCATTCACTACGCCTTCCTTCTGTCGCCCAAAAACCGCTCCATGAACTTCGTATCGAACTTGCCCGCGCGGAAATCCTCGTCGGCAAAGATCCTCTCGTGCAGCGGAATCGACGTGTGAATTCCCTGCACCACGAACTGGCTTAGCGCCCGCTGCATCTTGTTCATCGCCTCTTCGCGGTTAACGCCGTGGCAGATCAGCTTCGCAATCAGTGAGTCGTAGTACTGCGGCACCACGCCCTCGGCATACTGCGCCGTATCCACGCGCACGCCGTTGCCGCCTGGCAGGTTGAACACCGTGATCTTGCCGGGGCTCGGCGTGAACTTCTCCGGATGCTCCGCATTGATGCGGCACTCAATCGCATGACCGCGAATCTCCGGCACCTCAGGAACGATGTCCTTCAGCCGCTCGCCCGCAGCAATCCGTAGCTGCGCCTTCACCAGGTCCACGCCCGTGACCATCTCCGTCACGCAGTGCTCCACCTGGATGCGCGTATTCATCTCGATGAAGTAGATCTCTCCATCCTCATCCATCAGGAACTCAATCGTCCCCGCGTTCCAGTACCCGATATCGCGCAGCGACCGCTCAATCGTCTTGCCCAGCTTCTCGCGCAGCTTCGGCGTCACCTGTAAACTCGGCGCCTCTTCAATCAGCTTCTGATGTCTCCGCTGAATCGAGCACTCGCGCTCACCCATACTCATCACGTTGCCGTGCTCATCGGCCAGCACCTGGAACTCGATATGCCGCGGCCGCTCGATGAACTTCTCCATGTACAGCGCGCCGTTGCCAAACGCATTCAGCGCCTCGGTCGAAGCCTGCTGGTACAGCCCCGGCAGCTCCTCCTTCGTTAGCGCACAATCCTCATGCCGCGTCCGCCGCCGCCGGCGACCGCCTTCAGGATCACGGGATAGCGAATCTTCTCCGCGCACGCCAGCGCAAGCTTCCTCGCTCTCCAGCACGCCATCGCTTCCCGGCAGAATCGGCACCTTCGCCTGCTTCATCGTCTGCCGCGCCGTGGACTTCTCGCCCATCATGCGCGTCACCTCCGGCGGCGGCCCGATGAACTTGATGTTCGACGCGCGGCACACCTCCGCGAAGTTCGCATTCTCGCTCAGCAGCCCATACCCGGGATGCACCGCGTCCGCGCCCGCAATCTCCGCAGCCGAGATCACCGCCGGCACATTCAGGTAGCTGTCCTTCGACGGCGGCGGCCCAATGCAGATCGCCTCATCCGCAAACTTCACATGCAGGCTGTTCCGGTCCGCCTCCGAGTACACCGCGACCGTGCGAATCCCCATCTCCTTGCACGCATTAATCACGCGCAGCGCAATCTCACCTCGATTGGCAATCAGAACCTTACGAAACATGCAATGCCTTTGCTCTTCTACCCGTCGCGATCTCTACAGCGGTCGCCGTTGCCTAAGTTCACTAACTACAAACCACTAACGACTAACCACTCCGTTTCATCCCTTGATCGCAAACAGCGGCTGCCCATACTCCACCGGCTGCCCGGCCTTCACATAGATCTTCACGATCTCGCCTGCGGCATCGCTCTCGATCTCGTTCATCAGCTTCATCGCCTCAACGATGCACAGCACCTGCCCATTCGAGACGTGGTCGCCCAGCTTCACAAACACCTCCGCATCCGGCGACGGCGCATCGTAGAACGTCCCTACGATCGGCGACTTCACAATGTGCGCTCCTGCCTCCGGGCCGGCCTCAGCCGCCGGAGCCGCAGCCACCGGGGTCGCTCCCGGCAGCGTCGCCGGAACCGGCACCGCAACAGCCGGAGCCGCCGCACTCTGCGCCGCAATTGCGCTCGCCAGATGCGACAGATCCATCGCCGGCGCAGCCGGTTGCAGCCCGGCAAACTTCAGCCGAACCTTCAGGTCCGTGCGTTCCATATCGAACTCGGCGATGCCATTCGCCTTCAGAAACTCAACCAGCTCTCTGAGCTGCTGCAGATCCTCTGCTGCCATCAACAAACTCCTGTCTTCCACTAAAGCTCTATCCAAACCTTCGGACTCGCCTTCGTCAGCACCTCGTGACCGCGTTCCTTCACGAGCACCATATCTTCGATGCGAACTCCAAACTCATCTGGCAGATAAACTCCCGGTTCAATCGTAACCACCATTCCGGGTTCCAGCACCTGCTCCTGCTTCGCCGCAATCCGCGGTCCTTCATGTATCTCCAGCCCGACACCGTGCCCGGTGGAGTGTGTAAACCAACGCTCCAGCTTTGCCTTGCGCAGAACCGAACGCGCGGCTTCATCCACATCGCCGCACCGGGCGCCCGGCCGCACGGCCGCCACCCCCGCCTGCTGCGCTTCCAGCACCGAATGATACACGTCCCACTCGCGCGAGGTGGCCTTTCCCATATGGACCGTCCGGGTCATGTCTGAGCAGTAGCCGTCCAGCACCACTCCAAAATCCAGCGTCACAAACCCGCGCCTCGGAAGCTTCGCCGCGCTCGCCCGGCCATGCGGCAGACGCGCTCCGCTTCCCGCTCGCCACGATGGTCTCGAAGCTCATTGCCTCCGCACCCGCGCGCCGAGCCTCGAGTTCCATCACCAGCGCGATCTCGTTCTCCGTCTCACCGGCGCTCAGGTTGGTCAGCACGCCCTCGAACAGACGGCAGCCCAGCGCCGCCGCACGACGCATCTTCACGATCTCGTCCGCGTCCTTGACCTCGCGGAGCCTGGCGACCAAACCCTGCGTCGCGAGGAAGAAGCTGCGGCGCAGTCCCGACGGCAATGCCTTCCGCATCGCCTCCAGTCCTGCGACCGTCGTGTTCAGCGCGTCGAAGCCGCAGCGTTTCGCCTTGCGCTCGGCGAGCCACGCGGAGGCCTGGGCTCCGGGTGAGCCCTTACCGATGACTACCTTCAGCCCGGCAGCTTCGGCTCGGGCCTGCGTCGTGTAGCGGCCGTCGGTGAACAGTGCAGAACCACTGCGGCCTAGGGCAACGGCACCGCTGGAGCCCGTAAATCCACTCAGCCAGCGCACATCCGGCAGATGGGTGACCACCAGGGAATCCGCTCCTGCACCCTTCGCCGCCGCCAGCGCTGCCTGCCGTCTCAGTCGATGCTGCATCTAACTGATTCTACCGGGCCTCAAAGCCGAACGTTCGCATCCATCGTCTAACCCTCGGTATTATGGAATATGCCCGTTCGTCTCTCGGGAAATCACAGCTTAGCGCGCGGACCATTACGCGCCGCAGTTTCCTCGTCGGGGCCTCTGCCGCCGGACTGAGCCTTGCCGCCTACGGCAACACCCACGCGCGCCACGAGATCGAGGTCACCGAGCGGACCCTCAGGATCCGCGACCTGCCGGACGCCTTCGTCGGGTTCCGATTCGTTCAGCTCTCCGACATTCACCTCGAGGAGTACACCGAGGCGTGGTTTCTCCAGCATGCCGTCGACGTCATCAACCAGTTAAATCCTGAGCTTGTCCTCCTCACCGGCGACTTCGTCAGCCGCGGACCGGCGTCGGACAAGTACGCGTGGCGGGCGGCGGGGCTTGCGGCCGAGGTGCTGGAGGGGCTCAAGGCGCCGCAGCGGTATGCGTGCCTGGGGAACCACGACGTTGGGGTCGGCGCGGGGCACGTCATCACGCCGCTCGTGGGGCACGGCACGCCCATGCTCATCGACAGCTACGTTCCCATCCAGCGCGGCTCGGACTACTTCTGGCTGTGCGGCTCCGACGACGCGGGAACGCGCTCGCCGGACCTGAACCTCGCGGTCCCCGATGCGCCGAGCGCGCCGGTGATCCTGATGTGCCACGAGCCGGACTTCGTCGACCACGTCATCCGCCATCCGCGCTTCCCGTGGATCGACGCGATGCTCTCCGGGCATACGCATGGAGGGCAGGTGCGGCTGCCGGTCCTTGGGCCGCTCATCCTGCCGCCAATGGGCCGGAAGTACATCGAAGGCAGCTTCCGGTTCGGCGACATGGAGCTGTACGTCAACCGCGGGCTCGGGACGGTGGGACTACCGTTGCGCCTCAACTGCCCTGCGGAGATCACGCACTTCACACTCCAGCGAGCCTGACTCCACCCCTCCACCTCCTGCGCCCCTTTTCGAGTCGATCTCTGCAATCAGCGACTTGCGGGACAGGATTTCGACTGTGTTTAGTTGCAGTTAGCGCTCTCGGGGCTTGACGAGGATTTCCTGTGGAAAAGATGGGCAGGGAGGGTGTCGGGCCTCCTGCTGTACTATCAGCGCCAAAGTTCCAAGCTGATGGCATTTGTACGGGAGTGTTCCATGCGAAAGAAGCTGCTGAGTTTCCTCGCTCTGACATCCGTAGCGCAAAGCGTCTTGTTCGGCGCGGTCTGCCGGGCACAGGCGAAAGACCCCTACCCGGCCATGGCTCCTCTGGCCCAGTACCTCATACCGGATCAAAACGCTGAGATCGCACTCGCCCGCTCCGCCGCTCCAAAGTCCATCTCCGATGCCGCCGAGGTGCTGGTCCTCACGCGGAACGGGTATACGACTGCCGTCAAGGGCAGCAACGGCTTTGTCTGTATGGTGCAGCGGGGATGGTCCGGCGCCACGGATTTTTCCGATTTCTGGAATCCGAAGCAGCGCGCGCCCATCTGCTTCAACGCGCCGGCTGCCAGGAGCTATGGGGCGCTGATCGTGTTGAAGACGAAGTGGGTGCTGGCAGGAAAGTCCAAGGCGGAGATTGGCCGCGCGGTCGAGTCGACGCTGGACAAGAAGGAGCTTCCGCCGCTGGGGCCTGCGGCGATGTCCTACATGATGTCGAAGCAGCAGTACCTGAACGACAGCGGCAAGGCGTGGCACCCGCACCTGATGTTCTTCGTTTCCGGCGTTCCGGACAAGAGCTGGGGAGCCAATCTGCCGGGGTCACCGGTCATCGCGGCGGACGACCCGGAAGAACGAATGACCATCTTCATGATCCCGGTGAGCAAGTGGTCGGATGGAACACCGGATTCGCCTGCTGCGCACTAACATCGTTGAGAGGATGCCTTGGCGGTTCTGCACCGGATCACACCCGAGCGATCACGCAGCGCTATAAGGCGGTGCGATTGCGCGCTCTCGTGGATTCTCCGTATGGCCTGTCGGAAGCACATATGAGAGGGAGCGCGTGTTGTCATGAAGAAGACTTGAGAACCGGCTGCGTCGCAGAGACTGGATCGGCCCGAGAGGCTGCCGGCTACATTGCAGCAGATTCCAGTCGCGACGCAGACTGCAGAATCGCGCGATTGCTCTCCGACGAAGCAACGGCGCACCGCAGGCTGATCTGATCTCGATGTCGGGTTGCTCCAGACATGTCGCAGAACCAAGGTCGGCGCTGACTTGGTACAAGCCCTCAGCGACTGGAGCCGCGAACCGTGGCGCCGGGCGCCTGCGGCTGATGGTCAACCAGCAACAACGAAGCGGCGATCAAGTTTTACGAAAGGATAGGCTTCAGAAAGACAGGCCGGACAGAGCCTTATCCGAACGACGCAAGCCTTTTCGAATACGAGATGGTCAAGCCCCTGCGGTGACTGTTCCGCAAGCGAGCGACGTGTCGGTCTACCGCGCCTTACCCGCCGGTTTCTTCTTCGTTACATCGACATGTTGAACCGCTGGTCTGACTCCGCTCTTCTCGTCCATCCAGTTGTCGAGCAGGCTCTTGCGAAAGCGCCAGCGGTTGCCGAGCTTGAATGCCGGGACGAAACCTTCGGACGCGTAGCGGTAGAGCGTGTCGCCGCTGATCCCCAGGTACTCCGCGGCCTGGCGGATGTCCATCACCTCGCGAAGCGCGGGCTGTGCCTGTGCTGATGCCATGGTTCATCTCCAATTCGTCAAAGAGCTCTCAGGAACCCGCGCGCACTTTCAGCGCGAATCCTCTTGTACCCCGTTTTCCCGCCACGCACAAGCGGAATCACCCGGTTCTCTCCTGCTTTCCCCGGTTCTTATCGACTTCATAACGGGCGTAACCAGCGCCTTCCAAGCCTGGACTACAACTTGAAGAATGTTGTTTAAACTAAAGATTTAGCTGTACTTAACTCATAGCTCATCGGCCCACCAGCGTGACCGCTCGCTCCCATGGACCACCTCCGTCGGTACGCCCGGTGTCGGCGTCCACAGGCGCATTCCGTTGCCAGCCGCCAGCGCTTCCAGCCGTTCGATCGGCTCTCTCCAGCCATGCAGGGCGAGGTTGAACATGCCCCAATGAATCGGGAACAGCGGCCCCACCTTCGCCGCCCCGCCCATGGACTCATAGGCGCGAGCCGCCCCATCCGGCCCGAGGTGAATCTCCGACCACAGGGGATGAAACGCGCCGATCTCCAGCATCGTCAGGTCGAACTTTTCGTAGTGGGCCGCGATCTCGGCGAAGCCGTCCCACCACCCCGAGTCCGCGCCGAAGTAGACCCGGTGCTTCGGCCCTTCGATCACGAAGGAGCTCCACAGGCTCTCATTCCTGCCCCACGGCATCCGGCCGGAGAAGTGTCTGGCCGGCCAGGCGGTGATGCGGACGCTCTGCCCCAGCTCCGCGCCCGCGACCTCGGTGCTCTGCGTCCAGTCGAGCTCTGCGATGCGGCCCTCCGGCACACCGAATCTGCGGAGGGTCTTGCCCACACCGGCCGAGGTCACCCACATCGCCCGCGCGGTCAGGTTCATCCGCGCCAGCCTTCCGACGGTCAGCGCGCCGAGATGGTCGTAGTGGTCGTGCGAGATGAGGACCGCGTCGAGCTCCGGCATCTGCTCCAGCGGCATCGTCGGCGCAAAGAACCGTTGCGGACCAAACCACTGCACCGGGCTCGCGCGCTCCTCCCAGACCGGGTCGATCAGAATGCGCACGCCGTCGATCTCGAGCAGCATGGACGAGTGCCCGAACCAGGTGACGCGCAACCCGCTCCCGGGCGCGTTCCTGAACACGCGCACGTCCGTGCGGAACGGCCCCAGCGGAACCTTCGGCTCTCGCTCCGCCCTGTTTTTGAAGTACAGCGGCAGGACCTTGAAGGCCAGCCCGAACCCGCCGACCGTAGTCGGCACCGGATTCAAATACTTCCCACCCTGTCTCTTCGCGCGTTCCAACAGCCCCATAGAGTCTTTCGATACTCTCACACGCCCGCCGGATTCGTCCCCTGAAACGCCCGGCTAGAGAATGAACCCGGCTAAGGGATGAAATAGAACGGATTGGGCAGCTTGATGCTGATGTCCGCCTGCGGGTCGCCGAGCAGATCGCTCCACTGGTCGCCGAGGCTCATGAGGATGCGGTAGCCATCGGCCACAATCTGGCGGCGCTCCTCGGACTTATAGGCGATGGTCGGCATGTGGTTCTCCTCGCCATTGCGCAGCCGCAGCCCGGCCCATCCGTGAAAGCCTGCGGCCTCCAGGTTGCGTGCGGTCGCCCGCGTCTCGTCGCCAACCCCGATGTATTGCACGAGCGGCTCGGGCTTGCCCTTGCGGCCGGTGATGAAGAAGACGGCCACGCCCGCCTCGCGCGCCTGGTTGAAGAGGCGCAGCGCGCCGGGGATGGCGGTAGCGGCCTCGGGGCTGATCTCCCACTCGCTCGCCATCGGTTCGACGTAGCCGAAGTCCTCGCGCCGCATCTCGCAGTAGTTGGTCAGCGTGGTCTCGTCGATGTCCATGACGATGGCCAGCTTCTCGCGCGGTTTCTTCGCTGCGATCTCCTTCGCCAGCTCAGCTTCCGCGCGCTTGTACTGCGCGTCGAGGTCTGCCCAGTAACAGCCGCTGTCGCCGATGCACTCGCCGTAGTCGGCCAGCTTGTAGCGCTCGACGCCGAAGTTGGGGAGCGGTTCATCGGAGAGCAGAATCTGAGAGTTCGCGAGTGCGGCCTTCTGCTCGGTGCGCGCGCGGTCGAGAGCATCGGAGTGACCCTGCCTGGGTCCGGCGGAGCACTTCGGCGGGCCGTAGTGGTCGGTCGGGACTACTCCTGGCTGCTGCGCCGCAGCGCTCGTCGCAATCGCGGCAATGATGATCCATCTGCACAGCTTCGCGCTAATCGCCGATGCTCCCGTTTCCTCCGCCGTACAACGCATTAATCTGGTCCTTATATTTCTCATTGATGACGCGCCGCTTCAGCTTCATGCTCGGGGTCAGCTCGCCGGACTCAGGCGTCCACTCGTCCGGCACGACGGCAATCTTTTTAATCGTCTCATGGTGCGCGAGGCCCTGGTTCGCTTTGCCGATGATGTCCTTGTACACCTTCTGCACCTTGGCATCCGCGACCAGCGTCGCGCGATCGGCCGCTGCCACACCGTTCTGCTTCGCCCACTTCTCCAGCGCGTCGAAGTTCGGCGAGATGATCACGCTGACAAACTTGCGCGAGTCGCCGATGAGCGCGGCCTGCCCGACGAGCGCGTCGACCTTCAGCTTGCTCTCGACCGGTTGCGGCGCGATGTACTTGCCGCCGGAGGTCTTCATCAGCTCCTTCTTGCGGTCGGTGATGGAGAGGAAACCGTCCTCGAGCGCGGCGATGTCGCCGGTCTTGAACCAGCCGTCGGGGGTGAACTCCTTCTTCGTGGCGTCCTCGTTGTTCCAGTAGCCGGCGAAGACGGAGGTGCCGCGAACTTCGAGCTCGCCGTCTTCGGCGAGGCGGGTTTCGAGGTTGGGGATGACGGTGCCGACGGTGTACGGACGATACGCGGCGAAGGTGTTGCGCGAGATGACGGGTGAGGTCTCGGTCATGCCGTAGCCCTCGAAGACACGGATGCCGACCGAGAGGAACCAGTCGGTGGTCTCCTTGCCGAGCGGAGCGCCGCCGGAGATGAAGAGTTTTGTACTGCCGCCGAAGGCTTCGCGGATTTTGGAGAAGACGAGCTTGTTCGAAATCTTCCAGAAGAGCGAGCCGGGTTCTTTTCCCGCAACGATCGCTTCCTTCTGCGCGCGGCCCTGTTTCAGCGCCCACATCAGAATGCGCTTCTGCATGCCGTGGGCTTTGCCTTCGACACCCTGGCGGACTTTTTCAAAGACCCGCGGCACGGCAAGGAAGATTGCAGGCTTCACCTCTTTCATCGCTGCGGGCAGGCGGTCGAAGCCGGGGAGATAGGCGAGGACTCCGCCGTGCGCGTAGATGGCGTAGTCGAGGTGACGGGCCAACGCGTGGCTCAGCGGCAGAAAGGAGATGACGGAGTCGCCCTTCTCGATGTGCAGGTCGTCGGTGGAGTGATGCAGGTTGTCGCAGATATTTTTGTGCGTGAGCATCACGCCCTTGGGGTCGCCGGTTGTGCCGGAGGTGTAGATGATGGTTGCGAGCTCCTCAGGCTTCGTCTCGGCGAGCCTGGCTTCGAAGGCTGCATCGCGCGACTCGAGGTTCGGGGCATTTTCCAGGAGCGTGCTCAGGCAGGTTGCGTTGGGGAAGTTGCCGTCGTCGAAGACCACGACGCGCTCGAGCGCAGGCAGCTCGCCTGCATTCACGGCCTTCTCGTACTGCTCGAGCGTTGAAACAAACGCGACCTTGCTGCCGGAGTCGCGCAGCATGTAGCCGACCTGCTCGGGGGAGAGCGTCTGGTAGAGCGGGACGTCGACCGCACCGAGAGCCATTGCGGCGAAATCGACCACGGGCCACTCCCAGCGGTTCTCGCTGATGATGGCGATGCGGTCGCCGCGCCGGATGCCCCAGCTCTCCATCGCTGCGGCGAGCGCGCGCACGCGGCCGTACATCGTGCGTCCCATGATCGGCTTCCATCCGTCAGGACACTTCCACATCGCGACGGTCTCGCCGTCGCGCTTCGCAATGCCCGCCAGGATGTCGTTGACCGTGCTCAACTCCAGCATCTCGTCGCTCCTTCAGATTTCAGACGCAGCTCAACCCTCTGATGCATCAGAGTACACAGCCGGCGAAAAGAGTCTTCACCGGCAGTTGAAATCTGTCGGCTGGAAGCCGAATGTGCAACGTTGCGAAGCGAGGGGCCCCTAATCGAGGATTCCCTTGGAGAGGTATCTCTCGGCCGAATCCGGCACCACCGTAATCACGCGCTTGTCCGGCCCCAACTCCTTCGCCACCTCCAGCGCCGCAAAGACATTCGCGCCCGAGCTCGAGCCCGCCAGCACGCCCTCGACGCGCGCCAGCTGTCGCACCGTCGCGAAGGCATCGTCGTCGCTGACCATGATGATCCGGTCGGTCACGCTGCGGTCAAAGTTCGCGGGAATGAACGACACGCCAATTCCTTCCACCTTGTGCGGGCCGGGCGCGCCGCCCTGCAGAATGCTTCCCTGCGTTTCGACTGCCACGGTCAGAACTGCAGGATTTTTCTTTTTGAAAGACCGGGCCACGCCGGTAAACGTGCCGGCAGATCCGACGCCGATGACAACCGCGTCCACGCGGCCCTCCATCTGCTCCCAGATCTCCTCGGCGGTCGTCTGCTCGTGGAAGTCGGCGTTCGCTGGATTCTCAAACTGCAAGGCTGTAAACGCGCCCGGCGTCTCGTCCTCAAACGCCAGCGCGCGTTTGATCGCGCCGGCCATCATCTCGGATTCGGGCGTGCGCTCCACTTCCGCGCCAAGGCCACGCATCAGGATGCACTTTTCTTCTGCGAATCCTTCCGGCACAAACAACTTCACGCGGTATCCGCGCTGCACGCCGATCAGCGCCAGCCCCACGCCTGTGTTCCCCGCCGTCGCCTCGACGATCGTGCCGCCCGGCTGCAGCACGCCGCGCCGCTCTGCATCCAGCACGATGCCCAGCGCCGCGCGGTCCTTGATGCTTCCGCCCGGGTTCATCGTCTCCAGCTTGGCCCACACCTCGGCCGAGCCGGCATCCGCCAGCCGGGCAAGCTGAATCATGGGCGTGTGCCCGACTAACTGAGTGATGTCTGTTCCAATTCGCACGCTGCTCGTCTGCTACTTTCCGGAAGTCTCGCTTCGTGCGCCACCCGCACCAGCGACCTTCGGAAAATATCCCGGGCGCGTCCTCACCTGCAACCCTCGATAGCCCTTTTCTTTCGCTTCCACGTGAATCTGCCGGTAACCGCCCAACTCCGGCGACTTCGTTGACCGGTATTCGATGGTGTACTGCTGGCGGATGTCCTGCGCGACCTCGCGCGCGATCCCATCCACCTCCTTCAGCGAGCGCGGAAAGTACGCCTGCCCTCCGGTCTGCGCCGCCAGCTCCGTCAGCACCTCGCGGGAGTGCCGCGCCTCGCTGTGGCTGACATCCTCGCCAAACAGCAGCCCGATGCAATAGATCGCCGGCCCATCCAGATCCTGCACGCGGCGAATCGTCTGCTCCAGCGTTCCGCTGGAGGCGTTGTCGTCTCCGTCGGTCACAATCAGCAGAACCTGTTGCGACCGCTTCGCATTCTTCGAGAGGTAATCCGCCGACGCGATCACCGCGTCATACAGCGCCGTCCCGCCGCTCGACTTGATGTACGCCAGCCCCTGCTGCAGCTTCTCAATCGAGCTGGTGAAGTCCTGGTCGATGTACGCCTCCGAGCTGAAGTCCACCAGGAACGCCTCGTCCTGGCGGTTGGAAAGCCTGACCAGGTCCAGCGACGCCGCATCCACCGCAGCCCGTTTGTCGTACATCGAGCCCGAGCTGTCGATCAGAATTCCCAGCGACACCGGCACGTCTTCATGCCGGAAGCCGATGATCGTCTGCGGCACGCCGTCCTCATACACATGAAACGCATCCTGCGTCAGGTTCTCCACCACTTGTCCGCTCGCATCGATCACCGACGCATTCAGCCGCACCTCATAGGCGTTCGTGCGCAGCGTATAGCGCCCGTTCTCCTTGGTAATCTCTCCGGTCTTCGCCGGCTCCTTGGCCGGCGCCGCTGTCTTCGTGTCCGGATCGGGCGACGGCACGGGATCGCTGTCCACATTCAGCGGCGGCTTCAGCTGCGTCGCCTGCGGGAGCTGCTTGCGGCGAAGCTTCGCCTGCGCCGGAGCTGCCGCCTGCTGCGCGCTCACGCCCACCGCCGAGGCGGACAGCAGCATCCACGCTGCAAATACCGCCGCGGTGATCCACCTACTGCGTCGGCGCATAGTACCCCTCGCGGCTGTGCACCGTCAGCGGGGGCAATCCCGGCGGCTCCATCAGCTTCACTCGCAGCTTCCTCCACTGCCCGTCGCGCCGCCTGTCGGTCGGCGTGTAGCCAATCACGTACTCGTTGCGCAGCTCCTCGCTGATGCGCTGCGCGATGTCGCTCAAATCCTGCATATCCATTACACGAAACAGCCGCCCACCCGTGGACTCCGACACCTCATGCAGCAGCGTCGGACCGTTCACCTCTTCTTCCGTCGGCGCAAACGCATCGAAGATGCCGATCGAATAGATCTGCACCTCGCTCTCGCGCACAATCCTCGTCAGCTCGCCCTCCGTATACCGGCTCCGGTTGTCGCCGCCATCCGAGATGACCAGCAGCGCCTTGCGCGAGTACTTCGCACTCCTCAGCTTATTCACGCCCAGGTACATCGCGTCGATCAGCGCCGTCCGGTTCTGCGGGTGCAACATCACCATACGTGCTTCGACGTCTTCCACATCCGATGTGTAATCCACCAAAACCGCCGGACGGTCATTAAATCCCACCACAAAAAATTCATCCTGCGGGTTGCACGTGCGCAAAAACTCCGAGAGCGCCTTCCGAGCGCGTAAAAACTTCGACTGCATACTTCCGCTGAGGTCAAAGATAATGCCGATGGACAGCGGCGCATCCTCCGTCATGAAGCTCTTGATGGTCTGCAGGCTGTTGTTGTCGTAGACCTGAAAATTTTCCTTCTCGAGCCCGGTCACCAGGCGGTTCATGGGATCGGTCACGGTCAGCGGCACCAGCACCAGGTTCACGTCCACGCGTATCTCCGCGCCCGGCGAGCTCGTCGCCTTCGTGCCGACATCTTTGCCTGTCACCAGAGGCCGCGTATCCTTCGGCGATTCCGCCGGCGCCGGAACGGGCGTCTTCACATCGCCCAGCGGATTCTCCTGGGCCCAGGCTGAGCGACCCCCACCTGCTGTCCCCAACACGAGCAGCATCAGGAACGCAGCGCCTATCCTTGACCGGCTGCCCCACCCACCCTGTAGGCCCAACTGCAAGCACCGCATACGGCACCTCGCGCTCCGCGCGCTTGTTCCCCAGTTCTCGCGTGGATCCCGTGGACTAACACTATCGCACTCTTCCGCGTTAACACCAAGAGCCCCAGACTGTTGGCTCTTGAGAATGGTCCCTCATCTCCAGCGCCGCCTCCACTCGTTAGACTCTTCGCGCCACGGAATCACTAGCAACTGGCAAATTTGCCAACTGGAAGGCGATCCGAATCATCCAACAAAGCCTGTCCCGTCCGCCTTCCCGTGCAGGCGCAAACTTTCACAGGCCTCCCGATTCCCATCAATTGACCCTTTCCCACTGATAATGCTCTAATTCGCCAGTCTCCTCACAAGGGAGTCACTCCGGTACACCAGCGGTCATCCGGCCGAAAAACCCATATTTTCACCCCTGCACGACTTCAGGAGGAAACCTGTTCATGCATCTCGGCGCACCCGCGGCTCTGCTTCTGGCCTTTCAGGACATATCCCCAGCCGCCACACCGATCTCCAGCAGTGACACCCTCTGGCTTTGGATTGCGCTCGCCGTCGGCGTCCTCGCGCTTCTGGCCGCCCTCCTCATCGCCCGCTCGGTCATCGCCGGCGACACGGGCACTCCCGACATGCGGGCCATCTCCGATGCGATTCGCGAGGGCGCCGAGGCCTTCCTCGCCCGCCAGTACCGCACCATCGGCATCATCGCCGTCATCCTCGCGGTCATCGTCTTCGTGGGCTATCACGCCTCGCCGCGCACTGCACCGTTTGCGCTGCGCACTGTCATCAGCTTCCTCGTCGGAGCGACTTGCTCGGGCATCGCGGGCTTCACCGGCATGTACGTCTCGATTCGCACGAACATCCGCGCCGCTGCCGCTGCGCGCACCTCGCTGAATAAGGCGCTGCAGGCTGCATTGCGCGGAGGCGCCGTCACCGGGCTTGTCGTCGTGGCGCTCGCGCTGCTCGGCGTCAGCATCCTCTTCCTGGTCTACGGCGGGACTACAAATCCGACGGCGGTGGTTTATCAGCTGGTCGGCTTCGGCTTCGGAGCCTCGCTCGTCGCGCTCTTTGCGCAGCTCGGCGGCGGCATCTACACCAAGGCCGCTGACGTCGGCGCCGACCTCGTGGGCAAGGTAGAGGCTGGCATCCCCGAAGACGACCCGCGCAACCCTGCGGTGATCGCCGATCTCGTCGGAGACAACGTCGGCGACTGCGCGGGCCGCGGTGCCGACATCTTCGAGTCCACGGCTGCCGAAACCGTCGGCGCCATGATTCTCGGCGCTGCACTGTATCCGGTGTTTGGCATCAAGGGCATCCTCTTTCCGCTGATTGTGCACGCGATCAACCTCGTCGCGTCGACCATCGGCGTCGCCGTCGTCCGTTCATCGGAGACAGAAGACCCGATGAACGCGCTCAACCGCGGCTTCTACGTCACGGCCGCGATCGCGCTGGCGGGCTTCGGCGTCATCGTGTGGAAGATGCTCAACGGGCCGGGCGTTCAGCCGGGCTGGCTGTTTGCGTGCGGCGTCATCGGCCTCGCCACGGCGTTCCTCTTCGTCTGGATCACGGAGTACTACACCGAGAGCCGCTACCGTCCGGTGCAGCTCATCGCCGAGTCCTCGCTCACCGGCCCGGCCACAAACATCATCTCCGGCCTGGCCGTCGGCATGGAGACGCCCGCGCTCCCGGTCGTCGTCATTTCCATCGCGCTGCTCGGCAGCTACTACTGCGGCGTCCGCGCGCTTGCGGGTGTCAACCTGCCCAACATCTCCGATTACGCCAGGGGCATCTACGGCACCGCCATCGCCACCATGGGCATGCTCTCTACCGCGGCCTACATCCTCGCGATGGACACCTTCGGCCCCATCACCGACAACGCCGGCGGCATCATCGAGATGTCGCATCAGCCCGACAGTGTCCGCGAAAAGACCGACAAGCTGGACTCCGCGGGCAACACCACCAAGGCGCTGACGAAGGGTTATGCGATCGGCTCGGCATCGCTCGCGGCCTTCCTGCTCTTCTCTGCTTACCTTGAAGAGGTCCGCGTCATCGTCGTCGACAAGGTCACAGCCGCCGGCCCCGCGGGCTACATGCCTCCCGGCTGGTCGTTCAACAACATCAACCTCGCGGAGATTCCGGTCTTCGTCGGCGCGCTGCTGGGCGCGATGCTGGTCTTCCTGTTTTCCTCGCTGGCCATCAAGGCCGTCGGCCGCACCGCGCAGAAGGTTGTGCAGGACGTCCGCGACCAGTTCCGCGAGAATCCCGGCATCATGGAGGGCACGGCCAAGCCCAACTACGCGCGCTGCGTCTCGATCGTCACCGGCGCCGCACTCAAGGAGATGGTGCTTCCCGGCCTGCTCGTCGTCGGGCTGCCGGTTGCGGTCGGTCTGATCTTCCGCAACTTCTCGTCCACCTTCGGCACCAACTCCGGCGCCGCCAATGTTCCGACCATCAACGGCCATCCGGTCAACCTGGGCGGAGTCACCGCTGTGGCGGGCCTGCTCATGGTCGGCACCATCGCCGGCATCCTGCTCGCCATGCTGATGAACAACGGCGGCGGCGCCTGGGACAACGCCAAGAAGTTCATCGAGACCGGACAGTATGGCGGCAAGCGCTCCGAGGCGCACAAGGCCGCCGTCGTGGGCGACACCGTCGGCGATCCCTTCAAGGACACCGCAGGGCCCTCGCTGCACGTGCTCATCAAACTGCTGGCGACAATCACCCTCGTGCTCGCGCCGCTCTTCCTGTAACAATTTTCCGTTCTACTGACACCGAAGACCGCCAGCACGTCAAAGGCCGCCTAGTCTCAGGCGGCCTTTGCGTGTGCGCTTTGCGGCTTGCGGTCTCTAAGAGTTAGGGACTCTAGTCCTTGCGAATATGCGACTCCCAGTACATGACGTCCGCTCAGGTCCTCGACTCGCGCCATCTCCTGTGGTCGAGCAGCGTGAACACAATTCCGAACACCACGTTTCGCGCCCAAAACTCTGGGCTAGCGAACGGCGGAGAGGCGAAAAATCGCCAATGCATCAGGAGGGCGAAAGAGTGCAACACGGAGAACGTTGCCGGTTGACCACTACAAGGCTGAGGAACAGCCGCTTGCCAAACCGCTGAGTTCGCGTCCCTCGATCTGAGCCACATTTCGGTCGCCACTAGCATGTACAGAATCATAAGCCCGAAGCTGGGCACATTTCTCGTCTGCACTCCGAGGAACCTGCTCTCGTACACTTCCGTATTCTTCTCCGACTCGTTCCGTGCCCAAAACTTCTGCAGTTCCCAAGGAGCTAACGATGCCCTCCGTTCGCGTCCTCTCCGATACCCGCACGACCTCGGACGTGATTCATCAACAGCAGCCGGCGATATCGCTCTTCTCCATCGGGCTCATCGCGATGGGCGCACTCTCCGTCATCTACCGGGACTTCGCCTACACCTGGCAACCCGTTCCCGCGTTTCCCGGACGAGCCACCGTCGCCGTGATCTGCGGCCTCTTCATGATCGCCGTCAGCGTCGCCTTGCTCTTCCCCTCCACGGCCTCTGTCGCCGCCCGCGCGCTCTTTCCCTTTCTCATCGCGTGGTTCTGCCTCAAAATTCCGGCCATCATCGTTGCCGGCAAGATCGAAGGCGTCTGGATCGGCGTCGGCGAACTTGGCATGCTGCTCGCCGGCGGCTGGGTCCTGTTCGCAACCCTGTCCGGCCTCAACGACGCACCGTTCTTCCGCAACATCACCGGGCAGCGAGGCATCCGCCTCGCGCAGATTCTCTTCGGGCTCGCCGTAATCCCGGTTGGGCTGGGGCACATCTTTTATCTCCAGATCACCACCAGCCTCGTCCCCTCGTGGCTCCCCTTCCGCACGGAGCTTGCCTTCCTCACCGGAGCAGGACAGATCTTCTGTGGTCTGCTGATCGTGCTTTCCGTCTACCCGCGCGCGGCTGCGCTGGTCGAAACGGCGATGCTGGCGCTGTTCGCCTTCCTGGTCTGGGGTCCGGATACGTGGTTTGCGAAAACTCCCAAGATGGCGGGAGCACCACCGGGATTCCGGTTTCCCTTGACCGCATTTCTCATCACCTGGGTCATCGGCGCCGCAGCTTTGTTGATCGCCAACAACAGCCGAAGGCTTGACACACCGGTTTAAAATAGAAGTAGAAGCAATTGCTCCTGACACAGCCGGGCGTCCTGCTTTCAGCGCACCATCGTGACACCTTAGGTCCACCCCTAAAGTCTCTCGATGGAAGATTTTGCGCAAAAAGTGGCGGGGGGAGGGGGTACCCGTCAGCCAGCCAAAATTCTCAGAACTTCCACCGCTCGCCTCGCGTATCCTCATCGAGTCCCGCAGAGACTGATTTCCACACCGAGGAAGATTCTGATGAGCTCTGTTCGCATCCTCGCAGGCACCCGCAAAGGCGCCTTCGTCCTGACCTCCGACGGCAAGCGCAAGGACTGGAAGATCTCCGGTCCGCACTTCACCGGCTGGGAGATCTACCACCTCAAGGGCTCGCCAGCAGACCCCAACCGCATCTACGCCTCGCAGTCCTCGGGCTGGTTCGGCCAGCAGGTCCAGCGCTCCGACGACGGAGGCCAGACCTGGAACGCCGTCAGCGCCAACTTCACCTACGACGGCGTCCCCGGCACTCACCAGTGGTACGACGGCACCCCCCACCCCTGGGAGTTCAAGCGCGTCTGGCACTTAGAACCTTCGCTGACGGACCCCGATACCGTCTACGCCGGAGCCGAGGATGCCGCCCTGTTCAAGTCCACCGACGGCGGCAACAGCTGGACCGAGCTCTCGGGCCTGCGCACCAACGCCACTGCCCCCGGGTGGCAGCCCGGTGCCGGCGGCATGTGCCTCCACACCGTCATTCTCGATCCCACGAATCCGGATCGCATTGTGATTGCCATCTCGGCGGCTGGAGCGTTCAGAAGTGACGATGGAGGCAAGAGCTGGAAGCCAATCAACAAGGGCCTCAACTCGAAGTTCCTTCCGAATCCGACGGCAGAGGTTGGTCATTGCGTTCATCACATCGCGATGAATTCGAAGACGCCGAAGACACTCTTCATGCAGAAGCACTGGGACGTCATGCGCTCCGATGACGCAGGAGATCAGTGGACGAAGATCTCCGGGAATCTGCCGACGGACTTCGGCTTCGCGATCGATGTGCACTCGCATGAGCCGGAGACCGTCTACGTCGTGCCTATCAAGTCCGACTCCGAGCACTTCCCGCTCGATGGCAAGCTGCAGGTCTTTCGTTCGCGCACGGGAGGAAACGAGTGGGAGCCGCTGACCAAGGGACTTCCGCAGCAGGACTGCTACGTGAATATGCTGCGCGACGCGATGGCCGTCGACGCACTCGATGGCTGCGGCATCTACTTCGGGACCACGGGCGGGCAGGTCTACTGCTCTCCCAACGGCGGCGATGACTGGACGACGATCACCGAGCACCTGCCCCCTGTGCTCTCCGTCGAGGTCCAGACGCTGGCATGAGCCTGATTCGCGTCGAACTCCCGTCGCCGTTGCTTCGACACGCAAAAATCTCGACCGGCCACGAGGTGTCGCTTGAAGTTGAAGAGCCGGTGACGCTGCGGCGCGTGCTCGATACGCTCGAGGACGCGCATCCGACGCTGCGGGGAACGATTCGCGATCAGACGACGCAGGAGCGGCGGGCGTTCATTCGATTCTTCGCATGCAGCGAAGACCTGTCGCACGACTCGCCGGATGATCCTTTGCCGGAAGATGTGGTCAGTGGACGCGAGCCGTTGATTGTTCTGGGAGCGATTGCGGGCGGAAGAGTCTAGAGCTCTTTTTCGAGCATGAGAAAGCGCAGGTTCTCGACGAGCGGCGTGCCGACGCGCGGGTCCTCCGAAGGCCACGGCTCGCTCTCTTCGGTTTTACGATAGCCGCGGCGCTCATACCAGGCGATGAGCGTGTCGCGCACATGCAGCACGCCGAGGTGCATGCGCTTTGCTCCGCGGTTGCGCGCATAGTCTTCGGAGGCGGCGAGCAGCTTGCGGCCGAGTTGCTGGTTCTGCAGATCAGGCCGCACGGTGAGAAGGCCTAGCGACCAGGCGCCATCCTCCTCAGGATTGAGCCACGCAGTGCCGAGCAACGGACCGTCTAACTCTTCGCGATAGACGAGCAGCGCTCCGCCTGGTTTTGCGGCGAGCTCCTCTCGCAGCAAGGAGTCGTCGAGCCGCTGCCCGCCGACGATTCCCTTCTCGATGTTCCAGCTTGGAACTGTGCCCTCTCGGCCTCGGTATGCGAGGTTGGCGAGATCGATGATCTCGGCGTAGTCGGCGGGCACAGCCTTTCTCAATTCCATACGCCCAGTGTAAGTCGGTCCATTAGAACGCAGCGCAGATCTAACGCCCGAACTTCTGGCGGTATGCGGCGGGGCGGATGCCGGCGTGACGCTGAAACATCTTCCTCTGCGGTCTTCGTACAATGAAGGGATGGCACGTCTGTTTCCGTTTCGCGCTCTCCGGTACGACCCCACCGCTGTGAACATGGCCGATGTCGTGACGCAGCCCTACGACAAGATCGACTCCGCGATGCAGGAGCGGTACTACAACCTGAGCCCCTATAACCTGGTTCGCATCGTGCTGGGCAAGCGCCGGCCCGAGGATACCGAGGAGAGCAACGTTTATACGCGTGCGGCGGAGACACTGAAGAAGTGGCGCGCGGAACACGTTCTGCGCGAGGAAACGACGCCTGCGCTGTATGGCTATTCGCAGACGTATACCGTGCCCGGCACCGGCGGAACGACGGGAGTTTCGGCGGAGATTCGTGAACGGCGAGGCTTCATCGCTCTGGGACAGCTTTCGGACTATGCCGACCATGTGGTCTTTCGGCATGAGCAGACGTTTCCGAAACACAAGTCCGACCGGCTGGCGCTGTTCAAGGCGACGCGCGCGTACTGCGAGCAGATCTATATGCTGTACTCCGATCCGACGTTCACGGCGGAGCGTGTCATTTTCGAACCGCCGCCCACTGTAGCGGGCGACTCGAAGACGGTGCCACACGTCACGCGGAGCCCTGACCTCGAGATCGTCGATGAGTACCACGTTGTCCATCGCGTGTGGAAGGTGACGGACTCTCAGCTTATACAGCGTGTTCTGGATGCGATGAAGGACAAGGAGCTCATTATCGCCGACGGACATCATCGGTATGAGACTTCGGTTGCGTATATGCACGAGCGGGCGGAAGAGCAGCATCTCGATCCGAACGCGGCGCCGAAGATGACGCCTGATGGACTTCCGCAGCCTGCATTTCCGGAGCAGGCGATGATGATGACCTTCGTGAACATGGACGCGCCGGGCATTACGATTCTGCCGACGCATCGCGTGGTCTCGGGGATCGACGGATTCAGTCTTCGGGGATTCGCAGAGAGCGCGAAGCAGTACTTCGAGGTGACGGAGCTTGCGAGCTCGCTGACGCCGCTGCAGTTGCTGACGAAGTTGAATGAGACTGCCGGCGTGGCGTTTGTTGCGGCGACGCCCGAGGGCAATCTGCTGCTGACGCCGAAGGCGGATGCGATCGCTCCGCTGGTGGCGGGGCTTTCGCCGCGACAGCAGCAACTGGATGTGACGCAGTTGCACAAGGTGGTGATCGAGAAGCTGCTCGGGATGGATGAGGAGACAGTTCGCAAGGGCGAGAAGATTCGCTACTACCGTGAGGCGGATGAGTCTGTGGAGCGCGTGAAGAGCGGGAAGGCGGATGTGGCGTTTCTGATCAAGCCGGTGACGCTGGAGCAGATGAAGGACATCTCGCTGAACCTTGAGGTGATGCCGCAGAAGTCGACCGATTTTTATCCGAAGCTGCTGAGCGGGCTGGCAATGTATACGCTGCAGTAGCTCTTCGAGGAGACGCTGTCGTCTCGCGACATTGGAAGGCGTCAACGGGAAAGAGTTTTCTGCCGCAGATGCAAAGCAATGCATAGTGCGGTCTCCGAATTATCAGGGTAGGCTGATGGCATGTCGAACGTCATCCAGGTGACGCCGTTCATGCATGTTCCGATTGCAGAGCTTGAGGCTGCGGTGCTGTTCTTTCGCGAGCTCGGCTTTGTGGAGCATCTTCATGTGCGCGACTATGCGTATCTTGAGCGCGAGGGCAGCGGCATTCGGATATGGGGACACGAAGATCCAGCGGATGCTCCGCGCGGGCGGAGGAATTTTCGCTACTACTTCGATGTGCGCGATGTGGATGCGCTGTATGAAGAGTTAAAGCCGAAGCTCGACACGATGCCGAAAGGTGATGTGCATGGGCCGGCGGACAAACCGTATCGCGAGCGCGAGTTGCTGATCCTTGGACCGGATGGCGATCTGGTGTGCTTCGGGCAGCGATTGTGAAGAGGGCATCGTAAGCTCGTTGTCATGGGGATGGAGCTTGTAACGCTTGAGGGCAAGCACGTGCGGCTGGAGCCGCTGGAACGGCGGCATGCTGCGGCGCTGGTGGAGGCTTCGGCGGCGGACACGTCGCTGTATCAGTGGAGTCTGGTGCCGGTGGGGCGCGAGGCGGTCGAGAGGTACATCGAGACGGCGCTGGCGTGGAGAGATGCGGGGACGGCGCTGCCGTTTGTGACGGTGCGGAAGGCCGATGGGAAGGTCATTGGATCGACGCGGTTTTTTGAGTTGGAGCGATGGCCGTGGCCGGAGGGTTCGGCGCAGCGTGGCAAGCATGTGTTCGATACGGGAGAGATTGGCTACACGTGGCTGACGGCTTCGGCGATTCGCACGGCGGCGAACACCGAGGCGAAGCTGCTGATGCTGACGCACGCGTTCGAGACGTGGAAGATGTGCAGCGTGCACCTGTGCACGGATGAGCGGAATGAGCGCTCGGCGAATGCAATTTTGCGGATTGGGGCGAAGTTCGAGGGCGTGCTTCGCGCGCACAGGATGGCCGCGGATTTCACGCCGAGGAATACGAAGCGGTTTTCGATTGTGGCGAGTGAGTGGCCGGAGGTGAAGCGGAAGCTACAAGAAAAGCTCGCGGTTCGCAGCCAATAAGCATTATTCCCCGGGTGGGAGAACTAGAGGCGAGAATCGCTTTCGCGAAGACGTCTTCCTGAAAAGGACAGAACGTATGTCAGAAATAGCAACGAGCCTGCTCCCGCGATCCAATTCCCTGCAACGCGGTCCATTGCGTGCCATTCGGCAATCTGTCGGGCGGTGTAGGGATGAGCAACCTTCTGTAACTGGAACGCGTGGCCCACAGTGACTGCCAAGCCGAAGCCATGGCTGGCGCACAGCAGGCCGAGTATCAGACAGGCGAGCGCCAAGGAGTAGAGCAATCTACGCCGGGCCCGCCTGTTCATCGCGAGATGCCTTCGAGTGGGGAGCTGGCACTGGCGTAGAGCTTTTTGGGCATGCGGCCGGCGAGGAAGGCTTCGCGGCCGGCTTCGACGGCCTTCTTCATCGCGGAGGCCATGAGGATGGGGTTCTTTGCGCCGGCGATGGCGGTGTTGAGGAGGACGGCGTCGAAGCCGAGCTCCATGGCGAGGGCGGCGTCGGAGGCGGTGCCGAGGCCGGCGTCGACGACGAGCGGGACCTCGGTGATGAGCTCGCGCATCATGCGCAGGGTGTAGCTGTTGGCGATGCCGAGGCCGGTGCCGATGGGAGCGCCGAGGGGCATGACGGCGGCGGCGCCGACGTCGATGAGGCGCTTGGCGAAGACGATGTCGTCGGTGGTGTAGGGCAGGACGGTGAAGCCTTCGTTGACGAGGACGCGGGTGGCTTCGACGGTGGCCTGGACGTCGGGGTAGAGGGTGGGCTGGTCGCCGATGACCTCGATCTTGACCCAGTCGGAGAGGCCGACCTCGCGGGCGAGGCGGGCGGCGCGGATGGCTTCGTCGGCGGTGTAGCAGCCGGCGGTGTTGGGCATGAGGAAGTAGCGCGTGGGGTCGATGAAGTCGAGGAGCGACTCTTTGGAGCGGTCGAGATTGACGCGGCGGACGGCGACGGTGACCATCTCGGCGCCGGAGGCCTCGATGGCGGCGGCGGTCTCGGGGCCGTCCTTGTACTTGCCGGTGCCGACGATGAGGCGCGAGCGGAAACGGCGGCCGGCGATGACGAGGTCGTCGGTGGTGGTGGAGGGCTCTGCGGGGTCCAGGACGGCGTGGGTCATGGGTTGATTTTAGGCCGGGCGTGGCAGGGACGTGGCGGAGCGTCGCGCGGGCGCAAACGGAAAGCCTTTGACGCGAAGGGTGCAAAGGAAAAACGCGAAGGAGCGCCACGGCGTTGTGGCCTGTAGTGCTGTCTTCGCTCCGAAGACACAAACGGCCCGCCTCACAAGAGGCGAGCCGTTATGCGGTGAACTGTTGAGATTGACCTGAGGCATCCGTGCTGGATGGGCCTCGGCAGGAGTATCTGAAGATTGCCAGAACTGCCAGGTCTAGAGCGACGGATGCTCTAAGCCTCAGTCACCTCACGTGTTGTGTTGCAACTGGTACTGTCAGATTTCATAGGCTGGATCATCCTCCTTTCCCGTGTATCGACAGGTTACTGCGCGGTTAACTGGGCGTCAACGGAGCTGCGGGCCGGGGCGCATCTTGCAAGATGCATCTCAGTAAGGGAGACAAGAGAGAAGGAGTTTTGATGAAGCCTGCGACTGTGATTGGGATTGTGTTGATTTTGGTGGGGATCATTGGATTTGCGGTCGGAGGCTTCAGCTTCCATCACGAGAAGAAGGATGTCGACCTGGGGCCACTGCAGGTTTCGCATGAGAAGAAGGAGACCGTGCCGATACCGGCGATTCTGAGCGGAATCGCTCTAGTGGGCGGGATCGTGCTCGTCATCGCGGGAGCGAAGAGCCGCTGAGCGAGGCCTATTTCAGGTAGGCACGGACGAGGTCGATGAGCTCCTCGCCGAGCTCGGGCGACATGGGGCGGGCGCCAATGTGCAGGCGGATGTGGTCTTCGAGGACCTCGGCCATGAGGCCGTTGATGCCTCCCTTCACGGCGGCGAGCAGCATGAGGATGTCGGTGCAGTCGCGGCTTTCGATGAGGCTGCGCTCGACGGTCTCCATCTGACCGTGAATGCGCTTGGCGCGGTTGATGAGCTTTGTGCGTTCGCGGTCGATCTCCACGGAGCCTCCGATTTTATGATTTCTTTATACCCTACCGGGGTATACTACATCTAACAAGATTGCGCTGCTATCTGGCGCGGAAAGGAGGAGAACCCCATGAAGAATCTGACCAATCGCTGGGCGCGTCCGGTTGAGGCTCGGGCCGTGCTTCCGCAGTTCAGCAGAATGCACCTGACTCGCACCTTCGTCGAAACGGGCGATGAGCGCTGCCCGATTGCGGGCATCTGGTCGCGCCTGGAGAACGACGCGACTGCTGATGAAAGTGAATTAGCGCGGCCCGCTTCGTGGAGACTCCTCCCTTGGCGGGCCTTTTATTTGGGCCTGGCGTTTTTATTCGAGCCTGACGGGGCTGTCGTACAGTAGTTCCCTTTGACATTTCCGATGATCTTGCGCCTGACCAAACGACTGACGCTGAGCCTGTGCCTGTTCGGCGCGATGATGGCGCGTGCGCAGAACGATCCCGTGCATGCGGACGACGCGGGGGCGGCCGATCCGCCGCGCGCGGCCAACAAAGAGCCGCAGTTGACGATGTTCGATCATCCGGCGAACCACCCGTGGCTGATCTCCGGGCAGGCGAACATCATCTTCCAGTCGCACCCGCCGTTTCACTCGCCATACCAGGGGCCGAATTCACTGCTGCCGCAAGGGGAGTACAAGACATCCCTGGTGGGGACGATCTTTACGGGGCTGCAACTGCACCGGAATCTGCGCTTCAACACGGACGCCATCTTCGACCTGGAGTCGTCGGGCGGCCGCGGCATCTCTGAGGCGCTGGGGCTGGCCGGCTTCACGAACCTGGATGTGGTTCGGAATCCGCAACTGGGCCCGGTGCCGTATGTGGCTCGCGCGCAGATTCACCAGACAATCGGGCTGACCTCGAAGATGGTGGATGCGCAGCGGACGCCCTTTTCGATGGCGACTGTGGTGCCGTCCCGCAGGCTTGACCTGCGCGTGGGGAAGATGAGCCTGCCGGATTTCTTTGACCTGAACAATCCGGGATCGGATTCGCACCTGCAGTTCCTGAACTGGACGGTCGACAACAACGGAGCCTACGACTACGCGGCTGACACGCGCGGCTACACGTATGCGGCGATCGCGGAGTATGACGATGGACCGTGGTCGGCGCGATACGGAATGGCGCTGATGCCGACGGTGGCGAATGGAATCGATCTGCAATCGAGCCTGCGGAAGGCGCGAGGCGACAACTACGAGGTGGACTATGCGCGCGGGCCGCTGACGCGGTGGCTCGACCCGAAGCGCCAGGGTGCGGTGCGGCTGCTGGGATATGTGAACCGCGCCAATATGGGCGTGTATCGCGTGCAGAATGCGCTGGCATTGCAGGAGCGGGCGAACGGGGATCCGGCGGCGGTGCCGGTGATCACTGACCATCCGTTTGGGACGACGGTGAAGTACGGCGTGGGGTTGAACTTCGAACAGGAGCTGCCGAAGGATCTGCGGGTCTTTGGGCGATTTGGGTGGAACGAGGGCCAGCACGAGAGCTACGCCTATACGGAAGACGACGAGACCTTCGAGGTGGGCGGCGATCTGACGGGCAACCGATGGTCGCGGCCGACCGACAGGGTGGGTCTGGTCGTGGTGACGAATGCCATCAAGCGCGATCACCAGGCGTACCTGGGACTGGGCGGGTTGGGATTTCTGCTCGGTGACGGACGGCTGAACTATGCGCGCGAAGACATCCTGGAGACCTACTACACGGCGCACAACTGGCGGGGGCTGTTTACGGCGTTTGACTTCCAGTACATCGCGCACCCGGGGTACAACCAGGACCGCGGGCCGGTGGCGGTTTTCAGTGTTCGGACGCACGTGGATTTCTAGGCTTTTTGCGACCCTATCGATATCAGACCGAATCAGTCCGGTATTATGGGAAGGAATGTCTACGACGACTGTGTCCACAACTACTCTCCAGAAGAGAAAGCCTGGGACGACTCTTCGCCTGTTTCGCAAGACCCATCTGTATTTTGGTCTGTTTATCTCCCCGGCCCTGTTGTTCTTCGCATTTACGGGGGCGGTCCAGACGCTGAGCCTGCATGAGGCGGCGGGAAGCTCGTACAAGCCGCCGGCGGTGCTGGCGGAGCTGGGACAACTGCACAAGAAGCAGACGACGGTGATGCCGGTTCGGAAGGCTCCCGAGGGCGGAGCTGTCCATGAGGGTAACCACGGCGATCATGCCGGTGCGTCCTCCAGTGCGCCGCAGCCCGCTGTCACGCTGGCGGGCAAGCAGAAGCAACACCTGCCGATGAAGATCTTCTTCCTGGTGGTGGCGGTGGGGCTGCTTACGTCGACGGTGACGGGTATCTACATGTCGTACAAGTACGAGCGCAACTGGCTGCTGGTAACGGGAACGTTGGTGGCAGGAGTGGTGGTGCCACTGTTGCTCCTGAAGTTCTAGGTCTGGATTACAAGAAATGCAAAACGGCTACCCCGAAGGGTAGCCGTCTGCGAGTTTATGCGGTTTAGCGGTGTCCGCCGCCGCCGTGGGAACCGCCTCCACCACCGTGGAAGCCACCACCGCCACCGCCGTGGAATCCACCACCGGCCGAGACGTGAGCGCCACCGGAGAATCCGCGGGCTCCGCCGCCAGCATATGCGCGAGTACCGCCGGTGTAACCTCGGGCTCCGCCGACGTAGCCATGACCGACGTATCCGCCGCCCTGGTAGCCGACTGCACCACGGCCATAGTAGCCACCGCGGTAGCCGTAGCCGCCGTGGATCGGGTAGTACCCGCCGTGGTTGTAGTAGTAGCCCGGACGGTACCAGGGACCGGCGCCGATAAACAGGCCGCCTACGAACCAGTTAGGACCGTAGTAGCCGTAGGGCGCACAACCATAGGGCGCGTAGCCATAGTAGCCATAAGGGCAGACTGGCGGAGCCGCCGCATAATAGGGATCCTGATAGGGCGCAGCGTACGCGGGATAGGCTGGAGCGCCTACTCCAACTCCCACTGAAACCTGAGCGTGCGACTTTGCCGCCGGCATTAGAACGATGCCAAGCACAGCCAGCAACGCAATATATTTGAGAAACCGCATCTTTCTTACCTCCTGGGCCCGAGACTTCAAGGCAGGTTCCGGAGTATTGTCCGGCTCCCATACATAGGAACACCGCTACCCATTGGATGTTGCTCTGGGTACCTGTGACTTTTGCCAGAGATTCGTCAGGGTTTGGGCAACCCCGCGGTGTGTCGCGCAGGGCGACCTATACTCAGAAGAATGCTGATATTGCTAGCCTTTGAGCTCCCTGCATTTCTTCTTGGCCTGCTCTTTGGCAGCTTTTTGAATGTCTGCATCTCGCGGCTGCCGGAGCACAGGAGCGTGGTGAAGCCGCGCTCGCACTGCCCGAGATGCCTGGCGACGATCCGATGGTATGACAATGTGCCGCTGCTGAGCTGGGTGCTGCTGGCGGCGAAGTGCAGGAGTTGCAAGGCGGCGATTCCGTGGCGGTATCCGGCGGTGGAACTGGCGACGGGGTTGTGGTTTGCGTTCGTTGCCTGGTGGCTGTGGATTCAGTCGGGAGTTGGGCAGCAGCGCCATTGGATCACGTATATCCAGGGCAAGCGACGTCTGCCGCATTATATGCTGGCGCGCTCGCTCTGCTGATTTTGGGTTTCCTGCTGATCGGACTTGCTGGTGATGGACTGGCAGACGCACACGCTGCCGGATGCGTTCACGCTGACCGGGATTGCGATTGGGTTCTTCATCGTCTGTGTGCAGGCGATTTTTCTGCCGAGCGGGGCGTATGACGTCCATCTGAATCCGCGGAGTCAGATGAGGCTGTCGAGCCCGGGATCGTTCGCGAGTCAGGGCGATGTGTTTCTCACCGGGCCGGAGCATCTGGTCTTCGGGCGGCTGCTGGCGATCTGTGCGGCGGCGGCGATTCCGTGGATCGTTCGTGCGCTGTACAAGGCGCTGCGGCATCGCGAGGGGCTGGGGTTAGGCGATGTGAAGCTGATGGCGATGATTGCTGCGTTTCTGGGGTTCGCGCCTGCGATGCTGGCGTTCTTTGTCGGAGTGGTTCTGGCGGCTGTCTATGGCGTTATGTTGCTTGCACGACGAAGAGCAACGACGACGAGTCAGATTCCGCTGGGCACGTTTCTTTGCGTCGGCGGACTGCTGGCGGCGATCTTCGCGGAGCCGATGCTCGCGTGGTATCGCGGGTTTTTCTGATGCGCTAGCGGTGGCGCAGTGCCTGAACCAGCAGAACAATTCCTACGGCGACCACGCCTGCGTGGACGTAGCGCAGAAAGTGATCGCCGCGCATGCGATGGTTCAACCAGCGGCCCACAAAGATCGCAGGAAGCGCGGCAAATATTGCGACGAAAAAATAGTGCGTGACCTCGGTCGTCCACAGTCCGGAGATGCCAGTAGCCGAGCATTCCGATGGCGCTCGCCGGCAGGAAATAGCCTTGCAGCGTGGCACGAAAGTGCTGTGGCGACCATCTCCGCATGGAGCCGTAGACCGCCAGCGGCGGGCCGTTGATGCCATAGGCTCCGCCGAGAACGCCTGCCGCGAAACCACAGCCGAGCAGCCATGCGTGACTATCGTGCTCCAGATGCGGCGGGCGTTTGCCCAGCATGAAGAACCCGGAGAAGAGAATAATCACCACGGCCAGTGCGGCCTTCACGAGCTCCTGGTGTGCGCTGCGCAACAGCCATATGCCGAGACGGGATGCCTGCGAGCGTGGGCACGAAGAGCCAGCCCGAGCTGCGCAGATGAACCTTCCGCCAGTCCTGCAGGAGGATTACCGCAGCAATCGCAACCGAGATCAGCACAGCGAGCGGAGCGGCCACACGAATCGGCAAAAACAGTGCAAGGAGAGGCACGGCAATCAGCGCTTCACCGAAGCCGAATGCAGAGCGCACGACCGATGCCACGAAAACAACCACAAGAATTTCGACCGTCAGTTTTTCCACTCTCCCACCTTAGTGAAATCGGCGATTCACTGCCTCGCCTTGACCCTTGACGACCTCGCTCCTACACTCAAAGATGGCCATGCAGAGCAATCCATACATCTGGCAATATGTTCCGCTCGCGATACAGATCGTGGTGGCGATCGGTCTCGCGTGCTTCATGGTGGTGGCGTCGTACTTTCTCGGCAAGCACAAGCGCTCGCGCACCAAACTCAGCGCCTATGAGTGCGGCATGGACCCGGTGGGCGATGCCCGCGGCCGGTTCTCCGTGCGCTTTTATATGGTCGCGATGCTGTTCATCCTGTTCGACGTCGAGGCGGTCTTCATGCTGCCCTGGGCGGTGATTTATCGCAAGCTCCCGGGCATCACGGGCTCACGTCTCTTTGGCTTCTGGGAGATGCTCGTGTACCTCGGCTTCGTGGCTGTGGGACTCTTCTATGTTTGGAAGAAGGGCGTACTCAACTGGTCGAACGACAAGGCCGATCTCTAATTTCTGATTTTCTTCGGAGTGGTTTTAGCCAGAATCAATATGCCTGAATCGATTGACACTCCCGCAACACCTGACGCCATCTTCGGCAAGGACGCCGTTGCCGCAGCGCTCGCCGACCACGCGGCGATTCAAGGACTTCAGCAGTTCATCACCGATGCGAAGTGGGACCGTGGTGAGCTGACGCTGACCGTTGCGCCTGAAACAATCGTGCAGACGTGCGAGGCTGCGAAGGCCGCCGGATACAACTTCTTCGAAGACCTGACCGGTGTCGACTGGTATCCGACGGAGCCGCGTTTTCAACTGAGCTATTCCCTGCTCTCACACGGGCTGAAGCAGCGGATTCGCATCGTGGCGCGGCTTGAGGGCGACACGCCGACCATCGACTCCATCACCGGCGTCTGGCCGGCGGCGAACTTCTACGAGCGCGAGGTCTTCGACCTCTTCGGCGTGACCTTCGCCGGCCACCCACGGCTGACGCGCATCATGATGCCCGACAACTGGAATGGTCACCCGCTCCGCAAGGACTACCCGGTGGAGGGTTATCGCTAATGGCTATTGAAGCTCCTGACAAGCCCACCACTGCGACTCCTGATCCGGACGCGCCGCGTTCGCCGTTTGCCGGACGCGTGAACACGCAGCTGACGGGCGCAACGCTGAGCGGCCTGCGCAATGCCGAGGACATGATCATCCCAGGCGTTGAGGATGTCGTCGAGGAGTCGGTGACGCACCACAAGCCTGAGGGATCGGACCCGGTCTCGGACCAGACGATGATCCTCAACATGGGGCCGCAGCATCCGTCGACGCACGGCGTGCTGCGCCTGGTGATTGAGGTGGACGGTGAGACGGTGATCTCGATGGCGCCGGACATCGGTTATCTGCACACGGGCATCGAGAAGACCTGCGAGGCGAAGTTCTATCAGCAGGTAGTGCCGCTGACCGACCGGATCGACTATCTCGCGCCGATGACCAACAACACGGCGTATGCGCTGGCGGTCGAGAAGCTGCTCGATCTTGAGATCCCGCCGCGCGCACAGTGGCTGCGCGTGCTCTTCAACGAGCTGATGCGCATCAACTCGCACCTGGTGTGGCTGGGTACGCATGCCATGGACATTGGCGCGCTCACCGTTTTTCTTTATTGCTTCCGCGAGCGCGAGCAGTTGATGCGCGTGTTTGAGGCCGTTAGCGGCCAGCGCATGATGACCAGCTATATCCGCATCGGCGGCGTGTCGATGGAGCCGCCGATTGGGTTGTTCGATACGATTCGCAAGTTCCTGCGTCGACTTCCCGTCGAAGATCGACGAGTACGAAGGGCTGCTGAATGGCAATCCGATCTGGCAGGGACGGCTGAAGGGTGTGGGCCACATCTCGCAGGAGGATGCGATTGCGCTGGGGGTGAGTGGGCCTCCGCTGCGCGCGTCGGGTGTGGATTTCGATTTGCGCCGCGACATGCCGTACTCGAGCTACGAGAAGTTTCAGTTCAAGGTGCCGGTCTCGAACGAGGGCGACGTGTGGGCGCGGTACATCGTGCGCATGGAAGAGATGCGCGAGTCGACGAAGATCTGCCTGCAGGCGCTGGATGGCATGCCTGAGGGCCGCTACGTCGCCGACGCGCCGAAGATTATCCTGCCGGACCGCGAGCAGATGAAGACGCAGATGGAGTCGCTGATCCATCACTTCAAGATCGTCACAGAGGGCTTCCAGGTTCCGGCGGGCGAGGCGACGAGCTCGGTTGAAGCGCCGCACGGCATGATGAACTACTACGTCGTCTCCGACGGCACGGCGAAGCCCTACCGCGTGCACATGCGCAACGCGGACTTCGCCAACCTTCAGGCTTTGGAAGTGATGTGCAAAGGAAGACTCATCGCGGATGTCGTTGCGGTGATTGGGTCACTGGATATTGTGCTGGGAGCGATCGATCGATAGCCGCCTCCACACCGAACTCTGGACCTCCTGGGCGTCTCTGCTTCGCAGTTACGCAGCCGCCCACGGACTCAACAGTACGCAGCACGCCGTTGTTGAAGTAAGTGCAGATGAGATCACCCTCCGCGTGGGCGGCCGCTGGCTCCGCTTCACGCCAAACGAGGTAACCGCCAGCAATCATCCGCCGCTCGCGTTTCAGTTGAACGAGAACGGCACAGCAACAGTGGGCAGTACGCAACAGGAGATGGACCTCGCGGCCGAGCAGTTCGCACGCGAGATACTCCACGAACCGCAGTAGCAACCTGGATTCAACTATGGCCGCCATCGCCAACACGATCTTCTCTCCCGAGCTCGCCGCCCGCTTCGACAAGCTGGTGACGATCTATCCCGTCAAGCGCTCGGCGCTCGTGCCCATGCTGCTCTATGCGCAGGACGAGGTCGGCTATGTCTCGGACGAGGTCATCACGGAGCTTGCGCAGCGGCTCGATCTGCTGGAACTCGACGTGCGCAACGTGCTGAGCTATTACTCCATGCTTCGCACCCGCCCGGCCGGCCGCTACAACGTGCAGGTGTGCACGAACATCTCCTGCATGCTGCGCGGCGGCTATGAGCTGCTGGACCACTGCAAGCACCGGCTCGGCATCGGACACAAAGGCGTCACGCCGGATGGGCTGTTTTCGCTGGAAGAAGTCGAGTGCATCGGCGCGTGCTGCTGGGCTCCGGCGGTGCAGGTGAACTACGACTTTCACGACAACCTGACGCCTGAGAAGCTCGACGGCATCCTCGATGACTACGCGGAAGGCCGCGGAAAGGACGTGCGCTAATGCCCGAGCTCGTCTCCCATCCAGACGAAGTCCGCGTCCTCTCCCGGCGTTTCGGCCAGGGCGCAGCCGACATCGACAAGTACCTCGAGCTCGACGGCTACAAGGCCGTGCAGCTTGCGATCGAAAAGGGTCCTGAGTGGATCATCAATGAGATGAAGGCCTCGGGGCTGCGCGGGCGCGGCGGTGCGGGCTTCCCGACAGGCATGAAGTGGAGCTTCGTGCCCAAGCAGAGCGAGAAGCCGAAGTACGTGCTCGTCAACGGCGATGAGTCCGAGCCTGGCACCTGCAAGGACCACGTCATCTTTCTCGAAGATCCACACGCGGTTATCGAGGGCACCATCATCGCAGGCCTTGCTATCGGCTCGAAGATGGGCTTCATCTACCTGCGCGGCGAGTATCGCTACCTGCTGAAGATCATGGAGAAGGCCGTCGCTGATGCGTACGCGCGCGGCTTCCTCGGCAAGAACATCTTCGGCAAGGGCATCGACTTCGAGATCATTACGCAGACGGGCGCCGGGGCCTATGAGGTCGGTGAGGAATCCGCGCTGATGGAGTCGCTCGAAGGCAAGCGCGGCATCCCGCGCATCAAGCCTCCCTTCCCTGCCGTCGTCGGCCTCTACGGCGGCCCAACCGTGATCAACAATGCGGAGACCATCGCCAATGCGCCGCACATTCTTCTCATGGGCGGCGAGGCCTATGCCAAGCTCGGCACGGAACGCAACGGCGGCACGCGGCTCTTCGGCATCAGCGGGCATGTAAATAGGCCCGGCGTGTACGAGCTGCCGATGGGCTACTCTCTTCGCAAAGCGATTTACGATGTCGGCGGGGGCATCCCTAACGGCAAGAAGCTGAAGGCGGTTGTTCCTGGAGGCTCATCGTGTCCCGTGCTGCGCGCCGATGAGATCGATGTCGGGCTCGACTTTGACCAGATGGCGAAGGCCGGAACGATGCTCGGGTCAGGCGGAATTGTCGTGTTGGATGAAACGGTTTCGATCGTCGAGTTTGCGCTGCGGACGATCAAGTTTTACCAGCACGAATCGTGCGGATGGTGCATACCCTGCCGCGAGGGCACGGACTGGCTGAAGAAGACGCTGACGCGCTTCCATGCCGGCGGCGGCAACAAGAAAGACATCGATAACATTCAATACCTTGCCGAGAACATGCTCGGCCGCACGTTCTGCCCGCTGGGCGACGCGGCGGCGATGCCCACCATCGGCTTTGTGAAAAAGTTCCGCTCGGAGTTCGAGGAGTATCTCGAGGGCAAGCGCACCGAACCGCTGCTCATCCAGATTCAGCCGGTGGGCGAACCCGAGCTTGCAGGAGCACATTGATGCCAGACGTAACGTTTACAGTTGACGGCAAAAAGCTCACGGCGCCCGCGGGTACGCTGCTTATTGATGCGTGCAAGTCTGCAGGGATCGAGGTGCCGGCCTTCTGTTATTACCCCGGGCTTTCGCTGCAGGCCGCCTGCCGCATGTGCGTCGTGCGCATCGAGAAGATGCCGAAGCTCCAGACCGCGTGCACCACGCCGGTTACAGAGGGCATGGTCGTCGCGACGGAATCGCCGGAGATTGCGCAGGCGCGCAAGGCGACGCTGCAACTGCTGCTCGGCAATCACCCGCTTGACTGCCCCGTCTGCGATGCCGGTGGCGAGTGCGAGTTGCAGGACATGACCTTCAAGTACGGCGCGGCGGACAGCTTTTACACCGAGCCGAAGAACCACCGCGACGAGCAGCAGTGGTCGCCGGTTGTGTTCTTTGATCGTCCGCGCTGCATCCTCTGCTACCGCTGCGTGCGCATGTGCGGCGAGGGCATGGACGTCTTCGCACTCGGCATTCAGAACCGTGGCAGCTCTTCGGTGATTGCACCGAATGTTCCGGCGGATATCTCACCGGATCACCTGGCGCGGGTGGATTGCGAGCAGTGCGGCATGTGCATCGACGCCTGTCCAGTGGGAGCGCTGACATCAGGCACCTACCGATACAAGACGCGGCCATGGGAGATGAACCACGTGGCCACGATCTGCACGCACTGCGGGGATGGCTGCAAGACTACGCTGGGCGTGCGTGCGGTGAGCGAGGGCGCGGAGATAATCCGTGGCGACAACCGCGACAAGAGCGGTATGAACGGCGACTTCCTTTGCAACAAGGGCCGCTATGCCTTCGACTTTGCGAACAACGAAGCGCGCCTGACGCAGCCAATGATTCGTAAAGGCGGCAAGGGCAGCCCGCTCACGGCTGTCTCATGGGAGGAGGCGCTGACCTTCGCCGGCAACAAACTACGCGAGTTGCGCGATTCGCGCGGACCGCAGTCGCTTGGCGTGATTGGCTCCAACCGCACGACGAATGAAGAGAGCTACCTGCTGCAGAAGTTCGCGCGCACAGTGCTGGGGACCAACAACATCGACCACCACCGTACTGCCGACTTCGTTTCGCTGGCGAGCGCGCTTCAGGGGACAACGGGCCGCTTCGCTTCGCAACGTGACGTTGCAGACGCGCCCGCGGTGCTGCTCATCGGCGGCGACCCAACCAACCAGGCCCCACTGACTGCGTGGAATCTGCGCACCATTGTGCGGCTGAACAGAGCGCGCATCTATGTTGCGAACACGGACGAGATCAAGCTGCGCCGTCAGGCTCGCGCCTTCATTCAGGTAGCGCCCTTTGCTTACGGGAATTTCGTCAGCTACCTTGCGGGTGACGACGCCTCCGCCGCCGCGGCCTCAGTGATCGCGCAGGCGGACGAGCTTTCGAGCTTCCGCGCAGCGGTCCACAGTGAGGAGAAGCTCGTTGTCCTCGTGGGCAATGAGCTTCGTGATGGAGAACTGGCACGGCTCATCAACACGCTACCCAACGCCAAGTTTGCTTGCATCGCTGACTATGCGAACTCGCGCGGCGCGTCCGACATGGGTCTGCTGCCAGATCTGCTCCCGGGTTACCAGCCGCTGTCGGGTTCGGCGCTTATGTCTGAATACAAGGCGCCGACGCAGCCCGGCCTCGACATGCTCGCGATGTTCGACGCAGCAAACGCCGGCAATCTCGCGGCACTCTATGTTGTCGGCTCGAATCCCGTCTCGCGCTATGGCGTCACGGCGGAGGCGCTGCAAAATACATTTCTCGTCGTGCAGGACCTCTTCTTCACTGAGACCGCGGAGATCGCGGACGTTGTGCTTCCTGCGGCGATGCTCTACGAAAAATCCGGCACGGTAACGAACAGCTACGGCGATGTTCAGCTTGTGAATAAGGCTGGCGACAAGGCTGGTGTGCGTACGGACTTCGAGCTCATCGTGCGGCTCGCCGACAAGATGGGGCATCCAGTGAAGACGCTCGTTCCCTTTGGCCGAGGGCTTCGAGCTGACATTGGTCAGTCGCGGGGAGCGCAGTCCGGCGAGGCCGACCGTCACTCCGTCTGGCTTATTGCCAACAATCTCGAGCCGAAGCTTTCGCCGTTTGATCCGTTCGCGATCCTCGACGAGATTCAGCGGCTCGTGCCGGGCTACGACAAGCTGCTGCGCCTGCAACTGCTGAGCGGCAACGACCAGCATCTGAGCCCGGCCAGCTCGGGCCTCATCCAGATTTCAAACGCTACAGCCCGCAAGGACCTCGTCCTTCCGTCGTCCGACACACTCTTTACCTCGGGTTCTCTCACGAAGTACTCGCCCATGCTCCTCGACATCCAGAAGCACCAGCAGCGCGAGGTTGCCGACCACTTCGCCGAAGCCGACTGACCAACCCGATCTCGAATCTGATCAATGAGCCATCTGACTCCATTTGAAATCTTTCTGCTGATCAGCATCATCAAGATCGCAGTCGTGCTGGGCATCACGCTCGGCGCGGTCGCCTATACGGTACTGCTGGAGCGCAAGGTTCTGGGCCGTCTGCAGAACCGCTGGGGACCTTCACGCGTGGGTCCGTTCGGCATGCTGCAGCCGTTGGCCGACGGCCTCAAACTCTTCCTCAAGGAAGACATGATGCCGCTCGCCGTCGAACGCCCGCTCTTCATCCTGGCGCCGCTCATCGCACTCTCGTGCGCATTGGTGTCGATCGCCGTCGTGCCCTTCGGTCACCAGACCTTCATTCACGTCCACGGCACCGCCGTCGATCTCTTCCAGATCTCGGACATCAATATTGGTTTGCTGGTTATCCTCGGCATTACGTCCATCGGCGTGTATGGCGTGGCGCTTTCCGGCTGGAGCTCAAACAACAAGTATTCCCTCTTCGGCTCGCTACGTGCCTCGGCGCAGCTCGTCAGCTACGAACTCGCGCTTGGACTCTCGCTGGTTGGCGTCGTGCTCCGCGCCGGATCGCTCCGGCTGCGCGACATCGTCGGCTCGCAATCCGCACATGGCGCGCTCTCGTGGAACATCCTCGGCGGCTGCCAGATCATCGCCTTCTTCATCTACATTATGGCCGCGTACGCCGAGACCAACCGCACACCCTTCGACCTGCCCGAGGCCGAGAGCGAACTCGTGGCCGGTTATCACACCGAGTACTCGTCGATGAAGTTCGCCATGTTCTTCATGGCGGAGTACGCGAACATGATCACCGTCGCATGCGTCGCGACGCTGCTCTTCCTCGGCGGTTCCAACTCTCCCTTCGGGCACATCTTCGACAACATCGCGATTCTCAACGGCCCGATCATTGGAGCGATTCTTCCGGTCCTCTGGTTCGTGGCCAAGATTCTGTTCTTCCTTCTGCTTTATATCTGGGTGCGTGGCACGCTGCCGCGTTTCCGCTATGACCAGCTGATGAACTTCGGCTGGAAGTTTCTCCTGCCCGTCGCCATTCTCAACATCCTGGCGACGGCCCTGGCACTCGCTTACCGCAGCTGAAGCGTCCTCGCGCCGCGTCGATCTTATTCTCGCTGGGCGTTTTACAATCGAAAGTACACGCGTACGAAAGAAAGACCCTAAAGACAGCAACGATGGAACTTGCCCTGTTCATCATCTTCGGTCTGCTCGCCGTCGGAGGAGCGCTCAATCTCCTGCTGCAGCACCACCCGATTAACTCAGCGCTCTCGCTCATCGTCGTGATGATGTCGCTCGCGGTCCTCTACTGGTCACTGGGTGCCGAGTTCCTCGCAGCCGCCCAGGTCATCGTCTACTCCGGCGCCGTCATGGTGCTGTTCGTCTTCGTGATCATGCTGCTCAACGCCGGCGAAGAGGATACGAGCCCCTCCTCCAAATTCTCGCGCGCCGCCACCATCGCAGGTTTTCCCGGTGCCGCGGCGATCTTCTGCCTGCTGACGTTTGTGTTTCTGTCCGAGCGAGACCACCTTGGAGGCACCCCGATCGGCGGCTATCTGACTGGCGCGGTCAACAATATCGAAGTTCTCTCGCATACGCTCTTCACCTCACTGCTGCTGCCGTTTGAGGTGACCTCGATTCTGATTCTCGTCGCGATTCTGGGCGCTGTCGTGCTCGCCAGGAAGGAGCAATAGCTATGACCGTTGCTCTTACGACTCTGCTTTTTGGCGGCTCTCGTGATAGCTGGGTTTCGTTCGCACTTGGCGTCGCCGCTGGCCTCGCTTTGGTGTTGATCTCCAAACGCCTGCGCCGCAAGGAGGACCGCTAGATGGTTCCCATCGCGTACTACCTCATCCTCGGCGCGATCCTTTTCTCGATTGGCGTGTGTGCCTTCCTCATCAAGCGCAACGTCATCACGATCTTTATGTCGATTGAGTTGATGCTCAACGCTGTCAACCTGACCTTCGTCGCCTTCGCCCACATGTGGCATCGGATCGAAGGACAGATATTTGTCTTCTTCGTTATGGTCGTTGCCGCCGCCGAGGCCACCGTCGGTCTCGCCATCATCATCGCGCTCTTCCGCGCACGCCAGACCCTGAATGTCGATCAGGTCAATCTCATGAAGGACTAGCGAGCCCGCATACACCGCATGAACGATACTCTGCTCTGGCTCATTCCGACTCTCCCCTTCGCCGGCTTCCTCCTGAATGGAACGCTGGGCCGCAAGCTTCCGCGCGCACTCGTTTCGACTGTTGCGCTCATCGCGACTCTGATCCCTGCGCTCATCGTCCTGAAGTTGTGGATCTACATGAAGTCGGCCGGTGCACCCGATCACTTCACGCTCATCGGCGCTCCGTGGATCGCGATCAGCGGCTTCCAGGTCAATTTCGCCTTTGCCATCGACCACCTCACGCTGGTGATGTTGGGCATCGTAACCGGCGTCGGCTTCCTGATTCACGTCTACTCGGTCGGCTATATGGCGGAGGAAGAGGGCTACTGGCGCTTCTTTGCCTACCTCAACCTCTTCATGTTCTTCATGCTGGTGCTGGTGCTGGCCTCAAGCTTCCTGCTGATGTTCGTTGGCTGGGAGGGTGTTGGGCTCGCATCGTACCTGCTCATCGGCTTCTACTTCAAACGCGATTCTGCCGCGAACGCCGGCAAGAAGGCCTTCATCGTCAACCGCGTCGGCGACTTCGGCTTTTTGCTTGCGATGTTCCTGCTCATTGCGCATTTCGGCTCGCTCGATTTCGCAAGCGTCTTCGGTCAGGTCGATGCCGCTCCTGGCCTCACTGGCGGCTTCCTCACCTCAATTTGCCTGCTGCTCTTCGTCGGAGCCGCTGGCAAATCCGCGCAGATTCCGCTCTACATCTGGCTCCCGGACGCAATGGAAGGCCCCACGCCGGTCTCCGCGCTCATCCATGCTGCAACCATGGTCACCGCGGGTGTCTATATGGTGGCGCGCTGCCATGTGCTGTTCGACCGCTCACCCTTCGCGCTCGCTGTCGTCGCGATCATCGGCTGCGCTACAGCGTTCTTCGCCGCCACAATCGGTATGGTCCAGCACGACATCAAGCGCGTGCTGGCCTACTCGACGGTCTCACAGCTCGGCTACATGTTCCTCGGGTGCGGCGTGGCTGCGTACGAGGCCGGAATCTTCCACCTGATGACGCACGCCTTCTTCAAGGCTCTGCTCTTCCTCGCTGCGGGCTCGGTCATCCACGCGCTGAGCGGTGAGCAGGATATGCGCAAAATGGGCGGCCTGCGCAAGCGCATCCCGATCACCTTCTGGACGATGACCGCCGGCGTCTTCGCCATCGCCGGTGTGCCGCCACTCGCGGGGTTCTTCTCCAAAGACGAGATCCTTTACCAGACCTTCCTACACGGCGGCGCGCTCGGCTACACACTTTGGTTCCTCGGCCTGATCACTGCAGGTCTCACGAGCTTCTACATGTTCCGGCTGTGGTTCAAGACCTTCTTCGGCGAGCCTCGCTTCAATGAAGCCGCGCTCGCTCATGGTCATGGAACACATGGCGAACCCAATGATAATTTTGCTCCCGTTCACGCGCACCGCGACTCGCACGCGACGATGGTCGCGGAGCCTGAGCACGATAGCGGGCAGGCGGCTCATCCGCACGGTGTGCACGAATCGCCCCCAGTCATGTGGGTTCCGCTGGCGATTCTGGCTGTCCTATCCTTTGTCGGCGGCTGGGTCGGCGTTCCTCTGGTCCTTGGCGGCCACAACGAGATTGAGCACTTCCTGGGTCCGGTCTTCAATCCGACTGAACACGTCGCCGAACACCTTACTTCGCGTGGTGCCGAGCCGCTCCTTGCCACAATCTCGGTCCTCGCCGCATTCATGGGTTTCTATTTCGCCTACGTGCTCTACTACCGCAAGCCCGGCACGGCGGCCGCACTCGCCGAGCGCTTCAAGCCGCTCTATAACCTGCTCGATCACAAGTACTGGGTCGATGAGATCTACGGCCGCCTGATCGTTTCGCCGCTACTTATGTTCTCGCGCATCGTCCTTGGCGGACTTGTCGACGGGCTCATCGTTCAGGGCACTGGAGCAACACTTGCAGGCAGCACGCGTGGCCTCGGCTGGCTCGCCAGCCGCATGCAGTCTGGAAACATTCGCTCCTACGCCGGCTGGCTCGCACTCGGTGCCGCCGTCGTAATCGCCATCGTCCTCTTCGTTGTCCACCCGGCGAACGCCAACTCCCTGACCCGATGAATCTCGATCAATCCATCCTCACGCTGCTCCTCCTCACGCCGCTGGTAGGCGCAATCATCGTCGCGCTGATCCCGGACCGTGGGGAAGGCTCGAAGCTGCACCACATCATCGCGCTCGCGGTCACCCTAATCACTCTGATATTCGCGCTGCATCTGCCGGCGCACTTCGACTACGGGACCTTCGGTCGCTTCCAGTTCGATCAAAACGCCGAGTGGATCGCATCGCCCGCAATCCGTTATCACCTCGGCGTCGACGGCCTCTCGATGTGGCTGGTCGTCCTTACCGGAGTTCTCGCTCCGCTCGGCGTGCTCGCCTCATGGAACGCGATCAAATCGCGCACGCGGCTCTTCTTCACGCTCTTCTTCCTGCAGCAGGTCGCGATAATCGGCATCTTCGTCTCGCTCGACCTATTTCTTTATTACGGCTTCTGGGAGCTCTCGCTCGTCCCGATGGCGCTGCTCATCGCCACCTTTGGTCGTACCGAAAACCGGCGCCGCGCTGCGATCAAGTTCTTCCTCTACACTTTCATTCCGTCGGCGCTTCTGCTCGTGGCGATGATCTGGCTGTATGCGCAGACCGGCACCTTCGATCTCCCGACGCTGCAGGCTCTCGCCACGCAGCACCCCATCTCCACGAATGGCACAGCACTGTTGCTCTGTTCGCTTGCCTTCCTCTTCGCCTTCGGCGTCAAGGTCCCGATCTTCCCGTTGCACGGCTGGCTCTCAGAGGCAGTGCAGGAGGCTCCGACCGCGGTCGTCATGGTGCTCGCTGGCAAGCTTGGCCTCTACTCCATTCTGCGTTTCAGCTTCGCCATCTTTCCCTCGCAGTCGCGACAGGTCGCTCCTCTGCTTATCGCGCTTGGAGCGATCGGCATCGTCTACGGTGCGCTGCTCGCCCTCGTGCAGAGCGACCTCAAGAAACTTGCGGCGTTCGCGACGCTTAGTGCCAACAGCTTCATTGTGCTCGGCATCTTCACGTTCACCATATCCGGCCTTGATGGCGGTACCTACCAGATTCTCAACGAATCACTGATCGGCGCTGCACTCTTCATTCTTCTGGGCTTGCTCTATGAGCGGTACGGCACCTACGACATGCGCGACTATGGCGGACTCGCGGCGCGCCATCCCTGGATGGTGACGTTCTTCGTCATCACCGGTCTTGCAGCGGTTGGCCTGCCGATGCTTTCGGGCTTCGTCGGCGAGTTCCTCATCCTCTCCGGCGCCATGCAGACCCTCATCGCGCATCACGTCCTCTGGACCGTCGTCGGAACAACCGGCGTCATCTTCTCCGCCGCGTACATGCTGTGGATGATCCAGCGCGTCTTCTACGGAGCTTTAGGACTCAGGCCCGAAGAGGTACCCGGCTGGGACCTCAGTGCGCGCGAACACATCGAACTCTGGCCATTGGCCGTGCTCTTCCTCGTCATGGGCGTCTTCTCGCCATATTGGACCCAGGCCATCGGGCCTTACAGCGCGGAGGTTGCTAAAAAGGTGTGGTTCGCAGATTGCCTGCCTCCAAACCATTGCAGGTTTGAGCTCCGTGTCAGCGGCTCTCGCAATAGCTTTGTCGATCCCAACCTCGGCGCTGCTGCGCTCGGCAAACAACCGCCCGCCACTAATAAAGGAGCGCGCTACTAAATGTCTACTCCGCTCCTCGCCGTTCTGCCCGAGCTCATCCTCACCGTCTTCGGCGTCATCATCATGCTCGCCGAGCCGATGATCGCCCCCGGTCGCTCCCGCAAACCGCTGGGCTGGCTCGCGATCCTCGGCACGCTCGCTGCTGGCGCCGCGGCGCTCTATCAGCACACCCAGTTCAGCCTCTTTCAGTGGCGCACAATCTCCGCGTTCTACGGTACGGTGCAGGTCGATGACTTTTCCGTCTTCTTCCACTTGCTCATCGCGGCCATCGTCCTTGTGACTTTGCTGGCCACACTCGACTACTTTGACGGCACACCCAACTCGCCACGCCGGCGAGTTCTACGCGCTCACGCTCTTCGGCGCCACCGGCATGATGTTCATGACTTGCTCGGTCGAGCTGCTCATGGTCTTCATCGGCCTCGAGATCTCGTCGATCTCGACCTACATCCTCGCGGGCTTCCGCAAGGGTCAGGCCACTGCCTCGGAGTCTTCGCTCAAATACTTCCTGCTCGGCAGCTTCGCCACCGCATTCTTCCTCTACGGCATCGCGCTCTGCTTCGGCGCAACCGGCTCAACGTCGATCGCCGCCATCCACAACGGTATAGCGACAACCACCGCGCCGAACCTGGCCATTCTGGCGATCGCGATGGTGCTCATTGGCCTCGGCTTCAAAGTCTCGCTCGCTCCCTTCCACGTCTGGACGCCGGATGTCTACCAGGGCGCGCCTACGCCTGTCGTCGGCATGATGTCCACCGCGCCGAAGGCCGCCGCCTTCGCGGTGCTGCTGCGCTTCCTCTTCAACGGCATGCCCGCGCTGCGCCCGCACTGGATCGTCCTCATTGAACTGCTCGCCGTCGCCAGCATGTGCATCGGCAACCTTGGTGCGCTGCTGCAGCGCGACGTCAAGCGGCTGCTCGCCTACTCCTCCATCGCACACGCCGGCTATCTGCTGGTCGCCTTCAGTTCCACTCGCGAGAACGCCATCTCGGCAGCGCTCTTCTACACCGCTGCGTACGCCGCCATGAACGTCGGCGCCTTCCTCGTGCTCACCGCCGTTTCCGGTTACGGCGAAGAGTCGCGCACGCTCGACGACTACACCGGCCTTGCGCTGCGCCGCCCTGTGCTTGCCGCTCTGCTCAGTTTCTTCCTCATCTCGCTGATCGGAATTCCCTTCACCGGCGGATTCTTCGGCAAGTTCTACTCCTTCACTGCGGCCATCTACACCGGTCACGTCTGGCTCGCAGTCATAGGCCTTATCAACTCGGGCATCGCCTGCTTCTACTACCTGCGACTGCTCGCCGCACTCTACACGCGTCCCGTCGTTGCAACAGCTTCACAGGAGGAGACACGCAAGGTTGCCGCTCCCGCCGGCATTGCCCTCGCCTGCGCCGCGCTCGCGACCCTCCTTCTCGGCATTGCCCCAGGTCGTCTGCTGCATCTCACGCAACGCTCAACCCCCATAACGCTGCCGGTTGCCAGTACGCCATCGCCAGAGGCCACGCCGGCTCAACCTGAACCCGGCCAGTAACTCACCAAACCGCTTCAGCGCACAACAGAAAGGCCTCCGCGATGCGGAGGCCTTCCACTCTCTAGCTTCCCGAAGCTTAGGCCTTGACCTTCAGGAAGATGATGACGAACGTGAACAGCGCGAGCGACTCGATGAACGCGAGGCCGAGAATCAGGAACAGGAAGATTCCAGGACGTGCACCAGGGTTGCGGGCCAGCGCCTCAGCCGACGAAGCCGTCGCCTTGCCCTGACCGAGACCGCAGAGTCCAGCCGCGAGGGCCATTCCCAGACCGGCCGCCAGCGGAACCCACTGCGACGCCGGGCTGTACTGACTGGCGTTCTGTGCGAAGGCCGGCGTTGCAATCAGCATCGCGGCCAGTGACATAAAGAGATATTGCAGCTTACGCATCGTTACTCCATGCCCCCGTTTATCTCGCCATCAGTGGGTGGTTGAGGCTCACCGAGCTGGCCCCCTCACGCTGAACGGCGGAAGTACCCACCGCGAAGAGGGAGCGCCCCTCCGCGGGATCTTGCAAGCGGCAAACCTCGCCGCTAAATCGGTAAGTCAGGGCTTTAGCCCTGACTAGAACGCGCTGCGTTCTAATGCTCCTGCGCGACCGCCAGCCCGAGATAGATCGCTCCCAGAACTGCGAACACATACGCCTGGACCACCGCAACTCCCAGGTGCAGCCCAAGGAAAACCAGCGGAACTCCGATCGGCACAAGCGAGAAAAACGCCATCGTCAGCAGGTCGCCGGCGAACATGTTCGCGTAGAGACGAACCGTGAGCGAGAGGATACGCGCAAAGTGCGAGATGACTTCGATCGGGAACAGAAGCCAATACAGCCACCACACCGGCCCGAGAAACTGCTTGATGTACGCGCCCTTGTTCACGCGCAGACCATGGTAGTGGTAGTAGAGGAACGTCACCACCGCAAAACCCAGCGGCACCGAGACGTTTGCTGTCGGCGACTCCAGCCCCGGAATCAATCCCACCAGATTGCATAGCAGGATGAAAAGGAACATCGTCGTCAGATAACTGGTGAAGCGCTCATAGCCATGGCCAATGATCGCCTCGGTCTGCTGCTCGACGCCCTCGTTCAGCATCTCCGCGAGGTGCTGCAGGCCGTTCGGCTTCTCCACACTCAGCGACAGCCGCACTGCGACGAAGTACAGCAGCAGTACCAGGAATACGAGGAACTCCATCGACACCGCGTTCGTGATTGGGGCTTTCGCGTAGGCAGGCGTCACGTGGAACAGGCTCAGCAGCCAGTTCACCTGGGGGGCAAAGGCGTGGTTCAGAAGGCGCGTAAACAAAAGCTGAGTCTGCATAAAAAACTTTGGTAGACCTGCATCCTAAAACTGGTCCTGGAGGCCGTTCGTTCCTTCTGCTTCAGATGCCGCGCGGCCTAAACCGTCCACGACCTCACCAGCCTCAGCGCCTCAATCGTCAGGGCAACCATACCCAGCGCGAGGCCCGCGACAAGCGCGTAAACAGAACCATCCAGATACTTAAGACTAACATACAGAGCCACCAGGGCGACCCCCAGCCGCAGGAAGAAACCAACCAGAACCGTGCCCACGGGCCGCGCTTCGGCGCCAGCATCCATGCGGCTGATCACAACGGTCATCAGCCGCGTCCACTCCCACAACCCGCTCGCCGAAATTGCGGCCCCAACCGCTAATAAGCACTGCGCTCTGCCACCCCATCTTCCACCACGCCAGCGCCACACCCGCGATCGCGAGTATCGCCAGCAGACGCAGCGCGCGGTGCATCGTCCGGCGAACATCCTCGTCGGTCAACCCAGCCAGTTCCACTGTCACCTGCCTCGCTTCATGAACTTCGATGCGGTCGTAAAGATCTGCACAAACCCGGCAACCGCGCCCACGATGATCCCGACCACCTGGATCCAGTCCGTATGGAAGTGATGATCCAGCAGCATCCCGATAAACCAGCCGATCAAGCAGCCCGCCGGCAGCGCCAGCGCCAGCTGAATCATCGACTCCGCCTGCACCAGGCTGCCGAACACCCCGCCACCTTTCTTCGGCTTGTTCTCATCATCGGCCATCGCCAAACCTTACCACTCGCCCAAGCCGAGCCGCCACTCGCCGATATACTGAAGCCTCACACGTCTGAAAGCAAAGCGAGCCTAAGCATTGTCCCAGTTTGAAAGCGACTTCGAGCGAAATCTGTTTAAGCAGCGCCAGGATAAGCTGCGCGAGATCTCCGCCATCGGACAGAGCCTCGGCCTCTCCGCCGCCGAGAGCATCTATCCAAACCGCTTCCCCGCGGCCGACGAGCGCATTCCCTTCGCGCACATCCCCGAGCTCCTCGCGCGCTACGATTCCGAATCCGCGCCCGTTCCAGCCGAGACGCTCGAAACCGAACATCCCGAGTTCGCGGTCGCCGGACGAATCATGTCCATCCGCCTGCAAGGCAAGGCGGGCTTCGCGCATCTGCAGCAGGGCGGCAAGCGCCTGCAGATCTACGTCCGCAAGGACGACGTCGGAGAGGACATCTTCGCGCTCTACAAACTCCTTGACCTCGGCGATCACATCGGCGTACGCGGACACCTCATGCGCACCCGCACCGGAGAGCTGACGCTTAAGGCGTTGCCCGTCGGCGGCAAGCCGGCAATGAGCTTTCTCTCGAAGGCAATGCTCGCGCTGCCGGACAAGTACCACGGCCTCGAAGACGTCGAGCTTCGCTACCGTCAGCGCTACGTCGACCTCATCATGAACTCCGGCACGCTCGCCAAGGCCGAAGCGGATGAAACAGTCGCCGATCCAGAGCCCCGCAACGTCCGCGATGTCTTCGTCAAGCGCGCCGCCATCCTGCGCGCCATCCGCCGCTTCTTCGACGACCGCGGCTACCTTGAAGTCGAAACACCGATGATGCACACCATCGCCGGCGGTGCCGCGGCGCGCCCGTTTCGCACGCATCACAACGCGCTCGACATCGGCCTCTCGCTGCGCATCGCGCCCGAGCTCTACCTCAAGCGCCTCGTCGTCGGCGGCCTCGACCGCGTCTATGAGATCAATCGCAACTTCCGCAACGAGGGCGTCAGCACGCAGCACAACCCCGAGTTCACGATGCTCGAGTTCTACCAGGCCTACGCCAACTACCACGACCTGATGGACCTCACTCAGGAACTCATCACCTTCGTCGCCAAGGACGTGAACGGCACAACAATCACGAACTTCAACGGCCACGAGATCGACCTCAGCAAGTGGCAGAAGCTAAGCATGCGCGAGGCCATCATCAAGTTCTGGCCGGCGGAATCACAAGCTCCGGCGTTGACTGACTTCGACAGCACCGCTCAACTCGCGGCGCGCCTTCGCGCGGCCAGCCGTGAGATGAAAGCCCATAGAGGGAAATCAGGCGACATTCAAACCGCGGACTCGATCGAAGACAGCAAGCCCTCGACCTCGCAAGGACGCGAGCGTTCCCGGCTGGCAGACATCGAAGTGTACTTCGAAGCGGTAGCCCGCAACCTCGACGATTGCAGCTCCTCCACGGACATGGGCAAGATCATCGCCGAGGTGTTCGAATCTCTGGCCGAAGAGCACCTCATCCAGCCCACCATCATCTACGACTTCCCGCTCGCCGTCTCGCCGTTGAGCAAAATCAAGCCCGACGAGCCCGACTGGGTGGAGCGCTTCGAGTTCTACATCGGCGGCTTCGAGGTCGGCAACGCCTTCTCCGAGCTCAACGACCCCGACGACCAGCGCCGCCGTTTCGAAGACCAGCTCAAAGAACGCGACCGCGGCGACGATGAGGCCCACCAGATGGATGAGGACTACGTCCGCGCGCTCAGCTTCGGTCTCCCACCCACCGCCGGGGAAGGCATCGGCATCGACCGCCTCACCATGATCCTCACCGGCGCGCGCTCCATCCGCGACGTCATCCTCTTCCCGCTCATGCGCCCGCTCACCAAAACGCCAGCCGATGAAGCCGAAGACGATAACCACACCCACGGAGAGTCCGCCGAGTAGCTATGAAGACTGCGATCCTCGCATTTCTACTGACTACCTCCGTGCTCGCCCAAACGCCGATGCCGGTCATCCAGCCCACCGGCCATGTGCATACCCCAGACGTCGACCTCGCCTACTGGGTCTATGGCGAACCACAAACGACCATGACGCCTGTCTTCGCGGTCAACGGTGGCCCGGGCCTCTCCCACATCTACATGGTCCAGAACGACGCCTGGCAGCGCATCTCCGCGCATCGGCAGGTCATCTTCTACGACCAGCGCGGCGACGGCGCCTCACCACTCACCAATCCTGCCGCTTCCCAATCAATGGACACCCAGGTCGCCGATCTCGACGCCATCCGCGAACATCTTCACTTCAACAAGATCGATCTCTGCGGCGACTCCTTCGGCGGTCTCCTCGTCATCGCCTACGCCGCCGCGCACCCCGAGCATGTGCACAAACTCATCATCTCCGACGGGCTGCCCTCCTGGAAGGCCATCGTTCATCTTTTCCCGCAGGTCTTCCCTGACAGGCTCGAGGCCAACGAAGCCGCTGCACATGCCTCCAAAGCTTCACCCGAAGAGCAGGCACAACAAGGCCTCCGTGACCACTTCGGGATGATCTTCTACAGCCCTGAAAACCTCAGGCACTATATGGAGAACGCTAAGGATCTCGGCTTCTCCCCGCAGACCGCGCACGCCGTGGGACAGGCCGTCGCGGATCTCGATCTCACACCTGCTCTGCCGAAGTTCAACTTCCCTGTGCTGGTCATCACCGGTCGCTTCGACATGAACGTCGCCCCGCTCACCGCATGGCGAATGTACAAAGCTATCCCCGGTGCGAAGTTTGAGGTTTTTGAGAAGAGCGGCCACCTGCCCTCTTACGAAGAGCCCGACAAGTACGTCAATGTTGTCGACGACTTCCTCGGCCGCGACTAGCGAACCTCACACACTCTCTTTATGGCTTGCAGTTCTCACGCTGAATCGGGCCGCCAGCCCGGCTGATGTGGAACATGTAGGAGCAGTTCACCGTCGCTGCGCCAGTCGCCGACGCGCCCTGATACACATACAGCACTCGCGCCCCAGAGTCATAGACCGTCAGTGCATTGTTCAGATCACTCTTCACAAACTGAAAGCTGAGCTCTCCGACCGGCGCGCTGCTCGCATGCACCGCTGCCCCGCCATGCGCCCACCATCCAATCGCCATCGCCGCGACAACCAAAACGCAATTACCAACCAGCTGACGTCTTCATACGCCTCCTTTGTGAAGAAGTTCGAATGATAGACGGAATCTGGCGGCCTACGTTATCCGCACATCACGCGGTTCGCGAGTAGCTCGCGCTCTGCTGCTGCTCATCCTTGAGAAAATCCTCAAGCACCTGCCCGACGCGCGCCACACCTTCGAGCACACGTGCGCGATCAATCTCGCCGCCCAGCGCCAGCCGCAGGCCATGCCGATACTCCGGCGCCGCGGCACACCACTGCCCGTTCGTCACCATCACATCCTCAGAGGTGATGGCGCGCTCAACATCGCTCGGTTCGACGTCCTCCGGCAGCCGCACCCACAGATGCCACGCCGCACTCGCACCCGGCACACACAGCTTGCCAAGCAACGCACGCGCAGCCTGATTTCTCTGCCGGCCCTCGTCGCGTTTTGCCTTCATGATCTCGTTCAGCACGCCATCCTCGCACATCGCCAGTGCCGCCATATTCTGCGGCACATTTGTGCCCGTGGCCGTGCAGCGCAACGCAGCCTCAATCGACGCCGCCGCATTCTCCGGCGCGACCAGAAACCCAGTCCGCGCACTGGGCGCCAGGCTCTTCGCCAGCCCGCGCACGTAGTACGTGCGCTCCGGCGCCAGCTCCGCGTAGCTCGCCGGCGCGTTCTCCTCCATAAAGCCGTACGCATCGTCTTCGATGATCGTCAGGTCAAACTGGCGCGCAATCTCCACGATCTTTTCGCGCCGCGACACCGGCGTCACAAATCCCCGCGGATTCTGCACCGTCGGCATCGTGAAGATGCCATGCACCGGTTCAAGCTCCCGCCGCTTGCGGTCGCACAACTCCCGCAACCCATCCGGAACAATCCCCTCGTCATCCACCTCGCACGCGACCACTGAAGTCTTCGTCATCCAGCACTGATCCAGAAACCCCGGATACGTATTGCCCTCCACCGCAACACGCGTCCCGGCGAGCCCTGAAGCCATCAGTGCATTCAGCGTTCCGTGATGCCCACCGCACGTCATCCAAGTCCGGCTGACCGCTTGACCCAACCAGTTCGCCGCGCGCTCGCGCAGCTTCGTCTCCACGTTGCGGAACGACGGCCGCATCGTCTCAACAGGCTGAGAACCAGAATCAGCGAGGGCGGCCGCAAGATAACGCGACCAGATCTCCTGCTGTCCGGGCATCAGCGGAAAATTCCACACCAGGTCGATCATTCCGTGAGTTTAGAGCATTGCCCCCAATGTTGTGCCCCATATAAAGCGTATTAATGCCGTTTTCATCCCCCGAAAACAGAACGAAGCGCCTTATCTTCGCCCTGCATCGCAAGATGGGCTGCCCCCACCCATATAAACTCGTCCAGTGAAGATTCTGTTTGTAGGCGATATCTTCGGCTCCGCGGGCCGCCACATCGTGCATGAGCACCTGCCCCACCTGCTCGAGACCCACTCCGTCGACCTCCTCATCATCAACGGCGAGAACGCCGCCGGCGGCTTCGGCCTCACACCCGCCATCGCTGAAGAGCTCTTCGATCTCGGCGCGCACGTCATCACCACCGGCAATCACATCTGGGACAAGAAGGAGATCTTCGAGTACATCGCCGTCCCCGAAGCCTCGCACGTGCGTGGCCGCCGCGTCCTTCGCCCCGCCAACTACGCGCACGGAACACCCGGCTTCGGCGTCTACCAGGGCACGCTTCCCAACGGTCCAGCCTACGCCGTCATCAACCTGCAGGGCCGCGTCTTCATGAGCTCCTGCGACGATCCCTTCCGCAAGGCCGACGATCTGCTTACTGAAATTCGCGAGCGGTCCGGCGCCAAGGTCATCCTGCTCGACTTCCACGCCGAAGCCACCAGCGAGAAGGTCGCGCTCGGCTGGTATCTCGACGGCCGCGTCACCGCCGTGCTCGGCACGCACACGCACATCCCCACCGCCGACGAACGCGTGCTCCCGCACGGCACCGCCTTCCAGACCGATGTCGGCATGAGCGGCCCGTACGATTCCGTCATCGGCGTCGAAACCGAGATGGTCCTCAAGCGCTTCCTCACCGGCATGCCCGGCAAGTTCGAAGCCGCCAAAGGCAACCCGAAACTCTGTGCCACACTCATCGACTGCGACGGCGCCACCGGCCGCGCCCGCGCCGTGCAGCGCATCATGCTCGGCGAGTAGAGGCCTGCGCCCACTCAGGGGAACCGTTGCGTCCTTTGCGTCTCTTCTTCGCGACCTTTGCGTTGAAGTCTTTTGCCTCGAGCGTGCGCTAAACTCGCTGGAACATGTCTGACAGCATCTCCCGCCGCGCCTTCCTGCAGACCTCCGCCGCCCTCACCACCGCCGCCGCCATCACGCCTGCCCTCGCGCTCCCGACAAACGCGAAGCCCGCAGAGCTGCCGTATCCCGAAAACGGCACGCTCATCCCCGACGAAGGCTGGCGCCTCTGGATCGACGACAAAGCCGAGTGGCAGAACGACGACATCTTCCTGCCCGAAGACGTCGCTTGGATTGACGGCAAACTATGCGGCAAAGGCCAGCCACTACCCATCAACCCACCCACCGGCGGCTGGGCCACACTCACGCACGACACCGGCCTCGAGGTCACCCTCCCCACCTCCGTCGAGCAGCACTTCTGGGGCAAGTACGGCGCAGGTCCCGACGGTAAGCCGCGCCCTTACACGCCCGAGGAGTATCGCTACGCCGCAACTGATCCTCCGAAGCCACCCGCCGACGACAACATCCCGCAGAACGGCGCCTACTTCGGCGTCTCCTGGTTCCACCGCCGCATCGACATCCCCGCCGAGCTCCGCGGCAAGCGCATCTTCCTCCACATCCGCGGCGCCCACCTCCGCGCCGAGGTCTACCTCAACCAGAAGCTCGTCGGCTACTCCATCATGGAGGAGCTTCCCTTCGAGTGCGACTGCACCGACGCCGCCAACCCCGGCGGCCTCAACGTCCTCGCCATCCGCATCACCAATCCCTTCGGCCGCTTCGACTGGGTCGACGGCCTCAACGCCAAATGGGGCAAGGTCTCGCTCTACCGCTCCCACGGCTTCGGCGCGCTCGATCGCGGCATCACGCTCAGCGCACATGACGGAGTGTCCGCATCAAGGACGCTCTGGGTGCTCAACACACCCAACGCCCACGACGCATCAACGTACGCCTTACCGTAGATCAAATCCGAGCCGTCGAATCACGGCTTCATCGATGGACTCCGACTGATATTCAGGTCATTGACCCGGTGACCGGGATCTCTCGCAAACAGGGCTACAGTGTGGGTCTGTCTGAGGATGGCGATGGCGGCGCGACGTCTATCCGCCGCTCAAGCTGCCGCCACAGACTGTGAAACTCGCCTCACGCACACTCGACGCGGTCAGCTATCACCTGCTCGTCAAGCCGAGCTATGGGATATTAGATCGACCGAAGCTGTACCACCTTCGCATCACGTTCAAAACTGACAGACGGACCACACCGACACCCGCACCATCGCCTTCGGCTTCCGCTCCTTCACCGTCACCGGCATCGACCCCAACAACCCAAACTCCAACGCCGTCTTCCGCCTCAACGGCAAGCGCACAAAAATCTACACCGCGATCTCCTGGGGCTACTGGGGACTCAACGGCATGTTCCCCGTCCCCGAGCTCGCCGAGAAAGAGGTCCGCTCCGCGCAGGCGCTCGGCCTCAACTGCCTCAACTTCCACCGCAACCTCGCCAAGGAAGACGTCCTCCGCTGGCACGACCGCCTCGGCGTCCTCCGCTACATGGAGCCCGGCGCCGGCAAGATGGCCATCGGCAAGCTGCCCGCGCGCACCGACGCCAGCGCCAACAGCGTCGTCATGGAAAAGCCCGCCAGCGAAGCCGACAAGTTCGCGCAGCGCTACATGTTCGTCAAGTGCGTCGAGATGGTGAAAGCCTTCCGCTCGCACCCCTCCGTCATCGAGTACTGCCTGCAGAACGAGCTCGGCGCCGACCTCAAGAACCCCGACACGCTCGCCATCCTCAAGGCCATGCACGACGAAGACCCCTCGCGCTGCGTCGTCCTCAACGACGGCTTCGTCGCTCCTCCACGCTCCGCCGCGCAAGCCTGGTACGAGCCCTGGGATGATCATCTCAAAGAAGGCAAGCTCCACCGCAGCGACGAAACACCCTTCGGCGACTGGTGGAACAACCACCAGGGCGCCGGCGATCAGTGGTACGACGAGTTCTACAAATCACCCACCGACTACACCTACAACATCAACCTCCGCAACGTCCTCACCGAGTACGGCGAGATGGAAGGCTGCGCGCGCCCCGACATCCACGGCCTCATGGTCCACCAGATCACCGAGACCTACAAAAAATACGGCGGCGACAGCTACGATCTCGCCGACCACGAAGAGATCATCGCCGGCTACAACCGCTTCCTCGACAAGTGGGGCTTCCGCAAATCCTTCCCCACACCCGACCACGTCTTCCGCGCCGTCGGCCGCACCTGCTACGAGTCCTGGCAGAACTACATGGAGAACGCGCGCATCAACGACGCGCTCGACTTCGCCGCCATCTCCGGCTGGGAGTCCACCGCCATCGAAAACCACTCCGGCATCGTCGACAACCTGCGCAACCACAAGTCCGACCCGCACCTCATCGGCGACACACTGCAACCCATCCGCCCCTGCGCCAAGCAGCGTTCGCTCTCCATCGAACTCGGCAAGGCCGCGGTCTTCGACCTTTTCCTCTTCAACGACACGCACCAGCCCGCCACTGGCACACTCACCTTCTCGATGATCACGCCGAGCAACAAACGCAACGAGCTCAAGACCCGATTCCCACCCCCGAACCCAACAGCCCGATCAGTTCAGCTACCTCCTCAAAGAAGCCTTCACTCACAAGCCGAGAGCCGTCGTCAACGGCGACGAGGGCTGCTATCGCTTCAAGTTCGCGCTGCTCATCTGTACCACTCGCAACACAAACCAAAGAAGCTCTGGGTTACTGAATCCGACCCGTGCGGCTAGACTTAGCCGGGCTGCCGTACACAGTCGGAGTCTCAGGAATTACTCCAGCTATCCGGAAGCAACTCGAGTCGTGGGGTCCATCGCTTCGTTATCCGTGAATTCACACCCGGCGAGCGCTACAACGTCATCATCTCCTCCGGCATCACCTCGCACACCCACGCCGACGGCCAGGTCGGCGAGACCACCGGCCTCGAAGCCGCGCCACCCATGAAGCCCGGCCACACACCCGAGCCCGGCGAAGAGGCCCAGATCATCGCGCTCGGCCACCTGCAAACCGGCATCCTCGACGCTGTCCGCGCCGGCACGCCACTCCTCGCCATCCCGCAGACCGACACACTCTCCGACGGCGTCGCCAAAGAACTCGCCTCCGCCGGAGCCTTCACCTACCACGGCGCTGTCGGCGACTTCCGCGCACCCTGGATGGGCAACTGGTACTTCGTCCGCGAGCACGCGCTCTTCGCTGGCCTCCCACAGAACTGCGCTCTCGGCGGCTTCTATCAGTGCAAAGGCCGCCCCTCCAACGGCCTCCTCATCGACCAATCCCCCAACGGCGCACCCATCGAAGTCATCGTTGGCTACTCCCGCGACCACGACCGCAACGTTGGCGCGGGCACCTTCACCACGCGACTCGGCAAAGGCAAGTTGCTCTTCCATCGCTGCCCCGACTTCCATCCCGTCCTGCAGCAGCGCTTTCCTCGCCAACGCATTGCGCTGGCTCACGACCTGAACATCGCACCACACAGCGCGATACCATTGAAGTTGTGATTCCAATTCAAGTCATCGCTGAACTCCGAGCAGCCGTCGGCGATGCAAATCTCATCATCGACCGCACCCAGCTTCAGACCTACGAGTGTGACGGCCTCACGAACTTTCGCGCCCTTCCCGGCGCCGTCGTTCTCCCGCGCGAAGCGTCGCAAGTCCAGGCCGCGATCCGCGTCTGCGCGAAGCACAACATTCCGTTCGTCGCGCGCGGGGCGGGCACCGGCCTCAGCGGAGGCGCACTACCCACGCCCGGCTGCGTCGTCATCGGCCTCGCGCGCATGAACCGCGTGCCCTCCATCGATTTCGAAAATGCTCTCATCACCGTCGAGCCCGGCGTCACCAACTCGCAGGTCACCGAACTGGTCCGCAGCGCCGGCTTCTTCTACGCACCCGATCCCTCCTCGCAGATCGTCTGCACCATCGGCGGCAATCTCGCCGAAAATGCCGGCGGTGCACACTGCCTCAAGTACGGCTTCACCACCACTCACGTACTCGGTTGCGAGGTCGTCCTTCCCTCTGGGGAGCTCGTCTGGCTCGGCTCTCCACACGGCGTGCCCGACACACCCGGCTACGACCTCATGGGTGTCTTCATCGGCAGCGAAGGCACACTCGGCGTCGCGACGAAAGCCGTGCTCCGAATCGTTCGCCGCCCACAGTGCGTGCAGACTCTCCTCGCCGCCTTCAACTCCAGCTCTGCCGCAGGCCAAACCGTCTCCGACATCATCGCCGCCGGCATGCTTCCCTCCGCGATGGAGATGATGGACCGCACCTCCATCTTTGCCGCCGAAGCCGCGGTCCACGCCGGCTACCCCGACTGCGAATGCCTCCTTCTCGTCGAACTCGACGGCCCCATCGACGAAGTCAACACCCAGATGCAGCGCGTCCGCGAGCTCTGCACAAAGAATGGCGCATGGGAGCAGAGACTCGCGCAATCCGACGCCGAGCGTGCCCTCGTCTGGAAAGGCCGCAAAGCCGCCTTCGCCGCCATGGGCCGCGTCTCGCCCAACTACATCGTCCAGGACGGTGTCATTCCACGCACCGCGCTTCCTTCCATACTTGCGCGCATGCAAGCGCATGTCCGCCGAAACCGGCTTGCGCATCGCCAACGTCTTCCACGCCGGCGACGGCAATCTCCACCCGATGGTCCTCTACGACGCCACGCACGCCGGCGAAGAAGAACGCGCGCTCGATCTCTCCTACAAAATCCTTCAGCTCTGCGTTGACGCCGGCGGCTCCATCACCGGGGAACACGGCGTCGGCCGGGAAAAGCAATGCATCATGAGCTACATGTTCGCCGAGCCCGACCTCGCCACCATGCACCGCGTTCGCCACGCGTTCGATCCCCACAACATCGCGAACCCCGAAAAACTCTTCCCCACACCCCGCCTCTGTGGCGAGCGCTCCCGCGGCTCCTACGTCCCGCATCCCATCGAAGCCTCCGGCCTCGCGGAGGTCTTTTGATGCTCGCGGAGCTCAACATCGAAACGCACCAGCACGATGGCATCACCGTCCTCTCGCCCGCAAACGCCGACGAAGTCGCCGCCATCCTTCGCACCGCCAATGGCGAGTCACTCGCGGTCGAGCCCACCGGCGGCCACACCAAGCTCACCTGGGGCTCGCGTGTCACTCCGCGCGTCCAGCTCTCCACTATGCGCCTCACCGGTATCCGCGAGCACGTATGGCAGGACATGACCGCCACTGTCGCCGCCGGCACACCGTGGTCCGACCATGCAACGCGAGCTCGCGCGCCACAACCAGCGTGTCGCCCTCGATCCCGTCTTCCCCGATCGCGCCACGGTCGGCGGCGTCATCGCCACGAACGACAGCGGAGTTCTTCGGCGCCGCTACGGCTCTCTCCGAGATCTCGTCCTCGGCATGACCATCGTCCTCGCCGACGGCACGATTGCGCGCAGCGGCGGCAAGGTCGTCAAGAACGTCGCCGGCTACGATCTTCCCAAACTTCTCACCGGCTCCTTCGGCACACTCGGCGTCATCACAGAGGTCACCTTCCGCCTACATCCCCTCGCGGCCAGCACTCTCAACCTCACCACGCGTTCCAGATCCATCACGCAACTCGCCGACTTCATGCATCGCATCACTGCCGCTCCGCTCAGCCTCGAAGCGATGCAGCTCCGCAACGAGGAGGCAGACTTCGCCCTCGACATCCAGCTCGCATCCGAACCCAACGCTCTTCGCAATCAGGAGCAGCAACTCCGCACCCTCGCGAGCGACTGCACACTCGCTCCTCCCGACGCGGATGTCTGGTCCGCGCGCGAACGTCTCTTCGCCGAACCCGACGCGACGCTCCTCAAAGTCTCCACACTTCCCTCGAAGCTCTCCGCCATCGTCGGCGCCGCCGCGCTGCTCAACGCGCAGCCCGACACACGCGCGCGCTGCGTCGCCGAGCCCACCGGCATCCTCACCGTCGCATTCTCCGCAACGCCCGAAAATCTCGCAACACTTACGACCGATCTCCGCTCACGCCTCTGCGCCCACGGCGGCAGCGCCGTTCTCCTTCGCCGCGGCCTGCTCCCACATTCCGTCGACTCCTGGGGCGATCCGCCGCCCGCTATCGAACTGATGCGCGCCATCAAGCAAGAGTTCGATCCCGCACGCATCCTCAACCCCGGCCGCTTCGTAGGAGGCATCTGATGTCGCTCCCTCACGAGGCCACCCCCACGCAGGAAGCCAGCGGCCTCGCCACACAATCCGCCCTTACACAAATCACCACATCAACAAGATCAAGCTCCTTCGACACGCACAATGCACCGGAACCGGCCGTCATGGACAAGTGCGTGCACTGCGGCTTCTGCCTTCCCGCCTGCCCCACCTATGTCCTCTGGGGCGAGGAGATGGACTCGCCGCGCGGACGCATCTGGCTCATGCGCAAAGCCGCGCTCGGCGAAGTCCCACTCGACAACGTCTTCCAGACGCACATCGACAACTGTCTCGGCTGCATGGCCTGCATGACCGCCTGCCCCTCCGGCGTCGAGTACAACAAGCTCATCGAAGACACACGCGGTCAGGTTGAACGCCAGGCCGTACGCAGCGGTTCACGTTCGCTCTCCGACCGCCTCTTCCGCAGGCTTCTCTTCGCGACGTTTCCTCACCCAAAGCGCCTGCGCATCCTCGGCATCCCGCTCGCGCTCTATCAACGCACGGGCCTGCAATCGCTTGTCCGCGCCACCGGTTTGCTCAAACTGCTTCCCGCTCGCCTGCAATCGATGGAAGCCCTGCTCCCTCCCGTTCCCCTCAACCCGTTCCACTCGCTCCCCCGCACCGTCGCCTCAAGCAACAGGTCGCGCGGCCGCGTCGGCATGCTCACCGGCTGCGTGCAGGACGCCTACTTCGCGCACGTCAACGCCGCCACCGCGCGCGTTCTCGCCGCCGAAGGTTTTGAGGTCATCATTCCGCAATCACAAAGCTGCTGCGGCGCGCTCATGGTCCACTCCGGGCTCGAAACTGAAGCCGCCGAATACGCGAAGAAGATGATCGCCACCTTCGAAGCCGCCAACGTCGACACCATCGTCATCAACGCCGCCGGCTGCGGTAGCACGATGAAGGAGTACGCGCACCTTCTCCGCGACGACCCCGCCTGGTCCGCGCGCGCCGCTGCCTTCTCAGCAAAGTGCAAAGACATCAGCGAAGTTCTCTCAGCTGTCGAGCCCATCGCGCCGCGCGCGCCCATCGCGCTTCGTGTCGCCTACCACGACGCCTGCCACCTGCGCCACGCACAAGGTATCTTCACGCAGCCGCGCGCTCTACTAGCGCAAATCCCGCAGCTCAAAGTCGAAGAGATCGCCGAAGCATCGCTCTGCTGCGGTTCCGCAGGCGTCTACAACCTGCTGCAGCCAGAACCCGCCAACGAACTCGGCGACCGCAAGGTCTCGCACCTGCTCGCCACCGGCGCCGAAGCCGTCATCAGCGCGAATCCCGGCTGCCTTCTGCAACTCATGAGCGGCCTTCGCCGCCGCGGCGCCGCCGAGCTCCCCGCCTTCCACATGGTCGAACTCCTCGACGCCTCCATCCGCGGCCTCACCGTCGACCAGCTCCTCCACGGCCCGCGCTCGCTCGACGTCAACTGACTGCCTCGCTAAAGTTTGCCCAATTTCATTGCGCGCCTTTGCGCGAAGGGTGGGGTAGAAACTAACCTTCTCTCGGAGCCAACCATGACCGGACCTGAAGAATCCCGCATCATCGACGCCGCCGACGCGCTGCTCGACGCGCGCCGCACCGGCAACACCCTCACCGATCTTCCCGCGAACCTTCAGCCGCAGTCGCTCGACGAAGCCTACGCCATCCAGGACCGCATGATCGTTGCGCTCGGCGATATCGGCGGCTGGAAGATCGGCGCCACCGTCGCCCGACGCGACGCCGATGTTCGCCCCCATGCCGCTCGTCTGGATCGCCGCCACCGGCAGCGTGCTCGCCGGCGACCACTGGCGCTTCCGCGGCCTCGAGGCCGAGATCGCCTTCCTCGTCGGCAGCGATTTACCACCACGCGCGGAACCATACACGCGCGACGAAACCCTCGCCGCGATGGCCTCGTGTCACCCTGCCATCGAACTCCTCGAGCCTGCCTTCACCGATCCATTTCAGGCGACGCGTCTCTCCATGATCGCGGACCTGCAGATGCACGGTGGCTTCGTCTACGGTCCCGCTGTCCCCAATTGGCAATCCATCGACTTCACCAAGGAGCACGTTATGCTCGCCGTCGACGGTGTCGTCCGCGTCGAGCGCACCGGCTCCAACACCTCCGGCGATCTCCTCCGTCTTCTCCCCTGGCTCGCCAACGAAGGCGCCGCGCGCACCGGCGGCCTGCGCAAAGGCCAGTGGATCACGACCGGCTCCTGGACCGGCTACACCCTCGCCTCCTCGCGCTGCCCCGTCGAGGTCCTCTTCTCCACCGCTGGCCGCGTCGATCTCCGCTTCGCTTAGAGCTGTTGTCTTTGTTCTTGCTTTTCTTTCTGTCATCCCCGCAGTGGAATCTGCTTCTTGCTCGAATCACCACAATTGCACAAGGAACCATCATGACCCTCCCACCCGGCACCGCCATCCACGCCACCACCGCCGACCGCTACGACCGCGTCCTCACCCCCGAAGCCCTCGCCTTCGTCGTCACTCTTCAGCGCGAGTTCAACCCGCGCCGCAAGCAGCTGCTCGCCGCGCGTGTCACTCGCCAGCAGCAGCTTGACGCTGGAGTCCGCCCTGACTTCCTCGCCGCGACTCGCCAGATCCGCGAAACCCCATGGACCGTCGCACCCATCCCCGCTGACCTCCAGGACCGCCGCGTCGAGATTACCGGCCCTGTCGACCGCAAGATGATCATCAACGCCCTCAACTCCGGCGCACGCGTCTTCATGGCCGACTTCGAAGACTCCACCACACCCACCTGGGAAAACCTCCTCGACGGCCAGCTCAATCTCATCGACGCCGTCCGCCGGTCCATCACCTTCGACGACCCCTCCACGCACAAGCACTACACGCTCATCGAAAACCCCGCCGTCCTCTTCGTGCGCCCACGCGGCTGGCACCTCGAAGAGCGCCACCTCGTCGTCGATCGCGAATTCGTCTCCGGCTCTCTCTTCGACTTCGGCCTCTACCTCTTCCACAACGCGCGCGAGCTCGTGCGCCCGCGGCTCCGGCCCCTACTTCTATCTCCCCAAGCTCGAGTCGCACCTCGAAGCTCGCCTCTGGAACGACATCTTCCTCCGCGCGCAGGAGCTCCTCAACATCCCGCGCGGCACCATCCGCGCCACCGTTCTCATCGAAACCATCCTCGCCGCCTTCGAGATGGACGAGATCCTCTTCGAGCTCCGCGAGCACTCCGCCGGCCTCAACTGCGGCCGCTGGGACTACATCTTCTCCTTCATCAAGAAGCTCGCCGCCGACACCTCCGTCCTCCTCCCAGACCGCTCGCAGGTCACCATGACCACGCACTTCATGCGCAGCTACTCCAAGCTCTGCATCAAGACCTGCCATCGCCGCCGCATCCACGCCATGGGCGGCATGTCCGCCTTCATCCCCATCAAGTCGGACCCAGAAGCGAACGAGCGCGCCCTCACGCAGGTCCGCGCCGACAAGGAACGCGAAGCCTCCGACGGCCACGACGGCACCTGGGTCGCGCACCCCGGCCTCGTCCCCGTCGCCAAAGAGGTCTTCGACCGCCTCATGCCCGGCCCCAACCAGATCGACAAGCAGCTCCCCGACTACAACCCCACCGCCGCCGACCTCCTCGCCATCCCCACCGGCACCATCACCGAAGCCGGCCTCAAGCAGAACATCGCCGTCGGCCTCGGCTACGTCGAAGCCTGGCTGCGAGGCATCGGCTGCGTCCCACTCTTCAACCTCATGGAAGATGCCGCCACCGCCGAGATCTCACGCGCGCAACTCTGGCAGTGGGTGCACCACGGCGCCAAGCTCACCGACGGCCCCAACGCCGGCCAGCCGCATCACCACCGCCCTCTGCGACGAGTACATCGACGCCGAACTCGCTCGCGCACGAGAGACCGTCCCTCCACATCGCTACCAAGCCTATGAGCACGCCGCCTTCCTCATCCGCGAACTCATCAAAGCGCCCAGGTTCCAGGATTTCCTCACCATCCCCGCCTACGCGCGCATCCTCGACCGCGAGATATACACCGCCTGAGCGAGTAGTTGAACCAATTGCCACCCCCTGCTACGCTTCCGCGCATGAAGCTGCTCCTCAGTTTCTTGTTCCTACTTTGTGTTGGACACCATAGCTTCGCGCAGACGACTCACACGAAGCCCGTAACAGCAGATCCACATTCGCTCCGCGAAGCGAAGCTGCCCCCTCAGGTCAAAAATCAGGTCGCCCATGTTTACTCAACATGGTTTCAGTCACCGACAGACCCTCCTTATCTCCTTCCTAAAGAGGACGTGCTGAACTTCCGCGTCGATTTCCCGCAACTCACAAAGAGCGGTCAGCAAGTCATCCTGCTTGAGTCGACCGGCAACTATGCGGGCGCCACAGGCAACGGTGAGAATTGGTTGTACCTCCGCACCGGAGACAATGTTCGCCTCATCTTGCACTGCTCCGGCTTCCTCTTCTATCCGGCCTACTCCTACGACATCCCGCACCCCGTCTATCGCAACGGCCTCCGCGATATCGCCATCGGATGGAGAACGGGTGGCCGCGATGGCGGGATCGAGGTCTTTCGGTTCAACGGCCATCAGTACGTCAGCGACCACTGCGCGAACTACACCGTGGATGAGAATGAGACGTTCCACTTCGGCCCGCCCACGCATTGCCAGACTCAGCCGAAGTAACCTCACCTTCGATTTCGTTTCGCCTAACCGCCACGCTATTACCCAACTCACAACGATCTAGCGGCGTCCCTTGCTTCCGGCGTACCATCCAACTACTGCACTGCCGATGGCTTCTTACTCGTAAGTAGAGGTGAAGGATGGCACGTCCTTATTGGAGCGGACAGGTAACAATCTCGCTCGTCTCGTTCGGTGTAAAGCTCTTCGTCGCGACTGAATCCAAGAGCGACATCAAGTTCCACCAGATCGATCGCCGCACCGGTGAGCGCGTGCGCCACCAGAAGGTGCTCGCCTCCGCCATCGAGAACGGCGCCGACGAAGCCGCGCCGCAGGAAGCCGTCGTCGGCAAGAGCGAGATCGTCAAAGGCTACGAGTACTCCAAGGGCCACTACGTCACCATCGAACCCGAAGAACTCGCGCACCTCCGCGTCCCCTCCAAGCACACCATGGAGGTCACGCAGTTCGTCGGCCAGGACGAGATCGACCCCGAGTACTTCGAGAAGCCCTACTTCGTCGTCCCCGAAAACGAAGCTCGCAGACCGAGGCCTTCCTCACCGTCCGCAAAGCTTTGCAGGAGACCAAAAAGATCGCCCTCACCAAGATCGCCTTCGGTGGCCGCGAGCACATCGTCGCGCTCGCACCTGCGGGCAAGCAGGGCATGTCCGACACCGAAGAACACGGCGGCATGATGGCCTACACGCTCCGCTATGCAGCCGAGCTCCGCAAGCCCGCCGAATACTTCGCCGACATCAAGCACATGTCCATCGACAAGGAGTCGCTCGATCTCGCCAAAGAGCTGATCAAGCGCCGCTCCGGCAAGTTCGATCCTGAAAAGTTCGTCGACGGCTACGAGGTCGCCGTCAAAGAGCTCGTCGAAGCCAAGCTCAAGCACCTTCCCATCCCCAAGGACGAAGAGGTCGCTCCTCCGCGCGGCAAGGTCATCAACCTCATGGACGCGCTGCGCAAGAGCGTCACCTCGGGCGCCAAGGCACCCGCCGCCTCAGAGACCGCCCCCGCGAAGCGCTCGAAGAAGGCCGCCGGCGAGAAGAAGCCCATCTCCATCTCCTCCGGCACAAAGAAGCCACCACGCAGCGAGAAGTCCGCACGCGCTACCGGCAAACGCAGGAGCGCCTAAGCAAACTTCTCGAGCGTCGCCGCGAGTTCCGCCGGCTGATCGATCATCACATCGTGCCCACACGTCACGGTCATCGTCTGCCACGCGCTGTCGGCGCGGCAACGGGCCAGCGCCTGATCGAAGCCCTTATTCGCAAACAGCGGCGCACGAATATAAACCTTCTTCGGAATCGACTGATACGCTCCGGTGACCTTGAGCTTTTGCGTGAAGCATCGCGTCGGATGCGCTGTAAGCTTGCCTTGCACCCACGCCACATCTTTGTCGTTGACGTGAAAGTAAGACGCGGGCGGCGCTGGCGTTACCGGCTCCGGCCACGAGGCCCTGCTCGAAAAGTCGGCGAGCGCCTGCCCATCACCCGGCATAAACGCGTCCAGATACACAATCGCTCCGATGCGCTCGTGCATCTGCTCCGCCACACCCGTAATCACCATCCCGCCATACGAGTGCCCCACCAGCACGATGTCTTCCAGATCCTTCCATTTAATCTCTCCCACGACATCGTCGATCTGCGTCGTCAGATCGATATCCTCCGGCTTCAGATGAGAGCGCTCGCCCACACCCGACAGCGCAGGCGCGACCACATAATGTCCCTTCGCCGTGAGCCGATCCGCCACACGCCGCCAGCACCATCCACCATGCCACGCCCCATGCACCAGCACAAATGTCCGCGGCTTGGTCTCCGCTCGCAGAGTGAGAGGCACAGCAATCTGAGCAGCAGCAACAGCGCCGAGTGGCAGAAACTGACGCCGAGAGATAGATCCACTGCGCAACATTCTTCAACCTCGCAGTTCAGAAATTTTGGCCTGGAACGATGAGACAGCCTACCATCGAAACTCGCTGCCGGAGCGAAGAGACTTGCTCCACCCTCACCCGCATCTGATACATCTGATAATCCAGAGGGAGTGACCCGATGGCACCCGCGCGCCCAAAGAAGACCGCCTCTCGCAAGCCAGCGAAGAAAGCAACTGCCGCGCGAAATCTCCTGCGAAGAAGCAGCCTGCAAAGAAGTCCACCGCTGAAACGCGCGACATCGAAGTCAGCGGCCGCAAAGAAAGCCTCCAAACCCGCACCGCACCGCAAAGCCGCATCCGCCGCCGATTCGGTCGACGAACAACTCGCGCGCTACCGCTCCATGCGCGACTTCAAGATCACCGCCGAACCCTCCGGCGCCGCCAAACCCTCCGCCACATCAAGCCCTAAAGGTTTCCCCTTCGTCATCCAGAAGCACGCCGCCTCGCACCTGCACTACGACTTCCGCCTCGGCTGGAACGGCGTACTCAAATCCTGGGCCATCGCCAAGGGCCCCAGCTACTACACCGGCGACCGCCGCCTCGCCGTGCAGGTCGAAGACCACCCCATGGAGTACGGCGGCTTCGAAGGCATCATCCCCAAAGGCCAATACGGCGGCGGCACCGTCATGGTCTGGGACCAGGGCACCTGGCACCCGCAGCCCGGCTACGAAGACGTCACGAAAGCCTTGCAGGAGGGTTCACTCAAGTTCGTCCTCGACGGCACCAAGCTGCACGGCAAATGGACGCTCATCCGCATGGCGCCGCGCGCAAAATCCTCCGGCTCGCGCTGGGGCTCCTCGGACAAGCCCAACTGGCTCCTCATCAAAGAACACGACGACTTCGAGCGCCCCGAGTCAGCGCCCGCGATCACCGACACCGAACCCAACTCCGCCGTCACCGGCCGCACCATGGACCAGATCGCCAGCCAGAGCGACCACGTCTGGAACTCAAAAGACACCGCCGGCACAGGCCGCGCCTGGTACCGCAACGACGGCGACAGCTCTCCACCCACCTCGGAGAGCTCTACCGTCGGCGAGAAGTTCAACATCCGGCCCCGCCGCCCCGCAAAGTCGACAACCAAATCCTCCGCAGCCAACCTCCCCACCGAATCCCAACCCGCCTTCATCCCTCCGCAACTCGCCATCGAGTCCGACACTCCGCCCGACGGCGCCTCGTGGCTTCACGAGATCAAGCTCGACGGCTACCGCATCCAGGCCCGCAAATCCGGCTCCCGCGTCCAGCTCCTCACCCGCAAAGGCCTCGACTGGACGCACCGCATGCGCGCCGTCGCCGACGCCGTCGCCGCGCTCCCCGCCGACAAACTCACGCTCGATGGCGAAGTCGTCGTCCTCGACGACCGCGGCATCTCCTCCTTCGCCTCGCTGCAGGCATCCTTCAACGAAGGCGAGCGCCACCCGCTCACCTACTTCGTCTTCGACATCCTCCACCACGACGGCCACAACACCCGCGACCTCAAGCTCCGCGCGCGCAAAGAACTCCTCGCCTCCATCCTCCCCAACCGCGATGACGGCACACTCCGCTTCAGCGATCACATCGACGGCAGCGGCCCCGCCATCTTCGCCGAGGCTTGCAAGCTCGAGACCGAAGGCATCATCTCCAAGTGCGACGCTCCCTACCGCTCCGGCCGCAGCTCCGACTGGCTGAAATCCAAATGCCGCCTCGAGCAGGAGTTCGTCATCGGCGGCTACTCCGACTCCACCGAAGGCCCCAACCGCTTCGGCTCGCTTCTGCTCGGCGTCTATGAAGAGACCGCGAAGCATGGAAATTCTGAAGCAAGCTCGTCTACGCCGGCCGCACCGGCACCGGCTTCTCGCAAAAACTCAAGCGCGATCTCTACACCAAACTCCACAAGCTCGGAACCAACACGATGCCCTTCGCCCGCCGCCCCGCCGACGCGCGCCGCGACGTCCACTGGGTCGAGCCCAAACTCGTCTGCCAGGTCCGCTTCGCCACTTGGACCGCCGACAACCTCGTCCGCCAGGCCGCCTTCCTTGGCCTCCGCGAGGACAAACCTCCCACGGAGGTCACACGCGAAATGCCCACCACCAAACCCGCCGCTAAGCGCGCAACCAAATCTGCCTCCGCCTCAACTCGCAGCTCGAAGCCCGAAGCTCGCAGCTCCTCGCCCAAACCAAAATCGATCAACGCCTCAAAGTCTTCTGGGCCCTCGACCCTGGGCCCCCTCGTCTCTCCGCCTCACCCACCCCGACAAAATCCTCGACCCCGGCTCCCACCTCACCAAGCGCCAGCTCGCCGACTTCTACCTCGCCATCGCCGACCGCATGCTCCCGCACATCGTCAACCGTCCGCTCTCCCTGGTCCGCTGCCCCGAGGGCGCCGGCAAACCCTGCTTCTTCCAGAAGCACGTCAACCACACCCTGCCGCCCGGCATCACCGGCGTCGACGTCCCCGACAAAAAGACCGGCGTTCCCGAGCCCTACATCACCATCACCACAGCGAACGCAAAGCCCGAAACCCTCGCCGGCCTCGCCCAGATGGGCGTCCTCGAAGTCCACCCCTGGGGCTCTACCAACGACGACCTCGAGCACCCCGACCGCCTCATCTTCGACCTCGACCCCGACGAATCCCTCCCCTGGCCCACCCTCTGCTCCGCCGCCGCCGACGTCCGCAAACGCCTCAAGCGCGCCGGCCTCGAAAGCTTCCTCAAGACCACCGGCGGCAAAGGGCCTCCACATCATCGCCCCCATCAACCCCAAGCATGATTGGACCACCGTCAAGGAGGCTGCGCACAACCTCGTCCTCGCCATGGAGCGCTCCAACCCCGCGCTCTACCTCACCAAGATGACCAAGTCCGCCCGCGCCGGCAAAATCTACCTCGACTACCTCCGCAACGAGCGCGGCGCCACCGCCGTCGCCCCGTTCTCTCCCCGCGCCCGCGTCGGCTGCACCGTCTCTCTGCCCCTTCCCTGGACCGCCCTCAAACTTCCCGAGCGCCCCGTCTTCCGCGTCGCCGACTTCCCCTCCTGGCGCAGCCAGCTCCGCTCCGACCCCTGGAAGTCCCTCCTCACCCTCCGTCAGAATCTCGACCCCAAAGCCCTCGCCGCCGGGTAAACCCCCGTCCCTCCCCGCCCGTGCATCCTATGAGACAGAACGCTTATCTCTGGATGGAGCCCCTGACCGATGGCCGTTGAGACCGCCGAATCGCTGGACGTTGCGCCCGCAAATCACCCGCAGCCCCACCAGCCCGCCGACAACCACTCCATCGACCCCTCCACCGCCGAGGCCCTTCTCTCCGCCGCCCAGCTCGGCCAGCGCATCAAGCGCCTCCGCCTCAAGCGCTCCATGGGTCTCGTCGAGCTCGGCCGCCTCACCGGCCTCTCCGCCAGCTTCCTCTCGCAACTCGAAACCGGCCGCGTCGTCCCCACCCTCCGCAATCTCGCCCGCATCGCCCTCGTCTTCAACAAGGACCTCTCCTGGTTCTTCGAGTCCGCCGGACACAGCGTCTTCCGCATCCAGCGCCGCCGCGAGCGCATCCGCCTTCCCAACGGCTCCTCCAACCCCGACTACATCGCCGAGAGCTTCGGCATCCTCATCCCCGAAGGCGGCCTGCGCCCCTGCCTCGCCGAGTTCCTCCCCGGCCAGGACCGCTCCGGCTTCCATCCTGACCGCCACCCCGGCGTCGAGATGGTCTACGTCCTCGAGGGCTCCGTCGAGCTCCGCCGCAAAGGCGAGCCCCACCTCCTCGAAGCCCGCGACGTCTGCTACATTTCGGGCGAAACTCCTCGCAGCTACCGCTCCGCCGGCAACGAGTCCGCCCGCGCCCTCATCATCAGCTTCGACCGCGACTCCGAACCCCACCGGTCCCGCTCCACCTTCGTCATCTTAGCCCGCTCCTCCGGAAGCTCCACGAGCTTGCGCTCGCCTGTCGCCCAGCGCCCACGCCGTCCATAGTCGCGGCGACGCATCGTTCGCTGTATCGAGATCCTGCTTGCGCTGACCGGCGTTCGCGCACCAAATCTGCCAGTCGGCGATACATGAGACCCAGGTCGCCTGGCATCTTCAGCGCGATTGATCCAAAGCTGCGCGAGTCGGCAGCCGATCGTCCACAGGGGCAGTATGGGCGAGACGTACTGCGCTGGCCAGCCGTGCCGCTTGCAAACTGCCATCTCCGAACCCCGGATGCTTCGACGTCAACACCATCGGCGCTGTCCAGCACAAAGTCGAAGGTGAATCTCTTCGGCATCTTTGGCCCGCGCAATGATCTTGCGCTCGGTCGCGATGGCCTCGTCGAATCGTTTGATGTTGCGCTGAATGGCAGCGACCTGACGGAGAACGTCGAGGTCTTGCGGATTGGAGCCGAGGAGTTGGTTGAACTGTTCAAGCGCGCGATTCGCTATCGCGAGGTTCTCAGGCGTGTCAAGGTTGGGAACGACTAGCTCGGTTGCGAGGTACAGGTGAGGAATGCGCCAGGTCGGTTCATCGTCCGCGCGAATGAACCGAGAATCTCATCGTAGTCCAGCCTTCACGCATTGACTCCGTGCACAGATTCTCGGTGGCGCCTGGAGATTGGACTCGCCTGAGGCGGCGTCCTCCTGGGTGCGGGCGGACAAATCAGAGCGAGCGATGCGAAAGCCAAGAGTAGTCGCATGACAGAACACAATAACCGGCATCCTCAGTCGAAAGCGTCGCTTCTCTTTCATTTGCCACAACTAGCGGTACGCGAGTGATAGCCTTGGCCTCCAGGAGGAAACCCATGCATCTTCGAATGAAACACTGCGTTGCAATCGGCATCTTGGGCCTGGCCGTACAAATCCCTCCAGTTCTCGGGCAGCAGGCGGCTGCACCTTCCGACGCCCAACAGCAGGCGATGGTCAAACTTGCCGAGGCAGTCCGCAAGCAGATCGTCACCAATCCGCAATACGGAGTCTTCGACTCCATACACTTCGCCATCAAGGGCGGCGATACCGTCATTCTGCGGGGCTACGCGTCCCGTCCAACCCTGAAGTCCAGCCTCGAAAACTCTGTGAAAAGAATCCCCGGCGTGAAAAGCGTACAGAATGAAATCGAAGTTCTGCCCCTCTCGCCGAATGACGATCGCATCCGCGCGGCCGTTTACCGCTCGATCTATGGCTGGGGTCCTCTCCAGCGCTACACGTCCAATCGCGGTGCTGGAGCGAGCATGAATCAGAACAGCATCGCTCGTCGCGCGGGTGGTATCACCGCCGATCCGCCGTTCGGCTGGCATGCCATTCACATCGTTGTCAAAAACGGGAACGTGATCCTGACAGGTGTCGTCGACAGCGAAGGCGACTTTACGCTCGCCGGGATGCGGGCCAACATGGTTTCAGGCGTCTTCAGCGTAGACAACGACCTTCAGGTCGCTGGCAAACAAGGCTAAAACCCGGTGTGACCGGAGCCTCTTGAATAAAGACTCCGGTCACTCGCTACCTGCAGCGCCTCAGCTCCGAGCCTCTACCTGCCGCGACGCCACCGGCAGCGCAAACCCGACCGCAATCATCCATACGAACCCCGGAAACCGCGTCAGCGGAATGAAGAACGTGGCCGGGGCAAACTCCATACCGAACCAGCTCAGCACGCCGAACACCGCCACAACCAGTCCCAGAATCGCGATCCACTTCGGCACCAGCCGGTATAACAACCCCGTGACAGAAACGCCCGCCATCAGTAACGCCAGCGGCACAGAATACCCCAGCCCATCCAGCCCAAAGTCCAGGGAATACAGCGCCTGCATCAGAGGCGCACTCTCCGCAACCCCCGGCCGCGTCATCGCCCACAGCACAATCGCAGCGCACGCGGTTGCAAACGACGCCGCAAACCCTCCGTAGAGCGCAATCGTCGCTCCCGCCGCCCTCACACCCAGAAACTGCAGCCGGCTCACAATCGTGGCCGTAAAGATCCCCAGCGGAACCGCCGCTCCGAAGTGCAGAAACGCGCACAGCAGCGCCGCCTTTGCGTGCGATTGAAAGTACGCCGCAATCGTCTGCGCCGAATCCCACGGCCTCGGAAAGTGCGACCCTCCGCCGGAGCCCGCTATCGCATAAAGCCCCGCGCAGAACAGCACCGTATACACAATCGCCAAAGCACCAAGCGGCGGACTCGCATGACGCGCTCCCCGAACTTCCATCTCCTGTGTCATGATCGACACCTCCGTTACTTTTGTTAATCATTAATATCTGTAATGATTATTTAATGCAAGAATATTTCACATGCAGCAGCAATCCCCTAAAAATGGCGTCGCCTTCCTCCTCGCCCAGGTCGGAGCCCACTCCGCTCAGGAGTTCGCCCGCCTTCTCGAGCCCCTCAAGCTCACGCCCGCCGACGCCGGCATCCTTCGACTGCTTCGCCAGTCGCCCGGCATCAGCCAGCAGCAGCTCGCCAAAACCCTCGGCATGCACGCCAGCCGCCTCGTCGCCATCCTCGACGCCCTCGAATCGCGCAAGCTCGTCGCCCGCGCACCCAACCCCGAAGACCGCCGCCTCTACTCCCTTCGCCTCACCGCTCGCGGCACCGACGCCCTCGCCGAGATCGGCAATCTCGCCCGCACCCACAACGAACTCATGGGCTCCGGCCTCAAGACCGCCGAAGTAGAACAACTTGCAGCGCTGCTCCAGAAAATCGCCGCCGCTCAAGGCCTCACACCCAAGGTCCATCCCGGATATAAAGATCTGAAGCCACCCACAGGAACCCGCAAGGCCAACAAACCACCCAAACCCCAGCCCTGACATCGCTCAAAATCCCCTGCTACCATGGGTGTTTCCTCTAAGGAGCCCACCATGGCCACCCTCGCGTCCGCCCCCGAAGCCACCACCTCCAAGCCCTCCGTCCGCGAGATCACCCACTGGATCAACGGCGCTCCTGTCCGCGGCACCTCCAGCCGCTTCGGCGACGTCTTCCACCCCGCCACCGGCACCGTGCAGGCCCGCGTCCCGCTCGCCTCGGACGCCGAAGTCGACGCCGCCGTCCAGGCCGCCGCCGCAGCCTTCCCCGACTGGTCCGCCCAGCCGCCGCTCCGCCGCGCCCGCGTCCTCTTCCGCCTCCGCGACATCTACGAGTCCCGCATGGACGAGGTCGCCGCCCTCCTCAACCGCGAGCACGGCAAAGTCTTCTCCGACGCCAAAGGCGAGGTCATGCGCGGCCTCGAAAACATCGAGTACGCCACCGCCATCCCCGAGCTCCTCAAGGGCGAATTCACCGAGCAGGTCGGCAACGGCATCGACACCTGGTCCATGCGTCAGCCGCTCGGCGTCGTCGCCGGCATCACGCCCTTCAACTTCCCCGCCATGGTCCCGCTCTGGATGTTCCCGCTCGCCATCGCCTGCGGCAACACCTTCGTCCTCAAGCCCTCCGAGCGCGACCCCTCCGCCTCCATCCTCCTCGCCGAGATGCTCAAGGAAGCCGGCCTCCCCGACGGCGTCTTCAACGTCATCCACGGCGACAAAACCGCCGTCGACGCCATCCTCGCCCACCCCACCATTCAGGCCGTCTCCTTCGTCGGCTCGACCGCCATCGCCGAGTACGTCTACACAACCGGCACAAAGCACGGCAAACGCGTGCAAGCCCTCGGCGGCGCAAAAAATCACATGATCGTCATGCCCGACGCCGATCTCGACCAGGCCGCCGACGCCCTCGTCGGTTCCGCCTACGGCTCCGCCGGCGAGCGCTGCATGGCCATCTCCGTCGCCGTCGCCGTCGGCAAAGAGACCGCCGACAACCTCCTCACCAAACTCGAATCCCGCATCTCCAACCTCAGCATCGGCGACGGCGCACCCAACTCTCCCGAAGCCGACTTCGGCCCGCTCATCACCGGCGCCCACCGCGACAAAGTCACGAGCTACATCGAAACCGGCAAACCGAAGGCGCCGCGCTCGTCATCGACGGCCGCACTCACAACTCTTCAACTCAAAACTCGCAACTGAACGGAACTCTCAGCCACGGTGAACCAGCCGGCTTCTTCCTCGGCGCCACGCCTCTTCGACCACGTCAAGCCCGAGATGCGTATCTACAAGGAAGAGATCTTCGGCCCCGTCCTCGGCGTCGTCCGCGTCAACAACTTCGAGAAGGCCCTCGAGCTCATCAACGAGCACGAGTACGGCAACGGCACCAGCATCTTCACCCGCGACGGCGACACCGCCCGCGACTTCGGCCGCCGCGTGCAGGCCGGCATGGTCGGCATCAACGTGCCCATCCCCGTGCCCATGGCCTTCCACAGCTTCGGCGGATGGAAGCGCAGCCTCTTCGGCGACCACTCCATCTACGGCCCCGAAGGCGTCCGCTTCTACACCCGCCTCAAGACCATCACCGCCCGCTGGCCCACCGGCATCCGCACCGGCGTCGACACCTCCATGCCCACCCTCGGTTGAGTCATAGCTCATGCAATCGGAAAAAATAACTCCTGACAACGTAGCTGGCCTTGAGTGGGACGAGGAGCACTTCAAATACTGCACCTTCTCGGGTCTTGAGATGGAAGGGCACACCATATGTTCCGATTTCGTCGGTTGCACCTTCGAGAATGTCTATTGGTATTGGGGTCTATTTTCCGAAACGAACTTCATTGCATGCCACTTCAATGAATGCACGTTCGCCGGCACAGCTTTTCCAGGCTCCCGATTCATTGACTGCCAACTAACGAACTGTAGGTTCATCGCGGAAAACCTCGCCAGCCGTCTATGCAGTTTCGACGGCGCTGTCGCATATGGTTGCTCCGTTGTGAATTCGCCAGGCTTCAACGTCTCAAATCCGCAAAAGGCTGCGATGGAATCTAACAAACTGAACTAGCCGGGATGCCCCACGGCACAAGAAACCTTCAGGAGGTACTTATGGCCGACACTCAGCCCACCTGGAAGCCACACGAAGAACATGGCGATCTGACAACGCGAAGCAATCTACCCGACACCGTCTTTGCCTTCCCACGCCAGCGGAAAGAGCCCTTGACCGACGCACAACACGTCCGCAACGCCGTCGCACGATTCGACCAGGTCCTCGACGTCCCCGAAGCCGATCGAGCCCTCGCCTTCGCCAACATCGAAAAGGCCGCAAAACACTACGGCGTGAACCTCTCCGAAACCAACTGGCACCAGCTCGGTGTCCATCCCAACGAACACCGCTTTGAAGCCGCTCAAAAGGCGGCCGAAACCAGAAAGCACAACCGCGAAGAAAAACGTTGAGAGGAATTCCAACGGCAATCCAGCCGGGCACCTCCATGCCCAATCTCGCTCGAACTCATCAATCCAAACACAAAGGCCGCTCACCAGAGCGGCCTTCATCTTTCGCGCATGCTATAGTCGGGCCACTCTCCGAGGTCACCTCTTGCCCACCGTCTCCTTGTTCCGCCTCTACACCCTGAGGGTGTGCTATCTCATCCTTGGTGGTGGCCTCGCAATCTATATGTGGCCGACCGTCATCCACCACTCACCCGAACTCGCTGCATCGCGGGGCATACAACTCAGCTTGTTCGCCGGCCTCGGAGCAATCGCTCTCCTTGGCCTCCGCTATCCCGTGAAGATGATCCCCATCCTGCTCTTCGAGCTGACCTGGAAGGCCGTCTATCTCCTCGCCTTCGCACTCCCGCTATGGAGAGCAAATCAGATCACCCCCGCAGTAGCCACCGACATCAGTTCCGTTCTGGTGGTGGTCATCTTCCTCCCGCTCATCCCCTGGCTCTACGTCTGGCGCGAATACGTCAAGGCGCCCGGCGATCGATGGCGCTAAGCCCGGCAAGCTCAAGGTCATCATCGTCGGTTGATCAGTACTCGAAACGACAGTTGGCAACGCGGGGAATTTATTCTCCGCTAACCCAGAAAGGCGTGACGCGCCTTCCTGCCCGAAGCCTTCCACCGTTTCACCACCTCGTAGACCATCACTGTCTGAAAGCTGACGGCGATCCACACGCACACTGCTTCAATCGGAAGGTAGTTCCAGGCCGTAACAAAGATCCCCATCATCTGCGTCTAGGCTGATATCCCCACCATCCATACGGCACACCCAGCGTCGCCTCCCACAGCAGGCTCGTCAGCAGAATCACGAACAGCACCAGCGAGAACGCGCGCCAGTTCACCACCGGCATAGCCGACGAAAACAACGCACTGGACGGCCCGAGAGCACCGACGACCAGAAAAACGAAGTATCCCGGAAACCCTGAGACCGCATGGTGGTGGTCATACACGCTGCGGCAAATCACTGCTCCGCCGATCAACACCGCATGCCAGCACGACTGACTGCGGATGAAACCGAAGCAGCCGCTCGAAGCTGCTCCGCAACGGATCTGTACTTGGCACGCTGTATGCAGAAAGCCAGTATTCATCGAGCCAAATGTACAGAAGCAGCACCGTGATGAATCCCGTGAAGTAAAACACGTACTCCTCGATCGGCACACTTCCGACAATGATATGTGTTGGAGACCCAATGAAGATGTGGCACTTCGTGCACGCTCCAAGAGCCGGCGCAGGTATACCCAACGTCGCAGCCGGATTCGGAAACATCAGGAACAGGTGCGCGAAGAAGAAGTCAAGGATCACGCCGAGCGGTATCAGCAGCGCCATCGTCAGAAGGAACGACCTCTTGGAAATCCTGACATCGTTCCGCGGAACGAGCCATCCTCCAATGACCAGGATCGGCACAATGAACAACAGCAGACTCACCGTGTATCCATATGGCGACGGATTCGGATACGTGACGTCGACGACTGCGGGCACGCGCACCCGGTGCAGCGTCAGAGCAGCAGGGCCCGCCAGCATTGCCAGCACGAGCAACACCGTAAGGAAGCTGGAACGCGGAGAGCCAGGGCCTCGACTGACGTCCATCACGAGCTCCGAAAACGTTGACTGGCGTGGCCTGAGGCAGCGTAGCAGGAAGCCACCCTTGCATGCAGGAAATCCGCAACGACCGCGCTCACCCCGGCTTCACCACGCAATACTGCTTGCCCACATACCCCGAACTCGGCGGCTCGCTCAGATACACCAGCCGCCCGTTGAAATCCTTCGCCGCCGTATTCGTCAGGCGCACATCCACCACCATCGCCGGCCGCACTGCCTCGCGCACATCAGCCTCGGACAGCAGATGCAGCTGCATGTCGCCCTCTCGTCGTCCCATCACCGCCCTCAATCGCGTGCGCAGTCGCAGAACATCTCTCACTCTCACCACCCGCGACGCCATATCCCTCGCCACAAACGAATCCTGCACGCCGAACACCACCACGCCTCCCGGTTCCAGCACGCGCACAAACTCCCGCAGATAATTCAGTGCCAGCCTCCGCGGCACATGTTGCAGCACGATATTGCTATACACAAACGCGAAGCTCTCATCCGCAAACAGCAGCCGCTCCGCCACACTCGTCATATAGCTGCAGTGCGCATACTGATTCAGCTCCTCCGCTCTGCGAATCATCTCCTCCGAAATATCCACGCCCACACTCGCCGCAAACCGCCGCGCCAGCGCCTGCGTCAGCCTTCCCACGCCGCACCCGAAGTCCAGCGCCGCTCCATCGGCATCCGGCAGGCATTCCACCTCGCCCAGATACCCCATCACTGTCGCCAGCTCGATCTCGCCGGTAGCAAAGAATTCCCCAACGTCCCATCCGCCGTCCGCCTTGTTGCCATCGGTGAGAATCGCCCACAGCGCATCGCGCTTCGCCAGCGCATCCCAGTCACTCCGCAGCCGTTCCAGCTCAGCCAACGCGCGCCTCCCAGCAAAAAATCCCTCACAGCAAGGCACAAGCTACCACGCGTTTAAAGATCGAGACCGGACTTTGACAATCGAATTACGATTGCCTTCGCAGCAGCATCGGGCCAATCCAAATGGACCTCCACCACCTACTGCCTCACCGGCCATGTCTATAAACAGTGCGCCACCAGCGACAAGGCCACGCCGCCCAACCCTCCTCACTTCCCTGATCTCGGCTCCGGCAACTGACCGGGACGCGGACCTCACCTCGTCGCCTCACGACCACCTGACACTTCTCCCAGTTCCCGCTTCCCGCGCCACCCCCTAGGGTCAGAGCTACGGGAGCGACGCATGACCCAGACACATTTCGGTTCATTGCTTCTCGCAACACTTCTCCTCGCCACAACCCTCCCCGCACAAAAGACCGCTCCAGGCGACGACACCGAGGCCCTCGCCAAGGCCACGCAGAACCCCGTCGCCAGCCTCATCAGCGTTCCCTTCCAGAACAACACCAACTTCGCCATCGGCCCCTACGACCGCACCCAGAACGTGCTTAACGTCCAGCCCGTCATCCCCACGAAGATCAGCACCCACTGGATGCTCATCTCCCGCATCATCCAGCCCATCGTCTGGCAGCCCTACTCCTCCCAGTACACCGGCGGCGAGTTCGGCTTCGGCGACCTGAGCCCCACCTTCTTCCTCTCGCCCGCCAGGCCCGGCAAGCTCATCTGGGGAGTCGGTCCTGCCTGGGCCCTTCCCACCGCCACCAACAAGCTCCTCGGCCAGGGCAAGGTCAGCGTCGGCCCCTCCGTCGTCGCGCTCCTGCAGCCCGGCCACTGGACCCTCGGCGCGCTCGTCAATAACGTCTGGTCCTTTGCCGGCTCGGGCAGCCGCCCCTCAGTCAACCAGATGCTGCTGCAGTACTTCATCAACTACAACCTCAAACACGGCTGGTTCCTGAGCAGCAGCCCCATCCTCACCGCCAACTGGCACAATCAGGCCCCCCTCGACGCTGCCAACGGCGGCGACACCACCTCGGGCGGCCGCTGGACCATCCCCTTCGGCGGCGGCATCGGACGCATCACCCGCCTCGGCCCCCAGCCCGTCAACATCGCGGTCAATTTCTACGGCAGCGCCGTCCATCCCTCCGGCGCCTCTTCCTGGGGCCTCCGCATGCAGATCGCACTCCTCTATCCCGAAGAAGCCCAAACCCTGAAATCAATCTGGAGCAGATGTCATCATGAGACTTCGAATCAGCCTTCCAGCCACAGTCATTGCTCTGTATCTCTGCATAGGCGTCCATTCGATTTCTGCGCAGCAAAAGCCTCAGTGGATGCCCGGACAAATGGGCATGAACTCTGGCATCATGCCGGCACCGGGGCTCAGCTACGTCAACATCACCGTCAATTACAACGCTGGCGCCTTCAATGGCCCATCGGGCAAGGCCATTCCCGTAACCGGCACCTATGACGTCTGGGCAATCGAAAATATCTTCTACTTCGTTCCGGGTCAAAAATTCCTCGGGGCAACCATAGGCGGCATGATTTTGTTTCCGACAGGCGCCACCGGCTCCCTGGACGCCGATATCTCCAACCCGAATTTCCCCAATCTCTCCGCGGCAGGCGGCGGTGGTGGTATCGCCGACCTCTACATTCAGCCGATTGGTCTTGGCTGGCACCTGAAGCGCGCCGACCTTTTGCTCATGGACGGCGTCTTCATTCCCACTGGCCGATACTCTCCCGGAGCTTCTAACAACGTCGGCTTCGGCTACTTCGGCAACCACATTCAAAGTGGATCGACCCTTTACATCACCAAGAACAGGGGCACCAGCGCCAACTACTTCACTGACTGGGAGGTTCACGGATCACGAGCCGGCACGAACAACACCTCCAAAACTCCCGGACAGGCGTTCACCCAGGAGTGGGGGCTTGGTCAGGTTCTTCCACTCAAGAAAAACATGACCCAACTTCTGCAGGTCGGCGCCATCGGTTACGACCAATGGCAGGTCACAGACAACGGCGGCACCGTCCCAATCGGCAACATCGGCTCAGCACCTGCAAGCCTGCTGCCCCATTATTCGGTCCACGCAGTCGGCGGCCAACTCACCTACATTGCGCCCGTCAAGAATCTCGCTCTCTACTTCAAGTACGAGCACGAGTACCTCGCCTATTCCCACACCCTCGGAAACACCATCGTCTTTGGCGGCACCTACACATGGCGCCATCCGAAGCCTCAACCACCGAAGCCGTAAATCTCCGATCGCGCCGCGACCTCTCCGGCGATATACTCGCCCCGTCACTCCACAACCACCCATGCCCATCACCATCCGCCCAGCCACCCCCGCCGACGCTGCCTCCGCCGGCCAGATCTGCTTCAACGCCTTCGGCACCCTCAACCGCTCTCACAACTTCCCACTTGACTTTCCCGCCGTTGAGCACTCCACAGGCCTCCTCACCATGCTCTTCTCCGCGCCCGGCTTCTTCTGCGTCGTCGCCGAAGACAACAACCGCATCCTCGGCAGCAACTGCCTCGACGAGCGCTCCATCATCCACGGCATCGGCCCCATCACCGTCGACCCCGCAGCGCAGAACCGCCGCGTCGGCCGCATGCTGATGCAGGCAGTACTCGACCGCGCCGCCTCGCAACAAGCCGCTGGCGTCCGCCTCGTCCAGGCCGCCTTCCACTGCCGCTCCCTCTCGCTCTACACCAGCCTCGGCTTCGACGTCCGCGAGCCTCTCGCCTGCATGCAGGGCCGCACCTCCACGCGCGAGATGCCCGGCTACACTGTCCGCCGCGCCACACCCGCGGACCTCCCCGCCTGCAACGCGCTCTCCGTCGCCGTCCACGGCTTCGACCGCGGTGCCGACCTCGCGCACTCCATCGAGCAAGGCACCGCCCTCGTCACCGAGCGCGCCGGCCGCATCACCGCCTACGCCACCATCCTCGGCTTCTTCGGCCACGCCACCGCCGAAACCACACCCGACCTCTGTGCCCTGATCGCCTCCGCCGAGTCCTTCGCCGCTTCTGGCATCCTCGTACCCACCCGCAACGCCGCGCTCTTCCGCTGGTGCCTCGCCAACGGCCTCCGCGTCGTCCAGCCCATGACCCTCATGAGCCTCGGCCTCTACAACACCCCCGCCGGCGCCTTCCTCCCCTCCATCCTCTTCTAACCGGGTGCCCCACCCTCGACGCGCGGAGCGCGGCAGGGTGGCGGTATCGCGCGTTAAGACGCGCGATCATTTCCACCGATGCCGCCTGCGCCCACACCGGCAACGTCTACGACTTCGGAAGGCGGATGAGGCTGGAATCAGTCAGTCGCGCTTACTCGCTCTCAGCAAACTTCCGTGCTGCCGGTAATACGCCAAACTTCGCTTCCCATAAGCCGACATCCC
>CAVSOV010000008.1:0-100870 GCA_963729675.1 uncultured Acidobacteriaceae bacterium
GGTCAACATCGGCGGCCGCACGAGCGTCCAGTCCAAGTTGCTGCGTTCGATCTCGGCCTCCATGCCCGCCTTGTCTACCAGCAGACCCCGCAGAAACGTCCTCATGAGCAGGTGCTCGTTGAAAAAGCCGGCGTTCTTGACGCTCTCGCCCGCGCCAACTACTGAAATTTTCAGCAATCGCCGCACGCCATTGCGCCGCATCGCGTCGACAATATCGTGTGCCGCGCTGGTTTCCATCGTCGTCACTTTCCACGGCGTCTTGCCGCCCAGCGCGTTGATCACCGCATCCTGTCCGGCGACCGCAACGTCGACCGCGGCCGCGTCCAGCACGTCGCCCGCAACGACTCTGACGTTCGCCTTCTTGTACTGCGCGGCACGGCGCACGAAAGCCGTCACCTTATGTCCGGCCGCCATCGCCTCATTTACCAGCGCCTCTCCGCTCTTGCCCGCTGCTCCAATCACTAGAACTTTCATCGCATTCTCCTTTGCCTCGTAATATTGGTCGCCCATCCAAATGCGCGACCTGACGATTAGAGACTCATGCTAACCATTGGTTGCAAATTAATCGTTGGTTTCTAACCAATGATATAAATCAACAAGCGGTTGTAGAGATCGTCAAAAGGGACTAGGCTCTTGAAGTGACATCCGCATCACCAAGTCGCCGGGTAGAGCGCAAGGAGAGGTTGCGGGGCGAAATTCTTGCGGCTGCCAGCAAGATGTTTGCCGATCGCGGCTACGAAGGCGTGACGCTTCGCGAGATCGCTAAAGAGATCGGCTATACGCACGCCGTGATTTATCAACATTTCCCCGACAAATGGCACATTCTTGCCGAATTGAGCCGCGAGACGATCGGGCTGCTGATTCAGGACTTCGACGCGATTGCCGCTAAACATCTTGCACCGAAAGAGCGTCTTTTTGCGACTTCACGCGGCTTGATTCAGTTCTGCATTGCCCATCCGCAGCAGTTCCGTAACGTCTTCTTCGGGCCTGAGAACCGCAACGGCGTCCGCGCTGGACAATATATCGACGACATTGGCAGGCCTTTGTTCGAACGCTTCGTACAGCTCTTTTTCGAAGTTGCCAAGGATGAAGGATTGCCAGGCAGGGATGACGTCGTGGTAGCCCACACCTGGTGGTACACGATCTTCGGCCTCGCCACGCTCATGGTCATCCAAGGTGTTGTGCCTGACTTGCCTGACCAGACTCTCGTGGTCGAGCAAACGATCGCCACGCTTTGGGCGGGCGTCCAGGCTGTTCCGCGATTGCCGAAGAACGCAATCACTAAGCGATCCGGCCGATCCCGTGCCTCAAAGCGATCATAGCTTCTGTCTACTTGGGAGTGAGCGGGCCGATTGATTGGAAGAAGGAGTGGGGGATGCAGTGAGGCTCTGATGGTGTTGGTTTCGCTCTCGCGGAAGCGTTCTGGCATGATGGCCAGGGAGACTTCATGAAGCTTCTTCTGACCTCTGCAGGCATCAGCAACACGAGCATCCACGCCGCGCTGGTCGAGCTGTTGGGCAAGCCGATCGCCGAGGCGAGCGCGCTTTTTATTCCTACTGCGATTTACCCTTACCCTAAAGGTGCCGAGATTGCACGGAAGGTGATCTGCGGGACACTGGGCGACCCGTTCTGCGAGATGGGTTGGAGGTCGATGGGAGTGCTGGAGCTCACCGCACTGTCGAGCATCAAAAAAGAGCTTTGGGTTCCGATGGTGCAGGAGACGGACGCGCTGCTGGTTGGGGGCGGCGATTGCCAGTATCTGACGTACTGGATGCGGCAGTCGGGGCTTGCGGATCTGTTGTCGTCGCTACTGCAGAAGACGGTTTACGTGGGGTTGAGCGCGGGGAGTATGGTGATGACCCGGTATGGAACGACCTACGGCCGCCATACTCTGCCAGCCGATAGCGATAAGGCGCTGGGGCTGGTTGATTTTGCGCTGCATCCGCATCTGGATTATGAAGCGTTCCCGGAGAACTCGCTGGCGAACCTGGAAAAGCTGGCTGCCACGATACCGGTGCCGTCGTACGCGATTGACGATCAGACGGCGATCAAGGTGGCTGATGGCACGGTTGAAGTCGTCTCCGAGGGGAACTGGAAGCTGTTTACTCCTCAGAAGAGCCGCTACTGAGTTTTGCTTTGTTGCGCGTGGTTGCCGTAGGTTTGGGTGATGTCCCAGGAGGGATGATGAAGCGAGTTTTGTTTGCGGCGGCGGCGTGTGGTTCGCAGCAGTAGTTTGTGGAGCTCAGGCTCCGGCCGGGGCCGGTGGGGCCGGCGGCGGAGGTGCAGGCGTCGTATAACCGGCTGAAGCCGAACGTGATCAAGGCGGCGGAGAAGATGCCGGATGCGGATTATCAGTTCAAGCCGACGCCGGACATTCGCACGTTTGCGCGCATCGTGAACCATGTGACGGAGGCGCAGCAGAGGATCTGCTCGACGATGATTGGGTTGGTGTTCGATCCGAAGACGGTGCCGAGCGATACGGCGGACAAGGCGACGATTCTTGCCGGTCTGAAGGCGTCGTTTGATGTATGCGATAAGGCGTATGGCGCGCTGACGGATGCGAATATTGCAGAGCTGGTGACGCTGGGGCAGGGCAAGCGGTCGCGGATCGGGATGGCGTGGGGGAATGTGTCGCATGACAACGAGCAGTATGCGGAGCTGTCGACGTATCTGCGGTTGAAGGGGATCGTGCCGCCGACGGCGGAGAAGTAGATCAGATGACCTGTTCACCCCACTCATACCGACGATGAGACCGTCGGCATGAATGGGGCACCCGGCACCTGGTTTCTACTGGGATCGATGGTCATCGTCGGGCGGCGAGGTCGCCTGCCTCAATGGATTCTGGTTCGCGAGCGATGGGCTGATTGCGGATGGTGAGCAGCGCGGTGGTGCCTGCGGCTGCGGCGCATCCGGCTGCGATGAGTGTGATGAGGCGGAAGGCGGCAACGAAGGATTCGTCGATGGCCTGGCGGGCTCGCGGGTCGCTGGTTTGAATGGCTGCGAGGTCTCGTTCGAGCCCTTCGACGTGCGCTGCGGTCTCGGATGAGACGTGAGACTGGCGGAGATTGGTCTTCAGGGCAGTGCTGAATTCTGCGAAGAAGAGTGGGGCGCTGAGGGCGATGGCGAGCAGGGCGGCGATCTGGCTGACGGCGTTGTTCGTGCCGGAGGCCATGCCGGAGCGTTCGTTTCCTGCGGAGTTCATGACGACGGTGGTGAGAGGGGCGACGCTGATGGCCATCCCGAGACCGAGAATGGCGATGGCGGGGAAGTAGGTCATCCAGTAGGGGCCGCCGACTCGCGGGCGCGCCAGCAAAATGTAGCCGAGGGCCGTGATGGACGGGCCGAGGATGAGCGGCAGGCGGGCTCCCCAGCGCTGGAGCAGGCCGCCTGACCATCGAGAGAGAAAGAACATCGACAAGACCATCGGCAGGAGTGCGGCTCCGGACTGAGCGGGGGTGTAGCCCTGTACCTGAATGAGGTTGAGCGGAAGGTAGAAGAGTGTGGCGGAGAGTGCGCCGTAGAGGAAGAAGGTCAGCAGATTTGCGCCGGTGAAGTTGCGGTTCAGGAAGAGTTGCGGCGAGACGAGTGGCGACGGGGAACGGCGCTCGGTGAAGACGAAGAGGGCGAGAAGGATGAGACCGGCGATTGCGCACGATGCGCGAGACAGGGTCGCCGTTCGGCCATTCCAGCAGGCTGTAGGTTAGGCAGGCGAGGCTTGCAGTGACGAGGAGTGCGCCGGTGGTGTCGAGCGGAGATTTTTGCGATGGGATTTCGCGGTTGGGGATCTTAGCGAGAGTGACCCAGATGGTCACGGCGGCGACGGGAAGGTTGAGGAAGAAGGCCCAGCGCCAGGAGCCGTGCTGCACGAGCCAGCCGCCGAGGACGGGGCCGCTCGCGGTCATGACGGCAGAGAAGCCGGACCAGGTGCCGATGGCCTTGGCGCGAGCGGCGCCTTCGAACTCTGCGCTGAGGAGGGCGAGGCTGTTGGGGACGAGGAGCGCGCCGCCGATGCCCTGGAGGCAGCGCGCGAAAAGGAGCTCGCCGATGTGGCGGGCGATGCCGCAACCGAGCGAGGCGAAGGCGAAGAGGACGACGCCGTAGAGGAACATCTTGCGGCGGCCGAAGCGGTCGCCGAGGGAGCCGCCGGTGAGCAGGAGGGATGAGAGGAAGAGTGCGTAGGCTTCGACGACCCACTGGAGTTGCGTGCCGGTGGCGCTGAAGGAGTGCTGGATGCTGGGAAGGGCGACGGTTACCACGGTGCCGTCGATGTAGTCCATGCTGGAGCCGAGGATGGTCGCGAGGAGAATCCACGGCGCGCGCGAGGCTTGCTGTGTGCGAAGAACGCGGGCGGGAGCGTTCTGTTCGGGGCACGGGATGGGGCCGCAGTTCATGGGAGAGTGACCGCCGTCGTTACAGGCTATCGCCAAATTGTGGGAGGTCGGCGAAGGATCGCTTGGTGAGCCAGAGGGGGCGGGAGACGAACTCGGCGCGGAAGTAGCCGAGGTGGGCGATGGGGCCACCGAAGGGGGTTAGGCCGACGCGGAGGAAGATGGCGAGAAGTTCGAGCGCGGAACCGCGGGAGTGTGAGGCGTCGGTCGTCGCGGGAAAGAGTGGACTGCATGATGCGAAGTTTAGAAGAGGTTTGAGGGCGAGGGGCGAGTTGCTGATCTAACCCTCGATGGCCACCTTAAATTGCATCATGACAGCTTCGACTTATATTGGTTGATCCTCTCGGCATCTTGTCGGCGCCACGCGTTATCGGTTCGTAGCGCAGAAGGGTCTAGAACTCAGTTCGTAGCTCTCTGTCCGAATGGCCGACCAGCCGGACATTCCTCAACATAAGAGCGTTTAACAGGACTAATGGTTCAAATGAACACAGGCCGCGTTCAATGAGCGCATTGGTCTGTTATCGCCAATCGAGGGCCGTAACTTCCGTATTGCCGATAACACGTTCAGAACCCCGCCTATGAGTACCTGGCGAATTTGCGCACATCGACCATAGTCGGCCTTGCATCCGGCGCACCGCTAGATATGGAAGCGCTGACGGTCATGCGGTCGCAGATTGACCCTCCCATGGAGAACCCTGCGGAGGTGTCCGCCGCAGGTTTCAGTGGGCGTTGACGATGGGAAAGTACAGTCTGGAGGCGCATTGCCGAGTACGCGCAATTAATGGACTCTGCCACGCAACCAAAAGAAAGAGCCCTGCTCAGGGAGTGAGCAGGGCCGGAGGCACTACGAGGACAGCAACCTAGAAGGTGAATTTGACGGCGGCCTGGAAGATGCGCGGGCCTTCGCCGGTGGTGGAGGTGACCTGACCAAAGGTGCTGGAGCTTGTGGTGGCCGTCGGCGTGCTGAAGTAGGGGTGGTTGAGGAAGTTGAAGGCTTCGAGGCGGAGTTGCAGGTTCATAGCCTCGTGAATGGGGAAGATCCGGCTGAGCGCGGCGTCGGTCTGGATGTAGTTGGGGCCGCGGTAGGAGTTGCGGCTGACGTTGCCGAACGTGCCGTAGCCGGGGCATTGCAAAACGTTGATTGTCGTGGTGCCGGGAAGCGTGGGACATCCGGCGGTGACGCTGCTGAACGCGCCGATGCTGAGGTATTGCCGATTGGCGGGAGTGTTCTGCGAGCGAATTGGGGTGTGGGTGTAGACCTGAGCTCCGGGGACGACGTTGGGGCGATCGGCGCCGCCGGAGGTGAAGGAGCCGTCGACACCGGACGTGACGGTGAAGGGCTGACCGCTGGTGATGTGGACGATAGGAGCAAGTTGCCAGCCGTTGACGATCATGCGGGCGGCTCGATTTTCCATGTGGAAGCGGGACTCAGCAACCATGGCGACATTGAAGATGTGCCGGTAGTCGGAGCCGCAGGGGCCGTAATCGGTGCGCAGGTTGAACGGCTGCGAGGCGATGCTGGTAGAGATGTCGCCCTGAGCATCCTGCACATTGAGGCACTTGGACCAGGTGTAGTTGGTGAGCAGGCTGAACGTTGAAGAGAGGCGATGTTGCAGGCTGGCTACGAGACCGTTGTAGTTGGCCCAGGCTTCGTTAATGATCTGCCCGGAGCTGGAGCCGCCGCCGCCGCCGGCGTAGAAGTTACCCTGCACGGGGTTGATCTGCGTGAGACTCGCGCGGGAAACGGTGTTCGCGGTGGTGGAGCAGGGCGTGCCTGCAGCACCGGGCTTCGCAGCGGCGGGGCCGGTCAGCACGACCCCAGCGCAGCCGGTGCCGTTCGCTCCCCAAACGCCAGGGATGAAGTTGATCGGGTTGAGCGGGACACCGAGCGGCAGGCGCCTGGTCTTCGACCCGATGTAGTCCAGTTGCATCTGCCAGTCGTGCGGGAAGCTGTGCTGCATGCTGGCCGTGTACTGCAAGGTCTGGGGGGGATGGAAATCCGAAGGAAGCGCGACCCACTGCGACTGTCCGTAGAACTTGGCACTCGTAGCCGTGGGCGGGTAGGGGGCCGGGTATGGGGATCCCTGCACGATTCCTGTAGACCACGGATTGGTAAGGCTGATAGGTCCTGTGTTGGATCCCTGGGTTTGCTGTACGTTGGGCGCGAAGGGCGGATTCTGCGTGTTGCGGTTACCGGTGTAGAAGTTGGGGTGGTCGTATGTGTATTCGAAGCCACCGCGGAAGACGGTCTTTCCATTGCCCTCGGGATCGACGGCGAAACCAATGTTGGGAGCGAACTGATACGGGCTGTTGCTGGTGAAGTTACCGGGAACTCCGGGATCGCCGTAGAAGAGCGAGCCTGCGGGTGCCGTGGGGAAGACGGTGCTGACCTGGCCTGCCTTGAAGGCAGCCATGCTGAAGATGGAGCCGCGATGGAAGTAGTCGTGCGGGAAGAAGTTGGGTGCCCAGCGCAGGCCGGCAATCACGGTGAGTCGCCGCGTGGCGTGCCAGGTGTCCTGCGCATACACCCCGGTGATGGGGCCGCGGTAGGCCTCCTGCTGTTGCGTGCTTTGGTTGAATACGTTCTGGGTGCCGAAGAGGAAGTCGAGGAGAGGCTCGCCGATGGTGTTGCCGCCATTGGGGCCTGACCCGGAGTAGTTACCGGTCGTGGAGAAGTTGCCGTTCGAGTTGTAGCCGCTACGGAAGTTCAGCTGGTTGCGAACGAACTCGCCGCCAATGACGAGGTTGTGTGGGCCGCGAACGAGCGTGATTTCGTCGGAAACGCTGAGGGCGTTATCGTTGATGACCGCCGCGATGCACGTACCGCAACCAAGGGTGAAGCGGTTGGAGATGGTGTCGTAGAAGCCGGCAGGGGAATACTGAAAGACGTTGATGCCGAAGGCAGTAGCGTTGGGTACCGCGCTGTTGTAGCCGCGGTTATTGCGGATGCGCCACACGGTGATGTGCGCGGAGTTGACCGTTTTGGAGCTAATCGCCCAGTTTTCACCGAGGGTGAGGCTTTGGACGCGCTCGAGGTTACCGGCCTGCGTGGTGAAGAGCAGGTTGTTGTTGTACACGCCCGGCTGCTGGTACCCATCGATGAAGTAGCGGCCGTAGAAGTTGTGTTTCGCGTTGATGTTCCAGTCCACGCGGGTGACGAACTGGTTGTCGGTGGTGCGGGTGGGGATGGTGTAGGTGTAGGTGCCGCAGGCCTGATCCGAGGGCGTCGGGAGATCCTTGAGGATGGCAAGGGCGGAAGCGTTATAGGTCGGCGGGGTGGCGTACTTGTTGCCGGGGATAGGGTTGCCGGTGAGCGGATCGAGCAGGTTGCACGCCGGTGCTGCTGCAGTTGTTGCTTGTACCCTTGACCGGGTCCGTGACCGAGAAGTCGCCGAGCGAGGTTGGCTGCCGTGGGAAGGCGCACGGCGGTGGGCGAGGAGGACTGCGACGCCTGCAGACGCTGATATCCGGCGAAGGCGAAGAGCTTGTCGCGGCGGATGGGGCCGCCGAAGGTGCCGCCGAACTGGTTCTGGTGCAGCGAGTCCGGAACGGCGGAGAAGAAGTTGCGGGCGTTGATGTAGTTGTTGCGGAGGAACTCGAACGCGTTGCCGTGATAGCTGTTGGTCCCCGAGCGGGTGACGGCGTTCACCTTGCCGCCGGAGTTGATGCCGTCCTGTGCGCCAAGGACGCTGGATTCGACTGAGAATTGATTGAGAGCGTCGGGGAACGGAAAGGGCATGTTGATATTGGCCGTGTAGTTGGTGTTGTCGCCGCCGTCCAGACGCCAGATGGTGCTGTTGCCCTGGCCGCCGTCGATGGAGACGGAGATCGTCTGGTAGCTGTACTTGGAGCCGGTGAAGTCGCCACCGGGAGCGGGTGTGGTACCGCCCGCGAGCGCGATCAGGCCGGTGACCTGGCGCGAAGCGGAGTTGAGCGGAAGCTCGGCAATCTGGCGCTCATCGACAGTCTGTTTGAATTTCGCGTCCTCGGTTTGGAGGGCGAGACCTTCGGCTTCAACCGTGACGGTCTGCTCTGCTTTACCGAGGGCGAGACGGGCGTCGATGTCGATGTTGGATCCGACCTCGAGGACGTTGTGGACCTGGGAGTGGGTCTGGAAGCCGGGGTCGGCGACGGTCAAGGTGTACGTGCCGATGACGATATTGGGGAAGACGTAGGCACCGGCGCTGTCCGTTTTGGCCGTGTGGACGACGTGTGTGGCTTCTTCGGTGAGGGTGACGGTCGCGCCGGGCAGAAAGGCTCCGGTGGGATCAGTGACCGTGCCCTGGATGGTGCCGGTGCCGGCTACCTGTGCGCTCAAGACAGCAGCGAACAGAGCGACCGTGGTGAGTGCAAGAATTTGCAGAGTGGAAGAGAGACGCCGCGCGCGGGAACGAAACAACTTCATGGACTGCCTCCGAAAGCAAAGCTGACTCTTCGCTGGGTCGACCTGCAAGCATCCGATTGGCTGAGATGAATGGCGGTCCGTTCAAAAACCGCCAGTCTGACGCAAATCGGTATGACGTGGAAAGCGCAGATCGACCTTCAGTTTTTTCGCTCGAAATGCTGCGCCTGCAGGGGTTTCAATGTCAAGCGATAAGATTTGTACGTATAAAAACAGGATCAGGAACGTCGTGGGAGGATGTCGCTGCCTGACAGATCTTTGCGGCTAAACGTCTGCCAGTGACAGAGGTGCCGCGGGGGCGGTGGTCGCCAAACCAGGCAGAAGGACAGGGATGGGCATTCTTCGGGAGACGCCTTTTGATTTTCGGCGCAAGAAAATCTGCGCGGGTAAGGTGGATGGGGTTGCAGGATTCGCGCGGAGGGTTGAAGCGAATGAGGGCTTTGTGGCGAGGAGTGGCGGTGGTAGCTGTCGCAGCCGCGATGGTGGGTTCGGTGCGTGCGCAGTCGTTGAGCGACGGCGATGGAGCCTACAAGACCGGGCACTATCGCGATCTGTTTGCGGAGCGCGGGCACTCGGCCGCTGAGACGAAGGCGAAGATTGAGGCGGCGTTTCAGCAACTGTTTCATGGCGACAGGCAGACGCAGGCGGTGTACTTCGAGGCAGGAAGCAATGCGAACGGGCCGCTGGCGTACGTCACCGACTGGGCCAACAACGATGCGCGCACCGAGGGCATGAGCTACGGCATGATGATCGCCGTGCAGCTGAACAAGAAGCATGAGTTCGACGCGATATGGAACTGGGCGCACACGTACATGCTCATCACCGATCCGAAGAATCCGAGCGTGGGATATTTTGCATGGTCGATGAATACGGATGGAACTCCACGCTCGACGGGTGCGGCTCCGGATGGCGAAGAGTACTACGTGATGTCGCTGTACTTTGCGGCGCATCGCTGGGGGAACGGCAAGGGGATCTATAACTACCAGGCGGAGGCGGACAAAATTTTGCGCGGGATGCGGCATCATCCGGTGCTGAGCGGTACGGGGCCGTTCCGGATTCATCCCGAAGACCCGCCGTTTGTTCCGCCGAATCATCCGTGGCCGAGCCCGAATGAGACGAGGCGCGAAACGGCTGCTGCCAAGGCAGCGGCTGAGGCAGCGGCGAAGGGCGAGCCGGCTCCAAAGCCACCGGCGTTTCCGCGGCCGCGCGGACCGTGGACGGAGACCATCGGACCGATGGTGAATGAGCAATACAACATGATTCTGTTTGTGCCCAACGTGGAGCACCAGACGACGGACCCGAGCTATCACCTGCCCGCTTTCTACGAACTATGGGCGCGATGGGGGCCGGCGGAGGATCGCGCGTTCTGGGCGAAGGCTGCGGAGGTGAGCCGTGGATTTTTCGCGAAGGTCACGGGGCCGGAGACTGGCTTGACGCCGGACCGCGCGAACTTCGATGCCACTCCGGCCATGGGATGGGACGGCAAGCCGGTGCAGTTTTCGTATGACTCGTGGAGGAGCGTGAGCAACTGGTCGGTGGATTTCTCGTGGTGGAAGAAGAGCGAGGAGGAGACGACGCTGAGCGAGCGCTATCAGAAGTTTCTGGTCGGCCAGGGGATTCATACATTCGTGGACCGCTACTCGCTGGACGGGAAGCCGATGTCAGAGCGGCACTCGACGGGGATGGTCGCGACGGGAGCAGTGGGAAGTCTTGCAGCGAGGAAGGGCGAGAACGCGAGCGCGTTCATCGACGAGTTGTGGAATACGCCGGTGCCGTCGGGTGAACAGCGTTATTACGATGGTCTGCTCTATCTGATGAGCATGATGCACTGCAGTGGGGAGTTTCGGATCTGGGGACCGAAATAATCTCTCACTGCGAGGCAATAACAGCGGGCGCCGCTTGGGCGCCCGAGTTACTTTAGTGAGTCGTGCGAAAGACTCAGCGCGAACTGTAGAGCAGCATCGCTGTCGCCGGCGGGACGGTTGACGCTTCATGGTTACCGGCGGCCTCGCGGTCCTCGACGGTACGCGAGGTGAGCGACTGGGCGGTGAGAACGCGGCCGACGCTGTAGCCGGATAGATCGATGTGCAGGGACTGGTCCGCGTCCTTGTTGATGATGGCGACGACCGTCTGGCCGGTGGGGAGCTTGGCGGCGTACGCGGTTGCGTTGACAGCGCCTGGGCTGAAGGTGAGCGGAAGCATCGTGCCGCCAGCGAAGTGTCCGGCGAAGCGGAGGCCATAGAAGGTGGGCTCGGCAAAATACTTGCCGTCGATGTCCGCGATGGGCGTGTAGAAGGGGCGAGGGTGGACTTCGTTGGGGTCAGTAATGAGCGCGTCGCCGGGAAGCGTTCCGCCGAGCGAGTTGGCGACCTGCTTCGCGCTGCCGCCATGAAGATTGACGCCGGAGTAGCCGAGCGAGGCAAGCAGCAGGCAGTAGTCGGCCGACCAGAGCGTAGCGGCGAAGACATCCGAGAAGCCGGGCTTGCCGCCGCGATAACAACTATTGCCTTCGGTCATGCGGTAGTGCGTGCCGAGCTTCTGCGCGGCTTCGTGCGCGATGGCGGCGTTGTTGGTGACCTTGGGGTCGGGGTGAAGAAGATCGTTGATGTTGGCCCTCGGGTTCGACGGTGGGCCGGTGAAGTAGTAGTGATGCGAGAGTGTGACGACGTCGGGGCGCTCCTTGAGTGCGAGAAGGCGGTCAGCGATCGTCGGGAACCATGTGACGCGGCTGGCGACGTCAGGCATGCCGAAGCGTGCGGACGGGACGCGCTCGCGGATGGCGTTGGCGGAGGCGAGCCAGTCATTGAAATAGGCGTCGGCGTTCCAGGTGGCCTTGTCGCGGAAGCGGTTGCCGAAGCCGTCGGGTTCGTTGCCGACCTGGAAGTACTCGAGCTTTGCACCGAGAGTCTTGTGCACATACTCGGCCTCGTCGGCGGCACGGGCCGGTGTGCTGGAGCCGAGGTTGATGCCGTAGAGGCAGGTCCAGCCGGTGGCGTCGAGGAAGGCGCGCAGGTTGCGGACGGCCTCAGGCGTGACGGCGTAGGCGAGATCCATCGGCGAGCGCTCACCCTTCGGAGTCTGCAACACAACGTTCGAAGGAAGCGGAGGGTGTGCGCTGTCGGGAGTTGGTTTCCACCAGCCGACATCAGAGGTGTTGCCGCCGAGGCGCAACACACCGTTGGGCGAGAGCGCGCGGAACTGCTCGATGAGGCCGGTGTTGGAAGCGGAGAAGAAGGAAGGATCGGAGAGCTGCTCAATCTCGTAGCTGAGGCCGATGTAGTTGGGGGGGAGCGTGGGGCCAGGCTGGTCGGAATGGAGGGTGAGTGTGACTGGTGCGCTGGAGGACTGCGCAACGGCTCGGATGGCGGGATGTGCAAGCGCGGACACAGTGGCGGCGGAACGAAGAAAGCGACGTCGATCGAACACGGAGGAGGGCGACATATTTTGTCAGGGTAGGACTTCAAGGAGGTGGCCTGCAAATTCAAGCGGACGGGCTGGGACTTAATGGCGACCTAAGTAACTTTAATAAAAACCATTGAGTGTAACTGATGGGTAGCAACGAAATAACCAATTTGTGTTTCTAATGTTGCAGGCGTCGGGCCAGGAACCTTCAAGGGGGAAACATGCGGTTGCGGGCGATTGCTGTGAGTGTTGTCGTGCTCGTTGGGTTCGGCTTGGCGGCCAGGGCCGATGATCTAGTTACAGATTCGAAACTTTGTTCCTACGGCAGCGGACCCTTCGCCGGGCTATGGTCCAGTGATGGGATGGACCGAAACGGGATCAACCGGAGCCGTCGTTCAAGGCGAGACCTTCTTCGATAACGGTGTCATTCCGGTAGGTGGCGACACGTCAGCAGGATTCATCCAGGGGGACGGTTCGTTCAGCCAGATGCTGACCGGGCTGACACCAGGAACGACGTACCAACTGAGCTTCTATGAGAATGCCAGGCTGGGAACCGCCCCGGGCGAATGTGCTCAGCCCTGTAACGCGACACCAACGCTGACGGTCACGATTGGCGGCGTCACTGTTGATGGGCCGGTGGGAGTTGCCGCGGTTGGGGATTCCAATCCGTTCACCTTCTTTGTGACCGACTTTGTCGCGAGCTCAGCGTCGGAGCTTTTGGACCTTTCCTCGATGACACCCACTGTGCCTGGCACGAACGTGGGAGCGGATGGAACGTTGCTGCTCAGCGACGTAACTGTAAGTTCGACACCAGAACCTTCAAGCCTGATGCTGTTGGGCACGGGAATTCTGGGAGCGGCAGGTACGATGCGGCGCCGGCTCGTGCGCAGCTAAACAGAACCAAAGCTGATTTGTTGACAGACCTCGCGAGAACGCGAGGTCTGTTGCGTTTAGCAGTCCGATGCGCGGTCCGTTAGAGACAGCGCACGAGCAGGAGCGTCTGGTCGTCAAGCTGACGGCCGTAGCCGCGGGCTGCGCTGAGGATCTTTGTCGCGAGCAGACGGAGTGCATCCTGCGCACCGGCAGCGATGAGAGTGTTCAGGCGCTCGATACCGAACTCTTCTCCGTGCTTATCAGCGACCTCAAGGATGCCATCGGTGGCCACGACAAAGAGGTCGCCGGAGCAGGCGCTTAGCGGGAAGCCGTCGAATTGAGAGAAAGGCAGAAGGCCGACGGGAAACTGCGGCTCATCGCATTGTGAGATGGATTGCGCAGCGGCGTGCCAGTGGACGACGGGAGGGCTTGCTGCGAGCGCACAGAAGACGCTGCCGTCGGCGCCGAGACGAAAGCCCGTGAACGTGACGAAGGCGGTTGGTTCCTTGACCTGGGGCAAGACGGTATTGAGGCGATTGAGGAGACCGGGGAGTGTGTCGCCGGGCTCGCGGTCGCAGGCATCGAGCAATGCCGTGCGGGCCGCTGTCTTCACACGTCCCATGAGAATGCTCGCGGGAAGCCCATGACCGGAGATGTCGGCGAGGAAGGCAACGAGATCGCCGTTGGGAAGCGATATAGCGTCGACGAGATCGCCGCCGACCTTCTCGCTGGGCTGCGAGATTCCGTAGACTTCGAAGCGTGGCATCCGGATCTCCACCGTCGGCACAAGGGTTCGCTGAATGCTGTGCGCGAGCTCGAGCTCATTCTGGATGCGCAACGAGCGTCTGCCTTCGGTGCGGATGAAGATGATAAAGGCGATGTAGGAGCCGATGCTTGCGATCAGCATGCAGGTAGCGGCGAAGTGAATTCCCTGCTCCGACGGCACCGTCTGGAGATGGAACGTATCCGCGATCCAATTGGCCAGCACGTATGTGATCCGTCCAAGAAAAAACTGTATGAGGATCAGAACAGGGAGAACGATTGCGGGAAGACGAGCTACGGTGAATATCCATGCTGCGGCATTCAATCCCGTCATGGCAGCGACAGCGAATGCGACGGTGTAAGGGTAGACGCCGCGGCTCATGATGTCGGAGTAGAAGCCGGGAATGGAGAAGAGCAGAAAGGCTGCAAGCAGCAATATCCAGAGCCGGCTGAAGGGGACGGCGCGGAGGGTCGACCAACGCGCGATAGGACGCCAATACCAGGGTCTGTTGTTCGAGGCCATTGCGACGAAGCTATCAGATAGCTGCTAATTTTCAGTGCAATTTCAGTGCATGACCTGCGCGGAGAACCGGGCCATTTCGTCGTGCTGCGGAGAGCTTTGCAGAAGGACGAGGGAGCAGCCGGCGCCTTCGAAGTCGGCGAGACGCTGCTTCACCTGTTCGGGTGTGCCGATGAGGCCGGAGTAGAGGCCGCGGTTGGAGACGGAGTAGTCGCGGAGGGAGAGCTTCTTCTCGAGCTGCGAGCCGGTGATCCACTGCTGGAAGTTGGCGAAGCCGGCGGGTGAGTGTGTGGGGTCAGGCTGTGCGGTGATGCGGTCTACTTCCCTGTTCGCTTCGGCCTCGGAGTCGCGGACGATGCAGTAGCCGGTGACGCCGAAGACGAGCGGCTGCAGATTCGGATGCTGCGCGCGGCGCTGCTTCATGTCGGCGATCTTGGAAGCGATGGTCGCGGGATCGTCGCCGTGCATGAGGTAGGCGTCGCATTTGGCGGCGATAAGGTTCTTGGCGGTCTCCGACTCGCCGCCGGCGTAGAGCGTGGGACGAGTGAGGCCTTCGGGGGCGCGCGAGTAGGTGCGGCGCGGCATGGGCTTCGGCGACAGGATGTTGTCGTCGATGTCGTAGAAGCGGCCGTGGAAGCTTGTGTGCTGCTGGGCCCAGCAGTTGGAGAGGACGTCGAGCCATTCGGAGGTGCGCGCGTAGCGGTCGTCGTGCTCGTCGAAGGGGATGCCGTACTTGGTGGCTTCGTCGCGCCACCAGGAGCTGACGACGTTAAGCGTCAGGCGGCCGCCGCCGTTTACCTGACTGATGCGGTCGATGTTGGCGGCCTGCTTGGCGAGCAGCGCGGGGTTGTGGAAGGTGGGGCGGACCGCGACCATGAGCTCGAGCTTGCGGGTGACGGCGGCGAGCGCGGCGGTGGTGGTCACGGCGTCGAGGGAGTCGGCTTCGACGCCTTTGATGTCGTTGAGGTTGAGCTCGGCGATGAGGGTGAGGTCGTAGCCGAGGGATTCGGCGCGGGAGCAGAGGTCGCGGACGTAGTCCCAGGTGGCGGGCATGTGTTCGTCGTCGATGTTGCGGAGCCAACCGCCGAATACGGGGAGCCAGAAGCCGTAGCGCATACAAGCTAGGGTACAAGGTTTGCGCTTTTGAGATGCGTGGGGCTATGCGTCTGCGATAGGCTGTTGTGCGCTGCCTTCAGGAGGTTAGATAGTGAAACGCGGGTTTCAGTATTCAGCGACGGGCATGGCGGTGCTGGTGCTCCTTCCGCTGGTCTTCCTTCCGCTGGTCTATAGCGGCGCAAAGAGCAAGTCCGCGGAGCAGCCGCTGATGAAGGTGCTGGCGCGATTCAGTGCGCCGGACGTGCCGGAGATGGGGCCCGGCGAGACGCCCGTACCGCCGCTGAAGGAGGCACCGCCTGCTCCGGAGGGTCTGCCGGGCCACGGCATGGCGGAACATCCAATGTTGTATATCGGCGAGGGCTACAACAAGATTCTGCTGGTGAACAACGGCAAGATCGCGTGGACGTACTCGACGGGACCCGGGTGGGAGTACGACGACGTGTGGATGCTGTCGAACGGGAATGTGTTGTTCTCGCGGATGCAGTATGTGGCCGAGGTGACGCCGGAGAAGAAGGTGGTGTGGAGGTTCGACGCGCCGACGGGGACGGAGATCCATACGTGCCAGCCGATCGGTTTGGATAAGGTGCTGTTCGTGGAGAACGGGCTGCCGCCGCACCTGATTGTGATGAACATCAAGACGGGCAAGAAAGAGGTCGACCATGTGCTGCCTGCGATCAGCCAGACGGATCAGAAGACGGTGCATGGGCAGTTCCGGCGAGCGCGATACACGGCGCAAGGAACGTACCTGGTGCCATTTCTGGAGATGGGCAAGGTCGTCGAGTATGACAAACACTTCAATGAAGTGTGGAGCTACAACATTGCCTCACCATGGGCGGCGGTGCGGTTGCGCAATGGGAACACGATGATCACGGATGAGCATGATGTGCTGACGCGCGAGGTGAATCGTGCGGGCGAGACCGTCTGGGAGATTCGGAATACGGATATTCCGGAGGAGTATCGGTATGGCAATGCGCAGTCGGCGACGCGGCTGGCGAATGGGAACACGATTCTCTGCTCGCGCGGCGGGAAGAATCATGGGCCGCAGTTGGTGGAGGTGACTCCTGATAAGAAGGTCGTGTGGGTGTTGCAGGATTGGCAGGACTTTGGACCGGCGACGGCCGTGCAGGTGCTCGATGAGCCGGGAAGGCCGGAGCGGCCGGGAGATTCGCAGCATTGATGCATGCACCGCAGGAGTTCGTTGCGGTGCATGCAGTCTTTGCTAGGCGTGAGGTACTTCCCACTTCATCTCTTTGCTGAGAGCATCGAGCCCGGCGAGCAATCCTGGAGAAAGCTTGAGCGTGGCTGCCTGGATGTTTTCGCGCAGGTGCACGCGTGAGGATGTGCCGGGGATCAGCAACATGTTGGGCGAGTGGTGGAGGAGCCAGGCGAGCGCGACCTGCATGGCTGTTGCGTTGATCGAGTCTGCGATGTCATTGAGCGTAGAGGATTGCAGCGGACTGAAGCCGCCGAGCGGGAAGAAGGGGACGTAGGCGATTCCCTGTTGAGCGAGCGAGTCGAGGAAGGCGTCGTCTTCGCGGTGGGCGACGTTGTACATGTTCTGCACGCAGACGACAGGAGCGATGCGTTGCGCGGCGGCCAACTGCGCGGCGCTCATGGCGCTGACGCCGAGGTGCTGGATGAGGCCCTGCTGCTGGAGTTCGGCGAGAACGGTGAAGGGCTCGGTGACGACGTCTACGGCATTGCCCATCGCGGGATGAATGCGCAGGTTGACGATGTGCAGGCTGTCCATGGCGAGGTTGCGCAGGTTGTCGTGGACGGCGTCGATGATCTCCTGACGTGAGAGCGCGCCGTGCCAGCCTTTGTTGTCGTCGCGGCGGGCGCCGACCTTGGTGACGATGACGAGGTTGTCTGGGTAGGGATGCAGCGCCTCGCGGATGAGGTCGTTGGCCACGTGCGGGCCGTAGAAGTCGGCGGTGTCGATGTGGTTGACGCCGCTCCCGACGGCTTCGCGCAGAACGGCGAGGGCTTCGTTGCGGTCGCGAGGCGGACCCCAGACTCCGGGGCCGGCGAGCTGCATGGCGCCATAGCCCATGCGGTGGACGGTGAAGGGCGTGCCGGGGAAGGTGAAGGTGCCGCCGAGATAGGTTGTGGTGCTCATAGTTGGTTTCCTTGGAATGAACTCTGTGTCGGGCCGGATCACGTATCGTTAGATGAACGAGGGTTCGCGCAAGGAGTTCGCATTTCGTGTCGTCCTCTGCTGCAGTGCTAAAGCCGCGTAAATCGCCGGTCCAGGCGCGCTCGAGTGCGAGTGTGGAGGCGATTCTGGATGCGACTCTTCAGGTTTTGCTGCGCGTCGGCAAGGAGCGGTTGACGACGACGCGAGTGGCGATGCGGGCGGGTGTGTCGGTGGGCACGCTGTATCAGTACTTCCCGAACAAGAGCGCGCTGCTGCAGGCGGCGCTGCGGAGGCATCTTGAGCATACGCGGGATGCTGTCGCTGAGGTTGTGGGGTCGCTGAAGGGTGCGCCGGTTGAAGAGATGATGGCGACGGTGGCAGGCGCGTTTCTTGCGGCGAAGATGCGCGAGCCGAAGACGGGCGTGGCGCTGTATGCGGTGAGCGCGGATGTGGATGGGTTCAGCATCGCGCGGGAGCTCAGCGATGAGGCACAGGCGATGATGGTCGCACTGCTGAAGACCGCGAAGGAGCGTGTGGCGGAGCCGGAGGCTGTGGCGTCGGTGCTGCTGGGCGCGATTGGAGGCGTGAGCCGCAGGCTGGTGGAGTCGAAGGACCCGGAGGGGAGTTATCCGGCGTTCAGACGGGAGTTGGATGTGATGGTGCGGGGGTATGCGCGGCAGGTTGTTGAGTGAAGCCAACCCGTTCGCATCGCGTACGGTCTCAATACTTTTGATTGAGAGAATGAAGACGACGGAGGATTTCCGGTCGCTCAGGGGCGATGACATTTATGGAATCTGAAGCATCCAAGCCGTCATACTTCTTGGCTGTCTTATACGAGAGAGCAAGAACATAAACGTCCTTTGCAGGGTTATATCTCCACGCCGCGATTGTGAATCGGTGCTGGCTGAAATGAGTTTCGCCCGCGTCGAAGTCCCAGATGAAGTCTGCGGTCACGAGTAACGGGTACGGCGAGATCTCTGACTCGTTCCATACGGCGTGATCGCTGTTTTGGTAAGGGCAACATACGGAAGGACGTTCGTCAGATGCGTTACTGGGCCGGCGCAGTCCTCCCGGAGAACCGCATATCGGGTCAGCGTTCCACTGCCACCGCCGGAGAACATCGAATCGAACAGAAGTACAGAATTTCGGTCACGCCAAGGAAGAAGTTTTGCATGCGGATCGAGGCCAAATTCGTAAGTCACATCGCCGTTGTGCGAGGCAGGCATCTGAAAACAGACAGCTGGAACAGATTGGAGGCAGAGCGTCGCTCCGGTTAGCGGCATGCCATCTGCATCGGTCTTGCCAGCTGAAACCTTCGATTGCAAAGCCTGCGCGCTAGCGAAGACCAACGACATTGAAAGAAGAATGAAGCTTGCCCGTCGACGAAACATCTTCCACACTCCGCGATCAAACACAGAGATCCTTCGGCTCTGCCTCAGGATGACAGCATTTATACAGCGGCAGCGGTAGTGATGCCGGCTTCGGCTTCGAGCCAGTCGACGAGACTGGCGAAGGGGTCGAAGCCGATGACGCGGGGGCCGTCGGCGACGAAGTTGGAGAGGGCGTTGATGTCGTAGTAGTAGCGTTGGCCGTCACGGGAGTCGGTGATGTATTCGACGCCGCCGATGTCGATGCCGCTGTGTTGCATGAGGAGTTCGACGTCTGCAATTGCGTCTGCGGGTGGAGTGAAGGCTTCGACGGTGATGCCGGATTTGGGAGCGTCGATGGCGCAGGCGGCGCGGTTGAGATCGGCGCCGGTGGTGGTGCGGCAGATGTCGGCGGGGCAGAGGTCGAAGGTCTCGCCGGTGATGTGGACCTTGATGGCGTAGAGGAATTTGCCGTTGAGGACTTCGACGCGGACGATGTGGGCGCCCTCGGCGGGGATGAACTCCTGGACGAGTGCGGTGGAGTCGAGACCGAACTGGAGAGCGTCAGGGCTGCCGGCGGGCTCGGCGATGGCGTGGCGGAGTTGCGAGGCGCCGTCGAAGCGCTTGACGCCGGCGCCGCTGCCGCCGATGTTCGGCTTTACAACGACGGGCCAGCGGAGGCCTTCGGTGGCGGCGAGGGCTTGCTCGGGGCGATGGATGACGCGGGCCTTCGGGTAAGGCAGGCCGAGGGATTCGGCGAGGACGAGCTGGCCGGCCTTGGAGAGCTCGGACTGGAAGGCCTTGTAGCCGTTGAGGACTTTGACGCCGCGCGAGGCGAGGTGCTCGAGGAAGCCGAGGGTGTAGAAGATCTGATCGCCGTGGTCGCGGTTCCAGGCGGAGGGCGACATGCGGTTGAAGACGAGCGAGTAGAGCTCTTCGGGGTGGTCCGAGGGCGAGTAGGAGTGCTCGGGCGCGAAGAGCTTGACGTAGGGCGTACCGCGGCGGTCGAGCTCGGCGAAGAGGGGTTTGAACCAGTGAGGCTGCTCGTAGTAGATGGCGATGGGGAGGGTATTGGGCATGGTGGCTAGCCTAAGGATAAGACGTTCGGGGCCTTGGGAGGGATTCGGGAGATGCAAAGGCAAAAGCTTTAACGCAAAGGGCGCGAAGGAAAGACGCAAAGGACGCCACGGCATTTTTGCTGGGGACATTGGCGTGGAACACAGATGTTCCGCGTGGAACATTCATTTGTATGTCACTAAGAAATGTGGGAAACGACGATTTCTGAGGATATCGGCGAGTGCCGTGTCGAAATTCGCACACTAGGTGGTGGAACGGTGGAGGAGATCGTTTTGGCCGCCGACGCGGAACCAGCGGTAGCCGTAGGGTTCGAGGAGGATGAGGTGGCGGCCGGTGGAGTCGGCGCGGCTGTGGTCGTTGGAGATGATGTTGGTGAGATGGAGGTCGAGCTGTTGTGATGCGGAGCGCTTCCCTGCTCTGCTGGCGCGCGGATTTGCGGAGGAGCGGAAGCGGAGCTCAATGGGGTCAGGCGAGAAGTTGTGAATGACGACGACGGAGTTGTCGTGCCAGGTGTAGCGAAGGATGAGGACGTCGCGGCGGCGCGCAGGGATGACGACGAAGTCGCCCCAGCCGATCTCGGGTGTCTCTTTGCGCGTGCGGATCATGCGCTCCATCCAGTTCATGAAGGAGTTGGGGTCGCGGCGCTGGTCGGCGACGTTGATGTGCTCGTAGCCGTAGGTGCCGCCGGTGATGACGGGATTCTTCGGGTGTGGGTTGGTCGTGAAGCCGCCTTGCGGGTCGCTCGACCATTGCATGGGCGTACGGCAGGAGTTGCGCTCGGGGAGCGAGAGGTTGTCGCCCATGCCGATCTCGTCGCCGTAGCGGATGACGGGTGTGCCAGGGAGCGAGAGCATGAGCGAGTAGGCCATCTCAAGGCGGCGGCGGTCGCCATGCAGCATGGGAGCGAGGCGGCGGCGGATGCCGCGGTTGTAGAGCTGCATGTTTTTTTCAGGAGCGAAGGCGGCGAAGCAGGCCTGACGCTGCTCTGGTGTCAGACGGCCGAGGTCGAGCTCGTCGTGATTGCGGAGGAACTGGCCCCATTGCGCGGTGGCGGGGCGGGGCTCGGTGGCGCGGAGACTTTGGATGAGCGGGCCGGTGTCGGCGGCGGCGAGCGCGTAGAAGAGATGCTGGTTGACCTGGAAGTTGAACATCATCTGCAGGCGCTCGCCAGCCTCGCCGAAGTAGTACATGTCGGTGTTGGGGGTGACGTTGGCTTCGGCGAGAGTTATCGCGGAGCCTTTGCGCCAGGAGATGAACTCGGCGAAGGTGCGGAGCATGTCGTATTGCTCGACGGGCTTGCGGACGTTGGGGCCCTTGGTGGCGATGACGAAGGGGACGGCATCCATGCGGAAGCCGGAGACGCCGAGCTGGATCCAGAAGCCCATGACCTTGAGGATCTCGGCTTGCACTTCGGGGTTGGAGGTGTTGAGGTCGGGCTGGAAATCGTAGAAGCGGTGGAAGTAGTATTCGCGGGCTTTCTCGTCCCAGGTCCAGGTGGATTTTTGGACGCCGGGGAAGGCGATGCCGCTGGTGGCATCCTTCGGCTTCTTTTTGGACCAGACGTACCAGTTGCGGAAGGGTGAGTCGGGCGAGCTGCGCGCGGACTTGAACCATGGGTGCTGGTCGGAGGTGTGGTTGACGACGAGGTCGACGAGGACGCGCATGCCGCGCTGTTCGCAGGCGTGGGTGAAGTCGACGAACTCGCCGAGGGTGCCGTAGCGCGGGTCGACGTTGTAGTAGTCGGCGACGTCGTAGCCGTCATCGCGCATGGGCGAGGGGTAGAAGGGCATGAGCCAGACAGCGGTGACGCCGAGGCCCTGGAGGTAGTCGAGACGACGCATCGCGCCGCGGAAGTCGCCGACGCCGTCGCCGTCGGTGTCCATGAAGGAGCCAACGTGGAGGCAGTAGAGGACGGCGTTCTTGTACCAAAGGTCGTTAATCATGGGCGTGCGTACCGGAGCGTACTCATGCTCGGATGCGGAAGGACGCGACGTCGGCTGGCGATCGTCAATTCGGCCCTAGCTGAGAGGAGGCGTTTGTGGTGAAAAAGGGGTTGACGGTTCGTGGTGGAAGGGACGTCGTCGGGGTCCTTCGACTTCGTTGGGCGCAAACGCCGCGCCCAACTTCGCTCAGGATGACGGACGTCTTCCTGGGGCAATAGTCCTGATCCGAGCTAATTTTCGCGGAGGTGTTTGATGAGCTGGGTGGGATGGATGGGCTTGGGGAGGAGCTCGAAGGTGTGGCCGCGCTCACGGGCGCGGGCGAGGATTTCGACCGTGGCCGCCTGTCCGCTGAAGAGAATGATGCGGGTGTCGGGGCAGAGCTTGCGGATGGCGATGGCGGCTTCGACACCGTCGATCTGCGGCATGAGGACGTCGGAAAGGACGAGGTCGGGGCAGTGCCGCCGGGCCTTTTCGATCGCCTCTTCGCCGCCGTAGGCGGCTTCGGCGATGAAGCCATCGCGGTTGAGGATTTGGACGATGGTGTCGGCGATGACTTTTTCATCATCCACGACAAGGATTCGGGGGGCCGGGCTCTGCAGGCCGGCTTTGTCGTCGGTGGCTACAGTGGAGTCAGAGCGGTTGTTCGAGGCGCTGCTGCTGAAAAGCAATGGATTCATCACGAGGGTCCTGAATCACGGAAAGGCTTAACGGAATGGAGGTTCCGGCGAACATAAGTCTTTCCAATTGCGACACATACTGGATAACGGATTAGATACGAATTTCTATGGCAAGTCTACTGGAGAAATCTCTGGACAGGTGAATCGAATATTTCGCGATTGGGTACTTCGGTGGGGAGAAATACGCGAAAGACCGTGCCAGTGGGCGCTTGCGTGCGGGTGCGATAGGCGATGGTGCCGCCGTGTTTTTCAACGATGCCGCGGGTGACCCAGAGTCCGAGGCCGGTGCCGAGAGAGTGCTTGGAGGTGATGAAGGGAGAGAAGAGGCGCTCGCGCACGGCTGGTTGCACGCCGGTGCCGCGGTCGGCGATGAGGCAGGAGATGCCGGAGCGTCCCTGGACGATGCGGCCGCAGGCGCGGATGGTGAGCTCGGTGTCTTCGGAGGCGTCGATGGCATTGACGAAGAGGTTGGAGAAGACCTGACGGATCTCGCCCTGGAGGCCGTAGAGGCGCAGGCCAGGCTCGATGTGCGTGCGGCAGGCGAGGCGTTTGAATCGCAGCTTGCGGGAGAAGAGATCGACGATGCCGTGCAGCATGGCGCTGAGATCGATCTCGCCGGGGCGGGTGGTGTCGCGATAGAAGCCGAGGGTCTGCTGAGCGATCTGTGCGACGCGCGCGAGTTCTTCATCGGCGGTGTTGAGCAAGTGCTGGATGGCTGGCGGAACGGTGGGGTCGGTCTTGCAAAGATAGATGAGGTTGGTGACGGCCTCGAGGGGATTGTTGATCTCGTGCGCGATGGTGGCGGCGAGACGGCCGGTGGCGGCGAGTTTTTCCGACTGGCGCAGCGAGGCCTCCTGCGTCTTGCGGTCCGTGATGTCCTGCACGGTGCCGATCATGCCGACGAATTCGCCTGCATCGTTGAAGGTGGCAAGGCCGCGGGCGGCGATCCAACGCTGGGTCTTTGTCGTGACCTTCGGCGCGGTACTCGGCGCTATAGGTGCCGCCGTTGAGCACGGCTTCGCCAAGATCGGCGGGGGTGTTGGGGAGGTCGTCGGTGTGAACGATGCGGCGGCGGAGTTCCGCGCGGCGGATGGGTGTGTGGGGCTCGGCGAAGAGGAGCTGAGCGGCGCGATCGTCGAGGTCGAGGCGGTCGGTGGCCTTATCCCAGCTCCAGGTGCCAAGGGCACCGGCGTCGAGGGCCTGGCGAAGACGGCGGGAGGATTCGGCCGCTGCCTCAAAGGCCTGCTTGAGACGCTCGGAGGTCTCGCGCTGGAGCTGGCGGGCAGCGTCGGCGATGGCGATCTCGGAGGTGAGATTTTCGGTAAGGCGCGCGTTGTCCATGGCGACGGCGGCCTGAGCGGCGACGGTAGCGACGAGGGACTCGCAATCAGGGTCGAAGACGGACGGCTCGGGATGGCCGTAGAAGATGGCGCCGAGTGTCTCGCCGGAGCTGCTGATGACGGGCGCGGACAGATAGCTGCGGACCGGGAGATGACCGGGCGGCATGCCGTTGTAGGGGGCGTTGTGGCCGAAGCGGGGATCCTGCGTGATGTCGCCGGAGCGAAGAATGCGGCCGTGAACCATGGACTCAGCAAAGACAGCCGTCGGGCGCGGCGAGGGAAAGCGGGAGAATGTGGCAAGGTCGACGCCAGAGACCTTGTAAAGCTGATAGGAGCTGCCGTCCTCGCTGACGCTGTTATCGAAGAAGGCTCCGAAAGCGGCTCCGCAGAGTTTCAGCCCAGCGTCAAGGGCGACCTGAACAATGATGTCAACGGAGCGCTCGTGCGCGAGGAGGAGCCCGGTTTCAACCAGCAAGCGGAGGTGCTCTGCGGCCTGCGCGAGAGAGGGCGAATCGCCTCGTGCTGATGGGGTCTTAACCGTCATGGCGATGCCGAGTCCCGGTAAGAGCTAAGTTTAGCCGAACCGGCTCTGTGCGAGGGCGCAGGTGTATCCGGAGTGCAGCCGGATTGCAAATAACGCTACACGAACTTTGTGCGCTGAATGTCAGCGCGCTGGTTCTTCGGGGGAAGACTGAGGGGAGCGGCGTCTAGTAGCCGATGTGGAAGTTGATGCCGGTGGCGAAACGAATGCTGTTCTGGACGTTCTCTGCGCCGTTAGGGAGGCTCGTGTGGACGACGTCCACCTCCAGTAATCGCAGGTCGAAGCGGTGATAGATGTGGAGGTTCACGCCGCCGCCGCCCTCGAGGTCGAGTGAGGAGGCGTTGCCGGTGAGAACGCCTTTGACGGGATATTGGCCCGAGGTGGCGAAGGCGTAGCCGACCTTGCCCTGAACGAAGATGCCACCTTTACGGTTCCAGGCGGTGGGGCTGATGTGGCCGAGGTTGTAGGTGTAGCGCGGACCGACGAAGAAGGTGACGGTGTGGATGTCGACCGCGCCGCGCAGGTTGGTGCCTGCATTGCCCGTGCCGCCGGCGACGAAGCCGATGCTTTTCCAGGGAGCGTAGGCCATCTCTACCGATGCTCCGCGGAGATAGAAGTAGGTGTCAGGCTGATTGCCGACGAAGCGAGCGGCGTCCTGGACGAAGGTCATGCTGAAGTCGCCGCTGGCCTGAGCATGGACGCGGGGCGCAAAGAGCACGAGCGCGAGAATGGCCGCCAGCAGCAGGAGCCCGCTGCGCAGGCTGCGGGTGGGGCGGCTGGTTCGGGTGAGGCGCGCGTGCATTGTGGGGGTGGTCTCCAAAGCTTACTCGACGGTGAGGGTTACCTGCACGGTGTGGGTCAGCGTCCCGGAGGTGCCTGTCACGGTGAGGGTGTAGGTTTCAGGGATCTGGCCGTAGTAGCCAGTGGCCTGGTTCGACAGACAGCCGCTAAGGCCGGTGGCGGCGGCGAGCCCGACGAAGACGACAAGGAGCCGGACGACTCCACGACGGCGGCGCAGCAGGAAGCCCGTAGGCAGAAGGAGCAGAGCGAGGAAGGCTGGAGCCTTGCTGCGCGAAGACGGGTGCGCGGGGTCGGTGGGCAGTCGCAGCGAGGACGAGGTGAGCGGAGGGGCGTTGACCGTGAGGACGATCGGAGTGACGCCGGCACCGCCAGGAACGCTGGCAGGGTTGAACGAGGCGGAACCGCCGGTGGGGAGACCGGTGACGCTCAGCGCAACGGGAGCTGCGAGGGAGTTCGCGCCGATGGGCGAGACGACGAGGTTGTACTGCGTGCTCTGGCCGAGGATGATCGACGCGGAATTGGCTGAGCCGGTGGCGAGCGCGAGCGAGAAGTCTTCGACGACCTGCGTGAGCGGAGCGGAGGTTGCGGGCTGGTAAGGGCCGTTGCCCGCGTAGACGACTGTGAGGATGTGCTGGCCGTTGGTGGAGAAGGTGACGCTGAGAGTGGCGACGCCGCTGGAGTTCAACGTGCCGGTGCCGAGGGCTTTTCCACCGTCGTAGAAGGTGACGGCGCCGGCGGGCGGGCCGGCGGGAGAGGTGACGGTCGCGGTAAGGACGGTGGAGTTGGAGATGAGTACCGGGTTGACCGAGCTTGTCAGGGTCGCGGTGGAGGCAAAGTTCTGGACGTTCTCGTTGACGATGGGCGAGGTCGCGGCGTCGTAGGCGCCGGTGGCCGGATAGCTGGCGGTGAGGGGATGCGTGCCGGGTGTCGAGAAGGAGACGGTAAGGGTGGCAATGCCGCTGGCGTTCAGCGGTGCGGTGCCGAGGACGGTGGCGCCGTCGAGGAAGGTGATCGTGCCGGTGGGCGTGCCGGAGGTCGAGGTGATCGTCGCGGTGAGGACGGTGTTGGCGTTCACGTTGACGGGGTTCACGGAGCTCGTGAGGCCGAGAGTCGTGCCGAGGGTCTGGACGACCTCATTCAACACGGCCGAGGTTGCGGCCTGGAAGAAACCGGCGCCGGGATAGCTGACGGTGAGCGGATGCGTGCCCGCGGTGGAGAACGAAACGGTGAGCGTGGCGACGCCGCTGGAGTTGAGGGTGCCGGTGCCGAGGATTGTGCTGCCGTCCATGAAGGTGACGGTGCCGGTGGGCGTGCCGTAGGGCGAGCTGACGGTTGCGGTGAGTGTGGTGTTCGCGTTGACGAGCACCGGATTGACGGAGCTGGTGAGTGTGACCGCCGGAGTGGTAACGACGGTGACGATGTTGCTGGTTCCGGTGTAGGTCTTGCCGGAGGTGAAGGTGGTATCGGTGACCGTGACGGTCCAGGTGCCGAGCGTGTTGAAGTTGAGCGGAGGGGTGAGCGTGGGGGCGAAGGTGTGCACGCCGTTGTCGGCCGTGGTGAAGGTGTATGTGCCGGTGGGGAGGACGCAGGCCGGGTCGGTGCAGGTGATGTTGATGGTGCCGGTGTAGGTGGTGTCGACCGTGTTGTCGTTGTTGATGGCAGTGACGGTCATGGTGGTGGCTTCGCCGGGGGTGACGGTGGAGGGCGAGACCGTGACGGTGAAGTGATCCAGGACGTGGAAGCCGGTGCCGGTGAGATTGACCGTGGCGGTCACGTTGCCGTTGCCGCTGGCGGAGATGTTCAGCGTGCCGGTGTTTGGGCCGTTGACGGTGGGTTTGAAGCCGACTTCAAGGGTGCAGGCTTCGCCGACGGATACCTGGGTTCCGTTGGTGCCGTCGGTTGTGTTGGGGCAGGTGCCGGTGTTGTCGGCGAAGAAGGCGTTGTTGCTGATGCTGGGGAAGCCGTTGCCGGCGACCTGCAGAACGTAGCTGCCAGTGTTCTCGACGTTGAGCGCGAGGTCACCGTCGACGGTATCGACGGTGCCGACGAGAGTGGGCGTGAGGAAGGTAAGCGACGACGTGGTGCGTGTGACCTGCACAAGGCCGACGACGGTGTCGGAGACGAGCAGGTCACCGGTGGGAAGCAGGGTGACACCGGCAGGCGTGGTGAGCGCGAAGTTCGCGGGCGGAGGCGTGGTGTTGAGCAGCGTGATGGCGTAATCGCCACCGCTGAGCGGGAGCTCGACGAGGCGATTATTGCCGGTGTCGGCGACGGTGAGGCCACCGGCGGCGTTGACGACGACCGCCTCGGGGTTGGAGAGCGTGAGGCCGGAGACGGGCACTACGGTCGCGGCGTTGGTCAGGCCGGCAGTGGTGTGAAGGTCGATTTCGACGATGCGGTTGTTGTTCGCGTCGGCGACGTAGAGGTTGGCGGCGGCATCGACGGAGAGGCCTTGCGGGCTGGAGAGCGCGGTGCTGAGGCCGGTGAGCGTGAGCGCAGTGGGCGCGCCGCCATTCTCGGCGTCGATGCGGACGATCTGGTTCGCGCCTGCGTCAGCGACGTAGAGGTAGCCATAGCCATCGAGCGCGAGCCCGGCGGGCTGAAGCAGCGTGACGCCGGGGGTGGGGACGGCTGTGGGTGAGCCGCCGGGAGGAATCTTGTAAATGGTGGCGGTGTTGGGCGAAGAGACATAGAGCGTGCCGTCGCCGGAGATGACGATGGAGGGGAACGGAGCTGTGGTGGTCGAGGCAGGAATGGTTCCGAGCAGCGTGGCGTTGCCAGGAGTGGTGCTCTCCAGGATGCGGCCGTTGAGGGCGTCGACGATGTACAGGTTGCCGGCGCCGTCGAAGACGGTGGAGGAGGGGTTGATCGCTGTTGGGGTGATGCCGGTGAGCGAGGTGGTGGCAACAGCGGTCGCGGGGGAGACGACCATCTGCGGTCCGAGGCCGGTGCCGCGCAGGGGAACGTGGTTGGTTACGTTGCCGCTGCCATCTTTGACCAAGAGCTCACCGATGCGGAGCCCGAGGACGCTGGGCGCAAAGGTGATGGAGATGTTGCAGGTGGCCGGGCCGTGAAAGGTGCCGACGCAGGTCTGGCCGGAGACGGCAAAGTCTTTGTTGGGAGCGCCTTCGGTGAGGGCAGTGATGGAGCTGACGGTGACGGTGTTGGGAGGCGAAACCGAGAAGACGAGGGTTGTGACGGCAGAGGTGGTGCCGAGATTGACGCCGCCAAAGTCGACCGGGCCGCCGGGGGAGAGCGACTGCGCGGAGGCCGAGGCGAGTCCTGCGAGTGCGAGGAGGAAAAGCAGCAGAAAACGCAAAGACATGCGGGTGCGTTGATCGTCTGCACCCCAGCCGGCAAGCCGGCCGGGGACCCCGTTGTGGCGGGAGCGGGCTCCGCTCGGCGTTTGCATTCCGATCCTCCACCCTGCGGCTCGAGAGCCAGTGTTGCGCGGCGCGACAGTAGGGCACGGGGTTGCCCTGGAGGAGTTCGCGCCTGAAAGGGCTCCTCCAAAAAAACACTCGGGAAAACTAGCGGCTCCTCGCATGATGCGTTGCTTATGGGCCCTGTGGGCGAGGAGGTTTGCCCGAGGTGGCTAATTTAGCAGCACCACAGCGGTTATCCCCTCCCCCGAAAGGGGATTGTGCGGCAGAACGAAAGCGGCAGTGACGAACGCGAGACAGTGCTATGCTTGCGGGCAAACACAAGTCTTACGGCGGTTTCCGCCAGCGCGGGCAAGCGTGGGGCAGTGAGGAAAAGACAGCATGAGTTCAGGGGGATGGACGACGGCGCAGGGTACGGAAGTGGCTGAGGTTGGCGACTATCGTCAGCACGCAGCGTACGCACTGCGGCCACTGAGCCTGGGAGAGATTCTGGATCGCAGCTTCGCCGTGTACCGGGCGAACTTCTGGCTGTTTGTCGGAATCGGATCGCTGAGTGCGATGATGCAGTTGCTCGTGAATGCGACTCAACTGCTGATCTTCCATGGTCTCTTTCCAAATCCAAATCAACTGCAGGCACAACTTCGCCACGAGACGCTGATCCGGCAGATGAGCAGCAGCATCGGTGCGCTGCCAGTACTCCTTGTATCCGCAGTGATGCAGGCTGCCGCCGTGTGGGCGCTGAGCGAGGTGTACCTGGGCCGGCGCACGAGGATCGGCGAGGCCATTCGCGCGGTCATCGGGCGGTGGCTGCGATTTGTCGGCATCGCGCTATGGCAGATATGGAGCGGATTGTGGCTGATGCTGCTGGTGACCGTGCCGGGATTGCTGTTGGTGATGGGACCGGCCAGGATTCACTCGCCGTGGATCGGCGGCACGCTGATCTTTCTCGGGATCGCAGGGGGCGTCGTATACGGCGTGATCGCATTTATTCGGAACTCACTCGCGGTGCAGTCTGCCGTGCTGGAGCAATTGAAGGTGCGGGCGGCGATGCGGCGAAGCAAGGTGCTGACGGCAGGCGCCAAGGGCCGGATTTTCGTAGTCTTCCTGATCACATGGTGCCTGTTCCTCGTCGTGGGCATGATCGAGGCGCCGCTGAGTCTGCTGGTCATGTTTGGCGCCAAGCAGGGACACCCGCATATCGGGGTCCAGGTGCTGATGCTGCTGGTGAACTTTGTGGCGTACTCGGCGGTGGTGCCTGTGATGATGATCGGACTGTCGCTGGTGTACTTCGATCAGCGCGTGCGGCAGGATGGGCTCGATCTTCTGCTGATGCTGGATGGAGGAGCAAACGCCGGCACAGGCGGCAGTGCGCCGCCTACGCTGCAGGCAGGTGAACCGGCGAGCGATGCTGCGGCGCTGTAATGGTCGCCATCGCATGATCGATCGCGTGCGATCGTGGGTACTCGTCTCTGCGTTGGGCGTGTGTGCTTTCGCGGGCGGTGCACGGGCACGTGCTGCGCAAGGTCCTCATGTGGGGAGTGCAGCTCCGCGACTTGTCAACGCGCCGAGCCTGACCACGGCACAACAAACGGAGTTTGCGCACGCCCAGACGGCCGTCAGGAAGATACTCGCCGGGGCGGAGTTCCAGCGGCCTGAGCCGACGTTGTGGGATCGCGCCAAAGCCTGGATCGTGAATGCAATTCTCCGGATATTTCTGGGCATCGATCGCGTGACCACGCAGTCGCCATGGGTGGGACGGGCGCTGGAGTGGTTGCTGTTTCTCGCTGTGACGGCCGGACTTCTGGTGTGGGTGATGCGAACGGTGCAGCGACAGCGGCTGCGGGTCGCGCTGGGAGGCGAACCGGCGAAGAGTACAACACTGGCTCGGGAGACCGAAGACTGGAGAAGGCAGGCTGAGCAGGAGGCGGCGAAAGGCGCGTGGCGAGAGGCGATACACGCGCTCTACTGGGCTGCGATCGTGCACCTGGAGCGGCGGCGCGCGTGGAGGCATAATCCGTCGCGGACTCCGCGCGAGTATGTGCGGTTGCTGAAGGCGGGATCGGCAGAACAGCGTGAGTTGCGCGGACTGACGAGCGCGCTCGAACAGAGCTGGTATGGACAGCGCGAGGCGAATGCGGAGGAGTTCAGCGCTGCCAAGGAGAGCTTTGACCGACTGGCCGATGCCGGAGGCGAAGCGTGAGCGACGCGCGCTGGAGCGACCGCAAGATCGTGCTGTGGATGGGCGCGGTGATTCTGCTGCTGATTATCGTCGTGAGCGTGCTGGCGCCCAACACAGCAGACGATGATGGGCAGCCGACGACCTACAACAATGGTCCACAGGGAGCGAAGGCTGCTTTCCTGATGCTGCAGGCAATTGGAAGAACGACGTCGCGCTGGCAGCGACCGACCGGCGACCTCGGGCAGGTCGATGCGCTGCATACGACGCTGGTGCTGGCGGCGCCAGCATACACGCCGACCGATCAGGAGGCGATTGCTGGCGCGGTGAAGCAATTTCTCGAGCGCGGAGGGCGCGTGCTCACCACCGGCCCGTCGGGAGCACTGCTGCTGCCCGGCGGAAAGGTTGAACCGCCAACGTTCTTCATGACCGAGATGTGTCACACCTACCCGGGTGATGGGCCGCTGGCGGCTGCAGGACGCGTTGCGATGGTGGACCGAGGGGCCTGGGCGGGAAAGCAGAAGGTAGAGATTGCGCATCGCTGCGGACAGGATGCGGTGGTGGTGCGTATGCCGGTTGGACGCGGCGAGGCCGTGTGGTGGAGTTCAGCGGTGCCGCTGACAAATGCGGAGGTGAAGACGGACGCCGATCTGCGACTGCTTCTGCTGAGCCTCGGCGACGGACGAGCGATTTTGTGGGATGAGTCGCTGCATGAGACTGTGCCGGGATTGTGGGACGCGGCGCGTGGGCTTCCGATATGGTGGCTGATCGCGCAGGTGGCTCTGGTGGCGGCGTTGCTGGTGCTGAGCTTCAGCCGCAGGAACGGACCGCTGCGCACGCCTGTAGCGGTGCCGAGGAGTTCGCCGGTTGAGTTTGCGTCGTCCATGGGCGATCTGTACGAGAAGGCGCGTGCGACGACGGCGGCGACGGATGCAGCGCGGCGAAGATTGCTTCGCGCCATCGTGCGCGACGCCGGCGTGCCGCAGGGGATCGTCGAGGAAGGACCGAAGGCGGTTGTAAGCGCGTTGAGCGAACGGCTGGGCGGAGACTGGACAACGGTGGGGCTGCATCTCGAGAAGGCAAACGATGCAGCGAGGGAGAGTCCGACATATCGGGAGGCGCTCGCGATCTCACGGGCGTTGTCGGAGGATGCAGAGAGGATTCGCGCTGCGGCGCGCAGAGGACGTGCGCGGGATGTTCGTGGCGTGAGAGTAGCGTAGGTTTGCATTTAGGTTTCGAATTTCTGAGGAGCGGTGAATGAGTGAAGGAGTAGCGGCAGCAAACGAGCTGTTTGCGCGCGGGCAGCAGGAGATTGGGCGCATTATCGCCGGGCAGGAGGAGGCGGTCGCGCAGGCGCTGCTGACGATGCTGTGCGGTGGACATGCGTTGGTGGAGGGCGTGCCGGGCGTCGCGAAGACGCTGGCGGTGAAGACGCTGGCGAGATTTCTCGGGCTGGAGTTTCGGCGTGTGCAGGGTACACCGGACATGATGCCCGCAGACATCCTGGGCACGAGCATCTTCTCGCCGAAGACGGGCGAGTTTTCATTTCACAAGGGGCCGGTGTTCACGCAGTTTCTGCTGACGGACGAGATCAATCGCATGCCACCGCGCACGCAGGCGGCGCTGCTGGAGTCGATGGAGGAGCGGCAGGTGACGGCCGACGGTGAGCGGCATGCGCTGGACGATTTCTTCACGGTCTTCGCGACGCAGAACCCTGTGGAGTTTGAGGGAACGTATCCGCTGCCGGAGGCGCAGCTCGACCGATTTCTGCTGAAGATCAAGGTGGGATATCCGGCGCCCGCCGACGAGCGCGTCGTATTAGAGCGACACCATGCGGCGACGGAACCTGCGGGACTCGCGGATACGCCGATTGAAGCGGTGCCGTTTGCGATGCTGGCGCAGGCGCGGCGGGAGATTCGGGCGGTGCGCGTAGAGCCGGCGATCTTCGACTATCTGCTCGCCATTGTGCGCAGGACGCGCGAGTGGCCGGCGATTGCGCTGGGAGCCAGTCCGCGGGCGAGCACCTCCCTGCTGCTGGTGGCGAAGGCTATGGCCGCACGCGAGAGCCGCGACTTTGTCGTTCCGGATGATGTGAAGGAGGCGGCGGTACCGGTGCTAAGGCACCGATTGGTGCTGCGGCCGGAGGCGGAGCTGGAGGGGCTGGATGCCGATCGCGTGGTGAGCGAGGTGTTGGCGGCGACGGCGGTGCCGAAGTAAAGCAGTGAATAGTGGGTAGTCAATCGTGAGTAATAAGAAGACTTCAATTTGGAATAGACCACTGGGCCACAGGTTCTGGTTGTGGTCGGGATTAGTCTGCGCAGTGCTGTTGCTGGCGGGAGCGGCATTCCCTTACGTCTATGGAGCGGCTGTCTGGTGGAGACATCCGTTTATTTCTTATCGAGGAGTTCCGGTCAAGGTACCGTGCTGCTGGATCTATGACACGAGTGGTACACCTCTCACGATTAAGCGGCCGTCCTGGGGCGCAATGGGTATCGGAAGCAGCTTCTCCATACAAAAGATGAACTCTGACGAACCAGCGAAAGTCATTGAGCTATGGAAGCGCGTTTGGGGAGCAAATCTTTCGGATGGCCGGATTCCCGAAGCAAAGGACGGTCGGCTGCTGTGTGGTCAGCAGGTGGATTCTGGGAACGGCTTCTACGAGATGCACTGCATTTCGACGGATGCGAAATGGACCTTTTATCTGCTGGGCAACCAAGCAGATGCGCCGCGCGTTTATCCGGTGATCGAATATGTTCTTGAGCATGAAAGGCAGTTTCCGTAATCGATGCAGACACTGATTCCTGAATCCGCGAGTGGGACGGCGAAGCCGATGGGACGGCTCGGCCGATGGGCGGGGTTTGGTCTGACCCCGAGGGCGCTGCTGCTGTTCTGCGTGGGGCTAGCGCTGGCGGTTCCTGCATTCTGGCAGCCACGACGCATTGGGTTCATGTTCGCGTGGGATGCGCTGCTGGTGATGTTGTGCGCGCTGGATGCGGCGCGGCTGCCGCGCCCTGAAGCTTTTACGATCACGCGAAGATTTCTCGATTCGCCGCAGCTCGGAGAGCCGACGCGGCTGGAGATCGGTGTGCGGATGGAGGCGGATACAGTGATCGACGCCAGCGTCATCGATGATCTGCATCCGGCGCTGATTGCGGAGCCTAAGGTGCAGCGCATTGAAGTCTTCCCTCGCGAGGAGGCAGCGTGTGCGCAGACGGTCTGGCCGGCGGAGCGGGGCGACTTTGCGATGGGCAAGGTGTTTCTGCGCTATCGCGGAGCACTTCGGCTGGTCGAGCGTTGGACGTCGGCGGAACCTCTTACGGTTTCAGAGAAACGGCAGCGAGTACGGGTATTTCCAGCGCATGAAGACAGCCGCGGGCGCGCAGCGTTCTTTTTGCTGCGCGCGAGGCAGATTGAGTTGCAGCGGCGCAAGCTGCAGTTGCGCGGGACGGGGCGTGAGTTTGAGAGCCTGCGCGACTTTCAGCAGGGGGATGAGTTGAGGAGCATCTCGTGGACGGCGACGGCGCGGCGGGGTAAGCTGGTGGCGCGGCAGTTCACGGCGGAGCGCTCGCAGCAGGTGTGGGTGGTGCTGGATGCGGGGCGGCTTTCACGCACAGCGTTTGAACTGCGACGCGGAGAGGCGGAACTGGTCGGGGAGACGGTGATGGAGCGCGACCGCGCGCATCGCATGACCGTGACGCAACTGGACCAGGCGACGACCGCAGCGGTGATGCTGGCGCAGGTCGTCGGCGGATCCGGCGACAAGTTCGCGATGATGGCGTACGGTCGCGAGATCAAACAGGTGCTTCCGCCGGGAGCGGGCGTGGTGCACACGCGGTTGCTGTTGGACCTGCTGAGCCAGACGAGGGCGGAGGCTGCTGAAGCTGACCACTTGAATGCTGTTGCACGGCTGAAGACGCTGCAGCGACGGCGTGGGCTGATGGTGTGGATCACGGAGCTCGTGGACTCTGCGGGAAGGCCAGAGCTGGTGACTGCTGCGAGTGAACTCGTGCGCCAGCATCTCGTGGTGCTGGTGCTGCTGAAACATCCGGAACTCGAGGAGCTTGCGGCGCGGGTGCCGACGACGCGTGAGGAGATGTTTCACTCGGCGGCGGCGCAGGAGATGCTGGAACGCAGGCGCGAGACGGTCGCGCAGTTGGAGCGGCGAGGCGTGCTGATTGTGGAGACGACTGCAGAGGAGATTGGCGTGCGCGCGGTGAGCGAGTACCTCGAGGTGAAGGCGCGCGGACTGCTGTGAGGGTTGGGTATTCGGGGATTGCGGGGTTGAAAAGGTACACACTGTGATCGCCGGTCGGGCATTCCCGGGGTCCTTCGACTCCGCAGCTCGCGATGCGATCTGCTCCGCTCAGGATGACGGATAACGCAAACACTAACCTACTGACCACTTCTACTTTTTCTTCAGCAGCTCGAGCACCTCTTCGGCGTGGCCTTCGGGCTTTACGTTCTCGAAGACATGGACGAGTTTGCGGTCAGGGCCGATGAGGAAGGTGGTGCGGGCAACGCCGGTGACAGGCTTGCCGTACATCGTCTTGTCGCGCAGAAGATCGAAGCGCTTGATGAGCATCTCGTCGGCGTCGGCGAGCAGAGGGTACTGAATGTCGTACTTTTCGGCGAACTTCTTCTGCGCCTTCATCGTGTCGCGGGAGATGCCAAGGACAACTGCGCCGGCCTTCTTCAGCTTTGCGAATTGATCGCGGAATCCGCAGGCCTCGATGGTGCAGCCGGGCGTGTCGGCGCGGGGATAGAAGAAGAGGATGACGGGCGAGCCCTTGAATTGCGAGAGGGTGACGGGGTTCCCGTCCTGATCCGGGAGAGTGAAGTCTTCGATGAGGTCGCCGGGTTTTGGGGTCATGTCGCAAGAATAGCGCGGCGGCGCGTTCAGGAAAAAGCGCTCGCGAAAAGAACGCCAGAAAGGCGCAAAGGACGCCACGGCTTTGGGCGTCCTTGCTTTGTGAGGATATTGAATGCGTTAGATGAGAACCGGTTCGCGGAGATCGTCGGTGATCTCCTGGTCGGTGGAAGCGATGGAGCTGGACTGCGGGAAGTAGGCGTTGGAGACGTATTGGCCGAGCATGCGGTGCGTGTTGAAGAACGTTCCGTTCATCGCAATGCAGTGCTGACGAATCCGCGCGAAGGCTTCCTTGTTGGCGTAGAGCGGCGCGATAACGGTTTCGAGCTTCGTGTAGAGCTGCTCGGCCTCTTGCGCTTCGTCGTCGAAGTCGTCGATGGACCAGCCGGTGACATTCTCGGCGCAGCCTTCGATCCACCAGCCGTCGAGCACGGAGAGCGAGGGCACGCCGTTGAGCGCAGCTTTCATGCCGCTGGTACCGGAGGCCTCGTACGGACGGCGCGGCGTGTTCAGCCAGACGTCGACGCCATTCGTGAGCTGCTGGCCGAGGTCCCAGTCGTAGTTCTCAAGATAGAGGATGCGGAGCTTCGAGGACTGGAACTTCGCCGCGTCGGCGACGACCTCGCGGATGAGCGCCTTCCCTGCGTTGTCCGCGGGGTGCGCTTTGCCGGCGAAGAGAATCTGCAGGCCGCCGATGCGTTCGGCGAGATCGTGCAGACGTTGTCCGTCGCGGAAGAGCAGCGTAGCGCGCTTGTACGTGGCAGCGCGGCGAGCGAAGCCCAGGGTGAGGATGTTCGGGTCGTAGTCAACGCCCGCGCGCGCCTTCACATTCGCAAAGAGCCGCTGCTTGCCGAGCGCGTGGGTAGCCTCGATCACGTGAGGCTCGATTCCGTAGACCGAGCGGAAGTATTGGTTGTCGTGCCGCCACTCGGGAATCTCTTTGTCGAAGAGCTTGTGGAAGGGATCCGAGAGCCACGTGGCCGCGTGGACGCCGTTGGTGATGGAGTGAACGCGGTACTCAGGGAACATGCCCTGCGAGACCTTGCCGTGCTGCATGGCCACGCCGTTGACGTAGCGCGAGAAGCGCAGCGCCAGGTAGGTCATGTTGAGCAGGCCGTTGTGCAGCGCGCCGAAGCGCTCGATACAGGCGGAGCGCTCGTGGCCGAGGACGGAGTACATCTGGTCGGTGCCGAACTGGTCGTGGCCGGCCGGGACGGGAGTGTGCGTCGTGAAGACGCAGGTCCGGCGAACGGCTTCGGCGTCCGCCTCTGTGGCGTTGGCAAGAGGCGCGCCGTTCAGTCGCTCCTCGAGCAGGCCGATCGTCAGCAGCGCAGCGTGGCCCTCATTCATGTGGCAGACCTCAGGCTGACAGCCGAGGGCGTGCAACAGATGAATGCCGCCGAGACCGAGGATGGTCTCCTGACAAAGACGATAGTAGGTGTCGCCGCCGTAGAGGTGGTCAGTCAGGGTGCGGTCGTAAGGGTCGTTGCCTTCGATGTCGGTGTCCAGCAGGAAGACCGGGATGACGTGGCCGGTGCAGCCGACAACATCGAACCGCCAGGCGCGAATCGAGAGCTCGCGACCCTGCATCTGGATGGTGATCGTCGTACCGGCGGAGGGCAGGACGGTTTCGGGCGACCAGACGACGTCGGACTCAGTCTGCTGGCCGGAGGAGTCGAGGTGCTGCTGGAAGTAGCCGTGGCGATGCACCAGGGAGATGGCTACCATGGAGGCGCCGGTGTCGGCTGCCGAACGCAGCGTGTCGCCGGCCAGCATGCCGAGACCGCCGGAGTAGGTCGGGAGGTCCTTGCGGAGGGCGATCTCCATGGAGAAGTACGCGACCTTGCGGTCGGCAAGGTCGACGGAAGTGGTGAGGGAAAACGATTGACGGCCCGAAAAGGTTCGTTCACTCATGCGCAATCGAGAATCCATTTCTCCAAACGGTGTACGCAATAGCACCGCCGGGGTGCAGGGGTTTGGAATGAGACGCGGGTTCGGCCCGGTACGACACGAAATCCCTGCAAATTTGCTAAGAAAAGAGTACCAAAACGAGGCTCTCGTGCCCGCCGGACTAAAGCGGCAGATGTGGATTGCGGAGGATTAATTCGGGCTTCGAACGGCAAGTCTTGAAGAATCAGCGGGTAGCAAAACCGAACTTCATCGCCAAGCCCAGAACCAAGGCGAGTACCACCGCGACGGTTGAGGTCAGCACGGCCGACCGCAGCTGGCGACGCGCGGCGCCGATGAGCAGGAAGAGTACATAAAAGATGCCCATAAATACCAAGCCGTCCAGCACAAAATAGCGTGTGCCGCTGAGGTTCACATCCCACGACGGCAAATGTGCGGCGGGAACGGCGACCAGTAGCGAGCCGGCAAGGAAGACGAAGAGAAAAAGGATCGTCTCCAGAATGATGGCGATGGCGCGCTTCATGGGCTTCCTTTCGGGCTTGATTTTGCGTGCGAAAAGTGTAGCGCACACCGTTCCGAATCTGTGAGTTATCGGAGCGACGCTTCGTAGACGGCGAACCTCCGTTCCAGTTCCCACTGCTGCGCGGCCTTCTCGTTCGCGTCCAGCAGGGCCTGGCAGGAGCGCGACGGCGAGCTGCCAGCCATGATCGCGGCGGCGCAGGCGGGTTTGCGGCGCGCGAAATCGTCCGGCGTTATATAGAGGCTCTCGCCATGGAGGAAGCTGTGTTCGAGCGAGGCGCGGGCGGACTGCTTCAACTCGGCGTAGGTGAGGTCCTGGTCGTCGGCGGCCTTCACGTATTCATGCGTCAGGTCAATGCGTGAGACGCCTTCATCGTCTGTCGAGAGAGCAAACGGTACATGTGCGGCGATGTACGCGTGCAGCGGGTGGTCGGCGCCCGTAACGTCCAGGATCACATCGTTCGAGGTCAGATTGACCTCGACCATAATGTGCCGCGTCGCCATCTCGTGCAGAAGACGAAGCGGATTGTCTTCGTAGAGCACGTCAACGCCATGCCCGATGCGCTCCGCATGGCCCAGGTTGACGGCCTCACGGATATGGAAGCTGAGGCCAGCGGGCGGCACCATGCCCGGCGCAAGCTCACCCGCATGCAGCGTGATGTGGACCTTCGGATAAACCGAGTGCAGGTAGTCGAGCATCTGCATCTGCAGGTGGTAGTCGCGCATCGAGACATAGCCGTCCTCCGGCATCACGAAGTTGATGCCGACGACGTCAGGGTCCGCGCTCGCGACTTCGAATCCGAGCAGCGTCTGCGCGAAGACTTGCTGCGGCGGAAAGCCGCGGAGGACCTGATAAAGGAAATGAATCTGCACGTGGCACGCCTGCAACGCGTCGTTAGCCCTATTGCACCGCTCGATGCTGTTGCGGACGTCGAGCGAATGCGACAGCTCGCCACGATCGACCGCGACCTCGTCACGCAGCCCGGCGGCGATCAACTTGTTTCGAACGTCCGCGAGCTGTGCTGGCGTGATGGAGCTCTCCGCGCCTTCGGGCCAGCCGATCTTGTTGCCAAGGGCAGCGGCGTGCGTGAAGGTCGGCGTCTGCATGATCTCGAGATACTGCTCGTTCTGCGCGGCGGCGCGGGTCGCCACCTCATCCAGCCATTCGCCGGCGTGGTCCTTCATGCCGCCGAAGCGCGCGAAGGTTGCGAAGAACTGGTCGTGGCCGTTGATGGCCTCGGTAGAAACGAAGGCACGCATCGAAAAGCTGTCGACGAGCAGGTCGTAGAGTGCCTGGTTTTTGAAGGCGTCCGCGACCGGGAACCTGGCCCTTGTCGCATTTGTTCGGCTTGCCGTCGAGCGGTGGCGCGAAGTGCAGCGCGTCCTGCCCGACGGCGACCGGCGGCGTGCCGGCCTCGACGGACGCGAGGCAGAGACCGTCGCGCGCCGCATCCTCGATGAAGGTCTCGGCGTAGATCGCGCCCGAGAGATGCATATGAAGATCGGCACCCTTGGGCATCGTCCTCAGTAATGCATACAGCTCAGGATTGCCCGCTTTCTTCGCGGATTCCAGCACGCGTTCGGCGCGGGCCTCACCCGGTGTGGGTGCCTGCGCATGCAGTGCAGTGGCGGAGATGAGTGCGGCAACCAGATAGCACAGCGATCGACGAACCATGAACAAGCTCTCCTGGCGGCGCTCAACGTGGCGCGCAAATGTGCTGCGGATATGTGTTCTGAAGATGATACGAGAGCCCGCCCGCTCCTCACCGCTGCGGCTGAGTTTGGCGCATTGGGCGCGCGTTGGTATACTGAGGCTCGCATCTGAGGCTGCGCGTGCGATGCGGGCGGCCAGCTCGCTCCCGACACAGGCAGGCGAAGTCAGAACGAGTGCAGTCCGGCGGCTACTCCGCTGCCCCGGGCCTGTTGTTAGCGGAGGCCAGGTAGCTCAGTGGTAGAGCGCGGCCCTGAAAAGGCCGGCGTCGGCGGTTCGATCCCGTCCCTGGCCACCATCCCCGATACATATTCGATCTTAATTCCTGTTACCTTGCCGCGCTTGTTTCTCTGAATTGTTGCTCCAGAATTCCGGATGCATGCTCAATCTTCGTTTTGCGTTCGGTGTCAGTCGAGCTTCCATCTGGCCCAGTCGGTAGCCAAGCAGCTTGATACCGGCACGGGCAAGAGCGGAAGGAATTTGCCATGAATCTGTATCTCTTAGATATTTGAGCTGGGAAACCACGAAGCGTTTGCCTTCGTCCGTCGCCTTCCCAAATGCATCAATCAACCAGCGTTCTCGACTATGCAGTGCACCGATATCAAAGTATCGGCGGAACTCCTGTGCACATGTGTATCCGTGAGAGTGGTAAACACAAGCCTCTGCCACGTAGGCGATTTTGTAACCCTCCAATAATATTTTCGCGGCCGCGATCGTATCCTCCCCAAAGAGCGCATCAGGAGGAAAGCCACCGACCTTAAGCAGTATGGAGCGCCTATATGCAGCAAACGAATTGGAGAGGAAAGCTGCCTTAATCCCGATCAGATCGCGACTTGCGAGAGAACGTACCTCTGAGGCTTGAGGGTAGTTGAAATTGCGCGCGTGGATCTCGATAGCTTCCGCTCCAGACCGCGGAAGTTGGCGACCGTATGCCGCGCCCACCAAAGGATCGTCAAATGCAGTCAGAAGCAATTGAAGAGCCTCGGAGTTGGCTATCACTGCGTCCTGGGTTAGATACACCAATATCTCGGCATGCTCGAGTTTCTCGGCCGCCATCTGTCGTGTGCCACCATGATTGAAATCAGCTCGGCGAATGGATAGCACTTCAAACCCAGCCGCTCGCGCCAACTCTGTGGTGCCGTCTGCCGATTCCGAATCCACGATGAGTACATGGTCCGGCCGAATTCCGCAGGAGAGCAGCGCTGGCACAAAGGAACGCCAGTCCCTGGCTGCATTCAGTGTCGGTACGATTACGTATACGTTATTTGATTGCGGGAATGCGCGGTTCAAAATCGAAGCCTGACCTTTTGTCTTAATTACGGGAGTGAACCGAGAGTTCTCAACCTCGTCCTAATGTATCGAACTGCCAGGAACATGCCGATGTTCGATTCAACTCTGCCTGCAAGCCGATAAAACGAACCCCGCTAAATGCACCGCAGCGCCGCCACGAGTGGCCCTTACAGCTCAGCCGGCTGTAGTGGTGCCGCAGCGCTTGCCGATCGGAGTGCCGCCAGCGCGGAGTGCGGCTCGACCGCAAAGCTGTTGCGGTGGTCCGCGAGATAGCGATGGACGTCCGAGATGACCACGGAACCTTCGCCGACCGCTGACGCTACGCGCTTTACCGAGCTGGAGCGCACATCACCGACGGCAAACATCCCAGGCACGCTGGTTGCGTAGGGAGTCATCTCGAAGCCGTCTGTACCACCGGTAAGGATGAACCCCTTCTTGTCGAGCTTTAGTGCGCCAAAGAGCCAACCGGAGTTCGGCTCGGCGCCGATCATCACGAACACACTTCCAATTGGCTTCACTGTCAATTCGGCCGATCTGCGATTGATCCAACTGACACGTTCGAGCGCAGGACCGCCTTGGAGTTCCACAATTTCGGAGTCTGTATAAAGCGTAATTCGGGACGAGCTCTCGATGCGTGAGATGAGGTACTGCGACATCGTGCTTGCCAGAGATTTGCCACGAACGATGTGATGCACATGCTTCGCGATGCCGGATAGAAACACCGCAGCCTGACCTGCGGAGTTCCCTCCTCCCACCACAATCACTTCATTGTCGCGGCAGAGCAGCGACTCCATCGCGGTTGCTGCGTAGTAGATCCCGTGATTTTCAAATTGGCTGTAGTTCTCCACGGAAAGCTTGCGATACTGCGCGCCAGTGGCGACTACGACAGACCGCGACCGTACCGAGATACCCCCCGCAAGCGTCAGCTTGTGGATGCCATCGATCTGCTGCGCCGTGACCACCTCTCTGGAGATAGCGAAGCGCACGCCAAACTTCAATGCCTGCAACTGAGCGCGGCTGGCCAGCCGCTGGCCAGAGATCCCGGTTGGAAAGCCGAGGTAGTTTTCGATCTTGGAACTCGTGCCTGCCTGGCCTCCGGGAGCGATGCTTTCGATCACAAGCGTGCAAAGCCCCTCTGATGCCGCATAGACAGCGGCCGCAAGACCCGCAGGTCCAGCCCCGACGACGATTACGTCGTAGATCATTTCGGGATCGGGCAGCTCGGTGATGCCGAGCTCGTCGGCAAGCTCCGCGATCGTGGGCCGATACAGGGTGCGGCCATTAGAAAGAACGATCGCCGGGAGTGAAGGGTCGAAGTCTGAGAGGCCGTTGTCGAGCAAAGCAGCTTCTTCTACGGGAGCTTCGACGATCCTGTGCGGATAACTGTTGCGGATGAGGAAACGCTGGAGTTGTGTCATTTCCGCATCACCGGCATGCCCCATGAGCACAATTCCGCCGGTCGCCTCGCCGAGTATGCCGATACGTCGCCAGATGGTCGCCTGGGTGATGAGGTTCGCGATGTCGCCTTCTGCGCGCATGAGCCTCTGCAACTGGTCGCGAGGTATGCGAAGAATCCGGCTCTCGGTAACCGTTTGAGCGTCGACAAGCGATCCCTGGGCGTTCAGAAGATTTAATTCGCCAGAGAAGTCGAATCTACGATGATGAGCGATAACCTTCGTTTCGCCATCCGCAACGGGCAGAGAAATAGTAATCTCGCCATCGAGAACAACGAACATATCGACCTGCCGCTCGCCAGGAGTGAACAGCGCGTAGTTCGCCGGGAAGGTTTCCTCGTGACCGTACGAACGAAGACGTTCGACCATCTCCTCCGTGAGGTGGGGAAAGGCGAGCTCCGGCCGAAAGTCCGGAACGTTCGATGCACTGCTAAGGCGGTTTCCCTCTTCGGACATAGGCGATTCGATTCCTCGCGATGTGCGTGGCTCTATCATCCGCCACAGCAAGGGCAACCGTCTACGTAAGCCTTCGAAGGCGAGCCGCTCTGTCCGGACGTCCGCCTTCGTTCATAGCACTGTGCGTACGCCGTCCCTGTTGCGAGTGACGCGTGCACCGTCGAGGTATTCGAGAAGCGGAATCGCATGCTTTCGCGTGAGGCCGGTAAGGTTCTTAAAGCGGCCCACGTCGAAGGTCTGTCCGCGATGCTGAGCGAGGTCGGCTTTGATCTTTGCCAGCGCATCGGCGTGAACCAGCAGATTGTCCGATCCCATGCGAACGAGTTTGCCCGCGCGAAGCAGCAGTGTAAGAAGGCGCGCGAGGTTCTTCATGTCTATCTGCAGCACGGAGGCCGCCTCGCTGAGGATGGGTGAGGCCAGCCCCGCTGAGCGATAGAGCCCCTCGATCTTCGTCAGAAGCTCACTCTCAACATTGGCCGGCCGTAGCAGTCGCGATTGAGATTTGCGCAGCCGTCAATGCGCACGGGCTTTGTCCGGAGCAGACGCTCGAGCGCCAGGTCGAAGACCCACTCGCGCAGCCGCGTGCGGGATAACAACTCGGCACGGGAGCTGGAGCGCGAGGGCTTGCGCATCAACTCATTGAAGAGGGACGTGACAGCGCGGGATAGGGCTTCCGCTTCAAGGAACCGATCAACATGCGCAGGGTCCGCCTTAGTCGCGACGATTCGCTTCTGTTCGATAAGGGGGGCGATGAGCGCCAGGATTGGATCGCTGCGCAGGCCTGTCTCCTGCACAAGCTCCGCGAGCGTGATTCCGGTTGTGCCGCGCCGTTGCACCCGCGCGAAGATCTGCTGGAAGGGCGAGGCGTCGCGCACGTGCTGGAGCCACTGGCGTGCGCCTGCTTTGCGCAGGCGCGGAAGTGGGGCGGCGTCGATGACGCGACCGCCGCCAAGGATCTCCTTTGACGAACGAAGGACGAAGTGATCACCGGGAATGAGCAGCATGGGCTTGCTGAGCCGCAAGCGCGCGAGACGAGTTACTGCTTCGAGCTGCGAATCGATTTCGTACAAGAGCACGGTAGCTATGGCGTCGGATGTGAACGCGTGCATTTGCACTTGGGCGCGATGCCTGAGCGGAGCTGCGCCGGGCAACATGCGCAGCTCCACGTCCACGATTGCCGTGGGACAGAGTGTGCCGGGCGGCACGACGACATCGCCACGCTGTATCTCGCCGACCTCGATGCCGGCCAGGTTGAGCGCGACTCGCGTGGGCGCATGCGCCTCTTCACACGAGCGCTGATGCACCTGTACGCCGCGCACACGCACGACGCGGCCCCCGGGCTGCAGCTCGACGTTCACGCCGGAACGCACGCTGCCGGTGAGCAGAGTTCCGGTGGCAACGGTGCCGAAGCCGGGCACCGTAAACGCACGGTCCAGAGGCAGACGCGTAACGAGGTCGCTGCTGTGTTCCGGCACGTCGAGGGCGACCTGCAGGAGTGCCTTCTTGATCTCGCTTATCCCCTCTCCGGTGTGTGCAGAGACGGCGAGCAAAGGGGCGGTCTCGAGAAATGTATGCCGTGTCAAGCTACGGACTTCGTTTCTCACCTGTTCGAGTCTCTCGGCGCTTACTGCGTCGCACTTCGTGAGCGCGATGAGGCCGTGGCGAACGCCGAGCAAACTGCAGATGGCCAGGTGCTCGGCGGTCTGCGCTTTTACTCCCTCATCGGAGGCGACAACCAGCAGCACTGCCTCGATTCCACCTGTGCCGGCGAGCATGTTGTGGACGAAAGCATGATGGCCAGGGACATCCACGAGGCTAAGATCGATGGACCTTCCTTCGCCATCGTTCAACGTCAGAGCTGCGAATCCGAGATCGATGGTGATGCCGCGCGTCTTCTCTTCGGGAAGGCGATCGGTGTCGGTGCCGGTGAGCGCGAGAACCAGGGCGGTCTTGCCGTGGTCGATGTGGCCCGCGGTTCCCATGACCAGGGAGCGCGTCACGGGAACGATTCTGCGTTGCGGTGTTTGCGACGCGGACTTCATGGCTGTTCTTGCAGTTCGGAGCTTGTGCCCACGCCGGCTACCGCCCGTTGCAGAAGTTGGGCCAGCGCTGCGTCCTGGTCTGGCGGCACGGTGCGCAGGTCGAGAAGAATGCGGCCCTGATGGGAGCGCGCGATCACGGGAGGGTCAAGGCTCCGCAGCCGCGCGGCAAACATGGACTCGGACATTACCGTGTGTCGAAGCGCGAGAGCGAAGCTCGGCAGCGAGGCTCCCGGAGTTGTGCCTCCGCCGACGAGACTCTGGGTTTCCGTGACTTCGGTGGCCACGTCGAAGGAGGACAGTGCGCGTGCCATTGCGATGCAACGGTGCCTGATCTCTTCCGAAGATGTCCGCATCATGGCGATCGATGGCAGCGTATCTTCCCTTTGAGTCAGATAGGCAAGCAACGTGGCCTCGAGGGCGGCATATGCGAGCTTGTCGATTCGCATTGCGCGAAAGAGCGGATTGGAACGGATGCGTTGGATCAGTGACGCTGAGCCAACGAGGATGCCGCACTGAGGGCCGCCTAATAGCTTATCTCCGCTGCAGGCGACCAGCGCGATACCGCTTGCGACTGTCTGGACCCAGGAGGATTCGCCTGTGATGTCGACGCCGCTCAGATCGACGATGCAGCCTGTGCCCTGGTCTTCGAATAGCGGGATCGATGCGCGTTCACTGAGCTCGCGCAGTTGCTGCAGCGATGGACGTTCGGTAAAGCCTTCAATGCGAAAGTTGGAACGATGCACCCGCAGAATCAAACGCGTCTGCGGTGTGACGGCGGCTTCGTAGTCGGAAATTCTTGTGCGGTTGGTTGTACCCACTTCGCGCAGGACCGCACCAGATTTGCGCAGGATATCGGGGACGCGAAAACCGCCGCCGATCTCGACGAGTTCGCCACGCGAGACAATGACTTCGCCGCCTTCGGCCAGAGAATTCAATGCAAGGAAGCAGGCGGCCGCGCAGTTGTTCACGACGGCCACGGCTTTGTCTCGAAAGCCTTCGCGCCCCAGGCCGCTGCGGCTGGCCAGCACGTCCAGGATCAGTTGGTCGACATGAGTGTCTCTGTAGCTTCGACCTCCCGTATCGAGATCTATCTCCAGATTGCAGTAACCGCGTGCGATCTCTGCGATCTGCGCGATAGCTGCTTCGGAGAGCGGCGCGCGGCCGAGGTTTGTCTGCAGAATGACGCCGGTCGCGTTGATCACGGGGCGAAGCGATGGACGCAGCGTCTGCTGCACACGCTTCTCGACGGTCGTGCTCAAGTTCTGGAGTTCCTCTTCGAGGGAGCTCTCCGTGTGACGACGATCCTTCACCTCGACGCGCAGTTCCTCGAGTGCGATCCGCAGGTGGTCAGTGACCAATGCACGTGAGTAGGTTTCCTGCAAGGTGAGGAATTCTACGCGATCGAGCAACTCTCCGACCTGCGGCAGTTTGCGAAACAGAAGGTCCGGATGTTCGCTCATGATCGCTAACCTGCTTAGACGAGACTGATCGTTGGACGGCCGGCAAGAACCTCGCCGATGCGGCATGTGTTGGGATAGCCGGCAGTCTGAAGCTCGTTCACGAGTGCATCGGCGTGCTCCGCACGAACGGAGACAAGCAGGCCACCGGCGGTTTGAGGATCGAACAGAAGGGTCAGAACGTCGTCCGGGATATTCGAACTCTGTGTGTTCACGATGCACTCAGCGAACTCGCGATTTGCAAGAAGGCCGCCAGGGATGCACCCTAGCCGGATCGCATCGAGCGCTCCATCCAGCACACGAATCGCAGTGGTATCGATCGTGAGTTCAACGTTGCTTCCGAAGAGCGAGTTCACGGGCGTGGCCCATCAGTCCGAAGCCTGTTACGTCAGTCGCGGCGTGCACGTCGAACTCGGGACGCGTGATGACCTCGGCCGCGGCCTTGTTCAGCGTGGTCATGGAGGCGATGGCGCCGTCGACCCATGCCTGTTGCGCGCGGCCCTGCTTCAGCGCGGTCGTGATCACGCCTGTCCCGAGGGCCTTGGTGAAGATCAGCGCATCTCCTGGCCTCGCGCTCGTGTTCCTCAAGACGCGATCCGGATGGATCAGACCGGTAACGGCGTAGCCGAACTTGATCTCTGCGTCCCGAACACTGTGGCCGCCGACGATTGTGCAACCGGCGAGTTCCATCACCGACAGACCGCCGCGAAGGATCTGTTCGAGGACCCCCGTATCGCCGTCCTGAGGGAAGCACACGAGCGTGAGCGCGGTAAGCGCTCGGCCACCCATCGCGTACACATCGCTCAGTGCGTTGGTCGCGGCGATGCGGCCATAGGTAAACGGGTCATCGACCATGGGGGTGAAGAAGTCAACTGTCTGGACGAGAGCCTGATCGGCGCTGATGCGATAGATGCCCGCATCGTCAGCGCTCTCGAAACCGACCAGAAGGTTTTCATCCTGTTGCTTCGGCAGCCGCGACAGAACATCGGTCAACGTGCCCGGAGCGAGTTTGCTCGCGCAGCCTCCGGCTTTCACGGTCTGGGTGAGACGAACATTGGTCACCGGATCGGAAAGCGCAGGCATGTCACGTATCATAAACACTTTAGATACGACGCCGCAGTCAATGGGAGCGCTTAGGAATCCGGTGATCCTCCCGGTCTTCAAAACCGGCGGTCGTCCGTTTCGGGCAACGGTGTGTTCGACTCACACGCGCTTCCGCCACTTCTTCTTGTCGCGTAGTCCGCCCGAGCAATGCTAGAGCGGCGGAGAGAAGGATGTGCTTGGTTTGGCCGGCCCCCAGAATGGTTCACCAGTCCTGCTCGGCGCGTTTTTGCTGGCAAGCTCTGGGTCGAGCGCGGACTCCTGCCCGGCATAGGTGATGGACCACTTGAGGGCGGCGCCGCCGAGCAGCGTGAGCAGCGGAGCGACGCCGTGCCGCACCGCCTTCGAACGACTGCGCCGCAGGATCGCAGGCGCCACCAATCCCAGGCCAATGGCGCCAAGCAGAAAGAGCTTCGACTGTTTGCCCTTGAAGAGTGGCTTTGCGGCTGGGCCCGCTGATCCGATGTATAACGCGAGTGACGTGGCTTCCGCAGCGGAGGAGAAATTCTCGAAGCGTGCAATCGCAGAGTGTAGCGCGCTGGTCGTCTGAGTTGTAGCTGAGCAACGTTAGCGCCGCCGCGCCGTTGCCCAACGACTCGACGCGAACAGTGGGCCGAGAAAGTTCGTGTGTGACCACACAGGAGTGGCTGTCGTCTCCAGCAGAACGCCGGGGTAACTGATCATCGTTAGCGCGAAGGGCATGCCGAAGAGCGCAAGCAGGCGCTCCGGCATGAGCCACTGTAAGACACGCATCAGCACGCGAAGCAGACCGAACGGCAGCTTCGATACCGGCCACGCGAGCGCCGCAAGCAGGGACGCGAAGATGCCGTAACCGCTGAGGGCCCACGCGCCGTGGTTCATCGGCGAGGTCTTCTTGAAGATGCGCAGCATGTGGTGGAACCGCTCGGGCCGGCCGAGGTCCGCGATGAGCAGCGGCGGACAGAGAAGCATCGTCGCAAACGAGAGATAACGTCCCCGGCGGATGATGTCGCCGAACTGATCTCGGTTGCGCATACCGGCGACAGTGCAGAGTACGTAGGTGCCGGCGCTAATGCCTTCAAAGAAGAAGTACAGCGCGATCTCCCATCTCCAGAATGGGCGCTTGAGAATGGGGAGGCCATAGTAGCCCGGCTCCTTGACGCCGTCCGGCGTCGCGGCGCGCTGGATGTCATACGCAGGCGTCAGTTTGCTGAAGACATCGCGCGGGTCGTTGATCTCCTCGATCTCAGCCATGGTTTTCGCCTTTGAAGAGAAGAACGGAGACAGCGGTGAGCGCAAGCGAGGCTGCAAAGCTGAAGAGATAGTTGCGCTTCAGATGTGCGGCGCCGCGACGCGGACGTTCCGGCAGATTGTAGATCGCCGCGTTGTCCTTGAGCAGAAAGAACGAGTTCAGCGCGCTGTATTCGCCGGATGCCTCTGCGCCGTAGAGATAGGCGTCGGTTTCGCCACGGGCATGCAGCTCTTCCACGCGCTTCTTTGCATGCTCGCGCAACTCGCTTACCTTCCCGAACTTGATGGACTCTGTGGGACAGCTCTTGGCGCACGCGGGCTCGAGACCATCCTTTTGGCGGTCATAGCAGAGCGTGCACTTGTGTGCGCGACCATCCTCTTTGTTGCGGCTGATGACACCGAAGGGGCAGCCCACGACGCAGTTTGCGCAGCCGTTGCAGACGTCCTGCTGGACATATACATTGCCGAATTCGTTGTAGATGAGAGCACCGGTGGGGCAGACCTCCACGCACGGTGCGTCCTGGCAGTGCTTACAGACGTCGCTCATCATGAGCCAGCGCCCGACGTGGCTCTCGGGGTCGAACTGTTCGACGAAGGCGACGTGCCGCCACGTGGTGTCAGAGAGTGTGACGGTGTTGTCGTAGCTGTTGCCGGTCCAGTTGAAACCGTCGGCAGGAAGCTGGTTCCACTGCTTGCAGGCGACCTCGCAGGCTTTGCAGCCGATGCAGAGGGTGGTGTCGGTGAAGAAGCCGGTCTCCTCTTCGGGCTCGGCGGCTCAGGACGAATCCACGTGTCGCGCAGATCGGTGACGACTTGCACCAGGTCGTTCATATGGCCTGCCCCTCTGGCTGATCCGACTTCGGTGTGTCGGGCGCCTGCTCGCGCGTGGGCCACGGCGCTGGTTCGAGCGGCTCCAGGTGCTCGGGGTGATCGAGGCGGCCTGCGCGTACATTCACGGTGAACGCTTTAGCCTCGTGCATGCTCACGTTCGGATCGGCGCTGGCAGCCGTGAGATCGTTCGCGATGGCACCGACGGTTTCGCCCGCGAAGCCCCAGTGAAACGGCAGACCTATCTGATGCAGCGTGCGTCCGTTTACGTGTAGCGGCTGAATGCGGTGCGTCACGAGGGCGCGCGACTCGATGGCTGCACGGAGGTTCCACGCGACCATCCAGTCCCCATTTTCAATGCCTTTCTCGGCCGCGAGTTCGGGGCTGATCTCGATGAACATGTCCGGCTGCAACTCATTAAGCCAGCTGTCGAAGCGACTCATCGGACCACTCAGGTAGTGCTCGGTGAGGCGGTATGTTGTAGCCACGATCGGAAACTCCGAGTCAGGCGGATTATACGGATTGAGCGGAACATCGAACCGCTCGACCGTCGGACTCTCGCGCTGCTCCGGATAGAGCAGGTTCGGCACGGGCGACTCCATCGGCTCATAGTGCGTGGGCAGCGGACCATCCTTCACGCCCATCGGAGCGAAGAGCCAGCCTCGGCCGTCGGGTTTCATGATGAAAGGCGCGTCACCGGCGATCGCCTCCATGCCGAGCGATTCGGGCGAGGGCCGATAGTCCGGCGGCTTGGTCGGCTCGAAGTCAGGAACATCCGGGCCGGCCCATCGCCTGGCCTGCTCGTCCCAGTACATGTACTTCTTGCGCTCCGACCATGGCTTGCCCTCGGGGTCGGCGGAGGCGCGGTTGTACATCATGCGACGATTCAGCGGCCAGGAGAATGCCCACTCCGGACTTGTATACACACCCGGAGTGCGTTTGCGGGAACGCGATCGGTTGTTGTCTGCAGCAGGATAGACACCGCTGTAGATCCAGCATCCGCATGCGGTTGAGCCATCATCTTTGAGCGCGTTGAAGTTTTCGACTTGTTTGCGGTCCGCGATGGTGTAGCCGTTGATCTCCATAAGGACCTTGGCGGCACTCGGCTCGCCTGCGATTCTGCCCGGCGTGCCGTCGGGCAGCACCTCCGGATGATCGTGATCGTAGTCCCACGTGAGATTCAGCAGGCCCTGATCGCGCTTGCGTGTAGACCCCGCGTAGAGCTTCTTCATGCGCTTGCCCAGGTCATACATGAACCACAGGTCCGAGCGGCAATCGTTGGGCGGATCGATAGCCTTGTCGTGCCACTGTAGCAGCCGCTGCGTATTCGTAAAGGTGCCGTCCTTCTCCGTATTCGAGGCCGCAGGAATGAAGAACACTTCAGTGCCGATGGTCTTAGGATCGGGATTCTCCGGCCCCTTGTACCAGTAGGCGGCAGTGTCAATCTCGAAGTAGTCGCGAACAACAAGCCACTTCAGCTTTTTCAGCCCCTCACGCGCAAGGTTTGCGTTCGGAGAACCTGCGGCCGGATTCTGGCCGAACAGGAACATACCTTTTATCTTGCCTTCGGCCATACGAACGTTGGTGGCTAAATGCGAGTAGTCGGCGTCGAACTTCGGCACCCAGTCGAACCCGTAGTCGTTCTCTTTTGTCGCTGCCTCGCCGTACCAAGCCTTGAGAAGGCTGACGACATACTTCGGTGTATTGACCCAGAATCCTGTCTTGGGTGTCTCCTTCTTGAGGAACTCGGAAAAGTTTGTATGGTGCCGGATCGTCGATGGCTGGGGGATATAGCCGGGCAGCAGTTCGTAGAGCGTCGGTACATCGGTCGAACCCTGAATGCTGGCGTGGCCGCGCATCGCCATGATTCCGCCACCAGGCCGCCCGATATTGCCCAACAGAAGCTGCACCAACCCGGCCGCGCGAATGATCTGAACCCCGATTGAGTGTTGTGTCCAGCCGACAGCATAGACAAGGCAAGTGGTGCGCTCGCGTCCGGAGTTGGCGCAGATAGTCTCGGCGACGCGAAGGAACTCCTCCTCTTTGCAGCCGCAGATCCGGGCCACCATCTCCGGTTTGTAACGCTCATAGTGTTTGCGCAGCAGGTTGAGTGCGCAGCGCGGGTTCTGGAGCGTCGGGATCCTTCTCCGGGACCGGGTTATCCAGAGAACCGGCGCCTTCTTTGTGGTGCCCGGAAGTGCCGTGGCTCTCGCCTCCTCCTTCGCTCGCATATTGCCAGGTCTTGTTCTCCGGGTCGTACCGGCGCTTCTCCAGGTCATAGCCGGTGAATAGGCCGGCCAGGTCCTCCGGATCGCCATAATCGTCCGTGATGATTGTCGTAGCGTTGGTGTACGCCATTACATATTCGTGAAACCACTTGTCGTTCTCAAGGATGTAGCGGATCAATCCGCCGAGGAACGCGATGTCCGTACCTGTGCGGATATTCACGTACTGCTGGCACATCGCGGAGGTGCGCGAGAAGTGCGGGTCGACATGGATGAGCGTGGCGCCGCGCTCGCGTGCCTGCATGGGAAAGCGAAAGCCGACCGGATGCGCTTCGGCCATGTTCGAGCCCATGATCAGAACGCAATCAGCGTTCGCAATGTCCTCCTGAAAGCTAGTGGCCGCCCCGCGGCCGAACGAGGCACCCAGACCGGGCACCGAAGCGCTGTGTCATATTCGAGCCTGGTTTTCGATCGGAATAATCCCCAGGCCGCCGTTGAAGAGCTTCTTGATGAGGTAGTTTTCTTCGTTATCCATCGTCGCGCCGCCCAGCGAGAAGATGTTGGTCAGATGGTTGACCTGCGTGCCGTCGAGCTCCTCGACGAACCCTTCCTCGCGGGCCTCCATCGTGAGGTGTGCGATGCGGTCCATCGCCCACTCGAGCGAACGGGACTCCCAGTGGTCGGAGTACGGCGCGCGGTACTTGACCTTGGTGATACGGTGCGGATTTACCGTGAGCTGGAAAGTGTTCGCACCCTTGGGACACAGCGTACCGCCGTTGATCGGGCTCTCGGGATTGCCCTCAATATCGATGATTTTGCCGCCCTTTAGATAGACGAGCTGGCTACAGCCGACCGCGCAATAGGGACACACACTGTGCACTTCGGTCGCGCCCTTGATCCGCGAGTGCTTCTCGACAGAGTTAATGCTGAACGGCTGGTTCTCTGTGGCGCGTTCAGGATCGCGGGCAGGAACCTTCGTATTACCGGCCATCAAACACCTCCGGGCTACGTGAAGTAATTGTGCCACTCGGAGAGATGCTCTGTCTTCCCGGAAGGCTGTGCGCGCCGTCTCCCCCAGCGCGGTCTTTTGGCATGAGGGGCATAATTTGGAGCATTCATGGGTGAGGCGCAACTCACGGCGACCGATGTCCGGGCCGGCGGGGAGTCTAGTCAGGAAGAACGATGAATTATGGGCAGACTGGCTGGGAAAGTGGCAATCGTGACAAGCGCCTCCAAAGGCATAGGGCTGGAATCGCATCGGCACTGGCGGCTGAGGCGCGAGGACCTCAACCTAACCCGAGATCCCTCGGGTTAGGTTGAGGTTGGTCTCCGAAGAGACTACTGAGAGGAGATTGCGAGGTCGAAACGATCAAGGTTCATCACCTTGTTCCAGACACCAACGAAATCATGGACAAACTTTTCGTGTGCGTCCGCACTTCCATATACCTCAGACAGTGCCCGGAGCTGAGCATTTGAACCGAAGATCAGATCGGCGCGCGTTGCTGTCCACTTCACTTCGCCTGTCTTGCGATCTCGCCCTTCGAAGACCTCCTGGGCGTCTGACGTCGCCTTCCACGCCGTGCGCATGTCAAGCAGGTTGATGAAGAAGTCGTTGGTCAGCGCCTCTGGCCGGTCGGTAAAAACGCCATACTTCGCTTGTCCAACATTGGTGTTCAGCACGCGCATACCAGCGACAAGCACGGTCAGCTCAGGCGCAGTGAGGGTCATGAGTTGCGCCTTGTCGAGCAGCAGAACTTCGGCCGGGTGATGACCGTTGGCGCTGCTCGTATAGGAGCGGAAGCCGTCCGCGCCGGGCTCCAGCACCGCGAAGGATTCCACATCGGTCTGCTCCTGCGAAGCGTCCACGCGTCCCGGAGAGAATGGAACCGTCACTTTAATGCCGGCGTTCTTCGCAGCCTGCTCGACGCCCGCACAGCCAGCGAGCACGATGAGGTCCGCGAGCGAAAGCTTCTTGCCATCCTTCTGCACGCTGTTGAAGTCGCTCTGAATCTGCTCGAGCGTCTTCAGCACCTTCTCGAGCTTTTTCGGCTCATTGGCCTCCCAATCTTTCTGCGGAGCAAGGCGAATGCGCGCGCCGTTCGCCCCGCCGCGCTTATCGGAGCCCCGGAAGGTAGCAGCTGAGGACCACGCAGTCGAGACCAGCTCAGCGACCGTCAGCCCGGAAGCAAGTAACTTCTCCTTGAGAGAGGCGATGTCCTGATCATTTAACAGTGGATGGTTCACCGCGGGAATGGGGTCCTGCCAGATAAGCTCTTCCTTCGGAACCTCTGGACCGAGATACCGTGCGCGCGGTCCCATGTCGCGATGCGTCAGCTTGAACCACGCGCGGGCAAAGGCATCGGCAAATTCATCCGGATTCTCGTAGAAGCGTCGCGAGATCTTTTCGTAGATCGGATCGAACTTCAGAGCGAGATCGGTGGTGAGCATGGCTGGTGCGTGACGCTTCGACGGATTGTGGGCATCCGGCACAGTATCTGTACCCGTATCGCCCTTCGGCTTCCACTGATGCGCGCCGCCTGGGCTCTTCGTAAGCTCCCACTCGTACTTGAACAGGTGATCGAAGAAGTCGTTGCTCCATTTTGTCGGCTTCGTCGTCCACGTAACTTCGAGGCCGCTGCCGATCGCATCACCGGCGATGCCGGTGGCGTAGGAATTCGACCAGCCAAGCCCCTGCTCTTCGATAGGCGAGCCTTCAGGCTCACGTCCCATATGAGCGGCAGGACCAGCTCCGTGAGTCTTGCCGAACGTGTGCCCTCCCGCAATCAGCGCGACCGTCTCTTCATCGTTCATCGCCATGCGGCCGAAGGTCTCGCGAATATCTTTGGCGGCCGCAACCGGATCCGGTACGAAGTCTGGGCCTTCCGGGTTGACGTAGATCAAACCCATATGTGTAGCGCCGAACGGCTTGGCCAGTTCGCGATCACCGGAAAAGCGCTTCTCCGTGCCCATCCATTTGTCTTCGAGTCCCCAATTGACGTCCATATCCGGTTCCCAGACGTCGGCACGTCCGCCGGCAAAGCCGAAGGTCTTGAAGCCCATCGATTCAAGGGCGACGTTGCCGGCAAGAATCATCAGATCGGCCCAGGAGATTTTCTTTCCATACTTCTGCTTGATGGGCCAGAGCAGCCGGCGAGCTCTGTCCAGGTTGACGTTGTCAGGCCAGCTGTTGAGTGGGGCGAAACGCTGCTGCCCTCTACCGCCACCGCCACGGCCATCGCCGATACGGTAGGTGCCCGCGCTGTGCCATGCCATGCGAATGAATAACGGACCGTAGTGGCCGAAGTCTGCAGGCCACCAGTCCTGCGAGTCGGTCATGAGCGCAGTGAGATCTTTCTTCAACGCTTCGTAGTCGAGGCTCTTGAACTCCTCGGCGTAGTTGAAGTCCTCACTCATCGGATCGGACTTCGAGGAATGCTGGTGCAGGATGTTCAGGTTCAACTGGTTTGGCCACCAGTCACGGTTTGTTCTCGTTTCAGTGGTGCTGTGGTGGAACGGGCATTTCGCTTCGGTTGCCATGCGTCCTCTCCTTCTTTGGGTTGGCTCAGTTCTAAGAATGGGTTCGCATGAAACCCAAGGCATCGATCTCAACAAGCCGACTGTAGCATCATGGAGAGGTATAGTTCCAATATGTAACCGCCATGCGAGGTATAGGCATCTCCTATGGAATTTCATCAGCTTCGATATGTATGCGCCATCGCGGAGACAGGCAGCTTCAGCCGCGCTGCAGAGCGTTGCCAGATCGCCCAGCCCTCGCTCTCACAGCAGGTGCTCAAACTCGAGGAAGATCTGGGTGCAAAGCTCTTCGACCGTCTGGGTCGCAGTATTCGCGTTACCGAGGCCGGCCGCGCCTTCCTGCCTTATGCCCGCTCGATCCTGGAACAGGTGGAGTCGGCGCGATTCAGCGTGACGAACAAGAACACTGACATTCGCGGCAGCGTAGCTGTGGGGGCCATTCCAACCATTGCGCCCTACATGATGCCGCGCTACACAGCGCCTTCGCAAAGAAAGTACCCCGACGCGAAGTTGCGCATCGTCGAGGAAACGACCCCGCTCCTCGTCGAAGGCCTGCGAAACCTGTCCATCGATGTCGCGATTCTGGCCCTGCCTCTGCGTCACAAAGACCTGGAGTTGTTTCCTCTCCGCACCGAACCGCTCTTTGCCGCGTTGCCGAAAGACGATCCACGCTGTGCCGCAGAATCGCTCGCGCTCAAGAATCTTCGCGGAGAGTCCTTTGTCATGTTGCGCGACGGCCACTGCTTCCGCGATCTCAGCATCGCCACCTGCACCCACGCCCGCATCACGCCGAACATCGCCTTCGAGAGCGACCAGTTCAGCAGTGTTCTTGGGATGGTTGCCGCCGGCGTCGGTATCTCACTCGTCCCCGAAATGGCCATCGATCGGGATGCGGGCTGTCGCTATGTGCGCCTCACTGACGCGCGCGCCACTCGCACCATCGTCGCTGCCGTTCTGCGAGGGCGCAGCTTCAACCACGTTCAGCGGGCCTTTCTGTCGGGGATCCAAAATGGGACACGGAAACGTGACCCTTTGAACCCGGCTGCCCGCGGGAAAGGGGCTGGTGCGAAGAGGTGAACTCCTGAATCGAACAACCTTAACTAGCGCGGCGTTCTTTCTGATGCAAAGAAACCGAGCAGCATCTGGATCAGCGCCAGGATCAGCGCCGCGATGAAAGCCGGCCCGAACCCTGTGATGGAAAATCCCGGAACCAGCTTGCTTGAGAGCCAAAGCACGATCGCATCGATGACGAAGACGAACAGCCCGAGCGTAAGAATCGACAGCGGGAAAGTTACAAACTTCAGAAACAATCCGAGCGTCGCGTTAACGATGCCAATGATGACGACCGCAAACATCGCGGAACCAAAACTGCTGATATTGAAACCCGGGACGAAGTGCGCAACGACGAGAAGGACAACGGCGTTCACAATCCAATGCAGCAACCAGCGCATGGCGATTCCTTTCTTTCAAGAACTCGAGTACCGCATAGTATGACCAGGTTCAATCCAGAGCATATCCTCTTTACCTACAACTTCTTTACCCAACCTCAAACTCTTTATCGACCGGAATCTGCAGTGCCGAGGCCAGCGCATTCGTCTCATTCGCCATGCCGATAATTGCGATCAACTCCGCATGCTGCTCGTCCGTCATTCCCCTGGCTCGCGCCGCTGCCGTGTGAGAGTGCACGCAGTAGTTGCAGGCATTCGTCGCTGAGACCGCAATATAGATCATCTCCTTAGTCAGCGGATCGAGCACGCCGGGTGCGACCATGATCTCCTTCACGCTCGCCCAGGTCCGCTCCAGAACAGCGGGTTGATTCGCCAACGCTCGCCAGAAGTTGTTCACGAAATCCGTCTTCCGCGTTGCACGGATGTCGTCGAAGACCGCCGTCACGCGCGGGCTCTTCGCAACATCCTCGTCCGTCCAAAGTTTCACCGTCGCCATGCCAGATCCCTTCGGCACCGATTGTATTTGGCGACGAAGAGGTGCGCTTTTCGGCGGCGCGTCATGGTTCCTGCGATATGCTGCAGGCACACGCGCAGAATCCGGCAGGTGGGGAGGCGGTTTCGCTTTCACGGCCCCCTTTTACTCAGATGAGGTGCAGACCAGTATGCACGAGTCGACCGCGACACTCAGCGACGGGCCGAAGACTGCCGTCTCACCCTCGTTCGGCCTGCGCCCCGGCACTCTCTCACCGCTTGAAACGCTCGCACAGTCCGTCTCCACGATCGCGCCGAGCACATCACCCACGCTAACGATCCCGCTCGTCTTCGCGCTCGCCGGCGACGGCACCTGCCTTGCTTACGCCCTCGCGCTTGGGCTCATCGTTCTTGTCGCGCTCTGCTGTCGCGCGGTTCGCGCGAGAATCTGCATCACCTGGCTCGCTCTACGAGTACACGCGCGGCGCTCTGCCGCCCGCACTCGCCGCACTCACGGCATGGGCACTCTTCTTCGCCTATGCGATGACCGCAGCAAGCGTCATCGGCGGCTTTCTCAACTACGCCTACGTGTTCCTCGACCCGCTCGGATGGCACGTCCCGGCGGCCCTGCTGGCAGCTGGGTCAGCAGCCGTCGCCACATGGGTCGCCTACCGCGACATCAAGATCTCAGCGCGCCTCATGCTCTGGATTGAAACGATCTCAGTCGTGCTCATCGCCTGCGTCGTTGCGCTCACGATCATCCGCCACGGCCTGCATCTCGATCGCGCGCAGTTCGATCTGCATCGCATCTCACCCGGCGGACTGCGGCTCGGCGGCATGCTGGCCATCTTCAGCTTCGTCGGCTTCGAGAGCGCAACCACGCTGGGCGCCGAAGCTCGTGAGCCGCTGCGCACTATTCCACGCGCAGTCATCGGAAGCGCACTGCTCGCGGGGGTTTTTTTTCTCGTCTGCAGCTATGGCGAAATCCTCGGCTTTCGCGGCGCGCCAACCTCGCTCGCAACGAGTACGGCGCCCATGCGCTACCTTGCGTCGCGCGCCGGAATTTCTTTCGCCGGAGTGATCATTGACGCCGGCGTGCTGGTCAGCATGTTCGCCGCGACCCTCGCCTGCGTCATCGCCGCCTCACGCGTCCTTCTGCTCATGGCACATAACGGACTCGCACACGGCCGGCTGCGGCAGACGCATCGCCATAACCAGACGCCGGCCGCCGCAAGCTTCGTCGCCGGACTTGCGGCTCTGTTGCCGGCGCTGGGACTCGCGGCCCGCGGCGTCAGCGGAGCCGACATCTACGGCTGGATGGGAACCCTTGCCGTCTTCGGCTTTCTCACCGCCTACGTGCTCGCCACCGCCGCTCTGGCAGTGCATCTCAGGCAGCGCGGCCGCCTCGGGATCGGCACTGGACTACTAACCACCAGTGGGGTCGTCGCGATGATGGTCGCTCTGGTGGCCAACGTATATCCGGTCCCCGAAGCTCCCTATCGGTACTTCCCTTACGTGTACCTGGCCTATCTCGCGGCGGCCGCGCTCCTCTGCTATCGCAGCCTGGGGAAGTTAGATCGCGTCTGAAAACTATTCCCGGTTCGAATCGGGGTCAAGGGCCGAAAAAAGTCCTGCAATTAGGGTCCGACCGGCGCAAGCATAAGGCAGTTAGTTAGCCTCTTGTGGTTTATTTTCAGTTGGTTACATCGTTGCCCCAACCCGCTCTCATTTCTTCACGCATTAAGAAGGAAAGTCGTGACATTTGACTAGCCCTTGTAGTACGAATGGAGGCGCTGTTTTCCGGCACGTACCGCAGAGGCTGTTCGCAAATGTTCGATCTACATGGCAAGCGCGCCGTCGTCCTCGGAGGAACGTCGGGAATCGGCTACGCCATTGCCCTTGCCCTGGTTGAGGCAGGCGCCGACGTCGTCGCTTCCTCCAGGCGTTCCGAAGCCGTCGAGCAGACAGCAAAAGCCATCGAGAAGCTTGGCGGAAAGACCTTGCGCGTGACGTCCGACGTCGGCGATCGCAAATCGCTGGAACGGCTTCGCGAACGGGTCGAGCAAGAGCTCGGCCCCGTGTCTATCCTCTTTAACTGCGCAGGAATAACCCAGCGCATCGCGACCCTTGACGTCACCGAAGAGCTGTGGGACCAGATCATCGACATTAACCTCACAGGCACACTTCGCGCCTGCCAGGTCTTCGGGCGCGGCATGGTCGAGCGCGGCTACGGCCGCATCGTTAACATTGCCTCGCTGGCCACCTTTGTCGCCTTCATGGAGGTCGCTCCCTATGGCGCGAGCAAGGCCGCAGTCGGTGCACTGACGAAATCGCTGGCCGTGGAGTGGGCGCCGCACGGCGTAACGGTGAATGCCATCGCACCGGGCATCTTCCCCACCGCGCTGAACAGTGCCATCATCGATTCGCCGCGCGGGCAGGAGCTGCTGATGCGCACTCCGATGCGGCGCTTCGGCAAGGTGGAAGAACTGACAGGAACCGCGGTGTTTCTCGCCTCGGACGAGGCAAGTTTTGTAACCGGTGAGATTGTTGTGGTCGACGGCGGAATGCTGGCGAGTGGAGTCAATCAGTGAAAGAGACGGTACGAAGTACGGATGGTCAAGGCAGTCGGCGAATCGACCTGGCCTACGTAAAACTGGCCTCAAGCGAGATGGCGCGGGACATCAACCGCGACATCGTCCTCGAGCTGATCCGCGGAAATCAACCGGTGGGGCGCGCGGAGCTGGCACGGCTCTCCGGCCTGCAGCCCAGCACCGTATCAGCGATCGTTGAGCAGCTTCTCGAAGAGGGGTGGATCACCGAGGGCGCCGCTGCGAAGCGCCCGCGGGGCCGCCGGCCCACAATGCTGACGCTCAACGCCGAGCTCGTCATTCTTGTCGCCGACCTGCGCCCTGGTCAGGCGATCCTCGCCGTCGTCGATCTCAACGGCCGCTTCCTCTCGCGTGAGTCCGTTCCGCTCGCCTCCGACGCCGAGCGCGCGACGATCAAAATTGCCGAGGCGCTTGATGCCATGCGCAAGCAGCACCCCGATAAGCGCGTCGAGGGCGTTGGCATCAGCGTGCCCGGCCGCGTCAATCCGGACACGCAACGCATCATCCTCGCTCCGAACCTGCACTGGGCCGACTTCGACGTAAAGAAGACGCTCATGGAGCGGCTGAATCTTCAGGTCGAGCTCGAGAACGCGGCGAACGCCTGCCTGCTCAGCGAACTCTGGTTCGGCCGCATGGACGGCGTACGCAATGCCGTGCTGATCACCGTCTCCGAGGGCGTCGGTTCGGCGATCCTCGCCAACGGTCAGATTCTCGCCGGCCGCAGCGGCCTCGCCGGCGAGTTCGGACACATTCCCATCGACCCCAACGGTCCGGTCTGCGGCTGCGGCCAGCGCGGTTGCTGGGAAACCTTCGCTTCCAGCAAGGCCGCGCTCCGCTACTACGACGAGCTCAACCCAGAGCAGCCCGCAACCCGCATTCAGGATCTGCTCAAGCTCGGCGAAGAGGGCAATCAGAAAGCGCTGGCCGCGCTCGAACGGCAAGCTCGCGCACTCGGTCGCGGTCTGCGCCTCGTAACTTCGGCGCTCTCTCCGGAGGTCGTGCTCGTCATCGGTGACATCACCTCGTCGTGGGCACGCATTGCTCCGATCGTCGAAGAGGAGATCGCCGCCACGATGCTTGCCGGCACGCCGCCGCGGCTCGCCGCAGCCTCCGACGGTGAACTCGCTCGATTGCGGGGCGCCGCCGCGCTCGTACTGCAGCGGCACTCCGGTTACTACCGCTCCACGCACGGATCGCGCGAGCGGCCCCGCAATGCAGTGAACGCTTAGTCTCACGTGCGGCGACCAACTTCGAAATTCAAACTCTCAACCAGGGAGAAGAAGATGCAGCTTGTTGAACTTCGGCGCGGTTTGTTGATACGTGGCCTCTGGACTCTTGCAATAACAATGGCGGGCGCACTCATCGCCTCGCACGCACAAACCGCAAAGCCGCTTCCCTATCTCGACCCCTCGCTTCCGAAGGAGCAGCGCGCCGCTGACCTCGTCGGCCGCATGACACTCGAGGAGAAGATCTCCGAGATGTCGAACAGCTCCGCCGCCGTGCCGCGCCTCGGCGTGCCTGCCTACAACTGGTGGAACGAAGGTCTGCACGGCGTCGCGCGCTCCGGCTACGCGACAATGTTCCCGCAGGCCATCGGCATGGCCGCCACGTGGGACGCTCCGCTCATCAGGCAGATCGGCGACGTCATCTCCACCGAAGCCCGTGCGAAGAACAACGAAGCCCTGCGTCACGACATCCACTCCATCTACTTCGGCCTCACCTTCTGGTCGCCGAACATCAACATCTTCCGCGATCCTCGCTGGGGCCGCGGACAGGAAACCTACGGCGAGGACCCATTCCTCACCGCGACGCTCGGCGAAAACTTCGTCGAAGGCCTTCAAGGCACGAACCCCGAATACTTCAAGGTCATCGCCACACCCAAGCACTTCGCCGTGCACTCCGGCCCTGAGAGCTCACGCCATCGTTTCGACGTAACGCCCACGCCGCACGATCTCTGGGACACCTACATGCCCGCCTTCCGCGCGACCATAGTCGATGCCAAAGCCGGCTCCATCATGTGCGCCTACAACGCTATCTACGGCCAGCCCGCCTGCGGCAGTGATCTGCTGATGCAGACCATTCTGCGCGGATACTGGAACTTCCAGGGCTTCGTCACCTCCGATTGCGGCGCCGTCGACGACTTCTTCGAGAAGACCGCACATCACACCTCGCCTGATAAAGCCCATGCCGACGCCGACGCGCTGCACCATGGCACCGACACCGAATGCGGCCGTTCCTACGTCACCGGCCTCGGCGACGCCGTCAAGGACGGCCTCATCAGCGAAGCAGACCTCGACGTCTCGCTGCGCCGCCTCTTCCTCGCGCGCATGAAGCTCGGCCTCTTCGATCCGCCGTCGAAGGTTCCCTACACATCAATTCCCTTCTCTGAGGTCAACTCTCCCGAGCATCACGCTCTCGCCCTCGAAGCCTCCGAGAAGGCGATGGTGTTGCTCAAGAACGACGGTATCCTTCCGCTCGCGCCTGCGAAATACAAGACCATCGCCGTCGTTGGACCGAACGCTGCTTCGCTCTCCGCGCTCGAAGGCAACTACAACGCCGTTCCGAAGAATCCGCAGATGCCCATCGACGCTCTGCGCACAGAGTTCGCAGGTGCGAAGGTCCTCTACGCACAGGGCGCTCCGTATGCCGACGGCATGGTGCTTCCCGTCCCGCGCACCATGCTGCACCCCGCACTCGATTCACACGAAGAGGGCCTCAAAGCCGAGTACTTCGCCAACGGCAAGATCGAAGGCACGCCTGCGGTAACACGCCTCGATCACGCCATCGACTTCGACTGGAACTCCGCCGCACCCGTGCCCGGCGTCACGCAGGACCACTTCGGTGTGCGCTGGACTGGTTTCATCACGCCACTCGCTCCCGGCAAGCAGGAGTTCAGCATGCGCCTCGCGCACTGCTATCCGTGCGGCGACCGCGAACACTTCGTCGTGAAGATCGACGGCAAGGACGTGAGCACGCATTCCACTGAAGGAGCCGAGTCTCGCGAGAGCACGACGCCGCGCTTCTCGGTCGATTTCGCCGACACGAATCCGCACGCCATCGAGGTCACCTACACGCATAATGCCCCGCTCTTCGGCGGCGGCATCACGATGGAGTACGTTCCCGCGCCCGGCCTGCTGCAACAGGCTGCTGTCGACGCAGCGAAGAATGCAGATCTCGTCATTGCAATGGTCGGCCTCAGTCCCGAGCTCGAGGGCGAGGAGATGAAGATTCAGATTCCCGGCTTCTCCGGCGGCGACCGCACCGACATCAAGCTGCCCGACTCGCAGGTGCAGATGCTGGAACAGGTCGCTGCCACCGGCAAGCCGCTGGTCGTCGTTCTGCTGAACGGCTCAGCACTCGCGGTCAACTGGGCGCAGGATCACGCGAACGCGATTCTCGAGGCGTGGTATCCGGGCGAGGCCGGCGGTCGTGCCATCGGTGAGACACTGACCGGCAAGTACAACCCGTCAGGACGCCTTCCGCTCACCTTCTACACTTCACTCGATGAACTTCCGGACTTCAGCGACTACTCGATGAAGAACCGCACCTACCGCTATTTCACCGGCAAAACGCTCTACGACTTTGGCTACGGCCTCAGTTACACGAAGTTCGCCTACTCGCACGTGAAGCTCTCCGAGACGACGGTGCATGCAGGCGACACCCTGACAGTCGAAGCCGACGTGAAGAACACCGGCGCTCGCACAGGCGATGAGGTCGCTGAGCTGTACCTGATTCCGCCGCATGATGGCAACGGAGGTCTCTCGCCGCACCTGCAGCTTGCAGGCTTCGAAAGGCTGCATCTTGCTCCCGGCGCGACCAAGCATGTCATCTTCAAGCTGGGATCGCGCGATCTATCGGAGGTCGACGACAAGGGCATCCGCAGCGTGCAGCCCGGCAGTTATAAGGTGTCCGTCGGCGGCTCACAGCCCGACGACCCGCGAGCAGCAGCAAAGCCAGAGACCGCAACCTTTACCATCGTCGGCACGCAGGAACTGCCGCACTAACCCACACTTCAACACTGGAGGAGCGAAGCGATGCGGTGCTCTAGTTTCTGGGTCAAGAGCGTTGCAGGCGTCGCTCTCTTGTTTGCTGTGGGCGCGACAAGTGCTCACGCAGAAGACGCCTCCGCCGCGTGGTTGCGATATGCGCCAGTATCTAATGCACAGGCCTACGCGGAACTGCCGTCGCGGATTTTCGTGCGTGGAAACACTCCGATTGATGTGGAAGCTGCGAATGAACTCAAGCGCGGATTGAGCGCGCTGCTGGGACGAGAGTTCACGGCAGAGGTTGCGCCTCCATTAACAGACAAAGACTTAGACGCCGCAAAAGACGGCAGGAAGACGCGGAGCCAGGGACCTGCCATCCGGATCAGCTCGATAAGCGAGATGAAGGAACACTTCAAGGTATTGGAGCGCGAGCAGCCCTTGGGCGCCGAAGAGTACCAGATCATCTTCGGCAAGCTTGACGGACAGATGCTGGTCACGATCCTGGGCGGAACACCACGTGGTGAACTGTACGGCGTATTCCATCTGCTGGAAGAGATTGCAGCACAGCAGCCGATCCCGGCGGACTAGCGCTCGGGACCAAGCTGCCCCGATCCGGTGGGTGGACGAGTGGGACAACCTGAACGGCACGATCGAACGCGGCTATGCAGGGCCTTCAATCTTTTTCGAGAACGGTCATGTGCGTCAGGATCTGACACGCGCGGGTGAGTATGCGCGGCTGCTTGCATCCGTTGGTATCAACGGATGCAACGTCAATAACGTGAATGCCGATCTTGATCTGCTGACTACTGAGCACCTGAAGGAGTTCGCGCGCATTGCGGATGTCTTCCGCCCGTGGGGCGTAAAGCTTGCGCTGTCGATCGATCTCACGAGTCCACAAACGGTCGGAGGATTGGATACATTCGATCCGCTTGATCCGAAGGTCATCGCATGGTGGCAGAAGAAGGTTGATGAGATCTACACGCTGATTCCAGACTTCGGCGGATTCACCGTGAAAGCCGACTCTGAAGGGCGCAAAGGGCCCTCGCAGTACGGTCGCACACCTGCGGATGCGGCGAACGTCCTTGCGCGGGCGCTGGCTCCGCATCATGGAGTCGTGCTCTATCGCGGCTTCGTCTACAACAACCATCTCGACTGGCACGATCTGAAGGCGGACCGCGCTCGCGCTGGCGTCGATAACTTCGCATCGCTCGATGGCAAGTTCGAAAAGAACGTCATCATCCAGATCAAGGAAGGGCCGATCGACTTCCAGGCACGCGAGCCGGTTTCGCCGCTCTTCGCTGCACTGCGCCATACTCCGCAAGCGATCGAGGTGCAGACGACGCAGGAGTACACCGGGCAGCAGCGTCACATGGTGTGGTTGCCCAGCATGTGGAAGTGGGTGCTCGACACCGACATGCGCGTCGATGGAAGACCTTCACCCGTGAAGGAGATCGTCACCGGCAAGACCTTCAATCAGCCGACAGGCGGATTCGTCAGCGTCGTAAACGTTGGCATGGAGCCGAACTGGCTGCATCATCCGATGGCGATGGCCAACCTCTACGGCTATGGCAAGCTCGCATGGAATCCTGATGAACCGCTGGAGAAGATCATCGACACATGGACGCGTCTTACGTGGGGCAATGATCCTCAGGTCGATCGGACAATCGACGCGATGCAGCTTGCCAGCTGGCGTGTCTACGAGAGCTATACCGGACCGAACGGCATGGGCACACTCACCAACATTCTGGGCTACCACTTCGGTCCGGGTATTGAGAGCGCGGAGCGCAATGGATGGGGGCAGTGGTTTCGCGGTGAGAAGGACGGTATCGGGATGGATCGCACCGTCGCGACCGGAACGGGTTTCATCGGGCAGTATCCGAAGGAACTCGCCGAGAAGTACGAGTCGCTGGCGACCTGTCCCGATGATCTGCTGCTCTTCTTCCATCACGTGCCGTACGACTACAAGCTGCACTCCGGCAAGACACTGGTGCAGAGCATCTATGACAGCCACTACGAAGGAGCGCTTGCGGCAGCGGAGTATGTGCCGCAGTGGGAGTCGTTGAAGGGCAAGATCGATCCGGAGCGCTACGAGAAGACGCATGCGCTGTTCGAATATCAGGCGGGACATGCAATCGTCTGGCGCGATGCGATCAACAACTGGTTCCATCGAATATCGGGCATCGACGATGCGCAGGGCCGCGTTGGACATCATCCGAACCGCATCGAAGCGGAGGCGATGACGACTGGCGGATACCAGACGGTCGATGTCAGTCCGTGGGAGACCGCATTCAGGTGGAAGGGCCGTCGAGTGCCATGAGGCGAAGGGATGCACGCTGACGACGACGCTCGACAAGCCTGCGGGAACGTACGATGTTGCGGTGCAGTACTTCGACATCTGGCGTGGTGTTTCGACCTATACGTTGAGCGTGAATGGTGCTGCTGTTGCTACGTGGAAGTCAGACGATACGTTGCCTCCGGCACAACCTGATCCGCATCTCGATGGGCAGACGAGCACTCGACGCACCTTTCGTCACGTCGCGCTGAAGCCCGGTGATGTGCTGGAGCTGCTCGGCGTGCCCGATCTGCGACTGGAGCTGTTTCATGGAGCGCAAGCTGCGGGTTTGAGCGGAGCTCAAGGATTGCGTATGCAGCCTAATCTGCAGGAGTATGCTCCCGTTGACTACATCGAGATTGGACCTGATGGACCGATTACACCGCAGTAGAGTGATGCGAGAGAGCCTATGAAGATTACAGCTGCACGATTGATCGTCTGTTCGCCGGATCGCAATTTTGTCACGCTCAAGATCGAGACCGATGAAGGCATTCACGGGCTTGGGGATGGGACGCTGAACGGGCGGGAGCTGGCGGTAGCGGCGTACCTCGAGGAGCATGTGATTCCCTGCCTCATCGGGCGTGATCCTGCGCAGATTGAGGACATCTGGCAGTACCTGTACCGCGGGGCGTACTGGCGGCGGGGGCCGGTGACGATGTCGGCGATTGCCGCGGTCGACATGGCGCTGTGGGACATCAAGGGCAAGGCGCTGAATACGCCGGTGTACAACCTGCTCGGCGGAGCGTAGCGGCAAGGCTGTCTGGTGTACACGCACGCCAATGGAGCGGACATCGCGGAGGCCATCGACTCGGTGCAGCAGCACATGAGCGAGGGTTATCTGGCGGTGCGGGCGCAGGCTGGAGTTCCGGGTGTGGCGTCGAGCTATGGTGTGCCGAAGGGTGGCAAGCCGTATGAGCCGGCGGAGCGTGGATTGCCGAGCGAGAGCCTGTGGTCGACGGAGCGGTATCTGAACTTCGCTCCGAAGCTGTTTGAGGAGTTGCGGAAGACTGTTGGTGAGGATGTGCATCTGCTGCACGATGTGCATCACCGGCTGACTCCGATTGAGGCGGCGAGGCTGGGTAAAGCACTGGAGCCGTATCACCTGTTCTGGATGGAGGATCCGACTCCGGCGGAGAACCAGGAGTGCTTTGCGCTGATTCGGCAGCACACGACGACTCCGATTGCGACGGGCGAGGTCTTCAACTCGGTGTGGGACTGCAATGAACTGATCTCGAAACAGCTGATCGACTACATCCGCATGACCGTGGTGCATGGCGGTGGGATTACCCATGCGAAGAAGGTTGCGGACTTTGCCGACCTGTACCAGGTGCGGACGGGGTATCACGGGGCGACGGACCTGTCGCCGGTGACGATGGCTGCGGCGCTGCATGTCGGGCTCGCGATTCATAACTTCGGGATCCAGGAACACATGCACCACTCGAAGCTGACCGATGAAGTGTTTCCGCATGCGTACCGATTTGAGGCGGGGTACATGCATCCGGGAGACAAGCCGGGGCTGGGTGTGGAAATCGACGAGGCTCTCGCGGCCAAGTATCCGTACCAGCGGGCGTATCTGCCGATTGCGAGGAAGCTGGATGGGACGTTGACTGACTGGTAGTCGAGGGTACCCCCTCCCCCCGTCACTTTTTGCGCAAAATCTTCGAATCAAAGATCTTAGGCTTGGACCTAATGTAGCCCTAAGCGGCACCTGGGTGCTCAACAAGAAGGCCCGGCGCATGCCGGGCCTTCGCAAATCTCTCTAACTTAATTATATGCCGCCGTGTCAACGGGGTCTGTGGGAATCACCCGCCGGGTTCAGGCTTCGAGGAGTTTGAGGAGGGCGGGTTCGTCGAGGACGGGGACTTTGAGTTCGCGGGCCTTGTCGAGTTTGGAGCCGGCTTCTTCTCCGGCGACCAGGTAGTTGGTCTTTTTGGAGACGGAACCGGAGACCTTGCCGCCGGCGGATTCGATGCGCGCTTTGGCTTCGTCGCGGGTGAGCGTGGGGAGAGTGCCTGTAAGGACGAAGGTAAGGCCGGCGAGGGCGGTGCCGATGACTCGCTTTTCGGCGGTGAGTTTGAGGCCGAGGGACTTGAGGTCGTCGACGAGCTGCTGGTTTTTCTTGTTGGAGAAGAATTCGACGATGGCGTCGGCGACACGGGGGCCGACTTCGTTGACGGCCATGAGCTGGTCGGCGGTGGCGGAGCGGAGCTCGTCGATGGAACCGAAGTGCTCTGCGAGCAGCTGCGCGGTGCGTTCGCCTACAAAACGGATGCCGAGGCCGAGGAGGACGCGGGCCAGGCCGCGATCTTTGCTGTTGCGGATTTGTTCGAGGAGCGTGTCTGCAGTTTTTTCGCCGACGCGCTCGAGCGAAAGAAGATCTTCGCGCTTGAGGCGGTAGAGGTCGGCGATGGAGTGGATGAGGGGCTCGCGGGTGGTGACGGGTGCGCCGGTTTCGGTGACAGCTTCTTCTTCGGACTCGTCGACTGAGGCGGCGCTCTGGCCGAGGAGTTGCGCGACCATCGCGTCGCCGAGGCCTTCGATGTTCATGACGCTGCGGGCGGCCCAGTGAAGGAGTTCGCCGGCGACGCGCGCGGGGCAGGCGGTGTTGATGCAGCGCCAGTCGACTTCGCCTTCGGCGCGTACGAGATCGGTGCCGCAGACGGGGCAGCATTTGGGGAAGACGATGTCTTTTTTCCCGCGCGGGTGATCCTTGTCAGTGCACGACTTCGGTGATTTTGGGGATGACGTCGCCGCCGCGTTCGACGGAGACGAAGTCGCCGATCTTCACGCCGAGGCGTTCGATCTCGTCGGCGTTGTGGAGTGTGGCGCGCGTGACGGTGGTGCCGCCGATGAAGATGGGAGCGAGTGCGGCGACGGGCGTGATCTTGCCGGTACGGCCGACCTGGAAGAGGACGTCCTCGAGTTTGGTGATGCCGGCGCGCGCGGCGAACTTGTAGGCGATGGCCCAGCGCGGCGCTTTGCCGGTGAAGCCGAAGCGGCGCTGCTGCGCGACGGAGTCGACCTTGAGGACGACACCGTCGATCTCGTAAGGGAGCTTGTCGCGGAGCTGTTCGGCTTCGTCTATGAATTTGAGGGCGTCGTCGATGGAGGTGACGGTGCGTGCGTGTTTGTTGACGAGGAGGCCAGCGGTGCGCAGGGCGTCGAGTGCGGCGGATTGCGTGGGCAATAATGTTTCGCCATCGCGGAGGAGGGTGTAGGCGAAGAACTCGAGGCGGCGTTGCGCGACGATGTTGGGTTCGAGTGTGCGGATGGTTCCGGCGGCGGCGTTGCGCGGGTTGGCGGCGGGCGCCATGCCGGACGCGACGCGTTCTTCGTTCATCTGCTCGAAGGCGCGTTGCGGGAGGATGACTTCGCCGCGGACTTCGAAGGCTTGAGGAAGATGCGCGGACTTCAGTTTCGCCGCGCTAATGTGAAGAGGGATGCTGCGGATGGTGCGGACGTTGGTGGTGACGTCTTCGCCGGTGGTTCCGTCGCCGCGCGTGACGCCGGTGGAGAGTCGTGGCTTCGCCGTTGCGGCCAGCAATGTATTGGAGTGCGAGGGAGAGGCCGTCGAGCTTGAGCTCGCAGACGAAGCGTGGTTTGTCGTTGGATGGAAGGCCAGACTGTACGCGATCGGCCCAGGCGCGGAGTTCGTCGGGGTTGTAGGCGTTGTCGAGCGAGAGCATGGGGCGCGAGTGCGCGACCTTGGGGAAGCCCTCTTTGGGCTTGCCGCCGACGCGCTGGGTGGGCGAGTCGGGCGTGATGAGCTCCGGGTGCTGGGCCTCGAGCGCCTTGAGGCGGTTCATGGCGGCGTCGTACTGCGCGTCGGTCCACTCGGGGGCGTCGAGCACGTAGTAGAGGTGCTCGTGGTGGCGGAGGAGGTCGCGGAGCTCTTCGATCTGCTGATCTGGCGAGAGGGCTTTGGCAGAGGGCTTGGAGGTCATCGGGGAAATTATAGGTAGCGCGTTACACTTGAAGGAAAGGAGAGATTTTAGCGATGGCGCATATGGTGTTCTGCGCGAAGTATAAGCAGGAGATGGAAGGGCTGGACGAGCCCCCGTTTGACTCGGATTTTGGACAGAAGATTTATAAGAATGTGTCGCAGAAGGCGTGGAGCGAGTGGCTGGAACGGCAGAAGATGCTGCTGAATGAGTATCGCCTGCAGCCGTGGACACGCGAGGCGCAGGAGTTCCTGGTGGAGCAGATGAACGAGTTCTTCTTCGGCGGCGGCGGCGAACTGCCGAAGGAATACGTGGCTCCAACGCATTAGGGTTATGGCGCGGTTGGATTTCAACCGCGAGTGGTAAACTGGATGTACCCCGCGCGGGCTCAGATGAGCCGGCGCAAGCAGTGGTAGGTCGGGACGTGGCTCAGCCTGGTAGAGCGCACCCTTGGGGTGGGTGAGGTCGCTAGTTCGAATCTAGTCGTCCCGACCATTTCTCTCTCAACAATTTCGCGATTAGAAGTAAAGCAAATGGGGCCAACAGACTGCGAACGATGCGGATAGTGCGCCGCTCGAAATCAAGGTCTTGCCACCGTAGACCGAAGAGTTCACTACACTCATACCTGTTACGGCTGCAAGCATCGTGATTGTTCGGGCCGGTGCAGCGAGTTCGCCCAGGATGGCGCGAATCTCCACTGGAGTCAGAATGTCCAGCGCGGCAACGCGCTTACTGCTACTCCTCACGAGTTTGATGGGGTTGTTCCCTATCCACTCGTAACGCATACCGTGCCGGAAGAGAGTTCCGAAGACACCTTTCACCTTCGTTTTGGTGGCCGGTGCATACGAGCAAGTGGTCTACGCTGCGCTGAGAGAGACCAAGACTCCGTGCGACCTCGGCACGCGAGAGATAGATTCAGCGTGTTTCAACGGTGGCGATGTTCGGTATCATCGGCATCTTCCGGTGCTGACGTTGTCTACTGGTCTACTTTTACTCCGCCCTTGACATTGATGGGTTTCGGGATCGCAAGTTGTGGTGTGTAGAGGCGAGGAGAGTCAGTAGCGCCGAAAGTAGGCGGCAACAGACATCATCTCGTATCGTTTTTTGGCTTTCGCTCCATAGGAATTGCAGGACTCAATAGAGAAGGAAGCTGACAACGGGGGGAAGGAGTCGGCATTCTATACTGGAAGAATGCAGGAGATTCCAGAAGTGCGTTGAGGCCAATCTAAATATGGGTCGTGGTACGTCCCGAAATCGTTCATCACTTGTTATATTTCCTTTAGGGGGCGGCTGTCTCGTGCAGAGCGTGGTAGACAAGGTCTTGATCGGGCTGGACTTGACCGCTCGTTGCGGAGAGATTGGGAACAGAGTAGTGGCGAATCCCTCTCAAGTTGTGTTGGGGGAGTAACACTTCGCAATATTGTTCATTACCGAGATCTCTGGACAGTTTGGTCGAGCTATTGCGGCCGTCAATATTGTGCTCTAAAGGAAACGCAGAATGCAGCTCGAGACTCCACAAAACGCCTCCGAAGATTACTTTCAAGCAGCGGAAGAATCGCGACGGTTGGACCATACTTCCACCGAGGATGGGATCGACCTGATTGAGGTTGGTTTTCTACTCTGGCGAAATAAGAAGACGATTTTGCGCTTCACGATTGCGACAACGGTTTTGACCGCATTGATCGTGTTCTTGGTGTTGAAGCCAACATATACCGCAAACACTGTTTTCCTACCTCCACAATCGCTGCCCGGAAGTGCGATGAGTCAGTTGGCGGGGCAGCTAGGGTCACTTGGAGCAGTCGGTGCTCTCGGTGGCCTCTCCGGGCTCAAAAGTACTGGGGATATTTATATTGGCATTCTCAGTAGCCGCACCATTGCAGACACGCTCATCAAGCGATTTGATTTGCAGAGTGTTTACAAGACGAAGAGGCTTAGCGACACCGAGGCAGCGTTGAGGGATAACACTAAATTTGTCTCCGGCAAAGACTCATTAGTCACCATTAGCGTCGTAGATAGGGATCCTCGACGTGCCGCTGATCTCGCAAACGGGTACCTGGATGCCCTATACGAGCAAAACGGGAGATTAGCGCTGACCGAATCGGGTCAGCGGCGACTCTTTTTCGAGCAACAACTCGCACGCGAAAAAGATGCCTTGGCAGACGCTGAGGTGGAACTAAAAAGAACAGAGGAGCAAACTGGCATCGTTGCTCCCATCGGGCAGACTACGTCTGAAGTCGAGGCGATGCAGGAGCTACGAGCTCAGATTACAAGTCGAGAAGTAGAGCTTGGTGTCTTGCGACAGAGTTCTACCGAGCAGAATCCTGCGGTCGTTCGCATTCAAACCGAGATCGAGGGTCTACAGGAGCATTTGCGGAAGCTGGAGAATGATTCTTCTAAAAGAACACCCGGAAGTGTGCAGGCTCCCATGGCAAAGGTCCCTGAGTTCGCTCTTGAATATGTCCGCAAGCAACGTGAGGTGAAGTACCACGAAACCCTGTTTGAATTGTTGGCGCGGCAGTACGAAGCGGCAAGACTCGATGAGTCGCGCGAAGCACCTTTATTGCAGGTTGTCGACAAAGCGATTGTTCCGGACAAGAAAATCGGGTCCACACAGAGCTCTTCTAACGCTGGTTGGAAGTTTCTTGGGATTCCTGGCGGGTGTATTCTGGGTCATTCTTAGGGGAGCGTTCAAAAATCTCAGATCCTGAACACACGCACCGTCAACGATTTTGCTGGTTGAGCAGGGATCGTCTTATCTTCACCACATTTAGAAAAAGCATTGGTGCCATTGTTATTGCTTCTGTTTGTATACGTGTTTGTTTTCTACAATTCCTTTCTTGAAAACGGTACGGACAGCCTGACGCAATGCGATGTCGCCCTGCAGAACGAGGTCCCGCACCGGTTGTTCGGGGCGACCGCGAAATGAAGTGACATGGAAGTATTCGTGGTCCTCTAATGGCTTTGCGGAGAAATAATAGTTTGAAACACAGCAACGAGAACGATCGACCCTGACCTGGCTCACCGAGTGCCACGATCTTTCATGAGTCGCCATGATGGCTAGCCGGTTGAAGTTTGCCGTGATCTCGCGTTGCGGCTCTTTGGGGCCGTCGTCCCAAAGCTCCAAGTTTCCACCCATCTCATGGGTCCACCCTGGGGTGACATAGTAGAGAAGGTTAAGCACGCGATAGGCTTCCCGCTTTATGTCATGGGAATTATCGAGGTGGGGGTTCAGGAAGTTGTCTTTGGCCATGAGGCTAATGCCGCCAGCGTAAAGATTTTCATCTGGAAGCATCTCCATAATGCCGGTAATTTTTTCTATAGCTTTCAATACTCTCTGATCCTGAAATGCGTAGATAATCTCTTCGAGTATCGGCGCATACTTGTCCATTTGAGCGGCAACGTATTTGTTCTCACGTAGGCTCTTCTTCAGCATCATCGTACTTTTATCAGGGAACGCATTAAATATTTTCAAGACCTCATCTTCTGGGAGAAGATTATCTATGAAACAGCTCTGAACGGCATGTTGTTTAAGTTGATCCCGAAGGCGAACAGCTTCCCCTTTGAGTTTGTGTTCAATAATCTCTGCGTACTCTCTACGATTCATCAACTGCTCCTCCAAAACAGACCTACATCTCTTAGAAACGTCGCCTCTGCCCATTTAGATGGGACCGTTCCTCCCCCTGCAAAGGAATCGAAAAGATTATATCGCGCCATAAGGGGATTCTGTCCTTGAATCAGGTTTCTACGCGCGGCGGTTGTAGAAACTGGAGAACGATGCTTCTCAAAAGGATTTGGAAAGTATGCAGGCTCCGACGACCAGCCCCTCTGTCTGAAGTCTATCGGCACGGCAATGCGAACCGGCAAGGTTGGGGCTGCCAACGCTTGATGATTGCGTGGGCGACCTCTATCATTGGCGTGACGACAAAGCGGCCATTCCTGACAAGACGGGTCGGCATTCACCAAGCCCTCGTTTCCCCAGGCTGTTTTCCAGGATGCATGGCGGTGCTCCGTGGTCATTTTTGAAGTGATCCTATAGAGAAGATGAAGAAGGAAGGCCTTTCTTTCGATTCAGTCCTGCAGATTTCCAAGAGGAGACGTTTTTCGCTTGGAGATTTTGTCATAAGTATGTGTCGGGACATTTCATGGGGGATACCGGATGGAGGGGAACTGAGTTTTGACGAGAAATCGCGCAAAAGGAGAGGCAATCCATGCAGGGACTATCGAATCCTCCGGTGCAACAGCCCAGTCGCATCGAAGGCGGCTGCCGGACGTTGCATTGGCGTGCCGGTTGTGATCCCATTGTTTCGATCATTGTTGTCCTCTATCGTGATCGAGATGAGCTCGGTGCGCTGATTGAGAATTTGACTCCGTTTCGCGATGAGCAAACGGAACTCATCGTCATCGATGGAGGCTCGCGGGACGGTAGCGTCGCTCTGCTTCAGGAGAAAACTGACGAAATCGACTTCTGGTTGAGCGAGCCGGACGGCGGAATTTACGATGCTATGAACAAGGGCATCGCCGCATCTCGCGGGCAATATATACTCCACATTAACGCCGGGGATCGCTTACGGTTGCTTCCATTAGCTGATCTTCAGATCTGCGGTCAGCGTCAGATCGATGTTGTCTGTTGCAGAGTTATTGAAGATGGCGCGCATCTTTACATTCCGCGCAACGACTGGCTATTGCGTTTCGACAACACGTGGCATCACCAAGGGACTTTCTATCGACGTACCGCTCACCTGGGATATGACAATTCCTATCGCGTATTCGGTGACTTTGACCACAATCAGCGGCTACGCAAGGCGCACAAATCTGTTGAAGTTCTCGATATTATCGTCGCCACGCACCGCACAGACGGCGTCTCGCGCAATAAGGAAACGAGGAGAGAGCTGTTTCGTAGCATCCGAAGTAACTTTGGAAGTCTAAGCGTCATCCCTGCGTTTTCTCGATTTCAAATGCTCAAGCTGCGGAAATTATTGTGCGGTTTGAGCACCTAGGCTGAGCTTTCTTTCTATTGCTGATCTTGGGCTTGGGCAGGCTCCCCACGACGACATGGAAGCTTCCCTCTCGAGGAGGAGTACCATGTCGATCGGCGGCAACGTGAGCCAGCCATGACTAGATGGCTGGCCGAGTGCTTCGACTTCTAGCCGAGGTCGATCACATCTGGCTGGTACTATCACTCGGGGGGCTTCACCCGAAGCCTGCGGCTGCTGATGCAAATTACGAGTAGGAAAGCTCGCAAAAGATCAGCCCTGTTCACTTCCAGCCTTCCTTTTAGGACTGAGCGGCTGGGAGCCAGCGTAAGCTGGTGGACGATATCAACGCAAAATATCTGCTCTCGCCAGCACGCTCTCCGGTGAAACTGTGAAGAGGGATCAAAAGTGAAAGTATCTGTACTAACTGTGCTGTTGCTCTGTTGCCCGACCATAGCGCAAACCGGCGAGCCGCAGAAGACGTTTGACTACATTGCAGGCGGCGCACCTTTGTCCAGCGTGCGGAATTCAGGGGAGAGTCAGACAGTAGATCAGTCTTCTGGCGCGAGCATGAATGGCAACACTCTCAACAGTGCAGTTTATATTTAATGGCGACCGGTCTTCCGATAATTCTGCCGCTATTCAGACGGCCATAAATAGCTGTACGGGGACATGTAATATCATCTTGGTCAATGCCGTAATCGGTGCCCAGGTTGATCTTCCTCTTAACGTGACTATTACATTCACGGCTATTAGGCCAGTGCGGATAACGACCGCGAGTCCGGCATTTTATCGGTACCAAGCAACTTCTGCAGCACACCCCATCGCAAATCGGATCACCTTTGAGGGGATATCCTTCACCAAGACGAATGCGGGCATCATCATCTGGGATAACCTATTTTTCAGCTCCAGCACCAACATGGGGATAACGGTGCATGGCTGCCATTTCCAGTTATCTAATGTTGGGGCGATTGCGATTGCCCTATCGGGAGACAGTGGAACAATTATTTCAGACAATATTTTTGATACCGGGCCGAGCCTTGTCAGAACGGCCATAGAGACAATCACTGATAACGTCAGACCGTCACCGGGGGTGCAATACGTCCGCACACCGATGATTGCCACCGTCGCCAACAACACCTTCCGCTATGGCGTGGCTTTTGCTCAACAAATGCTCGTAGCGGAGGCAGATCCCGGGGAGGGATTCATCTTTACCGGAAACCACTTCATAGGCGCGACCATTACACTAACTGGCGTCGAGATGAATGTTGTGGGAAATGAATTTGTGGGCGCACATGTAAACCTAAGAGTTCTTTCGAGCTCAATCTTTACACGCAAACTATTTGGACGCAGGAAATGTACCTAATCAAACGTTGCTAATCGTCGATAACGTCATCCATCAGCAAATCACTGGAAACACTTTCAGTTCAGGTGGGCAACCCGGTACGACCTTCGTGGCCTTCGTGAACACTCGAACGTTGCCCACAGGGACTACGACCGTTACCTTGACAGGAAATATATATATTGGTTCTAACAACGGGCTCACAGGTTGTCCGTACGCTTGTGTCTATACTCCAACAGGCGGTTTTGGGATTGTCTTTGATGACCCTGCTGCTAGAAACATCTACGTGGGCGGGGAGAATTTTCGGAGTATGTCAGACGCGCTCAAGTTTTCAGCCACATTGGACCGCTCGACAATTGAATCCTTCGAAGCACGTGACGTCTTTTACTATGCCCACAATATTGCTAAATACGCGGCCCTTATCTAATTGCCGATCATCTTTATAAGGTATTTAATGTTCATGTTTCTGGAAACGTCGTGCTTGGGGGTATCCCATCTAACGTCGCATCCGAAATGCTTTACTACCCAACTCTGTTCCCAGGCGAGGTGTAAACTGTATCTCAAGAGGTGGGCGATACTTGCTCTCCGGGGGCTTCTTATATCTCTACGACCTCTGAGCCGGGAGCACATGTCCTCATACTTCGCACCAACAGTTCCGCACCTGCCGGTAATGCGTTCTGTGACGTGACCGTTACCGTCAATGGAGGCGTTTATGTCGCACCTCGGTAAAGTCGCTGACATCAATTTTGGGGTTAACTGAAACGGCCTAATACTAAGCCCTTCCAGCCACGGAGCATGACATCACCGCATTGCAAGGATATGGCAACCCCATTAAGTTTAGCCACAGCGAAGGTTTTACACAGGTATTGGAGGGGAACAGGGAAAAGCGCTGTTGACGTACCGCTGTGTTAGGAGAATTTCTACACCGTGGCACGCGTCTGCAAGCCAACTCAGGCTGCGCGGTCCGGTGAAGAGATTGTCGTGAGGATAGCCTCGGTAATGATTGCGCGCGGCCCTATTTCAAACGCTCCAATAAAGGCAATCACGAGATAACATGGCAGGAGAAGAAGACGAACATTTACCGATTGGCGAGCGTGAAAAGCTAGAAAGGAAGCCAATCTGCTTTTTGGATCCCAACGCCGCCAAGCGGCCAGATAGGATTGCCGAGTCGCTAGGCGCTTTGAGAGGTAAGGTTGAATGCGTCCGCGCGATCGGCGCCAGAATCCTGATAGATCTTGCGGCACAACTCCTACGGTGTTACCGCGGTGCTGCCGATAGAACATCTGCTGACTATCACAATAGGACAGCCCCTTACGACACGATGCCAATATTGCGAAAAAACGATCATGAAGAGTGCTTTCTTCGAGAAGAGGAAGTGCTTCGGCAATAAGGGTACTGCGGCCCAGAATGGTGCAGCCGTGCACTGGGTTTTTCAGCAGCACTGAAAGAGGACGGCGGCCACGTACGCCGAACACCCCGCCGGCTGCCATAGCTGATATTGCAGTAACTTCGAGATTTTCATTCGTCAGGAAGAGATCCGTGTAGGCTAAATCCGTGTTCTCCTGAATCAACAAGGCCAAGGTGACCTCTAGCTTTGAAGTCAGCCAGACATCATCGTGGTCGCAAAACGCGAAGTAGGGTGACTCAACTTGCGCTAGCAGCGAAGCGAGCGTGGCCATCTGCCCTAAGTTGCAAGAGTTGCGACGAAGTACTATTCGAGGATCATCGGCATACTTTCTGCGAAGGAAGTCAAATGTGTTGTCGGAGAACAGTCATCAGTAATAAGTAATCGCACCGTGACACCAAGTTGCCCCAAAACGGAGTCCACCTGTTGCCGAAGTGTGTCTTCGCCGACGACCGTGATTGTGTTATAGGTTGGCAGCAGTACATCAATCCTGGCGGGGATCATGCGAGGCGGCACGGTATAGCTCATCTCTTGCCAGTTTACGCTTACTTGAAACGGGCAGCGATTTCGCGCTGCCACAGTTCCAATCGATATCGCCGAGTATGCCGCAGACGCAGCCACAGATAATGGCTTGTCACTTTCCGCAACTCGGACTGTCCGTGGCGAATTTGTCGCAGCAGCCGGACCGACAGCCTTAAAGTGCGTTCTGCGCCCGCTAGCTTGTTCATACTTAGGTCCCAAAATGCGGATTCGGCTGCAAGCAGGTTTCTATACCGCACCACAGGCATTTGATCGATATTGCTTAGCAGCGAGAGACCGTGTGTAACCGTCATATTTCCAGCTACATACACGCGCTTGTCATGTTCGTGCAACCTGTGAAATATTGCATGATCGCTGGCGTCCAGCCAGAATCGCGGGTCATAACCGTCCACTTCGCACAGAGCCTCGACACGCAGCAAGGATGCAGAATTCAAGGCAAAAGTTGGGGCGTCGGGCACGCCCATATATCCGAGCGGAAACGACTGTGGTAGAGCGCCCCAACGGAAAATATAAGGCGAAAGAACTCGTCCAGCGCCGTGAACGAATGGTACTACGGCGGCGATCTCCGGGGTTGGGCCAACGACGGAGATCGCTCGGTTAACTCTGAGAGAAAGGTCTCGGGCAGCCGGTATCCTGATCGAGGGTAAGTAGCCAATCAAACCCCTGCTGCCGCGCTATGTGGATGCCCGTATTATATGCTTCTGCCAATCCCGGGTTACTGGGAGCAGACAGATATTCTTCCCGTTCAAAGAGGCCTGTTACGCCTTGCGCGGCCGGGCTATTATCGAATAGCAATACTTTTAGCCGCAGGATGCCGGGATCCGTCGCAGTCAGTGATCGCGCTAAGGTTGCCACGCTTGTGCTACTCGCGAGAGGCGATGTTTTGTACAGCACGATCACAGCGAGGATGGAAGCTGTCATTAAGTGGCTTAACCGGTCAGTTTTATGTGGTAACGGCGTTATTTATACTTTACTGTGCGCACTACCGAGGGCCGAGTGATTGTCGAATGGTTTCCTGCGGGGGCCTGTAGTGATTTTATCGGGTTCCGTAGGAAATCATATAATACGTGCGGCCCAGATGGCTATGGACTCTATGGGGACCAGCCGGCTGCGAGTCTCATGTTGTACGCGATAGATTTTGGAAGGCTGAAGACGCGTATACTAGTGTGCTCAAAGGATGGAAAGGAATGGTCGAGTTTATCGCATCGATCGGCATCGATCCGATCCAGTTATTGTTGATTTTGATTGGTGCGTCGCTGGCCTTTACTTTGCTTTACAGGAAGTATGTCTTCAATCTGTTTGATCCACTGACTATGTTCATTATTTCGATGGTGGCGAATACGGCGCTGATGTGTGCGCTGCCGTGGGAGGTACGGTTCAAATTGGAGTTCGGCTGTTTTGCGATCTTTCTGTGGATTGGCTTTGTAGCCGCTGCTCGAAAACCAAAATCACGGATTCACCTGATCTTCACCAAGGAGCAGTTGTTCGACCTTGAGGTGGTGTTGGTCCTGCTATGCGGCATTATTATACTGGCCAACATTACCTAGGAGCCTCGACTGGCTTTCCGATCTTTTCCGATAATCCAAGCGTTACAAAGGTGACCTCATACAGCGGAGGGATAGGAATTATACATCACATTAACATGGGGCCGTACACGTTCTGCTGTTGCGGTTGTATTTATATGGCGATAATCCGTTATAAGCGCAGGGTAGCAATAGCGCTTTTGGCTTGTTCATCGCTGTTCATTATCATGTCCGGATCGAAAGGTGCGCTCCTTTCGCTGATTTTGCGCAAGCGGTTGCGCTGGGGCACCCTGGTCTTACCCGGAATTATCTGTTTGTGGCCAAGGTGAAGCGATATGCTCTCTACACGTTGATCCTTGGCACCGTTGTGGCCCTTACGGTGCTGATTAGGGATCGGGGTCGGTTTACCTAGGCGTGCTTCGTATACGAATTCTGCTGACAGGGGATGTAATTCTTTACTATTTTGCAGACCGAGAGCGCGTAGTAGCCGCTACTCACCAGTCTCTTCTCGGTTATCTTCAATACTTGATGGGCGATACACTTTCGATGCTGCGACTGCAGGAATATACAGAACCCTTAGGGTCTGTTATTCTTGGCCTCGGTAATAGTGGCTTCGGCCCCAATGCCCAATACTTCGTGGTCGCTGACCTTTTTTTTGGGCCACTTTTCGGATGCCTATATAGTTTCGCCGTCGGGTATGCCATTGGATATTTGAGGGCTAGCTTCATCAATGATTCGCGATCCTCCCCGGTGCTGTTTGTTCTAAAGTTGACACTCGCCGTCTTATCTTTCTCGATTGCTGTCGAAGCGGCAGATTTTGTGAGTGCCGTCGTGACAGTCGTTTTGGTTCTTTCTCCCCTATGGCTTTTAGCAAGGTTGATTCGGTTGGCGATGCGCCATGGTTCTGCGCTCAAGACAGAGGAATCCTTCAAAAATGTCGCGGGCCTAGCTTCGGGCTGAACGATTCAGGGAAGAGTTGGAGTTGTCCATTGTTTCTAAGTTGCATCCTCAATAACGATAAGCTCCATGGCTTAGATTAGAGGTTCCCTACTTGCGGCTTTTCAGTTTCACACTTTGCGGAATTCATCGCAAATAGGAAGATATGAAAGGGAAGTTGCACCTCCACCGCTAGCACTTTGAACCCGACCGCCTCAAGCAATTCGCGACTGTTCAATTCGTTGAAAACATGATGATGCATCATGCGGTGGCTGAAATTCGTCTCAAGTAGTTTGCGAAGCTCTTCGGGGCGAGCACCCTCGTTCAGGCTATGTGCGGCATAAGCCTCCTCGACGTGGCTAAGGTCGTCCTCGCCGGTGTTCTTCTCATAGTCCTCAATCATGTGCTGTAGCGTCGTTGGCGCTCTGCGATGGTCAAATGTCTTGGCGTAATGCGGTAGAACGATCACAAGGTGTCCGCCTGGCTTTACCACTCGCTGCCACTCTTTCAATCCCTTTATAGGATTGGCCAAGTGCTCAAGATTGTGGGAAGAAAGTAGGAAATCGTATTGGCTGGTCGATATAGCGCCTAAATCAGAGCCCTCGCAAAAGTATGTCCGACCGCATGGCTTCCGTTTACTGAAGCAATAATCCTGTGTGTGCGATGCCCAAGTAGTATTTGGAGAAAAGTCACAGTTATCCAGTGACCTAACATGATCGTAGATGGGAAGATTATAGATTCTGCGGAACACGGCGCTCGGCCCCCCAATCTCGATACCCTTCTTATCACTTATAAGAGAGCGAACAAGCTTTAGGCATTTCGGACGGCCTTGCGCTAGCACTCTAGCGCCATTCAGAATTCTGCGTAAGGAGAGAGTAGTTAGTCCATTCATATGACAACCTCCATTTAAGCCGCATATGGGCTTAATTGCCAAGTGCCGCTTCCAGAGCACTGATCCGGCCAGGACGGTGGCATCTTTCTGCTGATCAAATCCATTGGACGCAGCCCACTGGCCACGCTAGAAACTCGGATTTTGCGCAATGAAAAACGGTTCTTCGGTGCCTTGCACCCGGAATCCACAAAGATCACGATTTTGCTGCTTCTCCTGTAGGGATGATCTTCTCCGAACAGTCTTTGTATAAGACAAGCTCCAGGATATCTCTGATCTCGTACCACACCTCGGACACAGTGACCCGCTCGATACATGGCACCGGAATCCCATCCGAGTATCCGTAAATACACTGCCAATTGCAGCCAAAACATGGCATTTGATGGACGATCGCACGCGGGAGCGGTCGATCGTCCATCTGCTCGACCTGATATGGCAAAAAGCGTCCATAATGACCTCCCCCGAGGATGCATACCGTGGGCACGCCACAAATGGCCGCGATGTGCGTAACGGAGGTGTCGTTTGTTACTAGCAATTGTGCCGCAGACAAAATGGCCGCCAACTGGGCCAGGTCCGTGCGGCCAGCCCAGTTCAAGAGCGGAGCATTACAATGACTGCACAGATTCTTAGCAAGTTGAATGTCTTCTGGTCCGCCGCATACCACACCACGCCATCCAGTCTGGCGGTAGATTCGATCAGCCACTTGCGAAAAGTTAGCCACGGGCCATCGTCTGCCATTCCAACTTGCTCCGGGAAAGAGAACATAGTACTGCTGATCGCCTGCCGTGGCGGCAATGAACGCTCTCGTCCGCCCGACAGCGTGCTGATTGTACGTAAATTCGGCACTCGGGCCAGAATTACTTTCTCCTAAGCCTCGAACAAACTCCGCGTTGCGCACTAGTTCCATGCATAGGCGCGGGATCGGCCGATATTGACAACCGCGATTCAACCACGGTCTGGCGATGCGCTTTTGCCTGCAAGGAGATGTTGGAAGAGTGTCGCCAGTGGAGCCAATCCGCTCCGCAGCGCCGCATGCCCGAACGATTGCGTCGCCAAACGACCACTCGCGCGAATAGGTGGGTTGCACTGCACTTGAGCATCCCAACACTCGCACACGGTACCCAAGTCGGTAGCGATAGAGCATATCACTGTTCAAATCTTCGCCTGTCGAATGGGATTACCTCGTCGAATATACCCAGTTCTCTGGCCCACGCAGCCCACGCTGCATTCGCCAGCAGCACGGCACTTTTACCTTGTGCTTTATAAAAGCCTACCGTGGCCTGAGCCGCAGACAGCCATAGAACAAAATCGCCTATAGCATCAAGACGGATGATTAGGACAAGCGCGGGATGCTGATGCGGCCTTGCCTTCGGCGTCAATAGCAACAAGGTATCGACACAAAAGCGTGCCGCATTCTTCATCCTTCTGATCGTGGCTTCGAGCAATAGCACAGTGTCAGTATAGGTCAGGATACTGAAGTTTAAAGGTGGATGCAATGTGCGATTTAGGAAGTCCCCAGGCGGGGGATGGGAGACGGGCAACAGCACCAAACCCGTGGCGGTGGACCCCGTCTATGCCACTGTAATGCAAGGGTTCTGGTACCATTTAGGTGGCGATTTGTGATTCAGCGATTACTTTCTAATGACTCCGCAAACGGATACTCTTTTGCCTCTCCCGTCAGCGGCCAATCTGTTTTCGAGACGCTTTCTGAGGCTATCCGCGAATAGTGGTTCGGTCTTTATTCCAAGCTCGAAGTGTTCGCCTATGAATTGCAAAGTGTGCAACCAGCCTTCGCCTTTTTTTGGGCAAGTCACCTCATCGAAAGTACCGCGTCCGGTACTTTCGGTGCGGAGGATGCGGCTTCATCCAGACTGAAGAACCATATTGGCTCGGGGAAGCTTATTCCACTGCGATCGCCAGTCAAGATGTCGGAATCATGCTACGGAATCTGGTGAACTGTGAATTGACTTCCGCTGTTCTTAATCTGTTTTTTCCAAAAGCCTCCAGCGCCGTGGACTTTGGCGCTGGGCATGGCGTTCTTGTGCGATTGATGCGGGACCGCGGCTTCAATTTCTATTGGTCCGATCTTCATGCCACAAATGACTATGCTCGTGGATTTGAGCGCAAAGAAGGCTCCACCTTCGATTTCCTCACAGCATTCGAAGTGCTCGAGCACTTGAATGATCCCGTATCGGATCTGGCGAAGTTGATGGATCTGTCGGACAATGTATTTGTTTCTACTCTTGTCGTGCCACAACCAACACCTGGACTCTCCGATTGGTGGTATTACTCACCGACGAGCGGCCAGCATATTGCCTTCTACACGAAGGATGCACTCCGGCTGCTAGCCGTCCGGTTCGGAAGAAGCTTGTCGTCGGTTGGCCCGTACCATCTCTTTAGCAAGGAACCGCAGAACGAAGTTTTGTTTCGGTTGGCGACCAAGTTCCGCATTGCCAAAATTGTGAATCGCATCTATCGCCGGCCGAGCTTAATTGAAGAAGACCACAAGCGAATGATCGGATTCAGACAGTGACGAGCTGATTCAAGATTGAATCGCATGCAGCAGTGGGAAGCTAAGATTCCAGCGAGTTGGATTCGGTCACACCTGTAGTCTGCGAGGCCTTCGCACAAAAGGAAGCTTCATCGTTCCTCCATTGGGATCTCTCGAATCACATGCGCGGGATTACCTCCGACAATAGTCCAGGCCGGTACGTTCTTGATAACGACGGAACCGGCTGCAACTACAGCACCTTCCCCAATTTCGACGCCTCTCAAGATTATGGCGTTCAGGCCCACCCATGACTGTTGCCAATCTTGATCTGGTTCATCTTCACATGCGTCCAGTCTTTCTTGCCTTGATACCAATCCCGAACGTCCTGCTTACGTTGAGCCCATCCAATTGCGTGGGAATTGTGATCTAGAATAGTACAACCCCACGAAATGAGAACGTCGTCCCCAATTTCGATACGTTCGGCGCTGGAGATCAGTGAAGATCCAATGAAAGTATCCCGTCCAATTACGATCGATGCACCTTCGCGCTCAGCGATGAGGTGGGCCTCCACAATACTGCCGGCACCAATCTCCAAGGTGCATCCGGAACGAAATTTCACCCTCCTGAAATTTACGTTGGCGGTCGCGTCAATTTTGACTCCCGAATACTGCGCCAAAAGCCTCTGCGCCCTATATTGAAGAGTGCTAATAACTAGCTTGCGTCCGGATTCTATCAAAGTCCACGGCCTATAATCCGATTGGAGATGCGCCTGATTCTTGCGCCAATTCGATGGAAAATTGGTGCTGTACGCAGATCCTGAAGGCGACGGTCCATACTGCGTAAAGGAATGAAACTGAGCGGGTGGCGAAGCGGAAATTCGATTGATCTTGCTGTTAGCATCAATCGGGCATCCTCCGTAGTGGTATGCGTTGCATCCTGTCCAAATCCAATGTTGGCGATAAGATTGACACTGGAGACAGCTGTGAGCGAGTTATTTTTCAAGCACGTGTATAGCCACTGATAATCCCAGGTGTTGGCTCCCCTGTTTTCGTGCATGGCATCGAAAATCTGGGTCCAATATGCTACTGCCTCCGGCTCGTCGAAAATCTCCTCGAGCATTCTCTCGCTTCGCAGTTGCGGCCACTCTTTTAGATGTCGGTCATAGCGCTGCCATTCTGATCTCCAAGTGGCCCATCCCCAGATGCCACCAATTTGCGAGAAAAAGTAACTGGCGTTGGTTTTCAGATATGTCTCGACCAAGTTGGCCCCGGAGATGTAAGCAATCCGACTGTCTCTACGGTATCGATCAAGCAATTCCCGGCAAAAAGGGAAAAAGGACAGATCCGGAAGGCAGTCATCCTCCAGGATGATTGCCTCTTCGACCAGCGAAAAAACCCAATTCAACCCACTAATCATCCGTTCCTGGCAACCGAGATTGACGTCAGAGAAATTCGTGCAGACATGGCATGGCCAATCAATGCAACTTACAATTTCCGAACTTGCCCGCAAGCTTCCGTGTCACCCGCCTTACCAAGTCTTGGTCCGTCTGCTACGAGCAGTAATCTAGAGGGTCTAGCTTGGGCAATTGCCTCGAACACCCGACGTGTGGTGTGAGGCCGGTTGAAGACGAACAGCGCTACGGGAGTTTCAAATGTCTCTGTCTGCATGAGCTGAAAGCACTAACCCGCATGCCTAAATAAGGGATATCGCAAGCCTTAGTTGCGGCAACGGTCGAAACCATATCAAGCGTACCATCGCGGCTTGCGATAGTATACAGGCTGTGAGCGACGCTGATGCTGGGGATGGTCTTAGTGAGACGGGCCGGCCCTCATGATGGATTCGTAAGGCTCGAATCAGCGGTATTCCTCCCAATACCCAACAACGCGGTTGAAGGACTCAGAGTTTGAAGAAGCAAACGCTTGGCGCGCGCCTATCAAGAGAGTTGGACAAGATTGGCCCCGGTCTCCGCAAGATCATCGGGAACATGGGTTGGCTGTTCGTCGATCGCTTTGTGCGCATGGGAATGGGGCTGTTCGTAGGCGTGTGGGTCGCACGGTATCTGGGACCAGATCAGTTCGGCAGCCTGAACTTCGCTCTCGCGTTCTCGCGTTGTTCGGCACCGCAACCACACTTGGTTTGGAAGGAATCGTAATCCGGGAACTGCTGCATAACCCGGAGGACAGACCAGGGATCCTAGGCACATCCCTCGCGCTTCGTAGCTTCGGCGGTCTTCTGTCAGTCGCGGTATCGATTGCTACCCTCCGGCTCATTCAACCCCACGATCGGCAGGCGCTCCTGCTGGTCAGCATCCTCTCACTCACACTGATCTTCCAGGCGTTCGACGTCATCGATTGTTTATTTCAATCGGAAGTCCGTTCAAAGATAACGGTTTGGGCCAAGAACTCTGCGTTCCTCCTGCTTGCCGGCGTTCGCGTGTGGCTTATATATATCAAAGCGCCTGTGTGGTGCTTTGCGGCCGCCTATTCAGGTGAGATCGCGCTTGGCGCCGTGGGATTGGTGCTCGGATATCGCCTTTCGGGGGGCAGAATCTCCGCGTGGCGCAGTAGTAGAGCGAGAGCGGTTTACCTGCTCGAACAAAGCTGGCCTGTTATCTTCTCCGGTATGGCCATTATGATTTATATGCGCCTCGACATGGTTATGCTCAAACTGATGCAAGGCAACTTCGCAGTTGGCTTGTATTCTGCGGCGACCCGGGTATCGGAGGTCTGGTACTTTATCCCGATCGCAATCGTGTCTTCCGTCTCGCCCGCCATCATGCGAGCAAAGTGCGATCCGGAGCTGCTCTATGGTCGAATGCGTAAATTATTCTCTCTCATGACGATGACAGCCTGCGTCATTGGCTCAATCGTGGCGCTCACATCGCCCGCCATCATTCGAATTCTCTATCGAGGGGTTATAGTGGAGCGGCGCCCGTTTTGGCGGTTCATGTTTGGGCTTCGGTCTTTGTCTTTCTCGGGGTCGCTCAGTCCCCCTGGGATATAACGAATAACTTGTTGCGGTTATCCCTTTACAGAACAATTGCTGGCGCCGTGATTAATGTTGCGATCAATTTCTTTTTGATCCCACGATTTGCAGCGATGGGTGCGGCGATCGCTACGGTAATCTCTTATGCGATTTCAGGAGTATTTGCGAATGCGTTCAGTTCGAAAACGCGGCCTATATTCTTTATGCAGATGCGGTCATTTCTACCGGGAGAGATCTGGAATTTCTCCGATTGAACTTCCCACGCACTGAACTCGTGAGGCCCCCAAACTGTGCGCCGAGCAGCAACCGCGGTCTTGGCACCTTTGCACGTCATATCAAGCGGTTGAGCCAACTGCCAACCTAAAAAGAACTGTGCTCATTGTCTTCGCGACGGTTGAGTAATGCCGCTCTAAGAGTAGTTTTGCGATGGGATCCGAGCTTGCCCCCTCTAGGGTAAAGGTGTCCAAACATTCCACCAGAATGAACTCTGGGGAATAGCGCCTCCAGTCGTTGGATCGAAGCACATCGAAGTCAAGCCCTCCACATCGACGGTCAACAAATCTATTCTTGTGTTCGCCGGAAGGTGTTGATCGTGCAGTTGCCACAAGGGCTCCGTAATAATATTGACTTCCTCTACTATTGAATAAGTCCCCACGCGCTTCAGCGCCAAATTTTTGTTGAACGTATTCAACGCGGGCTCGTTAAACAGATAGTAAGTCACATCTTGGGAGACGATAGAAACTGCAGCTTCGATATTGATGCCTTTGGGGCGGACTTGCTGGAACAGTTTCGTGCTTCCGGAATTCGCGTCGATATTGAGTCCCCTCCACCCTCTGCGATAGAGACGATAGGTATTGGAGAATCTCCTAGGATGGTGGCTCCGACATCCACATAGAAACCAGAGTGCCTGTGCTCGAGGAAGCGCTCCAAAACCATATCTTCGCCCTCCTGGGAGTAGGATTCCTTAGCATAAGTTCGAAACCATCACGCCCGAATTGGGTGGAGAGTTCTGTTTGCCGTATTTGGAGAGAACGAGAGACGCTGGAGAGTGCCGAACCGCGCACTATTTCGGACTTTCTCAGCGCTGTTAGCGCTCTTTCAAAGCCAGGCAAGCGATCGTTTTACGGGCTCTTTGCTCCGAAGCGATATCGGCAGGGTTCGCGCGACTCACCGGTTGGCACCCTTGAGAATGCGCGAATTGCGACGCAAGGCGCTATCGACGTCAAAGTCGCGTTGGCTCCGGCCGACCGTCGCGATTCTGACCAATGGAACTTTGGTGCGGGTCAGCTGCGTCGACACAGGTGCAACTCCGCCGATCCTGCTCTAGAGCACCTCGAGGTCGCCTGCCGAGTTCGGCGGGTCTCGATGGGATCTTGGGATTGCCGTTACTGGGGCGTAGTCATAGGCTTCAGGAAGTTTGGTGATCTCAGCTTGATTCGATTCTGTGAACATGCTCCAGATCTACCATCTGCACCTCTGAGACAGTGATCATCCACTCTCTAAACGTGGGGTACGGCTGCTTGTGGCTTCCCTCAAAACCTCTCCCGCACCGCCGCGTACGTCCGGTGCAGTCCATCCTCCAGTTCAATTGAATGCCGCCATCCCAACCGGTGCATCTGTCCCACATCCAGCAGCTTCCGTGGAGTCCCGTCGGGCTTCGTCGCATCGAAAACCAGCTCGCCCCCAAACCCCACGACTCGCGCCACCATCTCCGCCAACTCCCTGATCGTCAGATCCTCACCTGTTCCGACGTTCACCAGCGGCGCCGCATCTTCCCGGAGCAATGCATCAAACCGTGCAGCCTCAAGCTCCAACAGAAACACGCACGCCCCGGCCGCATCATCTGAGTGCAGAAACTCACGCCGCGGTGTTCCGGTCCCCCATACCGTCAACGCGCGCTCGCCCTGAGCCTTCGCCGTGTGCGCCTTCCTCAGCAGCGCCGGCAGCACATGCGACGAATTCAGATCGAAGTTGTCGTCCGGCCCATATAAATTCGTAGGCATCGCCGCCAGATACCGCGTTCCATATTGCCGGTTGTAGCTCCAGCACATCTCGACGCCCGCAATCTTCGCCAGTGCATACGATCTGTTCGTCGACTCCAGCGGCCCCGTCAACAGATACTCCTCACGAATCGGCTGCGGACACAGCTTCGGGTAGATGCACGACGAGCCCAGAAACAGCAGCCTCTCCACGCCATTCCTGTAGCTCGCCTCAATCACACTGTTCTGAATGTCGAGGTTGTCGCGGATGAAGTCCGCCGGATATGTATTGTTAGCGAGAATCCCTCCGACCCTGGCGGCGGCCAGCACCACATACTCCGGCCGCTCGTGCTCAAAGAACCGCCCCACCGCAGCATCGTCTGTCAAGTCCAGCTCCGCATGCGTGCGGAGGAGCAGATTCATATATCCGCGTCGCTTCAACTCACGCACTACAGCCGATCCCACCAGCCCGCGATGGCCAGCCACATAAATCTTTGCGTTCTTCTCCCTCAGCGGGCCACCCCGAGCTTCCATCTCTAACTCTCCCGCACGTTGTATGCATTGAAGCCATGCCGCGTCACCAGTGCGTCTCGCTCTGCGGCTTTCAGGTCGGCGTCGACCATCTCCGCCACCAGTTCCTCAAAGCTCGTCTTCGGCTCCCATCCCAGCTCTCGCTTCGCCTTGTTCGCATCGCCCAGCAACGAATCCACCTCTGTCGGCCGAAAGTACCTCGGATCCACTGCCACAATCACGCGCCCAAACTTATCCACCGCCTGCTCGTCTGCGCCGCTTCCGTTCCAGCTCAGCTCCATCTCCAGCTTCGCCGCGCAGCGCTCAAGAAACTCCCGCACCGAATACTGCTTCCCGGTTGCGATCACATAATCCTGTGGCTTCTCCTGCTGCAGCATCAGCCACTGCATCTCCACGTAGTCCCGAGCATGTCCCCAATCACGCTTCGCATTCAGGTTGCCTATATACAGCCTGTCCTGCAGCCCTACCTTGATCCGCGTCAGCCCGCGCGTAATTTTGCGCGTAACAAACGTCTCTCCGCGCAACGGCGACTCATGATTGAACAGAATCCCGTTGCACGCATACATCCCGTACGCCTCGCGATAGTTCACCACCATCCAGTAGCCGTACAGCTTCGCCACGCCATACGGAGACCGCGGATAGAACGGCGTCTTCTCCGTCTGCGGCGTCTCCCGCACCATCCCATATAGCTCTGAGGTCGACGCCTGATAGAACCTCGTCTTCTTCTCCAATCCCAGAATCCGTATCGCTTCCAGCAGCCTCAGCACCCCCACCGCATCCGCATTCGCGGTGTATTCCGGCTCCTCAAACGACACCTGCACATGCGACTGCGCCGCCAAGTTGTAGATCTCATCCGGCTGCACCATCCGTACAACGTGTATCAGCGACGAACTGTCCGTCATATCGCCGTAGTGAAGAATCAGCTTCGGGTTGGGTTGATGGGGGTCCTCGTACAGATGGTCGATCCTCGCCGTATTGAACAGCGACGAGCGCCGCTTAAGGCCGTGCACCTCATAGCCCTTGGCAAGCAGAAGCTCCGCTAGATAAGCGCCATCCTGCCCGGTAATGCCTGTAATCAATGCCTTCTTCAAACACGCTCCCGAAACTGACTGCATAGAAATGCGGTTGCACAGAACAGTCAACCAATGTTTATTCTATCGAACTAACCTGCCCCGACGCCCTGCGGACCGCCCCTTCACGTATTCATTGGGTCGTCTTCCACCAGCGGTTCCTTTTGCGTTTGGCTTGTATATCAAGAGAGAAATGCGAGCAGCGCGAACTGTTCACTCTCCGCGGGGATGATCGTCGTTTCCCCGTATGGTTTGTGAGATGTCTGCCGGCCACACTATCATGGATAGCAGGCTCCCTTGCCGAGCAAAGGTCATGTTAAATCGTCCTCAACGAAACCGGATCCTCAATACGACTGTCCTGCTTGAAGGATGGTCGAGGGTGGTTCGCATCGAGTATGAGCAACTCGGGCGCGATGGAAACGTTCAGACGCTTGATCGAGATCTCCTGAACCGCGGGGATGGAGTCACAGTGCTCCTGTACAACCTGGTGAGGGGAACGGTCCTTCTGCTGCGGCAACCGCGCATTATCGCAACCGTCAGCGGGTTCGACTCAGGCGAGACCATTGAGGCATGCAACGGTCTGATGGAGACTGCGGACCCTCAGGAGTGCGCGTTGCGTGAAGTTGAGGAGGAGACCGGTCACAGACCGACATCGCTGATTCCCGTCGGTTCCTTTTACGCGAGCCCTGGAAGCAGTCTCGAGCTCGTTCACATTTTTTTGGCGGAGTACGATCACCACACGCGTGTTGGTGAAGGCGGAGGAAACGCCGTCGAAGGTGAAGACATTGAGCTCATCGAAGTCGCCGTCGACGAGGTCATGCGGTGGATCCTGGATGGCAGTATCCGCGACGCAAGAACCATCTTAGCCTTTCAATATTTCTTTCTTCGGGTGTGGAGGGGCAGCCTGCCTGCGTCAGATTGTTGAACTGCTCTGTCATTTCTGAACCGGCAGCACAAGCTTGAAAGCCATGTCACCCGCTCCCGCTGTGGATGTCGATGCGTCGATCCTCCACAGTTCATATCTGTCAGTTGGCCTATCGCCTGAAGTCTTCCTTCAGGGCCTCCGCTCCACGGGCCTCACGGTCAACCCGTCCTGGATCATCGAAGGATGATGACACATGGGACGGCGGCCGCGACGCGATGCAGAAGCAAGAAGCGCTCCGGTACACGAAACACCGGCGCGTTCTCCCTGTTCTCGCTGGGGGGCAAAGCATTTTCGTAGACTGTCGGGATTCGCTTACGCTATCGCGGACGCGCATTCGCCGTCCCGCTCTCTGATGTGCCATCGGAAGCCTCGGGCGGCCCTTGCTGTTTGCGATCCAGCTCGGCAGCAATCTGCAACTCACGCTGAGATTCCTCCTTCTGCCCGAGCCTGGCCAACGCCAAGCCACGATAGTAGTGCGCGGGCTGATAGTCTGGAGCGGTTTTCTCTGCCCGTGTCAGATACTGCTGCGCCTGCGCATAGTCTTTGCTGCGAAATGCGATGATCCCCATTCCAGTGAGCGCGCCTCCGTGTGTTGCATCACGAGCCAGCACCTTTTGAAACAGCGGCGCAGCCTGCGCATCGTGCTGCATTTCAAGCTCGAGCTGTCCCAGCTCGTAGTAGGACTCCGTCTGAGCCGGCTGCAGTTGAATCGAGCGCTCAAACTCCGCTCTTGCCTCTGTCGTTCGCTGGGCAACCTCCAGTACCTTTCCGAGACCGAAGTGCGCCGATGCATCCTCGGGACGCTTGGCGAGATACGCCCGCAGGTCTGCTTCGGCAGCTTGCAGGTGCTGCTGCTGCATCTCCAGGCGCGCAAGTGCATAGAGGATGTCTGGATCGCTTGCATCCAGCTTTCGAGCCGCTTGTAGTGAGTCGTTTGCCTCGGGGAGCAAGCCCATCTCGGTCGCCTGAATACCGAGATCCAGCAGCAGCTTTGGATCATCCGGCAGTTTAGTGCGGGCATGCTCCAACACCTTCAACGCTGTGTCTTGATTGTTCTCGCGCCTTGCTGACATGGCGAGCTCTGTTGCTGCGGCCAACTCTCCTTCCCGCGCATCCTTGTCTCTCAAGTCGATCGCCAACACGGTCTCGAATCGATCCATCGCCTCGGGGTCGCGGTGCTCTTTCAGCATCAGCCTACCGAGCGCGATATTCGCAGATGGGGAGTTGGGACTTGATGCAAGCGCTCTCGTCAGGAGTTCCTTCGCCGTCGTTGCGTCGCCTTGATCCAGACGAATCTGTGCCAGCATCGTCAACGCATCCGCATCCCCGGGGTTCTTTGAGAGAAGCGAGTTCAGAACCCGCGCGGCAGCTTCCGGTTGATGGTTTGACCGCAGCACCTTTGCCTGACGAAGAATAGCGGCACTATCGACGTCAGACTCCTGAGCGACTCCACGCGGCACGATTGCAAACGGTGCGATCACGAGCAGAAGAATGGCCGCTCGCATTGCCCGCCGCCTGATTCGGCTCACGGAAGACGTGGTAATAAGTTCCGGGAACATCGACATTATCTGGGTGGTGCTCCTGCATCTGACGCTTCCTCAGGAGATATTTCCTGCGCTCCTGTCATTTTCTCTGCCGCCTTCGCCTTTAGCTGTTTCAGCTGCTCGAGCGCATGTTCAGCGTCTGTCTTTCTGTTCAGCTTTTGATAGACACGCAGTAACTGATAGTAGGTACTTTGCTCGATGAAAGGTGAAGGAGAGTTCTGCAGGGAAAGCTCCAACCAATGCGCCGCCTCTTCATTCTTGCCGAGCTCTGCGAGCCCCCACCCCAGATAAAAATCCGCGGGAGCAGGCATGGCGTGTGCCTCGACTGCGCGGCGCAACAGAGGAACGCCGGTTGCAGCCCGGCCGGTCTTCACCTGCATCATGCCCAGGTTATACAAAGCAACTGCGCTGCTGGGCTGCAATTGCAATGCCTGTTCATAGGCTTTCGTGGCCGCGTCAATGCGGCGGAGCTTCTGATTTTGCTCGCCCAGAGCCTCGTAGAGATCGGGATTTTTGGGGTCCTTCCGAATGGCTGCTTCATACTCTTCGATGGACTTCTCGGGCTCTCCTGCCTCGGCAAAGGTCTCCGCGAGAGCTCTGTGCAGGAGAGCGGAATCAGGATCAAGCGCGTACAGCTTCTTGTAGGCCTCCTCAGCAAGCAGGCGATGCGCGCGAGCGGTGTAGTACAGAACTTCCTTGTTCTTAGGATCGAGTGCGATGGCCTGATCCAGCGATGAGGCCGCCTCCTCCGGGTGTCCTGTGTCTAACTGAATAATTCCCATCCAAACGAGCGCCTCAAGGTTGCTCGGCTGCAGATCGAGTTCCCCCTCGAGAGACCGCAACGCCTGTTCCGGCTGCCCGGTTTGGTACTGCGCGATTCCGAGAAAGAGTTGAACTCCAGGAAGCCGAGGATTGAGTTGAGCGGCGTGTTGCAGCGCGTGGCTCGCATCCTCCGGCTTACCTTCCCGCAACTGAGCCATGCCGAGCCCCAGATATCCCTCCGGAAGCATGGGAGCCGATGCGACGACCCGTTGAAAGTTCGACTCCGCAGCCGCCGCATCGCCTCGTTGCAAGGCCTCCGCGCCTACCTGAAGCTGCTGCTTTACGGCATCTCGCTGCGCGGGCGTCTGTGCCGCACCAGCACACAGCAACACTCCGGCTGCGAGCGTCAGCAACGCCGAAGAGTAGGCGACCCGGTTCATATAGTGCTTCACGTTATATCGCAGCGGAACGGAAAGAGGGAGCCCTCATTCGCCGGGCTCCCTCATTCGGCTAATTGCTTTGGGCCTAGAAGGTGATCCGTCCGGTGACCTGCATGTTGCGGGGTCCATAGTCTACGGCGGTCGGAATACCGAATCCGTTGACGTTGTTTGACGAGTCGCCAGGCTGCAAATCCGGCAGACCCATGCGGTGGCGGTTGAAGATATCAAACGCCTCACCCTTCAACTCGAACACTACTCTTTCGGTGATATGGAAGTCCTTGAGCACGCTGACGTCTTCCGCCTTGTACATTGGCCCGGTGATCGCCTCAGTCACGCGCGCGATGTTGCCGAACGTGAACGGCGTAAAGGAGCATGGCTGAGCCGGCGTTCCGCACCCGGGGGATATTGGGCGGGGCCAGCCCAGCCCCTCCCGGTTCTGATCGACAAACGCCGACTGGGACAGCGGAAGTCCCGCATCGCCCGCGCCATTTGTGCCCGGGGCACGGTAGGCAGGCTTAAACCATGATTGATGGTTGAAGGTGCTTGGACCATTCTTGTTCGCCTGATATTGCGGGCTCGCGAAGCTCGTGGCGTTATAGGAAGTCGGTCCTGCGGTGTAGGTAATACAGTTCTGGTAGTACGGTATTCCGGTGGCGCAACCGAAATCGATGGGCTGTCCGCTGGAATAGCGTTGTATCGCGCCGATCTGCCAACCCCCGATGAGGAGATCCAAAGCCCGATTGCTATTGAGCCATTTTCGGCCTTTGCCGAATGGAAGCTGATAGAGATAACTGAGGGAGAACTGATTGGTCAGGTCCTGAACACTGACGGCCTTGTCTTGCCTCAGGTTTGTGGAGTTCGCTGCCTGCTCCCGCTGATTGTTGCTGGTGTAGCTGAACGGAATCAGCGAATCGGCATCCGTGAGGGTCTTCGACCACGTGTAGGAGGCCTGCAGATTGAGGCCGTTCCGGAATCGCCGCGCCAGTGAAACGACCATGGCGTTATAGGAAGAGTGTCCCAGATTCTCAAGGCAGCAATCATCGGCGATGTAGTCATACTGCGGGAAGGGTCGAAGAGCTTGGCCGAGAGCGCCCGTAAAGGTCGAATAGGGCGCATTCACGCCGGAGTTCGAGCCCCCAAGCGGAATGAAGTAGGCCGCGTTATTCAGCTGGTCTCCCAGGCTGAAATACTTGGTGTCGATGTTGTTGAAGTTGGTAAGAAAACCGGAACGAAGATTCTGCGCCACCTGGCCGATATAGCCCATGGTGAAGATCAAATCCTTCGCGAGTTCGTCCTGGAGCTGGATGCTCCAGTTGCTGGTCATCGACGGCCGACCGTCTCTCGGCAGGATTAGCTCACCGCCAACGGCCTGGAAGCTGCCCGGTCCGTTTTGAGCCGTGAGTTGAGTTGGATCAAGGTTCGGAGCGTAGCTCACATTGGGATAACCAACAGACGAGTTGGTCGGATCAGCTGGGGAGCTCGAATCGAGACGGAAGGCCGGAGTAAATGCGCCGCCGGTAGTAGCCGTTTGGCCGAGAGCGAAATCGCGCGACTGGTTGTAGCCAAGTGACATCGAGCTGCCGAAGTCGTTGTACTGCAGCGGACCATAGAGGATTGCGCCGCCGGCACGAATCACAGCCTTGTTGTTCGTGCCCGGAAGGACATAGGCAAAGCCTATCCGGGGCGCGATGTCCTTGTACCAGGTGTCGGCCCACGCCGTGTTGCAGTGGCAGTTGGTGCCGAAGACGAGTGCACCCGGCAGACCGCCGGCGGCAGCGTCGGGCGCCGTGAAGCTGAAGTCGGATGTCCGATTAAGAGCCTCATGACGAGGCGAATCAATGTCGTAGCGAAGCCCCAGATTGATCGTCAGGTTGCTGCTGAACTTGATATCGTCTTCCGCAAAGAAGCCGATGTAATGAGAGTTCCAGCGAGGATGGGAATTGTAGACATTCTGGCTTCCGTTACCGACCTGGCCGATCAGGAAGCTGGCCCAGGGGTTGCCCGATCCGCAGCAGGAATTGCTGACGCCCGCCGTCTGGTCACGGTAGAAGTTGAACGTATCGACGTTGTACTGGATGACTGAGTATTGCTGGTACCGGAAGTCCACGCCGAACTTGAAGCTCTGACGACCCTTCAGCCAGGTCACGCTGTCGTTGACGCGTGATCCGTTGTCGATATTGTCCCCGTTCTGCTGCTGCCCCAGTGTTGTTGGCTGGTCCGGGCTGGGAAAGACAATTTGCGGGTAGAAGACCGAGTAATCGTTCGCAACGCCCGCGGAGGAAGCAGTCAGGGTCGAATTCAGGGTCGCACCCAGGTTGACGCTGTTGGTGCGGTTGTAACCGAGATTAAGGTCATTCAATAACGCCGGCGTGAAATTGAAGGTCCAGCCTACACGCGTGTAGTGGGTCGTAAATGTCTGAATGTAGCCTGAACTATTGAACGGCAGGGGCATGTTAGGAGCTGCCGTCAGCTTGAAGTTCTGCCGCGTGCTGTAGCTCCCGAAGATCTTGCTCCTGTTCCCTAAATTCTGGTCGATACGAACCGTATATGTCGTATTCGTGTTGGGCGCGGTGGCCGCATAGGAATAGTTATTTTGATACCCGAACACATCCGTGCTCGTCGGGGCCTGATTCGGCAGCGGAAGTCCCGCGATCAGCTTCTGCGTCGCTGCGCTGAACAGCGACGTCGGAATCTGGTTGCCCGAGAACGGCATGCGGCAGAAGACGCCGGGCGAAATCTGAACACTCGTTCTCGGATCAAATATCTGGTTGTACAGGACAGGCAGTCCCGTACACGGATTGAGAAGAACGTCGTAACTAATACCGGGATATGGCGTTCCGCCAGGCACAGGCGAGGACGCGGGGCCGAGGATATCGCTGAAGTTTCCATTCCGCTCAGCCGCCGTCGGCAGCGTGGACTGTGCTACGCCGCCAAGATGAAGCTGATACTTTTCCCATGCAAAGAGGAAGAAGGTGTGGTTTCTTCCGTTGTACAGCTTAGGAATCCAGACTGGGCCAGTGAATATCCCGCCGTAATCGTATTTACTGTCCTGGGGTTTGCTGAAGGCGCACTGAATCTCAGGTACGCCCACGCAATTCATGGCCCTGTATCCGTTATTGAACCAGTTGTTGGCATCGAAGACGCGGTTCTTGATGATGGCGTAGGCAATGCCATGGAAGTCGTTTGTTCCAGACTTCGTGGAGAAACTTTCGATACCTGAGGTCGTGCGGCCAAACTCCGCGGAGGGAGTCGAGGTCGTCACCTTGAACTCCTGCAAAGCCTCAATCGAGGGTGAGGTCTCGTCAAAGGATGAGCCGTTTTCGCTGCGCTGGATGCTGGCGCCATCCAGGAGCACCTCGGCTCCGTATGCCTGGCCGCCGCTAAGCCTGGAGAAGAACACGCCGTTACCCGTGTTTCCGCTGGTACCGCTGCCGGGTCCAGTCGTGCCGGGCAGCAGAAAGACAAATGTCTCAGGCGAGCGTAGTCCACCAACACCCGAAGCAAGCGACAAAGGCAGATCTTCAATCTGCTTGTTCGACACGAAACCGCTGATATCCGAGGTCTCGGTCTGCAGCAGGTTGCCGCTGGCGTCGACCGTAACCACCTCGGTGACAGCTCCTGAGGCAAGTGAAATGTTGAGAGCGACGGTGCTGTTTACCTGGACCAGTACGCCGGTGTTGGTCTTCGTGGCAAATCCGGGTGCTGTGGCCGTTACGGTGTACGTGCCAATAGGCAGGTCAGGAAAGCGATAGACGCCCGCACCCGTGGTATGAGTCCCGCTCTTACTGCCGGTCCCTTGATTCGTGGCGGTAACCGTCGCGTTCGGGATCAGGGCTCCAGTGGGGTCTGTCACACTTCCACTGATAGCGCCGAGTACCGATTGGGCCGACGCGAGGGTTCCGATGCATGTAGTCAGAACGAAAAGGAAAACACCGGAGAACAGACGCACTGCGAACGGCTTTGACATGCAGGTCTCCCAAAAATTACGGCTACTTCGGCCTGTTCTTGCTCCCAGCCCTTTTGTAAACGGTTGCATCGTGCCATGTAACCGTTTTCTTCGCGCCAAAACGCTAAATTCCCCTAACAACGCATGTCAATACAAAAATCACCAAATGAGGGGGTCGGTCTCAATCTTATGCATGAAATCAAAACCGGTCATCGGGTTGACGGATTGGCTAACTGTGCCGAAACGTCGAATTCCGCCTTGGCCTCCTGCAGCTTGCCTAGATGCCGATATGCCTGGCCGAGAAGAAAGTGCAGGCTGGAATTCTTCGGATCAAGCTGGCAGGCCTGCTGGAGCTCGTGTTCGGCCGCTTCATAGTCCGCCTTCTGCATGTAAAGATGTCCCAATTGTTCGTGTATCCGTGCATCCTTTGGCGCCAGCGCGGACGCCTTTGTGAGGAGAGCTTCCGCCTCCGTCAGGTTTCCGCGGTGCACCATCACGGTACCCAGATTGAGCAATGGCTCCTCGCTTAATTGGTCGCGAGGTCCCTGATTCTGCAACTCAATCGCCTGCCGATACGCCGCCGCTGCCGCATCCACCTGATTCAGGGCTTCATACGCTAAACCGAGATTGTTCTCCGCTTTCACGCTCTTTGGCGAAAGTTTCAACGCCTGTTGGAAACAAGAGAGTGCGTCACTGAATCGCTGCTCACTGTAGCGTATGCGGCCCAGGCTGTACCATGCATCGGCGTCTGAAGGATCCATCTGGACTGCGCGAAGTGTCCACTTGTCCGCGTCAGTCCAGTCTCCAAGCAACACGTAGTCCTGTCCCACATGCTCTAAGACGCTCGCTGAGGGCTTCTCCATGGAGGCGGCTCGCGTGTACTCCTTCAGGGACTCTGTGGGCTTATTTTCACGCAGCAGGGCGTAGGCCAGCATCGCGTGCGCGGTCGCCGACAGATCGTTATCGGCGAGATAGGTCCTCAACGCACCCTCTGCCTCGTGAAACCTACCCGCGTCAAGAAGCGACTGCACCTCTGTCAACGTCGTGTCTCCTCCGATGGCTGCCTTCGGATCCGACAAGACCGGCTGTTGAGCACCGAGTTGCTGAACAGCGGTCCACGAGCTTCCTGCAACAGCCAGGAAGAGCGCCACCCTGCCCGCATATTCGCCCGCAACTCTAAAGAGCCTCACTTGCCTGCCGTCGTCTCCGAAGAATTCGGCTCATCAACGCGAACGATGCGGTCGCCGGCCACATTGGTCAGAGTCTGGTGAATGCCGCTTGGCCAAACGATCTCAATGCTGCGCGCCATCGTGTCTGTCCCGAGGCCGAAATGGGCCCGCTTGTCATTGGACGAGAGATAGCTCCCGGTGGTGGAGACCGTCCAGTACTGCGACCCATGAGCGGTGGTTAATTTGATAACAGCCCCGATCGCATCACGATTGCTCTTGTGTCCTACCAGGAGGAGCGACAACCAGTGGTTTGCCGTGGGGGTCTCATTGCGTAGAAGATAAGCAGGCCCTCCGTTTGTCGTCACTACGGCGTCCAGGCGGCCATCGTTGTCAAAATCGCCGACAGCCATTCCCCGTCCTACCCAGCGTTGTTTAAACACATCCCCTGAACCGGCGGACACGTCGACGAAGGTCCCGTTGCCTAAGTTCTTCGCAAGCAGCATCGGTTCTTTGTAGTGCACCTCGGGATAGTTCAGCTCGACCGTATCCAGGTCGTGGCCCTGGGCTACCAGAAGGTCCTTATAGCCATCGTTGTCATAGTCGAGAAAGAAGATGCCCCACCCCGAATGCAGCAGCGTCATTGACGCGAGACTGGTTGCATAAGTGTCGTAGGTAAAGGACCCATCACCATTATTGCGATACAGCGCATATTTCTGATTTGCGAGGTTGGTGATGGCGAGATCCGGCCAGCCATCGTTATCAAAGTCCTGAAATGCGATGCCCATACCCGCGTAGGTCCGGCCATCGCCATCAACAGCAATCTCCGCGGTAAAACCTGTCTCCTCAAAGGTGCCGTCTCCTTTGTTATGAAAGAGAAACTCCGGCATCGAGTCGTTCGCAACGGCAATATCGATCTTGCCGTCCTTGTCATAGTCGGCAATCGCGATTCCTAACCCCTTGCCCGGAAGGGCCATGCCTACCTTTGCCGTTACATCCGTAAATGTCCCGTCACCGTTGTTGTGGTAAACAATCGGCGTGATGGGCGGGAAGAGGTCTGGATGGCAGTACGCGCGATATCCCTCGCGATGCTCGCCGCACCACACGTC
>CAVSOV010000009.1:0-522748 GCA_963729675.1 uncultured Acidobacteriaceae bacterium
GAGCACGCACGACTCTGCTAGCTTGGTGCTGTGGAGCCACACACGCTGAGCGGGAGGATGGAAGTGGTCGGCAGCGCCAAACCACTGGGTGCTGGTCGTCAATGGTTGGGGGCGATGTGCCTGACCCTGTTCGGCGTTCTGCTCCTCTGCTCCCCGGCGACGCTCTGTCAGCAGCCGAAGCAACACCGTCCCATGGACGTTCCCAGCCCGACGCAAAGTCCGGATGAGCCCACGCGCACACGCCTCATACTCAAAGATGGAACTTATCAGCTCGTCTATAGCTACAAGGTCGTCGGCGATGTTGTCCACTACCGCAGCGCAGAGCGTGACGGCCAGGAGGAAGACATTCCGCTCGCGCTTGTCGATATGCCCGCGACCGAGAAGTGGAAGAAGGACCACGAACCCGGCGCGAATCTGGATCAGCCAGCGCAGACGCCCGTCATCAGCCCGGAGCTCGCCAAGGAAGAGGCAGCGCGCGCCGCGCTCACGCCGGAGGTCGCTCCGAATCTCCGCCTTCCCGAGGAAGACAGCGTTCTCGCGCTCGACACCTTCCGCGGCTCGCCTGAACTCGTGCCCATGCCGCAGAGTAGCTCCGATCTCAACAAGGAAACTGCGCACGCGGTGCAGAAAGGCACCATCAACCCCGCGTCCAGTCCGCATCGCATCACGGATATTCCGCGCGAGCGTTCCGACATCCAGCTACACATTCCTGATCCCGTCTTCTATGTGCGCATCAATGGCGGACGCAACGACGAACCCGTGACCAGCGGCGGCACCTTCACGGTTGACACGCATGGTGCCAGCGGCCGCGCCACTCCCTCCGGTGGCGACGCCAGCAGCGGCTACGTCATCGAGCACGTCGACGTTCGCACCGACGCGCGCATCGTCGACAGCCTCCGCATCGCCTGGCTCGGCACCGGACGTCCGCAGCGTGACATCGTTGAGACGAAGTCCGAGATCCTTCCCGGCGGCCACTGGATGAAGCTCACTCCGCTGCAGCCTCTCGACTTCGGGGAGTACGCACTCATCGAAGTCCTCGGCCCCAACACCGTAAACCTCGATGTGTGGGACTTCGGCATCCACTCGGACGCACCGGAGAACGTCGAAGCGATTCGTTCGGAGGAGAAGCGTCCGCCCTCGCTCGAGCGCCGCCGGCCCTGAAAGCTGCGCCGCTAAGCGTGCCGTGAGGTCTTTGGCACAGGCATTGACGCGAGCGCGTCGCGATCTGCAACTGCAATCTGATCCCGCCCTCGCGCCTTTGCGTGGTACATCATCGTGTCGGCCGAGCGGATGATCGCGTGCAGCGTGTCGCCATCCTGCGGATAGGTCGCCAGACCGAAGCTCGCCGTCAGGCGCAGCGCAAGCCCCTCACTCGTCAGGTACGCAGTGGCCGTCAGCGCCTCGCGCAGCCTTTTCGAAAGCTCCATCGCCGCATTCTTGTCGAGTCCGCGCAGTAGCGCCACAAACTCATCACCACCATAGCGGAAGCCCGCATGCGCCGGCCCCAGCGTGCGCTTGATCACACCGCCCACCTCGGCCAGCAGCCGCGAGCCGACCAGGTGTCCGTGCGTATCGTTCACGCTCTTGAAGTGATCGAGGTCCAGGAACAGCAGGCTGAAGTGCGGCTGAATCGGAATCACACGCGGATCGTTTTCCGCTGCAATCTCGCTCTCCAGCATCGTGTACAGATACCGCGCGTTGAACAGCCCGGTGCAGTCGTCGGTGATGGTCAGATGTTGCACCAGCTTGACGTAGCGCGCATTCGCCAGCGCGATCGCCGCGTAGTCGCACAGCACGCGCAGGAACGAGATCGACGCATCCGGCAGCAGGTCCAGTTTGCTGTTGTGCAGTTGCAGCACACCCAGTGTCCGTCCGCCGTGCCGCAGCGGAAGGCAGGCAATCGACTGCAGATGCAGCTCAGGGTGCTGTCTCGCAAAGCTCGCCCAGTCCGGGTCCGCCGTCACGTCCGGCACCACGAGAGGATTGCCGGTCAGCGCAACATAGCCGGAGATGCCTTCACCCATCTTGATGCGAAGGTCTCCGATGTTCTCTGTGTCGATGCCCGCATGCAGCGCGTAGTAGAGCTCGTTGCTCTCTTCGTCCAGCATCAGGAGCGACCACTGCTCCGGGCCGAAGTACTCTTCCATCTGCGAAAGAATGGCGCGCAGCAACGGCTCAAGCTCGAGGTTCGCCGTTAACGCACGCGCAACCTCGTGAAAGACGCGCAGGTGATCCATCTGCCTGCTGTCCATTAACTCGGAATGCCGCCTGTCTGCCACGTGCCTTCCTATGCTGCGGGTAGGGCCGTACTCTGCGTCGTCAGTCCCCCAAGGATAGCGCAAGATTCTTACAGGATTTAGCGCTAACGTCTTCGCTTAACGGTTTGCATACTAGGTGCATCGGCCGTTGCATTGATCCCACTAACGGTGTACGAAGTTGCGACAGCCTTCTCATGTCGCAATTAGCCGCCGATGTGCACCATCGAGCGCGACGGCTTCCGGAACTCCGGCTCGCCGATATGATGCCGAGCCTCTTTCCGGTCAACGATCTTGCGGATGCGCGTGCGCAGTTCGTCGTCGCTCGCTCCCCGCCGCATCGGTCCCACCAGATCATGATCGCTCTGTGAAAACAGACAGGTCCTCACTTTGCCGTCGGAGGTCACGCGCACCCGGCTGCAGTGTCCGCAGAACGGATGCGACACCGGCGCGATGATGCCAATCTCGCCCACGCCATCGTCGAACGTGAATCGCCGCGCTGTCTCCGACTCATGCGTCGGCGGCAAGCGCGACCAGCGGACGCACTGCGTTCAGCCGCGTGACGATCTCCTCCATCCGCACCACCGCCTCGGGCGTCCAGGTGCGGTCTTCCTCCAGCGGCATCCACTCAATAAATCGAACAATAACGCCCTCAGAGCGCGAGAACTCCGCGAACGCCTCAATCTCGCCGTCGTTGAAGCCGCGCAGCAGCACGGCGTTCACCTTCACCGGCCCCAGTCCCGCATCCTGCGCCGCGCGAATCCCGTCGCGCACCCGCTCGAAGCTCCCTGGCACGCGCGTGATGCGCACAAAGGTCTCCGCGTCCACAGCGTCCATGCTCACCGTCACGCGGCTCAGCCCGGCACGCTTCAGGTTGTCGGCCATTCCCGCCAGCAGGTGGCCATTCGTCGTCACGGCGATGTCTAGTGAGTTGGGACCGAACGCCGGCCGCATCTGGGCAATCTCGCGGATCAGCTCCAGCAGACCGCGCCGCAACAGAGGTTCGCCGCCGGTAAGCCGAACCTTTTCCACGCCCAGCGACACGAACAGCCGCACCATGCGCGCGTACTCTTCGATCGGCAGCTCGCTGTACTGGGCGCCCTCATTCCCCGTCCGGCAGTAGACGCACTTGTAGTTGCAGCGGTCCGTGACCGAGAGCCGCAGGTCCGTAATCGCCCGCCCGTGTCTGTCCCGCAGCCTCGCCTCAGGGCCGCTCTTAGCGGCCAGACCACCGCTCCACACCGCGGAAGCGGCAGGGGGCAGCGGGTCGAGGATGGGCGGCAGAACAGCGGCCATAAGGCAACAGTACTTCTTTCGATGCAGTTTCTGGAAGCCTTTCCGGGCCGCTCGTGGCATACTGTTGCCACTCTCATGGAGGAAACCATCCAGGGTCCGCACCCCCGGCGGCAGTCTGAACTCTTCCCTCCTGCGAGGCAGGTTGCGCGTGCGGACGCTTTCCATCCCGGCGTGGCTGGGCCATCATGCCTGGCCGCTTTGGTTGCTGCTGGCCCTTGTCGTGGCCTGCCTGATTCTGCTGCGCCTGTCCGCCTGGTCCCGCGAGCATAGGCTCCGGAAGAGACGCGTCGGCGTTACCCAGGAAACCTTCACCGCCCAGCTTGAGCAATATGGATTCGATCCGGTGATCACCGGATCCACCTTCCGCTATCTGCGCGAGGTGCAACTGGTTCCATTCCCGGTACTTCCGGGCGACGATCTGCAAGAGGACCTGGGTCTCAGCCCCGAGGATGTCGACCAGACCGTCCGCGATCTCACGACGGCGTTGCGGCGGGAATACAGCCCAGGCCTTCAGCCCACCCCTCTGGTCACGGTCGAAGACCTGATCCGGCTGCTTCAGGCGTCACCGCGCATCGCGAAGACAGGCGCAGCCTGAACCCCGCCAGCCCGAACAGAAACAGAGTTGGCCCTTCAGCGCGGTCAGATCCCGACGCCGAACTCCACTTCCTGTTGGTCTCCCGCGTGGGAGTAAATGTCGTAGGGCGTCCGCCGATGGAATTTGTAGCGTTCCCGCAGCTCTCGTCCCACGACAACGCCGATGGCCAGCACAGTGATCCCAGCGGATACCAGCCCTACGTTGCGCATAAAAGTCCCGCCCGACTCCGAAACGAGGTCCTCGCGACATGCGCTCCGGAGTGAGTGATTCGATTTCATGCGATGGATAATAGCGCACCCCTGCAAAATTTGTTCGTTACTGCCCAATGCCACCTCTGTGGAAGTTACCCGGAAGTCAACATCGGCGTTGGAATCAGATGCGCAAAGCGCGATTCACGTTTACGCAGTTTTAGAGAATCAACTCTTTGACGCAGTCGGGGTCGCCGCGGAAGCCGCCGGGCTCGACGAACTTGAACTCGCATCCGTGCTCGCGGAACTCGCCGCCGGCGCCGAACTCTCGGACGACTTGGACGCGTCGCCTCCCGACTTGGCGTCCTTGTTGCTGTTGGCCGACGCGGGCTTCGCCGAGGAGTAGAGGTCCTTGTACCATCCACCGCCCTTGAAATGAGCAGCGGGCGCGGTCAGGGTGCGCTCGATCCGGCCACCGCAGTGCGGACACACGGTCAACTCGGGGTCGGAGAACTTCTGAATCTTTTCGGTGCGGCGTCCGCACTCCTTGCACTCGTACTCGTAAAGAGGCATTACGGGTCCTTCTTGGTTCGCAAAACTACGCTTCTCTAAGGATACAGTCTGGCGTCGCCGCGCTGCTCCATTTCTGATGCAGCGGTTGTATCCTCCGGGCATGCTCCGCCGGCTGCTTGTGACTGCGACTGCAATGCTCTGTGCTTTCTCCGCCTCGGCTCAATCTCCAGCTTCCACGCCGCCGATGGGCTGGAACAGCTGGGACGCCTACGGCCTCACGATCACCGAGGCGCAGTTCCGCGCCAACGTCGCCGTGCTGCGCGACAAGCTGCTGCCCTTCGGCTGGCGCTACGCCGTCATCGACGAGGGTTGGTTCTTCGAAAACCCCGAAGCAAGGCCAAAACCGGAGACGCTGCGGTATGCGATCGATGCGCATGGGCGATATGTCCCGGTGCCGGCGAGATTTCCGTCGGCGAAGAGTAGTGTTCATGTCGTCGCGGAGACGCGTGGCGTGCAGCCGAAGCTGGCCGCGACGATCGAGGAGACGAGCTTCAAGCCACTCGCCGACTGGGTTCACGCGCAGGGACTGCTCTTCGGCATCCATATCGTGCGCGGCATTCCGCGAGCTTCGGTCGAGCGCAATCTTCCCATCGCTGGATTCGAGCTTTCACGCCAAAGACGCTGCGGACACCAGCGACGCCTGCCCGTGGGACCCGACCAACTGGGGCGTGACGCGACAACGCTGCGGGTCAGGCCTGGTATGACGCACTGATCAAGCAGTATGCCGAGCTGGGGCGTCGACCTCCTCAAGGTGGACTGCATCGCCGACCATCCGTACAAGGTGAGCGAGATTCGCCAGATTCGCCGCGCTATCGACAAAACGGGCAGACACATCGTCCTCAGCCTTTCGCCCGGCCCGACGAATCCGTCGCACGCAGCCGAGGTCGCGTCGCTCGCGAACATGTGGCGCATCTCCGACGACTTCTGGGACACGTGGGCGGCGAGCAAAGCCTGATCAGACGTTCCCGCAGCCACTCAAAGGCCAGTTCGACCGCCTCGCAACGTGGTCGGCCTTCGATCTCCAGCCTGGCCAATGGCCTGATGCGGACATGCTGCCCTTCGGCGAGCTGCGGCCTTCGCCGGGTTGGGGCGAGCCGCGCCACACGCGCCTCACTCCTGACGAACAGAAGACTGTGATGACGCTGTGGTCGATCGCGCAGAGCCCGCTGATCCTCGGAGCAAACCTCACGCAACTCGATGACGCTACGCTGCGGTTGCTGACCAACCGCCTTGTGTTGGCTATCGACCAGAACGCGGTGGTGCGCGGCCGTCCGATGCAGGGATTTGAGACCGGCGATTTGCGCGTGTGGCGCGCGGAGGTCCGTCCGGCGCGGTCAGGCGGTGCCAACGAACTGGCGGTCGGACTGTTCAACCTGAGCGACAAACCCATGGCGGTCGACCGCTCCGTGGGTGAGTTGGGACTGTTGCGTGCGGGTGAGAGCGAGGCTCGCGGAGTGCTGGACGTCTGGTCCGGCAAGGAGACTCCTCGTATGCAGCGCGTGCGGATGACGATTCCGCCGCACGGTTGCGTGCTGTTGGTGGAACAGCGTTAACCGCACCGTTGTCACGTTACTTGTCTCCGATTCGCGGGTTACCAGAGCTGTGTGTGCGGTTACCAAGGCTATCTTCACGACTTTGCGGATTGACCGTAGCTTTGTCTTCAAGAAGCGCCAGACAAGAAAACGACATTGAGCGCCCAACCTTTTCCCAGGTCAAAGGGCACTCGCAGTCCAAGCCTTGTTGAAGCGCTCGCGAAAGCGCAGGCCCGGTCACGGGGGCTCCGCAAGGAGCTGATCCGGGTTCTACGCACCATGCGGAAGGCGCAACTGCCTGAGGCATGCGGGGGGCGAGGCAGGAACCCGCGTTCTCTTGGGGGAGAGAACGCGGGGCTCGCCTAACACCGGTCTGTACGTCTGATTGGCTCTCTCCTTTGCCGAGGCCGTCCTTCGGGACGGCCTCTTGGCGTTTGCGTGTGGCTTTCAACAGGCAGTCTCAAAGCGTGCATTGCTACGAGGGCGTCTTCGCCGTATGCTCGCCTCAGTGGCTGCTCCGTTCCAGTTCCAACCTCGTAAATCGGACTCCGCGTCTTCGGGTAAAGCGTCGCGCGAGAGCGCGGAGCGGCTTGTGTCCGCTGCTCCGGTGGAGGACGACTCGCAGTTTGAGCTCAAGCTCAGACCCAAGAGACTAGCCGAGTTCATCGGGCAGTCGAAGGCCAAGGAGCAGTTGGCGATTGCGCTCGAGGCGGCGAAGTCGCGCGGTGAGGCGCTGGATCATGTGCTGCTGTTCGGTCCTCCGGGGCTCGGCAAGACGACGCTGGCGACGATCATTGCCAATGAGCTGGAAGTTGGCTACCAGCAGACGAGCGGGCCGGCGCTGCAGATTCAGGGCGACCTGACGGCGATCCTGACCAACCTGCGCGAGAAGCAGGTGCTGTTCCTGGATGAGATTCACCGGCTGCAGCCGGTGCTCGAGGAGAAGCTGTACACGGCGCTCGAGGACTACCAGATGGACATCATCATCGGGCAGGGGCCGAGCGCACGCACGCACACGCTGGAGCTGAAGCCGTTCACGCTGGTGGGCGCGACGACGCGGCCGGGGCTGCTGAGCTCGCCGCTGCGGTCGAGGTTCGGGATCCTGCTGCGGCTGGAGTTCTACACCGAGGATGAGTTGCGGTTCATCGTAGAGCGTTCTGCTGACGTGCTGAAAGTGCCGATTGACTCCGATGGAGCGGCGGAGATTGCGGTGCGCTCGCGCGGGACACCGAGGATTGCGAACCGGCTGCTGCGGCGGGTGCGGGACTTTGCCGAGGTGCGCGCGGCGGGGAAGATCGACCGCGAGACGGCGATGCGGGCGCTGGAGCTGCTGGAGGTCGATGCGCATGGATTCGATGAGCTCGACCGGAGGCTGCTAAGGACGATTATTGAAAAGTATGATGGGGGGCCGGTGGGGCTGAATACGCTGGCGGCGGCGCTGGCGGAGGAGCAGGATGCGCTCGAGGAGGTGTACGAGCCGTTTCTGATCCAGATCGGGTTCCTGGACCGGACGCCGCGGGGGCGGGTGGCGACGCGGCTGGCGTATGAGCATCTGGGGATCGAGATGCCAAGGCGGAATCCGACGCCAACGCTGTTCGGGTAGAACAGAGAACAGAGATCAGAGATCAGAGAATAGAGGGACCACCCCTCCCCCGTCACTTTTTGCGCAAAATCTTCAGAAGATTGGACTTAGGGGTGGACCTTGGCTGCAAAGTATTGATTCCAGATATTTAAGTTGTAAAGTCTTTGGATGCAATAGCTTGCGGCAATGTATTTCGGGCAAGCAAAAGGCCGCGCGATACGCAGCCTTTTCTGATCTCTATAGTTCTATTTTAGCGAATTGAGCGAAATTAACATGTAGTGAGTTTTCCGCGAGTTTTCGTTTTGTTTTCTGTGGGTTGCAGGGTTTTCCACGAATCTGGGGGCTTGACAGCTTTTCAGGCACAGGCAAGAAAGGCATACGCCAGGGGCTAAAGCCCCATTTCTTTCAGTAACGCATAGAGCCCCGAGCCTAAAGGCTCGGGTTACCTAGAAGCCAAAGCCGCGGTTTCGAGAGTCAGGTCGTGGGCGGTGAGATGAATCTGTGTCTCTAGATCTTGCATCATGGCAGTCAGAGATCAGGGAACAGAGATCAAGAATCGCAAAATTCATACTTGACATTGACCAGGCAATCCACAACCATATGGTTGTGGATAATCTGGGTACAACATTTGCGGCTCTGTCTGATCCAACCCGGCGGGCAATGATCGAACGGCTCTCCCATGGGCCAGCCTCTGTGCATGGATTGACGGAACCGTTTGCACTCTCGCAGCAGATGATTTCAAAACATATCGCAACCCTGGTGCGGGCACGGATTGTGATCAAGACAAAGCGTGGACGAGAGAGTGTGTGCACGCTTAGGCCAGAGGCGATCAAGACAGTCAGCGACTGGGCCTTTAGCTATCGCCGATTCTGGGAAGAGAGCTTCGACAAACTGGAAGTAGTTGTAAAGCAAATGAAGAAAGAGGAGGCCGGAGATGGCAGAAAACACGGTTAACGAAATTGAGCGGATGGTTGTGACAAGAGTTTTTGATGCCCCACGCGAGTTGGTTTGGAAGGCGTGGACAGACCCGAAGTACATCATGCAGTGGTGGGGACCGAAGGGCTTTACTGCGCCTGTTTGCAAGATGGATTTTCGCGTGGGAGGAAAACTTCTCTGCTGCATGAAGGCGCCGGATGGGCAGGAGGGCTGGAATGCGGTTGAATACCACGAGATTGTTCCGTACGAGAAGATCGTTTCCTCCATGTACTTTTCTGACTCGGAGGGAAACAAGATTGACCTTGCGGAATTAGGAATAGAACATGAGGCCATCGAGGGTGCGTACGACGTGACCCTCTTTGAGGATCTCGGGAACGGCCAGACGAGACTCACCCAAATTGGAAATGAACCCATGGAGAGCGCAAAGAATAGCGGGCAATTGGAGGGCTGGAACGAGATCCTCGATAAAGTTGCCGCAGTTGTTGCGGGGCTAGCGCAGGCGAAATAGGACAATGAAGCTTTGATTCGCGAAACTCAAGCGCGGAGAAAGAAATGAAAAGAACAACGTTTCTCGCTATCGTCCTGCTGGCATTTGCATTTGCCGCCCATGCCCAGGACACGATGAAGAAAGATGCAGCCGTCAAACCTGCCGATCCGGAATCGAAAGTCGTGCTCGATGCCTGGAATGAGATTGGCCGCAAGCTGACGGCGCTGGCCGAAGATTTTCCTGAGGACAAATATGACTTCAAGCCGACACCCGCGCAGCGGAGCTTCGCCGAGCAATTACTGCACGCGGCGGGTTCATGCTACTACTTCACGAATCCTGCGATGGGGCAGAAGCCTCCCGCCGCAGAAGATCCGAAGCGAGAGCAATACAAGTCCAAGGCCGACATCGTTGCGTTCGTCAAGAAGTCCTTCGCCGATGGCGCAACCGCCATCCAGTCGAAAGGCGACAAAGGCCTGATGACGGAGGTTGTTTATTACCCTCAGCAGAAAGCGCGCGTTATCGACATTGCATACGGCATCATCGAGCATAGCGGAGAACACTACGGCCAACTCGTTGTGTACTACCGCCTCGCAGGGCTTGTGCCGCCGGAGTCGCGGCCCAAGAAGTAAAGCTCAGGCGGCCAGGTACCCCGTCCTTATCGCTCATGCGAACGTAGCTGAGACACGCGTCCAGACGCCTTCCAATAGCGCAGGCACCCACTTTTCGGCGGGACAGCGGCTCCAACTCTGATTGAGGAAGACGAGGTCACGATTCGCTGGGCCTTTGCTCGCGGTTTCGAGCTGAATGATGAAGAGCGAACCTTTTCTAAAGGGACAGCCGGCGACCTCACCGGAGGTTTTCGCCTGGCGTACAGGGTTTGGTGCAAAGAGGCATTCGTCCAGGACAGCATCCGTCGTTATTGAAGATCGAAGCGCCGGGTCGGCAGCAAGCTGCCGCATTTTATGCAGGCCATGAACGATGAGCTGCGGAGCTGCAATTGTCGCGATCACGCCGGCCAGATCGCCATTCACCATGGAAGCAAGAAGCGTTTTGGCCCGCTCCAGCCTGCCGCTGATGCGCCACCACAACATTTTCGGAATGTTGGAAGAGTCTGCAGCTTCAAACACTGTGCAGGCCGCCGCCCAACTCTCCTCGGTGGCCGTGTAGGTTTCCACGAACAATCTTCCTATGGTCTGCTGCACAAGCAGAGGGAGCTTCTCCGCAGCTTCGGTCCCTCTGACCCATTCGGCGATGGGCTCCAATGCTGCGGGCCCGTGTTTCACCTCGTCGGCCTTGAGGTTCAGTCTCGACCACAGTGCGTCTTGCGCGGCGGCGCGGATGGGGTCGATGCGCGGGAGCATCGTTGGGAATCGTTTGCCATTGAGCGAGAAGATACGGAGCATCTTCCGGAGACTCTGCACGTTGAGAACAGGACCATGCGCTACGTAGTCGCGATCGAACCTTGAATCGTTTGAAATTGTCCGGATCTCTACGGGATCCGTGACGACGACAGTGTCAGTGATACCGGGAAAGTACGTGCGTTTCATGGTGTGATCACCGTCCGGACAGGAGTGACGGTTACAAAGGCTTCGTTCCTTTGTCAATGTTGTTGCTCGAGGCGGGGTCCTGCTCGCACGCTCCACGGTGGGGAGCCGGTCAGGATCGATGGGCGAATGCGGCGGAGGGGCCGGCGGTTGGGTCGGCGTGCGTCTCCGAGGTCCATCGCTGCGATGAGACCGCTGTTCATAGTAAATACGTGGAGAACTTCGGTGTCGGAAAGAACATCGCCTTGAAGGCTCCTGACGAGTTGGTGCACCCGGACGCGGATCTTGCCTCCGTCTTCCTCGGTCATTGCGAGGGGTTCGACATGGGGGTCGAACTCTGCCCATTGTCGGGTCCAATAGGCGCGGATCTCTTCTTTGCCGACAATCCTGCCGCCCTCGGAGGCCTTGGGCCAGCTCACGTCTTCGGTCATCAGGGCTAAGGCAGCGTCGATGTCGCGATTGTTGAATGCGGAGTATGCCTGCTGAATGATGGTCTTTGTGGCGTGCGATGTCACTTGCTTCCTCCTTTGCGCTTCGCTTGCGCCCTGAGCCATGAGGCATAGGTTTTGGGGGCGTCGAGTTGCTTGAGCTGGGTCCATGCAGCGATTGCCTCTGCGCGCGTCGCCTCGTTATCGGCTGCAAGGAACTCGGCGAGGAAGTTGATGTAACGAACGTGAGGGATCTTCTCGAAGCGCTCCATCCTGTTGAGGGCGATGTACTGCCGGACGAGGCCGCCGTAGGTTGGGTGCCTGCCGCTGGTGAGCTGTTCTTCGCGCCAACGATTCAGGCGATACCAGACTCCGGACTTCTCACGAACCTGCGGCGCTATCCGGTGGGCCTGTTCGACGATGAAGTCCTTCGTTTCACGGTTGCTGGTGTAGTTCTCGATGCGGAGCTTCAGGTTGAGGCCGCGTTCGACGTCCTTCACGCCCGTCCTGCGCAGGGAACGCCTCGTCGGCAACGCAGTCTTGCCCGTGCGCAGGTAGGCCACGATGGCCTTTTCGAGTTCGTCCTTGCGCAGCTTGTTGGCGCAGGGGATACCGATGCGCTGGGCGAAGGGTTTCAATTGCGTCGAGATACCAATAGCCGTTCTCGAAGTCCCGCAGGGTCATCGTTGGAGAGAGGGCGGGCGTCATACGGTGACAGGCTACCGCGTTCGGCGACGATGTTCGATGATCCGATGACGGACGAATGAAGGGTCTTTGCTCCGGCACTGCGTGCTCCGGCCGAGAGAAAGACGGTCGCGGGCTACGCGAGGAGCATACCCCAGGGCCTAGCCGCTCCGCGTATGACGGCCATGGGGAACCCGAATTTAGGCTCGGGCTACCTAGAAGCGCATATCAAGCGGCTGCTATTTGGCGGTGGGTTTGGTGGTGGCCGGTTTGGGGGTGTCGGAGGGGGTCGCGGCTGGGGGTGGGGTGGGGGCTACGTAGGGAGGGGGCGGTTGGACGCCTTCGGCGCGGAGGGCGTCGTCGATTTCGCCGAAGAGGAAGTCGAGCGGGACGGCGCCGTCGATCTTGTCGCCGTTGATGAAGAGGGTGGGCGTGGAGTCGATGTTCAGACCTTCGCCGATCTTCTTGGAAGCTTCGATGGAGGCGGTGTCCTGCTTAGTGAGGCAGGCTTCGAGCTTGGGCATGTCGGCCTTCTGGAACTGGCCCTGCTCCCTGGTCACCTTGTCGAGCTGGTCGTTGGCGCGGGGGAGGGTCTTGTCGGCCTTGGGGTCCTTGGGGTCGGCGCCGAAGTCGGAGGCGTGGGCGTGGATGTAGTCGACGAGGTTCCAGTAGCCGGCGGGGGACTGGGCGCCGAGGCAGTTGACGTCGACGGCGGCGCGCATGGCCCAGGGGTGCTGGTCGAGCGGGAAGTCTTTGTAGACGATGCGGACCTTGTCGCCGTAGCGCTGGGTGAGGGCGGGGAAGATGGCTTCGTGGAGGCGGGCGCAGTAGGGGCACTCGAGGTCGTCGAAGCCAACGATGACGACGGGAGCGGAGGCGGGGCCGCCGCGGGAGGGCCGGCCGTCGGCGGCGATGAGGGTGCGGGGGTCGGCGGCGAGGTCGTATTTGGAGAACTGCGCGAGGCTCTTGCCGTCTTTGGAGAGCAGGAAGTTGACGGGCTTGGAGGTCTTGCCTTCGGCGCTGAAGGAGACGGAGATGTTGTCGTAGCCGGGGATCTCGGAGGGCTGGCGCGGGCCGAGGGTGACGGTGGACCCGGGCGGGAGATTGGCCTTCTGGCGGAGGAGGACCTCGACGCGGTGCTGCTCGGCGGGTGTGAGGGCGGCGCCGGGGGCTGGCGTTTGCGCGTGGCAGCCGAGGGTGGCGAGGGTCAGGGCGAGGAGGGTCGGAGCGAGGGAGGAAGGAAGAAAACGCACAAATTCATTATCGCAGGAAGGCGGGCGTGCGCTGTCGCAGCGTCGGATGAGTTCTTTTCAACGCCGGGAGGGCCGACTGTATACTTCGAGGTCAATCGGCACCTCACTCAATCCAATATTTCTGGCAGGGTCTATGCGTGCATCTGTGTTCGTTCGCCTCTCGTTGCCTGTCGCTTTTTCTGCTGTTCTGGCTGCGAATCTCGCGGCACAGACGGCTTCCGGGTACAACCAGCCGGACAAGCCGATTCTGGATGTGATGCATGCGCCGGCTCCGCCGCGGCCGTTCGTCAGCCCTACGAACGAAGACATATTGCTCGTGGCTCAGCAGGAGTATCCCTCGATTGCGCGCGTAGCTACGCCCTTCCTGCGGCTGGCCGGCGTTCGTGTCGAGCCCGCCAATCACAGCAAGCACGATACTCCGGGCGGCTATGGGATTACTCCGTGCGCGTCCAGCTACGAGGTTGTTCATATTGCCGATGGCAAGACGAAGCCCGTGACGCTGCCAGCGGGAGCGTGCCCGGGATCGCCGCGGTGGTCGGCCGACGGCAAGCTGTTTGCGTTCGCGAACATTGCTCCGACTTCGGTCGAGCTGTGGATCGGCGACGGTGCCACAGGTGCAATCCGGCAAGTTCCCGGCGTGGCGCTGAATCCCATGTTCGGCGATGACTTTCAGTGGCTGGGCGGAACGCATACGCTTTTGATCAAGCAGGTGCCTGCGGGACTTGGACCGATTCCTACGCGCCTAACCGCTCTGAGCGGCCCGAGTATTCAGGAGACGCTGGGCACCAAGGGCGCGAGCAGCACGTACGAGGTTCGTGACACCCTCACCGACAAACACGATGAGGATGTCTTCGACTACTTCGCTGATTCGCAACTTGCTCTCGTCGACGCTGCGAGCTTCGCGGTCACGCCCGTGGGGAAGCCTGCGAATCTTCTCGACGTGACGCCGGCGCCCGATGCGCGACACATTCTCATCACGTCGATTCATAAGCCGTATTCGTACATCACGACCTACGACCGTTTCCCGAAGGAGGTCGAGGTCTGGGATATCAGCGATCCTCATCACGTTGCGAGCCACACGATTGCTTCGCTTCCGCTTGCGGATCGCGTGCCCATTCAGGGTGTGCCGACCGGACCGCGCGATTTCGACTGGCGTGCTACCGATCCCGCGACGCTGATCTGGGCGGAGGCGCTCGATGGTGGAGACTGGAACAACACGGTTCCTAACCGCGACAAGATCATGCTGTCGAAGGCGCCGTTCGCGGGCGCGCCGACGGAGATCGAGCGCACGGCGCAACGGTACGGCGGCTTTGACTGGAGTGAGAAGCCCGGGATCGCGCTGCTCGATCAGGAAGACGAAAATCGTCACTGGCGTCATACAGACGTCGTTGATATCGACGATCTGAACCAGAAGCCTCGGACGCTCTGGGATCTCTCGTTCGATGACAGCTACGGCGATCCGGGGAATCCTGTGTACCGAACGCTGCCCAACGGCGTACGCGTGATGCGGCTGGATGGGGACTCGATTTTTCTGTCGGGACGGGGCGCTTCGCCGCAGGGACTGCGTCCGTTCCTTGACCGGCTGAATCTCGAGACCACGAAGTCCGAGCGGCTCTTCCGCAGCGACAACAGTTCGCTCGAGGTCTTCCTCGCCTTTCAAGGCCCGGGCGACCGGCAGTTTCTTACGTGGCATCAGTCTCCGACGGATCCTCCGAATGCGTTTCTGCGTACGGTGGGAAAGCCTGCGCCTGGTGAGGCGGCCGGTGAAAGCAGCTTCGCCTCGACCGCTGCTCCGGTCACGCATATTCCGGACTACACGCCGCAGGAGCGGGCCATCAAGAAACGGCTGGTGAAGTACAAGCGCGCGGATGGCCTCGATCTCTCGTTCACGCTGTACACGCCGCCGGGGTACAAGGAAGGCACGCGCGTGCCGACGATTCTGTATGCGTACCCGCTGGACTATGCGAATGCATCGCAGGCGGGACAGGTGACGGGTTCAGACCAGACGTTTACGCGGCTGCATGAGTATCAGTTGCTGCTGCTGGCCGGCTACGCGATTTTGGACAATACGTCGTTTCCGATTGTGGGCGACCCCAAGAAGGCTTATGACACGTACCTGGATCAGCTGGTGGCTGATGCGAACGCGGCGATTGCCGAAGGCGTGCGCATTGGCGTTGTCGACCCTGACCGCGTTGGTGTGACCGGCCACAGTCACGGCGCGCTGATGACGGCCAACCTCATCGCGCATACCGATCTGTTCCGGGCGGGCGTGGCTACGAGTGGGTCGTACAACAAGACGCTGACGCCGTTCGGGTTTCAGAATGAGCGCCGTTCTGTGTGGGAGGCGCAAGATGTTTACCTCAAGGTGTCGCCGTTCTTCTATGCAGACAAGATCAAGCATCCGCTGCTGATTGTGCATGGCGAAGAGGACGCTAACCCCGGCACGACGCCGATTCAGGCGAAGTTTCTTTATGAGGCGATCCGAGGGAATGGCGGCGTCGCCCGGCTGGTCATGCTTCCGCATGAGCCTCACTGGTACACGGCGATGGAATCGAATGAGCAGCTCGTGTATGAGATGATTCGCTGGTTCGATACGTATGTTAAGAACGCTCCGCCTGCGGGCGGAGAGTACGGCTGCTCCTGCCAAACCCTGAAGGATCGGCAGTCGATACGTGCGCTGTTTCCGATAGCGGGGAACGACGTTTACGAGGTCGACCGGCGCGCTTTTGCCGGCGCGCATTCGAGGGATTCGCAAAATAAGTGACGAGTCACCCGAAAGTGACGAGCAAAATGTCCATCTCAAACGTCTTGCTACTGTGAGGGTACCTCTGCCTTTACAGGCCGTCCAAGTCTTACGCGTCTTCTAAATGTGCCGCAGAGCAACACACGTTGGGAGAACTTTTGCGCCGGATACTCTGTTCCGTAGTTTTCTTCGTCTGCCTGATCGCAGGCGCGCACGCACAGACGGCGCATTCAACGGCCGGCAAACTGTCCGGCGTGGTTACCGATCCGATCGGGAGCGGTGATTCCCGGAGCGACGATTCACGTTGAACATCACGGATCGCTCGACTCGCAGATACCGAACGTCACTTCGGATGCAGTCGGCGCTTACACGACGACGCTTCCGCCGGGCAGCTATGACATCACTGTCACCGCTGACGGGTTCGACCCCTTCGTCTCTACGGTCACGATCTCGCGTGCGGGCAGCGCTCATCTCAATGCGGCGCTGACCATCGTGACGGCTAACGAGCAGGTCAATGTCTTTGCAAACCAGAACTCCACGGGTGCCGGGGAGAACAAGAGTGCCATGGTGCTCGGAGCGGCCGAACTCGCCACTCTTTCGGACGATGATGCCACGTTTCAGCAGCAGATTCAGGCGATTGCGGGGGCGGATCCTACGCAGGGGGCATCCATCTATGTGGATGGGTTCTCCGGCGGCCAGATTCCTCCGAAGGACTCGATTCGCGAGATTCGCATCAATCAGAATCCGTATTCAGCGCAGTATCCGGAGCTTGGCTTCGGGCGCATCGAGATCTTCACGAAGCCCGGCAGCGACAAGCTGCACGGGCACTTGATGGCGTTCGCCAACGACGATTCCTTTAATGCGCAGAACCCGTTTGTGGGGACGCAGCCGCCTTATTACATGCTGGTTCTGCGCGGAAATCTGAGCGGGCCTATCGGGAAGAAGACGTCGTTCTTTGTAAATACCTTCTACAACGATCAGCAGAACAACTCGGTGATTAACGCGATCCTTCCCACCGGCAACTACACGAATGTTGTTTCGAGTCCGACGACAAGTTTCGACGAGACGATCCGGCTCGACCGCCAGGTGACAGCGAACAACGTCTTCACGGGAAGGTACGAGATTCGTCACTACTCGCAGCCTACGTGTGGTCTTGCCGGATGCAACGCGCCGTTCAATGGAAATGGACCACCCCCGACTGCGATCTCCTCGCAGATACTCGAGTCACAAGCCTTCAGCAACACCGCTACAACGCAGACGCTTCAACTCTCCGATTCGCAGAACATCGGCAAGAACAAGATCCTGGAGACGCGATTTCAGTGGATCCGTTCGCGCATGGACCAGAGCCCGATTTCTACGGCGCCGTCAACTACGGTTCAGGGTTTTTTCAGCGGCGGTGGAGCGCCGTCGCAGAAGGCCAGCGATCACACGGATCAGATCGAGTTTCAGGAATACTTCTCACTCGGGGTGGGCAAACACTTTATTCGTCTGGGCGGGCGTTACCACGGATACCGCGATGCGAATTTCAGCAGCGGCGGGTATAACGGCGCTTTCACCTATGCGCCGACGACGAATGGAACGACGGCCGTCTCTGCGCTGACGAACTATGAGAACAATGCGCCGACGCAATACAACGTCACGACGGGAAATCCGTCTGCGGCGGTCTATACCGGCGACTTTGGCATCTACGCTGACGACGAATGGCGCGTCCGCAAAGACGTCACGTTGAATTACGGGCTGCGCGTTGAATCGCAATCGGGGATTCCCGATCATTTCAATCCTGCGCCGCGCGTCGGAGCCTCGTGGGCGATTGGACAGACGGAGAAGCGGCCGCCGATCGTAACGCTGCGCAGCGGCTTCGGACTTTTTTACGACCGCTTCTCGCCCTCGAACATCCTGACTGCGGTTCGTCAGGAGAGCGGGACGCTGCAGCAGCAGTACATCGTCACGTCCGTGCCGTCGACGTGTACACCGACCAGCCCGCAGCCTTGCACGGGACTGCCTGCGACGCCGCCGACGCTCTACAACATCAGCCCCGATCTGCGGACGGAGTACCAGGTTGTGACGGGGCTTACTGCCGAGCGGTCTATCGGGAAGATGGGCAAGGTCTCCGTGAACTATCTGCACTTTCAGGGCGATCACGACTGGATCTCGTTGAACATCAATGCGCCGCTGCCGGGTACGTATGTTCCTGGGGAGCCGGGGAGCGGGACGAGGCCTCTGGGCGGCGCGCAGAACATCTATCAGTTCTCGTCCGTTGCTTCGCACAACACAAACATGTTCTTCGCGAATACCCAGCTAACGATCAATAAGTATGTTTCGTACTGGGCGTTTTTCGGAGCCCGCTTCAAGAATGGCGACACGGATGGTGCAGGGAGCTTTCCGAGCAATCAGTACGATATCCGCGTCGACTATGGGCGAACGGCGGCGGCAACGACCCGCCTGTTCAATGGAGTGAACCTGAAGCTGCCGTGGGGTATCACGTCTGGCCTCTTCGTGGCGTTTACTACGCGCCAGCCGTTCAATATCACGATCGGTAACGATCTGAACGGCGATACGCAGTACAACGATCGGCCCAGTTTCGCCACCACAGATTGTTCCACCTGCCAGATCTTCCACACGGCATACGGCGACTTCAATGCCAACCCGCAACCCGGCGAGAAGATCATTCCGATCAACTACGGCAACGGCCCGCGCTTTGTTTATACCGAGCTGAGTTTGAACAAGAGCTTTCGCTGGGGAACACGCCCGCCCGCGCCGCCGGCACCCAAAGCTGTCGATGGAAAGCCCGCACCCAAACCCGAACTACCGCCGAAACCGTATGAACTGAGTTTTGCCGCCGAGATCGACAACGTGTTGAATCACCCAAACTATGCGCCTCCGGTCGGTGTTCTGACGTCGCCCGACTTTGGCAAGGTCCTCTCGCTGAACAGCACGTTCATCGGGAGCCCGAATGCGAACCGCATGATCTTTATCGGGGCTTTCTTCAATTTTTAGGGACTCTTTCCGATCAGGGGCCGCCTAGCGGCGGTGAAGGCGTGGCGGGAAGAGAAGCGGTCGCGCGCTACCACGCGCGATACCCCACCCTTTCACTTTGTGAAAGGATGGGCCACCCGAATTGTGGCCATGTTTAGAAGAGGCGTTCGGCGCGGCGGAGGTTGCCGGCGGAGCCGATGTTGGCGAGGGTGAAGTTGAAGCGGTAGGCGTTCTCGTTGCGGACGGCGCCGAGCTCGTACTTGCGGTACTCGATGGAGAGGCCGCAGCAGTTCCAGTTGTAGTTGGCCTGGATGGCGGCGTACTGGATCTGGCCGAGGTTGACGTCAATTCCGGCGTTGGCCGCGAGCGCGAGGCCGGGGCGGTTGGGGTCGCCGAAGCCTCCGAGCACGCGCATCTGCTGGAAGTTTGAGGTGGGTGAGCTGGTGAGTGTCGCCTGGTCGTTGTTATTGGTGTCGATGGTTTCGGTGTAGAAACGGCCCGGAGCGTTGAGGAGGGCGTAGGAGATGCCGCCGAAGAGCTGACCTTTGCGCGCGTCGATAAAGACGTTCGAGCTGGTGTACTTCTTGGCCCCGGTGTCGTAGTCGAAGTCCCACTCGACGTCAGTGTGGCCGGAGGTACGGAAGCGCATACGCGAGATGAGCGGCGAGATGTTGCGGGGCTCGGTGAGGAAGGCGATGCCGGAAAGCCCGAGCGTGGTGTCGAAGATGTTACGGCGGCCGTTGAGGACGGCGTTGCCGAAGGTGGGGTCGAAGAAGTAGCGCTGGGTGAGGCGCCAGGAAAACCACTCCTGCTGTGTGGGGACGACGGGCTGATTGCATGGGTCCGCTTTAGCGTGGGTGCGCGTGGGCGATTGCGGGGCCTGTACGAAGGCGTCAGGGATGCCGTTGGCGTCGGTGCTCTGGTCAGGGGAGGGGTTGAGGACGTCGGGGAGCTCGGGTGGGCTGGAGGTTTGCGAGAGCTGGATGCCGCTGGAGGTGAGTGTGGCCGGCGTGGTGGGGCAGCCGGGCTTCGGCCTGACGGGCTTTGCCTTGGGGCGGAAGTAGAGGTGCTGGGTGACGCCGTACTCGAGCTCGTTGGTGTCGGATGCGAGGTCGACGTCGTCGAAGCGGAGGATGGAGAGGAAGTTGTCGATGCCGCGGACGTAGCTGTAGGTGATTTCAGGCTCGACGGTGTGGCGGATCTCGGTGCCGAAGAAGTTCTGGAAGCGTGCGGGGACCTGGAAGGTGCGCTCGATGATGGGCGGACGGACGACAACGTTGACATCAACGTCGGCGCGATTGACTGGGTCGGTGGACTCGACGAGCGGCTGGCCGGGTGTGTAGGGAGTCACGCGCGAGCGCGAGTAGAAGGTCTCGCGAGCGCCGATGGAGGCGAGCACGTTCCAGCCATCGCCGTGGAGCGGAAGGGAGAGCTGGGGGAAGAGGTCGAGGCGCTCGATGACGCCGGAGGAGGTGAAGTTCGGCTGGGAGCGCTTGAGCGCGGCGACAGAGCCGCCGAAGGTCCAGAGGAGCGGGGTGCCGTTAATGGGGTGGTCGACAGCATCGAACTGGAGCGCGGGGACGTGGAGGATGTGGACTTCCTCGCCGGGCTCGTCTCCTGTGGGAACGCGCTTGAGGCCCTGATAGCGGTCGGCGAGCACAGCTGTGGCGAGGCCGTGGTTCTCGTTGGTGAAGTAGCCGATGGAGGTGATGTCGGAGCTGACGGCCTGGTTGAAGTTTTCGGTAAAGGCCTCGCGGTAGACGTAGGAGCTGAGGTACTCGCCATCGCCGACGATGCGGGAGGTGGGCTTGAGCTGCCTGCGGAAGGCGGCGGTGACGTCCTCGCCGCCCTGGTTGGTATAGACGCCTCCCTCCGGGGTGTAACCGCGGTCCTGCAGAGCGGAGAAGTGGGATTGGAAGAAGTTTTCGTCGGCACCCTTGGCGCGGAAGGTGGCGGACTCGGCCCATCCCCGGAGGGAGTAGTACTGCAGGCCGACGGTGAGGTCGGCGGAGCGGCCGAGGGTGATGTAAACCTGTTCGCCGATGATCCAGCCCTTGGTGCTGGACTGGCCGAGGACCGGAATGAGGATGCCGGTCTGGCGCTGCTCGGAGTCGACGGGGTGCGTGGCGTAGGGGAGGAAGAAGAGTGGGACGCCGAGGAGACGGAAGACGGTGCTGCCGGCGCGGGCCCGGTCTTCGTTGATCGAGAGATGGCTGGAGGTGAGCAGCCAGTCCGGGTGCGGGAGGAGGCAGGAGGTGACGGAGCCGTCGTAGACGTCGTAGGTGCGGGGGCCGGTTTTGACGACGACCTTGCCGGAGAAGAGGAAGGGGTTGGGCGTGACCAGGCCGGTTTTGCCGGAGGGTGTGTCGACCATAGCGGAGCCGTGCAGGCCGATGGAGCCGGTGACGTCGTAGAAGCGGCCGGTGCCGGTTTTGAGGTTGTAGGTGCCGTGGGAGGCGGTGATGTACTCGTCGTTCACGCCGCCGGTGAGGCGGACGTGGCCGCTGGCGGTGACTTCGTGGGTGTCCTCGTCGTAGGAGATCGAGTCGGCGCGGAGGAGGTGGTCGGTGTAGGTGACCTCGACGTTGCCGGAGAGGAGATAGGTGCTGCCGTGCTTGGATTGGGTGTCGGCGTTCCAGGAGACGATGTCGGGGGCCTTTTCGGGAGGCAACGGCGTGGCGCGGGGGATCGAGGAGAGGTCGGGGAGGGTTGTGTCGGCTGCAGAGGGTGGAGGTGTCTGGTTTGACACCTGTGCGATGAGGAGATGTGGATGAACAGCGGGAGGCCCGATGATAGATAAGAACAGGATGGCTCGGCACATTCGCGAACGCCAACGCACCCTCGAGCGATGTTGAATTGGGAGTGGGGCGTCGCGAGTCACTGACTTGAGATTAAACGATGGACGGCGCGTGAAGTTGTGGCGCGTGCAATGAGTAACGAGGCTTTCGGGGATGCAGGGTTCGGTGGGCAGCGCGGTGGGCGAAGAGATGGCGACGCAGGGACTGCTGGCAACGGGCACCGACGGCGGCACGCTGTTCGACACGGGTGCGGCGTCTCTGCGCGAGGCTGCGGCAGCGAGGGTGGCGGCCCACCGGAGCAAGCGGGCGGGAACGCAGGCCATGGAGGCGGCGCGAGAGGAGGCTTTCAACCGCAGCCAGCAAGCGGGCCGGGGACCCCTGCGCGAGGAGCGCGTACGAGCGGCGAATGTGCGGGATGCCGTGCGGGCGCGGTATGAGAAGTCGCAGAGCTACAGGGATTTTCTGGCGGCGGAGGCGGAACGCGCGGTGCAGCAGGCGCAGGCCGAGGCGGAGATTGCGGCACGGAACGCGAAGGCAATCGCCGACGCGCAGATGCAGCTGCTGGAAGAGTTGAAGCAGGAGGAGAGCGGGGCGTTTGAGGCCAAAGCGATTGCGATAGCGCCTTTTGAGGAAGAGCGAGCGGCGTTCGAGTGGGATGAGCCGCGGATTGCGATGGTCGAGGAGCCGGCAGCCCAGAGCGGAGATCTGTTTGCCGAGCCGGAGCCGCTCATACCCCAGCGAACGAGTTCCCACCCCAGCAAACAAGTTTGCTGGGGACCTCCGAGTTCGCCGGGGACCCCGTTGAGAGAGGTTTCGACGGGTGGGCTGACGGTGAGGCTGTGGGACGATGTTGGGGCTGTGTTGCCAACGCTGTCGCAGACCAAGGCGGGATCGCGGGTGTTTGCGGAGGATCGGGCGCTGGAGTCAGAGGAGCTGGCGGAGCTGGAGCAGGAGATTGCATTCCGGCGGGCGCCGGAGTTTGTGGATCACATTATCGAGGCGCTACCGCTGCCGGCGAACCTGATTGAATTTCCGCGGGAGCTGGTGGCTGCGCGCAAGGCGAGGCCGCGGTTGGCGGAAGGTCCGCTGCGCGAGGAGCTGCCGCCGGAGCCGCAGCTGCGGATCTTCGAGGTGGAGGCGGAGCAGATTTCCACGGAGCCGGTCGCTGCGGAGGAGGTTGTGACCGAGGCGCCGGGATGGCAGGGGATGCTGCTGGATGCTGCGCCGGCCAGGGTCGCGGTGCGAGAACGCGAGGCTGCGACGGCGACCGAGGGCATGGAGATTGCTCCGGTATCGCGGCGGTTGATGGCTGCGATGGTGGATGGCTGCTGCATCGGAGCGGCGCTGGTTGGGTTTGCGACGGTGGCTTCGTACATCTCGGGGCCGGAGTTGCAGGCGATGTCGAAGCCGATGCTGGCGGGGGCGGTGGTGTTCACGTTTGCGATTGCGGCGCTGCTGTATCAGCTGCTGTTCTTCTCGCTGAACGAGGCGACGCCCGGAATGCGGTATGCGCGCATCGGGCTGTGCACGTTTGCGGATGCGAATCCGACGCGGCAGCAGATGCGGCGGCGAGTGCTGGCGCAGGTGCTGGCGGTTTGTCCGCTGGGGTTGGGGCTGCTGTGGGTGCTGCTCGATGACGACCGGCTGGGATGGCACGACCGGATCTCGCGGATGTATCAGCGGAGCTACTGAAGAGAGTTTTCGGGTTTCAGGAGCAGGTTTGCTGCGTGTGCACAATTTCGGGGCGCTCAGGTACACTTCCGAAAATCATGGGCAGTATGAACTACGCACGCATTTTGCTTGCCGCCGTCGGTGGCTTTGTCGCGTACTTCGCCTTTGGCTTCCTCGTCTTCGGCGCGCTCCCCATGTTGCGCGAGGAATATGCGAAGCACCCCGCCGTTTATCGGGATCAGGATGGGATTAAGAGGGTCATGCCCATCGGCATGGCCGCTATGTTTGTCTCAATCCTTGTCCTCGCGGGCCTTTATGCGATGTCGTGGCGGCCAGGATATGGTCCTCTCGAGGGAGCGCGTTTTGGCGCATTGATCGGCGTGTTCTCGGTGGGGTCGTTCGTCCTGCACAATCATGTCAACCTGAATATCGGATGGCCGCTGACGTGGAAGCAGGCCATCGCCTACTTTGTCGAGTGGACCATCGTCGGAACGGTGATCGGGTGGATCTACAAGGGGCTGTCATGAAGGGGCTGCCTGATAGGCCGCCGGCGCTCTGTGTCACGGCATCCGCTGAACCCATTGGCTGCGCCAGGCGGGGGCATCGAACGGATCGGCGAAATACTGCGTCTCGTGCGCGACTTTGCCGTTGTCGTTGAACTCCATGATGCTCACTGTGAACGCGATTCGGTCCTGGTAGTCGATGGTGTATTCCGTGACCCAGAGATTACCGTTTCCGATCATTCGCTTTACTTTGAAGCCCGACGGCTTGCCTGGATGATGACTCCGCAAGGCCTGCAGGTTCTTTGGTCCGAGGATTCGTTCGCCTGACTGAGGGTAGTCGCAGATGGAGTCGTCAGCGTAGATAGCATGTTCCGCGTCGAAGTCTTCGGCCGCCGACGCTCGCCAGTGCGCATTCAGGGCTTCACGGATTTGATCCTCTTGCATGGGCTGTCTCCGGGTGGGGTTAGGGGTGGTGTTCATCGGCCTTGTGGAATGAAGCCGGGGCTGCCGGTCTTCACGACTTCATTGAATCTCTGTCTCGTTTGAATTCGATTGATTTCGTCGACCGCGTCTTGCGGAAGGGCGGCGATGTTGAAGTTCTCTCTTGCGCGCTCGGCAGTTCTGGGCGTGGTGAGCAAAGCCGTGCCGCGCTGCACCGCCCACGCCAGGAGCACCTGTGCGGGCGTCTTCTGAATTCGTGCAGCGATTGCGAGGATGACTGGATCTTCGAGCGGGCCCGGCTTTATCCCGTGACCCAACGGCGCGAAGGCCAGAAGCACAATGTCGTTCTGGTGGCAGAATTCGAGAAGCTCCGTTTCCGGCAGATAGGGATGGGCTTCGACCTGGACCACGGCGGGCTTGATTCGTGCCGCGTTGTAGATGGGCAACAGGTCGTTCAGGCCGACGTCGGAGAGTCCGATGGCGCGGCAGCGGCCGTGGTCTACGAGAGTCTCCATCGCTCTCCAGGTGTCGAGCAACGTCACGCCGCGGTCGTAGATGATATTGCCGTTTTGATCGCGGGGGTCCTGATTGTCGCCCGGTTCAAACGCAAAGGGAGTGTGAATCAGGTAGAGATCCGCGTAGTTGATTCTGAGCCTGTCCAGGCTCGCATTGAAGGCTGCTTCGACGCGCTCGGGCCGATGATTGGTGTTCCACAGTTTTGTCGTGACGAAGATGTCTTCGCGCGCGAGGCTTTGAGCGGCAAGTCCTGCCTGCAAGGCTTCGCCGACCTCACGCTCGTTGCGGTATCGTTCGGCGCAATCGAAGTGGCGGAACCCGGCTTCCAGCGCGCCTCTGGTGGCACTTATGGTGACGGCGGGATCGGGAATCAAGGTGCCGAAGCCGAGCGCGGGTATTTGGCCGGCTCCGTTATGGAGCGGCAGTTTCTTCGTCTGAAGATCGGAGGGTTCGATCATGAGGACTCCTCGGCTGGTATCAGTCCTGAGAATAGCCCCGGGGATGCTTCCGATAGTTTGATGCGGGAGCTTATAGCGCCATAATGCGGGCTCACGGTTTCGTACACTGAGAGTGCGCGCCTTTCGCGCCATTCTGGTTTTTACGGAGACCGCAGTTGAAGATTGTTCTCGCAGAAAAGGTGTCGCCCGCTACGCTTGCTATCTTTCAAAAAGAGCCGGGATGGAATGTTGTGACGGCTGACAAGATTGCTCCGGGAGGATTGCCGGCGGAGCTGGTGGATGCCGATGCGCTGGTGGTTCGGTCGGCGGTGCAAGTAGACGCAGAGCTGCTGAGCCATGCGCCGAAACTGCGGATCATCGGCCGCGCGGGCGTGGGTGTCGATAACATCGATGCCGAAGAGGCGACGCGGCGCGGCATTGTGGTGATGAATACGCCGGGCGCGAACGCCGTCGCCGTGGCAGAGCTGACGCTGGGGCTGATGATCGCGATGGCGCGGAGCGTGCCGCGCGCGAACTCGGGAATGCATGCAGGCAAGTGGGATAAGAAGAGCCTGCAGGGCAGCGAGCTTCGCGGCAAGACGCTGGGTATCGTGGGGCTGGGGCGGATTGGGCTTGAGGTTGCGCGGCGAGCGAAGGCGTTTGGGATGAATTTGATTGGCTATGACCCGTTTGTGGCGCCGGTGATTGCGCGCGAGAACGGCGTAACGCTGGTGCCGATCGACGAGATATTTTCTGAGAGCGATTATCTGTCGCTGCATGTGGGGCTGACGCCGCAGACCGAGGGGCTGATCAATAAGCACTCGATTGCGATCATGAAGACGGGCGTGCGGATTTTGAACTGCGCGCGCGGCGAGCTGATTGTGGATGAGGCGCTGGTGGAGGCGCTGAAGACTGGCAAGGTTGCCGGTGCGGCGTTGGATGTATTCCGCAAGGAGCCGTTGAAGGACTCGCCGTACTTTGAGCTGGAGAACGTGATGCTGAGCCCGCATATTGCGGGGTCGACGGATGAGGCGCAGGAGGCGATCGGGATTCAGCTGGCGAATCAGGTTCGCGACTATCTGAAGCTGGGCGTCGTGCAGAACGCGGTGAACGTGGCCTCGCTGAGCGAAGAGGAGTACGCGGAGGTTTCGCCGTATATCGAGATGGCGGCGCGGCTGGGCCAGCTGCTGGGGCATGAGGCTGGCGTGGGTATTGCTGGTGATGGGCTGGGCAGCGTGGAGAGCATCTCGCTGACGTACAACGGCAGGCTGGCGCAGCTGAAGACGGAGCTGATTCGCAATGCGGCGATTGAGGGCGTGCTGCACGGAGCCGATGGGATCAATCGCATCAACGCGGCGGCGGCGGCGGCGGAGCGCGGGATTCGCGTGGTGGAGGATAAGCGCGAGCATGTTGCGGGTGGGACGGGGTCGACGCTGCGTTTGAGCCTGCACTGGGTGCGCAAGGGCGACGCGTCGCCGGGACACCAGGCAGGGCCGAATCAGGGCGACTGGACGGGGCTGGCGACGGTGATTCATGGGAACTCGCCGCGGCTGCTGAGCTACGACGGGATTGATATCGAGGCGGAGCTGGCCGGGGCGCTGGTGATTATCCGCAACCAGGACGTGCCCGGCGTGATCGGGCGGATTGGAACGATCCTGGGCGAGGCGAGGCTGAACATCGCGAACTTTGCGCTGGGCCGCAGCCGCGGCGGACGCGTGGCAGAGGGCCATGCGCTGGCGGTGGTGCAGCTGGATGTCGCACCGGGCGATGAGAGCGCGCTGGCGGAGGCGACTGAGGGGCTGAAGAAGGTGGATGCGATTACGAGCGTAAGGGTGGTGGAGTTACCCAAGCTGTAGGCGGTGATTTCGCTGCATTCCGGGGGTTTCCTGTAGACTGAACTGACGGTTGGCCCATGGCTGACCAGGAAACCTCCCCAATGCAGAAATCGGTACGTCTTCTTAGTTTTCTTCTTGCGTCGTCGTTTGTTGTGCTGACCGGATGTCGTCAGGTTCAGCAGAATGGCGTAGTCGCCACGGTGAATGGTCACCCGATTCTCCGTGCGGATCTCGATAAGGTTTACAACGCGCAGCTGGCGAATAACCCGCAGCCGCAGACTCCTTCGACCGATCAGGCGGATGCGCTGCGGTTAAACATTCTTCACGAGCTGATCGTGGAGGAGATTGTTGAACAGCGGGCGCAGAAGCTGGGACTGACGGCGACCGACGCCGACGTGGACGCGAAGCTGACCGAGTTGAAGGCTCCGTATACGGAGGAGCAGTTCCGGCAGAAGCTGCAGGCGAGCGGACAGACGATGGATGGGCTGCGGCACACGCTGCGACGGAGCCTGACGTTCGAGAAGCTGCTGAACAAGGAGATCAACTCACGGATCACGGTGACGGACCCCGATGTCACGAGCTACTACAACGCACACAAGGCGGAGTTCAACCTGATTGAGCCGCAGTATCACCTGGCGCAGATCCAGGTGACGAACCAGACAGCGGGGCAGGTGAACAACCTGCAGAACAACAAGGCTTCGGGTGATCTGGACGCGCGCAAGAAGATTCAGGCGCTGAAGAACCGCGTCGATGCGGGTGAAGACTTCGGGATGCTCGCGAGCCAGTTCTCAGAGAACCAGAACACAGCGCCGAACGGCGGCGATATGGGCTTTATTTATGAGTCGCAGATGAAGCAGGCGACCGACCCGCTGACGTTTGCGGCGATTACCAAGTTGAAGCCGGGCCAGACGACGGAGATTCTGCCGCTGCTGGATGGGCAGACAAAGAAGCCTGCCGGGTACGCGATCTACAAGCTGATCAGTAAGGAGCCGGCGGGGCAGAGGGATCTGAACGATCCGCGCGTGCAGCAATCGATTCGGCAGCAACTTCACGACAGCCGCTCGCAACTGTTGAAGAACGCCTACCTTGAGATCCTTCGCGATGAGGCGAAGGTGCGGAACTTCTACGCGGAAGAGGTCTTCAAGGAGACGGCGAAGTAGACGATGGCTGCGGCTGTTGGGCGGCTGTCAGGCTATGTGGCATTGTCCGGTGCCGCGGCGCTGTGTGTGCTGGCTGGGCTGGTGAGTGGATGCCATCAACTGCCGCCGCCGACGCCGTTGGATCAATTGAACGCTCAACAGTTGCGCGGGCATGCAGTGTTCCAGGTGCACTGCGGGCAGTGCCACCGCGACCGCGAGAGCGGGGCCCTGCATGGGCCTTCGCTGCTGGGGATGTATAAGATGCCGTATCTCCCGAGTGGGACGCGTGCGAATGATGAGCGCGTGACGTCGACGATTCTGCACGGGCATGGGTTAATGCCCGCGCAGCCGAACATTGATCCGCAGGATCTAGATGATCTGCTGGCGTATCTGCATACGCTGTGAGTGGTTTGTAGTTAGTGGTTAGTGATGGCTGAGACACCGAAATCACGGTTTGAAGATTCGAAGGTTGCGCCCGCGGAGGACAAGGGATTTCGCACGCGCAAGCTGCCCGGCACGCCGGCGGGCGAGTCCAAGGGCATGCTGCCGGGGATGGCGCTGATCGGGATGTACCTGCTGGTGCTGGCGATGCTGAATGCGTTTGCAGCGGCGCGCGGGAGCTTCGGCGATAGTGCGGCGAAGTACAGCATTCTTGCGATCTGCACGCTGCTGGCAGTGGGTGTGTTTGGATTGCTGCGGCTGCTGCGCTGGGGATGGGCGATTGTGAGCGCAGGCTGCGTGTTGATGGCCGCCGGGTACTTCTACGGATTTCATCGCACGCACATTGCGCCGTACATCATCCAGGGGCTGTTTGCGCTGGTGTTCTTTCTGTACCTGAGCCGGACAGAGGTTCGCGAGCGGCTGCGGTAAGAGCTCCAGGCTGGGCAAAAGTCCCGCCTGTTCAGCAGATTCATTTCAGCGGGTTAAAGCCCGCTGCCAATCCGACTGATACAACTGGGATATGAGTCATAGGTGGAAGACGCTGGCTGCGTTTGGGGTCATCTATTTTGTCTGGGGCTCGACGTTTCTCGCGATTCGGGTGGGAGTGCACGAGGTGCCGCCGCTGACGTTCGCGGCGATGCGGTTCTTTATTGCGGGGCTGGCACTGATTGCATGGACGGCTTTTCGTCGTGAGACGTGGCCGACGGCGCGGCAGTGGGGTTCGATCTGCCTGCTGGCGGCGCTGATCTTCGTGGGTGATTATGGGTTGCTGTTCTGGGCGGAGCAGAAGGTGCCGTCGGGTATTGCGGCGGTGATGCTGGCGACGATTCCGGCGTTCACTGCAGTCGCAGAGGTTCTGCTGCTGCGCACCCAGCGGTTGACACTGCAGCTTTGCGTAGCGCTGGTGATTGGGCTTGCCGGGGTTGCGGTGTTGATGAGCCACTCGCTGAATCTGGGCGGTGCGCCAATCAGCACGGTGGGCGCGGTGGCGCTGATCGTCGCGGCGATGTTCTGGTCCGTGGCGACGGTGATGACTCGCAGGTTGCCGCTGCCGTCGTCGAAGGTGTTGAGCTCAGGGGCGCAGATGCTGGCCGGCGGAGTGATGCTGGCGGTGGCTGCGGTAGCGTTCGACGAGCCGCGGAGGTTTCATGCGGCGGCGGTGTCGGGGCAGGCGTGGTTCGCGCTGGTGTATCTGATTGTGATGGGGTCGATCGTTGGATTCACGTGCTACGTTTGGCTGATCCATCATGAGTCGCCGACGAAGGTGGGGACGTATGCGTACGTGAATCCGGTGGTGGCTGTGCTGGTGGGATACTTTGTGGGCGGCGAGCCGCTGGGACTGCGTACGATCCTCGGGACGGCGCTGGTGCTGGCGAGCGTTCTGCTGATAACGCTGGGCAAATCTACGCGAAGCAACGCGGAGGCGGAGAGGCGAGAACGCATCGGCAGGGAGACGTGTGTGGATTGAGGGCTCGCCGATATTCATGTTGCGTTCATGAATGAAGGTTCTTGGTTGCAGTCTCCGGCGGAAGTTTCCAGTTGACACTGCGCCGGGCCGCGCGTAGCTTGACATCGCTCGGCCAGTAATTAAATTCAGCACGACTGTGGGGTAACTATGCGCCTCCGCGATTTGTGCGTTTCGTTTTCTGCCGAAGAGTTCTCGCCCCAACCTATAACAGTCACGGCTTGCAGCAAGAGGCGCCCGAACCTGCGTCTGCTGCGGACTCTCCCTGCTCTGTTGCTGCTGCTGGTTGCGGTTGCGGTGCAGGCGCAGCAGTATACGAAGATCGTTGTGTTTGGGGACTCGCTTTCCGATACGGGTAATGACGCGACCCTGTTCGTGGATACGTATGGATTTCCTTTTCCGAGCCCGTATATCGGGACAACCTACACAGGCCTGTATACCCTGGGCCGCTTTACCGACGGAGCGGATACATTTCCGCCAGCACAGCATTACTTTGGCGTGTGGATTGAGCAGATGGCCGCCGCGCTGCCGGCGCATCCTGCGGTAAGGGCGTCGCTGGAGAGCGGCGGGACGAACTATGCGTACGGGTACGGGAATACGTTGAACGGCATGACCGTATTCAACGTTACGGGGACGCCGTTCACGATCCTCGTCGACAATGTTGGCCAGCAGATCGACGACTACCTGGCGACGAATCCGAAGATCGACAATCACACGCTGTTTGTGGTGTGGGGTGGAGCGAACAACCTTACCGAAGCGGTAGGTGGGCCGAATGCGCCGCAGATGATTGTGAATGGGGCCGTCGCGCAGATTGGAAATGTTCAGCGGCTGATCAACGCGGGAGCAACGCAGTTCCTGGTTCCGAATCTGCCGAACCTGGGATCGGTGCCGCGCTTCAATACGTCGCCGACAGACTCGGCTGCGTTCAATCAGGCGTCGGTGCTGTATAACACGACGCTGGATGCAGGCGTCTCGCTGCTGCCGCTGCTGAACTTCGGCAGACGGGTGACGATCTACAAGTTCGATGTGTATTCGCTGTTGAAGAATGTCATCGCTCACCCGGCGAATTATGGATTGCTGGATGTGACAGACAGCTCGCAGAGCATGCTGGTTGATCCCGACACCTATCTGTTCTGGGATGATCTTCATCCGACAACGCATGGGCATAACGTCCTGGGTATGACAGCGTTGAAGCTGATTGAGCCGCCGGGGTGCGTGGAGCAGGTGTCTCCGGGCGAGTATGTCGGTGTGGCGGCGCCGGGCTGCCGATAGCGACCGCCGAAAGGGTTTGCGAGAAGACTGAGCGCAGCGGGTCGAGGGGATCCGCTGCGCAATTTTTCTCGCCTGCGCGAGGCGCCTGGATGCGCGGAGTAATGTGGTGGCGGCGTCGTGTACAACGAAGTAGATGGGGATGCTTCGTCGTGTGGGTGCGAGTCCGGTGGCGCTGCTGGTGGTGGCGGTGGCACTGCTGACGGTAATGATTCAGTCGGGTGAACTGGGGACGGCGGACACGACGCGGCGGTTGCAGGTGACGCACTCGCTGTGGACAAGCGCGCCGCAGGTGACGAGGGCGGACTATGCGGAGTTTGGGAGTGTCGGGCGCGGTGGCCGGATCTATGCGTGGTACGGGATTGGGCAGTCGCTACTGATGCTGCCCGCGGATGTGGTGGGCACGGCGGCAGCGCATGCGCCGTGGTGGCGTGGCTATGTGCGAAGCCACGCGACGCCGCAGATTCGCGGGATTGTGGTGAGCGTGAGCACGAATGTGCTTCTGAATGTACTGACGGCGCTGGTGGCGCTCGAATTTCTGGAGCTGCTGGGGTTCTCGCGCGTGCAGTCGATTGCAGGAACGCTGGCGTTGATCTGCGCGACAACGCATCTGCACTATGCGCAGAACATGCAGGAGAACAATTACATCTTTCTGCTCACGCTGACCGGGTTGTGGCTGCAGTTGCGATGGGCGTTGAGGGGTAAGCGCAAGTGGTTATGGTGGGGTGCCGGTGCGCTGGGGTTGAATCTGCTGACGCGGATGACGACGGCGCTGGATGTGATGGGGGCGGCGATTTTTGTGCTGCTGGTGGGAGTGTTTGCGCGGACAGATGGAGACTCGCGCATTGCGGAGTTGTTGGGTGCGCGGAGGGTGAAGGAGTATCTGCAGACGGTGGTGCCGGTGTATGCGGTGTTTGCGTTTCTGGACCGGCTGTATCAGTTTGTGCGGTTCGGGTCGTGGACGGGCACTTATATGCGGCTGCAGGCGAACGAGCTGATGCGACGCGAGCCGACGCTGCCAAAGAACTTTCCGTTCAGCGGACACTGGTTTCAGGGCGGCGTGCACTCGGGACTGCTGGGGCCGCTGTTTGAGCCGGAGAAGTCGATCTTTGTGTTCGATCCGCTGTTTGGGTTGGCTCTGTTGCTGACGATTGTTTTGTGGAGGCGGATGCCGGCAGTGCTACGAGCGTATGCGCTCGCGATGCTGGCCCTGCTGGCTGCGTACATGGTGCTATATGCGCGGTACTTTGCCTGGGCGGGCGATTTTGCCTGGGGCGACCGGTACATCTCGAGCGTAGTGGAGTTGTTTGCGATGCTGGCCGTGCCGTTGCTGATGCGCTATAGGCGTGAGCTGGGGCGCGTGGTGTGGGTTTGCGGGTGGTGCGTGGTGGTGGCAAGCGTGGCGATTCAGGCAGCGTCGCTGGCGTTCTGGCTGCCACTGGAGATTTACCAGATCGATGCGATGGGGCATGACGCGTGGACGGTGGCACTGCGGTTCAGGAACATCTGGGTGCTGGCGACGGGAAGGCCGATGCCGGCGGGGATTGATCTGCCGGGAGCGCTATCGGACGCTTGGGACGCGCTGCACGTGCGCACGTGGAACTTTATGCCCGCGCTGATGCGGCATGTCGGAGTGGCTCCGCTGTGGGTGGTGCGGCTGCTGGATGCGGTGTGGGTCGTGGTGGCGGCGGCACTGGTGTGGGTGGTTGTGAGGATGTGGCGGTTGCTGCGTGTGGAGGCAAGACCTTGACGCAAAGAGCGCAAGGGGCCGCGAAGGAACGCCACGGCCGTGTTTCGCGCGGGAATGCGCAGGGGTCGATACAATGGAAGATGCTGATGGCCCCATTGATTCAAGCCGATGATCTGGTGCAGATCGATCTTGCGCCGCGCAAGCCGACGCCGAAGCCGGAGTGGCTGAAGGCGCGGGCGCCGATGGGCGAGACCTTCCATTCGCTGAAGAAGCTGGCGCGCGATCTGAACCTGCATACGGTGTGCGAGAGCGCGCATTGCCCGAACATCGGTGAGTGCTGGAACCACAAGACCGCTACGTTCATGATGCTGGGCAACCTGTGCACGAGGCGATGCGGCTTCTGCGCAGTGCCGAAGGGCAGGCCGCAGCCGATCGACCATGGCGAGCCGGAGCGCGTGGCGTATGCGGTGGCGTCGCTGGGGCTGAAGCATGCGGTGATCACGAGCGTGAACCGCGACGACGACAATCTGGGCGCGGCGCTGGCGTTCGTGAATGTGATCCGGGAGATTCGGCGGCAGGCCCCGGGTTGCCAGGTGGAGGTGCTGACGCCGGACTTCCAGGGGGTGGATGAGGCGCGGCGGATGGTCGTGGACGCACGGCCCGAGGTGCTGAATCACAATATTGAGACGGTGCCGCGGCTGTATCGCGTGGCGAAGTCGGGCGGGCGGTATGAGCGGTCTTTGAGATTTTTAGAAGCTGCCAAGGAAGAGTCTGCCGCGCATCCGGACGGGGCGATTGTGACGAAGACGGGAATCATCGTCGGGATGGGCGAGGAGATGCACGAACTGATTTCGGTCTTCAGGGACCTGGCAGATCGCAAGGTGGATATCCTGACGATTGGGCAGTATCTGCGGCCTAGCCGCGATCACCTGCCCATGAGCAGGTACTACACGCCGGATGAGTTTGCGTTCCTGAAGCATGAAGCGCTGGGGATGGGCTTCCGGCACGTGGAATCGGGGCCGCTGGTGCGCTCGAGCTACCACGCGCACGAGCAGGCGCAGTCGACCGGGCTGCTGGCGTAGTGAGCCGTCGCGGCTGACGCACCGGCCGATATAGGCTGAAAATATTTTGAAAAATCGTGGCCCCTTTTGCGAGGCGATCTCGCTTTATCGGGTGTAGGCGGTTGAAAAGTGCCGCCTCCCCGAGGAGAAACCGCCATGCGCACTTTTACGACGCACCAGGATCGTATCGCTCTCATCGTTGCTCTAACCGCCATTCTTGCTCAGCCTGCCCTAAAGGCGCAGACGCCTGGTAACGCGGTGGTTGCGAACATTCCATTCTCATTTCAGATCGGCTCGTATTCACTTCCGCCTGGCACATACAGTATCCGGATGCAGGGCAATGACCTGCTGTCGATCAAGGGCGAAGGGGGTGGGGCGGTGATGCTCGTGATGCGGAATTCGGCAAACCAGCCGTCTCTCGACAGCGCAGTCGTCTTTCATCACTACGGCAACCGGTACTTCCTGCGGGAGGTTCGTACGGAAGGAGATCAAGGAGTCCTGTGGTCCTACGAGACGAGAGCCGAGCACCGGGCCAAGCTGGAGGAAGACGCATCCAACCCCAATTCAGGTCCCCGTGAAGACGCGAAAGTGGAGATCCCACTGCTGGCTCCACCCAGATAATTCTCTTCTGATTCTTCACATGTGGGAGGGGAAAGCGGGGATCTCAGGGGAGGTGATCTCCGCTTTCCTTTTACAGCGCTTTGTTTTTGGATGGTGAAGCTTTGCTGCGCAGACGACGTTCCGGCTCCGTCCCCGACCGCTGTATGCTCAGTCATTGACTGAGCGGTTGGGGAGAGGAGCCGTGCCGATGCGTGTTGGTCTGATGACCCGTGAGTATCCGCCGTATGTCTACGGCGGAGCCGGTGTGCATGTGGAGTATCTATCGCGCGAGATGGCGAAGACCATCGAGGTGGAGGTGCATGCGTGGGGCGCGCCACCGGAAGAGAGTAAGGAGCCGACACTGCCCGGGGGCGAAAGCGCGCACGGAAATCTTGAGGTGTACTTCGAGCAGCCGTGGGATGCGATCACGAATGGAACGACGGCGAAGTTCAAGGGCGCGCTGGAGGCGCTGTCGTTGAATCTGCTGCAGCAGCTTCACCTGGAGAAGATCGACGTCATTCATACGCACACGTGGTACGTGTCGATGGCGGGATTTCTCGCGAAGAAGTTGTATGGGGTTCCGTTTGTGCTGACTACACATTCTTTAGAGCCGCTGCGCGCGTGGAAGGCGGAGCAACTGGGCACGGGGTATGCGCTGAGCTCGTGGATGGAGCGCACGGCGATTCTGGATGCGGATGCGATTGTGGCGGTTTCGAATGGGACGAAGGCGGATATTCAGCGCGCGTATCCGGACGTCGACGCGAAGAAGATTCATGTGATCTACAACGGCATCGATCTGCAGCAGTATCAATGGACGCCGGATACGAGTGCGCTGGAGAAGTATGGCGTCGAACAGACGCGACCGTATGTGCTGTTTGTGGGGCGCATCACGCGGCAGAAGGGCGTGACCCATCTGGTGGATGCGATCCCGTACCTTCCGCAGGGGACGCAGGTCGTGCTGTGCGCGGGGGCCCCGGACACGCCGGAGATCGCGGAGGAGATGCGGGCGAAGCTGGAGGCCGCGCGCGCGAAGGCCGGCAGCGGACCGAACGCTTCGAAGATTGTGTGGATCGACAACATGGTGACGAAGCAGGAGGCGATTCAGCTGTACTCGCACTGTGCGGTCTTCTGCGCCCCGAGCGTGTATGAACCGTTCGGGATCATCAATCTGGAGGCGATGGCGTGCCGGGCGCCGGTGGTGGCTTCGGCAACGGGCGGGATCCTGGAGGTGGTGGTCGACGGGGTGACGGGCTACCTGGTGCCGTTTGCGGCAGACCCGGTGACGAGCTTCCCGACGGAGCCGGAGCAGTTCAGCCGCGACCTCGCGACTCGGATTACAGAGCTACTCGACAATCCGAAGAAGGCCAGGGCAATGGGTGAGGCTGGCCGCAAACGCGCGGAGGAGCACTTTTCGTGGACCGCAATTGCGGCGCAAACTATTGATCTGTATCGGAGTTTGATTGCGTCGAAGCGGTGAGGCATGTGACTGTCGCGTAACAGTGCGGCGCTGGGAAGAGGCATATACTAGAGGTACTGGGCGTCCTGGCGAGGCTGCGGACGCTACTTTGCTTCTACTTGGAGTCAGCTATGGCGAACCTTCTCGATCAGCTGAAGTCGATGACCACAGTCGTCTCGGACTCAGGCGATATCAATGCGATTAAGCAGTACAAGCCGACCGATGCGACGACCAATCCTTCGCTGATTGCGGCCGCGGCGCAGATGCCGGAGTATCAGCAGATCGTCGATGACGTGCTGGACAACGCCCGCAAGAAGCTGGGCGATAAGGCGAGCGATGAGGACGTCGCCAAGGCTGCCTTCAAGACGCTGGCCGTCGCCTTCGGCCGCAAGATCCTGGAGATCGTGCCGGGCCGTGTCTCGACTGAGGTCGATGCCCGGTTGAGCTACGACACGGAGGGCTCGATTGCAGCGGCGCACGACATCATCGCACAGTACAACGCTGCGGGCATCGGCAATGAGCGTGTGCTGATCAAGCTGGCTTCAACGTGGGAGGGCATTCGCGCAGCGGAGCAGCTGGAGAAGGAAGGCATCCACTGCAACATGACGCTGCTGTTCGGTCTCCACCAGGCGGTTGCCGCTGCGGAGGCGAAGGTAACGCTGATCTCGCCGTTCGTGGGCCGCATCCTCGACTGGTACAAGAAGAATGAGCCGAGCCGCAACACCGATGGACCGAACGATCCCGGTGTGCAGTCGGTGACCGAGATCTACCACTACTACAAGAAGTTCGGCTACAAGACAGTGGTGATGGGCGCGAGCTTCCGTAACTCCGAAGAGATTAAGGAGCTTGCGGGATGCGATCTGCTGACCATTGCGCCGAAGCTGCTGGAGGAGTTGCAGGATACGGAAGGTGTTCTGGTGCGCAAGCTGGATCCAGAGTCGTCGAAGAAGGATCCAATCGAGAAGATGACGGTGGACAAGGCGACCTTCGACAAGATGCACGCCGAGAACAAGATGGCCAACGACAAGCTGAAGGAAGGCATCGAGGGCTTCTCGAAGGCGCTGGAGGACCTGGAGAAGATGCTGGCGAAGCGCGTGGGCGAGCTGGCAAAGGTGTAGGTTTGTTCGACTGGAGATAGGAAAGGCCGCTCGGTCGAGCGGCCTTTTTGCTTGTGCGACAGTTACTGGCAGATGCTGTCGAGCGCCTTCGAATAGTTGTGCTGAGGTGGAATAGGTAGATTGCGTTTGATCGCAAGCTGGTCAAGCTCGGTTCCGCCAGCAGGCGCTATGTCGGCGTCGTCGCTGTAGGCGGGGTCCTTTTCGGCCTCTGGCAGGCTGACGAAGGTGAATCCGCGTGAGCGATACAACGCGATGAGCTCGGGCAGCATGCGCGCATCGAAGGCGCCGATGTGCATCAGCAGGACGTACGGGATGTCGCGGCCGTAGACCTCTTTCGAGAGGGCGCGGGTGGGAGCAATCGCGTCGTCTGCGGCGGCGAGGTAGAGATCGTGCAGCTGTTTGATGCCTGCCTCGTCGTGCTTCGCGACGCAGCGAGCATAGGGGGGATTCCAGAGGTAGTCGCCGAAGCTCATGTTGACCTCGGCGATCTTGTAGTTATGCGCAGTGAGCCAGGCGCGGACGGCGCGTCGCTTCTCGAGGGTGTCTCCCTCGCTGAGGAACGGGAATCGTAACCAGTGCCAATCGGAGTCTCCCGCGTATTGCTTGAGGATGGGTTCGTTCTTTTCGATCTCCTGCTCGAAGGCCTCGGCGGTCATGCTGCTGAGATTCGGGTGCGAGTAGGTGTGGTTTCCCAGGGGCTGTCCAGCAGCGGTCCACGCCTTGAGCACCTCGGCGCTTGAGGGGTCGGTGGTGAGATGCACGCCATTCACGAAGCCGTAGGTCGGCGGCATGTGCTGTTGTTTGAGCGTATCGAGAATCGATTGTGCAATCTGGAGCCGAGTCTCGCCTTGCGGCAACGGACCGTGAGACGGCAGATCGTCGAAGGTGAAGGCGATCTGCTGTGAGTGCGCGATGGGCGCGAGCGCGAGCGAGGCGAGTAGAAGCGCGGAGCGGAAATGCAAGGGAGGCTCCTTAGTGGAAGATCAGCGTCTCCGCAAGCCGAGGAGACTGAGGAAGAAGCTGGCGAAGCAGACCTCGGTGCCGAGCATGAGGCATAGCATGGCGGGCAGGGTGTGGCGCATCATTTCGACGGGCGGCAGCGAGCCATAACCGGTGTGCGCCCAGGAGACGACGGACGAGATCGCAATGCCGAGGCCGACGACGAGCAGCAGCGCGCCTGCGACGAGGCCCGTCTCGAGCGTGATGTAGCGGAACCAACGATCGAAACCTGGGTCTTCAGGCAGCAGGCCTTCGGTGATGGCGAAGACCTTGGCGGCGACTCCGAAGAAGACGAGTTGGAAACCGAGCAGAACGGCGGCGGCAGCGTACGCGAGAGTGTCGACGCCGAGGTTGACGTGACCGAGCGGACGCTCTGCGGGCAGCAGCCAGACCATCAGCGCGAGACCGAGGATCATGAGCGCGAGGCCGGGGATAAGGAAGAGCCAGCGCGGCGAGTACATCAGCAGAAAGCGCAGATGACGCCAGCCGTCGCGCCATGTGCGGAGATGCGGCGGGCGGCTGCGGCCGTCTTTCTTGAGCGTGGTCGGGACCTCAACCATGCGCTGGCCGAGCAGCGCGGATTTGACGACCATCTCGCTGGCGAACTCCATGCCGGTAGTGCGGAGATCGAGGCGTTTGTAGGCGTCGACGGAGAAGGCGCGGATGCCGCAGTGGAAGTCGCCGATGGGCGTGCGAAAGAGCCAGCGGCCGAGGAAGCTGAGCACGGGGTTGCCGAGATACCTGTGCAGCGGTGGCATCGCGCCGGGGCCTATGCCTCCGCGGAAGCGATTGCCCATGACGAGTTCGGCGCCGTTGCGGAGCTCGGCGAGGAAGCGCGGAGCGTGCGCGAAGTCGTAGCTGTCGTCGGCGTCGGCCATCAGAACGTACTTGCTGCGCGCTCCGAGGATGCCGGCGTTGAGCGCAGCGCCGTAACCGCGGATGGGTACGGGGATGAGGCGCGCGCCGTGGTCGTGCGCAATCTGCTGCGAGCCATCGGTCGAGCCGTTGTCAGCAACGACGACCTCGCCGGAGATGCCATTTTCGCGCAGCGCGGCGTTGGCCTTGTCGATGCAGGTGGCGAGAGTCTCGGCCTCATTGAGGCAGGGCATGACGATAGTGAGCTCAAGTGGAAACTCAGCCGTGATGGGTGCTGCGGTGGAACTCATGGACCTCCCTCACGCGTCGTGTTCCACGGCAGGGTTGCGGGTGTCGAAGATGTGGTGCCTGGTGTCAGGGTATCGCGAAGGGTGAGTGGATAGGCGTAGAGGTCGGTGTCGTCGAGGCGAATCCAGCCCTGCGCTGCGGCCGCGTCGCCGTTGAGCGATGCGGGATCAAACTGCGCGACGAGGATCTTGGCATGTTGCGCGCGAAGAATATCGAGCACCTGTGCGCGGTTGGGCAGGCCGGCCCACTGCCGGAAGAGTTCGCCATTGGGGTTGTAGACCTCGGTGAGAATGCGGACACCGGTGAGACGCGCCCAGTAGTTCTGGTTGAGGCAGGCATAGCCGCCCATGCAGGCGACCTCGTCGCCGGGCTGTACGCCGAGTTGTTGTAGCGACTGCGCGGCGCCGAACATCTCCGCGTTGTACCAGGGATGTGGGAGCGCGGTCTCGTAGCGACGCTGCTCAAGCGCGATGCGAAGGCTCTCGCCGGCGGCGAGGAAGGCGAGCAGCACGATCATCGCGGCTCGACGCGGAGGGCAGCCATGAGGACGGTGTTGCACCGAACTCGTCGGCTTCGGGCTGCGGTGTGCGCAGCGCAGCGAAGAGCGGCAGCAGGACCACGAGGTAGGCGAGCGTGACGTAGCGCTCCTCGACGTTGACGAGGCCGTAGAGGATCCACATCGCGAGGCCGAGAACGATCATCGGCAGCCAGAAGCTATCGCGGCGCCAGCTTCCGAAGCGCAAACGCGCGCCCAGAGCGATCAAGAGCAGCAGCAGGAGCCAGGCCTCGGGATGGTTGAAGAGGTAACGAATGACGAGCACAGCGTTGCGTGCATCGCGATGCAGCAGTACGGGCGGATCCAAGTGCGGGATGATGCGCTCGTTGAAGAATGTGGTGTCGAACCAGTCAGGGTAGGTGCCGTACGGCTCAGCGCGGTAGCTGTAGATGCCGGGCGAGGCGAGGAGTTGCTGCTCGGGGTGAATGAGATGGACAGTCGCCGGGCCGAAGCTCGAGGTCGGCGACATTGGCGGGGGCTCGAGGTGCATCTTCTCGACGCCGCCAACGTACCACGCGTAATTGAGTGCGCCGGAGTCGCCGAAGTCGAAGCGGTGCTTCTGGTGCGAGAGCGCGGCGATGTATGGGCCAGCGACGGCGCCGAAGACAACCAGTGCGAGCGTGGCGTGGAGGGCGGCGCGAACTGGCCCTCGGCGCTGCAGCCAGAGCTGAAAAACGAACATCACGCCGATCGAGAGCACGTGCAACGACGAATGCGAAGGACTTTGTGAGATATGCGAGGCCGAAGAAGAGACCCATCAGCGGCGCGTAGATCAGGCTTTCAGTGGCAAGCGCATTCAGCATCATCGCGAAGGCGAGCAGCATGAGCGCCTGTAGAAGTGCATCCGGCCGAACGAGGCCCATCGCGAGCTCACGCTGCGAGGCGATGACGATGAGTGCAGCGCCGAGCAGAGCAAGCGCCTCACGCGGGAGCAGCGGGGGTACGCTGTCGCTTAGAGTGCGTGCGCGCAGGCGATCAAGCGCGTAGACGAACGCCACCATCGCGACAAGCTCGAGCAGAAAGATTCCATAGTTCGCCGCGTAGTAGGCGGGAATCTCGTTCCATCGCGAAGGATGAAAGACGATCTGAGCGCTCGCGAGCACCGCGGGGTAAAGCGGATGCCAGTAGCCATTGACCGCGCCAGCCCAGCGATGCGCGTGCAGCAGGTCGGCGATGTCCATGTAGGAGACTGCATCGCCGTCCAGCAGATAGGGCTCATATTTCATCGCGAGCCAGCCGATCGGTACCAGAAGCAGAAGGTATACGATCAGCAGCTTGCGCAGGCGCGACTGGGACATCCAGGGGCTCCGGGTGCTCGCTTAAGAATACCTTGCGGCGCGCATGAGCTTGCGCAAGCGGGCTACAGGATGTAACGGCTCAGGTCCTGATTTTTCACGATGCTGGCGACCTGCTGTTGGACGTACTCGCGGGTGACGGTGAGGACCTTTTCGGTGGCGCCCTTGTCGTTGGCGCGCTCGTGCAGCGTCGGGAGGTTGGGCGGTTTCGCATCAGGCTGCGAATCGTGAGCAGTCAGCGGGGGTTTCACGAGGTCGGGCGCGTGGAAGCTGATCTCGTCGAGCACCTTTTCCATGATGGTGTGCAGGCGGCGCGCGCCGATGTTTTCGGTGTTCTCGTTGACCTGGAAGGCGAAGCGGGCCATCTCTTCGAGCGCCTCGGAGGCGAACTCGAGCTTGAGACCCTCGGTCTCGAGCAGCGCGATGGACTGCTTGGCGAGCGAGGCGCGCGGCTCGGTGAGAATGCGGAGAAAGTCCTCGACGGTGAGCGGCTTCAGCTCGACGCGGATGGGGAAGCGGCCCTGCAGCTCCGGGATCAGGTCTGAAGGTTTGGATACGTGGAAGGCGCCGGCGGCGATGAAGAGGATGTGATCCGTCGCGACGAAGCCGTACTTCGTGTTGACTGTCGTGCCTTCGACGATAGGCAGGATGTCGCGCTGCACGCCTTCGCGCGAGATGTCCGGGCCGTGTCCGCCCTCGCGGCCGGCGATCTTGTCGATCTCGTCGAGGAAGACGATGCCGGAGTCCTCGACGCGTTCGACGGCGACGCGCGTGACCTGATCCATGTCGAGCAGGCGCGATTCTTCTTCCTGGACGAGATAGTCGAAGGCCTCGGCGACCTTCATCTGGCGCTTGCGCGTGCGCTGCGAGAGCAGCCCGGAGAGCATGTCGCGCAGGCCAGCTGTTATCCATATCGTCTGGTGGTTGATTCGAGAGGATCTCGATCTGCGGCTGGCCGCGGTCGCGGGTCTCGAGTTCAACGAGCCGGTCGTCGAGACGGCCCTCCCGGAACTGCTGCCGCAGGCGCTCGCGCTCGCGGCTACGATCGTTGTCCGTCGGCACGGGCGACGGCTGGTGGGTGTCTTCAACGCCTTCCTGCCCAGCGATGAAGGCTGCGTGTGGCTCGGGCTCCGCCGGGACCGCGGGTGCGGGCGATGCGCTCTGCTGCATCAATAGCATCTCGAGCAGGCGGTCCTCGGCGGCGAGCTCGGCGCGGTCCTCGATCTCCTCGAGCTTCTCCTCGCGCACCATGTCGATGGCTACCTCGACGAGATCGCGAACGATGGACTCGACGTCGCGGCCGACGTAGCCGACCTCGGTGAACTTCGAGGCCTCGACCTTGAGGAAGGGCGAGTTTGTCAGCTTGGCGAGGCGGCGCGCAATCTCAGTCTTGCCTACACCGGTCGATCCGATCATGAGAATGTTCTTCGGCATGATCTCTTCGGCGAGCTCGGGGGGAAGTTTCTGGCGGCGCGTGCGGTTGCGCAGCGCGATGGCAACCGCGCGCTTGGCGGCAGCCTGGCCGATGACGTACTTGTCGAGCTCGGCGACGGTCTCGCGAGGCGTGAGCTCTTCAAGGGAGAGCGGCTGGTCTTCTGCGGTGCCGGGGAGGTAGATAGCCATTGATGTCTTACTGTCCTAACGCTGTTAGGCGGTGATCTCTTCGATCACGATGCTCTGGTTGGAGTAGATGCAGATGTCGGCGGCGATCTTCATGCTGCGTTCGACGATCTCACGCGCGGAGAGCTCGGTGTTTTCCATCAGCGCCGTTGCTGCGGCGAGCGCGAAGCTGCCGCCGGAGCCGATGGTTGCGATGGTGCCGTTGGCGACGGGGTCAGGCTCGATAACGTCGCCGTCGCCGGAGAGCACAAACATCTGCTTGCCGTCGGCAATGATGAGCAACGCCTGGAGCTGGCGGAGCAGCTTGTCGGTGCGCCAGTCCTTGGCGAGCTCAACGGCGGAGCGGCCGAGGTTGCCGCTGTACTGCTCGAGCTTCGCCTCAAAGCGCGTGAAGAGTGAGAAGGCGTCAGCCGTCGATCCCGCAAAGCCGGCGAGGACCTTGTCGTTGTAGAGCTTGCGGATCTTCCGCGCGGTCTGCTTCATCACCGTGGAGCCGAGCGTGACCTGGCCGTCGGCGGCCATCACCATCGCGCCGTTGCGCTGCACGCACAGCACGGTCGTGGAGCGAACACGACGTCCCTCGCCGAGGTCAAGGGGCGGTGGTGTCACGTGGTGCGACACGGTTGGGTGATTGCCGAAGTGCTGCCTGCGCCGTGATCCTGTACCTGAAGTTCTTTCACTCATGAGCAACCTGAAGTATATCGCCGCACCACAACGGATTCCCCTTCCTGTGGCTGGCGTGGCGCTTGCAGTCGCAGCCTGCGCTATGCTCATCTCATCTCCTGTGAGGCTCTCGATCCAGCACCTGACGCACCTTCTGCACGGAATTAATCCGCGTGTGGCCGGTGGTGTGGGTGCGGGAGTGGTTGTCGCCGGAACGGCAGTGTGGCTCTACGTGCGCTCGCACCGGCCCTCTGCGGAGGAGATGGAACGCCGCCGCCGGGACCACCTGGCGACGATGGGTCGCATCACCGATGGCGTGCTGATCGATGCGCGTACGCTGGGCGGCGAGGAGACGACGGCCATGTCTCCCGAGGTGCTGATCTACAGCTATCGGCTCGCGGGTGTGACCTACGACTGCGCGCAGGATGTCTCAAAGCTGGCGGACCGGGTGACTGGATGGCGGCTGGACCAGCCGCTGCAGGTGCGCTACGACCCACGAAATCCGGGAAACAGCGTCGTGGTTGCCGAGAGCTGGAGCGGGCTGTGGCAGGACCGCGCCTAACGGTCGCGGTCACCACGCCATCCTCAATTACACGTTGAATTTGAAGAAGAGAACGTCGCCATCCTTCACTACGTACTCTTTGCCTTCGGAACGCATAAGGCCCGCTTCCTTAATGGCCTGCTCGGTGCCGAGGCGGAAGAGGTCTTCGCAGTTGTAAGCTTCGGCACGGATAAAGCCGCGCTCGAAGTCGGAATGGATGACGCCTGCAGCGCCCGGAGCTTTGGTTCCACGGCGAATCGTCCATGCACGGCACTCATCCGGGCCTGCGGTGAAGTAGGTGATCAGGTCGAGCAGCCGGTAGCCCGCGTGGATGAGGCGGTTCAGGCCGGGCTCGGTGAGGCCCATGTCTGCGAGAAACTCGGTGCGTTCCGCCGGCTCCAGCAGCGCAATCTCAGCCTCCATCGCGCCGGAGATGCGGACAACCTGTGAGCCTTCCTCGGCGGCGCGCTGCTCCACCTGCGCAGTGTAGGCGTTGCCGTTCGCGAGCGAGGCATCGTCCACGTTCGCGACGTAGAGCATCGGCTTCGCAGTGATGAGCTGGAGGTCGCGGGTGGCGGCACGCTCGTCGTCGGTCAGGTCGGTGGTGCGTGCCGGCTTGCCGTCTTCCAGCGCTGCCTTGATCTTCGCAACGCCGGAGACCTCGCTCTTAATCTTCGGGTCGGTTGAATTTTTGGCTAATTTCTCCAGCCGCTGCGAGCGCTTCTCGACGGAATCGAGGTCGGCGAGCATCAGTTCCGTATTGATGACATCGATATCCGAAAGCGGATTGACACCGCCCGCGACGTGCACGACCTCGGGGTCGTCGAAGCAGCGAACGACGTGCACAATCGCGTCGGTGGCGCGAATGTGGCCGAGGAACTGGTTGCCGAGCCCCTCACCCTTGCTCGCGCCGGCGACCAGGCCGGCGATGTCGATGAACTCCATCGTCGTGGGAACGAGCGACTTGGGCTTGAAGATCGCGGCGATGCGATCCAGCCGTTCGTCCGGCACGCTGACGATACCTACGTTGGGGTCGATGGTGCAGAACGGATAGTTGGCGGCCTGCGCCTTGGCGGCCGTAAGCGCGTTGAAGATGGTGGACTTGCCGACGTTCGGCAGCCCTACGATTCCACAATTAAGAGCCATGTTCCTGGAATTTTCCTTCTCTTCTATTGGAACATGCCGGAGCGACCACGGTTTCCATACCCATCGCTAACCTTGCGGAGAACATGAAGACGGCAGGCCTACCGTCTCAGGGGCTGGACAGGTAGCTTAATCACGCACTCCCATGCATTCAGGCTTAAGGACAAACAGTACTAGTGATTCCAGGATGTATGAGCCAAGTTGCCCGTCGGACGTATCGCTTTGGGCCCTCTTGCGCTGACGCGTGCGCAAAAGAGAAATAGCAGAAGAATAAGCGTTGCAAGTAGAGGGACGGCTTTTATCTCTTCGTTCAACTCTTCAACGATATACATCAGAGGGCATAACAGGAAGATCAGGCGGTAGTCAAAGCTCGAGCCCCAAAAGAACACCAACGCATAGACTGTGAGTCCAGCCGCCGCAAGGAATCCCCTCCCGGAAGAGAGATCGATTCGCGGAAGACCCCGCGTGACAGGGTTTCGATGCAGTAGTCCAAGGAGAATCCCGATAACAGCCAGAGAGAGGGCGACCGGCCAACGGTGAGGCGCTCCTATCTGCCTCGCAAGCGTGAAACTCCCGAAGGAGAAGTAAGTCTCTCGGGGCGTATTCCGAAGTGCAGCCTGGAGCTTTGATCCGCTGGAGGCTACGAGCGCTAGCACTGCAAGCAGTGCAGCAGCAGAGGCCTTCTAAACCATCCTGCGATTGCGCACCATCGCCAGTACCGCAACCACCGGATATATCTTCAATACTGTCAAAACAACGATCAGCAATGTTTGCTTCAGGCTGCTAACTAGCTGACCACCCCGGCCAATCCACAGCGCACCGGTCGTGAGCATTGCGAAAATCAGGAGGTCAGAATTTCCACGCTCCAATGCAAATAAGACCGGCCATGACAGGAGCGCCAGAAATATGATTCCCGCGGTGATCCAGTTCCGCGCCCGGAATAGAGCAAAGCACGAACCGAAGAACGCCGCCCAAAAAAATCCGGCAAGCCACTTCGTCGTTGTCGAACGAACACCCAGATGCCGGAGTTCCAACCAGATCGGTGGATAGTTATAGAGCCGGTGCCACGGATCGAACGACCTATCCACGTAGAGACGTGGAGACAGCGGACGTGGGGTATTCTGGGCGAAGCTGCGATCACCAGCAGGTTCAGAGGAGTGAATGGGAACTGCGATTAAGCAGCGCCTGTGGGCGCTGGGTGCGGCATTGTCGCTGCTGATCTGTGTGCCGCTGGTGAAGCCGTGGCTCGATATGGGAACAATCGGAGATGACACCTCCTACACGCGGACGGCGCAGCTCCTGGCCGAGACAGGGCACATCATCTATAACGGCTGGGCGACAGCGCATGCTGGGCTGGCAGCTCTATTGGGGCGCCTTGTTCATCAGGTTCTTTGGGTTCTCTTTCGATGTGACACGGATTTCGATGCTTCCAGTGGCAATGGCCGCTGCGTTTCTATCCCAGCGCAGCATGGTGCGGGCCGGGCTGACGGAGTGGAATGCCACCCTCGCGACACTGACGATCGCGTTGTCGCCGCTATTTTTGCCGCTGACCTTCAGCTACATGACAGATGTTGGGGGTTTCTTCGCCATAGTGATGTGTTTCTATCCTGCTTACGCGCCCTGCAGGCGGAGACCAATACGCAAGCCTGCTGGTGGATTGCCTTTGCTGCAATCTCAAACGGCGTTGGAGGGACGGTCCGGCAGACTGGATGGCTCGGGCTTCTCATTATTGATCCCGGCGACCCTGTGGCTAGTGCGCGGACGCAAACCGGTGCTGCTGGTTGCGGAGTCGATCTTTGTAGTGCTCGGGCTTGAGCATAATGGCTCGGCGTCATGGAATGGTACAAACATCAGCCAATGAGTCATGTCGCGAGCCACTTTGGCGAGGGCCGCTAACCAGGGAGAACTGAGGAACATGATACGCACGATCGCAAGGACGCTGTTCGATGCGGCTGTCTTTCTTCTTCCCGTCCTGCTGCGTGTTTCTTCCCGAAGCTGAGATGGAGAGAGCGCCGCGTCATGGCTTACCATGCTTGACCGTGGGCGCGGCGATCTGCGCGCTTCTCCTGCTGATCCAGCACCAGCCGCCTGGCTGGCTGGAGCCTACGATCGGCGACATATGTCACAGCCACGGGGTGCATGGACGGGCACGTGGAATCAATGGGCGGCGCCCGGTGCTCCTCGGCGACGGCTTCCGGATTTGTCCTTTCCGCCATGGTCATAGTGGGCGTAAGTGCAGTCGGCTTTGTACTGAAGCGGCCCCCGGTCCGCGCGCGAGCCTGCAGTCTGAATGTGCTTATCGTGGTCTTCGTTGCTCCTTCTTGAGGCCGTTTTCGGTTGTCTATATCGGCCTGATGACGTCGCGGGCGGGTGTAAATATGGTCTTTGACCGTTACCTGCTCCCACTGCTGTTTTTTTTCCTCCTATTGCTCGCCCGTAATTATCAGCAGCGAGTTTCACGCCAGCTTCCCCGCATTACCGTTGCGGTGCTCGCGATCGTCGCCATCTATAGCCATCGGCGCCACACATGATGCTTTTCCCGATCTGCGTGCGCGTCTGCGGGCCGTCGCAAGAACTTGAGGCGCGGGGCGTTCCCGATGCGGAGATAGATGGCGGATGGGAGTTCAATATCTGGGCGGCGCTGTGGGCATACGGAACTTCCTCTTCCCGTATGAGGGCGAGGATGCTCCCCGAGCGCAGTCCAGGATCCACGAGCTCGTCTGTAATCCGCTCTTCTCCGCCAATATTCCAGGGTTGCATCCGAAGTATACGTTGTCCGATATCCCGACCGGCTGCGGTGGCCAGGTTGGGATTCCGGCCGTCCAATATCGCGAGTGGTTTGGCCCGAGGGACGTAAGCATTTAGTTGTTTCGTCTCGGAAAAACGCCGCAGCGGTGAATGGAGCCCAATGACGAGTGGTAACTAGCGGTTTCGTTCGGCTGATGGGCTGCGGCCTTGCCGAAGGTCTTCAATCCGCGCGCAACCTGGCGGCGCTCCTTCGGGCTCAGAACCTCGCCGAGGCGATCGATCTGGCGTGCATGCGCTGCGAAGACCTGTTCGATCAGGCGCCGACCCGCTGGTGTGAGGTCGACCACACGAATGCGGCGGTCTTCAGAGCTGCTTGTGCGCGTAACGAGCCCTCGCTTCAACAGGCGATCGACGGCGACGGAGATGGAGCCCGGCGTAAGAAAAACCTTGGGCCCGATGGTGTTTACGGGCATCGGGCCCTTATGGAGAAGTACCTCCAGAATCCGGAACTCCGATTCGCCCAGGCCGCTGTCCTTGAGCGTGCTCTCGGCAAAGGCGAGCAGCGAATGGTAGGCCTTGATCATCACCAGCCAGAGCTGCGTGCCTGAGACCCTGTCCGACTTCTGGTCCTTTTGTCCTTTGCCGGTGCGCTCATCCTTTGGCTGCCTGGATTTAGCGGGCTTTACCGGCTTTTGAGGCGGGACGGGTTTCGTGGCCTTCGCTGGAGTCTGCATCGTTTGGATACCTATTGACATCAATATATTTGAGATGGATGGAATCCAGGAGAAAATTATGCGGATCGGGATCGATAGTTTTGTGGAAATGCTGGCAGAGGGACGCCCGGCCGGAGAACAGGCACGTGACCGTGTCGCCCAGCTGATGGAGGAGATTTCGCTTGCCGACCGCGTGGGTCTCGACAGCTTCGGCATCGGCGAGCACCACCGTGAGGAGTACGTCGCCAGCTCACCCGCGGTGCTGCTGGCTGCGGCTGCGACGCGCACGGAGAAGATCCGCCTCACCAGTGCCGTCACCGTGCTCAGCTCGGACGACCCCGTGCGCGTCTTCCAGGACTTTGCGACGCTGGACCTCATCTCGAACGGCCGCGCCGAGATTATCGTCGGGCGAGGTTCCTTCATTGAGTCTTACCCACTCTTCGGTTACGACCTGAAGGACTACGACGACCTCTTCGCCGAAAAGCTCGACCTGTTGCTGCAACTGCGCGACGAGGTGAAGGTGCACTGGGACGGCAAACATCGCGCGCCCCTGACCGGACAGGGCGTGTGGCCTCGGCCGGTGCAGCCGGTGCTTCCCATTCGGCTGGGTGTGGGCGGAACACCCAACTCGTTTGTTCGCGCGGGCGCGCTCGGGCTGCCGCTTACGGTTGCGATCATCGGTGGTGAGCCGCATCGCTTCCGCCCGCTGATTAATATGTATCGCGAGGCCGGACGCCGTGCAGGACATGCGCCGGAGTCGCTCGACGTAGCAGTGCATGCGATCGGTTATGTCGCGGAAACCGATCAGCAGGCTGCCGATGAGCTGTGGCCGGCGTACTCGCAGACCTTCAGCCGCATCGGCAAAGAGCGCGGCTGGGGTCCGATGACTCGTGCGGCGTTCGATGCGCAGCGCGGCCCGATGGGCGCTTTTGTCGTCGGTTCACCGGAGACGGCGGCGGCGAAGATGTGGCACATCAGCGACTCGTTGGGCGGAGTATCGCAGGTCAGCCTCATGATGTCCGGTGGTCCGCTGTCGCACGAGAAGATGATGCGCGCGATTGCGCTGCTGGGCAACGAGGTGCGGCCTCGCGTGCAGCAAGAGACCGCTGCGGCCATCGCGTAACTCTGCTGCGAGCCGGACAGCGCCGCTGCGCTATTTCGGCGCGGCGGGCGCAGTCGCGACAGGCTGGGGCTGGAAGAGCTTCACTGCGTTGAGCGCGGACTTGTAGACGCCCCAGCCAAGCGGTACGCCGACGATGATCCAGGCGAGGGCGATGAGTGCTGTCGAGGACGGTTTGACATCTGCCATGTCGTGCTCCTGTTAGTGGGCCGCGGCCGTGGGCGTGGTGGCGGGTGTGTCCTTGAGCCAGAAGCGGTCGGCGACGGGACGAATCATCAAGTTGGCGATAAAGCCGACGACCAGCAGACCGACCATGATGTGCAGAACCACGCGGTAGCCGTCCATCCGGTTCAGCCCGGCAGCCTTGTAGTGATCGAGGACGCCGTTGACGATGAGTGGGCCCACAATGCCGGCCACCGACCACGCGGTGAGCAGCCGCCCATGAATCGCCGAGACGTTGTAGCCGCCAAAGAGATCCTTCAGGTACGCCGGGACAGTGGCGAAGCCGCCGCCGTACATCGAAATCGCGACGCAGGCGATTGAGACAAACAGCACCACCGAGTTCAGATGGTTGTAGCCGGTAAACGGCATGAAGAAGTAGAGAATCGGTCCGAGGGTGAAGAAGCAGAAGTAGGTGCCCTTGCGCCCGATGAAGTCCGAGGTGCTGGCCCAGAAGAAGCGGCCGACCATGTTGAAGAGACTCAGCAGGCCGACAAATCCGGCGGCGGCCGTGGCCGCGATGTGCCCGCGGAAGAAGTCCTGAATCATCGGCGAGGCCTGCTCCAGAATGCCGATGCCGGCGGTCACATTCGTGCAGAGAACGATCCACAAGCAGCCAGAACTGCGGAGTCTTCCAGGCCTGCGCAACCGCGACATTATGCGTGCTGATCAGGGCGTTGTGCGAGGCCTTGGGCACCCATCCGGCCGGCTTCCAATCAGGCCGCGGCACCCGGATCGTGAACGTCCCGTACATCATGAAGATGAAGTAGAGAACTCCCATCGTGATCCAGGTGATGGGGATAGGATTCGCATGGCCGTGGGCCTTGAAGTAACCCATCAGGTTGTTGCCTAGCGGAGCTCCAATGAGCGCACCGCCGCCGAAGCCCATGATGGCGAGTCCCGTCGAAAGTCCGGGGCGGTCCGGGAACCACTTGATCAGCGTCGACACCGGCGAAATGTAACCCAGGCCGAGACCGATGCCACCGACGACTCCATAGCCGAGATAGATCAGCGCAAGGGAGTGGTTTGCCGCGCCGAACGAAGCAATCTCGAAGCCGAGACCAAAGCAAAGCGCGGCGTAGAACATGGCGCGCCTGGGACCCACACGTTCCAGCCAAGCGCCGAAGAGAGCAGCGGAGAGGCCGAGGACGGCAATCGCAATGGAGAAGATATAGCCGACTTCCTTCAGCGACCATGCCGTGCCATCGGCTGCATGCAGCGCAAGCAGCGGGTTTTTGAAGACGGAGAAGGCATACACCTGGCCAATGGATAGGTGGATGGCCAACGCGGCCGGAGGTACCAGCCAACGGCTGAATCCCGGAGCGGCGATCGAACGTTCACGATCCAGAAAAGATAAGGACATAAGCGGCAACCACTGTATAGGTTACCCGCTGTATTGGAAATAAATTTTGCATGCCGCGGTTCAAATTATTGTGCTGCGGGAGAAGGAAGACTCGCGCCGCGAAACAAATCGAGGCACCTGTAGCAGGTGCCTCGATCGGAGCGGAATGATTGCCGTGGGGGAGGAAGAGAGAACTCTCTCGCGGCCTATTTGCGGCGCATCTTGCGACGGAGGCCAGCGCCGGCAGCCAGAAGGCCAGTGCCGAGCAGGCTCAGGGTTGAAGGTTCGGGTACTGGACCTGCCGGGACGTAGCCATCAAAGTTTTGCGTCTGACCGTCCTGCAGGCTGAAAAGACCAGCTTCGTAAGTCGTCATGTTTGTGTTGATGATGAGCAAATAGCTCACATCCCCCGGGGTCAGGCCGTCGGGGAGTCCAAAACCGAAGCCAATCGTCGTGCCATCGGTCGTCCAGGCAGCGACTGTTGCTTCGGTATTGCCGAACGGAGGTCCGTAAATTCCCTCGGAGGATTGGCCAACATCTATCGAGCATGCCCGGAGCGGAGAAATTCTCCGTAGTAAGGTTCAGGATGTTTCCGGCCGAAACCGTGATCTGGTAGATGAAGCTGATGTCACCTGCGAAGGGACTCCCCGTAAAGCCCTGAGTAACTACTTCTTGGACCGTACCCACATCCCCGCCGAAGTTGAAGTTGACTACACCGGTATCTGCAAGGATAGTGGCAGTGCCACTTTCAATGCCTGGCACGACAACGCCACCCGGACTGATACTGGTCGCGAACGAGGGCGTCGCTGCCCCCGCTATAAGAAGTGCAAGTACAGAGATTCCACTCAGAATCTTCATTCGTCTTCCCTCCCCACGATGTTGGTGGTTCTGCATGTAAGGAGGCAGTTAGCTTGCCAATCTGCGGAAATGCAAGCTGTTGAAATCGCGACAATAATCTTTAGGCGACCGTTTCCCTTAAGCAAGATCTTGCAGGCTCAAAAGGTAACAATCTGCCAAGCCCATTGGGCGATTAACTATTGAGTAAAGGGAGCTTATGCCCAGGATCTCTCGCACATCGAACTGAACCGACGGCCAGCGATTCGGTTGAGTCAGCGCCCACCAGAAGCTACTCGCGCAATTCAAAGGAAGATTCTGTTGGGGGAGGCGGGAGAGTCAAGGATCGACTCTCCCACACAGATTGAGCCCGACAGCCTGGTTACGTTTACGCCCGGCGCATCTTGCGACGGAGGCCAGCGCCGGCAGCCAGAAGGCCAGTGCCGAGCAGGCTCAGGGTTGAAGGTTCGGGTACTGGACCTGCCGGGACGTAGCCATCAAAGTTTTGCGTCTGACCGTCCTGCAGGCTGAAAAGACCAGCTTCGTAAGTCGTCATGTTTGTGTTGATGATCAGCAAATAGCTCACGTCCCCCGGGGTCAGGCCGTCGGGGAGTCCAAAACCGAAGCCAATCGTCGTGCCATCGGTCGTCCAGGCGGCGACTGTTGCTTCGGTATTGCCGATACGGAGGTCCGTAAATTCCCTCGGAGGATTGGCCAACATCTATCGAGATGCCCGGAGCGGCGAAATTCTCCGTAGTAAGGTTATCGATGTTTCCGCCCGAAACCGTGATCTGGTAGATGAAGCTAATGTCACTTGCACCGAAGGGACTCCCCGTAAAGCCCTGAGTAACTACTTCTTGGACCGTACCCACATCCCCGCCGAAGTTGAAGTTGACTACACCGGTATCTGCAAGGATAGTGGCAGTGCCACTTTCAATGCCTGGCACGACAACGCCACCCGGACTGATACTGGTCGCGAACGAGGGCGTCGCTGCCCCCGCTATAAGAAGTGCAAGTACAGAGATTCCACTTAGAACTTTCATTCATCCTCCCCACTTGTTGTGGCTTGACCATCTATAAAGCAGGTGAGGTGCCATTTTGCGCGGCTGCAAGTTACTGATAATAAGCAAGCGTTTTGTGAATTTAGGCGCAATTGTGCAAACTATTGCATATCAAAGCGGCAGTCGTGTTCCGACCATCAAAGCTGCTGATGTTGCAAATGCAAGACTTAAGTACCGTCTGCCTTTATCAGGAAACAGTGACTTGCAGAAGTTTGCGGAAATAGTGGCTCGCCTTTCGCGGGCGTCGATCTGCCCTGGATGTGGGTGTCGATCCACAAACCTTGCGGATGACGTCGCAGGCGCTACTTGGCCTGGTCGGTCTTCCAGACGAAGAGGAACTCATCGTTGCTGGAGGTCGCGATATGCAGGTTGCGCTGGGCGGCTGCACGGCTGAGCGCGGAGCGGATGTTCTCTTTGGAGTCAGGTAGATCGCCGAGCGGCACCTTCAGGGCGGAGCCGACCTTGAGCTGCTCGATGTCACTGAGCAGTTGCGTGATGATCTGCTTGTGCTTTCCGTCCCGTCCTTTGGGAACATCGGCTTGCAGAACCGATTCGAATCGCATGGAATCCGAACGAACCGAATCTTCGCTACTAGCCATGGAAAGCCTCCTTAAACTGACGTAGCGCTATTCTAACGCTAACGACGTACTAACCTAAGCCAACGATGACAATATAAGTCGATGCTCTTTTTTTGGCAAGAGGTTGTTTTGACGAAAAAGCCTCATGAAAGCAAAAGGTTTAAGAGTTAACCCGTATCTCGACCAGACGCCTAGGGTGGTGGCTAGAGGTACTTGCCGTGAGCAGAAAACTCCATTTTGAGGTGATTCCGCTGTCAGAGATTCCGTCCGTGAGCGACCGGCCTGTTGTGTTAGTGGTGGACGATGAACCGCTGGTGGCCAACACGTTGGCGATGATTCTCTCGCAGGCGGGTTTCGAGGCAAGGCCGGTGTATGACGCGAAAGCGGCGATGCATGCGGCGCGCGAGAGATCGCCGGGATTTCTGCTGACAGACATACGGATGCCGGAGACAGACGGGATCGAGCTGGCGATGCAGATGGCGGAGGAGTTTCCGGCCTGCGGGATTCTGTTGTTCTCGGGGCATGCGACGGAAGCTGACCTGGACGGCGCACGCAGGGCCGGGTACGACTTTCCGCTGATGGAGAAGCCGATTCCTCCGGCGCACCTGGTGCGCTATATCACTAACTGCTTTGAGGGCGAGCGAGGCTCGAGGAACCGTGCCGAACTTGCCGACGTGACCCCCTGGGAGACGATGCTCAACCACGCGTTCGCTCGCAGGACTGTTCAGTAAGTCTGCTCGCCGAGACCGCTTCCCATGAGGCAGGACACCCCTCCCCCTCGTTTTGATTTGCAACGATCGAGAGTGCCGCGCGGAGCGGGAATGCGGTCGTGCGACTGCTCGTCCGTGATGACGATGATGCGGTCATACGGATAAAAATCTCAGCGACTGTTGCAGCGCGCCGATTTCGGCTTTCGAGTTTTTCGTTGCATCAACACTTCGCATGAGATTTTCAGCAAAAGATTGATGACTGCAATCCGGTCTGGTGTGCGCGACGTACACCTCTCGAGCTCGCTCCTAAAAAGGCTCCGCAGAGAGGTACATCGTGAATCAGAAACCTGGGCAATTTGTGGAACGTAGTGTGTCACGGCGAAGATTCCTCGCTGGGGCCGGCGCAACGGTGGCAGCGACAACGTTGATCGTGGGTTGTGGAGACGACGGTTCCACCATGAGCGGAGGGGGTGGAGGTTCGACGACACGCACCGACGCCGACTATCTGAACTTCGCACTGAATCTGGAGTACCTGGAGGCAGAGTTTTACTTGCGTGCGGCGACGGGAAATGGATTGGGCTCGTCGGACACGGGGAACTCCACTAGCAAAACGACAGGCGGCAGCCAGGTCCCGGGCATGTCGAGCCTGCAAACGCAGTATGTCAATGAGATCGCGCAGAACGAGCTGGACCATGTGCGCTTTCTTCGCAACGCACTCGCCAGTTCGGCGGTGGCGGCTCCGGCGATTGATCTGACGAACAGCTTCAATGCGCTCGCGAGCGCTGCGGGTCTGGGTGGCAGCTTCAATCCGTTTGCGAGCTACGGCAATTTTCTGATCGGCGCGTTCATCTTTGAGGATGTTGGCGTGACGGCGTATCACGGTGCGGCGAAGTTGCTGACGAGCAAGACGAACCTTACATATGCCGCAGAAATTCACGCCGTCGAGGCGTACCACGCGGCAGCCATCCGCACCCAGATTGTCGCTGCGGGGTCGACTGCAATCTCCACTGCGAACGCGGTTGAGAGTGTGCGTTCGATGCTTGGCGGCGGCAACGAGACGACGCTGAGCGCAACCGGGATCGTTGCGGCGGACTCGACGAATTCGATTGGCTTCGAGAGGACCACCGACCAGGTGCTGCACATCGTGTACGGCACAGGCGGCGGTGCAGGCGTGAAGAGCGGAACGTTCTTCCCGAGCGGACTGAACGGCAACATCAGCGTGACACAGGCATAGCGAGGGAGACGAGATGGCGACGATTGAAACACAACAACTGGACGAGGTTATCGCGAGCAGCCGACGGCGCATGCTGACGCTGGGTGGCGCTGCACTGGCGGGGCTTGCGTTTTCGTCAATGGCGGAGGGCCAGTCTGCAACACTAACCGACGCTGACTACTTGAACTTCGCGCTGAATCTCGAGTACCTGGAGGCGGAGTTCTATACGCTGGCGGCGAGCGGACAGACGATCGACCAGATGGGCCTCGGGCTCACGGGTACGGGAACGCAGGGAACGGTGACGATGAAGAGCGGAGGGCCGTCGGCGTGCAAAGTCCCGTTTGCCAACACGCTGGTTCAGAGCTACGCGCAGGAGATCGCGACCGAGGAGCGCAATCACGTGAAATTCTTGCGCGGCGCGCTGGGGTCATCGGCGGTAGCGCAGCCGGCAATCGATTTGTTCAACAGCTTCAACACACTCGCCGGCCTGCTCGGCCTCGGTCTCACGTCGTTCGATCCCTTCGCAGATGACATCCACTTCCTGCTGGGTGCGTACATCTTTGAGGATGTGGGTGTGACGGCGTACACAGGCGCGGCTCCAAACCTGACCACAAGCAGCAACCTCGATGCGGCTGCTGGAATTCAGGGCGTGGAGGCGTATCACGCGGGGCTGGTGCGCACGGTGATCTATGGGTTGGATCAGTCCAGCACAACGCTGGGCGCGGCGGGAACGGCGACGACGGTGGCCGCTGCGATCTCGAAACTGCGTGCGACGGTGGATGGATCGAATTCGATCAAGTCGGGCAGTGCGGATGGCGATGATGTCGGGCTGGGAACGCAGCAGGTCATGCTGAATGGCAGCTCGAACGTGACGGCGTCGGCGATTGTGAATGCATCCACAACGGGATCGATCAACGCAGCGGGCAGTGGAGGGAACTGCGGGCTCGATGGTGTTCGCACGCACTGCGCAGCAGGTGCTGGCGATCGTGTACGCGGGTGGATCGGGCAAGGGAGGATTCTTCCCGGCTGGCCTGAACGGAAACGTGAAGTAGCCTCCACTTTTGACAAAGGAGTGGAGACATCGGTCAAAAGGACGGTGTGCCGCCATTTTTGCTTCTCGCGGACCGGGATGGAGCGGATCATCGCAGACTCCAGCCCCTCTTCCCACTGCGGTGCGTGGCGCGCTGCGGCGAGGAAGCGGAACGGGAGCACGCGATCAGTCTTCATCGCGGCAAGCGCGTCAAGAACCAGCTGCTCGTCAGCCTTGCGTCCTTATGTTGCGAAGGTTGCGCAGGAGGGCGAGCGCGCCGAGCTTTCGCTCGGAGAGCCGCGCTCCCAGGTGGATCGCTTGCTCCAGCTTCGCGTGTTGGAGAAAGGTGTAGGGTCAGCTCGCTAATGATTGGGCTTGTGCCGGTTGAATTTGCACGTAGTGAGGAACAGGCGATGGCATTTCATCGAACACTCGTCCATCTAATGTCGTTCCGAAGCGCTTTTTATGCAGGCCGCCGCATTGTTTGAAAAAGAACGGCAGATCCTCGGCGCGACAACGTCTGTGAATCTCATCGACCCATTCGTATGGCATCGGCCTGGCACCCGGTCCGGACTCCCCTCCGTCGATCACCCAGTGGATTCCTTCGAGTGAGCGTTTCCCCAGAGTACGAGGAGGGGTTCGCACATCAGAAGCGCACATTTCCTTGCCCTCCACGGAGGCCATCAGCGCGGTACAGGGCCTTTTCGTTTTCGACACTCACGCCCATCCAAACATTCGGTGACCATGGGAGCTTCCTTCCAGCCGACGAAAGCGGTCACTGCGTTTTGTAAGCACTTGGAATGTATGTTGCTGGCAGTCTGCCATCGTTTCACAGACACGCCGGATGAATTCCTCCGGTACGTCTTTATGAAAGAGATCGCTCACTGAATTCACAAAGATCATTCGCGCCTGTCGCCATTTCCGCGGAGCATCGATCAAGTCTTCGTCGGTCGTTAGAATGAATTCATTTCTGTATCGCCGATCCCATGGCGTGCAACCGCTTCGCCATGCGAGCGGCATAGCAGTGTTTGCACCCCTGCCTGATTCGTGCAGCCGGTGACAGCGTCCATGTCATCTCCGTCCATGCGACGGTCGATTTCGTAGACATGGCAGCGTCCTTAATTTGAGTGGGCTCTTGGCGATTGGAATTGCGATGGGACGCGACCTTTCATTTGCCGCTGGCAAAGCAGAGTGCAAACTGAGAGCTGCCGTTGGAGTTCGGCGCACAAGGCTGGGGGCCACCGCGGCAAAACGGTCTGGAGCATGGTGAATGAAATTCTCGATGTTCGCCACGGTCGCGTCACGCTCTGTGCGCTCATACTCCGGCATAGATCCACTTCTGTCAACTTTTTGTAAAAATGAGGCTCCCATTCAGACGTCCCGAACACATCTGTGAGCTTTGTGCGCCAAGAATCCTCGATCACACCGTCGCGCGTAAGCAATCGTGACGGACTCGGCAAATAGATACCAAAGGTCGACTGCTTTGGTCTTCCGTAGAAGATCCAAGTCGTCCACGAGACCTGGAACCCGTAAGGATCTAGAACACGACTGCGCGATCTTCTGCCAATTTCGTTCATTGACCGCAGCGTGCTATCGCGACGATGGAATATTCCAGTCGGAAAACACAGCGATATTCGAGCTCTGGAAAATCGGCGCCGATCAATTGCTTTAGCTCGTCAACCCCTCTCGCGGGCTTCTCGATGAACAGATAGCGGTAGAAAGAGCGGCCAGTCCAAGTGAGAACGAGCGCACCCGTCTAAGATGCGCTGAATTCAGCGTCGTCAAAATCATCCTCTCCGAAGCCAGCAGCTGCAACGTCTCTAGTCTTTCGGGTGCCCGCCGAGCAAATGCGTCCACATACCAAGTGGTAACCTAGCTTCAGGTTTTCGAAACCGGGCGGACTTCGCGACCTATCCCTGTGACCGCTTAAGCTTATCTTCATTCAAACAACTGCCAAATCAGGTGTAATCATCAGTCGCCCGGAGTCTTCTCGTCACATGAAACGCTGGAAGCGGCTCTGGCGAAGAAAAGCGCATACTGACTATCAGGAATACAGCCTTTCTCGATGCCGACGTGCCGGTCACTAGGGATAAATGCGGTTGAGGGTGCGGGCGAAGGGGATGGTTTCGCGGACGTGGTCGAGGCCGCAGATCCAGGCGACGGCGCGCTCGATGCCCATGCCGAAGCCGCCGTGGGGGACGCTGCCGTAGCGGCGGAGGTCGAGGTACCACTCGAAGGCGTCGAGGGGCAGGTTGTGCTCGTCGATGCGGGACTTGAGGAGGTCGTAGCCGTCGACGCGCTGGCGAGCCGCCGATGATTTCGCCGTAGCCTTCGGGGGCGAGGACGTCGACGCAGAGGGCCTTGGTGGGGTCGGCGGGGTCGGGCTGCATGTAGAAGGCCTTGATGGCGGCGGGGTAGCGGTGGATCATGACGGGCTTGTCGAATTGCGAGCTGATGTAGGTCTCGTCGGGGGAGCCGAAGTCGTCGCCGTAGATGTGGGGGGCTTCGAGCTTGCCGTCTTTGTAGGCTCGTCGAGCATGGCGTGGGCTTCGTCGTAGGTAGGCGGGGAAGCGTGCGGAGCTGGGATCGGGCATTCGATCGTCAGCTCGATGGCGCGCGCGTCGAAGGCTGGGGCGATGACGGCTTCGAGTTTGGCGATGTCGCGGCCGATGACTGTGAGGTCGGCGCGGTGGAGTTCGAGGACGCGGGTGACGATGTGGGTGAGGAAGGCTTCGGCGAGGTCCATGTCGCCGTCGAGGTCCATGTAGGCGACCTCGGGCTCGATCATCCAGAACTCGGTGAGGTGGCGGCGGGTCTTGGATTTCTCGGCGCGGAAGGTGGGGCCGAAGCTGTAGACCTTGCCCAGCGCGAGCGCGGTGGCTTCGACGTAGAGCTGGCCGGACTGGGTGAGGAAGGCGGCGTCGCCGAAGTAGTCGAGCTCGAAGAGCGTGCTGGTGCCTTCGCAGGCGGCGGGCGTGAGGATGGGCGGGTCGGTGCGGATGAAGCCGTTGGTGTCGAAGTACTCCTGCGCGGCGCGCATGATGGTGGCGCGGATGCGGAGGATGGCGGACTGGCGCGGGGTGCGGAGCCAGAGGTGGCGGTGCTCCATGAGGAAGTCGACGCCGTGCTCCTTGAGCGAGATGGGGTAGGGCGTGTCGTCGGGGACGAGCTGGACGATTGTCGACGTCCTCGACGTCGAGCTCGAAGCCGGAGGGGGCGCGCGAGTCGGCGCGGACCTTGCCGGTGACGATGACCGAGGACTCCTGGGTGAGGGACTTGAGGCGGTCGAAGACTTCTCGGGGACGGCGGCTTTGGGGACGATGCCCTGGATGGTGCCGGTGCCGTCGCGGAAGGTGGGGAAGAGCAGCTTGCCGGAGTCGCGCATGTTGTAGAGCCAGCCGCGGAGGGTGACGCGCTGGCCTTCGTGCTGCGGCGAGGGTGGCGATGGTGGCGATGGGGGCGGGTACTGCAGTTCGGACATGAGGGTTAAGTTTACGGGATGACGCGCGCAGAAAGGGCGACCGGCGAATGGCCTCGGTTGCCCTGATGTGTAGCGGATTGGAGGGCAGTTAGAGGCCGGGGTTGATTCCCTGCTTCTTATGGTGAGCGGCGGGGGAAGGACCTTGTTTCGCTGACGTGCCGCAGTCGTTGTAGAGGACGTTGCCGGGGTCGTTGGTTGGGGAGAGGCACGGGATTGCGCTCAGGTACTCGTAGATGGCGTTGAGTTGATGGTCGGTCATGTTGTGGAAGGTGGACGGGCATGACCGAAGGAGCGCGCCGTCTACCGGAGGAGGAATGCAGTTGGCCGGAGTTGGGGTCGGCGTGGCTGAGGTGCAGGTCGGGTGCAGCTTGTCGAAGTCGGTGCCGACGCGCATGATCTGCTTGAACTCCGCGAGGGTGTGACCGCCTTCAGCGCGACCTGTCTTGTCCGGGGTGAGATTGCGGGCGATGATGTCGGGGCCGACGTAAGAGCCGTACTCCGCAGGCGGATAGACGCGGGGATGGGCGGAACGGCGGGGCCGAAGTCGCTGCCTCCCTCGAGGTAGGTCGTCGGATCAACCTTTGCGGGCTGACCGAAGTAAGGATTATGGCCGGCGGCGTAGTTGAAGTTGGGAGGGCCGCCGCCGGTGTGACATCCATTGCAGTCGCCGACTGCATTGACGAGGAAGCTGCCGAGTCCCGCGAGGGCCGGATCCTTGTTGCTGAGGTTGAGCGGGACGGAGCGAACTTGTGGCCGATCCTGGATGAGGGCAATTCGGAGTCCGGGATGTCGGAGACGAAGTTCTGGAGCCTGCACGCGGACGTGCGGCGAGGTTCTCCAGGCTGTTATGGCGATGATCGCGACGAGTATCAGAAAAGAACATGCGGCGATCGGAGGATGCGACGAGGTTGCATAGGTAGGCTCTCCTTCTTGCGTGGGGTGCGATGCTCGAGGGCTGAGTTCCGGAAGAGACTGGCGCCGCTCGTGCCGGAAACTGAATATGGAGGGATCTTGCGGGGACAGGTTAGTTCCGCGGAGCAGGCACGTCAAGGAGAGAGTGTGTCGTGCCAGAGCGCGACGTGCGCGACATGAAGGCGGGCCAGGGCCGGAGGGCGAGGGCGACGCGGGGGATGGAGGCGTAGTCGTTGAGGAAGCGAACGGAGTGCCAGTTGGCGAGGAGTTCGGTGAGGGCGTCGCGCTGACCGAAGCCGATCTCGAGGGCGAGGAGGCCGCCGGGGCGGAGGAGGTCGAAGGCCTGGGGGATGAGGCGGCGGTAGATGTCGAGGCCGTCGGGGCCGGCGTAGAGGGCGAGCGGGGGTTCGTGATCGCGGACCTCGGGGGCGAGGGTGGTGTCGTCGAGGGCGACGTAGGGAGGGTTGGAGGCGATGATGTCGAAGGTGGGGGTGTCGAAGGGGTTGGCGGCCGGGGCGCCGAGGAGGGAGTTGAACGGGTCGGTGCCAAAGACGAGTGGGGCGAGTGGGTCGGCGGTGAAGAGAGGATCGCGGGGGGCGTGAGGCGTGAGGAGCGGCGTGAGGAGGTCACCTTCGAGGAAGCGGATGCGGGTGTCGAGACCGAGGCGGCCGGCGTTGTCGCGGGCGACGGCGAGGGCGGCCGGGGAGACGTCGATGGCGGTGAGGTGGGCGTGCTCGAGGACGGAGGCGAGCGCGATGGCGATCGCGCCGGAGCCGGTGCCGACGTCGGCGATGTGAAGATGCGGGTCGGGCTGGGAGCGGGCGAAGTCGAGGACGGCTTCGACGAGATGCTCGGTTTCGGGGCGTGGGATGAGGACGTCGGGGGTGACGCGAAGGGCGAGGCCGAAGAACTCCTGCGTGCCGGTGAGGTGCTGGAGCGGATGTTGCGCGGCGCGGCGGGTGACGAGAGAGCGGAAGGTATCGAGGTCAGGCGCGGGCAGGTCGTCGTCGGCGTGGGCGAGGAGCCAGGCACGGTTGCGATGCAGGACGTGGGCGAGCAGGGTCTCGGCGTCGCGGCGGGAGATGAGGCGGAGGCTTCGAGGAGTGCGTCGCGGAGAGTCATCGTCGAGATGAGGATAGCTGGTTGGGTCGTGATGGGGTTGTCGCGGAAACAATCTTGAGCGATGTGGCGGAATGACGTCCCTGGTCTGGGGAGTCGGCGGGAAGTGACAATCTCGAATACCCGCTGACTCACAAGAAGACGACTTGTCGGGAGGAATCGATTATCTGGATACGTGGCTCGGCGATGGACTTCCGGAAAACCCTGTTTCAGGGACGCAGTCTTGCAGACCAGATTTTGTGGCAATTATCGCTTCCAGACTTGCTTCCAGGTGCAACGACACAGCAACGAAAATTTCCTCGAACAGCATTCACAATGGACGGCCCGCGCGTAGACTGACGCTACCAAGTCTGCCCAGGGATCTTTCTGCCTGTATGGCCCGGCCTTCTTCGGCCCCCCAAAAATATCTTCCCCGCCATTTGCTGCTCTTGCAAGACAAGGAGTTGTGCAATGGAAGGGCCCAAGCAGCCAGCAGACACGCGCACCTTGGCGATGGTTGCCTTCACGGCAATGGCGGGCGCCTTCATTGAGTATTACGACTTCTTTATCTACGGGTACGCCGCGTCTACTGCATTTCCGAAGATATTCTTTCCGCGGTTGCCGCCCACCCAGGCACTCGTGTTCTCTTACATGGCTTTCGGTGCGGGGTTCCCGGCACGTTTATTAGGAGCCTTCCTTTTTGGCCACTTCGGCGATCGCGCCGGACGCAAGTTCTCATTCATGCTCAACATCATCATCGTGGGCGCCACCACTTGTTTAACCGGACTCCTGCCCGGCTATGCGACGTTAGGAATCGCGGCCCCGATCCTTCTTGTAGTGCTGCGATTCGTGCAGGGGATTGGATTAGGGGGTGAGTTTGGAGGAGCTTCTTCTTTGCTTGGCGAATATGCTGCGCAGCGGAGCCGAAGGGCGTTCTGGATGTCGCTGGCGAACCTGGGCGTTCCTTTGGGCACTATGAGTGCCAGCGTTGTTTTGCTGGTCATGAGCAAGACGTTCGCAACCTCCGGCTGGCGCGTAGCAATGCTGCTCTCGGTCGTGATCGTAATTCCGGCGCTGCTGGCACGCTACAAGTTTGCCGACAGTCCGCTGTTTGAGCAGGTCAAACAAGCTGACAAGCTCGCTGCGCTGCCGAGTTTCGCTGTCCTAAGACACCACCTTCGTTCCGTGATTTTCCTGGCACTGGTCGTAGCCTTCTCGTCCATGGACGGATTCGTAGTATCAACCTACTTCCTCTCGTTCATGCGCCTTGCCGGTATCTCTTTGGCGACTACTGCCTCGATCCTGATAGTCGCCAAGGGCGGAACTCTTCTTGGCGTACTTGCCAGTGGGCCGACTGCTGACTTCTGCAAACGAAGACTCACCGCGTGCATCGCGGTCGGGGTAACAACGCTGCTCTCATATCCCTCTTACTTTCGCCGTTTTAAGCAAGCGTATTGCGCTGGTGACTCTCCTGGAGATCCTTGTTAGTTTCTTCGGGGTGGGAATATTACTGGGGATTGGGGCGATCCTGGTCTGTGAGAGCTTTCCCACAAAATTCAGGTACTCCGGGAACGGAATTGTCTTCAACCTTGGCAGCGTTGTCGGCGGCATGATCGCGCCGTCGCTGTTGGCCGGACTCATCGGCCAGGATGTCTTTCATAAGTGGTATTACATCCCGATCGTCTATGGCTTTTACTGCGCCCTTGCCATGGTTGGCCTGCGATTCATACGGGAGACCCGCGATCTGAAGTTAGAGGATCTCGATCAGCCCGAGCCAGCTTTACGTGCAGTGCGAGCGTAGTGATAGCTAAGGCAGGGTGGGCCACTCCGGATCACGCCGTCTTGTGCGTGCCATAATCGAGGCGAACGCGACGGGCTAAGGCTTGCAGCGGCGATTTGTTGGGCCATGCCTGTTGATTTGCTGGGGTGGGAGGCCTGCTGAATGGAAGTCCATGCGCCGCATCATCCGCTCAACACGTGGAGAGAGTTCTGGATTCACCTGGGGACGATTACGGTGGGGCTGCTGATTGCGCTGGGGCTGGAGCAGACAGCGGAGTATGCGCACCGCGTGCATGAAAAACATGCGCTGCAACGGGAGCTGCATGACGAGGGCGAGCATAACGAGGAGGCGCTGAGGATGGACTTCGCGCGGATGGCCGCGCTGAAGAACTCGCTGGTGTCCTGGCACCGGGGAGTCGACGAGGCGATTGCAAAGGGCGGCGGCTTGAGTGGCTCGCCAAACCTGAATACGACGACCGGGACGGTTCCGCTGCCGTCGCAGGCGATGTGGGACAGCGCGAAGGCGAGCGGACGGGTGGCGCTGCTTTCGGATGAGCAGACGGCGGTGTATGCGTTTCTCTACCAGCAGGAGGACCGGCTGAAGGCGCAGGAGAGGGATCTGGCGACCGTAGAGGTAGAGAAGCAGGAGCTGGAGCGAAGGTTCGAGGGGAGCTTTGAGAAGACGGGAAAGGACGGCGTGCCGGATTTCTCGAAGATGGGCGTCGAGGACCTGAAGAACTACTCAGGGGTGCTGAACCGGGAGATTGCAGAGGTGGATGAGATGGCGACCATGCTGCACTACTTCGATTCGGTGAACCGCGCAGTGTTGGAGGGGGCGCGGTCGCAGGAGGATATTGTGCGACGGGTGGATGAGGAGCGGATGTAACCGCGATTACGGGCTGGTGCGCTGCAGATGTTCGATCTCTTGTTGCGCGTGAGTGTTGGAGGGGTTGAGCTCGAGCGAGCGGCGGTAGGCGGCGATCGCGTGCGTGTTGTCATGCAAGAGCTGGTAGCCTTCGCCGAGGTAATCGAAGGTTTGCCAGGACGTAGGATGGGTGTCGGCGTTGATCTGGACCACTGTAACTGCGGCCTGCGTTTTGCCGGTTTGCGCTAGCCGGGAGGCGAGGTTGTTGAGGCGGTCCTCGTAGCTCTGCGCGTAGCGGTGCAACGGATCTGCAGTGTAGGCGTTCAGGGCGGCGAGTGCCTGATCGTGACCGTGTTCGGCAGCGGCGGCGATCAGGTCTTCAAGACGCGGCGGAACGGGTGCATAAAGCGCATAGTGGAGCGCGGCGTCCTTGCCCGCGAGCGCATCGGCGAAGGTGTCGGGTGGGATGCCGATCTCGGGGAAGGTTGCGGTGCGGGTGTCGCTCGGGTCTTCGTCCTGCCACCAGACGCTGGCCATTCTGACGTCGAGATGGCTGTTGGGTAGCTCGAAGCCTTTGGGGTCGCCGTACATGTTGGGGTTGCTGCCGGTGGGCTGGCCGACGAAGATCGCCTCGGTGACGTTCCCGAGGCGGTTGGTGAAGTTCTGCGCGGCGGAGAAGGTAGTGGGGCCGATGAGGACGAAGAGATGGCCGCGGTGATTGAAGCGCGAGCGCGCGATGGCGATGAGCAGCGGGCGGAGGTTGGTGTTGTCGCCGCCGCCGTTGTGGCGAAGGTCGATGATGAGGCGATCGTCATTGTGTGTGGCGATGAAGTGCTCGAGTGTGGTGGCGAACTGATCCATGGTTTGGCCGGGCGGTGGATAGACGGAGTTGAACTGCAGGTAGAGAGCATGCGCGGAGGGGACTTCGGCGAAGGCGATGTTTTCGGACCACGGGTTGGGGAGGGGTTGCTCACCACGGGCGGTGATGGCATCCGGCCAGCCCTTCACGAAGGGATGAAGATCGCGGCCGTTGACGATGGGTTTGAGCGTGACGGTGGAGGTGTGGCCGTCTTTGCTGAGGGTGTAGGTCGCTTCGTCGGGTGAGCTGCTGAGACCGAGGCCGTCGAGGATGAGCGGGTCGGCGAGGAACATGGAGAGTGGCCACGTTTGCTGATGGCTGCAGTTGCCGGGCTCGCAGGAGAAGATGGTGTGGAGGCGGGTGAGGGCTTCGTCGATGGGGACGTTGCCGATGCGTTCGAGGCGCGCGCCGAGCAGATATTTGTTTTCGGGGGCGGCTTGTTCGACGTAAATGCCGTCGGGGTAAGAGACCATCCAGAGGCCGACGTGGGTGAGGCCGGGGCGGAAGGTGATGCCGATGCCGCTGTGGCCGTCGTTGACGAGGGCTGCGATGGCGACGAGGCGAACGGTGATCTGCGCGTCGGAGAGCGTGGGCAGATCGTGATCGAGTGCGGCGAAGGCCTGGTCGAGCTTCTGCGGCGTGACGGTGTGGTAGAGATTTTTGTGGTTCGCGACCATGGCCTGGCGCATGGCCTGCATGTCTTCACGCCATTGGGCGTCGGTGAGATGGCGGCCGGGAGTTTGAGCGGGGAGCGAAGAGGCGAGAAGGCAGAGCCCGAGTGCAATTGCATGAGAACGCATTCAAGGCGATACGCAGTGGGGTGGGGGAAGTTCCGTGGAGGATGCGGGGCCGGGCCTTTACGAGGATGAGGAATTAGTCTGTCGGTATCAGGCATTTCCGGGGATGTGAAACGCATCACAACTGGCGAGCGAAGCAATGGCAAAGGCGGATGATTCGGAGTTGTTGGAAGTTGCAGGGCCGCACGGTGCGCATCAGCAGCCCGTCCAAGCCGTACTTCACACGGGGCGTGCAGCTGACGAAGCTGGACATCGTGAAGTATTTCCTCTCGGTGGCACCGGGTGCGTTGCGCGGCATCGTCGATCGTCCCATCGTTCTGAAGCGCTTTGTGAATGGAGCGGAGGCGGAGCCGTTTTATCAGAAACGCGCCCCCAGCGATCTGCCAGGAGTGGATGCGGACGGTGACGCTGTCGTTCCCTTCCGGGCGCACGGCGGACGAAGTTGTGGTGGATGACGCTGCCGGGCTCGCGTGGATCGTGAACCTGGGGTGCATGGAGTTGCACCCGCACCCGGTACGCACCGGGGACCTGGATCATCCGGATGAGTTGCGCGTGGATCTTGATCCGCAGCCCGGTGTTGCATGGGAAGACGTGCGCACTGTGTCGATGGAAGTGAAAGCCCTGCTGGATGAACTGGGCCTGGTGGCGTGGCCGAAGACCAGCGGATCACGTGGCATGCACATCAACGTGCGAATCGAGCCACGGTGGAGCTTCAGCGAGGTGCGCAGGGCTGCGCTGGCGTTGGCTCGCGCGGTGGAGAAGCGCTGTTCGCTGGCGAGCAGCAAATGGTGGAAGGAAGAGCGGCATGGAGTCTTTCTGGATTACAACCAGAACGCGAAGGATCGAACTACCTGCTCTGCTTTTTCGGTGAGGCCGCTGCCGGATGCGCGCGTGAGTACACCGCTGCGCTGGGATGAGGTGATGACGTGTGATCCGGCGGAGTTCACCGTGCTCACGGTGCCGGAGCGGTTTGCGAAGATGGGCGACCCGCATGCTGCGATGGACGAACATGCCGGTGTGCTTGACGCCTTGCTGGAGATGTCTGCGCGCGATGAGACGGAAGGGCTCGGCGATGCGCCGTGGCCGCCGCACTTCGTGAAGCAAGAGGGCGAGGCGAAGCGTGTGGCTCCCTCTCGCGCGAAGAAATTCTCGGACCAGCTCGAGGAAGGCTTTGGCGCGCATCGATTCCGCAAGCAATCACAGAAACAGGCAGCGGCCGGGACGGAGAAATCGTCCGAGCCTGCGCCGGTGAAGCAGAAGCGGACCGGCCGTGTGCCGAAGATGCCGCTCCTCATCGTCGCGCAGAGCTCCGACCGGTCCGCCGCCGAAGCCGGTCTCGAACGCTGGAAAGAGAAGCATCCTGAAGCTGCGGCGCTGCTGGCACCGGACGATGTGCTGGTGGATCGCATGCGTGGATCGGCGTACGTGTGGTATCGCATCCGCGTGAATCTGCGGCACGTGCCGGAGGCGTTGCGGCCCGCGCAGGATGTGCCTGATCCGGATGATGACCCGACACGCGAGTGGCGCGAAGGCAAAGAGAGGCAATGAAGCTTTGCGATTGGTGTCGATGAGTCTCGCTTAGGTTCGTTCCGGAAAGATGCTCATCAGTTCGTGGGGCGGAACAACCTCGAGCTGTTCGTAGGTGCAGTCCTTCGGAGCCTTGTCAGGACGCCAGCGGCGGAAGTGCGCGAGGTGGCGGAAGCGTGTGCCCTGCATGTGCTCGTAGGCGACCTCGACGACAAGCTCGATGCGCAGCGGCTCCCAGCTCAGGTCTTTGCCTGCGCTCCATCGTGACTGACCTCCGGGCATGCGGCCGCTGGCCTGTGCGATCTCGCTTTGCCACTCTGCCCATGGGTGATTGCGCAGGGCATCTTTGCGATAGGGTGCGAGGAACTCGACGAGTTCTTTGCGTTTTGCCGCGGTGAAGCTGGCGCAGACTCCGACGTGCTGAAGCTTGCCTGCAGCGTCATACAGGCCCAGCAGCAGCGATCCGACGGCCGTTCCTTCGCCGCCCTTGTGCCAGCGGAAGCCCGCGACGACACAATCGCAGTCACGCTCGTGCTTGATCTTCAGCATCGTGCGTTTGTCGGGTGTGTACGGTCCCGCGGCAGCCTTCGCAATCACGCCGTCAAGCCCGGCGCCTTCGAAGCGTGTAAACCAGTCCTGCGCGGTTGCGGAGTCCCGCGTTGCGGGTGTGAGATGCAGTGGCGGATGCAGCTTCGCGAAGACTCGTTCGAGTTCGGCGCGCCGTACGGCGAAGGGCTCGTCGCGCAAATCGCGATCTTCGAGTTGAAGCAGATCGAAGAAGACAACCGAGGCAGGCAACTGTGCAGCGAGCGTCTTCACCCGCGAAGCAGCGGGGTGGATGCGAAGCGTCAGAGCGTCAAAGTCCAGACCGCCATCGCGCGCGATGACGATCTCACCATCAACGACGCATCGTTGCGGGAGCTGTTGGAGCAGAGCCTCGCGCAGCTCCGGGAAGTAGCGATCCAGCGGCTTGCCGTCACGGCTCTGGATCAGCAGCTCGTCTTCGTTGCGAAAGATCACGGTGCGAAATCCATCCCATTTCGGCTCGAAGATCCACGCGTCTGTGTTGGATGGAATTTCATCCACTCGCTTGGCGAGCATGGGGAGGATCGGCGCTGGTAGCGGCAGTGGCACGGTGTTTGGATGCGGGCTACGGGTTATGGTCGTTCGAAAACGAGGAAGTAGTCGTTCTGGTCGCCCTTGGTGAAGTCGTATTGCTTGACGAACCGGAAGCCGGAGCGTTGGACCTCGGCGATGACGACGTCCGCATTGATGCCGTGGTCGGAGCCATTGCCGGGGTGGTCGATGACACCGAAGAGGCCACCGGACTTCATCGACGCGCGGAGGTTGGCGAGGAGCGTGGGCGGGTGCGCGACCTCGTGGTAGACGCGGAGCATGAGGGCGGCGTCGAGGGAATTGGCGGGGAGTTTGGGGTCGTCGGGGGTGCCGAGGACGGCGGCGATGTTGGGGAGGTTTTCCTTGACGGCGCGGTCGTGGATGGCGTCGACGGCGTGAGGATTGATGTCCTCGGCGAAGACGGTGCCTCCGGGGCTGACGCGGCGGGCGGCGCGGACCGAAAACCAGCCGCCGCCGGCGCCGATGTCGGCGACCATCGAGCCGGGGTGAAGCTTGAGGGTGTCCATGACGCGGTCGATCTGGAGCTTCTGGTCGCGGTCTGCTTCTTCGAAGACGGAGAGGTCGCCGGTGTAGGGGGTGCTGGTGGGGTGGGTCGGCGGCGGCTGGGTCGCGGGGTTTTGGGCGGCTAGCGGGACTGCGAGGGCGAGGAGAAGGATAAGGCGGCGCGTCATATCGTGATTAGATACCCGGGCGGCGATGGTTGCGAATCGGCAAGTTGGTGAGTCTGAAGGGTAGGTTCAGGCTTTCAGCTCAGCGGGTGCGGGACGAGTCGCCGTATTTTCGGGATGCACGGGAGATTTTGCATCCCGGGACGGCACGGCGCGCGTAATAGGGGAGTGTAGGCATGCGGACCGAGGCAACGGAGTTCCGGGGCGTTGTGGAGCGGCATCAGCGGATGGTGTTCTCGCTCGCCCTGAGGGTTACGGGCGAGTACGGCACAGCCGAAGAGGTCGCGCAGGACGTGTTTCTGGAGCTGTTCCGGTCGGCGGACAGATTGTCGAGCGACGACCATGTGCGGTTCTGGCTCCGCAAGGTGACGGTGCACCGGGCGACCGACGCGCTACGGCGTCAGGCGCACCGTCCGGAAGCGCAGCAGAAGAGTGGATGGACGACGCGCCGGGAGACGGCGAGGGCGCGTCGGGGCTGAGTACGGTGCTGGAGGCGCGGCTGGAAGATCTGCTGGGGTCGCTGCCGGAGCAGATGCGGATTGCGGTCGTGCTGCGGTACCAGGAGGAGATGCTGCCGGATGAGATTGCCAGAATGCTGGGGCAGCCGGTTGCGACCGTAAAAAGCAACCTGCAACGCGGTCTGAAGCTGCTGCGGCGCAAGGCGGAGATCACGATGAAGGAGTACGTGCGATGAACGGGCCAGAAGAGAGAGATCAGACAACAGAGATGAGAGATCAGGGAGAGGCGCCGGAGTTTCAGGACGCCGCGATGACGGAGTTTGAAGCAGCGCTTGGCCGCGCGATGCAGAGAGTTGAGGTGCGGGCGGAGACGGCCGCGAAGTTCCTGGCGCTTGCCGAGGAAGCTGAGCGTGGCCGCGTCCACCCCAGCGAACAAAAAACATTCGCTGGGGACCCCGGGAAGGCTGGGGGCGGCCTCCGGCTCGTTCGGCTCTCCAATGGCGGGCGTGTGTTTGCGATGCCGCGGCTTCGGATTCCGCAGGCGCGGGCGTGGATGGGCGGAGCGATTGCCGCAGTGCTGGCGATGGGAGTCTTCGCCGGAGCGCACATTCACGAGCAGCATGAGCAGCATGAGCGGCAGGTGATGGCGCAGCAGCAGTTCGAGACAGCGGAGCGAATTACGGATGAGACCCTGGCGCGCACGAGAGCAGAGCTCGAGCAGCGGGGAATCAACCTCGAACAACAGTGACACGAACAGCAGTGATTTGAAATTTTTGCGCAGAGCGCAGGACAAGAAAGGCAGGAGGGCGAGATGAAGAAGATGATTCAAGATCGAATTGGTGCGTGGCTGCGCGGGCTTGTATGGACGGCGATGATCGCGGGCTGTGCGTGGGCGAGCGCGCAGAGCTACCTGGTGACTCCGCCGGCGGCAGGCCACTACCACACGGTAGCGATGGGCTCGGGTGAGGGCGTTGGGCTCGGCGAGGGGATCGGAGCCGAGGGCGCGCAGAGCACGCAACCACTGCCGAAGGATGATCTGTTCGCGGGAACCGAGGTGTTTGCGAAGGGTGCGTCGGACATCACAGAGATCACGATGGATCCGGATTCGCTGAACCTGGTGGGTGGAAACGATGAGCACCGCGCGCGCAGCATGGTGCTGAACGTCGTGCGCACGTACACCTATGACAAGCCGGGGATGTACAACATGGCGGATGTAGAGGCGATCCGCAACAAGCTCAACTCGGGCGACTGGCATTGCTCGGTGCACATCCGCGACCTGAAGAATGGCACAGGATCCGATGTGTGTGGCAAGCGGCGTACGGATGGGATGAAGGAGACGGCGATCATTGAGGTCGAGCCGAAGCAGCTGACGTTCATTCATACGATCCGGCGCGCAGGTGGACCGGGCACGAGCGAGATGGGGTTCTTCCCGATGCTGCCGGGGCTGAGCGGACTGCCGGCCCTCGCGATGATGGATCCGGAGGCGTTTGCCGACATGCAGATCGGGCTGCACGGGATGCCGATGATGATGGGACCCGGAATGCACGTGTTCACGTTCGACTCGAATGACATGAAGGATTTGGACAAGCTCAAGGATCTGAAGGTTAAGCCCATGGATCCGGAGCAGAAGCAGCAGATGAAGCGCGAATTCAGGTACCGGATAGTGCCGGATGAGGATGCTGCTCCAGCGGCGCCGTCAGCTCCTGCAGCACCGAGTGCCGCGCCAACGCCGCAGGCCGCACCGGCGCCAGCACCGCAGGCTCCGCAGTAAAGCGTTGATGAAGCAATAGAATGGGGAGCGATGTCGCTCCTGTTTGAGGTGGGCGCGGCGTGCGCCGAGGGCGGACGTCGCGGAGAGCTGACACTGCCTCATGGGGTGGTGCAGACGCCGGTGTTTATGCCGGTGGGCACGGCGGCGACGGTGAAGGCCGTGCCGCAGGATGTGATCGAAGGTCTGGGGCCGAAGGCCATTGACCCGGAGGGTCGGGAGACTGCCGGACGCGGCGCGGAGATCATTCTCGCCAATACCTATCACCTGTATCTGCGGCCGGGGCACGGGCTGATTCGCGAGCTGGGCGGCGTGCACCGCTTCATGAGCTGGCGAAGGCCGATGCTGACCGACTCGGGCGGCTTCCAGGTGTTTTCGCTGGCGAAGCTGCGCAAGATTACGAGCGATGGGGTGGAGTTTCGCTCGCACCTGGATGGAAGCAAGCACTTCTTCTCGCCGGAGCACTCGATGGAGGTGCAGATTGCGCTGGGCGCGGACGTGATGATGGCGTTCGACGAGTGCGTGGAGACACCGGCGAGCTGGGAGCGCACGCGCGATTCGATGGCGCTGACGCACGCGTGGGCGGCGCGGTCGAAGCAGTATTGGGAAGAGCATCGGCATGAGGTGCCGTGGGCTCTTGAGAGAACAGAGATCAGAGAACAGAGATCAGAGCGGACGGCGTTTGAGCGGGAGTATGACGCGGCACGGTTTGATGACAAGCATCAGGCGCTGTTCGGGATTGTGCAGGGTGGGATGTATGCGGACCTGCGACGCGAGAGTGCGCAGCGTCTGGTGGAGATGGACTTTCCGGGATATGCGATCGGCGGACTGGCAGTCGGCGAGCCGCGCGAGGTGACGCGCGAGATGATCGCGCTGTGCCTGGAGATTCTTCCGAAAAACAAGCCGCGCTATGTGATGGGCGTCGGTTATCCGGACGAGATCGAAGAGTACGCGCGCATGGGCGTGGACATGATGGACTGCGTGCTGCCGACACGCGCGGGACGGCATGGACTGGTGTTTCTGCGCGAGAACCCTGCAGACCGACGGAGTGCGGTGGTTCGGCTGAACATCAAGCGCAAGGACCTCGCGGACGATCAGGGACCGATCGACGCAGGCTGCACATGTCCCACATGCAGAAGATATTCACGAGCGTATCTCGGCATCTGTTCTCAAGCGGAGAGCCGCTGGGCGCGACGCTGAACTCCATCCATAATCTGGCGTTTTATTTGGAGACGATGGAGCGGGTGCGGAGCGATATCGCAGCACAAGGCGTCCGCTGAATTTCATTGCAGTGTGGTGTTCACCGGCGGATACTTTTCGGCATGCGGGCGAGAGTGTGTTGCGGAATCTGGCTGGCACCGTTATTGATGATGCCGTGCATTGTGGTTTGGGGACAGGGATCGAAGCCGGGCACGGGCATTGTGACGGGACAGGTGACCTGCGGGGATACGCAGAAGCCGGCGCGGTTCGCGCAGGTGTTGTTAATTAGCGTTCCTTCCGCGGTCACGCCGATGGGCAAGGTCGATGGGACCGACCCGAATTCGATCCAGGCGTTCACCAAGGCGATGACGGACGCGATGAAGTCGACGAGCTTTGTGTTGAGTCAGACGGGTTTCGACGGAAGCTTCGCCGTGGAGGATGTGACGGCGGGAGACTACTACGTCATGGCGTCGGGCGCGGTTATGTGGAGCGATAGATGGTGCAGGTGGCGTAGACGCGGGCGAGGATCTTACGAAGGGTATCCCGGGAGTGCCGATCGCGCGAGTTTCGGCGGAGCGGGGGACAAACGTCCAGATCTCAGTCGGGAGGGGAGCGGCGATCGAGGGCCATGTTCTTTGGGACGACGGTGCTCCGGTCACCGGAGCGTTCATATCGGCCGAGCCGAAAAGCGGCGACCATAAGCCGCTGCCGCCGCAGTTCAACATGGTGTCGATGAGCGGACAGAACGTCGGGAATACGGACGACCTGGGGCATTACCGAATCTCAGGGCTGGCTCCAGGCGAGTACACGGCACGGGCAACACTGCAGACGAACCGGCGGATGACAATACAGCGCGGACGATTTGATTCCAATGCAAACTTCGGCGTGGGACCGCTGGTCGTCTATGCGCCAGGCGGCTTTCGCAAAGCGGACGCGAAGCCCGTAACGCTGAGCGCTGGCGAGGATCGAACGGATGAGGACATCACGTTCAACCTGAGTGCGACGCATTCGGTGAGTGGGCGAGTGACCTCCGCCGAGGACCATCACGGACTGAATCGTGGGGTGGTGAGGCTAACAGATGTAAGCGACAAGACGTTTGTGCGTAGCGCGGGTTTGGATGAGGATGGGAACTTCAACGTGACGTTTGTTCCGTCCGGGACGTACACGATGACGGTTTCGAATGCCGCCGATACGGTGCCTGAGAAACCGAGTGCAGGTGAGCCGATGATGGTCACTGGAGACAGGACGGTGCGCAGCTATGAAAAGGCTACGCAACAAATAATTTTGGCGGACAGCGATGTAACGGGTCAGAACTTAGAACTGAAGCCAACGAAAGCGGGGAACGCCGACGAGACTGGGCACGACGGAGAGATGCATGTTGTGGTCGGGACGGGGCATTGACGTAGCCAATGTCGAAGGTGGAACGTCTTTCAGGTGAGAGAGGTGTTGGAGTCTGCATGGAGCGTTCTGGCATGAGGATGGCTGGGCGAGTAGCGGTGGCGGCACTGGTGGGGATCGTGGCGTGTGGCGCGGCGTGGGCGCAGGAGAGTGGAATGGCCGGCGGGGTCGCGGGCCCGACGGTGCAGTTCGGCATGCCGCAGGTGAACCAGCAGCGGGTGATGGCGACGGTGACGGGCCGGGTGACGTGCTCGGACACGCAGCGCGCGGCGCGGTTTGCGACGGTGACGCTGATTGGGACGGAGCAGGCGACGGAGGGTCAGGGGCGCGGCGGTTTTGGGTTTGGGCGGCGGGTGACCGCGCGAACGGATTTGGATGGGAACTACACGGTGCAGGCGGAGCCGGGCGATTACTACGTGACGGCGACGGCGACGGGGTACGCGTCGCCGGTGGCCGAGGCGGCGGCGAGACTGCGGTCGGGCGCGAGTGCGGCAGACCTGCTGGCGACGCTGCCGCAGGTGCATGTGGCGGAGGCGGGTGGAGGGACGGCAAACATCTCGCTGGATCGCGGCGGGGTGATTCAGGGCAAGCTGCAGTGGGATGACGGGACGCCGGCGGCGGGGGTGAATGTGAGCGTGCAGTCGGCGAACTCGGCGGCGGGCGGGCCGACGGACCTGACACGGGTGGTGTCGCAGCTGGGCGGCGGCTTTGGCGGCGGGCTGGGAGGGTTCCAGACGAGCGATGACCGCGGGGTGTTTCGGATTACGGGGCTGGCACCGGGAAGCTACTGGGTGCGGGCGACGATGATGACACCGGCGGCGGACCCGGGCTCGGGAATGGTGCAGCGGATGAGCTCGATTGTGATGTATGCGCCGGGGAAGGTACGGCAGTCGGAGGCGCAGGTGATCGCGCTGAAGTCGGGCGAGGAGCGTGATGATCTTCAGTTTGTGCTGGATCTCTCGACGCTGCATTCGGTGTCGGGACATGTGGGCGCGACCGACCAGGGGAATATTGCGGCAGGGGTGGTGCGGCTGACGGATTCGCAGGATTCGAGCCTGTCGCGGATGGCGATGATTCAGCCGGATGGGAGTTTTGTGGTGCAGTGGGTGCCGGCGGGGACGTATACGCTGGCGGTTTCGAATGCGAGTAATGTGCCGTCGCAGGGATTTGGGAGGCGAGGTCAGAACTCGAGCAGCGGCGGGACGAGTTATGCGCCGTTTCAGGAGAGCCTGACGGTGACGGACACCGATGTGAGCGGGGTGGGCGTAACGCTGACTCCGGCGACGGGGTCGTCATCGCAATAGGCCGGTACCCCCTCCCTGGTGGTTTTTGCGCAAAATCTTCATAATATTAGACTTAGGGGTGGACCTTTGTTGCAAAATCTTGAAAACAAAGGGCGACGGTTGTGCCATGAGATGCGCTTTTGTTTGTTTGGGTGCGGCGTGGCGTCGAGGCTCGGGCTAAGCTTGAGAAACTAAACGCTTTGTTGTGCGGTGCCAGACGGCGAGCAGGACGATGGCGGCTCCGGTGAGGGCGATGAGGAGGCCGAGCCAGAGGCCGGCGGCTCCGAGGTGGGCGTGGAAGCCGAGAAGGATGCCGAGCGGCATGCCGATGATCCAGTAACAGACGAGGTGGGTGAAGAACGGGGCGAGGGTGTTGCCGGCTCCGCGCAGGGCTCCGGTGACGGTGATCTGGATGCCGTCGAAGAACTGAAAGCCGGCGGCAACGAGGAGCAGAGGGATGGCGGCGGCGATGACGCCGCGGTCGGGCGTGAAGATGCGTGCGAGCTCCGCGGGCAGGGTGAGAAAGACGATGGCGGCGAAGAGCATGAAGGCGGCACCGGCGAGGATGCCGCTCCAGCCGGCGGCGTTGGCGGCTTGCGGTGGGGCGTGGCCGGTGCGGATGCGGCCGATGGCGTGGCCGACGCGGACGGCGGTGGCGGTCGAGATGGCGTAGGGGACCATGAAGGTGGTGCTGGCGAGTTGGAGCGCGACTTCGTGCCCGGCGAGCGGGAGCGGGCCGAGGGTGGCGATGAGCGCAGTGACGGCGGCGAAGACGGCGATTTCGACGAAGATCTGCGCGCCGGCGGGAGCGCCGAGGCGGAAGAGCTGGCGGAGATGCTGGAGCTCGATGCGGCGGGAGGTTGTGAGGAGGCCGTAGCTGTGGCGGCGGTCGGCGTGCCAGATGGCGATGAGCAGCACGGCCATGAGGTAGAGGCGGGCGAAGCTGGTGGCCCAGGCGGAGCCGACGACCCCGTAGGCGGGGATGTTGATGATGTAGGTGCTCGTAACGTGCCAGTGGGGACCTGATGCGAAGTGCCATTCGTGGCCGTAGATGAGGATCCAGTCGCCGATGAAGTTGACGAGGTTGGCGGAGATGAGCGCGAAGGCGATGGGCTTGGCGAGGTGCGCGGCCTGCAGGTAGCGGCGGAGGGTGAAGTAGAGGAGCAGCGGGACGACGCCCCAGTTGAGGCCGTAGAGCGCGGGGATGGCTTGCGAGAGGACGGTGCGGTCGACGGGCATGCGGTTGAGGATGACGGGGCCGAAGGCGAAGATGGCGATGAGGAGCGCGCCGAGGGCGAGGGCGAGGACCAGACCGTGGAGGAGCCAGCGGTTGGCGGCGGGGATTTCTTTGGCGCCGAAGGCCTGGGAGATGAGGGTGTCGAGGCCGAGGAGGATGCCGCCGATGCCGAAGGTGAAGGTGTTGAAGATGACCTGGGCGAGGGCGGCGGCGGCCATGGGGACGGCGGAGTGCGGGAGGCGGCCGACCATGCTGGTGTCGACGACGGACATGGACATCCAGCCGAGCTCGCCGGCGATGAGGGGCGCGGCGAGCCGGAGGAGCGGCGGGAGCTCCGGGCGGATGTCGGCTAGGCGCATATGGTGAGGGTAATAAATTGATGCGTGTATTGCTTCCCACAAGCCGACTTCGCGGTACTAATAACGGCATATCTGTCTGGGTACAGAGTTGCGTAGTTCCAGTACTAACTGGGGACTGAACTCAGGATATCCGTCGCATTGTGAGTTCTTGGGAATGTCTCGAACGGGAGAAAAAGCGTCACCACAGTTCCGCACGTCAAGCCTTGAGAGCTCTTTATCGAAATTGTTCCTTGATGCCGATGCATAATATCGGCGCTTATCCAGAGGCCGAGGCCGTTTCCACCGATGCCTTTTGTCGTGTAAAACGCTTCGAACATTTGGCGTTCGGTTTCGCGGCTCATCCCGTGTCCAGTATCCGCGATGGTTAGCGCCAACCCCTTGCGCCCTGTGCTCCACTCGGTGGCCTCACGGCTTCGGACGATCAGGCGACCGCCGAGCGGCATGGAATCGATCGCGTTTGAGACAACATTGCTCAAAACCTGACGAATGTCTCCTTCAAAACACTGAACCGGTTCGTTCGCCCGCTTCCGCTTCTCTACCAGAATTCCAGAATTACGCAGCTTCGCTTCGTAGAGGTCCAAAGTGGCCGAAAACAAACTGAGGCAGGTAATGGCTTGCGGAAAGGACGTCTGTTTGTGGAAGCGTAGCGTGTGCTTAGTAATCGTGGAAATCCGTCGAAGTTCCTTCTCGGCCTGCTCCAACCAATCAATTGAATCCGAGTCGACGGCTTTCTGACGAGTCAGAAACAAGAGATTCATTACTGCTTCGAGAGGGTTATTGATCTCGTGAGCCATGCTGGAGGCAAGGCGGCCCACTGCGGCAATCTTTTCACTCTGCATCAGCGCGGCAGCCGTTCGTTCCTGCTCTGCCAACTTCAGTCTCAACTGGAGAAGAGACATGACCTGCCGCGATAAGGATGTGAGAGCGGCAATCTGAGCGGGGTCCAGGGCCCGCGGCTTGTTATCGAAGACACAAACCGTACCGAGAATATGCCCATTTGGCGCTACCAAGGGCGCGCCGGCATAGAACCGAATCTGTGGCCCACCGACAACGAAAGGATTTTCGGCGAAACGATCGTCGAGGAGTGTGTCCTCGACGATCATCAACTCCGGTTGAAGGACGGCGCACGCGCAAAAACCATCTGCGCGACCCGTCTCGTGGATGCCAAAACCCACCTCCGACTTGAACCACTGACGACCTTCATCAACGAAGGTGATGGTGGAATAGGGCGTGGAGCAAATGTATGACGCAAGCGCAGTCACGTCTTCATATCCCGGTTCGGGAGGCGTGTCGAGAATTGCGTAGGAGTGAAGGGTGGCTACTCGCCCGATATCGTGTTCTGGGATTGGTGCGGAGTACATGGGCCCTCACAGGATGGCATCTCATTAGAACAGGTTTGTCTGAAGGCCTCGCTCGGGCAATTAGCTCGGATACCTACTCCCGGAGCGCCAGAACGCTACGTCCCTCATGTCTCAGGCATGCCTAACGGGAACGCGCTTCTGATCACTTGGTTGTTGCTGACGAGAAGCCGACTTATGAGGACCTGGCCGACGAAGGCTCTTCGTTTAAGGCGTCAAGAAGTGCCTGCCTAATTCTGTTCCACTTGCTTGCAGCCGAACGCGGCGGCGGAGTGCTGCAGGAAAGAGGCGAGTATTGAGGAAGAAGGTCGTTCTGGACACCGCCGGTCACGTGCACTATTAAAAGTTTTTCAGAACAGCCTCAGCCATTGAGACCAGGCGAACCTCTTGGGATATTCCATAGAGCATGCGGAAGGTGAGAGCGCCGTCAACGACGCTGAGCAGCGCCGCGGCTGCTGCTTTCTTGTCGGAGATGGACGCATCTAGCAGGTTGGCGAGACAGTCGCGGATCTTGTCCTGGTGCTTGATCGCAAACTGATGAAACGGATGTGCGGGGTCGGGGTACTCGGATGCGATGCGAAGAAACGGGCAGCCGATGACCTCGGGGCGGTTTGCCCATTCTTCGAACTTGACCAGAACCTCGCGCAAGCTTGTGGGTTGCGACAGGAACTCCCAAAGAGCGCGATCGCGCTTCTCGAGGTAAGCGAGGACAAGGGTGTCCTTGCTTTCGAAATGGTGATAGAAGGTGGCTTTCGCGACGTCAGCCATCGCCATGATCCTTTCCGTACCGGTCGCGCGAACCCCTTCTGTGTAGAAGAGGCGGTCGACGACGTCGAGGATTCTTTGGCGCGCGGGAACTTTTCGGTCGGGGTTCATCGATTCACCTTGACATAGTACAGACAGGTCTGTCTACAATTTCAAAACGTTCCAAACAGACAGCTCTGTCTAGTTGTTCACTTCTTAAGAAGCAGGTCATCTATGTCGCGCCTTGTTCGAATCCTCTCGCTATTTCTCGGTGTCGTCATGTTCGGGTTCGGAGTCTTGAAGTTCTTCCATCCGATCGACGGATGGTTCGACGTCCAGATCGAGCAGAGTCATCTGCCGCACGAGGCGATCCTCGCGGGCAAGCTGACCGAGATGCTTACGGGAATCCTTTTCTTGCTGCCGTCGTGCTTGCCATCGCTCACGCGACGCAACAGAAACCTTGTTCTGCTGGCCGCCTGCTTTCTGCTTTTCACCCAGATGGCGGTGGCCATCTATGTGCACCTGCAGCCTGGAGTGCCGGCCAGCGTGCTCCCGCTTGGGATCAAGGCCCCGGTGATCCCCTGCACCGTGCTTTTGCTTGGAGTGCTCACCGCTGTTGCGACTGGCAAGCAGATGCGGGCAGAGAAGGCCTAAATAAACCCTCAACACCGTTATCCGTGACTTGAACATCACCCACGATGCGCAAGATGGGGAGGTTCTACTCATGCTCGTCGACGATGAGGAGCGCGGCGATGCGGAGGAGCGAGGGTAGCTCGGGGCAGATGTCTCATGGGCGCATACGCTATCGCTTTGAAGCGAGATCGAGCTCGACGGTCTGATCGGGAAAGACAGCCTGCATCTCAAGGTGGCCGCCGAGCGCTTCGATGTACTGGCGCAATGTGCTCACGTGCATATCGGCGCGGTTCTCGATCTTTGAGACCTCGCTCTGGGCGGATTTGAGCCCGGTAGCTACCTGCATCTGGTTCAAGCGGCGAGCGCGGCGCAGCTCATGAAGAGCCATCCTCTCCAGCATTTGCGCAGCGAGTTTTTCGTTACGCGCACGGCGCTCGGGCGACATGCGCTCGCGGAGAGTATTGAAGTTCTTCGACATCGGGACACCCCATGAGGTGTGGCGCAAAACCGACGCGCCACGGAATGAACTGCGTTCCGCTCACTCTTGTAGTTCGGCAAGGTGGGCGGCGTAGAGAGCGTCGGCACGCGCGATGGCCTCGGCGGTCCAACGGGAGTTCCCCGTCTTGTCTCCGCCGAGAAGCAACAGGGCCACGCGGCGAGGATCGAAGGCGAAGAGGATGCGATATGGGCGTCCGTGATGCTGGACGCGGAGTTCCTTCATGTTGGGAAACTGCGAACCCGTGAGAGTGCCAACATGAGGGCGGCCAAGAGCGGGGCCACGCTCTATGAGCAGCAACACCGAACGGTCGATGCGGTCCTGCTCTTCCTCATTGAGGCCGTTCCACCACGCTTCGAATTCCGCGGTGAACTCGACCCCGAATGCCATGACCGTATTATGCACCAGACAGAATATTCAGCCAAGAGAATATTATACATCGTGCCCGCGGCTCTAAGGTCAGGCCGCAGAGCGAGAGTTCATCGCATGAGCGGTTCGCTGTGCGATCTCAAGATAGACTGGCGGGCATGAACAGGCACACGAAACACTTCGTTTTCGGCATCTTTCTGGCAACGAGTCTCTCAGTTCCCGCGTTTGCGCAATCGGCGGAGGAGCAAGCTGTGCTGGCGCCGATCCACGCGATGTTTGATGGTATGTCAAAGCGAGATGCCGCGGCGATCAAGGCGCCCACGCTGCCGGGTGGGACGATGGTGTTGATGCGTGACGGCAAGCCCTCGCAGATGACCTTCGAGGCCTTCGCGGAGCGCGTAGGTAAACCAGGCACGACACAGATTGAAGAACGCATTCACAATCCAATGGTCCGGATCGATAACGATCTTGCCGTGGTGTGGGCGCCGTTTGACTTTCTGGTCGATGGGAAGGTCGATCACTGTGGAACAGACCTGTTCAATCTGGTCCGTATCGACGGACGATGGGTGATCGCAAGCGTTGCCGATACCGGTACGAAGAGCTGCTCTGCGAAGTGAGTTTTTGATATCCCGGTCAGGGCCGAACCGGAGCGTGTGTTGTTGACGGGAAGAGCATTAACTTCAGATCACTTCCGAGGTACGCGTGATAGGGGAGGAAATCTGGATCGCTTCACCGCAGCCAACCTGTCGTTACGGATACATCGAGTGAGAGCGATGCTGAGAGAATGACGGGCAGGAGGGGCGATGCACGAAGTTCGTCAGTATCGAACTGCTCTTCCCGGGGTCGAGGCAGTGAGCCTGAAATCGATTCGCCAATTTCCCCGTCACTCGCACGATCAGTTTGGAATAGGCGTCATCCACTCAGGCGGCCATCGCTCCTGGAGCGGCATTGGCTGGGTCGACGCCATTTGCGGTGACATCATCATGGTCAATCCCGGAGAGATGCACGACGGAAGCTCTCTCGATGGAAAGCCGCGCAGCTGGAAGATGCTTTTCTTCGAGCCGCCGATCGCTTGCGAAATCTTAGCGGACGAGCCATCGATTGGTGCCCGTACTCTTCGCCCAACTGTGCGCGACCGCGATCAAGCGACACGTTTCATGCGGTTGTTCGACGCAGTGACTGACCCGCAGCCGGATACCCTGCACATTGATGAAGAGCTCGTGAGAACCCTTGCCTACGCGTTCCGAAATCACAGCAGTGATCGTTCCTTGCGCTTGCGCTTCTCAGGCCTGCCCGGTGTTCACAGAATCGTGAAGCTGATTGATTGCGAACCCGAGAGGCCGCTTTCACTGCAGGCAATGGCGGACATGGCGGGAGTCAGCCGGTTTCACTTCCTGCGGGCATTTTCTCGTGTGACCGGCGCAACGCCACACGCCTATATCCTGCAGCGGCGTGTTCGCCTCGCACGCCGCCTGCTCGCAGCGGGACGAGAGACAGGGCAAGCAAGCGCCGACGCCGGCTTCGCCGATCAAAGTCATATGACACGTGCCTTCGTGCGGCAACTTGGGATGACTCCCGCGCGTTATCGGCAAGTTGTCTCGGAGCCGAAAAACAGAGCAATTTCATTCAAGACGGCGAATTCGCGAGCTTAGACAATCGGCCTATGATTCGGCCTTGCAGTGAAGAAGATTTTGATGAGATCCGGGACATCATCAATGACGGAGCGTCCGCGTACAGAGGAATTATTCCGGCTGATCGGTGGAGTGAGCCGTACATGACCCACGAAAAGCTCCGTCACGAGATCCGGGACGGTGTCGTCTTCTGGGGGGTGGACGAGGGCGGAGCGCTGCAGGCTGTGATGGGAGTACAGGACGTGCTTGACGTCACTCTTATACGGCACGCCTACGTACGCACGAGCAAACGCCGAGCGCGGGTTGGGCAGCAGGCTACTTCGCCATCTTCAGTCGCTGACGAAGCGCCGGGTTCTCATCGGCACCTGGGCTGACGCGAGTTGGGCCATCCACTTCTACGAGAAACACGGATTTCGACTCGTTCCAGCAAAGGAAAAAGATCAACTCCTTCACAGATATTGGAAGGTGCCCGCACGGCAGATCGAAACATCCGTCGTGCTTTCTCGCGGAGAGCTCGCACCTGATGAGGACCGAGCAGGATAGGTCCCCACAGCAGGCTGCGCAGCAGAAGCCTTGAACTGCGTTTCCCAGGAATTCAGCCGAGCTGGCCGGCGCAAAAAAATCGAACGTTTTGGCCCGTCATCCGTCATTGAGAGTAGAACTCTAACTCACAATGTGAGCGGCTGGGGGTTGCGTGTCCATGGAAGGTCCAGGTCAAATTCCGGAGATGCCCCCAAGGGACCGACCGATGAGCAACAACCAGAAAGGCCTCCGCTCCGATGCGTCGTCAAGAGATCTACAACCAAGCTATGCGGGACTTTTCCGTTGCATAGGACCACATTGTGAGGACACGTGCTGCGGTGATTGGGACATTCCCGTAGACAAGATTACCTATCAGAAATACCGGCGCTTTCCTGCCGAGAAGCTCGGGTCGCTCGTTGCGAACTTTTTGTCGGAGTGCGCTGACAAGGGCAACGACAATCTTTATGGCTACATTCGCCGCAAACAGGACGGATCATGTCCGTTCCTTGGGGCGGATCGACTATGCGAGATTCAGAAAGAGTACGGGCCCTCGTTGCTGACTTCAACCTGCTCGATCTACCCGCGGTCGCTGAGTGTTGTGAGCGGAAGGCTTGAGGGCTCGCTCAGTCTTTCTTGTCCCGAAGCAGCCCGCGACGTTTTGCTGCACGAAGATTCAACAGGCCGGGTAGGAAACCTGTTCTCAGGCGAATTCCGGACCGACAACCTCTTCGGTGTCAGGCAACATGCTGGTCTGGAGCAGCTGTTTGTTCCCCTGCGCGCCCTGATCTCAGGTTTGATCCGCGACAGGTCGCGGCCTGTCTGGGAACGGCTCCTGCTCATCGCTTCTCTGTGCAGCCGCCTTGACGACATAGGCGAAGGCGGCCTTCGGGAGGCAAGAAAGCTGATCGCGCGTTATGAGGGTGCTTTGGGCCAAGGACCCTCGGCCGAACTTGAGCGGCTTGAACCGGGGATCGCTACACGTTTGGAGGTCGCGATCACGCTCAGCGATCAAAGGTGCCGGGACCCGGACTGCGGAGCGAGGTTTCGAAATGCGTTCTGGGACTTTGTGGAAGGGATTGGGTCATCGCGTGGCGGCGGTCCGGATGAAGATGTGCAGCGTTTCAACCAGGCGAACCGGGACTATCTCGATCCTTTCCTTCAACGCTTTCCCTACATCGTGGAGAACTATCTGCTGAATTACGTGTATCAGCACCTGTTTCCCTTCGGGCGCACAGGAAGCGACCGCTTCGTTCCTCATTCCATGTTCGAGGAAGCAGTTCTTTTTCTTACGCAGTTCTCGTGGCTGATGACGCTGCTGACTGGTGTCGCGGGCCGGTATGGCAGCGAGTTCACTGACACGCACCTTATCGCTACAGTTCAACCGTTCACGAGAGCTGTCGAGCATGCCCCGCAAATTCTGGAAGATGTGCTTTCCGCGATGAAGCGTCGAGATCTGGACAATCTGACGGGCCTGGCAAAGCTACTCAGAACCTAGCGGAAGGAAGTTCCTGGAGGCGCCATGCAGGATGTTGAATGGTTTCTGAAACGATTGGCCTTAGCTCAAGCGCCTCCGGATATGGAGACACGAATCATTTGCTCGTGTCGATCTCGCCTGCTCGAGATGAGTTACGCGCACAGACGGAGGGCCGCTCAATGGGCAGCCTTGTGCACGGTTGCGAATTTAGTCCTGGGCACCATCGCACTGAAAGCGCACCGACGGCATGCTCGTCTGAAAGACAACCCCTTCTGAGGTCGAAGATGAATAAGAACAGGCGACTGTGCCCATGTGGAAGCGGGAAGGCAATGCGGCAATGCTGCGGCGCGACATCGAGCCCTTCCAAGCTCAAGCTGGAGAGATCCGCAAGAATCCTCGCGGAGACAGGCATGCACGCGGACGCTGCACGGGCCCTCGCCGAACGCGCAAAGCTCAGCCCGCATAATCCGATGATCTGGAATGATCTTGGCGTGGAATACCTGGCGGCGGGGCAACCGGATGACGCATACAAAGCCTTCCTGCGAGCACACAAGGTGTTTCCAGACTATCCAATTCCGCTCTACAACCTGGGAAGGTTAGTCCTGGGGCGGTGTTTGAAGGAGCAGGAACGACAAGCCGCATCCGCCGATCTGGCGCGCAGCCTTGCGATGGAGGCGATCGGCTATCTCAACGAATGCCTGCTAAGGGACCCCCGCCTCAGCGAGGCTCACGCGCTGCTCTCAACCGCTTACGGGGCAATTGGCGATGAGGTTCAAGCGAGACGTCACATGCAGGAAGCATCGCGACTGTCTCCTGAGTCGCCAGCAGCGCCTAAATTGACATGGCTTCAGCGCATCCCGATGTTAAGCAAGGTTGGAGGGCATCCGACGCGACCTCAGCAGCCTTTTATTTCGAGTACCGGCAAGCACGCGAACCTGAGTGCGTATTAACCGGAATTTCAATATACGGTAGGCCGACATATCGTCTTCGGGACGGGGCAGCTTGAACCCGATACCCCGGCTGGAAGCCGTCTCATGGCTCATGAATTGACCCATGTCGTCCAGCAGGGAGGCCCAGGCAGCGGGGTGCTGCAGCGCGCGCCCGGCGACCAGGACGACAAAAAAGATAAGCCTGACAAAGGCGACAAAGCCAAGCCGGAAGACAAACCCGCAGAAGCCTTCGTAGGCTGCAGCTCCGAAAGCCGCCCCGCTGTTGCGGTTTGGTGACCGCCGAAGATCAGGAGTGGGCCTGGCGGGCGCGGCGGAAGAGGAGGAAGCCGCCGCCGAGAAGGGCGGTGGCGAGCAGGATGAGGGTGCCGGGCTCGGGGGTGGGGCTGGTCGTCGGAGGTTCGGTGGAGGCGGTGTCGTCGGGGATGAAGGAGGGCGTCACGTTGAAGCTGCCGGAGACGAGGGCGTGGCTTAAGTCGCTGCCGTAGAGGGAGAAGCCGTCGGCGAATTCGACGGTGTAGGGGGCGGGCACCTGGCCGGCAGCCTGGCTGAAGTTGATTTTGGTGATCTGGCCGTTGATGAACTGGACCGAGGCGGAGGGGTCGCCGGAGAAGTCGAAGGTATGGCCGGCGACGGTAAAGGTGAGGCCCTGGAGCTGCTGATTGGCGAGGGTGTCGCTGGTGGTGCCGGAGCTGGAAGGCTCGGAGGCGAGCGTGAGGGCGCCGGTGCCGGTGTAGCCGCCGGAGGTGAAGGTCATCTGGTAGGTGATGGGGCTGGCGTGAAGCGCTGGGCACGGCGGCGAGCAGAGCGACGAGAAGGGCGGTTCGAGAGAGGGACATAGGGGGACTCCGATATCTGTATCGGCGAGTGTAGGCAGGGATTTGAGGGGTGTTGTGTCCTTTGCCAGGGCAGTGGAGGACAAAGGTGGAAGGGCCGAGGGGAGTAAGTGTGGGCGCCTGGATAGAGCTGCGACAGCAGAGAATGTGGGCCGTCCTTCAGGGGCCAGAGCCCCCCTCGCTTCAAAGCGGATTCGGGCTGGCGTGAGTGCCGGGCCCTTTCAAAGGCGCGAGTAATGCGTCATTTTCTTGACAGGGCCAAGCGCAGCGGAGATGCTTAAGGCTTAGGTGTACGTTGCCTCGGGAAGGCCGACGTGTCTCCAGACTGAGCGATCGGTTTCCTGGTGAGCGTTTGATGCTGCCTGTCTGGCGGCGAAACTCCTGAGAGTTCCTAGAGAGATAAGGCTGGAGCGCTTCTGTTTGTGGCGCTTCAGGCCGTGGTGAGTAAAACCGCGTGATTTCAAGTGTATCGGCGTTAGGGATGGTGGCTGCAGCGGGAGGCCTGGGCTCGTTGACGGGGCTTCCTCTGCTTCTTCTGATGTTTGTGGCGATGTACTTTCTGCTGATTGCGCCGAATCAGCGCAAGCAGAAGCAGTGGCAGCAGATGCTTTCGAAGCTGAAGCCGGGCGACAAGGTCACGACGAACGGCGGGATCCGCGGGACGATTGTGAGCGTGAAGGACGATGCGCTGATCGTGAAGTGCGCGCCGGACAACGTGAAGCTGGAGATGGTGAAGAGCGCGATTGCGGCGGTGACGACGGAAGAAGAGCCGAAGTCGTAGGTGCAGAGAAGCAGATTCCCTTCGGGAATGACAGAAGAAAAGCAAGAGCAAGAGCCTTGACGCAAAGGGCGCAAAGGAAGACGCGAAGGGACGCCACGGCGTTTCGAGTGAGTCGAGCGGGAGCAGGATTAGAGACGGACGATGGGAAAGAATCTGAAGGGTAAGACAGCATTCATCATTGCGGTGCTGGTGATCTTTGTTTACGGGATCTTCGGGATTCCGAGCGGCGGCCTGAAGCAGGCGCTGACAAACCGGATTCATCTTGGGCTTGACCTGCAGGGTGGAACGCACCTTGTGCTGCAGGTTCACGTTCAGGAGGCGGTGAACTCGGCGACGGACCGCGATGTGCAGGCGCTGAATACGGCACTGCAGCCACTGGGCGCGCAGGCGGCGAAGCTGGACCCGGCGCATCCGGAGGTGATCACGGTCACCGGAGGGTCGCCGGCGCAGCAGTCGGCAATTCACGATGTGCTGACGGGCAATGAGTACGCGAACTATGAGGTGACGAGCGCACCGAACGGCGGGTACGTGCTGACGATGAAGGAGGCTGCGATTCGCGACCTCGAGGCGAGGACGCTGCAGACCTCGATCGAGACGATTCGCGAGCGCGTGGACTCGCTGGGTGTGTCGGAGCCGGTGATTGAGCAGTACGGCCTGGGCGACAACCAGATTCTCGTGGAGCTGCCGGGCGTGACGGACCTGTCGCGCGTCGAGAACATTATTCAGTCGACCGCGAAGCTGGAGATTCATGCGGTGGTGCCGGGTGGGCCGTGGCCGGATCAGCAGCAGGCGCTGGCGTCGCTGGGCGGAGTGGTGCCTCCGGATGAGGTGCTGATGAGCGGAACGAACGGCGCGGGCGGACCGGAGCAGTGGTATCTGCTGAAGCGCGCGTCGATCGTGGAAGGAACGGACTTCCGCGGAGCGCAGCCTTCGACGGACCAGAACGGACAGCCGGACATCACGTTCACGCTGACGACGGAGGCGGGCGACCGGTTCTACAAGTACACGTCGGCGAATGTGAACACGGGCATGGCGATTGTGCTCGAGAACAAGATTCGCGAGGTGGCGAATATCGAGAGCGCGATTCGTGACAGCGGCGAGATTCGCGGCGGATTCTCGCAGCAGCAGGCGAATGACCTGAGCCTGATGCTGAGGACGGGGTCGCTGCCGGCGTCGATCTCTTATCTTGATACGAATACAGTTGGGCCTTCGCTGGGCAAGCAGAGCGTTCACCAGGGCGTCGTGGCCGCGATTGCGGGCATGGCTGCGGTGATGATCTTCATGCTGATCTACTACAAGGAGTCGGGCATCAATGCGGATCTTGCGCTGCTGCTGAACCTGGTGATCCTGCTGGGGTTCATGGGCTACAGCCATGCGACGCTGACGCTGCCGGGGATCGCGGGTGTGATTCTGACGATCGGTATGGGCGTCGATTCGAACGTGCTGATCTTCGAGCGCATTCGCGAAGAGTTGCGCGCGGGCAAGACCTCGGCAGCTGCGGTGCACGATGGATTCGCGCACGCGTGGGTGACGATTCTGGATACGCACATTACGACGATTGTTTCGGCGGCGATTCTGTTTATCTTCGGCACCGGGCCGGTGAAGGGGTTTGCGGTGACGCTGACCTTCGGTCTGCTGGCGAACCTGTTTACCGCGGTGTTTGTGTCGCGCGTGATCTTCGATGCGCTGCTGGAAAAGCGCGGGCGCGCGGCAGTGTTGTCGATTTGAAAACAGATGTTAGAGGTTAGATTTTAGGTTTTAGAGATTCGAGAAGAGAAGTATTTGCGGCCAGACCGCCGCGTGAAGGATATAGGCGACGTGGAATTTTTTCGTGATGTAAATATCGACTGGCTGGGGAAGAAGTGGTACTTCCTCGGCTTTTCGCTGATCTTTTCCGTGGCCGGCGTGCTGAGCATGGCGTTCTGGCATGGGCTGCCGCTGAGCGTGGACTTTCGCGGCGGAACGCAGATCACGGTACGCTTTGACTCGGCGCCGAACGAGGACCACATTCGCGCGGCGATGGATAAGGCCGGGATTCACGATGCGACGATTCAGCGCATCGCGGGCCAGAGCCACGGCGGCAACGATGTCATCGTGAAGCTGCCGCTGAGCACCGCGATGGATACGGCGCACGACCAGGGACGCAGCGAGGTGGAGAACGCGCTGACGGCGAACTATCACGACTCGGGTTTCACGATTCAGCAGGTGGACATCATCGGCCCGACGGCGGGCAAGCAACTGCAGCACCAGGCGTGGCTGGCGACGATTTACTCGCTGGCGGGCATGTTGATTTACCTGTGGTTCCGGTTTGAGCTGATCTATGGCGTGGCGGCGGTGGTGGCGGTGTTCCACGACACACTGATCACGGTGGGCGCGTTCTCGCTGACGAACCAGGAGATCTCGCTGACGGTGATCGCGGCGATTCTGACGCTGATCGGTTACTCGATGAACGACACGATTGTGGTGTTCGACCGTATCCGCGAGAACCTGGCGCTGAACCGGCGCGAGAAGCTGCCGGATGTGGTGAACCGGTCGATCAACCAGACGCTGAGCCGGACGGTGCTGACCTCGGGGCTGACGTTCCTGACGGTGCTGAGCCTGTATCTGTTCGGTGGCGAGGTGCTGCATGGATTCTCGTTCGCGCTGGTGATCGGCATCCTGATCGGAACGTACTCGTCGATTGCGGTGGCGGCGCCGATGCTGGTGGCGTACCAGGACTGGAGAGCCAAGAGCGGCAAGACTGTTAGCAGGAAGCCGACGCTGCCCCCGGCCAAGGGAGTGCGGCGGTAAGGCAGGACCAGGAATAGCCAAAGGGCGTCGCAAAATTGCGGCGCCCGTTGTCTTTTGGGGAATTCTTTGAGGCCGGCATCCCGGGCGATTTCTTTGGGATCAAAGAGATAGCGTGGGCTGGAATGAGAGGGCTGTGGAGGGTAGCCGCAGTTGTGAAAATCCTGTTATTCTCTTCGTCACCACGCACAGGATGGCGGCCAGTCTGAGCATTCTTTGTGGCCCCGTCCAACTCGGGAACAATTCGAACGCCCGCGGTGTCTAACGCTGTTAGCTCTCCCGCGTGGGAGGAGGTGCTTATGTTTGAAGACTCTTTGATGGAATCCAGCGGACGGATCAAGACCAAGTCCAAGTGGTGGATGATCGCGACCTTTTCGATCAACGGAGCCATTCTGGCGACGATGATCCTCATACCGCTCCTTTATCCCGAGGCGCTGCCCAGAGGTTCACTGACAGCGTCGCTGACGGCACCACCCCCGCCGCCGCCTCCACCTCCACCGCCGCCGCCTCCTGCGGCCGTGAAGCCGATCAAGATTGTCTCGGAGATTGACCAGGGCCTGCACGCGCCGACCAAGATTCCGAAGGACATCAAGATGATCAAGGAAGAGGCGCCTCCACCGCCCTCGTCCGGCGGTGTTGCCGGCATGAGCGGTATGGCGGGCGGATCTGCCGGCGGAATTCTGGGCGGCATGCCCGGAGGCGCTGGGAACGGGCCGAAGATTAATGTCGAGCCACCGAAGCCCAAGGGACCGACCCGTATCTCGGGCGGTGTGATGGCCGGCCAGATTATCACGAAAACGACACCGATTTATCCGCCGATCGCTCGTGCGGCGCACGTGGGCGGAACGGTTGTTCTGCACGCAATTATTGCCAAGGACGGCAGCATCCAGCAGTTGAGCGTTATCAGCGGACCACCGATGCTGGTGGGCGCCGCGACGGATGCGGTACGTCAGTGGAGGTACAGGCCCTATCTGCTGAATGGTGATCCCACCGAGGTGGACACCACCATTACGGTTAACTTCAATCTCAATGGCGGTTAGCGGGATGCCGCGCAGGTGGCAGTCGTGCTACCTGAGCGGCATTGCCTCTGACCCGCCTGGTCGGTAACTTAGGCGGTGTCGAATGAATGACACCGCTATTCACCCTCCCCTGTAGGCGCTTGTTTGCGTCTTACTTAAAGTCTTAAGCTCCGGGCCCCCTCCGGACCTCTCTCAAGCTTCAATGCATCCGAGAGCGATCTCGATGCTGATATCCCGCATGACTCCCCAGGAGGAACGAATTCCGTGATTCTCGCTCATCTCGCACACACCCCCGCATCTCTCGCCCTGTTCCTGCAAGACTCTGGTTCACAGGTTGGCTTCAGCCCCATGCAACTGTGGGGCAACATGGGCAACATGGCCAGGGGCGTCGTCATCATTCTGTTCATCATGTCGATCTGGTCGCTGGCCGTCATTATCGACCGTGCGCTGTACTTCTCGGCGGCACGCAAGCAGTCGCGCGAGTTCGCTCCGCGCGTTGCGGGCGCTCTGAAGGAAGGCCGTCTGGACGAGGCGATCAAGGTTGCCGACCGCTCGAAGAAGTCGCACCTCGCTGAAGTTGTCACGGCCGGTCTGACCGAGTTCCGTTCGTTCGGTTCGGGCGGCGCGATCACCGAAGAGCAGGTTGAGAGCTCCAAGCGCGCTCTCGAGCGCTCCGAGGCGATCGTTCACGCGAAGCTGAAGAAGGGCCTTGGTGGTCTGGCGACGATTGGATCGACGGCACCGTTCATCGGGCTGTTCGGCACCGTCGTCGGCATTCTGAACGCCTTCCAGCAGATCGCGACGCAGAAGACCTCTGGTATCGGCGCTGTGGCCGGCGGTATTTCGGAGGCCCTGGTGACGACCGCGTTCGGTCTGCTCGTGGCTATCCCGGCCGTTATGTGCTTCAACTACTTCACCAATAAGGTCGAGGCGTTTGACGTGGAGATGGACAACAGCTCGTCGGAGCTGGTGGACTACTTCATCAAGCAGTCGCACCGCTAAGCCGGCGGGGCGCTGAAGAGGCGCCCTGAGGTGAACCTCATCTGCGAGATCACGATAGTGGCTCCGGCTGCCCGCGAAGCAGCCGGGGCACGAATTTAGGGCTCGCAGAATAGCTAGGCAGCCGGATAGGAAATGGCCGGCGGGAGTAAGAGCTATGGCAATCTCGAAGCGGGAAGAGGGCAAGAAGGTTAACTCGAACATCAATGTCACGCCGATGGTGGACGTGATGCTGGTGCTCCTGATCATCTTCATGGTCATCACCCCGATGTTGAACAACAAGGTGAACGTGACCCTGCCGGTGGTTTCGGCGGCGACGATCATGGACAACGCCAACAAGGAGGACGCCATCACGGTGGCGATCACTCGTGACGGGCATGTGTTCCTGGGCGGCGATCAGGTGTCGTTGAGCGATCTGGGCCAGAAGGTGGCCGATCTCGAGGCGAAGAAGACGGATCCGTCGGCGGACAAGTCGGTGTATCTGCGCGCGGATGAGCGTGCGAACTACGGCAAGGTGATGGACACGATCGACGCGCTGCGCGTTGGCGGCGTGAGCCAGCTGAACCTGCTCACCGACAACCAGGCACAGTCGTAGCGGCTGGTGTGGCTCTGGCCACACTCGCAAGAGAGGATTTCATTATGGCAATGAGTTCAGGAGGTCCGGGCGGGCTCTCCTCTGATATCAACGTGACGCCGCTGATCGACGTGTTGCTCGTGCTGCTGATCATCTTCATGGTGATCGTGCCGGTAACGCCGCGCGGGCTTGAGGCGCTGGTTCCGCAGCCGCCGAAGAATCCGCAGCAAGACCAGCCGAACGATCGCACGATTGTGGTCCAGGTGCAGTCGAATGGCGCGGCACTGCCGCAGTACAAGATCAACGACCAGACGTTTGCACGGGCGGATCTTGCGCCGGAGCTGACGAAGATCTTTGCGCAGCGCAGCGAGAAGGTGATGTTCGTGAGGGGCGATAAGGACCTGGACTTCGGGACCATCGCTCAGGTGATCGGATTCGGTCACCAGGCGGACGTAACCAACATCGGTATCATCACGCCGCAGGTGGAAGCGGGACACTAAACCGTGCAGCCGTAGCACGCGATTTGAATCCCAGGAAGGGCCATTCTCAAGACGAGAGTGGCCCTTGCTGCGTGTGCTGGAACATGTCTGGCCGCGCAGGTGTCTAAGGATGTAACTGAAGGCCGGCAATCGGCTTGCAGAATGCAGCTCTCGCTGAGCTGCAGAGCTTCTCGAACGCTGCAGACGAATGAGTGCTCGCCGCGCTCCTCATTTCGATTGTGAGGTGCCGTCATGGATTCTTCTGTCTCGAACTCTACGCAGCGGCCGGAGATCAACGTTACGCCGCTGATCGATGTGTTGTTGGTGCTGCTGATTATTTTCATGGTCATCGTGCCGGTGACGCCGCGGGGGCTCGACAGCCGTGTGCCGCAGGATTCCAAGACCGCGGCGCCGATGCTCGGGCCAGTGAGTTTGCGCGTGCTGGGCGAGGACGCAGCGAAGGGAGGCGAGATTACTTATGAGGTGGAGGGACGCGCTGTGGGTCGCGCGCAGTTGGGTGAGGCGCTGCTGGCGAGCCTGCGTGTGCGGGCGGAGCGCAGTGTTTATGTGAGCGCGAGTCCGCAGGTGAGCTATCGCGAGGTGGCGGCCGCGGTGGGAGCGGCGAAGGCTGCGGGAGCGGCGACGATCGGGCTGGGAAGGCTGTGACGGGAGGGTGTGCCGCGCGTGCAGGCGCGCGTAGGCTGAACGCATGCGTCTGTTTGTGGGGCTGGCAGTCGATGAGGCGGTGAAGGAGACGCTGGAGCGGCTTACGCTTCGCATGCGCGCGAAGGACGATGGGCTGCGGTGGTCGACGCCCGACCAGTGGCATGTGACGCTGGTGTTCCTGGGCGAGGTGGATGACGAGGCGCGCGCGAGGCTGGTGCGGGAGCTAAGCGAGGTGCGGCAGTCCGCGCTGACGCTACGGATGGAGCGGCTGGGGGTCTTTGAGCGTGCCGGGATCCTGCATGCGGAGGTGGAGGTTTCGACCGGGCTGCTGCGGTTGTATGAGGCTGTGGCGGCTGCGGTGCAACGGGTTGGGCTCGAGATGGAGGAGCGGCCGTACCGTGCGCATATCACACTCGCGCGCGCTCGAAATAAAGATGGAGGGAAGACGATTGCTCGGCTGCGGCGCTCGGCAGAGCAGCAGAAGTTGAATGCGCGATGGGAAGCCGCTGAGTTTCTGCTGTATGAGAGCCAGCTCTCGCCAGGTGGGTCGAGGTATGTTGTGCGGGAGCGGTTTGCGCTTCAGGGCCGAACGGGTAGCGATGGAGCGGGAGGGTAGCTGCACTCATGGGCGCCAATTGCCGCTGGCGGTGCCGTCGCGACTGGCCACGACGACCAGGTAGCCGTCGGGGTCGCGCATCCAGCACTCCCAGTGGTTCGGGCCGCCGTCGCCATCGGGAGGGTTGCGGTGACGAGGCATAACCATCTCGACGGCCATCTCGTCGGCGCGCTGGACGACGGCGTCGAAGTCGTCGACCTCGAACCAGAGCAGGAGACCGTTGCCATAGGGTTTGTCGTCGCGATTGGCGATGGGGCCGTGGTGGTGCTCGGCCTCGAAGCTGTGGGGTTGCAGGATGAGCTGGTTGTTGAAGCTGAGACGCTCGTAGTGCGGGCCGCCGTGGTCGCTGCGCAGCCCGAGGAGGCGCTGATACCAGCGGCTGCTGGTTTCGAGGTCAGTGACGGCGATGAGGGGCTGAGGACGCATGATGGTTCTTCTTTCAAAGATGCGGCAGGTGCATCCGTGACAGCAGTTTATAGAGCAGTGGTGACGACAGCGCCTGCGATTTGAGGCGCAGGTCAGGATAGGCTGTGTTGCATGATTCGCACGGTCGCGGTGCAGGGCTATCGGTCGCTGCGGGATCTAGTGTTGCCTCTCGGGCAGCTGAGCCTGATCACGGGTGCGAACGGTAGCGGGAAGTCGAGTGTGTACCGGTCGCTGCGGCTGCTGGCCGATGCAGCGCAGAACGCCGTGGTGGCGTCGCTAGCGGCGGAGGGTGGACTGCCCGCGACGTTCTGGGCGGGTCCGAAGACGATTGCACGCAGCGTGCGGCAGGGAGTGCACGAGGTCGAGCCGCTGGCGAAGCGTGGCGTGGCGAGTTTGAAGCTTGGGTTTGGGGCAGACGGATACAGCTACAGCATCGATCTGGGGTATCCACAGCCTTCTGATGTCGACGCTGTTTGCGCTCGACCCGCACATCAAACGTGAGTGCGTGTGGCATGGGCCGTTCTATCGCAAGGCCGCGGCGCTGGTGGATCGCAGGAACAACTTCGTATGGCTTTCGACGACGAAGGATGAAGAGCCGGTGATGCTGACGCAGCATTTGAACGACACGGACAGCATGCTCGCGACTATCGCGGACCCGCAGCGGGCGCCGGAGATGGTGCAGGTTCGCGAGACGGTGCGGGGATGGCGCTTCTATGACAGCTTTCGCACGGATGCAGCTTCGCCGGCGAGGTTGGCGCAGATCGGCACGTTCTCACCGGTGCTGCACCATGATGGGAGCAACCTGGCGGCGGCGTTGCAGACGATCGTCGAGTTGCGGGACGACAAGGCGCTGGCGACGACGATTGAAGATGCGTTTCCGGGCAGTCGTTTGTATGTCGAGGGGGACACCGGAAGGTTTGAGCTGCGGCTGCAGCAGCATGGGCTGTTGCGGCCCCTGGCGGCGTCTGAGTTGTCGGATGGGACGTTGCGGTATCTGCTGTGGGCGGCGGCGCTGTTGTCACCGCGACCGCCGCAGCTGATGGTGCTGAACGAGCCGGAGACGAGCCTGCATCCGGATCTGCTGCCGGCGTTGGCGCGGCTGATTCTTGCGGCCGCGGAGCAGACGCAGATCATTGTGGTGTCGCATGCGCCGCAGCTCATTGAGGTGCTGACCGCGACGCCGGTGTGTATGCGGCTTCATCTGGTGAAGGAGCTGGGCGAGACGACGCTGGAGGGAGCGACGCTGTTCAATAAGCCGAAGTGGGCGTGGCCTGCGCGGTAGAGAGGGCTGCGATAGGGTGAGGGAATGAGGGTGTGTTCGCTGCTGCCGTCGGCGACGGAGATGCTGTTTGCGATGGGCGCGGGCGAGGACGTTGTCGGGGTCACGTTTGAGTGCGACTATCCGGCGGAGGCGCTGGAGCGGCCGCGGGTCGTGTCATCGCATATGCCGGAGGGGTTGAGTCCTGCGGAGATTGACGCGCTGGTGAGTGCAACGGGGGCTGAGGGCAAGAGCCTGTACTTTGCGGACTTCGAGATGCTGGAGCGGCTGGCGCCGGAGCTGATCGTGTTGCAGGACCTGTGCCATGTATGCGCGATCGACAGCCCGACCCTGGCGCGGGATCTGAGCCGGTTGCCGTCGAGGCCGCGGGTCGTCTCGTTGAATGCGAGCAGTCTGGAGGGCATCTTTCGCGAGATCGAGATACTTGGGAGAGGCGACAGGGCATGCCGAAGGGGCACGGCGCCTAGCGGAAGGACTCAGGGCGGGTGTGGAGCGCGTGCGACAGAGCGTCGTGGGGGACGTGAGGAGGCCGAGGGTGCTGTGCCTGGAGTGGCTTGAGCCGCTGTTTCAGGGCGGGCACTGGGTGCCGGAGATGGTGGAGATCGCAGGCGGGGAGGCTGTGTTGGCCACACCGGCAGAGAAGAGCGTTCGCGTCACCTGGGAGCAGGTTGCGGCTTCGCAGCCCGATATTGTCGTGGTGATGCCGTGCGGGTATCACCTGGCGGATACGGTGGCGCAGTTTCGTGAGATGGAAGCGGGATTTCCGGCGGAGTGGCGCGAGTTGCCAGCGGTGCGGGAGCGGCGCGTCTATGCGGTCGATGGGTCGGCGTACTTCTCGCGGCCGGGGCCGCGGGTGGTGGACGGGCTGGAGATTCTGCAGGCGATCGTGAGCGGGGTTGGATGGGAGAGCTTGCCGGCGGAGAGTGTGGCGCGGCTGTAAGGAGCAGGAAGAAGGCCTCCCGGGTGGGAGGCCTTCGAGGTTAGGGTGACGGAGAGGCTTACTTGCCCTGCTCCATGACGACGCCGCCTGCTGCCTTCTTCTCCTTGGCGGCTTCGTTCGCCTTGCGGGCGCCGATGGCCTTCTGGACCCACTGGTCAGCCTGCGCGAGGTCGTCCTTGCGGGCGGCATCGTTCGGGCACTCGAGGTCGGCCTTGCGGCGGTAGGTGAGGTTCAGGTACTGCATGGCGTCGTCGTAATTGGGGTTGATTTCGACGGCTCGATTGAGATACTTCATCGCTTCGTCGACGAGGGGCTGATTGACAGCCTTAAGCTTGGCGCACGTAGCCTTGTTCATTTTCACGTTGCCATTGCCGTCGTCCTGCAAGCCCTGCTCGCCGAGGATCTGCACGGCGTTCTTGTAGGCCTGCGTCCAGTCGATAACGCCGATGGTGTAGTTGGCCTCAGCATCCTTGGGGTCGAGCGAGATAATCTTCTGCTCGGTCGCCTTGGCTTCATCGAAGTGCTTGATGTTGCGCTGAATGGAGGCGATCTGCTTGAGCGCGTCCAGGTCGTTGGGGTTCTTGGCGAGGACCTCGTTAAAGCCGTCCATGGCCTTCTTTGCGGTGGCCAGGTTCTCAGGGGTGTCGAGGTTCGGCACTACCTGATAGCTGTACGCGGTGGCGAGGTAAAGCTTCGCCGACTCGTAGTTGGGATCCAGAGCAATCGAGTTCTGGAAGTGACCGACCGCTTCCTCGTAGTGGCCCGCCTTGAACGCCTGCACGCCTTTGACAAGTTGATCGCGCGCCCGCAGCTTGGTACAGCCAACGGTACTTCCGAGCACAACAAGCAGCGCAATGCCTGCAAAGATCCGTGCGCTAAGTTTCATGAGAGAACCTTCCCCTTCGAACAATCTCGCTCTTTCGCGTCGCCAAGGGCGCGCCTGGTGAGCCTCCAGCTTAGTGGCCTTGCCGTCCGATTGTAACCCACGATGCAAAGCCTCATTTTACAGGTTACAGGCGGGATACGTCTTCCGAGAACATCCTGGATGTTGGATAGAGATTCTGACGAAGAAGGTGTCCCGTAGGACGCGGCCAGGGCTCGAAATCCGGTTGATAGGATTGGAGCCGAGGGCTCACCGAGTCCAAAGAGGCAGAAAGATGGCGAAGCAAGGATGGACAGCCGCGGCGATGGCGCCGCAGGCGGGCAAGACGGTCCTGGTGACGGGAGCGAACAGCGGAGTTGGCTTTCAAGCCGCGCGAGAGCTGGCCCGGCATGGCGCCCAGGTGTTGCTGGGAGTGCGCGACACGGCGAAGGGTGAGGCGGCGCGCACGCGGATCGTGGCAGAGATACCGCAGGCGCAGGTGGCGATCGTGCCGCTGGACATGGCGTCGCTGGCCTCGATCCGGGGATTTGCAGGGGAGTTCGTCGCGAGCGGAGCCAAGCTGGATGTGCTGGTGAACAATGCCGGAGTGATGGCTCTGCCGAAGCGCGAGCAGACCGTGGACGGCTTCGAGCGGCAGTTCGGCACGAACCACCTCGGGCACTTTGCGCTGACGGGTCTTCTGATGCCCGCGCTGCTGAAGGCGCCAGCGCCGAGGGTGGTCACGGTGGCCTCGCTGGCGCACCGCAACGGCAAGATGGAGTGGGACAACCTGCAAGGCGAGAAGAGCTACTCGCCGTGGGGAGCGTACAACATGTCGAAGCTGGCGAACATTTTGTTTGCGCGCGAGCTGGACCGCAGGGCGCGCGAGGCGCACAGCAAGCTGATGAGTGTGGCGGTGCATCCCGGGCATCTCCGTGACGAATATCGCCGGGCCAGGAAGCGACTTCAAGAGCCGGTTTATGCGACTGTTTGGCCGTTTTCTGTTCCAGAACGATGAGATGGGCGCATTGCCGACGCTCTATGCGGCGACTGCGCCTGAGGTGCAGGGCGGAGAGTACATCGGGCCGGATGGATTCGGCGAGACGGGTGGCCATCCGAAGGTGGTTCAGCCGCGGCCGCAGGCGCTGGATGAGCAGGCGGGGCGCAGGCTGTGGACAGTCAGCGAGCAGCTGACGGGCGTCGTGTATCCACCGCTTGCCTAGAGATCATGCGCTGAGACGGACTGGCGCGCCGGTCTTTGCGGCGAGTTGATCGAAGGTGACCTCGGGGGCGAGCTCGACGCAGACGAAGCCGCCGGGTGTGACGTCGAGGACGCCGAGGTCGGTGATGACACGATGGACGACCTGTGTGCCGGTGAGCGGGAGCGTGCAGGCGGGCAGCAGCTTGGGACTGCCGTCGGGCGCGGTGTGCTCCATCAGCACGACGACGCGGCGGACGCCGTTGACGAGGTCCATCGCTCCGCCCATGCCCTTCACGCGCTTGCCGGGGATCATCCAGTTGGCGAGGTCGCCGCGCTCGGAGACCTGCATGGCGCCGAGGATGGCGAGATCGATGTGGCCGCCGCGGATCATGGCGAAGGAGTCTGCGGAGGAGAAGGTCGCGGCGCCGGGCAGGAAGGTGACGGTCTCCTTGCCGGCGTTGATGAGGTCGGGGTCGACCTCGGAGTCGAGCGGGTAAGGGCCCATGCCGAGCAGGCCGTTCTCGGACTGGAAGACGACCGTCATGCCGGCGGGGATGCAGCCCGCGCAGAGAGTGGGCATGCCGATGCCGAGGTTCACATAGAAGCCGTCCTGCAGTTCGCGGGCGGCGCGCTCGGCCATCTGCTGTCTGGTCCAGGACATCGTTACTTCTCCCTCGTCGTCCGGCGCTCGATTCGCTTCTCGGGATGTGGATTGTGGACGAGGCGCTGCACGAAGATTCCGGGCGTGTGAATCTCGTCGGGGTCGAGCTCGCCGGGCTCGACGATGATCTCGGCCTCGGCGACCGTGATGCGGCCGCAGGTGGCGGCGTTGGGGTTGAAGTTGCGCGCGGTGCGGCGGTAGATGAGATTGCCCTGCGTGTCGGCCTTCCAGGCCTTCACGAGTGCGAGGTCGGCGTTGATGGCGCGCTCGAGCAGATATTGATGGCCGTCGAACTCGCGCACCTCTTTGCCCTGCGCGACGTCGGTGCCGACGCCGGTGCGGGTGTAGAAGCCGGGGATGCCCGCGCCGCCGGCGCGCATGCGTTCGGCAAGCGTGCCCTGCGGGGCGAACTCGACCTCGACTTCGCCGGCGAGGAACTGCCGTTCGAACTCGGCGTTCTCACCGACGTAGCTGGAGATCATCTTGCGTATCTGGCGGGACTCGAGCAGGAGGCCGAGGCCCCAGCCATCGACACCAGCGTTGTTGCTGGCAACGGTAAGGTTGCGCACGCCGGTGGCCCGGAGAGCAAAGATGAGGGCCTCGGGGATTCCACAGAGGCCGAAGCCGCCGACGGCGACGAGCATGCCGTCGCGAGCGAGTCCGGCGAGCGCCTCTTCGGCGCTGGGATAGAGTTTGTTCATGCGATCTCCACCGGGCCACACTATGCCGCAGCGGCGGCAGGGATGGCAAATCGGCGTGGGTTGTGCGGCGGCGCTCTGTCGCGCCGCGGACACTGTTCTGGAGTGTCTGGGCAGGCACTCCCATTCTGTCGTTTACGTGAGATTCGTCGAGAGCATTTAATGGTAGAGAACGCCTTCGCGGAGTTTAGAGAGGAGCCTCAGCCAGGGATCCAAATGAAACGCAGCCTCTTCCTTCAGATCCTCGTTCGAGCCGCTGTCGCATGCGTCCTTCTGTGCGTTGCGCTGTTGCTGACGCGCGATCTGTGGGTCGGGCTCCTCGCAGGACTGACGGTCTCGTTCCTTCTGGCCTCGAGCATCGTACGGCTGTGCCGGCAGGACGAAGCCGCGCTGGAGGCGGCGGTTTTGGCGCTGGGTGAGGGGCGCGAGATCCAACTGCAGCCGGAGTTCGCCGAGCACGACCGGCTGGCGGTGACGATCCGTTCCGCGAATGATGAGCTGCAGCGCAGCTTCGCGGTGAGCGCCGAGCGGCGCGAAAAGCTGGAGGCGCTGCTGGACTCGATGCAGGATGCGGTCACGTCGATTGATGCTGCAGGACGCATCATCTGGGCGAACAAGGCGATGCAGCGGCTGGTGGTGGACTCGTTCGGATCGGTGCGCGCGGGCTACTCGCTGGTGCAGACAATTCGCGCGCCGGAGGTTCTGCATTGCGTGCACGAGGCGCTCGAGACGAGGCAATACTCGGAGCGGAAGCCGGTTTCGCTGGCGCCGGGCAGAGCGTTTGCAGTGAGCGCGTCGCCGATGCCGGAGGGCGGCGCGGTGGTCGTACTGCGCGATGTGACGCGCATCGAGCAGGTGGAGCGGACGCAGACAGAGTTCGTGGCGAATGTCTCGCATGAGCTGCGCACCCCGCTGACGAGCATCCAGGGTTATGTGGAGATGCTGCTCGAGAGCGAAGGCGCACCCCTGCCTGCGGCCACCGAGCACGAGTTCCTGCTGGCAATTCTGAAGAGCGCGCGGCGGATGGCGCGGCTCACCGACGATCTGCTGGCGCTGGCGCGCGTGGAATCGGGCGAGCAGAAGCTGGAGCCGAGGCCGGTGGCCGTGGAGGCGCTGATCCACGAGGCCGAGGCGTTGGTTGCCGGAGTGGTCAAGGAGAAGGGCGGGACGCTCGAGGTCAGTGTGACGGCGGATGGCGAGGTGATCGCCGACGCGGATGCGGTGGTGCAGATTCTCAGCAACCTGATCGAAAACGCGCTGAACTACGGCCGAGGGGCTAACGGTGCGCGGGTGCAGCTGACGGCGGAACGGATTCCCGCCTACGCGCAGGAGGTTCGGTTCCGGGTGCGGGACTTCGGCAACGGCATCGCGTGGGAACACCTGGGCCGGCTGTTCGAGCGGTTTTACCGGGTCGACAAGGCGAGATCGCGGGAGTCGGGCGGGACCGGGCTGGGGCTGGCGATTGCCAAGCACCTCGTCGAGTCTCAGCGCGGGAGGATCTGGGTGGAGAGCGAACTCGGGCACGGCAGCAGCTTCTATTTCACATTGCCGACTCAGATCAGCGGGGCCGCGGCGGCGCAGCCGGAGACCACATCCCTGCCCATGGTGAAGTAGAGATAGACGGGGCGGATCAGGCCGTGGCTCGCAAGATCGCGAAGATAAATCTCGGAATATCCTAGTTTTTTACACGGCGTTTACATTCCATTTCCCCCGCGTTTACATCGGCTTGCGAGCATCAAATCGAACGGACAGCTAAAGCAAGGGAAGCGCCAGCTCTGTCGCTGGACTGCACTGTGCTGCGCGTACCTTAGCCATGCCCGTGAGGGGATTCATGAGATCAGCCAGATTGTGGACAGTGTTGCTCGCCGCAACACTAGTTTCGGGGTACGCCCCGGCTCAAACTTCCACCCAGACAGTCAAGCAGACGACAAAAAAGACCAAGGTCAAGAAAGAGAGCGCCACAGAGACTCAACTGCGCGAACTCCGTGAGCAATTGAAGGCACAGCAGGACGAGATTGATGCGCTGAAGACACAGCTTTCGACGCACGATCAGGCGGCCGGCCAGGCACAGCAGGCGGCAGCCGCTGCGCAGAGTCAGGCTGAGGCCGCGACCACGGCGGCCAACCAGGCGCAGCAGGCCGCGACGGAGACCAGCACCAAGCAGTCGGCGCTCGAGAGCAGCGTGGCGGACATGAAGACGGCGAACGCCGGACTGCAGGAAACCGTCGTTTCTAATCAATCAGCTCTCAAAGCCGAGATTGAGAATCCGCTGGCAATTCACTACAAGGGCTTGAACATCACTCCGGTAGCCTTCTTCGCCTTTGAAGGTGTGTGGCGCCAGCACACGGTGAACTCGGACATCAACACGCCGTTCAACAGCATTCCGTTCCCCAGCGCGAATGAGTATCCGGCGAGCGAGCTGAACTTCAGCGCACGCCAGAGCCGTCTGGGAGCGCTGTTTGAGGCGCATCCGAACAATGTGAAGTTGACTGGCTACGCCGAAACGGACTTCCTCGGCACGGGCACCAGCTCGAACAATAACCAGTCGAACAGTTACGTACTGCGCGTGCGCCAGATCTGGGGGAAGGCGGCATTCCAGAGCGGCTTGGCGGTGACGGGCGGCCAGACCTGGTCGCTGGTGACGGAGAATCGTCGCGGAACAGATGTTCGCACGGAGATTCTGCCGCAGACGATCGATCCGCAGTACCTCGTGGGCTACAGCTGGACCCGCCAGCCGACCATTCGCGTCCAGCAGCACTGGGGCAAGGACGAGACCCACGGCTTCACGGGCGCCCTTTCGCTCGAGCAGGCGCAGATCACAAACTTCACCGCCGCCGGCACAATTCCAACCCAGTACTTCTTCGGCGGCCTCGGTCAGAACGGCGGTCTGTACAACGCAGCGGCGTCGGCAGCCAGTACGACGACGACCACGACCACATGCTCCACGCCCACCTCTACCTCGACGTGCGTGACCTCCGTGTCGGCCGTAACCACCAACATCACCGCGTACGCGAACAACACAGCGCCGGACCTGATCGTGAAGTTCGCCTACGATGCGCCGAAGTTCCATGCTGAGATCGGTGGCATCGGCCGCTGGCTGCGCGATTACTACTACCCGGTGACCTGGGGCGGTACGGCTTCGGCGCCGACGTTCACCTACACGCAGACGTATGCGCAGCACACGGCGACCGCCGGCGGTATCTTTGGCAGCGTCCGTGCTTATCTCGGCAAGTACGCCGAAATCGCCTTCCAGACGATGGACGGAACTGGCGTGGGCCGCTACGGCTCGTCGCAGCTGGCTGACGCTACGCTTCGGCCGGATGAGACGCTCGAGCCGATTCGCAACTACCACGGCCTCTTCAGCATCGAGACGCACGAGGGCAAGAACTTCGACATCTTTGCCTACTACGGCGGCGAGTACGCGCAGCGCACCGTCTACACCAGCCCAGTGGGTTCTCTCATAGGCTACGGCCCGCGGAACCTGAGTGACGTAGGATGCGACAACGCACCGTTGCCTCCGTCCGGCTCAATCGGCAACGCCGGCTTCACCGGCTCCCTGTCTGCATCCGGTTGCGCCGAGCCCACTCGCTACATCCAGGAGCCGATGTTCGGCTTCCAGTGGCGCCCGGTCAACGATCCGAAGTGGGGCAAGCTGCAGTACTCGGCGACCTACAGCTATCTGAAGCGTGGACTGTGGTCGGGAGTCGGAAGCTCGACGACGCCCGCGGCGCCTCAGACCAGCGACTCAATGCTGCACTTCCAGATGCGTTACTACATCCCCTAGAAACCGGCATCGCGCGGCGAGGGTTGACCCTCGCCGCGCGACGGCGTCCTAGATAAACGGCAAAGTTTTGAACTCGATGCGACGCAAGCAAGCGCCGCCCAACTCGGAGGATTCAAAAGTGAAACTGAGATTTCTAACTGCTACCGCGATTGCGTTACTGGCGACAGGTGCATGGGCGCAGAACCTGAATGGTGCGGGCGCCAGCTTCCCAAACCCGATCTACTCGCGCTGGTTCAGCGAGTACGCGCAGCAGCATCCGAACGTGCACATCAACTATCAGTCGGTGGGCTCGGGTGCCGGTATCCGGCAGGTCTCCGAGAAGTCGGTAGACTTTGGCGCGTCGGACGGTCCGATGACCGATCAGCAGCTCGCGGACGCGAAGGCCAAGGGTGTGGTTCTGTTCCACATCCCCACGGTGCTTGGCGCGGTTGTGCCGGTCTACAACCTGCCTGGCGTGAGCCAGGAGCTGCATCTTGCACCGGAGGTCATCGCGGGCATCTACCTCGGCAAGATCACGAACTGGAACGACGGGAACATCGCTCATGACAATCCGGGCGTGAAGCTGCCGGACCACAAGATTCTTCCGGTGTATCGTTCGGATGGGTCGGGCACGAACTATATCTGGACCGACTTCCTCTCGAAGGTCGTGCCGGCAGTTCCAGCAGGAGATCGGTAAGGGCACCTCGGTGAAGTGGCCCATCGGTATCGGCCAGAAGGGCAACGAGGGCGTTGCCGGAATGGTGCGCAGCAGCCCGTACTCCTTTGGCTACGTGGAGCTTATCTACGCGTTGCAGAACCACATGTCGTTCGGCCTGGTGCGCAACGCGGCGGGCAAGTACGTGAAGGCCTCGGTGGCGGGCGTGACGGAAGCGGCAGCGGGTGCGGCGAAGAACATGCCCGCTGACTACCGTGTCTCGATAACCAACGCTCCCGGCGCGGATGCCTACCCCATCTCCTCCTTTACCTGGCTGCTGATTCCCACGCATTGGGCCGACCCTGCCAAGGGCAAGGTCATGGTCGAGTTCCTGAACTGGATGCTCGATCACGGCGAATCGGAGGCGGAAGGCCTGAGACTATGCTCCGCTGCCGAAGGCAGTTGCGGACAAGGTTCGGGTCACCATCGGTCAGATCCACTAACCCACACAAAAGCCGCCGGATCGATTCGATTCCGGCGGCTTTTCTGCTGGACCTTTTTACCGTCCTTTCACAGTTCCTCCCTACGCTCATAACTGCGCGCACTATGATCCGACCCAATCAAGTCACCCTTCCGAGCGCCGCCGCTTCCGTCGGCGGGGCGGACGCCTGAGAATCCGCCGGCACCGGAGACTCCTCCGACCTCGGAGATCCGGCAGTTTCTGCGTCTGCGTAGCGATGGGCGGCTGGCGGACGGAAGCTTCGGCGGCCTGATGCTCGCCGCCTCGCTTAGCATCTTCGTCATTGTCGCGCTTATTCTCTGGGTACTGATCCACGACTCCCAGCTTTCGATCCACGCCTTTGGATGGAAGTTCTTCTGGACCTCCAACTGGGATCCGGTCAACGGCAGCTTCGGCGCGTTTCCGTTCATCTACGGCACGCTGGTGTCCTCGTTTCTTGCGCTTCTGATAGCAGTCCCGCTGGCGCTTGCCGTGGCTATTTTTGTGCTGGATATCTGCCCTCCAGCCCTGCGCGGTCCCATCTCTTTCCTGACGGAGCTCCTCGCAGCTATCCCGAGCGTGGTCTATGGGCTCTGGGGCCTTGTGGTGCTGGTCCCCATCGTGCGCGACCAGGTCGGCCCGGTACTCATCAAGTGGCTGGGCTGGACGGGCTTCTTTACCGAGCCGAACTACGGCGTCAGCATGTTTACCGCGGGCGTCGTCGTCGCCATCATGATCTTTCCCATCATCTGCTCCATCAGCCGTGACGTCATGCGCGCGGTGCCGATCCATCAGCGCGAGGCAGCGCTCGCTCTGGGCGCCACGCGGTGGGAGATGCTGCGTATGGCTGTTCTGCGCAACGCCAGGATCGGAATCGTCGGCGCCATCATCCTTGGGCTTGGCCGCGCTTTGGGTGAGACGATCGCCGTCACCATGGTCATCGGCAACCATCCGGATATTCTCAAGAACCTGCTGAACCCGGCCTATACGCTGGCCAGCGTCATTGCCAACGAGTTCACGGAGGCCACCGGCGATCTCTATGTCAGCGCGCTGATCGAGATCGGTCTGGCACTCTTCCTGGTGACGATCGTGGTGAACGCAATCGCGCGGATTCTGGTGTGGGCCGTGACACGGAACGGATCAACGAGGACGGTATGAGCACCGCACTTCCAGAACGGTCCAAGCAGATGGAGCGCATCGTCCGGACGCGGCGCTCCCTGACCAATGCGTTCGTCACAGGACTGTCGGTACTGAGCACCGTCATCGTGCTGGTTCCCCTGGTCGCCATCCTCGCCTACCTGGTCTACAAGGGAGCGAGTTCGCTCAACCTCGACTTTTTTACGAAGATTCCTGCGCCCGTGGGCGAGTCGGGCGGTGGCATGGCGAACTCGATCGTGGGTTCGGGCATCATTCTTGCAATCGCCAGCGTGATGGGCATTCCCCTTGGAATCGCCGGTGGGGTGTATCTCGCCGAGTACGGGCGGAATGGGCTGCTTGCCAATCTGATTCGCTTCACCGCTGATGTGCTGAACGGTGTTCCATCGATCGTGATGGGCATCGCAGCCTATGGGCTCATCGTGGTGCACTACAAATTTTCGGCGCTGGCCGGAGGCGTCGCGCTCGCCATCATGATGGTGCCCACGATCACGCGCACCACCGAGGAGATGCTGGCCACCGTTCCGCACATGCTGCGCGAGGCCGCGTTTGGCCTCGGAATCCCGAGGTGGCGCACGATTCTGTCGATCAGCCTGCGCACTGCTATGCCGGGCATTATCACGGGCTGCATGCTGGCCTTCGCGCGCGTCGCCGGGGAGACTGCGCCGCTGCTGTTCACGGCCTTCGGCAATAACTTCTGGAACTTCAGGCTGACGCAGCCAATGGCCGCGCTGCCGCTACAGATCTATGTGTATGCGCTGTCGCCGTATGACGAGTGGCACCGGCTGGCGTGGGCTGGAGCGCTGGTGCTGATCATTCTGATCATGGTTTCGGTGACGTTGGTGCGTTTGTACGCGAATCGCGGCTCGATCAAGGGAGGATATTAGGGTGGGTGTCGACATTCGCGTCGAAAATCTAAACGCCTGGTACGGGCAGGTGCACACGCTCAAGGATGTGACCCTGCACATCCGGGCGAACCAGTGCACCGCGCTGATCGGGCCTTCGGGCTGCGGGAAGTCGACGTTCGTGCGCTGCCTCAACCGCATGCATGAGACGAATCCGATCGGGCGCGCGGAGGGCTCCGTGCAGATGGGCGGCGTCGATATCTACCACGATGCCTCGCCGGTCGAGATCCGGCGTCGCGTGGGCATGGTCTTTCAGCGGCCGAACCCGTTTCCGTCGATGACGATCTACGACAACGTCGCCAGCGGACTGAAGCTGAACGGCTATCGCAAGCGGCGCGTGCTGGACGAGGTCGTCGAGCGCTCACTGAAGCAGTCCGCGCTCTGGGATGAGGTCAAGGACGACCTGAAGAAGAAGTCCGGCGCAAGCCTCTCCGGCGGACAGCAGCAGCGCTTGTGCATTGCCCGCGCTCTGGCCGTGGATCCCGAGGTGCTGCTGATGGACGAGCCGGCCAGCGCGCTCGACCCGGTTTCGACTGCTAAAATCGAAGACTTGATCTTTGAGCTGAAGAGCCAGTACACCATCGTCATCGTGACGCACAATATGCAGCAGGCCGCGCGCGTGGCCGAACGCACCGGCTTCTTCCTGACCGGCCGGCTGGTCGAGTTCGACGCGACTGACAAGCTCTTCACCAACCCTTCCGACAAACGGACGGAGGACTACATCACGGGGAGGTTTGGCTGATGCGCATTAAATTCCAACAGAAGCTTGATGAGTTGAAGGAGCGTCTGCTCGTGATGGCCGGCCTCGTGGAGCAGGCGATTCAGCGTGCCACCGAGGCGTACTCCTCACGCGACATGGATCTCTGCGAGTTGGTCTCGCTCTCGGAGCCGGCGATCAACCGCATGGAGCACGAGATCGATCAACTCGCGCTCGATCTGCTGGCGATGGAACAGCCCATGGCCGTCGATCTGCGCTTTATCCTCGCTGTGATCCGCATCAACGCTGACCTCGAGCGCGTGGGCGACCAGGCGGTCAACATTGCCAATCGCGTGAAGGACCTCGGCGCCTCCACGCATGACCTGCCGGTCGATATCCCCAAGCTCGCGCAGCTTTCGACCGCAATGATTCGCAAGGCGCTGCAGTCGTTCATCGAGGCCGACACAGAGATGGCAGAGTCCGTCTTGCTGCTCGACGACCAGGTGGACGAGCTGAACCGCGACGCCTTCCGCACGCTGGGAGCGATGATCCAGGAGCACCCGGAGCGAACCTCCGAGGCGCTGAATGCGCTGGTTATCTCGCGCAACCTGGAGCGCGTCGGCGATCACGCGACCAACATCGCGGAGGACGTGATCTTCTGGGTGAGCGGGGCGGATGTCCGCCACCACTTCGCCGCGAACGCCGCTGCAGCTGCGGCTGAGGCGGAGGAGCGAGCACGCTGAGCCGTACCGGCATTTGATTCCAAAGAGGTTGGGTGCCGCCTTCAAGGCGGCACTTCTTATTGAGAGCGGTGGACCCGGAAAATGCGCTGCGCATGCAAAATCTGTGCGGGCAAAGCGATTTTGCGATACAGTCTATTCACGATTTTCCCTCTGACAATCCATTCTGGCCCCGCCGACCATCCGTTCAGCAGATAAAGCAAGAGAGGAGCTTCTCATGGGACAGCACTCCGAGCAGCCTGGAACCTCGACGACCAGCCGCCGCAGCTTTCTCCAGTACGCCGCGCTCGCGGCCGCTGCACCGATCTTCACTGAGGCACATTTTGCGCGCGCAGCGCAGCAGGCCAGTGCTAAGCCGGCACCGAATCACCGGAGAGCGTCCGCCTGGGTGATTCCGCCACCCGACGCCGTCCTGATCAATGCGAATGAAAATCCGCTCGGTCCTTGCGATGCCGCACGTGAGGTCATCGCTAAGCTTGTTCCGACCGGCGGCCGCTACGACCTCTACGATGAAACCGGCAAGCTCACCAAAACCTTTGCCTCGCAACACAAGTTGCCCGAGGACCACATCGCCGTCTATGCCGGGTCTTCCGAACCGCTGCACTACACAGTGCTGGCGTTCACCTCTCCCGAGCGCAGCCTCGTTATCGCTGATCCGTCCTATGAGGCTCCCATGCGAGCGGCCGAGGCTGCGGGTGCCAAGATCCACACCGTTCCTTTGAGCTCCGCCTATGCGCACGATGTGAAGGCGATGGTCGCCGCCGATCGCAACGCGGGCGTCCTCTACATATGTAATCCGAACAACCCGACCGGCACCGTCACCGGAAAGCAGGACATTCTCTGGGCGCTCGACAACAAGCCGAAAGGCTCGGTGCTGCTGGTCGACGAGGCGTACATCCATCTCTCCGACTCCGAGGATGTGCTCGATCAGGTCGCCGCCGGCAAAGACATCATCGTGCTGCGCACCTTCTCAAAGGTCTACGGAATGGCGGGTTTGCGGTGCGGCCTTGCGCTTGGCCGGCCTGACCTCCTGACGAAACTGTTGCCGTATGGGATGAATCCGATGCCTGTCACTGGGTCGGGCGCGGCCAATGCATCGTTGCTCGAGGTCGACCTCGTGCCGCAGCGCAAGAAGATCATCGCGGACACGCGCAAGGACACGTTCGCGTGGCTCAAACAGAACGGCTACAAGGTTATCGGAGACTCGCAGTCAAACTGCTTCATGATCGACACCGGACGCGATGGCGGGAGTGTAATGGTCGCCATGCAGCAGAAGAACGTGTATATCGGCCGCACATGGCCGGCGTGGCCGAATGCTGTGCGGATCTCGGTGGGAACACCAGCCGAAATGGAGAAATTCCAAGTCGCGTTTAAGCAGGTGATGGATGCTCCGCCGACCGCAGCAGCCACCGCTGAACCGCTCCGCATACATCGGGACGGCGTGCGGTATCCCCGCTTCTCTTAGCGGATTTCCTTCGGGTGCACAGCGGCGTAGGTATTGCGGACTGCGATCACCTCGACCTCAAGGAGAGCCCACGGTGCTGCGAGCGCGGCTACTTGCACGGCTGAGCGCGCGGGCTTGTTGGGCTGATCCTTTGTGCCGAAGTACTTAACGTACTCCGACTGCATGCCGGCGAAGTCAAGCTTGCCGGTCTGCGGGTCAGGCCCGAGGAAGACCGTCATCTTGACGACGTCCTTCACGTCGAGTCCCTGCGCCTGAAGAGCCCTTTGAATCTTCGCAAAGACGCTGGCAGCCTGCGCCTTGGTATCGCCGTAATCGGCCTGTGTGCCCTTGGCAGGGTCAGCGGGAGTAATCGGCGAGGCGAGTTGCCCGCTCAGATAATATGTATCGCCCGCCCACACGCCTTCGGCGATTGGCGCCTTGTCGGTTTGGACGTGTTTTACCTCCACTTGCGCCGCAGCGGCGAGCGGGCAGAGAAGAAGTGCGATTGCAAATCGATAAACGTGCTTCATATCATCCTCCCTGATCGGATCGGTTTGTCCATCGTGAGGCCCTAGGTAGATGTGTGCGTCTGAGAGGCGAGCCGCGCAGACTTCACGCGCTCGGAGATGAGATTCACTGCGCGCAAACTGCTGATCGCTGCACCCTCCTGCCAGCCCACGATGTGGCTGACGTGGTCGCCCGCGAAGTAGATCGGGCCATCGGGCTGGAGAAGCGTGTTGTAGCCGGCCTGATTAAACGGATGCCGCCTCGATCTGCCCGGACCGTTGGTTGGCCGTGCGGGTTCATCATTTGCTTCCTGATCCTGCAGCGGACCATAACTGTTGATCCACGCACCCTCGTTGTGGGGAATCATTCCCCAGTTCACATACAGCGGCTTCTCCAACTCTTTGCCATGCCCCGGGTGCAACCGCTCAATGGATTTGCGACTCTCGGCAAGCTTGTCCGGGAAGCTGAGCTTGCCGAAGTCTGGCGATGTGTCGAAGCCGTAGCCACTGACCAGCACGCCTCGTTCGCTGAACATTCCCGCCGAAGGCAGCCAGACCGGGCTCAGCCCCACATTGCAGAACTCGAGCCCCCCATAAATGTTGTAGTCCTGCTCCCAGAAACGGCGGCTCTCCCAGGCGACTTTGTAAGCTGCCGAGTAGGAGCATTCATCGATGACCTTCTTGTAGGGTGCGCTGAAGTCGTTGGGGATCTTGCGCAGGAGGACGAGCGGAAGCGTACAGATGCAGTACTGCGCTTCAATGGTTGCGGCTGAGCCCTTGTGGGTGTAGCTGACACGAACCCCGGAACTCGTCTTGCGGATCTCAGTCACTGGTGCTTCGAAGCGAACGATGCTGCCGAGCGATTTCGTGAACGCGTACGGAATGCGGTCCATGCCGCCGACGGGCTGAAACATCGTCGCCTGCATGTCGAACGCCTCATCGAACAGCATGCCCTGCCAGAAGTCTTCGCAGAGAAGAGTGTGAAGATCGATGGGCTGGCTCAGCACCCCGGCGTCTTCAACCGCTGGCGGCCGCAGATAGCCTGCCCGGTCGCTGCCGCCATACTTGCCGGCGTCATCGAGCGGGCCGTAAACACGCAGGAATGAGAGCATGCGGTCGCGGTCTTCGCTCGAGATCTCCTGGTCCAGCGCGCCCTGTTGCACACACTTTGCCAGCAGTTCGCTGACATAACCGCGCGTGTCGTTTTCAGCCTGCCGCATCACAACGGGCTTGCCGCCATTGGCGTTGTCATTCTGCAGGAGCGCGGAGCGGCTCATGTTCACTTCGACCTGCATCTCTATGCCGAGCTTGCGACAATAACCGAGCATCGTCGGATGAATCGAGGGCAGTCGCGCCGGACCGAAGTTCTGGTATTGCCCCTCGCCCCATTCGCAGCGCTGCTTCGTGCCGTCGGTGAACTCGACCGTGTCGCCGTTGCGCACTGTCCAGTTGCGCCCACCGGGACGGCCGCGCGCCTCCAGTAGCGTGCACTCATAGCCCAGCGCGCGCAGTTCATACGCCGCGACAAGGCCTGCGATACCGCCGCCCAATATGACCACGCGTCTGCCCTTGCCGGAGCCCGGCGTGGCGAGCGGCGCGGCAACCGCGCGGCTGGGCTGCATGAGTCCCAATCCCTGCATAGCGAGAAACGTGGCGCTGTATCCGCCCGCCTGGCCAACCCTTAGAAGAAAATCCCGTCTCGTCACGCTCATCGATGGCGCCGTTCCTTTCGCTCTTCGCGCATTGTGCGGCTGCTGCAGGCTGCGCGCCGCGAACGATGTCAAGGTGTACTCATTACACTACCTCAGCATTCGCATTGCGCCGCGATGAAATTCGCGGCAGGGCAGCGGCTTATGCGGCTGCGTATACTTCCCTTGCGTGAGTGCCGCCATTCGAACTCGTGATGTTGCGACGAGCGACGCGGGCCTGGCGTCCACGCAATCCAGGACCCCGCACTGGGGCCGCCGCCGCTGGCTGTTGCTGGCCGTCTTCATCACCTACAGCCTCGCGTACCTCGACCGCGCCAACTATGGCTTTGGCGCCGCCGCGGGCATGGCAACGACGCTCGGGATTACCGGCGGCAAGAACTCGCTCCTCGGAGCACTCTTCTTTCTCGGTTATTTCTTCTTTCAGGTTCCGGGTATCGTTGCGGCGCGCCGGTTCAGCTGCACGCGCCTCGTCGCCATAGCACTGGTTGTATGGGGAACATTGGCCGCGCTCACCGGCGTGCTGCGAGTCTTCTGGATGCTCGCGATCGATCGCTTCCTGCTCGGTGTCGCCGAGAGCATTATCTTTCCGGCGCTGCTGCTGATTCTTACGCGATGGTTCACGCGCGCGGACCGCTCGCGCGCCAACACGCTGCTGATGCTCGGTAATCCGGTCACGGTGCTGTGGATGTCAGCCATCACCGGATTCCTCATCGAACGTGTCGGCTGGCAGCATACATTCATCCTTGAAGGCCTGCCGTCTGTCCTGTGGGCCATCATCTGGATGCTCTTCGTACGCGAGCGCCCCACGGACGCACGCTGGATGCCCACAGACGAGGCCGAAGAAATTACCGAGCGACTCGCGGTCGAACAGCGCGACCTTCCGCACTCTGCACATGCGACGACGCAGACGCTGCGCGCCGCACTGCTGCGCAAAGATGTCATCGCGCTCTCCATCAACTACCTTTGCTACAGCGTCGGCGTCTACGGATTCGTGCTCTGGTTGCCGACTATCGTCCGCCAGGGCGCTTCGCTGAACATGGGACGAACCGGCCTCGTCTCGGCAGCTCCTTATCTCGTAGCCATCGCGCTTATGTTGGTCGTCGCGCACCTCTCGGATCGCTCGCAGCACAGGCGTCGCTACGTCTGGCCGTTTCTGCTGGTCGCGGGAATCGCGATGATGGGCTCTTTCCTTCTGCAGCCATACGGATTCCTCTGGTCGTATCTTTGCCTGCTCATTGCGTGCGGCGCAATGTACGCGCCGTACGGGCCATTCTTCGCCATGATGCCGGAGCGCATTCCACAGAACCGCGTAGGAGAGGTGATGGCACTCGTCAACAGTGCAGGAGCGTTAGGCGCTTTCATCGGAACCTATCTCGTCGGTCGGCTGCAGTCAGTCACTGGTAACCCTCGAGCAGGCTATCTGCTCATGTCCTTCTTCTTCGTGATCGCGTCGCTGATCATTGTCTGGCTTCCAAATCCGCCCGCGACCAACGCACCGAAGGAGCCGGCGCATGCCTGAGCCATTGCCTCTCCGCGATGTGCTCGAGAGCGACCCGGAGCTCTTCGCCGAGGTACGCACGCACGCCAAAGGCCCTGAGGGAATGCTGCCCATCACGCCGGAGATGCTGCTCACCGAGCCTTCAGGCAATCTCTTCGGTCTCTCGCAGGACGCAGGTATGGGATGGGAGCCCGCGCGACTTCTCGACCCGAGTTCCTCATCCTCAGCACGCACGGCGGTCTACGCGCGGCGGATGGAACTCCCATCGCGCTTGGCTTTCACACCGGTCATTGGGAGGTCGGGCTGCTGGTTGCCGAAGCCGCGCGCGAGTTTCGCCGCCTGCGTGCACTGCCGTTCGCCGGCGCCTGCACGGATCCCTGCGACGGGCGCACGCAGGGCACTGCGGGCATGCTCGACTCGTTGCCCTATCGCAACGACGCAGCGATGGTCCTGCGCCGTCTCATGCGCTCGTTGCCGCAGCGCCGCGGCGTACTCGGCATCGCTACATGCGACAAGGGCCTGCCCGCGATGATGATGGCGCTCGCATCCAGTGGCCCGCTGCCAAGCGTGCTTGTTCCCGGCGGCGTAACGCTGTTGCCTGATGAAGGTGAAGACGCGGGCCGCGTGCAGACCATCGGCGCACGCTTTGCGCAGGGCGAGATCTCGCAGGAGTACGCCGCTGAAGTTGGATGCCACGCCTGCGCGAGCCCGGGCGGTGGCTGTCAGTTTCTCGGCACCGCGGCGACCTCGCAGGTCGTCGGCGAAGCGCTCGGCCTTTCGTTGCCGCACACCGCGCTCGCGCCCTCAGGTCAACCACTCTGGCAAGAGGCTGCAACGCGTTCAGCGCGTGCTCTTCTTCGACTCGCCGAGCTTGGGATCGGCACGCGCGATATTGTTACTGACGCCGCCATCCGCAACGCAATGATCCTGCATGCCGCGTTCGGCGGATCGACGAATCTTCTGCTGCATGTCCCGGCCATCGCACACGCCGCGGGTCTGCGGCGTCCCACGCGGGCCGACTGGGAAAGCGCGAATCGTGAGGTCCCGCGCATCGTCGACGCGCTGCCAAACGGCCCACGCAACTTCGCTACCGTGCAGGTCTTTCTCGCCGGAGGTGTGCCGGAGGTTATGCTGCATCTGCGCCGCGCCGGGTTGCTCGATACGAGTGTGCTTACTGTAACCGGCGACACACTTGCACAGAGCCTTGACTGGTGGGAGCAAAGCGAGCGACGCCGCGCGCTGAAGCAACGCCTGCGCGAGGTTGATGGAGTCGACGCTGAGGAGGTGATTCTCTCGCCGGACCGCGCCCGCTCACGCGGCCTCACCTCAACTGTCTGTTTTCCCGCCGGCAATCTCGCGCCGGAGGGCAGCGTCATCAAGTGCACCTCTATAGATACCTCGCTCATCGACGCAGACGACGTCTATCGGCATGAGGGCCCTGCGAAGGTCTTCGTCACCGAGGCAGCAGCCATCGCGGCGATCAAGCATGGCGAAATCGGCCATGGCGATGTTCTCGTGCTCATCTGCGGAGGCCCGCTCGGCGCGGGCATGCAGGAGATCTATCAGATCACCTCAGCACTCAAGGCGCTTCCTTTCTGCAAGCACGTTGCGGTGCTCACCGACGCGCGCTTCAGCGGTGTCTCCACCGGCGCATGCATCGGGCACATCTCGCCGGAGGCGCTCGCTGGCGGACCCATCGGCCGGCTGCGCGATGGTGACTGGATCGAGATTATTGTCAATCGCAGCGCCCTGCATGGCACGGTCAATCTCATCGGCGAAGGTGTCGAGCGATTCAGCGAAGACGAGGGAACCCACCTCCTTGCTGAACGCGAACCACGTTCTGACTTGGCCTCTCATCCGGCTCTGCCGGCAGACACGCGCCTCTGGGCCGCGCTCGTGCAGGCGAGTGGTGGCGTGTGGGGAGGATGCGTCTACGATACTGACGCGATTGTTGATCAGCTCGCTCGCGGCGCCAGCATAGAGAGGGATCAACGATGAAGATCTACAACACGACACGCGGCCTGCTCGTCGAACAACAGGGGCGCTTTCATACAGCGACCGCCACTTTCGATGACCTCGTACGCAGCGACGATCCGCAATCGCTGGCACAGGCAAGCCTCAAGTCCGCGCCTGCCGCGGCGCCAGATCCCAACGAATATCTCGCTCCCATCGGCTCGCAGGAGGTGTGGGCCGCCGGTGTCACCTACTTCCGAAGTCGTAGTGCGCGCATGGAGGAGTCCAAGGATGCAGGCGGTGGCAGCTTCTACGATCGTGTCTACTCCGCCGTGCGGCCGGAGCTCTTCTTCAAAGCCACTGCACGACGCGTCGTCGGCACCGGTGCGAATGTGCGGCTTCGCTGCGACGCAAGGTGGTCCGTTCCTGAACCTGAACTGACGCTGCTGATCAACCCTCGTGGTGAGATCATCGGCTACACCATCGGCAACGACATGAGCTCGCGCGACATCGAAGGCGAGAACCCGCTCTACCTTCCGCAGGCCAAGGTCTACAACGGAAGCTGCGCTCTCGGTCCCTGCGTCATGCTCAGCAACGAGCCATTGCCAAAGACAACCGCAATTCAGATTCAGATAATGCGCGATGGTCGATCTGCATTCGATGGCAGTACGACTCTTGCGGAGCTGAAGCGCGATCCGAAGGAGCTTGCAAGCTGGCTCTTTCGCGACAACAGCTTCCCCGACGGCGCGTATCTTATGACCGGCACGGGTATCGTTCCCGGCGACGAGTTCACGCTTGCACACGGGGATCTCATCCGCATCTCCATCGACGGCATTGGTGTGCTTGAGAACCGCGTCGCTTGAGGTCCAGCTACTCGCGCGTAAATTTTCCGTTCACCATGCGCTGAATGCCAAGCGGATTCTCGCGGCGCAGTTCCACCGGCAATGACGCATCCGGGAAGTCCTGGTAGCAGACGGGTCGCGCGAATCGCACGATCGCTCGTGTGCCCACCGACGTCGTGCGGCTGTCGGAGGTCGCCGGAAACGGCCCTCCGTGTACCATCGCGTGGCACACCTCAACGCCCGTTGGGTAGCCGTTGAACAGCAGCCGCCCAACCTTCGTCTCGAGAACGTTCACAAGTTCAGCAGCCTCACGCAGATCATCCTCTGTGCCATGAATCGTTGCCGTCAGGTGTCCGTGCAGACGTCTGGCAACGTCGACGAGTTCGCGCGGATCACCATAGTGAATCAGTAGCGTCGTAGGACCGAAGATCTCTTCCTCGAGCTCGTGATTCGCCGCGAAGTCAGCCAGCGGAACACTGAAGACTGCGGCGCGACCGGTTGCGGCATCTCCGGCTACTGCACCGTCGAAGCCCGCGATCCACTCCGCTTTCCCGCGGCCACGCCGCTCTGTGACAGCAGCGTTATAGCGTTCTGCGATTGCTGGCGTTAGCATCCCATGTGCGCCCAGACTACTCACACCACTACGCAGAGCATCGAGAAACTCACCTGCCTCCCGCTGGGGCACGAAAACAAGACCGGGCTTCGTGCAGAACTGACCCGAACCCAGTGTGAATGAAGTTTGCAGGCCCTTCGCCAAGTCCGCGCCGCGCTCACGCAACGCACCCGGCAACACAAACAACGGATTCGTGCTACCCATCTCGGCGTAGCAGGGAATCGGCTGTGGGCGCGACGCCGCGAGACGCATCAGCGCCTGTCCGCCGCTCGCAGATCCCGTGAACGCAACAGCCTGAATCGCAGGATGCCGCACAAGTGCCGTGCCAACCTCTATACCGTGATCGAACAGCAGCGCGAAGACACCTCCCGGCAGCTTGCACTTCGCCGCTGCGCGAGAAATCGCCTGCGCCGTGAGGTCGCTCGTTCCCGGGTGCGCTGGGTGCGCCTTCACGATCACCGGATTGCCTGCCGCAAGTGCCGACGCCGTGTCTCCTCCCGCAACCGAGAACGCGAGTGGAAAGTTGCTCGCACCAAAGACCACTACAGGTCCCAGTGGCCGCAGCATCGAGCGGATATCCGGACGCGGCAACGGCTTCCGCTCCGGCAGCGCCACATCGATGCGCGCATCCACCCACGAACCCTCTTCCGCCACCTCTGCAAACAGACGCAGCTGCCCTGCGGTGCGCGCGAGTTCACCCTCAAGGCGCGGCCGCGGCAGTCCTGTCTCAAGCTGCGCGCGCTCCACGATTGCCGTTCCGTCCATTGTGAGTTCATCCGCGATCGTACGTAGAAAGGCCGCGCGCTCCTGAGAGCTGATAGCCGCGAAGAGAGGCGCTGCTGCCGCGGCAAGCTGTGCCGCACGCTCAACCTCCTGCGGCCCCGCGGATACGAACTCCGGGTCGAGTGCCTTTCCGGTTGACGGATCGATGGCATGAAAGCGAACGCCACTTCCGCCTTGAGCAACGCCGTCGATGAGGGAGGATGTAATGGTTTGCATCGCTGTTCACCTTTTGACTTATTCCCTGCAGTTGAAACTCGGATAGCTGTTCTAGCAGAGTCCCGCAAAAGCAACTCGGCCGCATAAATCTGCATCCAGAATGAATCGTATTCGCTTGAACAATACAGCTTTCAATTCACTTGTATCGAGAGGCCAGTCAAGCCTCCACTCCAGCGTAAACCGGAATCCAATCTATGAAGAAACTGTTCTCACGATTGAGATGATAGGTCTCATCTGCGCATCTATGGTTGAGATCCCACGCTGATCGTCAACGTTCTACCTGATTCCTTCGCTCGCGGCGGAATGATTCAGTTTCAGCTCGTCGAAAAACGCATTCGATTTTCTGTCAACCTGATGCCGTCAATCATCGAGATGCCGTCAATCTTTGACATCTCACCATAAGCTCGGAGCTACTCAAAGTAGCTATGAGCGTGAAGGGGCGAACACCGCAAGGAGGCGCTCAGTGACCTCGCCGCACAATGCGCAGACCATCTCCGGCAGAATCACGCGCATGAATCTGCTCGTTAGCGGCTCCGTGCTCCTTTTAGCTGTGCTGGCGTTCTTCTCGTACGACATGCTCTCCTTCCGCCAGAGCCTGATCAACAGCCTTCGCGCCGAGGCCCAGATCATCGGCGCCAACAGCGTCTCCGCGCTTACCTTTGACGACCCCGCGAGCGCCGCTGCCACCTTGCAGAGCCTCAACCGCTCCCCTGACGTCGTCTCTGCCGTGCTCACCACCGACGACGGCGCGGTCTTCGCCAACTACGGTCCGCCGGATGACGCCATACTGTCTGGCAGGCACGTGCTGGCTCGCGGAGAGACGGAACGTCACTGGCTCAGCGGCCGGCGACTTGTTCTCGCGCACCGCATCATGTTCCAGGGCTCATCGCTCGGCGTGGTCTACATCTCAGCCGCGTTGAACGAGATCGGCCAGCGTGCGCGTCATTATCTCCTCATCGCAGGGCTCATTCTCCTTCTGTGCATGCTCGCGGCGCTTCTCATCAGCTCATTTTCGCGCAAACTCGTCGCGCAACCTATTACGTCTCTCGCAGAGACTGCTCGCTCCATCTCGCGCGAACACGATTACTCCGTCCGTGCCGAGGAATCCACTGACAGTGTGGAGATGTCCGTTCTTACTGAGGCATTCAACGACATGCTACAGCAGATTCAACAGAGCGAAGCCGCTCTCAGCAAATCGCGCGACGAACTCGAGCAGCGTGTCGAGAATCGCACCGCCGAACTGCGCGCCGCCAATCGCGAGCTCGAAGCGTTCTCTTATACCGTCGCACACGACCTTCGCGGTCCGCTCGATTCCATCACGGGCCTCGCGTATCTTCTTGCAGGCGCATCGTCGCAACTCGATCCCAACAGCCGCGAGATGGTGCAGCGTCTGCAGGATTCGACAAAAAGCATGAGCGCACTCATCGACGATCTGCTCAATTTCGCGCGCGCCTCCGTCACACCCGTCAAACACGACGACGTCAACCTCAGCTCAATCGCTCTGCGAATTGCCGGCGAACTGCGCAGCTCCGAACCCACTCGCAGCGTTGACTTCGCCATCGCTGATCTTCCCCATGTAGAGGCAGACGGCGGTCTCATGCGCATCGTCATGGACAACCTTCTGCGCAACGCCTGGAAGTACACCTCACATCACCCCAAGGCCTGCATCGAGTTCGGCGCGAAGGTGATAGATGGCCACATGGTCTACTTTGTGCGCGACGACGGCGCCGGCTTCGATCCTGGCCGCGCCGGCGAGATCTTCCAACCCTTCCATCGGCTGCACAGCAAGAGTGAGTTCCCTGGCACCGGAGTCGGCCTCGCCACCGTACAGCGTATTCTCGCGCGCCACGGTGGCGAAATCTGGGCCGAGGGTCGCGTCGAAAAAGGGGCGACCTTCTACTTCACTCTGCCACCCACCACCTGAGCATGCGCCTATCACCTGCCCAACTACCAGGCGTACAAGGCTTCAACACGCGGTGGCCCCGGCTCGCCTCCAATAATCGGCGTGCTCAACACCAGCTCGATATTTCGCTTGTCACCTGCCGCGCGCAGAACAGGCGCAAGCTGCGCGGCATCCGTCAGTAACTCTCCCGCGGCGATAGTGCCTCCGCGCCCCACTCCGGCAGCCACGACCGCCAGCTTTCCAGTCGTGCTGTCGATGAAGCGCGCGACGATTGCATAGTCGTTGTAGTTATTCGTCGCAATCTGCTGCGTGCGGTCCACCACCCACGTCGTGGGTGTCTTCGAGTTGCTGTCGACAATCCCGAAGTGCGTCATCGACTCATCGTTCACAAAATGAAAGCGTAACGGCTTCAGCAGTCGCAGCGTCCACTGGTTGTCGTACGCTCCGATAAACACCGTCGGCCCCGCGCGCAGATCCATCAGCGTCGTCGAGCCCTCACCCCGCATGCTGTACTTCTTGTGGTTCGACTGCAGAAAGCCCGCGATCTTCACCAGCGGAGTCAAATCGTCAATTACGACTGCCGTCAGATTATCGTGCAGCACCTGCTGCTTCGAAGGGTCCTGCGCATCGCGCAGCGCAATTGCCGTGTACTGCGTCTGATCGGCGATACAAAACAGCACGGGATCGCTTGAGTTCAATATCGGCGCCCAGAATTCCGTCAGAGCCGAGTCTCGCGAGTTCTGCCACGATATCCATCCTCCCACCGCCATCAGCAGCAGAACGACGGAGGTCAGCACCGGCGTCATCCATCTGCGCTTTGCGGACGCAGCGGCGTACACATGCGGCTCACTCAATAATCCTGTTGTTCCAGTCGGCGCGTTCTCCAGCACCCCATGCGTGAGCAGCGTCGAGTGCGGCTCGTCCGCACGAAAGCTGTGCGGTGGATCGAACTTCGGCACATATGACCCCGGCGGCAAGGAAAGCCGCAGTTCGTGCTCATGTGCCGGATCCTGGTAGTACTGCGCGATGCGCTTGCGAATCTCAGCCGCCGTCACCCGCACAATTGGGTCGTTCGCCGTATCGTAGTTGGCGCTCTTGCCGAAGACCTCGATCCCCACGGTCCGCTCCTTCAGCAGGTCCGTCCGCCCCGAGAGCGTCTGGCTGACGATGAACCGCAGGAACGAAGGGAACCGCCGGCTATGGCTGAAGTACGGATTCGCGAGCAGCCGCTCCAACTGCTCATTGGCAGCGAGCTTCTCCTCTTCGCTGAACGTGCCGCCGTCTCTGTGCTCGTCGACCAGCATTCTCCCCAGTGATAATCCGGAGAATTATAACGCCCTGATGGAACCACAAAATACAACACTCATCGAGCGGACTCGCGCCGCAAGCCATTCAAAACAAAATGGTCTTTACTGTTAAGGAAGGATAGCTTTGCTGCAAGGACCTTTCTTCTTCTAGTGTTGGCGGCATAAGAAGGCTCCCGTTCCAGAATCCCTGACCAGTAAGTACGGCTCCAGGGACGGAGGCTATCTTGAAGACTCAGATTTTTCGCACCAGCGCGACACAAAAGACGACCCACACATCCGCGCGCAGCATCTTCACACTTCTCGCGATCCTGCTCGCACTCACGGGCGCGGCCTTCGCGCAGGTCGGTACCGCCGCCCTCAGCGGCATCGTGCAGGACCCCACCGGTGCCGTAGTCTCCGGCGCGACGGTCACCCTCACGAACGCCCAGACCGCCCAGCAGCGCACTCTGCAGAGCAACGGTGCTGGCTCCTTCACCTTCTCCTCGGTGCCCAACGGCGACTACAAGTTGACCGTTACCCATACCGGATTCCGCTCCTACAACAGGACAGGAATCCATCTCGACCCCGGCGACGACAAGTCCCTCACCGACATCCAGCTCGCGATCGGCGCCGCCGACCAGAGCGTCACCGTCACCGAAACCGTCGCGGGCATCCCGCTCGACAACGGCCAGCTCAGCTCCACCATCACGGCCAATGACCTCGAGAAGCTCTCCATTGTCGGCCGCGACGCGACTGAGCTGCAGAAGATTCTTCCCGGCTTTGCCATCCGCAACCTCGGCCCGCAGAACACCGCGCCTGACTTCTCCACGGTCACCATCGGCCAGCCCACGCCTTACGCCTCCAACGGTGCGCCGGTCGCCGGCATCACGCTCAAGCTTGACGGTGCGAACCTCACCGACGCCGGCAACTTCGGCGCCAATCTCCAGAACATCAACGACTCCTTCGTCAGCGAGGTGCAGGTCCAGACCTCCAACTTCGGCGCCGACCAGTCCAACGGCCCCGTCATCATCCAGGGCGCCACGAAGTCCGGAACCTCCTCCTATCACGGGTCGCTTTATACCTACGCGCGCACCTCGGCACTCAATTCCAACGACTGGCTCGCGAACTACAACGGCCTCTCGCGCCCTAACGATCGCTACATCTATCCCGGCGGCACCTTCAGCGGCCCCATCCCGCACACGAAGAAGTTCACCTTCCTGGCCGGCGCCGAGTACGACGCGCAGCGGAACGTCTACGCCTACAACAGTGCCGGCAGCGCCATCATCCACGCGCTTGTCCCCACCGCTGCCATGCGCAAGGGTGACTTCAGCCAGGCTGCACTCAACAACTACCTCGGCGCCGCGCCGACGGGCAACTACGGCACACTCACCCCCGTGCCCACTGTCGGTGACGACGGCTCCGCACTCAATAACGGCAACATCGCCGGCTTCCTCAATCCCGGCGCGATGGCGCTCATCAACGGCACACTCCCGCTGCCGACGCGTCAACAGACCGGCACCGACGGCTACAACTACGACCAGCAGGATCTCGTAAACAGCAACATCAGTCAGTTTGTCGGCCGCGTCGATTACGCAATTTCACCGCGCAATCTCTTCTTCGCACGCTACAACTTCGAGAAGGGCAAGACCGGCCAGCCGCTCGTTCCTTACTACGAACCCACCAGCGTCATGGGCGAGGTCAACACACCCGGCTACGGCGTCAACAACGATATCTGGGTCCACACCGCTGCGGCCAACTACGTCACCATCTTCACGCCCACGCTCACCAACGAGTTCTACTTCACCATCGCTTCCTTCGTGCAGTCGTTCGACGCGCGCCGCATCGCCGATCTCCAGCGAACCGCCATCAACTACCCCTACAACGGTGCCTTCGACAACGGTGACACGCAGTATCCGCAGCTCGGCACCTACACCACCTACGGCGGTCTGCCGCTCGGTCTCTGGCCCGACTACTCCGGCAATCCGCTCGAGCTCAAGAAGCTTCAGCCCAACCTCGGCGACAACCTCACCAAGGTCTGGGGCAAGCACACCATCAAGGTCGGCATCTTCACGCAGAAGACCATCAACAACCAGACGGCGACCAACCCCTCCACCAACGGCATCATCCAGAACTACTACTTCGGTCCCGCCGGAAGTTACTTCGCCGACTACAACGGCACCTATCCCGACGGTTCACCCGCCTACGGCAATCCGCACTTCAACAGCGGCAACGCCCTCGCGAACTTCTTCGAAGGCCAGATTCAGGACTGGCATCAGCAGAACTTCAATCCGTACACCAATCTCTATTTCTGGAACACGGACTTCTACGGTCAGGACACCTGGCGCATCACGCACAACTTCGTGGCCACGTACGGTCTGCGCATCAGTCATGAGGGCGCGTGGCAGGACGCGCACAACATCGGCGCCTCCATCTGGGTGCCCGCGCTCTACAACACTCCTCACAACCCCACCACGAATCCGCTGCCCGGCTTCACCTGGCACGGGTTGAACAAGTCCATCCCTAACTCCGGCGTCGGCAACACGCCCATCTTCTGGGAGCCGCGCTTCGGCTTTGCGTTTGATGTCTTCTCCAACGGCAAGACCGTCGTTCGTGGCGGCGCCGGCGTCTATCGCTTCCACGACTCCGTCGTCGATGTCACCAGCATGTTCGCGCAGTCTGAGAACGTCCGCTACACCGATCTGCAGGGCTTCGGCGGCAACACGCTGGAAGGCATCAACTCACTGCATCTGAATCCAAACACCTTCGGCAACGCTGGCGGCACCGAGACCTCGATCCCGCTCACCACGGTCTACGGCCTCGACCCCACCGACAACAAGGAGCCCGTCACCAACAACTACTCGCTCAGCGTTGCGCAACAGATGCCGAAGAACTGGATCCTGCAGGTCTCCTACGTCGGCAACAACTCGAACTCACTTATGGACAACGGAACCTCGCAGGCCGTCACGCTTGACAACATCAACGCGATCCCGCTCGGCTATCTCTTCACACCAGCAGCGGCAACTGCGATCAACAACCAATCCGGGTATCAGGCCTGCAATCCCAGCGGGTGCACACCGCAGCAGGCCGCCAGCCTCGATTCGCTCTTCAACTACCCCGGCGATAAGAGCTATCAATCCGCGCGTACGTACCCGAACTACAGTTCGATCCTCGTTCCGCACCACAACACCTTCGCCAACTACAACGCGATACAGGTGGAAGCCATCAAGCAAATCGGCCACTTGAACTTCAACGTCAACTACACCTACTCCAAGGCGCTCGGCATCCTCGGCTCCGCCGCGGACTTCAACTGGACCGCGGGCATCGATCCCTTCAATCTCTACAGCAACTACGGTCCCATGAACTTCGACCGCACGCAGATCGTCAACTTCAGCTACTCGTACCAGACCGGCAAGTTCACGGATGAGCATCTGCTCGGGGGCTTCATCAACAACTGGCTCATCTCCGGCATCACCAACATCTCCAGCGGCCCCAACATGCAGACCGGCGTCAGCGCGTCGCCCGGCTACTACGTGCAGGGTCTCATCGGCAGCGGAGCCAACCAGTATCCCGTCAACAACACGACGATCCTCGGCACACCCGACATCAACTTCCAGCCCACGCTCAAGTGCAATCCGAAGTCAGGTCTCGGTTCGCATCAATATCTCAACGGCGCATGCTTCGGTCTGCCTGCCACCGGAACGAACGGCCAGTACATCGAGCCCTATGCGCACGGCCCCGCATTCTTCAACACCGACCTCACGCTCGAGAAGGGCTTCAGCATCGGCGGCGAGCGCCATCTCCGCTTCCGCTACGCTGCCTTCAACTTCATCAACCATCCGCTCAACAGCTTCGGCACCGGCTACGCCTCGCAGACCACGCTGCAACTGAGCGACACCTCACCCAACGCCACACCACTCACCGCGACCTACAACCCGGCCACCGGCTTCGGCTCCGCTCCGCAGAAACTCGGCAGGCGGCTCTCGGAGGTATCGCTGAAGTTTGACTTCTAACCAGTGCGAAGGCTCGCGCGGCGACCAGTAAATCGTCGCGCGAGCCAATCGCATCCGTGTCTTTAGCCTCTCTTCAGCAACCCTGGGAAGGAAGTATGTCAGGTCCGCGCTCGCATCTCCTCAAGGCCCTCATCCTCGCTGCCGCGTTCTGCGCGCCGCACGCGCACGCGCAGAATCCAACCTGCGGCCTCGGCCCCATTCAACACATCGAGAAGCTGCCCAACGGCATCCGCATCCACGCCACGCACGGCATCGAAGAGATCCTCGCGCTCCGCCCCGACGTCCTTCGCGTTCGCATCTCATCCACCGCACAACTCCCCGAAGACGCATCCTGGGCCGTCGTTCCCGAAGCTCATCGCTCCACCGCTCCCGTCACGCTCGACAATACCTCGACCACCATCGCACTCCACACCTCCGCCGTCACTGCAGAGCTCTCGCGCGCTGACCTCACACTCAATCTCCACGACTCCACCGGCCGCACACTTCTCCACGACGCGCACGCCGTCTGCTTCACCGGCCACGCCTTCCGCGTCTCCGAAACCATGCCCACCGACGAGCACTACTTCGCTCTCGGCGACAAGACCGGTCCCTTCGATCGCCGCGGCCAGGCCTTCGAACTCTGGAACACCGACTCCTACCGCTTCCAGGAGTCCACCGATCCGCTCTACAAAAGCATCCCGTTCTTCATGGCGTTTCGAGCGGGCGCAGCTGCAGGCGTCTTCCTCGACAACACCTGGCGCAGCAGCTTCGACTTCGGCAAAGATGCGCAGAATGTCTACTCCTTCGGCGCCGTCGACGGCCCGCTCGACTACTACATCTTCGCCGGGCCCACACCGCGCGAGGTCGTCGAGCAGTACACCTGGCTGACCGGCCGCCCACCGCTTCCACCGCTCTGGATGCTCGGCTACCAGCAGTCGCGCTACACCTACGCGCCCGAGCAGCGACTCATGGACGTCGCCACGCGCCTGCGCACCGACCGCATCCCCGCCGACGCCGTCTATCTCGACATCGGCTTCCAGGACAAGAATCGTCCCTTCACCGTCGACACCGTCGCCTTCCCCGACTTCGCCGGAATGGTCGCTCGCCTGAAGCAGATGAATCTCAAGCTCGTCGTCATCACCGATCTCCACATCGCGAATCTGCCCAACCAGAACTACGCACCCTATGACACCGGCGCCGCGCAGAATCAGTTCGTGCATAATCCAGACGGCTCCGTCTTCACCGGCATCGTCTGGCCAGGACCCGCCGTCTTTCCCGACTTCACGCGCTCTGCCACGCGCGATTGGTGGGGGACGCTCTATACCCAATTCGTTCATGACGGCGTCGCAGGTTTCTGGAACGACATGAACGAGCCCTCGGTCTTCAACACGCCCAACAAGACCATGCCGCTCGACGTCGTGCACCGCATCGCCAGCGACAACTTCACTCCGCGCAACGCCACACACGCCGAGATCCACAATGTCTACGGCATGGAAAACTCGCGCGCCACCTTCGATGGCCTCCGCAAGCTCTCGCCCGACGAGCGCCCCTTCGTGCTCACGCGCGCCACCTTCGCCGGCGGCCAGCGCTACGCAGCCACGTGGACCGGCGACGACTCCAGCACCTGGAACCACTTGCGCATGACCGCGCCCATGCTCAAGAACCTCGGCCTCAGCGGCTTCAGCTTCGTCGGCGCCGATGTCGGCGGCTTCGCCGGCACGCCCACTCCCGATCTGCTCACTCGCTGGCTCGAGGTCGCGGCCTTTCATCCCATCGACCGCGATCACTCCGAAACAGGCACTGGCGATCAGGAGCCCTGGGCTGATTTAGGTCCCAACTCTCCCGACCAACTCGCCATTCGCCGGCGCTTCATCGAAGAGCGCTACCGCCTCATGCCTTACCTCTACACGCTCGCCGACGAGACCTCGCGCACCGGCCTGCCCATCATGCGTCCCGTCTTCCTCGACTACCCGCGCGCCGCCACCGACGGCCATCCTATCGACATCGATCCGAGCACCGGCGGCGAGTTCCTGCTCGGCCACGACCTTCTCATCGCGCCCTCGCCCTACCCAGAAGAGCCCGACGGCTACACCGTCGAACTGCCCACGCCTGATTGGTACGACTACTGGACAGGGAAGCGTCTACCGCCATCCACACCCGCCAAGCCCGCAGTCGCCGGCGTCCCACCGTCCGGCGCCGACCTCGTCCCGCTCACCACCTGGATCCGCCCAGAGCTCAGCACGCTTCCCGTCTACGTCCGCGGGGGCGCCATCCTTCCCATCGCTCCACTCACGCAGAGCACGAGCGAAGTCCCGCAAGGTCCGCTCACCCTGCGCCTCTACGCCGGCCTCGATTGCCGCGGCTCGCTCTACTCGACGACGGCCACACTTATGCCTACACGCGCGGCGACTCACTCCGCATGAGCTTCACCTGCAACATCACACCTGACGCGCTCACGCTCAACATCGCCGAACAGGGAAGCTACAAGCCGTGGTGGAAAGACATCCGCCTCGAGATCTACGGTTGGCAGCCGCACACCGGCACGGCCACGCTCGAAGGCTCGACCACATCTCTCCCCATCGAGCGAACCGGTGAGGCGACCATCATCACGCTGCCCGAAACTAACCGCGGCCTCTCGCTCCGTGTCCAGTAGTCGACTCTAGACCTTGACTTCCCAGCCGGGCTGATACTCGCGTCCCCACTGCTTCATCGCCTCCGCGTCGCTGCGGATATGGCCGTTTGCGGGATCGAGATGAAGCTCACGCTTCACGCGCCACGCGATGTTCGAGAGCAGCAGCATCGTTACGCTCACATTCGCCACGGTGATCGGCGAATGCAGCGCCTCGCCCTTCTGGATGCCTGCGATGAAGTTCGCGAAGTGCGCATCGGTCATCGAGTCGCGGCTCAAGAGGTCGCCGCTTGACGCGCGATCTCTCGTGGCGACGAACTCATCGGTCTTCTTGCCATTGAGGTCATAGACCTCGTAGCTCGTGCGGTCGACGAGGACTGAGCCTGTAGTGCCGTGCACCAGGATGCCGCGGTCACGACCGTAGTCCTTCATGCCGTTCGCCGACAGTCCCTCCCACGAGATCATGTGGTCCGGATACTCGAAGTTCGTCACCATCGTGTCCGGGAACTGCCAGTCGTCCTTGTAGGCGTAACGCGCGCCCGCCGCATTGACGCGCTCCGGCATCTCCACGCCAAGCGCCCAGCGCGCGATGTCGACCTCGTGCGTTCCGTTGTTCAGCGCTTCGCCCGTTCCATAGCGCGTGAGCCAGTGCCAGTTGTATGGATGGACGTTGTCCACGTATCCGGTGCGCGGCGCGGGGCCTTGCCACAGATCCCAGTCAAGCCATTCGGGTACCGGCGCTGGCTTGCCGATGCCCATCGACTTGCGCGGATTGCTGTACCAGGTCTTCGCGTAGTACGCGCGGCCGATCAGACCATCGTGAATCTGCCCGACGATCTTGATCGTATGCGGCGACGAGCGCTGCTGATCGCCCACCTGCACCAGCTTGCCGTACTTCTTCTGCGCCTCGACGAGCAGTTCGCCCTCGCGCGGATTGTGGCTGCTGGGCTTCTCCACGTACACGTGCTTGCCCGCGCGCAGACCGAGCACGGCCATCGGCGTGTGCCAGTGGTCTGGGGTCGCAATCGTAATCGCGTCCACGTCTTTCGAGTCGAGCGCCTTGCGGAAGTCCTGGTTCGCCGTCGGCGCATAACCCAGCGACTTCTCCGCCTCCGGCCCGAACTTCGCGAGCACATGCGCGTCGACATCGCAGTAGTGCGTCATGCGCGCCGTCTTGCCGTTGTTGGCAATCGCAGAGAGGTGCGCGCGGCCGCGGCCGTTGAGTCCTGCGGTGGCAAAGTTCACGCGATCATTCGCGCCCACAATCTGCGCATAGCTGCGTGCGGGCGCAGCCAGCGCGGTTCCGGCAACTGTCACAGCTAATCCGTCCAGAAACGTTCTACGCGACATCTGAGGCATCAGGGAAATTCCTCCGGAGTTGAAACTAAACCCACCAAAACTGTACATGGCGGAAGGCAGCTCAGGCCAACCTTCGCGATTGGAAATCTCACCCTGGATTTGGGAATCCCGCACCCCACGAACCTCGTCGAATTCAGTGACAGGTTCCTCCGCGGCGGGAGGTCTACACTGCTGCGATACTGGACTCGGCGCTCAGGAGGAGCGTTTCCTTGGCAACCACCGTTGATGCCTTCAACCGAACGCTGGCCAGCGCCCGCTCTACGGTCGCCTTTCGCGAGACCGTCAGTCTTGCGCTCGACAGTTTCAGTGCCAGCAAGACCCGCTTTTTGCTCACCATGCTGGGCATGGTCATCGGTTCGGCGTCCATCATCCTGGTAGCTACGCTGGGCCTCACGGGGCGCCAGTATGCGCTGAACATGATTGCCTCGATCGGGCCGAACATGATCGAGATGCAGTACGTGGGCGGCAGCGTCGCCGGGCCGGACAACACCTCCACGCCCGACTCCATGACCATCGAGGACCTGAACGCGGTCCTGGAACAGGTTCCGGGAATTACTGCCAGCTCGCCGATGCTGGAGTACCACGACCGCATCACGATGGGGGGCGGCGTCACGAAGGACGCCATGTTCCTCGGCGTGAGCCCGGAGTACAAGGAGGTTCGCAACCTCAAGCTGCTGGCCGGCCGCTTCTTTGACGATCAGGACGCCAGCACGCACGCCACGGTCGCCGTCCTCATCGCGCCGCTCGCCGAGGCGCTTTACGGCAGCTACGGCGCTGCCGTCGGCCAGCAGATCTCCGTCAAGGGCATACCGTTCACCGTCATCGGTGTCTTCAAGGAGGGCGTCGAGACCTTCGGTCAGAGCGAGGTCAACGACCAGACCATCCTCATTCCGTATCCGGTCGCACGCTACTTCACCGGCACCAACACGGTGAAGCAGATCTTCTTCTCCGTCGCGAATCCGCAGGAGGTCGAGCCTGCCGCGGCGCACATTCTGGACGTCATCCGGTTGCGCCATCGGCCGACCAGCGTCTACAACGCCTTCACGCTGACTGCTGTGCTGCGCGTGATGGGGCAGATCGCGACGATGCTGACCATCGTGCTGACGCTGGCTTCGGCGATCACGCTCATCGTTTCGGGCGTGGGCATCATGAACTCCATGCTGGCCAACGTGGGGGCGCGCATCAAGGAGATCGGCATCCGCAAGGCGCTGGGAGCGACGCGGCGCGAGATACGAATGCAGTTCCTGACGGAGTCGGTCTTTCTCTCGCTCAGCGGTGGACTCGTGGGCACGATTATTGGGCTGGCGCTTCCGCTGAGTTTGCGTTTGTTCTCCAACATCAAGATTCCGGTTTCAGCCTGGAGCGCGGTGATTGCGCTGGCGACCTCGGTGCTGGTGGGTGTGGCCTTCGGAACGCTGCCGGCGCAACGGGCGGCGCGGCTGGATCCGGTGGCGACGCTGAAGTATGAGTAGAGAGGGCACCGCTCCCCTCGCCCCTTTCTCCGAATCTATTGATTCAAGAGATTTAGCCGGCATTTATCCTTTGTTTTCAATGGGTTCGAATGTTTCGGGCTTGACAAGTGACTTTTGGGCCAAACTCGAGGGAAAAAAATTGCAAGTCGCTGAGCCACAAAGGTTAGCGGCACAAAGTCGGCGATGGATTTTGGTAAAAAGCAACGGCGCTCCCGAAGGAGCGCCGTCATATTAGGGCCCAGGTTCCAAAGTCCGGTAGAAGCTTATGCTTCGACTTCGGTCTCTTCGGTTGCGGTCTCGACCGGCGCCGTGGCGGGGGCCTCGGGCTTGTCGGACTTGATGTTGACCTGCACGTGGGCGGTGACCTCGCGGTGCAGGCGGATGGGGACGTGGAACTCGCCGACGGTCTTCAGCGGCTCGTCCAGGTGGATCTTGCGACGGTCGATCTCGTAGCCCTTGGCCTCGAGCTCCTTGGCGATGTCGGCCGCGGTGACCGAGCCGAAGAGCTGCTCGTGATCGCCGGCCTTGCGCTCGAAGGTGATGACGACATCGTTGAGGCGGGTCGAGAGATCTTCGGCTCCGGCCTTCTCCTTCGCGGACTTGCGAAGAGCCGAGGACTTCATCTGCTCGATGACAGCCTTGTTGGCCGACGTCGCTTCGATCGCGAGCTTCTCCGGCAGGAGGTAGTTGCGCCCGTAGCCGTCAGCGACCTTGACGACGTCGCCGCGATGGCCGAGCTTGAGGACATCTTCCTTCAGAATGACTTCCATTTAAGTTCTCCAGAACGGGGCCGGGGCTAAAGCCCCTTTCTTCCGTTCCCGTAACAGCGGGCTAAAGCCCGCTTCTAATCCGTTAGGTCCTTACGCTGACGTTAGTACTTGGCGGCGTAGGGCAGCAGAGCGATGGCGCGGGCCTGCTTGATGGCCTTCGTGAGCTTGCGCTGGAAGGGAGCCGAGGTGCCGGTGAGGCGGCGCGGAATGATCTTGCCGCGGTCCGACACGAACTGCTGCAGGAGGCGCACGTCACGGTAGGAGATCGAATCGATCTTCTCGACGGTGAACTTGCAGACCTTCTTGCGGCGGAAGAACTTGCGTCCGCCAGGGCCGCCAGGACCGCCGGGGCCACCGCCAGGACGGGGACCACGCGGGCCGCCGGGGCGAGGACCACGGTCGCCGCCAGGGCCGCCTTGCGAGCGCTCGCCTTGCGGACGGTCGCTTTGGGGACGATCGCCCTGAGGACGGTCGCCGGTGGGCGCGGGAGTTGCGGGTGCTGCTGCTGGATTCTGAGTCTCGTCAGCCATTTTGATTTCCTTTAGTGCTCCTCAATAGTTTGGGAGCCGGTTTGGGCTGCTCTCGCTCCAGACCTGCGGTGAGGCCTCTGGACTTTGTTGCGGAAGCGATGAGCGGCGGTGGTTAGGTTCCAGGTTCTAGGTTCCAGGTTCTAGAAAAACCGATGGCTTAGGCTTCGGTGGCGGCAGGCTCGGGAGTCGCTTCGACTTCGGGCTCGGCGGCTGTGGGCTCGACGGCTGCGGCTTCGGGCTGGGCTTCGGCCGCAGCGACGGGCTGGCTGCCGGGCTGGGGCTGCGCGCTGCGCTTGACGTGAGCGTCGCGGTGCTTCTTGATCTTGGCGACGCGCTTCTCTTCCTCGTCGGTGCGAACGGTGATGAACTTGATCACCTGCTCGGAGACGCGGAGGCGGCGCTCGATCTCGTGGATGAGCGAGGCGGGCGAGTCGACGATGAGGAGGACGTAGAAACCGTCGTTGAACTTGCGGACGGTGTAGGCGAGCCGGCGGCGGCCCATCTTCTCGGTCTGCTTGACGGCGCCGCCACCCTGGGTGACGTAGCCGGAGAATGTCTCGACGATCTTATCGATCTCGGCCTCTTCGATGTCGGGCCGGACGATGAACATGATTTCGTAGCTGCGGTTCATGAGTACTTTCTTTCTGCGGGTTCTGCCCGCACTGCCGCGGTGAGTTGAGCGTCAGTTTGGCTGTTAGGGGAGAGAGGCAGAGATCAGAGATTAGAGATCATGCACAAGCTGATGTTGCTAATCTCTGTTCTCTGATTTCTGATCCCTCCTGTTGAATTCGTTCATGGCGGCTGAGGGTCCTGCTGTCAGCCACTTCTCGACAGCGCGTACGGCGATGTCGAGGCCATCTTCCATCGACTCCATATCTGCTTTGCTGCGCATGGGCGCGAGCAGATAATCGGAGCCGCCTGCTTTGATCTCGCGTCCGGTTTCGGTGGGGGCCTTGCCCACTCCGATGCGGACGCGCATCCAGTCTTCGGTGCCGAGCGCAGCGGAGACGGATTTGACTCCGTTGTGCCCGTTGGCTGAACCACGTTCGGCGAGCCGAACGGTGCCCAGCGGGAATGCCAGCTCGTCGTAGAGGACGATGAGGTCCTTGTCTTCGAGCTCCAACTCATCGAGCAGGGCCACGACCGAAAGCCCGCTCAGGTTCATGAAGGTCTCGGGCTTGGCGAGCAGGACGTCGTGTCCTGCAAGCCTTGCGCGAGCGGTCTGGGCCTTGCCCCGCCGGTTCGTGACCGCAACGTCGCAGATAGCGGCGATGCGATCGATAGCCATGAAGCCTGCGTTGTGCGGCGTGTGCAGGTACTCCATGCCAGGGTTGCCGAGACCGACGATGAGCTTCATAACGAGAGATCAGAGATGAGAGATCAGAGATCAGAGCAAGTAAAGGATCTCTGTTTTCTGATCTCTGTTCTCTCCTACTTCTTTGCCTCCGGCTTCGCTTCGCCTTCCGCGGTCTCCTGCTTGCCCTTCTTGACGACCTCGGGCTCCGTCGGGGTCTCGGCGACGACAGCAGCCTCGGGTTCCGCCTCAGCCTTGACGTAGGTGACGCTCGCGACGACTGCGTCCTCTTCGCCGAGGTACTCGATCTTGTCCGAGTGCGGAAGGTCGGAGATGTGCAGCGACTGGTTCATCTCGAGGTTGGAGACATCGACGTCGATGTGCTGGGGGATGTCGCCGGGGAGGCACTCGATCTCGACCTCGTGCAGAACGTGCAGCAGGATGCCGCCGGAGTTCCTGACGCCCGCGGGGACGCCGATGAGCTGTACGGGGACGGAGACCCGCATCTTCTTGTCCATGGCGATGCGCTTGAGGTCGATGTGCAGCAGGTGGCCCTTGATGGGCTCGTTCTGCCAGTCGACGATCATGGCCTTGCCGGTGGCGCCGCCCTCGATGGTGAGATCGAAGATGGAGTTGTGGCCGGAGTCGGAGTGAAGGATGCGGGTGATGATCTTGGGGTCGACCGAGACGGCGACCGAGGGCCCGCCTGCGCCGTAAAGAACGGCGGGGATGAGGCCTTCGCGGCGAACGCGGCGTGCGTGGTTCTTGTTGAACTTGCCGGTGCGCTCTTTGGCGGTGACGGCGGTGATGGTTGCGTTGTTGCTTGCCATTGTTTTCCTTTCGGGCACGAAGGCAGTGAATAGTGAGTAGTGAATAGTGAAGAAAAACTATTCGTTCGCTGTTCCTGCTGGCTCGCTCCCTTTGCGGCTCTTGCCGCTGGTTCGTGCTACGTTCGTTACTTCACAGCTAAGTGGGTGTGGATAGCGTTATTCACTATTCACTACTCACCATTCACTGCATTAGTTGAAGAGCGTCGAGACCGACGTCTCCATGTGAATGCTCTCGATGGCGCGGCCCAGCAGGCCGGCGATGGAGAGAACCTTGATCTTGGCGACCTTCTGCGCGTCTTCACGCAGAGGGATGGTGTTGGTGACGACCAGCTCTTCGAGCGGGGAGCTGGCGATGCGCTCGACAGCCGGCCCGGAGAGCACGGCGTGCGACGCGCAGGCGTAGACCTTTTCGGCGCCCTGCTCGATGAGGGCCTCGGCGGTTTTGACGAGCGTGCCGGCGGTGTCGACGATGTCGTCGAGGATGAGGCAGGTGCGGCCGCGGACGTCGCCGATGACGTTCATCACTTCGGTGATGTTGATGTCGGTGCGGCGCTTGTCGACGATGGCGAGAGGGACTTCGAGCTTCTTGGCGAAGAAGCGCGCGCGCTCCACGCCGCCGGCGTCGGGGCTGACGACGGTGAGGTTGGGAAGATTGAGCGCGGCGAAGTAGCTGACGAGGACCGGTGAAGCGAAGAGGTGGTCGACGGGGATGTTGAAGAAGCCCTGGATCTGCGCGGCGTGGAGGTCGACGAAGAGAGCGCGATTGGCGCCGGCGGTGACGAGAAGGTCGGCGACAAGCTTCGAGGTGATGGCGACGCGGGGACGGTCTTTGCGGTCCTGGCGCGCGTAGCCGTAGTAGGGGACGACGGCGGTGATGCGGCCTGCGGAGGCGCGGCGGAGCGCGTCTTCCATGATGAGCAGCTCCATGAGGTGCTGGTCGGTGGGATAGCAGGTGGGCTGGATGAGGAAGACGTCGGCGCCGCGGACGTTTTCGAGCAGCTGGAAGTGGATTTCGCCGTCGGAGAAGCGCTGGAACTTGGCTTCGCCGAGAGGCACGCCGAGGAACTTGCAGATCTCTTCCGAGAGCGCGCGGTTGGCGGAGCCGGAGAAGATCTTGAAGCGCTTGTCTTCGGAGAGCTTCGAGGGCTTGCGTGCGGCGGGTGCCGGGGTGGGCGTCGGTTTTGAAGAGGCGCCGTCGCTAGAGACGCGAACGGGCTCCGCGGGTGCGGAGCCGTTCTCTGTGGTGATGCTGGACGAGCTGTTGATGCTCGGTGAATTCGGGATTGAGACGGCAGTCGTGTTTTGTTCGCTCACGTTGGAAACTCCTCCAGGCTGGTTGACCTATTGATGTTTCGTGCTGCATTTCGAGGTGCTGCTCAGAAGGGCTCGGCGCTGTTTCTCGCCGAGTTATTTCCTGCTAAGCAGAACCTCGGTCTCATTGAGGACGCCGCGAGAGTGGTTCGAAATCGCTGCGCGTCCAAAACTTCTTCTGTACTTCTCCCGCGCGATTCAAGTTCTGCGCGACGGGGGTGTTCATGCTTCTTGCGGCGATTGTGCCGCGAAAAAACTCAAAGCTTCCCTTGTTTCACCCCAGCGAGCAAGCTCGCGGGGGACCCGGCTGGCCTCGGTTGAAGCGAGCGACCATCGGTTGGTTGGGCGACCAGGATTCGAACCTGGACTGAGTGCGTCAAAGGCACTTGACCTACCGTTAGTCGATCGCCCAGTCCCCTGCTGTCATTGTGACGTGACAGGAGCAACTTCAGCGAACCATTTTTGCCGTCCGCTTCGGTTAAGAGCGACAGCCTAAATTTCCAGCATCGTGCGCCAGTAATCTGCGCGGGGCAGGGTCTCGGTGAGGAGAGCCTGCGTGCCGGAGGACTGGACACGCTGTTGAGCGGCGCTAGCGTCTGCCATGGACCGGTAAAGTCCAAACAACGCCGAACCGGAGCCCGAGAGTGCCGCGTAAATCGCACGGCTGCCTTCCGGGACGGTGGAGTCTCCCACTAAATCACGCTTGGTTGAACGCAAGGAGGGATGCTCTTGAAAGACGACTTGTTCGAAGTCGTTTTCGATCCCGGTGCGGACAAGCGTGAGAAGAGGATTCTCAGCCCGATCACCCGCTCGACGGGTGATACCGGAAGGGCTCGGCTCAGATGCTTGGTCATTTCTTTCCAAGATGGCGCCGCTGGGTGACCAGGCGGCAGACAGAGCACGGCTCAACTGTTCCAGTTTACTTGGATTTGGGCCGGGGGTCAATGATTGGGCGGCGTGATCGGCGCTTTGGCGAGCGTCGAGCGCGCGGAAGGCGGCGGCGGTGGAGACGCCGACCGACGGGATGGCCACGACGCAGGGTGTAACCGGCAGATCTGGAAGGGGATAGACCTCCTCGCCGCGTCCAAGGCCGAGGACGGAGCCGCCGAGGAGGAAGAGCGGGACGTCGGAGCCAACCTGGGCGGCGAGCGCGAGGCGAGCTGGAGAGACCAGGGCCAGAGCGCCAGAGGGCCAGGAACTGAGCTCTTTCTCCAGTCCTATTAAGGCTGCGGCTGCGTTGGCGGAGCCCGCGCCGAGGCCGCCCTGGACGGGGAGACGCTTCTGGATGTCGATGGCAACCTCGGCGGTGAGGTTGAGGTGGCGGAGCGCGAGGTCGACGATGCGATAGGCGGTGTTCTTTTCGGGGTCGCCGCGCTCGGTGCGTGGGACACCGGGGTGGTCGGCGGTAAGGGTGATGGAGGTCTCGGCGGCGGGGCGCGCGGTAACGGTGACGAGGTCGTGAAGGGCGAGGGTCTGGTAGAGCGTGGTGAGCGCGTGGAATCCGTCAGGACGTAAGGGGCCGACGGCGAGGCCGAGATTGATCTTGCAGAAGGAACGAACGCGCGTGGACATCAGGGGTCATTGTAAGGCGGAGAGGAGAGCGGCTCAGGCTTGGTGCGGTTCTTCGAAGAGGTGAGCGACGCGTCGTGTGCTCTCACGCGCCCACGCGGTGTTCGACGCGAAGCCGAGCAGAAGCACCACCGTGCCGCATGCGGTCATCACCCACCAGATGGCGTGCGTTGCGGTGGTGAAGTCTGTGCCGCGAGCGTGGCTCATGGCCACGACTGTTCCGGCGACCGCCACGCCGATGGCCGCGCCGACCTGGCGGCTGGTAGAGGCGATGGCTGCGGCTACACCTGCTTGTGACAGCGGCATGCCGGCGACCGCGCTGTCCGATATGGCCGGATTCACCATTCCGAGGCCCACGCCGAAGAGCGCGCTGGCGACGAGCAGCCAGGTCACAGGAGTCTGCTGACTGAGGGTGGTGAGGAGCAGCGTGCTGGCGATGAATCCGGCGCCTGCGGCGAGCAGAGAGGGCCGCGTTCCGTAGTTGCCGACCAGGCGCCCGGACCACGGCGCGCAGACGATCATCGTGATTGCCAGAGGCATCGTGAAGAGGCCGGTGTGAAAGGCCGAGAAGCCGCGCACATCCTGCAGGTAGAGCGCGATGAGGAAGAGAAAGCCCGCGAAGCAGGAGAAGGAGCTGACGCCGAGAAGCGTGGCACTGAAGAAGGGCAGGCTGCGGAAGAAGCGGAGATCGAGCAGGGGATCGCGGCGGCGCGGCTCATACAGCACGAAGGCGATCGACGCTAGCGCTGCGGTGGCAAACAGGCCGAGGATCAGCGCAGAGTGCCAGCCGGCGTGCGGGCCTTCGATGACGCCCCAGGTGAGCGTGGAAAGACCGATGAGAACGAGCGCTTGACCGACGGGATCGAAGGCGCGGGCGCGGGCGGCTTTCGACTCTGGGATGAAGCGGGCGGCTAAAAGGATTGCGGTGATGCCGATGGGCACGTTGATCCAGAAGATGGAGCGCCAGCCGATGGTTTCAGTGAGGGCTCCGCCGATGAGCGGGCCGATGCCAAGTGACAGGCCGGCGACTGCTCCCCAGATGCCGACGGCGCGAGCGCGATCCTTCGGTTGAGGGAAGGCGTTGGCGATGATCGAGAGCGCAACGGGGTTCAGCATCGAGGCGCCGAATCCCTGCAGCACACGAAAGCCGATGAGTTGGTCGATGGTCGCGGCGCGGCTGCAGAGGAAGGAGGCGAGGGTGAAGATGCTGAGTCCGATTTGAAAAACTCTGCGGCGGCCGAGCCGGTCGGAGATGGAACCGGAGAGGATGAGGAAGCTGGCAAGGACCAGGGTGTAGGCGTCGAGCAGCCACTGCAGGCCGGAGAGCTGCGCGTGGAGGTCGCTCTGAATGGCGGGCAGAGCAACGTTCACGATGGTGACGTCCATGCTCAGGATGAGCACGCTGAGGCAGCAGATGGCGAGGATCAGATTCGGATGGGTCGACGGTTTCGAGGGATAGGGTTTCGAACTATCGGCTGGCGCAGGGTTTGTTGTGCCGGCAGAAGGAAGGGAGTGGTTCTCAGCTTTCAGCAAGGTGTCTCCGCTTTAAAGATGCGAACACTGGCCGCAACGATGAAAAAAGGGCGAAGTGGATGAGCTTGCAGGCGTAAGGGGCGAGCGAGGCTGCGCGGACGCTGCCCCGATTGGGGAGTAGATGATGCGGCATGGGCCATTTTGGGGCGGTATTCGTCGATACAATATAGGAGTTTGATGATTTCGATCGGTAAGGTATGGCAGCTTCGCCGACGGGTGCGAGTTGCGCTGAGCGTGGCGCTGCTGCCGGGGGCACTCTGCTTCGCGGCGAGTGGGGCTGCGGCTCAGCATAAGGGACAGACGAAGCAGGTGGAACCGGCGGTGACGGAGTCGGCGCCGCAGCAGGCGGCTGCACCGGCACCACAGTCCGGGCTGACGCAACAGCAGCAGGCGGATGCGATTGCGCGGGCGCAGCGGATTCAGGCGCTGATCGGGCGGGCGGAGAACAGTTACAACTCGGGCGTGGCGAACTACAACGCCAACCGGCTGGAGGCAGCGCGGGCGGACTTCGATAACGCCGTCGATGCGATGCTTTCGAGCGGGCTGGATCTGAAGAACGATCCGCAGCTCTCGGATGAGTTTGAGCATTTGGTGGACGCGATCAATTCTTTGGAGTTAGTCGCGCTGAAGCAGGGCAATGGGTTTTCGCCGAAGGTCGAGCCGGCTCCGCTGGATGAGGCGATGAACGAGGTGACGTTCCCGCCGGACCCGGCGCTGGTGGGACGGATTAATGCGGAGTTGGCGACGACGAAGTCGGACCTGCCGCTGGTGGTGAACGATTATGTGGCGGGGTTCATCAATTACTTCACGAACTCGTCGGCGGGGCATGCGCATCTGCGGGCGTCGCTGGAGCGGGCGGGTAAGTACAAGGACATGATCTCGCGCACGCTGAAGCAGTATGGCGTGCCGCAGGATTTGATTTATCAGGCGGTGGCGGAGTCGGGGTTCCAGCCGCAGGCGCTGAACCGGCGATCGGGCGCGGGCGGCATGTGGCAGTTCATGCCGTTTGCGGGAGCGTACGGGCTGGAGCGCAACGGGTTCTTCGATGAGCGGTTCGATCCGGAGAAGTCGACGATTGCGTATGCGAAATACATGAAGTACCTGTACGAGCAGTTCGGCGACTGGTACCTGGCGATGGCGGCGTATGACTGGGGTGCTGGCAACGTGCAGCGGGCGGTCGCGCGGACGGGGTATGCGGACTTCTGGCAGCTGTATCGTCATAACGCGCTGCCAGGTGAGACGAAGAACTATGTGCCGGGTATTCTGGCGGCCGTCATCATGGCGAAGAATCCGAAGCAGTATGGGCTGACGGATGTGGTGCCCGATGCGGCGGTGAAGTCGGACACAGTGACGACGGAGTATGCGATCAGCTTGCCGCTGGTGGCGGATGTGACGAACTCGAGCGTGCAGGAGATTGTGACGCTGAATCCGGCGTTGCTGCGGCTTACGACGCCACGCGACATTCCTTACGATCTGCACCTGCCGCCGGGAACGAAGCAGATCTACATGGACCGGGTGAAGGACATTCCGGAAGAGAACCGCGCGAGCTGGCGTTTTCATGTGGTGAAGAGCGGGGAGACGCTGGACGACATTGCGACGTCGCTGCACTCGAGGGCTTCGGAGATTGCGACGGTGAACGAGATTCCTGCGGGCGATCCGCCGGGGCCAGGTGATGAACTGGTGGTTCCGGTGGCGACGCCGGGAGGGCGCGCGCAACGGTACACGGCGCGTCGCGGCGACACGCTGGTGACGGTTGCGGACCGGTTCGGTGTGGGGGTGGAGGATCTGCGCGCGTGGAATCATCTGTCGTCGAACAGGCTGACGCCGGGACGGTCGCTGTATGTGGCGGAGCCGGTGCGGCTGGCGCCGACGGCGCGGACGAGAGCGAGTGCGTCGCACGGACACTCGACATCGGCGCGCGGACATTCGACGAGTGCGCATCCGGCGCATGCGACGCCGGCGGCTTCACATCCGAAGACGAGTACGACGCACAAGCAAGGAAGCACGGGCCGGTAGGGTCACACGGTACTTCTGTAACGAAGAACGAAGTGTTGAAACGGGCTATGCAGCGGGTTACTCAGAGGTGAAAGAGGGTATGCACCAAAAAAGGTGCTTGCTATTTCATTGCACAGAGCGTAATCCTGTTGCTACTATTCGCGCGAGAGCTGCGTGCGTTTCGTGTTGTGCATCTCAGATGTGAGCGCGGGCGAAAGAAGCAGGTAGCAGGAAGATCGGTCAGGGAGAACGACGATGTTCGAGGATGACGTGACGTTCAAGCTGTATGCGGCGGCGGCGGAAGAAGACGACGAGCAGGACCTCGACGCCGAGGACGCGGAGTTCACCGAGGATGAGGAAGAGGAAGAGTCGTTTTCCGGCGGAGATGATCTGACGCTGGACGACGCTGACTACGAGCCGACGACGACTCACGTCGAAGAGGTTGAGGTCTTCGCGATGCCGGCGAGGGGTTCCGAGCCGTATGAGCCGCCGACCCGGATGGGCGCGGGCGCAGTGGCGGCCGCCGCGAAGAAGGCCATTGTGAAGAAGGCGATCAAGAGGGCTCTGGTGAAGAAGGCCATCAAGAAAGCCATTGTGAAAAAGGCCGTGAAGAAGGCGGCCGTGAAAAAGGCAGTCAAGAGAGCCGTTGTGAAGAAGGCGGTTAAGAAAGCCGTTGTGAAGAAGGCCGTCAAAAAGGCTGCGGTGAAGAAGGCGGTCAAGAGGGCCGTCGTGAAGAAGGCGGTTAAGAAGGCCGCTGTGAAGAAGGCCGTCAAAAGGGCTGCGGTGAAGAAGGCGGTCAAGAGGGGCGCAGCGAAGAAGGCAGTCAAGAGGGCTGCGGTGAAGAAGGCAGTCAAGAAGGCTGCAAAGAAGGCGGCGAAGAAGGGCCGCCGATAAGGATTAAGGTTCTGCCGCGGAGTTGTAATGTGCTCGACGCGGCGGGAAGGCTGGCTCGAAAGAGGCAGTCAGGCAACAGGGCACAGGCAACAAAATCAATCTATGAGAGGTAAAACCTTGGCAACTAAGAAAGCAGCAAAGAAGGCAACCAAGAAGGCCCCAGCAAAGAAGGCGGCGAAGAAGTCCGCAAAGAAGGCGACGAAGAAGGCCGCCAAGAAGAAGTAACTAACCAACAGGCAAGCAAAAACGCCCGGCACCTCTCGCGAGAGCCGGGCGTTTTTGCGTCTATACGACGCTGATATCGGTTGAGGTTACTTTGCGGCCTGGATGGCGGCGAGGACTTCGGTGGAGTGGTTGGCGATGTCCTTGACCTCCCAGGTCTTCACGATCTTGCCGTCGGGCGAGATGAGGAACGTGTCACGCATGGCGACCGTCATGGGACCGGCCTGGGTGGTGAAGGTCTTGACGGGAACGCCATACTGATCGACGACCTTGTGGTCGGGGTCGGCAAGCATCTTGAAGGAGAAGCCGTCCTTGGTGCACCAGGTTTTGTGGCTCTCGACGGTGTCCAGCGAGACGCCGAGGACGACGGCGTTGAGCGCTTCGTACTTGGGAAGGTCGCGCTGGAAGTTGTGGGCTTCCATGGAGCAGCCGGAGGTCTGGTCCTTGGGATAGAAGTAGAGGACGACCCACTTGCCCTTATAGTCGTTGAGCGAGACGGGCTGGTTCTCCTGGTTGGGCAGCGTGAAGTTGGGCGCGTTCGTACCCACGGCGGCGAGGTCTCCTGCGGCAAGCACGTGCTTGGGCAGAAACAGGCAGGCAGCGGCGGCGATGAGGGCGAGCGAACTGGTCAGGACGACGGCTTTGAAGTTCCTGCTGGAAACGGGCATGAGACGTAATCTCCTGGGGCGCGATATTCGCGGATCTGGTGATCGGAGGAGCGGTGACCTACGGAGCGCCCAATGCCCAACATCTTACGCCGCTGAGGAGAAGGCAGTTGTCACAAGGATGTAAGCGGTGGGCGGTTAGCGTGAGGGAATTTCTTCAGCGATGACTGCGATTCCGGCAGCATCGGCGGCGGCGATCATGGCCTCGCGATCGAAGAGGAGCGTGCGGCCTGCTTCGACGCAGAGACAGGTGGCGCCGGCGCGGACCATGGTCTCGATAGTAGGGAGGCCGGCGACAGGGACGTCGAAGCGGAGGTCCTGATTTGGCTTGGCGACCTTGATGACGGTGAGGCGGCGGGCGAGTGTGGTCTCGGGATCTTGAGGCATCGTCTTCGGCGTGGAGGGTACGCATGAGGTCGCCGGCGCGGAGGATGGCGGCGTCGGTGCCCTCCATGGCCTCGACGGCGACGCAGGCCCCGGCGGCGATGACGACGGTCTGGCCGAGGTCGAAGGCAGCGATGCCGCGAGCGACGGTGAGGCCGTAGTCGATGTCGGCGCGTTCGGTTTCGTCGGGGGCGCGCGTGGTGAGGACGCCGGCCGGCGCAAGCATGGGTTCGAGAAAGGATGTCGACGAGATGAGGTGGATGCCTTCGTCTTCGAGGACCTTCGCGACGGCGCCGAGCAGCATGTCTGTGTTGCGGTTGCGGAGATTGAGCAGGAGTTTGGCGAGGCGCCAGTCGGGGCGGATGGCGGAGAAGATCTGCTTGTGCTTGACCTGGCCGGCCATGACGGCGCGGGTAACGCCTGCGTGCTGGAAGGTTTCGATGAGCTTTGAAAGTTCGCCGAGTGAGAGCCAGTGGACGGTGATGTTGGGGTCGGCGGCGGCGCGGTCGTTCATCTCGGGCGAGGTCTCTTCCTTTATGGCGGCGACGACGACGTTGAGTCCGTGGGCGCGCGCGGCGTCAAGCAGGAGGAACGGGAAGCGGCCGTTGCCGGCGATGAGGCCGAGGGTAGACATTCGCCTCTTACTCTAAGGCATGTGCGAGCGATGCAGCGCTCGTCTGCTATTGTGGACGCCTTGGTGGTGGGTGAGCGGTGATGATTTTGAAGCGGAGGAAAATTTTATGCTGCGTCTTGTAGGTGTCGGCTTCGCGTGTGTGATCGCGTCTTCGTTGGCGGTGGCGCAGCAGGCGACTCGGCAGCCGACTACTGCCGCGGATGCGGCGAGCCGCGATACGAGCTACATCGATGCGGATGGGACGGCGCATGTTACGCGGGTGATTCCGGTGCCGAAGGATTTGAGCCCGGAGGCGCAGAAGTTTATTAGCCATCAGTTACCCGATGAGGGTCCGCCGCAGTCGCTGGAGGATCGGCGCAAGGGTCTGGATGCGTGGGAGGTTCGCTCGCGTGCAGAGTGGGGAAAGATCTGCCCGACAAAGATTGAGGAGACCACGATTGGCGGAGTCCCGGTGCATGTGGTTACGCCGGAGAACATGCCCGCGGGCAATCGCGACAAGGTGTTGATCAATCTGCATGGCGGCGGGTTCAACGGCGACTCGGGTTCGTACTCAGAGTCGATTCCGATTGCGAGCTATACGGGGATGAAGGTGGTCGCGGTGCTGTATCGGCTGGCTCCGGAGAATCCGTTTCCGGCGGGTGTGGATGATGCGATCGCGGTCTACAAGGAGTTGCTGAAGACGTACAAACCGGATCACGTTGTGATCTATGGAACGTCGGCGGGCGCGACGATGACGGCTGAGGTTGCGGTGAAGTTGAAGCAGCTGGGATTACCGCTGCCTGCTGCGCTGGGAATATTCAGCGGGCTGGATACGTTTGAGCAGACCGGCGACTCGTTTGCGATGTACACGCTGAGTGGTTTCGCCGGGCACCTGGATCCACCGCACGGCGCGCGGGTGCCTGCTTATGTCGGCTCGACAAACCTGAAAAATCCGGTGCTGTCACCGATCTACGCAGACCTGCATGGGATGCCGCCGGCGTTGTTCATCACGAGCGGGCGCGATGCTCTGCTGAGCAGCACGACGAATCTGCATCGGGCGTATCTGCGTGCGGGTGTCGATGCGCGGCTGGTGGTCTTCGATGGGCTGCCGCATGCCTTCTGGTATCACCCGGAGATGCCGGAGTCGATCGAAGCAAACCACATCATGGCGAAGTTCTTTCTGGAGCATCTGCCGAAGTAGCGTTCAGGCGGCTCGGAGTTGGATGTGAACCTTCTGACCGAGGCAGGCCGCCATGTTGACCAGCGCGTCGATGGAGAACTTGTCGATGCGGCCGCGGAGGAGATCGTTGACCCGAGGCTGCGAGACGCCGCAGTGTTTGGCGGCTGTGGCCTGGGTCCAGCGATTCTTCTTCAAGATAGCTTCGATCTGACGCATCAAAACGGAGCGAGCTTCGAGGTTAGCGCTCTCTTCGGTGGAGAATCCGAGCGCCTCCCATACGGATTCGAAGCGTTCGATTACAAGAGGTTCTTCTGTCTGAGCCTCAACAATTGCTCGAGGCGCGCGCGTGCGAGCGAGAGGTCTCTTTGGCTTGTCTGTTGTGATTTTTTTTGAAACACGTGCAGGATGTACACGGCTTCCGGCAGCCTTGCGATGTAGATCACGCGATACGTTCCTGACTCTGCCCATATTCGAATCTCCTCAACTCCGCCACCGATAGATGGCATCGGCTTGGAATCACTTGGCGGACGTCCAAGCTGCACGCCTTCCAATTCGTATCCAGCCTCTCGACGAACGTCCGAAGGAAAGGACCGAAGCACCTTCTTTGAATCTCCACACCAAAGCAGCTCTTTCAAATCATTATATCCAATTGAGTATAAGGGCAAGCATTACTTGATCACGCCGCGCTCGCTCTTGGCGATGAAGTCGGCCAGGTAGGCGACCTTGTCACCGAACTCGCCGGAGGCTACTTTCTCGCGGATGGCGGCGAGGGCATCGGCAGTGTTGAGCTTCGAGTGCTGCAGGATGCGGTAGGCAGAGCGGAGCTGTTTGAGCTCGTCGGGGGTGAAGCCTTTGCGCTCGAGGCCCACCTTGTTGATGCCGTAGGCGTGGTTGTTGCGCTCGATGGAGGTGAGGGAGTAGGGAAGGACGTCCTGCGTGATCGTGGTGCCGCCGCCGATGTAGGAGTAGGCGCCGATGGTGCAGTACTGGTGCACGGGGCCGAGGGCGCTGGTTACGACATAGTCCTCGATGGTGACGTGGCCGGCAAGCGTCGTGCCGTTGGCGAGGATGCAGTGGTTGCCGACCTGGGAGTCGTGGCCGATGTGGGTGTAGGCCATGATGAGGCAGTTGGAGCCGACGCGCGTGATGCCGCCGCCGCCTTCGGTCCCGCGGGAGATGGTGACGGACTCGCGGATGACGGTGTCGTCGCCGATAACGCAGGCGGTGGGCTCGCCCTTGTACTTGAGGTCCTGCGGTGCGATGCCGACGCAGGCGAAGGGGAAGATGCGAACGCGGTCGCCGATTTTGGTGTGGCCGTCGAGGACGGCGTGCGAGATGAGCTCGCAGTTTTCGCCGAGCGTGACGTTGGGGCCGATGGTGCAGAAGGGGCCGACGGTCGACGAAACCGGGATGATGGCGCCTTCGGCGATGATCGAGCTGGGGTGGATGGGCATCGAGTTATTGCGCGGCCTGAGCCGTGGGTGGCTCGGTGGGCTTCTTTTTGCCGGGGCGGGGGACGAGCTGGCAGGTGATGGTGGCTTCGGCAGCGACCTTGCCGTCGACGGTGCAGACGCCCTGCATCTTGACCGCACGCGAGCGCCAGTTGAGGACGGTGACTTCGATGCGGAGCTGGTCGCCGGGGACGATGGGGCGGCGGAAGCGCGCCTCTTCGATGCCGGTGAAGACCATAAGCTTGTCGTCGCGGTCGGGGATTTCGGTGAGCAACAGCGCGCCGCCGGCCTGGGCCATGGCTTCGATGGTCATGACGCCGGGCATGATGGGGTAATCGGGAAAGTGGCCGGTGAACTGCGGCTCATTCGCCGTGACGTTTTTGATGGCGACGATGCGCGTCTTGCGCTCCATCTCGAGCACGCGGTCGATGAGGAGGAACGGGTAGCGGTGCGGGAGGATGGACATGATCTCGACGATGTCCATCGTGCGGTGAGGCGCAGGGCTCGGCGTGCCCTCGCTGGGGGTGGCTGAATCTGTCATGGCGAGGGTCAGAATATCAAGTTCGGTGACCGGGAAGAGGAGTGACGGGGCGCGACCTTCGTCCGCTACTTCTTTGCGCTCTCTTTGAGCGGGCGATTTGGGTCGAAGAGGTCGGGCGGGAAGTTGACGTTGTAATGGACCTCTTTGAGGTAGACCTGCGTGGTCATGTCGCCGTTGTGGTAGCGCGTGAGGGTGAGCGCGGTCATCACGCCGCCGATGGAGTGGTAGTCGTCGTACTCCTGCATTTCGGTGTTGAAGTCGTGGTAGGTCGGGTCGCGCCACTTGAAGGTGAGATTGATGGGGAGGTGGGTGTTCTCGTCGAGGTCAATGGTGACGCCGTCGTTTGATTCGGTGAGGATGGAGACCTTGTCGGCCACCTTGCGGCCAACGAGTTGGGTGCCTTCGTAGGTGACGAGGACGCCGGGCTGCTTGAGCCAGTTGAGCATGACGGTGTCGAGCGAGTGGTTGCGATAGAGGATGAACTCGGTCACTTCCTTTTCAGGAAGCTCCTTCTTGCCTTTGTAGGTGACCTCGTACCCTTTGTCGGCGGTCCAGATGACCGCGACATCGCGCTTGGTGGTGGGGATCAGGACGCCCTGCTTGGAGACAATGATGAGCCGCTCGCCGAAGGGCTGGAGGCGGACGTACTGCTCGAACTGCGTGACGTAGGGGTTGGCGGCGTTCTCGTAGAAGCTGCCGGACTGGCCGGCGGCGAAGTAGTCGGTGCGGTTGCGCCAGGCGTCGCCGCCGAGGGCTTCGACCATCTTGTCGAGGAGCTTGCGGCCGGCCGTCGGGTCGTTGGTGTCGACGGACGATTGCGCGCTGGGGATAGCGGAGGCCTGCGCGTGGAGGTGCGCAGACGGAGCGATGCAGAAGAGAGTGAGAGTCAGGATGTGAAGCGCGTGGTTACGAGTCATGAGTCTCCCTATCCGACCAAAACGGCGCCGCCATTGATGTTCCAGATCTCGCCGGAGATGAAGCCGGCCCATGGCGTGCAGAGGAAGACGATGGGGGCGGCGATCTCTTCGGGCTCGGCGGCGCGGCCGAGCGGAATGAGGTCCAGCGTTTTCTTGGACGCGATTGGATCGCTGAGGGTTCCAGCGGACATGTCGGTGCGGACCCAGCCGGGGGCGATGCAGTTGCAGAGGATGCCCTGGGGGCCAAGCTCGGAGGAGAGGCTCTTGGTGAGCGAGAGCAGCGCGCCTTTGCTGGCGGCGTAGTCGGCGTGGAAGGCTTCGCCGCGCTGGGCGGCAGTGGAGGCGACGAGGATGATGTGGCCGCGGGTGCGACCGTCCAAGGGTTGGGAGAGCATCTGCGCAACGGCGGACTGGACGAGGCCGAAGACGCTGGAGAGGTTGATGCCAAGTGTGGTGGACCACTGCGAGGCGGGCATGGTGGCGATCGGCTGGTCGTGCGGCGGCCAGATGCCATGGTTGACGACGAGGATGTCGAGGCGGCCGAAGACGGTGGTGGCGGCGCTGATGAGCGCGTGGCCGTCGTCGATGGTCGCGAGTTCCTGCTGGATGGCGCGGCAGTATGGCTTCGCCGCCGCATTCTTCGACGAGAGCGTTCGCGCTGTCTGCGGCGGAGCGGTAGCTGAAGATGACGCGGGCTCCGGCCTGGCGGAGCAGGCGAACGGTGGCGGCTCCGATGCCGCGCGAGCCGCCGGTGACGAGCGCGACTTTGCCGGTGAGTGAAAGTGTGAGGCCCGGGGTGGATGCTTCCATACGGGTGAAACTATCGGTTTGGGGCGGCAGGCGCAACCTCGAGGCGCGCGACGACATTTGTGCAATGAGCGCGAATCTCGCCTATAGTTGCAAGCAACGAAACAGGAGTGCGGGAGGAACTGACGATGCGATATGTCATTCTGGGCGCTCGGGTTCTGCTGGGATTGATCTTCCTGGTCTTCGGACTGAACGGAATACTGCACTTCTACAATCCACCATTACCGACGGGCGATGCGCTGACGTGGTTCGGGATTATGGCAGCGCATCACTGGATCAACTTTGTGGCGGTGGAGCAGCTGATTGGCGGCCTGCTGCTGCTGGTGGGACGGTTTGTGCCGCTGGGGCTGGCGCTGCTGGCGCCGGTGATTGTGAACATCCTGCTCTATCACGCGCTGCTATGGCCGCATGGGTATCAGCTGGCGATCCTGGTGCTCGTGCTGGAGGTGTTTCTGCTGGGGGTGTACTGGAGGAGCTTCGCGCCGTTGCTTCATCCGAATCCGGAGATGAAGATGCCGAAACTTTAGGCGACGGTAGAGCATCTCTGCAGACATTCTGGGGATTGAGCAGTGAACTTCAAAAGAGGAGTGGTGAAGGGATGAAGATGGCTCGTGCTGATCTGCCGAATCCTGCTTGGTCTTGCGTTTGTGTTGTTTGGCTGCATGGGCCTGTTTATGCACCCGCAACTGCCGCCGCGTGGAAGTGCGATGGGCGACCTGGGTGAATATTATGCATGATGTTGGCTGGTCGCAGTGTTGTGGCGGCGTTCCAGGCGATCGGCGGATTGCTGGTGTTATTCGGCGGGACGATCCCGTTCGGGCTGTGCATCCTGTGCCCGATCACGGTGAATATTTGGCTGTTTCACATCCTCTTTCATGCCACGGCGCCGTCGATGATCGTTGCGCCGATTGTCGTGACGATCTTCGAGATCGTGCTGCTGTACGCCTATCGCGAGTCGTTTGCAGGGATTTGGACGACGAAGGCGAAGCCGACACTGTAGTTCAACGGGCGCGGGCGGACTTCGAAGATTTCTTCGAGGACTTTCTTCAGGTGGCGCGCTGAGGAGCGTCTCGCGAGTGCGCTTCGGAAGCTTTGCGAAGATGATGGCGTGCGCGTTGCGGAGTTCGGCCTGCCACTCCGGCGGGCGAAGGGCCGACCAGCTTTCGGCTGCAACCCAGTGGGCGCGGGCCAGGTAGGGCGCGGGTTTCAAGCTCTCGCGCTCAACGAGCTCCGCAAAACGCTCAGGGCCGGCGGCGAAGGAGATGACGCCATGTCCTTCTGCCGAAGGCCCACTCGGCGGAGAGGTTGACGAGCGCGAACATCTTGCCGCCGATCGATTTGTCGCCGACCCAGAAGACGAGGTTGTCGCCCCACTGCAGGGTTTCGGCGACGTGTGGGAGCGTGAGCAGGAAGGCGCGGACTCGCTCGGCGTCCATGGGTGGAAGTATAGGCGGGCGGCTCCTGACAGGAGATGTCAGGAGGATTTGGCTCTTATACTTTGAAGAAGCATGTCCATTGAGAGCCAGACGATTTCTATGCACGCGTTTCCTCCTGTTGAAGAGCAGCTTGACCTGATAACGAAGGGCGCGGCCGAGCTTGTGCCGGCGGCCGACAGTACGGCGCCGGATGCGCTGCGCGCGCGGCTGGAAGATTCGCGGAAGACTGGTGTGCCGCTGCGGATCAAGGCCGGGTTCGATCCGACGGCTCCGGATTTGCATCTGGGGCACACAGTGTTGATGCGGAAGCTGCGGCACTTTCAGCAGCTTGGGCATACGGTCATCTTTTTGATTGGCGACTCGACGGCGCTGATTGGCGATCCGACAGGCCGCAATGTGACGCGCAAGCCGCTGACGCGCGAAGAGATTCTGGCGAATGCGCAGACGTACACGGAGCAGGTGTTCAGGATTCTGGACCCGGTGAAGACCGAGATTCGATTCAACTCCGAGTGGCTGGACAAGCTGAGCTACTACGACATGGTGAAGCTGCTGGCGCAGTTCACGGTGTCGCAGATGCTGGAGCGCGAGGACTTTCATAAGCGCTTTCAGGAGGAGCAGCCGATCTCGCTGCACGAGATGATCTATCCGATCGCGCAGGGGTATGACTCGGTCGCGCTGAAGTGCGACGTGGAGCTGGGCGGCACGGACCAGAAGTTCAACCTGATGCGCGGGCGCGATCTGCAGCGGCACTTCGGGCAGAAGCCGCAGATCATCCTGATGACGCCGATTCTCGAAGGACTTGATGGCGTGCAGAAGATGTCGAAGTCGCTGAACAATGCGATTGGCATCAAGGATGCGCCGGCGGAGATGTACGGGAAGCTGATGTCGATCTCTGACGAGCTGATGTGGAGGTACTGGACGTTTCTGACCGACCTGCCGCAGTCGAAGATTGATGTGATGCGCGAGCGCGTGAAGGACGGCGCGGTGCACCCGATGGACATGAAGAAGGAGCTTGCGCTGACGATCACTGCCGGCTTCCATGGCGTGGAGGCGGCGGAGCATGCGGCGCAGGGATGGTCGACGCAGTTTCAGCAGAAGGGCGTTGCGGAAAATCTGCCGGAGGTCGAGGTGTCGGCGAGCGCGGATGGGCTGGTGGCGGACGGCGTCGTGAAGATTCCCAAGCTGCTGATGTTGACAGGGCTCGCGGCTTCAGCAGGGGAGGCGCAGCGAAAGATTGCGGAGAATGCGGTCTCGATAAACGGCGAGAAGGTGACGGAGCGCAGCATGGCGCGCGAGGCGCTGGGAGATGCGCCGGCGCTGCGTTTGGGAAAGAAGGCCGTGCGCGTACGTTGGGTGGGCTGAGACGATGCCACTGCGCCGAATGACGGGCCGGACCCGATCGGAAAGCGCGAATTGGCAGCTTGCAGCGCTGCTCGCATTCACTGCCGGTGTCGTGGATGTGACAGGGCTTCTTGGGCTGCGGCAGTTTACGTCACACATGTCCGGTGTAACGTCGACGCTGGCTGCCGAACTGGGCACTCAGGGTGTGCGCGTGGTGACACAGCCGGCGATTGTGCTGGGATGCTTTCTTGCAGGCGCGGCGTTCTGCGCGGTGGTGGTGAATTGGGAACGAAGGCGCAATCGCGAAAGCCTGTTTGCGGTGCCGGTGGCGATTGAGGCGCTGCTGCTCGCGGCGGTTGCGCTCTTCGGAGGCTCGGGGCATCTGTTCGCGTCGCTGGCTGTAATGGGCTTCAGCATGGGGCTGCAGAACGCTGTGATTACGAAGATCTCGGACGCGGAGATCCGTACGACGCACGTGACGGGGACAATTACCGACATCGGAATTGAGCTGGGCAGGTTGTTCTACTGGAACCGTACGCCGCGGGGAACCGAGGTGCGGGCTGACAGGCGAAAGCTGGCGCTCCTGACATTGCTGGTGGCGCTCTTCTTCATCGGGGGCACGGCGAGCGCAGTGATGTTTCACCGGGTTGGATTCCTGGTGATGCTTCCGCTGGCGGCGATTCTGGCTGCGCCGACGGTACTGCCGATTGCGGCGGACTTCGGCGCCGGCCCGATGCGATCGAACGGCTAGGTTGAATGGCTCTTTGGCCCGGACAAGCCAGGCTTCGAACTGTGCCCGCCGCTGGGGGAGTGATTCGCCAACTAGTGGCGCGCGGTGACGAGGCGAGGCGGTGGGTTGTCCTTGGTGTACGGCGCGGGTTTCAGCGTGACGTCAATCTTGCACTTCTCCATGGAGTTGTGCCCCGTTTCAACGACAAGGATCTCGATCTCGCGGTTCGGCTTCTTCCATTTGCCCTGGTAGTATTCGCCGCTCTCGGCGTTGTGGAGGAAGCCGCCCGCGCAGGTTGAGGTGTAGTCCAGCCCGACGTTGGGGTTGCCGAGAATATTGGCGGAGCCGTAGCTGTCGGTGTAGTCGAGGTTGCTATGGTGCGAATGCTGGCGGTCGCTGCTGAGGACACGGATTTTGAGCGGGTAGTCGGGGTTGGGCGTGGACCAGGCGACGCGCGGCATATCGTGAGGGCGCTGAGCGGTGAGGCACGGCACGGCAAGAAGGGCGACGACAACAATTGCTGAACGCATGATGGCTCCGTTTCTCAGCGGGACTTGTAAGGTTCGGCCTTGAGGGCGACCTCGAGATCGCACTTGTCGAGGTGATCGCTGCCGATGCGCTGCATCAAAAGCTCAATCTTGCGGTCCTGCTTCTTCCAGCGGGCCTGATAGAACTCGTTCTTGCCGGTGTTGAGAATGGCGGAGGAGCACTCATAGGTGAAGTCGATGCCCTTCTCGGGAGCTCCGAGGACGTTCCCGCGCCCGAAGCCGCGCGAGCCGAATCGGCCGGAGGTTGCCTGCGTCTGAATGACCTGAACGTGGAGAGGAAATTCGAGGTTCGGAGCCGTGGCCGGGCCGTCCGGCGTAGAGATCTGAAGCAGAAATGCCAGAGGAAGAGTCAGGGCAGCCTTCATTCACGCTCCGCACAACAGAAAATGTTTATTTCGAAGAGACGATAGCTATTTCCGTGGGACGATGCAATCACTTCTTTGGGTTCACCAGGATGCGTCATAAGCTGAGAGCGAATCTTGAGACCCAATCTGGGGAGGCAATCGGTGGCGTTGCGCACAGCCAATATCGTGGGTTCGGGGCCGAACGGGCTGGCGGCCGCGGTGACCCTGGCGCAGTGCGGCGTCGCGGTGACGGTCTTCGAGCGCAACGAGAGCATCGGCGGGGCGTGCTCGACGGCAGAGCTGACGCTGCCCGGTTTCAGGAACGATGTCGGGTCGTCGTGCTTTCCGATGGGTGTGGCGTCTCCGTTCTTCCGGTCGCTGCCGCTGGAGGAGTTTGGGCTCAAGTGGATTGAGCCGCCGTCGCCGCTGGCGCATCCGCTGGATGACGGAACGGCGGTGACGCTGGAGCACGATGTCGATGCGACGGCCGCGCAGTTCGGCGAGCATGATGCACAGGCGTGGCGCGCGCTGATGGGACCTTCGGTACGCGACTGGAAACAGCTGGTGGAGGCGGTGACAGCGCCGTGGATGGGATTGCCGCAGCGCCTGGATACGATGGCGGGCTTTGGGTCCGTGGCGTTATTTCCAGCACGAGGATTGGCGCGGGCTGTGTTTCGCGAAGAACGAACCCGGGTGCTGTTCGCGGGAGTCGCGGCGCATGCGGTGATTCCGCTGACGCACATTGCAAGCTCGGCGGCGGGGATGGTGCTGACGACGGCGGCGCAAACAACAGGGTGGCCGGTGGCGGGGGGTGGGGCGCAGAGCATCACGCACGCGCTGGCGGGGTTATTGCGGTCGCTGGGTGGAAGGATCGTTACGGAGTTTGAGGTAGGCAGCCTCGAGGAGCTGGAGAGGTTGAATGCAGCGGATGTGACTCTGTTCGACACCTCGCCTGGAGCAATGGCGGCGATTGTTGGCGATGCGCTGACCGCGAGCTTTCGGGCGAGGCTGCGGCGGTTCAAGCCCGGGCCGGGGATCTTCAAGGTGGACTATGCGCTGCGGCAGCCGATTCCGTGGGCTGCGGCAGAGTGTGCGCGAGCCGCGACGGTTCACCTGGGAGGGTCGCTCGAGGAGATTGTGGCTTCGGAGGCGGATGCGTTCGCGGGCCGGCAGAACGAACGGCCGTTTGTGATCGTGGTGCAGCCGAGTCTGTTCGATCCGGAGCGTGCGCCGATGGCTGAAGACGGGAGCGCGCAGCATACGGCATGGGCGTACTGCCATGTGCCGAGCGGATCGGACGAGGACCGTACGGCGGTGATTGAGGCGCAGATCGAGCGGTTCGCGCCGGGGTTTGCGGATTGCGTGCTGGCGAGGCGGAGCTGGGGTGCGTCGGCGCTGGAACTGATGGACCCGAATCTGCAGGCGGGCGATGTTTCGGGCGGGGCGATGACGCTGGAGCAGCTGGTGGCGCGGCCGACGCTGCGGGGGTACAGGACGTCGAACCGGGCGATCTATTTATGTAGTGCGTCGACGCCGCCGGGCGGAGGCGTGCATGGGATGTGCGGGTATAACGCGGCCCTCGCCGCGCTGGAGGATTGGGGCTGAGGGCCTGTGGAACTGGAGTTGTTCCGCGTGGAACGTTTCTTAGTGTGCAACTAAGAAATGGCTCTTACGAAACTATTACAAGAACTGCACTGTTTGGGGTGCAGATGAGCCTTACGCAGTCGCGCTGGCCGCCGGAGCGGCTGGCTGCGCGGCAGGTTTCGGCTTGGGCGCCGCCACTTCAGCCTTCTTGGACGGGGCCAGGATAGCGTGGAGGGTGGTGCCTTCCATGCGGGGCATGAACTCAACGATGCCGGCCTCACCGATGTCCTGGATCAGGCGGTTGATGATCTTGTAGCCAAGGTCGCGATGCGACATCTGGCGGCCCTTGAAGCGGAGGCTGGCCTTCACCTTGTCGCCTTCGGTGAGGAAGCGGACGGCCTGATTCTTCTTGGTCTGGTAGTCATGCTCGTCGACGGTGACGGAGAACTTGACTTCCTTGATGACGATAACCTTCTGCTTCTTGCGGGCGGCGCGGTCGCTCTTGTCCTTCTCGTAGAGGAACTTTCCGTAATCCTGGATCTTGCAGACGGGCGGCACCGCATTGGGCGAGATCTCGACGAGGTCCAGAGAGCGCTCGCGTGCGAGCTTCAGTGCGTCGAAGGGCGCCATGACGCCGAGTTGCTCACCGTTTTCGTCGATGACGCGGATTTCGCGAGCACGAATACGATCATTGGTGCGGATGAAGGACTTTTGCGAACGTTTGTCGAGAGGCGGAATAGTGTCAGTCTCCGGCACGCCGGTTGGGCGGGCTTATGTATTGGTGTTGGATGCGCCCGTTTGAGCAGGCGCTTCGGGCCAGGGAGGAATTAAGTGTAGCATCCGCTGCTGTCTATCCGGCAGGGAGTCGTTGTCATCGGAATGTAACTGTCTGGTGCGGATAGGTCCTAGTGCGGATAGGTCGTGTTCGGGGTGCTTTTGAGGTCGGTTCTGAGTTCGGTTCCAAGGAGAGTTCTGTGGCTGAAGGAAATACAGAGATCCTTCGGCTAGCCACCTCACCGAGCAAAGAACGCTCGTTGGGGACCCCGGTGCGCCTCAGGATGACGGCGGAGAAAGGGTGGCTCAGGATGACGGCGGAGAAGGCGGGGCCAGGATGGAGCAGCAGAGGGGTTGCGAGTGGGATGAGGGCGCTCAAATTGCGCGCGGCCGGCGCGAAGCTTGCACCGCAGTCGAGATAGCTGAGAATATGAGGCGGATAACGGCGCACCGATTTTGAGTGCCGTGTGGGCTGCTGCGGAATGCAGCGTGTCCTGGAGGTTTGACTTGCCGAAGCGCCGAGTGTTGCTGGTGGACGATGAAGTGGCCGTGCTGTTGACGATGAAGGCTGTGCTCGAGATCTCGGGCTTCGATGTGGATACGGCAACGTCGGCGCACGAGGGCCGGTCGAAGATCCGGACGCGCGAGTACCAGATGGTGATCACCGACATGCGGATGGAGTCGGATGCGGCGGGCCGCGAGGTGATTCAGGCGGCGCGGACGGCGCATTACCACCCGGCGGTGGCGCTGCTGACAGCGTTTCCAGTGGAACAGGACGACTGGATGGAGATGGGCGCGGACCGCATGCTGGTGAAGCCGATGCAGACGCCAGTGTTGATCCGGCAGCTGGAGAAGCTGCTGGAGAGCCATGCGGCGAAGCTGGCCAAGATTTCGTCGGCTGCGGCGCCGGCGAGTGACGGGAAGGCCCCGGCGAAGAAGGCAGCGGTCAAAAAGTCTGTAACGAAGAAGGCCAGCGAAGAAGGCGCCAGCGAGGAAGGTTGTGGGAAGGAAGAAGGCCGTGGCTCGGAAGAAGAGTTAGGTTGAGCTGCGGAGAGATGGCAGATTTTGTGGTCGGACCCGGCCACATCTCTTTGAGATAGGGGCACCCGTAGTGGTCGTCGTTCCCCACTCATGCGCAGAAAGCGCGCATGAATGGGCCACCCGGAGCTATGGGGATCGGGTCAACCGTAGACGTCGTCGTTCCCCACTCATGCGCAGAAAGCGCGCATGAATGGGCCACCCGGAGCTATGGGGATCGGGCACCCGGTTGATTTGAAGGTGGGGCACTCGGCGCTGTTTGCAACTGGCTGGATGCGAGCATCTAATTGCATCCGGATTGCTTCACACGATTTAGACTGCGGCATTTACAGCGCGTGCGCCGGCGTTTTTCTATCCGTCTGAGAGACTGTCTGCATGGAATTTCACATCAGCCGCGAGATCCGCGACCGGCTCGAGCTGGATGACCTGCTGTTCAGCTATACGGGAAATGTTGTTTTTGCGAACGTGGCGGCGGCGCGGAAGATGGCGCAGGCGCTGAACAAGGCGCGGGGGACGGAAGACGATCCGGAGCGGGTGATTCATGCCGGCGCGCTGTATGCGATGGGGATGATCGACGAGCTGAATCATGCGCTTGTCGCAAGGTTTCGCAAGGAGAAGGACCCGGAGGTGCTGACGGCGGCCGTGCGCTGGCTAACGGAGCAGGCCGACCCGGAGCAGGTGGAGAAACTGCTGCAGACATTTACCGAGCGGTTCCCGAATACGCAGGTGTATCGCGGGAAGATGACGGCGGCGGAATGGCTGGCGAAGTCGACCGAAGGGATGCCGAACCGCGAGGCGGCGGTCGAGGAGTTGTTGCTGCTGTGGCTGGCGAATATCAACCCGGCGTTCAAGTCGTTTCGTGAGCTGTACTCAGATGCGCCTCTGCGGGAGCAGACGATCTACACGAAGGCGACGCAGACGATGCCGGAGTACTTCAAGACGAGGCCGAAGCTGGCTCCGGAGGTCGGAAGCCTGCTGGATGCGCTCGAGGCGCCGATGAAGGCGTCGCCGGATTCGCTGACGGGGCAGCTGGATTTCATTCGCGAGCACTGGACGCCGTATCTCGGCCCGGACCTGAAGCGGGTGTTGCTGGCGATCGATACGCTGCGCGAAGAGGACCTGGCGATCTGGATGATGTTTCATCCGCCGGCGCCGGACTGGTACAGGCATGGGCCACCGGGGCGCGGTGGCGAGGGGTTCGTCGGCGATGAGTACATCGGGTTTGAGGACCAGTGGTATATCGACGCGGAGGGCAAGCGCAGGCGGCGATATGCGGCGGACTACCAGGCGCCGCTGAATGAGTATGAGGCGTTCTCGGCGGACCAGGCGTGGATGCCGAATGTGGTGATGGTGGCGAAGAGCACGTATGTGTGGCTCGAGCAGCTATCGAAGAAGTACGGGCGGCATATTCACCGGCTGGATCAGATTCCGGATGAAGAGTTGCGGATTCTGTGCCGAGCGCGGGATGACGGCGCTGTGGCTGATTGGGCTGTGGGAGCGCAGCGTGGCGTCGCGGACGATCAAGCGGCTGCGCGGGCATCATGATGCGGTGGCGAGTGCGTACTCGCTGAAGCGGTATGAGATTGCGGAGGATTTGGGTGGGAACTCAAGCGTACGAATATCTGCGCAATCGGGCGGCGCATTTTGGGATTCGGCTGGCGAGCGATATGGTGCCGAACCATATGGGCATCGATTCGGATTGGGTGATCGAGCACCCGGACTGGTTTTTGTACCGGTGGGAGAGCCCGTTTCCGAGTTACAGCTTCAACGGGCCGGACCTGTCGACGGACTCGCGGGTGGAGATCAAGATTGAGGATCACTACTACGATCAGACGGATGCGGCGGTGGTGTTCCGGCTGAGGCATCACTCGAATGGTGCGACGAGGTTTGTGTATCACGGCAACGATGGGACGACGTTTGCGTGGAATGATACGGCGCAGATTGATTACTCGCAGGCGTTTGTTCGCGAGCAGGTGATCCAGGCGATTCTGCACGTGGCGCGGCTGTTTCCGATCATTCGCTTTGATGCGGCGATGGTGCTGGCGAAGCGGCATGTGCAGAGGTTGTGGTTCCCGCTGCCAGGGGCGGGAGGGTCGATTCCGTCACGCGCAGAGAATGCGATGTCGCAAGAAGAGTTCGACAGGCTGATGCCGCATGAGTTCTGGCGCGAGGTGGTGGACCGCGTGGCGGCGGAGGTGCCGGGGACGCTGCTGCTGGCGGAGGCGTTCTGGCTGCTCGAGGGATATTTCGTTCGCACGCTGGGGATGCATCGGGTGTACAACTCGGCGTTCATGAACATGCTGCGCGATGAGGAGAATGCGAAGTATCGCAGCTATCTGAAGAAGACGATCGAGTTCGATCCGGACATTTTGAAGCGCTATGTGAACTTCATGTCGAACCCGGATGAGCGGACGGCGATCGATCAGTTTGGGACGGGCGATAAGTGCTTTGGCGTGACGACGCTGCTGGCCACGTTGCCGGGACTGCCGATGTTTGCGCATGGACAGGTGGAGGGTTATACCGAGCGCTATGGCATGGAGTACAAGCAGGCCAAGATGGATGAGTGGCCGAATGAGGCGCTGATTGCGCGGCACATGCACGAGATTGCGCCGCTGCTGAAGCGGCGGAGAATCTTTGCCGAGAGCACGAATTTTGTGCTGTATGACTTCTGGACCGGCTATGGCACGGTGGATGAGAACGTGTTTGCGTACTCGAACCGCAACGGGCACGAGCGGTCGATTGTTCTTTACAACAACAGCTATGGATCGACGCACGGGACGATTCATATCTCTGCGGCTTCGATGGACAAGGGATCGGGAGAGCTGCGGCAGAGGAGCCTGGCGGAGGGGTTGGCTGTCGGTTGGGATGATGCGCTCATCCTGCGGTATCGGGACCATGCGCGTGGGATGGAATACCTGCGGCGGGCGACGGATGTTCATCGGTATGGGATGACGTTTGATCTGCGCGGCTATCAGTATGCGGTGCTGCTGGACTGGCAGGAGCTGCGGTCGACGGCGGAGCATCCGTGGGACCGGTTGTGCGATTCGCTGAATGGTGCGGGTGTGCATAATCTGGACCACGCGCTGTCGCTGCTGCGGCTGCGGCCGCTGCATGAGGCGCTGGAGCAGGCGCTGCATCCGGGAGCGATGCGCGTGCTGGCGGAAGTGGGCCGTGAGCTGTTGCGAGCGAGTGCGACGAACGGGCCGGGGCGCGGTGTGGCTCGGGCGGGAGAGACAGCGGGCTCTCCAGCAAAGGAACGGGTGACGCCGGTTGAGCGCGAAACACGAGCGCAACTGTCGCCGCGCGAGCAGCTGCGGCTCGGAGACTGGCTGCACTCGGTGGATGGATTTGCGTGGAGGGCTGCGGAGATTCTGCAGCCGGCGTCGGCCGACGAGTTTGTAAGGGAGTTTCGCAAGACGCTTGAGCCAATGGTGAGTGCGGCGCTGCGGCTGCCGGTGCTGGAGCGAAGGTTTTCGACGGTGTGGCCCGGCACGGTTCGTATGTGGCTGCCGAGCTGCGAGCCGGGAGCTTCGGCCGAGCGTACCTGGGCGCCGGTGCTGGCATGGGCTCTTGTTGAGAGCCTGCCGGGGACGGCGCGGCCCGAGGAGAGGTTCGATCAACTGCAGTTACGCGAGGCGCTGGGTGCGATCTTTTCGACGGGCGGCATGGAGGGCGAGGACGTTTGGCGCGCTGCGGCGCGCGTGCGCGTGTTGCTGGCGTATGGCAGGCAGCCGGTTCAAGTGGTGGCGTACAGCCGCTCCTTCTGGGAGGATCCGGATGTTCGCTGGCTTGCAGGCGTGAATGAGTCGGGCGGGAAGACGTACTTCAACCAGGAGGCGACGGGCGAACTGCTGGCGTGGATGGCGCTGCCATCGCTGCTGGCTGCGGCAGAGAGTGCGGAGCCGGTGGCAGAGTTGGGGCGCCTGGAAGAGATTGTTGCTGAGCTGAGCGCCAGTGCCAAGGCGTCGGGCTATGAATTGGACCGGCTGTTGGCGGAGCCGCCTGCCCCTGCGACGCGATCGGGTGGCGGCGGAGCTGGTGCAGCGGTTGCCCAAGAGCTGCCCGCGGAGGCCGTGGTTCCGGGCAAGAAGATCACGCAAAGCGAGGACGAAGGCGGCGGGCGCAAGTAAGCGTTTGAGTGCGGGTTGTTACTAATGAGTGCACTTGCGCGTGCCAGGAGAAGCGTGAACAGACCTCTTTTCTGATACTTCGGCGCGTCTCAACAGCTGAGTGTCCAGTGAACGTAAATCTCCGCTTCGCACCATAACCGTGATGGGCCTGCTGCGCCCGCACCGGCGCGCGCTGTGGCTTGGGCTGCTGGCGATTGCGGGCGAAAGCATCGCGGATGTGTTGCAGCCGTGGCCGCTGAAGGTGGTCCTCGACAATGTCATTTCGAAGAAGCCGGAACACGGATGGCTGACGCATGTGATTCATCGCGACATTGGCACGAGCGCGACGCATATTCTGCTGGCGGCTTGTGTTGCGGTGATGGTGATCGCGCTGCTGGATGCCGTCTGCACCTACGGCGAGAAGTGGGTGACAACGACGGTGGGGCAGTGGGTGTCGCACGATCTGCGGCGGGCGCTCTATGCGCGGGTGCAGCGGCTGTCGCTCTCCTATCACGATCAGTCGAAGACGGGCGATCTCATCAGCCGGGTGACGGATGACATCGACGCGATTCAGACGTTTATTGTGTCGGGATTGCTGAGCATTGTGGTGGATGTTGCGACGATCGTCGGGATGATCGGCGTGATGTTTTATCTGAGCTGGCAGCTCACGCTGATGGCGATGACGGTGGTGCCGGTGCTGTTCACCATCGTGTATGTGTACACGCGGAAGGTGAAGAAGTACTCGCGCGCGGTGCGCAAGCAGGAAGGCAAGATGATCTCGGTGGTGCAGGAGGTGCTGGGGTCGATCCGCGTGGTGAAGGCGTTTGCGCGCGAGAACTACGAGATCCAGCGGTTGGAGGGCGAGAGCCTGGAGACCGTTGAGGCGGCGTTGAAGGCTCGGAGGCTGAAGGCGAGGCTGGTTCCACTGGTGAGCATCGTGACCGGAGTAGGGACTGCGCTGGTGCTGTACTTCGGCGGCAAGCAGGCGCTGACAAATGTTGTTGTAGGCGCAGGCGGCGGAACGATTGTGGTGTTTCTGGCCTACATCAAGAACATGTACAAGCCGATGCAGGACATTTCGAAGATTATGGACTCGTACTCGAAGGCGGATGTGGGATATGAGCGGATCAAGGAGGTCATCGAGGTCGAAGACGAGATGCGCGATGCGCCGGGTGCGAGGAACGCGCCGAGGCTGCGCGGCGACATCGACTTCGAGGATGTGAGCTTCTGCTACAACTCGGAGCAGCCGATCCTTAGCGACATCAACCTGCATGTGAAGGCGGGGACGACGGTGGCGATTGTGGGCCCGACGGGCTCGGGCAAGACGACGCTGGTGAACCTGATTCCGCGCTTCTATGACGTGAGCAAGGGCGCGGTGAAGGTGGACGGCATCGATGTGCGCACGGTGAAGCAGAGGTCGCTTCGCGAGCAGATGAGTTTCGTGTTGCAGGACACGGTGCTGTTCAGTGGAACGATCTGGGAAAACATTGCGTACGGGCGGCCGGAGGCGAGCTCCGCAGAGATTGTGCGCGCGGCTGAGGCGGCGAACGCGGCGGAGTTTATCGACAAGCTGCCGCAGAAGTACAACACGGTGGTTGGTGAGCGCGGGCTGACGCTCTCGGGCGGGCAGCGTCAGCGCATTGCCATTGCGCGAGCGATTATTCGCAAGAGCCCGATCCTGATTCTCGATGAGCCGAGCTCAGGGCTGGATGCGGCGAGCGAGCAACTGGTGTTCGAGGCGCTGGACCGGCTGATGGAGAACAAGACCTCGATTGTGATCGCGCACCGGCTCTCGACAATCCGCAAGGCGAGCTGCATTTACGTGGTGAAGGATGGGCGCATTGTGGAGCAGGGAACCCACGACGAACTTATCGCACACGAGGACGGTGTCTATCGGCAGTTGCACGATATTCAGTTCCAGGAGACGGCGGAGCCGGTGCCGGTAACGTCGTGATATGAGAGTCAGAGAGCGTTCAGTTGTGCGATCCGGTCTTCGAGAATGGAAACGTACTCATCGGTTTCCTGGGGCGTGAGCTGACCGGCGCGAAAGGCGTCTACAAGTTGCTGGTGACTGAGCTGGCCGAGGAGTGAGCCGATCCAGTGGGCGTCGGCGCGCGGAATGTCGTCGCCAATCCAGTCGTAGCCGAGGCGCTTGAAGTAAAGCGGAGCCAACATGCCGCCGGATTAGCGCAGAAGCAGCAAGGATCGGACAGGCTTTCAGGAGAGTAGGGAAGCGGAGACGGGTCATAGGGCTTTGAGTTGCGCGATGCGGCTTTCAAGAACCGAGACATACTGTTCGATGGATTCGGGTGGGAAGTTGCCCGCGCGGAAGGCGTCGACGAGTTGTTCATGGCTCAGCTGGCCAAGCAGTGAGCCGATCCAGCGGGCGTCTTCGCGAGGGATGTCTTCGCCGATCCAGTCGAAGCCCTTACGTCTTGAGTAGTCGGCGGCCATGATGCCCGCGGACTTGATCAGAACGCCGGTTGGCGCAGATGGGGTGCCGAAGTCGACGGTTGTCGCTGTGGTGCGGGTGATGAACTTGGAGCCAACGTAGCTGTCGACGTTGCCCTTGTCCTTGGCGCGGCTGGTCTCGAGCGAGTTGGTGGCGAAGGTGGCGCCGATGTCGCTGACGAGAAAGGTCTGACGGCCGGTCTTTTTGTTGATGTAGACCGCGTTGTTGACATCCTTCAGATCCCAGTTGTTGAGGACGGCCATCATCACGCGCAGGCCGTTGAACTCGCGAGTGTCGCGGAAGGGATTGTTCTTCCACTCCCAGATCGCGACCTTGGTGTCTTTGCCGGGCTTGCGAGCGAAGCGAGCGTCGATGACCTGTTCGCCGTTGTGAACGCGCTTCGCACCTCGCTTGATGTCGAGACCTTGAATGGTGGCGACGTGCAGGAGATAGTCGTCGTTGACGTAGTAGCCGACGGCCCAGAGAAGACGCGAGGCCGCGACTTCAGGGCGAGCCTCTTCGGCGAGTTTCACGCGCCATTTTCTGCCATTCGCGTCGTCCACATCGAACTTGGGGTTGGTGCCGTTGGTGTCTTCCGAGATGAACTTGAAAGGAGGAACGGGCTGACCGTCCTTGCCGCCGTCGCCGTAGAAGAGGTCCTTCGCAGAGATGTTGCCGGGGTCGCGCCAGAGTGAGGCGTTGTGGATGTCGGCCTGGTCGATGGGCTTGTTGGTGTCCTTCCCCGCGGCCTTCGGGTGATTTGTTGGAGGCGCGGGAGCAGGCTGTTGTTGCGGGTTTGCTTCGGAAGGCGCGGTAGCGGGCTGGGCGGGAGTGGCCGAATCGTTCGGTGTCTGGGGCGGCGTCGCGGATGCCGGTGGCGCGGGTTGTTCAGGGAGCGTGCCGGGCTGCTGCGCCGGCGGTTGTGGGGTTGCAGGTGATTGAGGCGGCGCGGACTGAGGCGGCAGAGACGCCGGGTTCTGCGGTGTGGATTGATCAGGCGAACCGGGCTGCGATTGCGCGGGCGAAGGAGCGCTGCTGAAGGCCACGCTGATGGCTGAAAGAATTGCAAGTTGCCTTACGAGGCGAAACATGGTCGATCTCCGGGACACGGCTTCTAAAACTCACCTAGTTAGAGGCAGTTGGAGGGACTTGTGGCTATCTATCTTGGTGAGAAAAACATCCCGTAGAGGATCAAAGCGCATCCTTCATCGAAGGAACGAAGGATGAGACGCCGGGGCGGTGAGGTGTGTGCCTCAGTAAGGAAGGAACGTGAAGCTCTTTGTGCAGCCGGAGGCCGGTCTCGAGCCAATACTCGCAGCGATACGCAGGGCCAAGAAGCATATCCAGATTCTGATCTTCCGGCTCGATCGGCCGGAGATTGAGAGGGCGCTGCTGGATGCGGTCGAACGCGGTGTTGCGGTCCAGGCGCTGGTTGCGAATACGAACCGCGGTGGCGACAAGGTGCTGCGGCGATTTGAGATGCGGTCACTGGAGCGCGGAATCACGGTGACGCGCACTGCGGATGACCTTGTTCGTTATCACGGCAAGATGCTGATCATCGACCGCAGAGAGCTGCTGTTATTGGCGTTCAACTTTACTCACCTGGATATCACCCTCAGCCGGTCGTTTGCGATCAGCACAACAAATAAGCCGCTCGTCGCAGAGGCGGTGCGGCTGTTCGATTCCGATTCGAAGCGCGTTCCCTACACGGCGGAGAATAAGGAGTTCGTCGTCAGCCCGGCGAACGCACGCGAGCAGCTGACTACATTCATCCGCGGAGCGAAGAAGCAGTTGCTGATGTACGAGATGAAGATCAGTGACAGCGACTTCGTGAAGCTGCTGAACGAGAAGATCTCGCAGGGTGTGGATGTTCGCGTGATTGGCAACACCAGCGACAAGGGAAGGACGTTGCCGGTGCGCAGGCTGCCGACGCGACTCCATGCGCGGGCGATCATTCGCGATGGGCGATCTGTGTTTCTCGGAAGCCAGAGTCTGCGCAAGCTGGAGCTCGAGGCGCGACGAGAGATTGGGCTCATCGTGCACGATCCCAAGATTGCGAAGCAGATGATCGGGGTATTCGACAAGGACTGGAGCGGGGCGACGCCGGAGCAGCCCTCCGAGACTGGCAGCCTGATTGACCTGCCGGCCAAGAAGCTGGCCAAGAAAGTTGCGAAGGAACTCAACATCGGACCTGCGGTTGAACAGGTTCTCGATCGGATGCTGGAGAACAAAGATGTTCAATTCGAGCCTAAAGAGGTCGTGGAGGGCGTGCGCGAGGCGATGTACGAAGAGGTGCAGGCGGCGGTGAAGGGGGCGTTGCACGAGTTGGTGACTGCAGCCGCGGTCGACGATGAGCCAGCCGAGCAGACAAAGAACGGCAACCGGTAGAGGAGAAGACAATGGCAGCGGGTCCGGTAGTGGTTGTAACGGGTGCATCTGCGGGGCTGGGCCGCGCGATTGCACACGCGTTCGCGCGCGAAGGCGCACGAATCGGTTTGCTGGCGCGCAATCCGGAGGCGCTGGAGGCCTGCAGGCAGGAGTGCGAGGTGCTCGGCGGCGAGGGCCTGGTATTGCCGACGGATGTTTCCATTGCAGAGCAGGTGGAGGCCGCTGCGAGCAAGGTCGAAGAGGCGTTTGGGCCGATCGATGTGTGGGTGAACGATGCGATGGTCAGCGTGTTCTCTCCCGTGAAGGAGATGGAGCCGGAAGACTACAAGCGCGTCACGGATGTGCTTTACCTGGGATTTGTGCACGGCACACTGGCTGCGCTGAAGCGCATGATGCGCCGCGAGAATGGAAAGGGCAAGGGCACGATTATTCAGATAGGGTCGGCGTTGGCATACCGGTCGATCCCGTTGCAGTCGGCGTACTGCGCGGCGAAGCATGCGATCAACGGGTTCACCGATTCGCTGCGGTGTGAGCTGATTCACGATGGCAGCGACGTGAAGATTACGTCGATTCATATGCCGGCGATGAATACGACGCAGTTCAACTGGGTGAAGAACCGGATGCCGAATGACGCGCAACCTGTGCCGCCGATTTACGAGCCGGAGATTGCGGCGAAGGTCGTTGTCGCCGCGGCGATAGCGAAGCGGCCACGGCGCGAGTATTGGGTTGGGGCTCCGACGGTGGCGGCGATCGTTGGGCAGAAGTTTGCGCCAGGTTTGCTGGATCGCTATCTGGGCAGGACGGGGTACGACTCCCAGCAGATCAAGGGTGAGCCGCACGATCCGAATGCGCCGGACGATCTCTATCACTATGTGCCGGGTGTGCACAGCGCTCGCGGGAAGTTTGACGACCGCTCGAAGCGCACGAGCGCGGAGGTGTTTGTGGTGCTGCATCGCGCGTGGTTTCTGGCCGCTGCCGCACTGGTGCTCGCGGCCGGCGGTGCACTGCTTGCGAAACGAGCTGGATGAGCTAGAAGGCGCGAACGCTCGCTTCGGTGACCAGTTTCTCGACAGCGATGTTCATCGTCGTGCCGAGCTTGAGGAAGGTTTCCCGCCACTCGCGCAACCAGAATTGGCTGTCGCTGCGCCGGAGCATGTCGTTCCAGATGTTCTGCGCCTGCCAGATGTTGATGTCCATTGGGAGCGATTGGACGCTCTCGGCGAGGGCGAGTGTCTCGTGCAGGACTGTGAGGTTCTGGCTTTCGGTACTGTCTTCGAGGCGAACCATGGCACGCTTCATGCGCTTGTCGGCGGTGAAGCTGAGGAGTGGAGCGTCGAGTGTGACGTTGTCGATCTCTGCGCGTCGGAGCAGACGCGTTATTTCAGCCGGGTCGAAGTTGTCTGAATCAAGTGCGCGTCGAAGGCTGGCGTTGATGGCAAAGGTCGCCGTGATCGCAAGCGCGGGCGGCGCGGCAACGTTACTCTCGCCGAGGAAGTGGAGCAGGGTGGCGTGCTCTTCGTAGATGCGGATGAGTGAGCTTTCGACCTGCTCGAGCGTCTGGTTGAGGATGCTGGTGAGAATGCGGTGCTGCTCGTCGGCAAAGAGTGAGGTCAGGGAGTAGAGCGTGCCGCCGAAGAAGCGGTCGATGAGACGGATGACTTCGGGAAGGTCGGCCTTGCGAACGGCAGTACGCGCGTTCTTGTCGAAGATGCTCCAACCGGGTTCATCTGAAGGATGAAATCGCTTTACAGCTGCGGAGAGATTCTGGTCGCCGAGGTGAAGGACGGCGAAGCAGATCTCTTCTGTTTCCTCGGTGATGCGCGAGCGCACGGAGGCGCGGCCGAGCGCCAGCCGGCCATGGCCTGAGGTCAGCAGATCGTAGCTGTGACGGTGCACGTCATAGCAGAAGAGTTGTCCTGAGGGTGGGTAGGTTCGAAACATCGAGCTGATCGCGTAGTGCGCACCGACGTGCTCCATGTCGACGCGGCGTGAGGTGACGAAGCGGCGATAGACCTCGGCCCCGTTGCCGATCTCGGCGACATTGCTTTGAGCCTGCAGCAGGGTGGCGAGGAAGTCCGCTTCGAGCTTGTGACCGGGCTCACCAAAGAGTTTGGCGGCGAGTTGCAGAACCCGGCCCGCGTAGGCGATGATCTGCACGGTCTCGATGCCGGAGATCTCGTCGAAGAACCAGCCGCAACTGGTGTACATGAGTTGCGTGTAGCGCTCGAGCTCGAGCAGTTCGAAGACCGTGATGCGTTCCTGGGGCGATAGAGGGTGCGTGGCGAATGACTCGAGGAAGCGGTCTTCGTTCTCGGGACTGCGATTCAGGATGACGTTGATGTAGGCGTCGCGCGCAGACCAGAGGTCTTTGAGCAGAGGCTTTGCAACGGCCTCTGCAAGGGGAGCGGTGCGGTCGCGGAGCAGATCGAGCGCCTCGCGTAAGGGACCGCGCCAGAGCTGATTCCAGCCGGGCCTGCCACCGTTGCAACCGCAGTTGGAGCGCCAGCGTTCGATGCCGTGGGCGCAGCTCCAGGAGCTGTCGTCGAAGACCTCAGCCTCCCAGCGCGGCGGGAACCTCTCGAGGAACTCGCCGTAGTTGGTGAGGGCGGCGTGGTGATTCTCCTCGATCCAGTGCATGGCATAGCTGAGAGCCATCTCGCCGTGACGATGATGGTGCCCGTAACTCTCGCCGTCGGTGGCTATGTGCGCGAGTTGCGGTTCATCGGCCGGCTTATCGAGGTTGAAGCCGCGCAGCAGGCGCTCGCCGAAACCTTCACCGGAGTTCAACAGGCCTTCAAAGGCGACGGCGCGAGATGCCGGGCCGTCATAGAAGAACACTGCGATGGAACGGCCTTCGTCGAGCTTGACGAGGTACGGACGCGTGGGATCGACCGAGGCGTTGGGGGTTTCGGTCCAGTGAGATTCTGCCGGGCCGGAGCCATCGGAACCTGTTGACGGATTGTCGTGCAGAGGCCGAATGCGGGCGCACTGATGCGGAGCGAGGATGGTGAAGCGAATGCCCTCCTGCGCCATCAGGTCGAGAACCTTGCGCGAGACGGCGGTCTCGGCGAGCCACATGCCTTCGGGCGTGCGGCCGAAGCGGTGCTCGAAGTCAGCAATTCCCCAGCGAATCTGTGTGCGTGCGTCGCGCTCGCTGGCAAGCGGCATGATGATGTGGTTGTAGACCTGAGCGATCGCAGAGCCGTGCCCGGAGTAACGCTCCTTACTGGCGGCGTCGGCGTCGAGAATCATGCGGTAGGTGCGCGGCGCGAAGTCGGCCAGCCAGCCAAGCAGCGTGGGGCCGATGTTGAAGCTCATCCGCGCATAGTTGTTCACGATGCGGGTGATCTGGTTCTGCTTGTTCTGAATGCGCGAGGCGCCGTTGGGAGCGTAGCACTCGGAGGTGATGCGTTCATTCCAGTCGTGATAGGGAGTGGCCGACTCCTGGATTTCCACGGTCTCAAGCCAGGGGTTTTCGCGGGGAGGCTGATAGAAATGGCCGTGCACGCACACGTATCGTGTGGGAACGGATGTGAGGTCGGCTGGTTTTGGTGCTGAGTGTTTACGAGCCATCTTTCAAAATCTTATTCCCTGGACGCATATCGGCCATGAATCGCCAGGTGATCGATCCACGCCGCACAGAAGATTGCGAACCAGTACACGGCGATGTCCGTGTAGGAGAAGTAGCGGCCCAGGATGATTATGCCGAAGAGGGTGTTGCGGATGTTCTCGAGTGTTGACGATTGAACCCGCTTGAGGAATTCGATGGCGGCCGTGATGACGAGCGAGATGAGGGCGAGCGTGAGGGGCCTTTGGCGTGCGAGGAAGTACCCGATGAACCAGTAGACGGTTGATGCCCAGAGGAAGGAACCGCCGTACTTCACGATGAGATACGGTAAGCCGATGGGTACGAAACGACAGACGAAGCCGAGCGGAATGAGCAGCAGCATGATCGCGAGGCAGGTGAGACGCCGGCGCGTGGATGGTGGCAGGGTGCTCGTCATTGCGGCTGGACGATTTTGCCGGCGGCGAGGTCGCAGGCACGCCACATGTACCAGCTTGCGACCGAGCGCCACGGCGCCCACTTCTTTCCGCGCCGCTCCATCTGCTCGCGTGTGGCAAGCAGGTCGGGTGTGACCTTCTGGGTTGGCTTGAGGCCGAGAAAGGTGAGCGCGAAGCCTTTGCGAACGCCATAGTCGTCGACCGGGAGGACGTCGGGACGGCCGAGCCGGAAGATGAGGAACATCTCGACGGTCCAGCGGCCAATGCCGCGTACCTGGGTGAGGTGTTCGATGATGTCTTCGTCGGGCATCTTCCTGATGGCGGCGATTGTGGGGACCGTTCCATCGAGGGTCTTGGCGGCGAGATCGCGGAGAGCAAGCATCTTGTTCTTCGAGAGGCCGGCAGAACGGAGTTGCTCATTGGGGCAATCGAGAAGATGTTGAGGCGAGGGGTGGTTGCCGAGGCCGCAGAGTGGCTCGAAGCTGGCGAGCATACGGGCGTGAATGGTGGCTGCGGCTTTTCCGTGAAGCTGCTGATAGATGATGGACTCGGCCAGCGCCTCGAAGGGTGATTGCTGGGAGGGAAGGCGCACCGTGAAGGGACCGGCGCGTTCGATCAGTCGGGCGAGCTTCGGGTCGGCGGCAGACAGCGCGGCGATGGCAGCGCCGGAGTCGTACGGAGGCTTGCGCGTGGGACCGGAGCGTGGACGCGGCATGCGGAGTAGTGTGCCATGAATTCGGACTGATGTGGACGCAGTTGCTGCATCAGATGCGGGCTCGAGCGGTGGGATGGCGAGAAACTCGAAGGAAGCCGGAAGTGCTGGCCCGTTTGGTGATTCGATAATCGATTGACGTTACGAACATCGTTCAATTCGGCGTGCGACCCCCTTCAAACCTTTACAAATCGGCTGCTATACTTTGGCTCTCGGAACTAGTGTCGGTCTCGTTGGATTTCCCCCTACGGACAGATAGACAGTTAGATTGCTGCAGTCGTCTCACTGCGGGGCGAAGGGGCAGCATGTAATTGCAGTAAGAGCGAGCCACGCCGAAGGTGTTGGCCAACGGAGAGCAGGAACGCACTCATGGCGCAAGTCTTTGACCGCAGTTCGAATGCACTGGTTCGTTTGAGCCTGGTGCTGACGGGTCTGATCGTCATCGCGCTCGGCGTGACGCTGAACGAGTTGCAACGGTCGCCCTGGGTGACGCGGCAAGGTCAGCGGCCGGATCAGCCGGTACCGTTCAGCCACAAGCACCACGTGGAAGGGCTTGGACTGCAGTGCCAGTACTGCCACACGTCGGTCGAGAAGAGCTCATACGCGGGCATTCCTCCGACGAAGACCTGCATGAACTGCCATTCGCAGATCTGGACGAACGCGCAGCTGTTGGAGCCGGTGCGCAATAGCTGGGCGACGGGAGAGTCGATCCAGTGGATCCGCGTGCACGATCTTCCGGACTACGTTTACTTCAATCACGAGATTCACGTGAACAAGGGCATTGGTTGCGCGAGCTGTCATGGCCGCGTCGACGAGATGCCGCTGATGTATGAGGAGAACTCGCTGCAGATGGAGTGGTGCCTGAACTGCCACCGGAACCCTGCAGTCAACCTGCGGCCGACGGCCGAGATTTACAACATGGCCTGGGCTGGCCCATCCAGCGACAAGCCGGTGTGGTGCACGGCGACCGGCAAGCCCGGACCGACCTCGGGCGACGTCTCCTGCACGACGACGGATCCGGGGACTGGACAGAATCCAGAGCTCGCTCAGGCTGAGCCGCCGACGCCGATCGGACAGGGAAGGCCCCAGTCCGGGACGAACCTGCAACCGCACCCACAGAGTGAGCCGGGGTCTGTTTCCAATGTGCCGGTGATCACGATGCCGGCGAACTATCAGAGGTTCACCAGCCAGACTGATCTGGGCCACTACCTGATGCAGCAGTACCACATCCGCTCGGCCAACGAGCTCTCCAGCTGCGAGACATGCCACCGATGAACGAGACGATGATGAATCAAGAGGCGATGGCCGCGGGCACGGCGGAAGCAACCGGAAGCACGGCTCAGGTTGTGACGGCGATTGCGCCTGCTCCACGGAAGAAGATGAGCCTCGCTGAGGTCCGGGCGAAGCTCGACGGGAAGACTGGGCGGCGCTTCTGGAAGAACCTGGATGAGCTGGCGGACACGCCGGAGTTTCATGAGCTCATGGCAGGAGGAGTTTCCACGGCAGTCTGGAGCCGGTGAGTGGATCGATGCGGTCTCGCGGCGCAGCTTCCTTAAGGTGATGGGCGCGAGCTTTGCGCTCGCGGGGCTCGCTGGTTGCACGAAGCAGCCGGATGAGCCGATCTTCCCCTATGTAAAGCAGCCGGAGGACCTGGTTCTCGGCCGTTCGATGTACTTTGCCAGCGCGCATCCGTTCCCGACGGGAGCGGTTCCGGTGCTGATCAAGTCGGACGCCTTCCGTCCGATCAAGGTGGAGGGCAATCCTGAGCACCCGATGTCGAAGGGCCGCTCGGATGCGTTTACGCAGGCCACACTGCTTGGGCTGTATGACCCGGATCGGTCTCAGCATCCACGCTTCCGTGGTGAGCCCTCGGCCTGGGGCGACTTCCAGGAGGCGTTTGCAAAGGGTGTCGGCCAGCTTCCAGGGGGACAGGGGTTGTACTTCCTGTCGGAGACGATTACTTCGCCGACGCTGGCGGCGCAGTGGAAGCAGGTGCAGGCGAAGTATCCGCAGGCCAGGCTGGTGCAGTACGACGCGGTGAATGGTGATGGGGCCCGCGCAGCTTCGAAGGCGGCCTTCGGCGACTACTACGACACGCAGTACAAGCTGGAGGATGCCGATGTCATCCTCTCGCTGGATGCGGACTTCCTGAGCGGAATTGGCTTCCCGGGCTTCCTTCCGATGGCTGCAGCGTTTGGGGAGCGCCGCCGCTACGCGGAAGGCAAGACGATGAACCGGCTGTACGTCGTCGAGACGATGCCGTCCGTGACGGGATTTAAGGCGGATCACCGACTGGGACTGAAGCCGAGTGAGATTGATGCGCTGGCGAATGCGCTTGCCGGCGGTGGCGCGACGGTTTCGAATCCTGCAGCGCAGAAGTTCCTCACGGCCGTGCTTGACGATTTGAAGAAGTCGGGTGGCCGCGCAGTAGTGATTGCGGGGCCGCAGTCTTCGCCCGCATGCCATGCTGCGGCTCATGCGTTGAATGCATCGCTGGGCGCGGTCGGCAAGACGGTCAGCTATTCGACGCCACTGGCGCCGATTCCGACGGAGCAAGGTTCGGACCTGAAGTCGCTTGTCGATGACATGAACGGCGGCAAGGTGAAGTGGCTGGTGATGCTGGGCACGAACCCGCTGTATAACGCGCCGGTGGATTACGACTTCATCGCAGGCTTCAACATGGTGCCCAACGCGGTGCACCTTGGCCTGTATCTGGACGAGACGGGCTTCTTCTCCAACTGGCATATCAATCAGGCGCACTATCTTGAGAGCTGGACCGATGCCCGTGCGGCGGACGGGACGATCTCGATCGTGCAGCCGATGATCGATCCGCTCTACGGCGGCAAGACTGCGCATGACGTCTTCCAGACCCTGCTTGATCCGTCGCGCTCGTCGTACGACGCTGTGGTTGCGAATGCGAAGACCTACCTCAGCGGTGACTTCGCGAAGGCATGGAAGAAAGCGCTGCACGATGGCTGGGTCGAGGGCACGGCATATACTGCGGCCTCTGTTTCGGCACCGAAAGCTGGCGCATCTGCGGTCGCTGCAACGACGCCTTCCAGCGATGGAACGCTGGAGATTAAATTCCTTCCTGATCCCTCGCTCTACGACGGGCGCTATGCCAACATTGGCTGGCTGCAGGAGCTGCCCAAGCAGGTGACGAACCTGTCATGGGACAACGCAGCGCTGATGAGCCTCGATACGATGGGCAGGCTGGGGATCGAGGAGAACGAGGCCATCGAGCTTGAGCTGCATGGCCGCAAGATCATCACGCCGGTGCTGATGGTTCCGGGACACCCGAACGACTGCGTGACGCTGCAACTCGGTGGCGGCAGACGCGCTGAGGCTGGACGTGTGGGTGCGGGTGTTGGCGTCAATGCCTACCTTCTGCGCACCTCGACGAATCCGCTTGCGGATTCCGGTCTGAAGGTGACGCGCAGCAAGGGGACCTACGATCTCTGTGTCACGAAGGTGCATAACATCGAGCACCGCGGCAACTTCGCGCAGCATGACCTGGAGCGCAAGCAGTTTGACACGCAGGGTGTCTACTCGCTGGCCGGGCATGAGGCTGCGGAGCGGTCGATCATCCGCTACGCGACGGTTGCGGAGGCTGAGAAAGACGCCGACTACGCCCACAACGGCGCCAGCGGGACTCTGGTCAACAAGATAGGTTACAACCCGCAGGGCGAGAAGGTGCCGCACGACGAGAGCTTCTGGCCGGATGCGTGGCGTTACGATCACCAGGACCCCTCGACAAAGAAGCTGCAGAACAAGTGGGGCATGGCGATCGACCTGAACTCCTGCGTGGGCTGCAATGCGTGCATTGTGAGCTGCTATGCGGAGAACAATATTGCTGTGGTCGGCCGCGAGCAGGTGAAGATCGGCCGCATCATGCAGTGGATCCGGATCGATACCTATTTCGAAGGCGATCTGCATGCGCCGCAGGCGTTCTTCCAGCCCATGCTGTGCCAGCACTGCGAGTCGGCGGGATGCGAGCAGGTGTGCCCGGTCGGTGCAACGATCCACTCGCCGGAAGGCTTGAACGTGATGGTTTACAACCGTTGCGTAGGCACCAGGTACTGCTCGAACAACTGCATCTACAAGGTGCGACGCTTCAACTTCCTGCTGTATTCGGACTACGACACCGAGAGCCTCAAGTTCATGCGCAATCCGGATGTCACGGTGCGCTCGCGCGGCGTGATGGAGAAGTGCAGCTACTGCATCCAGCGTATCGAGGCGGCGAAGATCGAAGCGGACAAGAACAACCGCGAGATTAAGGACGGCGACATCATCACGGCATGCCAGCAGGCCTGCCCGACAGATGCCATTGTCTTCGGCAATATGAACGACCCGAACTCGCGCGTCTCGAAGCGAAAGGCGACGGAGCGCGATTACGAGGTGCTCGCTGACCTGAACTTCCGTCCGCGCACGACGTATACGGCCGGCGTCATCAACCCGAACCCGGAGCTTGCTTAGCATGGCAACCCAACGTCCTCCTCACGATCCGGAGACCGTGCACGATCCGATGATCGACCCGCGCACGGGCGAGTATGCGGTCATCGCGCCGGGGCATAACTTCAGGAGCGTCACGCAGAAGATTGCGGGCATCGTGCTCACCGGCAGCACGCCGTGGGCGTGGTGGGGCGGCCTGTTCTTCGCGGCCACGGTCGCGATGGGCGTGGTCATCGGCGTGACGTGGCTGGTGCTGAAGGGCGTCGGTATCTGGGGCGTCACGATTCCCGGAGCGTGGGGATTCGCGATCATCAACTTCGTCTGGTGGATCGGTATCGGCCATGCCGGCACGCTGATCTCAGCGATTCTTCTGCTGTTCAAGCAGGGATGGCGTAACTCGATCAACCGCTTCGCTGAGGCGATGACGATCTTTGCGGTGTGCTGCGCGGGTATGTTTCCGTTGCTGCACATTGGCCGCCCGTGGCTTGGGTACTGGCTGCTGCCGTATCCGAACTCGATGAACGTCTGGCCGCAGTTCCGCAGCCCGCTGGCCTGGGACGTCTTCGCGGTCTCGACGTACGCGACGATTTCGGTGGTGTTCTGGTACATCGGCATGGTGCCGGACTTCGGCACGCTGCGCGACCGCGCGAAGCTGCCGATCGCCAAGTACTTCTATGGTCTTCTGTCGTTGGGTTGGCGCGGATCGACGCGGCACTGGATCCGCTATGAGTCGGCGTCGCTGCTTCTGGCGGGACTTTCGACGCCCCTGGTGCTCTCAGTACACACAACCATCAGCTTCGACTTCGCTGTGGCGGCGATGGCTGGGTGGCATACGACGATCTTCCCGCCCTACTTCGTCGCCGGCGCTGTCTACTCGGGCTTCGCGATGGTGCTCACGCTCGCGATTCCGATTCGCAAGTTCTATCACCTGGAAGATCTGGTGACCCTGCGCCATCTCGACAACATGGCGAAGGTCATGCTCGCGACTGGCTCCATCGTGGCCTACGGCTACGCTATGGAGGTCTTCATGAGCTGGTACTCGGCGAGCCACTGGGAGTTCTTCATGATGTGGAACCGTATGTTCGGCCCGATGGGCTGGGCGTACTGGCTGCTCATCCTGACCAACATTGCGATTCCGCTGACGACGTTGTGGAGCCGCCGCCTGCGTGTGAGTCCCGGGTATCTGTTCTTCCTGAGCTTTGTGGTGAACATCGGCATGTGGTTCGAGCGGTTTGTGATCGTCGTCACCTCGCTCTATCGTGAGTACCTGCCGTCAAGCTGGGGCACGTACCGCGCGACCTTCTGGGATTACATCCTGTTCATCGGCACGTGGGGCTTCTTCACTACGCTCTTCCTGCTCTTTGCGCGGCTTGCTCCGATGATCCCGATGAGCGAGATCAAGATGATGCTGCCGCAGACCAAGATACGGCCCGATGGGCAGCCTGCGGACCGTGTTGTTGAGGAGGCTCTCTAATGCCACCGCGTGAAGGAATCTATGGTCTGCTGGCGGAGTTCAACACTCCGTCGGAGCTGGTGCATGCGACCGAGATGGCGCACCGCGCGGGTTATCGCCGCATGGAATGCTACACGCCGTATCCGGTGGAAGAGGCGGCCGAGGCGCTGCGTTTCCATAAGACGCGCGTTCCGCTCATCTGCCTGATTGGCGGCGTCATGGGACTCATCACGGGCTATGGGATGGAGATCTGGGTGAACGTCTGGGGGTATCCGCTGAATATCCGCGCGATGCCGTTGTTCAGCTGGCCCGCCTTTGTGATTCCTGGTTATGAGTGGACGATTTTGTTCGCGGGCCTCTCGGCTGCATTTGGAATGATTGCGCTGAATGGCCTGCCGCAGCTCTATCATCCGCTGTTCAATGCGGAGAACTTCCGCGATGGCGCGACCACAGATAAGTTCTTCCTTTGCCTCGAGGCGCATGACCCGCGGTTTTCTCCGACTGAGACCCGCGCGTTCCTCGAGCAGTTCAACCCGGTCTCTGTTGTGGAGGTCGACCACTAATGCAGAGACTCGAGATGCGAGAGACGAGAAGCGCGATGCGAGCTTCGAGATTGGAAAAGGCGACGCGAGCGGCCATGCTTGTGGCGGCGACGGTCCCGATACTGGTGCTTGCCGGATGCCGCCAGGATATGCAAGATGAACCGAAGTTCTTCCCGCAGCGCGGAACGACGTTCTATGCGGATGGCCGCTCGGTGCGCCCGCAGGTTGCGAACACCGTCGCGCGCAGTCAAGGCAGCGAAGACTCCTACTTCTACACCGGCTTGGTAAACGGCAAAGAAGGGGACGGCCTGCCGATCGAGCTGACCGCCGACACTATGGCGCGTGGCCAGGAACGGTTCAACGTCTATTGCACGCCTTGCCATTCGCGCGTCGGCAATGGCGACGGCATGATCGTGCAACGCGGGTATCGGCCCGCTGGCGACTTTCACACAGAGCGCTTGCGCAATGCACCGCTCGGGCACTTTTTCGCGGTGATCACAAACGGCTATGGCGCGATGCCCGATTATGCTGCGCAGATTACACCGCAGGACCGCTGGGCGATCGCGGCGTATATCCGCGCGCTTCAGCTAAGCCAGAATGCGAAGCAGGCGGATGTTCCTGCCGGACAGCACGTTGAGGACCTGCACCAGATCGCGAATGAGCAGGGAATGCCGCCGGGCTTTGCGGATCCCTGGGGAATGCCTGGGACGGCGATCTACGGAACGCCGAACGGACAGGACAACGGCATTCCGGGGCAGGGCACGACGACGGCTCCGGCAGGCGCACAATCGCACGGCAGCAATGCAGCGGGACAGCCCTCCGCAACCCGCGATTCCTCTGGACCTCCGCTGGCAAAGCCAGACGCGGAGGCTCCCGGCAAACTGGCGGGTCCGCAACACTAGGCAAGTACAGGACACTTGATCGATTGATTTTTCAGCAACCCGAAGGCGAATGACCGATGGCATTTGAGAAAGAACATTTTGGAGCCGGCCCCACCCACGGCGAGGTGGCGCATCCCCATCCGCGGCAGATGCCATCGGTACTGACGGCACCGGATGTTGTCCTTCGCTGGCGGACCTTCGCTGCGATTGCGGCCGTGTTCCTCGGCGTGATCTCCCTTGCTTTCATCTTCGTGCCGGGCGGCCGCAGTCACCTGCTTCGCGCCTACCTGATGGGCGTGATGACGTGCTTCAACTTCACGGGCGGTGCGCTGGCGTTCCTCCTGGTCCAGTACCTGTCCGGGGGCAAGTGGGGACAGGTACTTCGCAGGCCGCTGGAGGCAATGACCCGGACCATCTGGATCGTTGTCGTGATGATGCTCCCGGTTTTGTTTCTGATGAAGCACCTCTACCAGTGGGCAGCCTTTTCGACACCGGCCGAGACGTGGGACGCGTTTCAGAAGGGCCTCATTACGCAGGAGCAGGAGCTTTGCATCAACCTGAAACACGTCATGCTCTCCCCGATGAGCGCATGGGTGCAGGCAATTCTGGTGCTCGGCTTCATGGCGATCGTTGGCACCATCCTGAACAATTGGACAATCGAGAGCGACAAGGATCCTGCGGCGGGTACGTTCCTGAGTTTCGACCGCTGGCGGACGCGTTTCGAGAACCTCTCCGGTCCCTCGCTCCTGCTTTACGTCATTTTGATGACGGACTTTGTGATTGTCTTCGTCAAGTCGCTGGACGTTACCTGGTACTCGTCGGTCTATGGGCTGCAGTTCCTGGTGGCGCAGGGCTATGCGGTGCTGGCGCTCGGCATCCTGACGTTGATCCTGCTATCGCGCTATGAGCCGATGAAGTCGATGTTCCGCATCACCGAGCAGCACGATCTCGGCAAGCTGGCGTTTGCCTTCACGATGCTGAACATCTACCTCACGTTCGCCGAGTTTCTCATCATTTATTCCGGCAACGTGCCTGATGAGATTCCGTGGTATCTGCACCGCATTCGTGGCGGTTGGTGGACGATCTGCACTCTGGACGTTATCTGCCATTGGGTAATTCCGTTCTGCATCCTGCTGTCGCGCGACTTCAAGCGTTCCAAGAGACGGATGATCTGGCTTTGCATCTTCATGATCGGTGCGCGTTTCATCGATATGTTCTGGCTGATCGAACCGAACTTCAAGGATGCTGCCGGCAACCTGCACCTTGTCGGAAACTGGGGCATTCTGGCCTACATCACCGTTCCGCTGGCGGTTGTCGCCTTCTGGCTTGTCTTCTACCTGACTGAACTCACGCGCCGGCCGCTCATCCACCTGAACGACCCGCACACCGAAGAGCTTCTGGAGCCCGAACATGCCCACTAGTGGACACGAAGGACACGATCCCTTGCGCCCCGCTGACCCGGGTCCCCACCCGGTTCCGTCGGTGCGCGATCCCGATCACCCGGGTTATGAGGTGGAGGATGTCAATGTCGGTGGCATTGTCACCTTCATCGCCGGCCTCTGCGGATTCCTGGTCATCTTTTTTGTCTTTTGCTTCTTCATGGGCAAGGCGATCAACTATGCAATCGCCAAGCGGGATGGTCCGCCGAATAAGTGGCACGCGGGTCAGGGAGATCTGGGCAATACTCCGCGCGGAGAAAAGCGCGAGGATCTAACCTCCAACGCAGTCATGGAGCAGCGACAGCTGGCTCAGATGACGCAAACCTTCCCGACGCCTCGTCTGGAGACGGATGACGGCAATCAGGACACCGCAGACCTGCACGCGCGTGAGGATCTGCTGCTGGACTACTACAGCAGCTCACGAGACCTGCCGGCCGGCACGATTCGGATTCCCGTTGCCCGTGCCATGCAGATCATCGTGCAACAGGGCTTGCCGAAGCCTGCCGCAGCCGCGCAGCCGGCACCGCTCATGGCAGGCGAGACGGAACCGACGGTGCAAGCTCCGATCACCGATGGCTTTGCGCGCACTGGGTACGAACTCGACACCATTGAGGCGAGGGAAGAGAAGAACGAGTTCAACCGCGCGGAAGCGCACCACGAATAGAATTAAAACGAGGATCGTTTGACCGTACTGCACACAATTCGCACTCGCCGAGCTGGCCTAAGGAAGCTCGCCGGCGCCGCGCTGGCGCTGGGTTTGGTGCTGCCGATCTGTGCGGTTGGCCAGGTTTCAAGTTACGGCGACAAGACTGAAGGACCGAACGTCGGCGACCAGTTGCCAAAGATTCTTCAGGGCGCCACGATCCAGCAACATCTCAATGCTCAACTTCCACTGGAAGCTACCTTCACCGACGATCATGGCAATCCGGTGAAGCTCGGCCAGTACTTTGATGGCAAACATCCTGTATTGCTGTCAGCGGTGTACTACAACTGCCCGATGTTGTGCTCCGAGGAGCTGGACGGCATTACCAGTGCTCTTGAGATGGTGCACCTCACGCCCGGGAAGGATTTCCAGGTTGTCATCATCAGCATTGACCCGACTGAGACGTCTCAGTTGGCCGCGCGCCGCAAGGACTTCTACCTGCGACGTTATGGTCGTCCCGAGACTGCAGACGGATGGCATTTCCTCGTCGGCCACGAGCCCAGCATCCAGGCACTGACGAATGCGATCGGCTTTGGCTATGTTCGGGTTCCGGGGCCGGACGGCAAACTAACGCAGTTTGCGCACGCGAGCTCAATCGAGATTGCGACACCGCAAGGCCGTGTCGCGCAATATTACCTTGGCGTGGAGTACTCGCCGAAGGACATGCTGCTGGGGCTGATTGACGCTTCGGGCAACAAGATCGGGTCACCGGTGGCGAACATCCTCACGTACTGCTACCACTACGACCCCCAGATCAATAGGCATTCGCTGATCGTGGCCCGGGTTGTTCAGCTCGGAGGCATGGTGACGGTCGCCAGCCTCGGTAGTTTTATATTCCTGATGTTTCGGCGAGACAAGGAATTGAGTCGCAAACTCGGCAGCGTGCCGAACTGGCATGACGAAAACTGGCGGAACGGATAAGGCAAACGATGGGTATTAGTCCAGTCCTATGGCAATTTTTGGTGAAGTGGCTGCACAGCTCGGCCCTGTTTCCGGCCGAAGCGTCCACTATCGCGCCCTATATGGATGCGTTGTACTTCTTTCTGGTCGCCATCTCGATTGTCGGGCTGGTTTTCGTCGCCTCCCTGATTTTTTACTTCTCGCTGCGGTATCGCCGCGACAAGAATCCTGTCGCGACTCAGATCGAAGGCTCGACCATTCTTGAGGCTACGTGGACGATTATTCCACTCGCCCTGTTTCTTGTCGTCTTCGTTTGGGGCGGCTTGTTGTACTTCAGGATCTACGACCCGCCATCGAACGCGATGAATATCTACGTGGTGGGCAAGCAGTGGATGTGGAAGGCCGAGCACCCGGGTGGGCAACATGAGATCAACGCGCTGCATGTCCCGATCGGACAGCCCATTCAGCTGACGATGATTTCGCAGGATGTCTTTCACAGCTTCTCAATTCCGGACTTCCGCGTGAAGCGTGAAGTGATCCCTGGGCGCTATTCCACCGTGTGGTTTCAGGCGACCGATCCGGGAACGTATCACATCTTCTGCACGCAGTATTGCGGCACGCTTCACTCCGGCATGATTGGTGAGGTCACGGCGATGACCCCGACCGATTACAAGAAGTGGCTGGATCAATCGAACTCCGGCATGAGTCTGGCTCAGAATGGCGAGCGACTCTTCGCCTCGATGGGCTGCAATGCCTGCCACTCGGGGAACGCTGCAGCTCGCGGACCAAATCTTGCCGGCGTCTATGGATCGAAACTGACACTAACCGATGGCAGCCAGGTGCTGGTGAACGATGCCTATCTGCGTGACGCGATTCTCAGCCCGTCGCAGCATGTGACCGCGGGCTTTGCGCCGATCATGCCCACCTACCAGGGGCAGATCAGCGAGGACGGCCTCATCGATCTCGTCGAGTACATCAAGCAATTACATTCTAACTACCGCATTCAGCAGACCTTCGTCACTGCGGACTCGAATCAGGCGTCGCCTACCACTCCCAGTGTGGACACTAACCAGGACTCGGTGAAGCCATGAGCAGCACAGCAACCATCGTCACTTTGCCCGACCAGGCCACGGCAAGACTGCCGAAGGTCAGCTATCTCAACAAAGAGCACGGCCTGTTGAGCTGGCTGTTGACCGGAGACCACAAGCGGATCGCGATCCTGTATCTGATCTCGATCACCTTCTTCTTCTTTATCGGCGGAGCGTTTGCCGGCCTCATTCGTCTCGAGTTGCTCACGCCGCAGCCGGACCTGGTCGCTGCAGATACCTACAACAAGTTCTTCACGATGCACGGCATCATCATGGTCTTCCTGTTTTTGGTGCCATCAGTGCCGGCGACGATCGGAAACTTCCTCATCCCGATCATGGTCGGTGCGAAGGACCTTGCGTTTCCGAAGATCAATCTGCTGAGCTGGTACCTCTATACGATAGCCGGCGTGATGGTGCTGGCCGCGCTCGTACTTGGTGGTGTTGATACCGGCTGGACCTTTACGACGCCGCTTTCGACGCATTATCTGAACACCCATGTGATCACAGCTGCTCTGGCGATCTTCGTCGCGGGTTTCAGTTCGATCTTCACAGGTCTGAACTTTATTGTGACGATCCACCGGATGCGTTGCCCGGGGATGACCTGGTTCCGACTCCCGCTGTTCTGCTGGTCGAACTACGCGGCGTCGCTTCTTATGGTTCTCGGCACGCCGGTCCTCGCGATCACGCTGGTGCTCGTACTGCTCGAGAGAGTGTTTGGCATCGGGGTCTTTGATCCGACGAAGGGTGGAGATCCGCTTCTCTTCCAGCATCTCTTCTGGTTCTACTCGCATCCGGCCGTGTACATCATGATTCTGCCGGGCATGGGCGTTATCTCAGAGGTCATCTCGACCTTCAGCCGCAAGCGCGTCTTCGGTTACACCGCCGTCGCATTCAGTTCTGTGGCGATCGCACTGTTCGGTTTCTTTGTGTGGGCGCACCACATGTTCATCATGGGCGTCTCCAATTACTCGGCGCTGGTCTTCTCGCTGCTGACCATGCTCGTGGCGGTGCCTTCGGCGATCAAGATATTCAACTGGGCGTTCACGTTGCAGAAGGGTTCCATTACTTTTGAGACGCCAATGCTCTATGCCTTCGGCTTCATGGGCCTATTCACCATTGGCGGTCTTACAGGCGTCTTCCTTGGCTCGTTGGGCATGGATATTCACCTGACCGAGACGTACTTCATCGTGGCGCACTTCCACTTCGTCATGGTGGGCGGCATGCTGATGGCGTTCCTTTCGGGCGTGCACTTCTGGTGGCCCAAGATGACGGGACGCATGTACCCCGAGTCGCTCTCGAAGCTGGCTGCGGTGACTACGTTCATTGGGTTCATTCTGACGTTTATGCCGCAGTTCATCCTTGGATATCTGGGCATGCCGCGTCGCTATCATGCCTATCCACCGGAGTATCAGGTGCTCAATGTGCTCTCGACTGCGGGCGCGACCGTGCTTGGCATCGGCTACATGTTGCCGCTCCTCTACCTTGGCTGGTCGCTGAAGTATGGTGCGATCGCGGGTGAGAATCCGTGGCAGGCCACCGGCCTCGAGTGGCAGATTCAGTCGCCACCGCTGACCGAGAACTTCATCGAGACGCCAATCATGGACCACGAAGCCTACGATTACGAATGGCTCGAGCACAAGCAGAAGAACGAGGTGACGACCGTTGGATAACACCGTCGCGACCACACACCCGCACACGCACGAGACCGCTGTCGCCGCAGAGCACGCGCATGTCTCGCTGCCCCAGCACCGTCACCACTTCGAGACGGTCGAGCAGCAGCGTGAGGCTGGAAGCTTCGGCATGTGGCTCTTCCTGCTCACCGAGATCATGTTCTTCGGCGGGCTCTTCTTCGCGTACCTGCTGTACCGGAACTGGTATTACGATGCCTTCTTTACGGCGTCGAACCAGCTGAGCATACCCCTGGGGACGGCGAATACAGCGATTCTTATTACTTCCGGCTTCTTCATGGCATTGGCGGTCTGGGCCGCAGAGGTGCGCAAGAAGGACACGCTGGTCTGGACGTTGATCCTGACCACGGTCTTCGGCATCGCCTTCCTCGGCATCAAGTACGACGAGTACCACGAAAAGTGGGAGAAGCATCACATTCCCGGCGCGCACTTCGATATCGCGGAATTCGTCAATCCGGCCGCATATGGCATCAAAGAGAAGCCTCTGCCACCGGACATGGCACAGCGCACGCAGGTCTTCTTCTTCCTGTACTTCGCCATGACGGGCATGCACGCGCTGCACATGATCATCGGCGTGGGTCTACTTTTCTGGCTCATCTGGCGAGCACGCAGAGGCGATTTCAGTGCCGGATATGTAGCTCCGATTGAAAACTTCGGCTTGTATTGGCACTTCGTCGATATTGTTTGGCTGTTCCTGTTCCCGTTGCTCTATCTGATCAACCGGCACCCGCTTCATTAGTCCGTAGCGGTACCGCTCTAGAAGGAATATTTGATGGCTGAGATTGCTCATCACGACACTGAAGCTGGCGACCCAACGAATGTCACCAATCCGGAGCACGCATCGCACCACATTGTCACGCCTGGTGTATATGCGATGGTCTTCGGAACGTTGCTGCTTTTTACAGCGATTACCGTAATAGTCGCCTTCATCGATCTGGGATGGGCGAATCCGGTCATCGCGCTGTTCATCGCCTGCTTCAAGGCAGTCATTGTCATTCTGTTCTTCATGCACGTGAAGTATCAGTCGCGGTTGATCAAGATGACGATCGCGTCGGGCTTTTTCATCTTCCTTTCGCTGGTCGTCATGACCCTCAGCGACTACATCAGTCGTTCGTGGGGTCTCTGGTAGAAACTCAGAGCGTTGGCGTTCTGAATCCTGCGCTCCGTGGCTCAGCCCGGAGCGTCTTTCTTTGCGGCGCGCAAAACCTGGCGCAGAAATCCCATCCAGGTGGTCGCGTCATCCTGACTCTTCCCTAATTGCATAGCCAACTGGCGCACGACGTGTTCGCGTGCATTCGCAGGGAAGCGCTGTGCGTATCCGGTAGCTTCCATGGCGTCGACAAGCATTTGGGTCAGCCGCTCGCGCGCGTCTCCTGTGACCTGCGCCGCCTGAATGATGGGAAGATCTCTCGCGTCCTCGAAACCCCCGCGTCCGAGCTCATACAGGCATACCGCGACTGCCTGACCCAGATTCATCGACAGATGGCGAGTATCCGAGGGGGCAAACATCGGGATGTTCGCAAGGATCTGGCAATGGCTGAGCTGATCATTGGTCAACCCCGTTTTCTCTGAGCCGAAGAGGAGCGCGACCCGGGAGCCTGGCTTGGCTAGCTCACTGGTGATCTCCTGGGCCGCCTCGGCGAGCGGAAGGACCATCCGAGATAGCTGTCGCCCACCGATTGCGGTCGTTCCGATGCTAAGGGTACAGTCCGCTAAGGCATCTGCGATCGAGGGGAAGGCGCGGGCGCTCCGCATGACGTCTGCCGCGCCAACTGCGGACTTCGTCGCCTCAAGCTGGGCTGCCTCAAACGGCACGATATAGTCATTCACAAATCTCAGGTCGGAGAACCCGAAGTCCCGCATTGCGCGAGCCGCGGCACCGATATTCGATGGGTTGCGAGCTCCAACAAGAACAACAGCGAAGCGAGCACGCATGGCGGCCGAAAGCATATGTCGATTCTAGTGATTGTCCACATGTCCTCGCGAAAGAAGCGGACTCACAAACGGAAACGGCCGGCCCGAAGGCCAGCCGCTCAGCATTGAAACGGTAAGCGAACTAGCGTCCTTTACCGTCGCGGTTGCCGTTGTGGTTTTCCTGATTGATCTGCTTTGATGCCTTGTTCTGTTCGTGGTTGACCTGCTGCCGCTCCTGCCTGGTGAGCGTGCCACCATTGGCCGCGCGGTCGTTGTGCACCTGCTGGTCAATGTTGGCCTGCGTCCGCTCGGCACGAGCTGCCTCGCCCGAGGTCATCTGCCCATTGCGCTGCCCATTGGCGATCCGCTGGTCCTGGTTTGCCTCGCGCTGGTTCACGGTCGGACGCGCTGCGAGGCCGGGATTGTTGGGGTGGTCATGGAACGCGCCAACCGAAGCTGCCGCAGAGACGGTCGGCCGACCGTGGTTGAAGCTGGCCCACTGCGAGCGATTCTGCGCAGCGAAGCTCTGATGGCTCATCTGGTTCGCTGTTGGCTGGAAATGCTGCTCGTGCATCGCTGCAGTCTCAAACGAAGTCGGGCGCGCCTGAATGCCACCGGCACCGCCGTTGAATGCCACGGTCGAATGGTTCACGACCGTCACGTTGCGCACATAGACATTCGTCACATGAACCACGTCGATGTTGGCCACGGAGCGGTTGTAGAAGAACGCTCCTCCACGCCACTCGCCGCCCACGAAGCCGACGCCGCCGTAGCCGAAGCCGTAGTTGATGCCGCCGTAGAAGCCGACGTGCGGTCCCCAGTAGCCGGAGTGGAATATGTAAGCACCACGTTCCCAGCCCCAGTACGCCGGTGTCCAAAGAACGCCAACGGTTGGCGGCTGCACCCAGACGCCCGGAACCCAGTAGTAGCCGTCAGGGCTATACGCCCAGTAGCCGGGGGTCCACAGGTAACCTGGCCCGGGGCAGAGTGGCTGGGCATAGACCGGTAGGACCGGGGGTGCGAAACCAACCGAAATGACAACGGCCGCATTTGCCTGTGCAGGCGGAAGGGTGGCGAAAGGAATTGCCAGGGCCGCTGCGATGAACAGTTTAGAGACGATCTTGCGTGTATTCATGCGTTCTCCGTAAGCGCAACTGTTGTGCTGCCGCGCCTGCATGTGTTCCTTATACCCGGATCGTTCGCAGTTGTTGCTCCCACCAGGCATTTCCACAACGTGTCCCTTTTGGGTCATCAGAATGACCAGCCGGCCTAAACTATCGCTCAGCGACAAAACTTGCGCTGTTGGGAAGCGGGAGACATTGGTGGCCGGGCTGGCCACATACACTGAAGACGACGATTCTAATGGCCGACAGCTTCGCACAAACCGTCAAGCAGCAGACAGACATCGTGCGAATTGTTGGTGAGTACATCAAGCTGCGAAAGTCCGGCGCGAACTGGTCGGCGCTTTGCCCGTTCCACAAGGAAAAGTCCGGATCGTTCTATCTCTATCCGGCGACAGCCAGCTACTACTGCTTTGGCTGCCATGAGCATGGCGATGTCTTCACCTTCGTGATGAAGATGGACAACGTCAGCTTTCCGGAAGCGGTGCGTTCCGTCGCGACGAAGATGGGAATTCCGCTGCCGCAGCGTGAGTTCTCGTCCCCGCAAGAGGCGCGGGATGCCGGTCTGCGCAAGCAGCTGCTGGAGATTCACGAGGCGGCAACGCAATACTTTCAGCAGAGCCTTCACTCGCCTGAGGCGGCACGCGCGCGAGAATACATGACTGCGCGCGGAATCACGCCCGAGACGATCAAGACTTTTCGCCTCGGCTATGCTCCCGAGAGTTTTAACGATATGCGTGATCGCCTCAGCAAGTTCTTCAGCGACGAGGTCATGCGGGCGAGTGGCCTCTTCAGTTCGAAGGAGCGCGACGATGGCTCGACCGGGCCCGTTGTACGCGCGATTTCGCAAGCGCATCACTTTTCCGATTTGTAACGAGCAAGGCAAGCCGATTGCGTTTACGGCGCGTCTTCTGGATGCAGCCGATGATAAGTCCGGACCAAAGTACCTCAATTCGCCCGAGACGGCGCTCTACACAAAGGGGCAGGTGCTCTTCAATCTGGACAAGGCGAAAGCTGGCATCAAGAGCAGGGATGCGCGTTGCTGGTTGAAGGGCAGATGGATTGCATCTCGCGTTTACATGGGCGGGATCGAGAATGTACTCGCAACAAGCGGCACGGCGTTCAGTGAACACCAGGTGCGGATGCTGGGCCGCTTCACGAAAAAGGTCGTGGCTGAACTTTGACCCTGACAGCGCTGGCATGAACGCTGCCGGAAAGACGGTTTGGCAGCTCTTGTTGAGGAAGGGTTTTGAGGTGTCGTTGTCATAACTGCTCGAAGGCGGGCTTGACCCCGACCGGTTTGTGCAGGAGCATGGCGTCTCTGAGTACTACGCGCGGCAGTCCGCGGTGCAGTGCGTTTCGACGACTTCTCATCGAGCGCGCGCAGACGCGGAGTTGCCGCGCGTACACCTGAGGCGAAGGTAAAGGCGTCTGAACTTTCTTTCTGCCACATATTCGACGAATTCCGAATCGCGATCGTGCGGAACGAATTTGCAGATAAACGCCGCTCAGAAGCTCGGGATCGAAAGATCTCATTGTTCCTGCCAGGAGGTGAAGCAGGCGGTACAGCAGCGGCTGGAAAGCGTGCGTGCTCCGCAACGACGTGCGGTCACCGAGGTGGAGCGGATTCTTCTCTCCGCACTCATTCTCCCGGAGGCCGATTCTGCGCGGAAGGCTGGCAGCGGAGACGCTGGCGGCACATCCGGAGTGGTTCGGCGAGCTGTCGACCGCGGCCGTGATCGAAGTACTCGTCAACGCGCCCGCTCCGGATAACCCATTCGATGCTGCTCCAGACCCGGCTTCACGCGCACTGCTTGCCGCCGCCCTCCACGCTTCGTCCGAGATTCCGGCGACAGCGGATGAACGACAGAGTCTCGTTGACCGAGTTCAGGGAGCTCTTCAGACGCTGCAGGAGCGCTATAGAGATCGTCGCGGCCGCGAGTTGCGAGCGGCAATGAGCGAAGCTCAACGCCGCGGTGACGAGCCGATGCTCAACCGGCTAATGCAGGAAAAGATCGCTCTCGATCGAGAGCGACGCCAAGCGATCTGATGCCCGTTGATAGAATGAGCACACCAGTTCTCGTCTGCAGCAAAGCTTGCGCCCTTGCCTCTCGACGAACGGAACGACTCCATGGATGAACGCACGCGCAACCGGCTGTTTGTGGGTTTCATCACCACATGGATCAGTAAGCTCGCTTCATCCATCATTCAGTTCGTTCAGATTCCCATCCTGTTCCACTACTGGACCATCCAGATGAACGGGGAGTGGATGATCCTGAGTGCTATCCCCTCGTATCTCAGCTTCTCCAACATCGGCTTCGGCTCCGTCGCCGGGAACGAGATGACGATGTTGATGGCGCGAGGCGAACAAGAGGCCGCGCTCAGCATCTTTCAGAGCTGCTGGTGGCTCATCTCGCTGGTCCTCGGCGTCATTGGCGTGGCCATGTGCGTGGCGCTTTACTTCCTTCCGGTCGCCGATCTGCTACACCTGTCATCGATCGATAACACAGACGCGCGCTGGATTCTCTTCTGGCTCGGCCTCGCAGTTCTTCTTGGTCAGCTTGAGCAACTTCAGCAGTCGGCCTATCGCTGCATCGCGCGCTACTCCTACGGCAACATGCTCAAGACTGGCCTCTCGTTGGTTGCGTTTGCCGTGCAGTTGGTCCCGGTCTTTCTCGGCTATGGACCACGCACGGCAGCCAAGGTTCTGGCGCTGGGCAATATTGCCGTTACGCTCATTATGTGCGTCACCGTGCGTCGCGATATCCCGTGGATAAGCTACGGCTGGAGCCACGCTTCGTTTCGTGAGATCAAGCGCCTGGCGCGTCCGGCAATCGCGTTCATGGGTTTTCCGCTGGGCAACGCGCTCAACCTGCAAGGGACACTGGTGGCCGTCGGCTATGCTCTTGGTCCCGTCGACGTGGCCATCTTCGGTACCGCACGCACGGTCTCGCGCATCGCGCTGCAGATCGTACAGATGGTCAACAACACCGTCTGGCCTGAGCTCTCTATCGCCTTTGGGGCTGGCAACATGGAACTCGTGCGTGTGTTGCATCGCCGCGCTTGCCAGCTTGCACTCTTCATCTCTCTGTCCGTCGTTGTTGTTGTGGCGTTGCTTGGCCCAACGTTCCTGCATCATTGGACGCGGGGCAAAGTACCGCCCAGCACAGGCCTGGTTAGTCTGCTGCTGATTGTGGTGGTCTTCTACTCGCTCTGGTCGACGAGCTCCACGCTGGTCTCGGCGATCAACCAACATGAACGCCTTGCCACTCTGTATACGATCGCCACCGGACTTACGGTTGCCTGCACTTATTTGGCAGCACGCCGTTATGGACTCTATGGCGCCGCTGCCTCTCTCCTGATTTCAGAGATCATTATGGACGTCTATGTTTTGCCCTCCGCACTGCGCATCGCCCACGACACCTGGGGTGGATTCCTACGCTCCATGCTGAACTACCCAGCGTCGCTGCACCCTTCAGCTATACTGGCGCGACTACGTCGCTCACGTCCGGAGTTGGCTGTGAAGCCGGAACTGGATGCCTAGGCTTTGAACCACGCGTTGAAGCTCCTCAGATCTTTTGAATGGACCTGCTAATGATTGTTCGCAAGACACCCCTGTTCGCCACTCTTCTCGCTGTCCTCTCCACGACCTCGACTCTCCTTCATGGGCAGCGCTCGTATACCGCGAATGACTATGCCCAGGCAGAGCGTTGGATGGGTTACAACGTGAATCCGCTCGTGGACCATACTGTGAGCGATGTGAAGTATCTTTCCGACGGCCGCGTCTTCTTCCGCGACCCGGCGGCGGGGGCCGTCGCCTTTCGTATTGCAGATGCCGGGACTGGCAAGACGGAGTTGGCGTTCGATACAGCAAAGCTCGCCGCAGCTCTCACCAAGGCGAGCGGACGTGAGATCGATGCCGCGCACCTGCGCATCGAGAACTTCACTCCCGAGGCGAAGGGCTTTGCCGTGACCATGCGGTCGCAGACATTCCATTGCACTGCAAACGCGGAGAGTTGCACGCTGGAGGTCCCGCGGCAACCCGTTCAACGTCCTGAACAGAAGCCCAACGCGCAGCCGCCCGCCGGAGTCAGCTCTACAGAGGCTGGCGGCAATGCGCAGATGAACGCGCAGCAGGGCACACAAACAAGTCAGCGCCCACCTCGCGCAGCTCGGCCGCCGATAGGTCGCAGCCGAGCTCCCTTCGACGTCTCGCCGGACAAGAAGCTTGCCGCGTTCATTCGCGACAACAATCTCTGGGTGCGCGTCGAGGCGACCGGAGAGGAGCGGCAACTCACCACCGACGGCATCAAGGACTACGGCTATGCAACCGACAACGCCGGATGGACCCATTCCGACGCACCGATCCTGATCTGGTCGCCCGATTCGAAGAAGATCGCTACCTTCCAACAGGACCAGCGCAAGGACGGCATGATGTACCTCGTCTCAGTGACGAACCGTCATCCGACACTCGAAGCCTGGCGCTATCCGCTGCTTGGTGACAAGGACATCACAAAGATCGAGCGTGTTGTCATCGACGTCGATACTGGCAAGATGGTGCGCCTGAAGATGCCGCCCGACGAACACCGCAGCACGCTCTGCGACGACGTGAGCTGCCGCGGCGGCTCCGGTTGGGATGACGTTGAGTTTTCGCCTGATGGCAAGACTCTTGCCTTCGTCTCCACGTCCCGTGATCACAAGGACGAATGGTTGCGGCTTGCCGACACGGAGACCGGCGATGTTCGCACGGTGTATCACGAGCACGTTGCGACCTACTACGAATCCGGTCAAGGGAAGGTGAACTGGCGGTATCTCCCGGCCTCCAACGAGTTTCTCTGGTATTCGGAGCGCAGCGACTGGGGGCAGATGTACCTCTACGATCTCGCCACCGGGCAGCTCAAGAATCAGATCACGCATGGAGACGGTCCGGTCACACAGGTGCTTCACGTGGACGAGAAAAATCGTGTGCTGTACTTCCTCGCCACAGGAAAGGAGAAGGGTAGCGATCCTTATTTCACTCACTACTATCGCGTGAACTTTGATGGCTCCAATCAGGAACTGCTCACACCGGAGAACGCCGATCATGCGATCACGCCGTCTCCCGACGGCAGCACGTTTGTCGACGTGTACTCCACTCGTGAGACTCCCGAGACCGTAGTGCTGCGCGACAACACGGGCAAAGTGATTGCGACACTTGCGCACCAGGACATCTCAAGGCTGTTGGCCGCCGGATGGAAGCCGCCAACACCAATCAAAGTGAACGCGCGTGACGGCAAGACTCCGCTGTATGGCTTTCTTTGGAAGCCCACGAACTTTGATGCGTCGAAGAAGTATCCGATCGTCGACTATGTTTATCCGGGCCCGCAGATCGGCTCCTGCCCTTCTCGCAGCTTCTCGGCTGCCAGTGGCGACAACCAGGCACTCGCCGACCTCGGCTTCATTGTCGTCTGTATTGACGGCATGGGAACGCCGTTCCGTAGCAAGAGCTTTCATGACGAGCACGCCGACACGCCCGCGGAAATGGGAGAGGCTACGATCCCCGATCAGGTTGGCGGCATCAAGCAGCTGGCTGCAGAGAATCCGTGGATCGATATCACACGCGTCGGCATCTGGGGTCACTCCGGGGGCGGCAACGCTACAGCATCCGCGATGTTCCACTATCCCGATTTCTTCAAGGTTGGCTGGGCAGAAAGCGGCAATCACGACAACCGCGATTATGAGGATGATTGGGATGAGAAGTACGCAGGTCTTGAGGTCATCGGCCCGAATGGACAGGATAACTACGAGGCACAGGCCAATCAGAACTACGTCTCCAACCTCAAGGGCCATTTGATGCTCGTGCACGGCACCATGGACGACAATGTTCCGCCGACCAACACGCTGATGGTGGTGCAAGCGCTGATGAATGCGAACAAGAGCTTCGATATGCTCATGGTTCCGAATGCCCACCACGGCTATGGCGAGCAGGCACAATACATCATGCGGCGGCGCTGGGACTACTTCGTCCGCTACCTCGCGGGTGGAACTCCCCCGGAGAACTACCAGATGAAGAGCTACGACGATGTGATTCGCGCGATGTACGGTCCGAATGGAGACTAAAACGAACGGGTAGCCCGAGATCACGGGCTACCGGTCACCTCTGAATACTCGGGCTAGCTTATGAGCAGCAGAAGCGCGACGCCGAAGGCTGCTGCCCATCTCGCCGCGTCGCTCGTAAGCCATCTCATGCCGCGCCCTCATTCATGAGATGCGGCCCAGGTGAGTTCGACACTAAACAGTCGATCGGATTTGCCTAATGGAACATCTTCGAATACTGCGCGGAGGGTATCGTTCCTGAATGCATCGAAGAGTCGATCTCGAACCGCGCGATGACGTCCGCAGGTGTACATCCTCTCTCGCGAAGCGCACGCAGGCTGAGGGCATCGTGCCGCTTCGCCAGCCGCACTCCAGCCTCATCACGCATCAACTCGCAATGAAAGTACCCCGGCGTGGGGAGTTTCAGGGCGCGCTGAAGTAACATCTGGCGAGCGGTCGATCGCAAAAGATCTCGCCCCCGTACAACCTCCGTGACACCCATCGCAGCATCATCAACGACACAGGCAAGCTGATAGCTCGGCAGGCCATCCCTCCGCCAGACTACAAAGTCACCGAAATCCACTCCCGGCTTGCATCCCGCGATGAAACTCTGGGGGCCTGCACTCTCGTCGACGAAGCTCATTACCTCGCCGTCCGGAACGCGGAAGCGGTAGCTCGTCTCCGGGAGAAATTCGTGCGTTCCCGGCCTCTCTCGTTCAGGCCGGCATCGTCCGCTATAGATCGGTTCATCGTCGTCCTCATGCGGTGCCTGGATGGCCTGCTGGAGATCCTTGCGGCTGCATCGGCAAGGATAGACAAATCCTCCACGCACGAGCTGCTGCATGGCTTCGCGATATGCAGCCAGGCGTTCGCTCTGGCGCATCTCGTCGTCCCATTTGATTCCGAGCCAGCGGAGATCCTCGCGCATAGCCTCGGCAAAGTCGGCGCGCGAACGCTGCGGGTCAAGATCCTCATCACGAAGCCACAGTAGTCCACCTGCAGCACGCGCTCGCTGAGCCGCGATCCAGAACGTCCGCGCATGTCCAAGGTGCAGCAGCCCAGTAGGCGATGGGGCGAGCCGCCCAACGTAGTGTGTCGCGCTCACAGCCATCCACGTTGCCGCGCGATCCTTGCGGCGTCGACACGATTCGCTGCGCCCAGTTTGGCGATTGCCTCGGACAGATAATTCCGCACAGTTCCTTCACTCAGCCGCAGGTCGGCAGCGATCTCCGCGGAGGTCTTACCGTCTCCAGCACGTTGAAGAACCTGCCGCTCGCGATCATTCAGAGGGTCGACATCGGCACTCCAGGCCTCAGCCGCAAGCTCCGGGTCGATTGCACGCGATCCGGTGTGAACTCGACGGATAGCCTGTGCAAGCTCCGAGGCGGGCCGGTCCTTCAGGAGATATCCGCGAGCTCCGGCATCGAGCGCTCTTCGCAGGTAACCTGGTCTCGCGAACGTCGTCAGAATGATGACATTTGCCTTTGATCCGGCTGCCTTCAGTGCAGCGGCAAACTCCAACCCGGTCCACTCGGGCATCTCAATGTCGGTTACCACGACATCAGGTTTCGTTTCGCGTGTCAGGCGCTCGGCTTCGCGTCCATTTGCCGCCTGTGCAATCACCTGAATGTCTGGCTCCAGTTCGAGCAGTGCAGCCAGGGCCCCGCGAAGCATTGTCTGGTCCTCGGCCAAAAGGACCCGGATTCTTGCGCCCTTAGCGGCGGAAGTGCTCACGACGCACTTCCCGCGGTCGCCGGCAACTCAATCAGCAGACGTGTGCCGTGCTCTCGTTCCAACCGAAACGTGCCACCCAGCGATTCCACGCGCTCGCGCATCCCGCGCAGGCCATTCCCTTCGTGCAGCGTCGCATGCTGGCCGTCGTCTTCAATCGCCAGCGAGTGGCAGCCATTCTGCACCGTAAAGCGGAGCCTGCAAGTTTGCGCCTGCGCATGGCGGACGACGTTCGTCACCGCCTCGCGCAGTGCGAGCGCGAGTACGGTCTCCTCGGTAGCGCGAAGGGTTCCCGCCGCGGGCAGACCCTCAACCTCAAAGTGCACGCCCGCGGCGGTCAACGCGTTTCGAGCCGCGTCCATCTCTGCAGGCAGCCCTCGTGCCCTGTAGCCACCGATCGTTTCGCGCACCTCGGCCAAGGCGGATCGCGCAGTGCGTTCCACGTCGGCGATCTCCTGGGCCGCGCGCGAAGTGTCCTCGCCGCGCGCCAGCAGGCGTCCTGCAAGCTCTGCCTTTAAGACGATGACGCTCAAGGTGTGGCCCAGCACGTCGTGCAGATCGCGGGCAATGCGCTCGCGTTCGGCAACGGCAGCGAGGGCTTCAATCTCCTCGTGCGCCATTCGTAGCTTGCAGTCCGCCCGCTGTTTCTGCGCGAAGAATATGTTGCTTCCCCCAACCACCGCAATAAAGAAGAGTGCGGAGACAGAACTCCAGAGACTGAGGTGTTGGGGACCCTGATGGAGTAACCACCCTTCCCCCACAACCAGCAGCGCCTCGACGACGAAGCAGATCAGAACCACTCTTGTCGAACGAAGCACGAACGGCAATAAGGCAGCGCAATAGATGAAGAAGGTTATTGCGCCGCTGTTGATCGGATATGTGATCGCTCCCAACAGGTACATACCCACAACGCAGGCTACGCGAAGTCCAGAGCGCCTCAGACGAAACGCACCTATGTACAGCGCCACAAAGATCGCGGCAAACCCAAGACACTCGAGCCAGAAGACGAGAGAGCGGCGGAATATTGGATCGAGGAAGTAGAAGACCAGATACGCGAGCCAGAACCACAAGAATCCCCCACGTTCCATGCGGTTGTGCGTCGGTGTGGAATTAGCCTTCATTGAGAGATCCCCTGCGATTCGAGTGTAGCCCTTCTGTTAGATGAATCAATCCACTAAGCGTCGGCTTCGCTACGGGCAAACGCAATCCACGCGCATCCGAGGAATAACATGGCGAACCCCAACAACGCGACGACGTGTCTCATGGCCTCCGCCGGCTGCGCGTAGCCAAAGATATGCAGCATTAGCTGTGCCAGATGATACGTCGGAAGCCAGGGAGCAGCGTGCTGCATCCACTTCGGCAGCAGAGAGATCGGCATCCAGAGGCCCGAGCAGTAGCTCATCGGAAGGTAGATCAAGTTCACGATTCCTGGCGCCGAGTTCGCCGGCAGCAGCATCGCCAGCAGGAGTCCCATGCAGGCGAACGGCACGCCGCCAATGACGCTTATCCCACAGATGCCGAGATATTCCAATGCGCTCAGATGAACTCCCGCCGCAAAGATGCCAACGAGGCAAAGAATGGTGGCGATGATCAATCCGAAGGCAATCGCGGAGACACACTTGGCTGCCAGATACGTCAGCGGAGGCATGGGACTCGCGCGCTTTAGTTCAAGCCAGCCGGACGAGCGCTCTCCGGCCAGTCCCACGCCAATGCCGAACAGGGCCGAGCCCACGACACCGAAGGCGGCGTAGCTCGCCACCAGGTACTTAGCAACGATCTGGCCGTGGACTGCTTCGCCGCGGTTCATGACTCCAAACAGCAGATAGAACATTACCGGAAAGCCTATGACAGAGAGTGAGAATGCCTTGGTGCGCATAGCGCGAACAAACTCGTACCGAGTCTCACGCAGAAAGATTGAGAAGATGCGATTGGTTCTGTTGTACGAGTACGGAAGTGAAAGGGCTGTCGAAGACATAAGAACCTCCAGAAACATTTGTGAGACCTGGTTATTGCTCGGCGGTTAGGGCAAGAAAGGCATCTTCCAGAGCCGGACTACGCACATCAAGCCCGCTCAATTCCAAGTCGAGTGCAAGTAACTCGCGCAGCGTGGACTCAGGAGTGGAGGTGGTCACAACGACACCGGAACCGCTGGTCTCAACCTTTTGCACGCCGCCAAGGGACAGGATTAGTTCGCGAGAAAGCGTGGTCTGAAAGCTGAGAAGCTTGATGTTCGGCAGGGGAGAACGCGAGTCATCGCGATCTCGTGAGGCGGACTGCCCGCTTGCGCTTGCTCTTACCTCTGCTGGCGAGCCCTCACAGATCACCCGGCCTTTGCTGAGCACGATGATCCGATCTGCCAACGCGTCGGCCTCTTCGAGGTAGTGCGTCGTCAGCAGCACCGTCTTGCCGCGGCTGCGCAGCGAGCGAATCTCCGCCCACATTCTGCGCCGGGCTTCGATGTCCAACCCTACCGTCGGCTCATCCAGGAAAATGAGATCCGGATCACCCGCGAGAGCCAGAGCGAAGAGGACACGCTGCTTCTGTCCGCCCGAGAGCTGGCCGAACATCCGCTCCTCGATGCCTTCGAGACCCGCGGCGCGAACGATATCCGCGACAGGAAGCGGACGCGGATAGTAACCCCGCATGATCTCAACGTGCTCACGAACGCGCAACATCTCAGGCGCGCGCCCGACTTGCAACATCACGCCAGTCCGCAGCCGATTTCCGGCTACGCGAGGATCGCCGCAGAAGACCCGCACTCTGCCCTTCGTCGGCGAGGTCAGTCCCATCATCAGTTTGACGGCGGTCGATTTGCCGGCTCCATTCGGCCCCAGCAAGGCAACAATCTCACCGTTTTGCAACTCCAGCGACACTCGGTCCAGCGCGACAACTCCGTTGCTGTATCGCTTAGTCACCTCGTGCAGAGAAGCGGCGGCATGTTTCGTTTGGAGCCGCATCTCGTCGGGGTTTGTGTCAATTGGTTCAAGGACGGCGTTCATGTTCATCTCCATGACTTGCAGGGTTAGTCTCCCGCAGTTGTCCGGAGATTCTCAGTGAGTGCCGTCAAGGAAGCACCATGACGTTTGTCATCTTCCCTTATGGCCACCACCCTTACCGCTGGTATTGCCACCGCCTTTACTACCGCTTTTCGTCGTGCTGGGTGCGAGGGCAGCAATGACCGCCGCTCCATTCGGGCTACCCAAGCCTGTGCAGGCGTCCCATCCAGGACCTGCGCTGAACGCGCCATTGTTGCCGCTTGTAATATCGTGGAGCGCCTTTGGATCTCCGTAAAGTGCAGGGTTTACGAATCCCGCGTCCTCACCGTTTGCCGCGTTCGCGAGTGCGATCAATCCTGCCCACAGAGGCGCCACAGCGCTGGTTCCTCCGATCGTGGTTGTCTCGCTATCAACACGTACGGTGTAGCCCGTCGCAGGATCGGCATCGCCGGCAACGTCAGGCACACCACGTCCGCCCGAGCTCGTCGTCGGTGCAGGGACCTTGCTGTTGGCCTGCCAGGTTGGCAGCGCAAATAACGTGCTCACGCCACCTCCCGTCGCACCTTCATTCGCCGAAAGCTCATTCCACGCGGTCTCACTCGTGATCGAAGTTCCGCTGGCGACCAGTTTCGTCCCGCCACATGCGAGCACGTGCGGACTTGAAGCGGGGAAGTCTACGTTATTGCCTCCACCCGTGACGCCATCCGTCGAACCGTCATCGCCGGAGGCGACCGTAATCGTCACGCCCAGTGCCGCCGCTGACTGACAGGCCTGATCGAGCGCGGTCACTGCTTGTTGTGTCCATGTCGACTCCGGCCCACCCCAACTGATCGAGATCACGTTCGGCTTATTTGTCGAATCATGCACGGCAGTTGCAATTGCGTCGATGAAACCTTGGTCTGTATTCGGTGCGAAATACACGACGACGTTGGCTCCTGGAGCCACCGCTGCGGAGACTTCGATATCCAGCATCACCTCTCCGTCGGCCCCATTCGGGTCGCCGGGCGAGTTCGTTGCCTTATCTACCAAAACCGCAGAGACCTTCGGAGCAGACACCCCGAGACTCTGAAAGTACGCTGTGATATCGGCTGTGCGGTATCCTCCGCCGAGTTCCAGCACGCCGATCGTCTGTCCCGTCGCCTTTGCATTCGCCGGGAACCCATAGAACTGCGCCACCTGTATCGGTGTATAGCTCACGTTGCCTGCGTGTGGTTTCGCGCCGCGACAGTGCGGTTTCGCCTGCGGTCGATTGTCCAGTCCCAACACTGCTTCCACGTGCGGCGCCACCTCCTCCGGCAACGTAATTTCCCCTTCGCGCAGCCGCAGTACACCCGCGCTGGTTGTGTGAGATTTCAGCGACACGCCGAAGGCCTTCTCCATTGCTTCTTGAGAGCCGGTAAGATACAGCGCGCGCCGGCCTGGCTCTGCCGGCTTCTCCACGCTCAAGCCAAACTCCTTTGCGAATGCGCGAACAACCTCTTCCGAGCGCGGGTCTGGTCCATGTTTCTCGGCAAACTCTTCGCGCGTCAGGCGAACCGTCGGATCAAGCGGCGCCTTGCGCGGCAGAACAACCGAGACAGTAATCGGCTCATCCTCCTTGGCTGGCGAGACGAATCCACTGACGCGTGAAACATCAAACGACTTGCGAGTGCTGCCCTTGAGCGGAACCCGCTTCTGAGTTGAAAAGCGTGCTTGTGCGGACATGTGAACCTCCGGGCTTGTGTGATTCGTTGGATGCGCGCCCTGCAGTTCGGAATGGCTTACATGTACTCCACACCGTACTGCACGGGAATCTGTGTGAACGCAATTCGTGTAGGTGCGCTGTCTCGCGCAGGAAGCATTCCTGCGAAGTGCACGGTAGAGTGGCCGAATTTCAAATTTAGTTTGTCCATAGTGGCCGATAGCTCATTGCGATTTCCGGGTTCTTCAAAAAGCATCTTCGGTACCTCGTCGTCGGGCAGCAGGTTTCTCATCGTGACACCCACGAAGAAAGGCCGCTGATGTTCCGGCTCATTCGGCCGCTCCCGCCAGATCCCTTTCAGCGCATCCAGCAGTGTGAGCGTGTCCTGGCACGGACGGAATCTCGCCTCCATCGCCCACGCTGAGTGCTTGATCCCCGAGGTATGGTGCCTCAGCTTTGCAGCTCGGGTAGCCTCTTCGCGCGTCAGAGCAAACTTCAAGGTCACAGCCAGCGTCGAGGTATGAAAGTGTTCCATGCGTAGCCTCATCGCCGCTTTATGCAGCAACTTGTGTGCAACAGCCCACGCGCCCGCCGGCGTGCGATGCTCCGGCCCCAGGACATGAGAATGACCCAACGACTTTTGCAGGTCACTTGCCACAGGCGCGCCATCGTCACCAGTTTGCCCTCCACGCAGCCAGTGATAGAGCCGGTCTCCCCACACCGAGTCCCAAAGCGCATGCATTCCATTGCGATCTAATGAAAGCAGTTGCGCCATCGTCTGAATTCCCTTGGCCTTCAACCGCGCTTCGGTACGCGCTCCTACGCCGGGCAGATCGCGAAGCTCCAGATGTGCGATCGCGCGCGGAAGCTGCGAGGGCAGCAGTCCAATCAGGCCGTCGGGCTTCTGCATATCACTCGCGATCTTCGCGAGGTACCTGTTCGGCGCCATCCCAATCGAGCAGCGCAACGTCTCCCCAACGTCATCGCGTATTGCCTGCTTGATTGCAAGTGCTATCTGCCGGGAACGCGGCGGCTCCTGCTCGCGCCCCATCAACTGGCACACCATTTCATCGATTGACGGCGTATGCGCAACCGGACAGATACGCTCCACAGCCGCAGCGATCTCGTGTGAGTATTTCGCGTACGACGTGTGATCGCCGTTGACCAGCGCGATCTCGGGACAGAGCCGCTTCGCCTCACCGACCTTTGTGCCCGTCTTGACGCCGAACGCCTTGGCCTCATAACTTGCGGCGATGATCGTCCCGGTATCGGCCATGGTCGCAGTCACGGCCGTCGGCTTCCCTCTGTACTCCGGGTGCAGTTGCTGCTCGACCGACGCAAAGAAGCTGTTCAGGTCGATGTGCAGGAAACCGAAGCGGTCGGGTTGATACGAGGCATCCATCACAGCTCTCGCCTCATTTTATTCGCCGTTTGTTCGCGCGAGTTAAACCCGTAATGAACTCCACGGTCCGGTTGCCCGCGGCTTACTTGGAAACAGGGAGCTTCAGTTTGTAGTTCAGATCCGTCTTGCTGTTGAATTGGCTGATGCTCTTCGTCTTTGACCGTTGTCCATTCAATTCCGCCCACAGATCGAAGTCAGCACTCATCGAAAGCTGACGGAAGTGGAATCGGCCCTGGACGTCGCTCAGGTAGCTCTTCACCGCCAGAGATTTTGTATCCTGCAGGTAGACCACCGCACCCTGTATGGGCGCACCCTCTTTGCTGCACACCACACCCTCAATCGTGCGCAGTTTAGGAACTTTGTGGTTTCGCCGGATGCCCCCGAACCCCACGCTGGAGGTGCCCCCAACGCTGTGCTCAGCACGGCCCCCAGCGCAAGGATGCACAGGAGCCGCGCGCGCGCTCGCAACTTACTCGTCCTCGTCTTCGTCCTCGACGCGCGGATCGTCGTCCTCGTCGTCATAGCCCTCCTCATCGACTGGCGCCAGCTCCAGAGGGTCACTCGAAACTACCTCGAGGTCCGTCCCACACTCTTCGCACTGAATCACCTCGCCCTCTTCCACATCATCGACGTCAATATCGAGTGGGTTGTCGCACTCCGGGCATACGACTGACATAACAATCTCCTCAGGCTAAGTTGCCGCCGCCCTGTACGATGGTCGAAACGCGTCGTAGGCAGCTTCCCTAGTTCTAACGGCGCGCCTTTGGCTCGTCAACATGGGACGCCTGCAATCTGTTGCAGGGTTACTTGCCGTCAATTGGGAGACCGGAAGAATGAAGCGCTTTCTTGCACTTGGAGCCATGGCCCTTAGCCTCGTTTTGCCAGCCTCGGGCCAGTCCCACGTTGCTCCCGCCCCGATCGTCTGGCCCCGCCTCCCACCGATCCAGCCATCGCCGCTGCCCTCCGTACGATCTCACCCGATGCAATCCGCACCGACATTGCCAAGCTCGTCACCTTCGGGACGCGCAGCACGCTCTCCAGCATGGACACCGATCTCCCGCCGGGCCAGGGCATCAACGCTGCTGCGGACTGGATCGAGTCCGAGTTCCGCGCCATCGCCGCGACCTGTGGCGGCTGTCTCGAGGTCAAGCGTGATGCATTTGTCGAGCAGCCGGCGCCCGAGAACGGGCGCCCCAGCCGCTTCCCCGGGCCCACGCGTCTCGTCAATATCTACGCAATCCTCCACGGCACATCATCCGACAAGAATGCTCCCTGGACTCTCGTCACCGGTCACTACGATTCCCGCGCAACCAACGTGATGGACTCACACATCACGGCTCCCGGCGCGAACGATGACGCCAGCGGCGTGGCCGTTTCCATCGAGTCCGCCCGCGCGCTCTCCAGGCTCAAGATCACCGGAACCATCGTCTTTGCGGCCGTGGCCGGCGAGGAGCAGGGGCTCAACGGCTCACATCATCTTGCCGAACTCGCTAAATCTGAAGGCTGGCCACTCGTCGCTGTGCTCAACAACGACATCGTCGGTGGCGACACAACGCCCGGCGAGACGCAGCAGCGCAAGGACGTCGTCCGCGTCTTCTCCGAGTCCGTCCCGGCGGCCGCCACACCGGAGCAGCAGCGCCAGATCCTTTCTCTCGGGGCCGAGAACGACTCTCCCTCCCGCGAACTTGCCCGCAGCATCGCTGAACTCGCACCCGCCTACTTCCAGCCAACCGGCCACCGCGGTCAGCAGATTCCCGCGTTCTATCCGGTGATGATCCTTCGCCGCGACCGTTATCTTCGTGGCGGCGACCACACCAGCTTCAACAACGCTGGCTTCGCCGCTGTTCGTTTCACCGAATGGCGTGAGAACTTCAACCACCAGCACCAGACCGTTCGCACCGAAAACGGCACCGAGTACGGCGACCTGCTCAAATTCGTCGACACAGACTATGTCGCACGTGTGGCGCGCCTGAACTCTGCCGTCCTCGCAACTCTTGCCGCCGCTCCCAGCGAGCCGCAGCACGCTCGCATCCTCACCCACAACCTCGACAACAATACCGAACTCGCCTGGGATCCCTCCGCCTTCGCGCCGCCCGGTACCACCTATGAGGTTGTCTGGCGTGACACGACTGACGAGCTCTGGACGCACGCCCGCAGCGCCGGCGCTGACACGCACATCACACTCGACGTCAGCAAAGACAACGTGCTCTTCGGTGTACGTGCAGTAGACGCCGCCGGGCACCGTTCGCTTCCCGTCGCTCCTGTTCCCGCGAGACAATAGCTCTCAGCAGGAACTACGCATGCGTTCAAGCGGTCCGACTTTTCTCGCGTTGCCAGCCTTTCGCGGTTTCACGCGAAAGATCATCCTGCTCGCAATCGCTTGCTTCCTCTTCTTCCTGATCACAGGCATCGTCGCTCCGCGCCTGGCTGCCACGGTCGCCGGCCTTCTCGCACTTCAACCGGCGCTCGCCATCAAGTACGTCTGGCAATTCGTCACCTGGCCCTTCGTTCCCGGCGGCCTCCTCAACCTGCTCTTTGCGCTCCTGTTTCTCTGGTTCACCGGCGCAGCACTTGAAGACGAATGCGGAACCCGCTGGTTCACGGAGCTCTTCTTTGTCACATCGATCGCAGGCGCTGTTCTCGCGACGCTCCTCAGCCTTCTTCTCGCTCGCGTAATTCCGTTCATCAACATCGGCGTTAGCGTCGGCCTCTGGCCTACTTCCCTTGCGCTCTTGCTCGTCTACGCCCGCCTTCACGCGGACGAGCCCATGACCGCCTACTTCATCATCCGCGCGCGCGCCAAGTACATCGCCGCCGGGTTTCTGCTCTTCTATCTCGTCGTCGACCTCTACACCGGCCAGCGCTTCGACGCCCTGAATGCCATCTGCAACTGCCTCGTCGCATGGTTCTTCATGCAGATGGCGCCGCGCCGCGGCCTTCGCCACAATGTCTCTGAGGGTTGGTTCGGCCTGCGCAACCGCTACTACCGCGCCAAGCGCCGCCGCGCCGCAAAGAAGTTTCAGGTCTACATGCGCAAGCAGGGCAAGGACGTCAGCATCGACTCAAGCGGCCGCTACATCGGCCTCGACGACGACGATCCCGACGACCGCCGCCGCATGAATTGAGACGGAATTCACAGTCCTTCTACGGGGTCTTGCAATCTCTCCGCTGTCGGCCAGAATCCAATCGCTCAAGGAGAATCTATGCGAACACGCGCACTCGGCACGTCCGGACTGAATATCGTTCCACTCATCCTTGGCGGCAACGTCTTTGGCTGGACGATCGACGAAGCCCAGTCCTTCCAGGTCCTCGACGCCTTCGTCGACCGCGGCTTCAACTGCATCGACACAGCCGACGTCTACTCGACCTGGGTTCCGGGCCACAGCGGTGGCGAGTCCGAGACGATCCTCGGCAAATGGTTCGCTCGCTCCGGCAAGCGCGATAAAGTCATCCTCGCCACCAAGGTCGGGATGAAGATGCCAAACGTCGGTGAAGGCCTTCGCAAGGACTACATCCTTCGTGAAGTCGAGCAATCGCTCAAACGGCTTCAGACCGATGTCATCGACCTCTATCAGTCGCACAAGGACGATGAGTCCACGCCGCTCGAAGAAACTCTCGAAGCCTACTCGCAGCTCCTCAAACAGGGCAAAGTCCGCGCCATCGGTGCCTCAAACTACAAAGGCGCTCGCCTCAAGCAGGCCATGGAGACCGCAAAGCAGCACAACTTGCCCGCCTACTCCACTCTCCAGCCCGACTACAACCTATACGACCGCCAGGACTACGAGACCGATCTCGCACCCGTCGCGGCGAAGTATTCACTCGGTGTGATTCCTTACTTCTCGCTCGCCTCCGGGTTTCTTACAGGCAAGTACCAGAGCATCGAAGACACCAAAGGCAAGAAACGCGGCTCGCGTGTCGAGAAGTACTTCAACGAGCGTGGCTATAAGATCCTCGCTGCGCTCAAGCAGGTTTCGGCAGAAACAGGTGCGCAGCAGGCCTCCATCGCGCTCGCGTGGTTGCTCGCCCAACCCACCATCACCGCACCTATCGCCAGCGCCACGAGCTCGCAGCAACTCGAGGCGCTCGGAGCCGCCGTCGATCTCAAGCTCACGGACGAGCAACTAAAGGCGCTGACTGAAGCGAGCGCCTTTTAGACTGTGCGAGTATCGCACCGCGGACAGCAGCAATCCACAGAAATCTGCGTTTCCCACATTTCTTTGCGACATACAAATGAATGTTCCACGTGAAACAGCGCGTGGAACGTCCATCAAGGCCGATGCGCGATCCGCAGATTCAGCTCCCGCAACTGCAACTCGCTCACCGGCGTCGGCGCATCCACCATCAGGTCAATCGCCTTCGCCGTCTTCGGGAACGCAATTACCTCGCGCAGCGACGACGCGCCCGCAAGAATCATCACAATCCGATCCAGCCCCAGCGCAATTCCTCCGTGCGGAGGCGTGCCGTACTCCAGCGCATCCAGGAAGAACCCGAAGCGCTGATGCGCCTCTTCGTCGCTCATGCCCAGCGTGCGGAAGATCTCCGACTGCACATCCTTGCGATGAATGCGTATCGACCCCGAGCCCAGCTCTGTTCCGTTCAGCACCACGTCATACGCCAGCGCGCGCACTGCACCCTTGTCATTCCACAGCGCGCCGGACTTGATGTCCTCCTCATGCGGAGAGGTGAACGGATGATGCGCCGCATCCCACTGCTTCGCCTCTTCGTTCCACTCGTACATCGGGAAGTCCGTGACCCACAGGAAGCGGAAGTCCTTCGCTGTTCCGGTCTGCGCAAACAGTCCGTGCTTGTCGGCAAACTTCTTCGCAAGCTCCAGCCGCAGCGCGCCGACACGCTTCGGAATCCACTGCTTGTCGTAGTTCCACGCAGCTGGCGTATCCGGCTTCGCCGTGATCACCACAGCGAGATCGTCCGTCGTAAAGTTCTCGCCGCAGAACACAATCTGCTCGGCCGTCAGCTTCGCCGCAATCGCTTCCGCCAGCGGCACAAACGCCTCGCTCGTGCGTCAGCCGCGCCACGTCCAGAAAATCCAGCCCGGTGTCTCCCAGGCTCGCACGAATTTCGTTCATGAGCGCTTTTCGCGCTGTCCCACTCAGGTCACCGGCCTTCGGAATCGTGAATCCATAGACCGGCAGCGTCGCATCGATCTTCAGTGCCTCGCGCAGCTCCGGTGTCAGATCGTCGGTCAGGTCGACCATCGCCGGCAGCCGCATATCCGGCTTATCGATGCCATATTTCGAGATCGCTTCGTCGTACGTCATCTGCACAAACGACTGCGGCCGGCAGCTCCACTCCAGCCGCTGCAAATGCTGCACGCAAAAATCCCTCCACAATTGTGAAGATCGTCTCCTGCCGCGGGAAGGTCATCTCCAGGTCAATCTGTGTGAACTCCGGCTGACGGTCTGCACGCAGGTCCTCATCGCGGAAGCACCGCGCGATCTGAAAGTAGCGGTCGAACCCCGAGATCATCAGAATCTGCTTGAAGATCTGCGGTGACTGCGGCAGCGCATAGAAGCTGCCCGGATGCACACGGCTCGGCACCAGGTAGTCGCGCGCGCCCTCCGGCGTCGAGCGCGTCATGAACGGAGTCTCGATCTCCAGAAATCCCTGCTCGACGAGATAGTTGCGAATAGCCATCGCGACCCGGCTGCGAATCGCGAAGTTCTTCTGCATCTCCTCGCGGCGCAGGTCGATGTAGCGATACTTCAGCCTCACCTCTTCATTCGCAATCGCATCTTCAGCCGGCGAGAATGGAGGCGTCTTCGCGTCGTTCAGCAGCAACATCTTGTGCCCAACGACCTCAATCTCGCCGGTCGGCATCTTCGGGTTCGTGAGCCCCGCTCCGCGCAACCGCACCGTGCCGGTCACTGCGACCACGTACTCCGGCCGCGCAGCCTCAGCCTTCGCATGCGCCTCCGCTGACACGCTTTGGTCGAAGACGACCTGGGTTATCCCGGTCCGGTCGCGCAGGTCGAGAAAGATCAGTCCGCCGTGGTCGCGCCGCCCATTTACCCACCCCATCAGGGTTACGGTCGCGCCGGCATCGGAAGCACGCAACTCGCCGCAACGGTGCGAGCGTTCAAGAGAACCTAAAAAGTCGAGTGTCACAATCCTTCTATTGTACGGAGTCGGAGTTTGCCGCGCGAAAGAGCCCGCGCCTTGCCTTCGCGGCCCTCCATATCGCATCGATCGCCAGCGCCAGGCTGCCGCCCACGATCGTATTCACCAGCCGGATATGCGCCGCTGCCGTCTCGGAGAATCCGCCGAACCGAAACAGAAACACGATATACAGCGTGACGAACGCCGAAAATACCGCGTAATTCACTGCCTGCAGCGCGTAGCACCCCCACGCGCTCACAACTACCAGCATCGGCAGCACCAACTCCGGAAACGGCGTCAGCTTCGCCAGCATCAGCGCGATCCCCGCGCCCGCAACAGTTCCCAGCATGCGCGCAATGCCGCGGCTGAGCGTATGACCCCACTGCGGCTTCAGCACCAGCAGCGCGGTCATCGGAATCCAGTAGCCGTTCCTCACATGGAAGTAGCGATAGAACGCTGTACTCGTAAGCAGCACCAGCGCCAGCCGCGCCACATACTCAGCCGTGTCTCCGTGCAGTGTTAGCTCATCGCGCAAACACTGCAGAAGCTCCCGCAGCCTCCGAGGTATCTGTTCAGGCTTCGGCAGCACTCCGGGTTCGCGCTGCTTCGGCTTCAGCAGATAAATCAGCGAGAACACAGCGATCTGCAGACCGCCTCCAGCCAGCACCATCAGCGTGCGCCCCACCGCATAGTGCGGCCCCTGCGTGAAGTAGCTAGCGACAATGACAAACACAGCGCTCTGCTGGCCGATCCATCCTTCGGTCGGCCCCAGCCCTGCGAGCAGCCCATAGTTCACCGCCGCGACAAAGATCACCAGCAGCACCACGGGCGTCCACGGCGCCGCCAGGCTTCCCACCAGCGTGGCGGAGGCAATACCCAATGTCGTCACCGTCATGCTCAGCAGCTTCGACGACAGCGCCTCATGAAACACCGCGAACCCCACCGTGAAGGCGCCACCGGCGGCGATCGCCCCTGCGGCCGTGTGGCCGGTCAGCCAGCCCACCAGCAGCGCAATCCCCACCGCGATGACCGCCTGCATTCCAGACCCCGGGGTCCGCTTCGCCCATGGAAATGCGGTCGTGTCCTCCGAGATGTTAAAGAAAGGATGCATCTTCAAAGTCCGTTCGGAAATTCGTGCCGCGATGCAAATGGTTTATGTAACTCCCTCTTTTTACTAGGTCCAGGTCTCGCCTGACGATATGCTTTCGCGCATGCATTGTCTTCAGCTCGCCCTGCTGGTTGGCGCGATTGCTGTGTCCGCCCAGACTTCACCTGCGCAGAACGCTATAGCCTCGCCTGCGCCTTCACCAACTCCCGCAATTGCTGACTCCTGGCACAATCTCTCGGCCATCGCTCCGCACACTCATATTCACGTTGCCGCCGATCACGGCGGCAGCACCTGCTACTTCATCGCTGTAGACGATCAGAACCTTACTTGCGGCCATAAGAACGGCTCAGAAAAAGGCCGCCACGTCTTCCCGCGCACCGATGTCAAAAGCGTCAAGCTCACACGCTATGGCGTATCGACACTTGGCGGGCTCGCAATCGGCGCTGGCGCCGGTGCAGCCATCGGCTTTGCGGCCATCCGGCCCCAGCCAAACGAATTTCTCGACTTCTCCGGCGTCGCCCGAGCCGTCTGCGCTGTTGTCGGAGGACTGGGCGGCACAGCCGTCGGCGCATCGACCGACATGTTCCGCGGCCCCGTCATCTATCGCCGTATCGAGACGAAATAACCGCTACGGCAAAAGCGGCCGCGGCCATCAGGCAATGCGCAGATGGTTTACGAGCTCTGCCCGCGGCACCTTCACCTGCTCGCCGGTCGCAAACGTCTTCACCGTCATCACGCCGCTTGCGACCTCATCCTCACCCAGCAACACAATCGCCCGCGCGACCTTATCGGCCACATCGAAGCTCTTACGCAGCTTGAACGCCCCATCGCCGACCTCGACGCTCAGCCCTGCCTGTCTCAATTCACGAGCCAGCGCCAGCGCTGCCGCATTTCGCTCGAAGCCCAGTGGAGCAACATACACATCCAGCTTCTCCTCGCCGCCGCCACACCCGCAGCCTCGGCGTCCTGCTTCGCCTGCTCCTGCAGCACGAGAATCAGCCGGTCCTCGCCTATCGCGAATCCAATCCCCGGCGCCTTCGGGCCGCCCAGCATCTCGCTCAACCCGTCATAGCGCCCGCCACCGAGCAGCGCATTCTGCGTTCCCAGCCCCGTCTGCACCGTGAACTCAAACGTCGTCCGCGTGTAGTAGTCCAGCCCGCGCACCAGCCGCTGGTTCACGTGATACTCCACGCCACACGCATCCAGCGCCGCCCGCACCTGCGCAAAGTGCTCGCGCGATTCTTCGCTCAGGAAGTCCGCAATCTTCGGCAGACCGTCGATGATTTCCTGATCCTGCTCATCCTTCGAGTCCAGCACGCGCAGCGGATTCGTCTCCGCGCGCCGCTGATTATCCGGGCACAGCTTGTCCTTCACCGGAGCCAGAGCCTCGCGCAACGCCTTGTTGTACAGCGCACGATCCTCGGCACTCCCTACCGAGTTCAACTCCAGCCGCCACCCGCGCACACCCAACTCATCCAGCAGGGTCGCGAGCATCTCCAGCACCTCTGCATCCCGCACCGGCGACTCCGCGCCCGAACTCGTCGGCCCAATCACCTCCGCGCCAATCTGCCAGAACTGCCGGTACCGTCCCCGCTGTGGTCTTTCACGCCGGAACTGCGGCCCGATGTAATAGAGCTTCTGCAGGGCGCCGGTTTCGCCCATCTTGTGCTCGATGTACGCCCGCACCACACCCGCCGTCGACTCTGGCCGCAACGTCAGCGATTGCGCCTTCTCACTTGCGGCGCGTGCGCGGTCCTCCCACGTGAACATCTCTTTCGAGACGATGTCCGTCTCCTCGCCTACACCGCGAGCAAACAGCTCCGTTGTCTCAAACACCGGCGTGCGAATTTCTCCGAAGCCGTAACGCGCAAAAACCGCCCGCGCGGTCGCCTCCACGTGGTTCCACAGCGGAGTCTCGTCAGGAAGCAGGTCGCGGGTGCCGCGCACGGCTTTAATTGCGCTGCGCGACGGGCGCCCGGCAGGCTGCTGGGCGCCCTTGTCATTGCTGGAAGTCATAGAGCTTCCAGTCTATCGAAGACGGGCAATAGGCTCGCGCCAATAGCTTCAGAGCGACGAACCGCCCTGAGCCCGTATCTCATCCATCTCATGCGTCTGGATCTTTGTGTCGATCAGGAATCCCGCTCCAATCGCCAGCGGAATCAAACCAACCGCCGCGCCGCAGAGCACGTCCCGCTCCTGCAGAACCGCCGCCAGCCCGCAGAAGAAGAGAATCAGCCCAACCGCCGGAAGCCAGCAGCACAACGCCCGCCAGCCGGATGTTCGCGCGCCGCCGCCTCAGATCTGAGGTCGGTCTGCCATGGGTAATGGCCAGTTCCTCCGGCGTCGGCGGGATCGGCACGCCCCGGGCAATCGCCTCCAGCCGTTCGCGCGATTGAATCTCCCGATTGCGGACCCCCGACCAAACGCCGGCGAGCACGATCCCAAGGATCATCAGGCAGCCGGCGACCGGCACGATGAACGGGCTGTTCCACTCCACTCCATACATTGCAAGAGCTTCCAACATAAAATCCTCCCCGGTCCGCGGCGTTCATTCCCCCGCAATTGACCGTTACGGGCGCTTTGGACTGACCGCCTACCCGAAAGTTTCACTCGCGCCGATGAAACTTTTGCGCGATCCTGAAGTCTGAGGGTTCCGCAGCCCGATGCGCGCAGACCTCACATCGTCGCAGGCATTTGAAGCTCTGGTCCGGGAGCACCAGTCCATGGTCTTCCGCACCCTCTTGCGCATGACCGGTCCCGGCCCTCACGTGGAGGACCTTGCCCAGGAGGTCTTCCTCCGCCTCTACCGTGCGCTGCCAGAATTTCGCGGCGACTCCGCCCTCACCACCTACCTCTACCGCATCGTCGTCAACGTTGCGCAGGACGAGTGGAAGCGCCGCCGCCGCGATCGCGAATTCGTTGCCACCCCGCCTGCATCGCTCGAAGAGGACGACTCCACTGAGTGGCTCGAAAACATGCCCGGCGACAGCCTGCACGGCCACGCCCGCACCCCCGAGCAACTGCTCTCCGACGCAGAGCTCCAAAACGCCGTCGACACCGCCTTGCTTTCGCTCTCCGAGCCAGAACGCGCCGTCCTCGTCCTCTACCACCAGGAGGACTGCAGCTATGAGGCCATCTCCGCTGCGCTCGAGATGCCCATCAACACCGTCCGCACGCACCTGCACCGTGGCCGCAAACGCATGAGCGCCCTTCTCCGCGCACAACTCGCTCCGCCGCCTCCCGCAACTTCGGTGCGTTATCCTCAACCTCTGGAGGCCCGATGAACAGCCCGAACAGCCACAACCTCACGCCTCCGGAATCCCGCTCTTCGGCAGATATGGAGTCGCGCATCGACCACGCCATCGAGCGCAAGCCCGACGTTCAGATTTCAGCAGACTTTGCCGCAAAGGTCGCCGCCCGCGCCGTCGCTCAGCCCGTGCGCCGTCGTCGTTACAAGCCGCAATTTGGTCCGATGATCGCTCTGCTGTCTGCTCCGCTCGCCGCTCTGGCACTCTTCGCGCTCGCGCCGCACGCCTCACCGAATTTGAAAAGCTTGAGCTTCGATGCGGAGGTGGTTCTTCTCGCAGAGCTCGCCTTCATTGGTTGGTGGCTTACCAGCACCTTCAGCCCACGTGGCTCTCGCTGAGACCTTTGCTTCTCATCAAAAAGCCTTTCAGTCCGAATGCATCATGCCAAAAACCAAAAGCATCGTATCGTGTGGGGACAGACACGGAGCTCGCGGTCATATGCAACCTCCCCGTGTGTGACATCGAGCTTCGTGGCTGACCACCCCTTCCTGAATTTCCAATCGACGGTTTCCCGCGAGCAAATCCCCCCAAGAAATCAGGCCGTTGCTTTGTCAGCAACGGCCTTTTCTCTGAGCTGGTGCATGAGCCGACCCTATCGGCAACGGCCCTCATCCTCACAGCGCTCCCGCTTGTGGATGTCATTTTGCTTGCGCACGTGGTTGGCGAGCAGGCCGCCGCCAGCCCCGACACCCGCACCAATCGCCGCGCCCTTCGGTCCGCCCATCAATCCGCCGACAACCGCTCCGCCCACTGCCGATCCGCCAACGATCTTCGCCTTGGTGTGGTGATGCGCGTCATGCTCTTCCTGTACGTGCTTGGCATGGTAGTACTGATCACTATGTTGGGCCGACATGCCCAGAGGCATCATGAGCATGCTTACTACAACTGCTTGTCCCATAAGTCGTTTCATCGTTCTCTCCTGAAAAATCGAAGTCAAACCATCCTGCAGAGTGCGTCTTTCAAGGCCGTCTTCTACTCTCGCGACCCTCTAATGCGATGCCGATCTCACGTGAGCCAGATGCACTCAATAAACATTTCTTGCGGGCAACCCTTGCGTTTTTTTGAGGGGCCGGTGTACTGTAAAAGACGATGTCTGCGTCGTCCATCGCGTTCTTCGCTTTTCCGTACCGCTACTGGTGGCCAGTAGCGGCCGCGGCGGACTGACTTCTGCTGAAATCGAAGAACCTCAGCAGACTGCATCAATAAGCCCCGAGCCGCGAACTCATAAGAGTCGCGGCTTTCGTCGTTTCAGGGAAAGAAAGACAACAGAAGCGAGTTTTTAGGACGAACCAAATGAGCAGCACCTACCTCACCAGCCCCGCCCCGATACCCGCAGCGTCCACGCCCGGGCGCTTCGGCAAGTACGGCGGCCGCTACGTGCCCGAGACCCTGATGGCCGCGCTGCTCGAACTCGAGCACGCCTACGCCGAGGCCCAGAAGGACGAAGCCTTCCAGGCCGAGCTCGCCTCACTCCTCCATGACTACTGCGGCCGCCCCACGCCGCTCTACTTCGCCAAGCGCCTCAGCGAAACGCTCGGCGGCGCAAAGATCTACCTCAAGCGCGAGGACCTGCTCCACACCGGCGCGCACAAGATCAACAACGCGCTCGGCCAGGCACTGCTCGCCCGCCGCATGGGCAAGCAGCGCATCATCGCCGAGACTGGCGCCGGCCAGCACGGCGTCGCCACCGCCACCGTCTGCGCGCTCTTCGGCATGGAGTGCGTCGTCTACATGGGCGAGGAAGACATGCGCCGCCAGGAGCTCAACGTCTTCCGCATGCGGCTGCTTGGGGCGGAAGTGAGGGGCGTCAGTTCAGGCTCCGCCACGCTCAAGGACGCCATCAACGAGGCCATGCGCGACTGGGTCACCAACGTCCGCGACACCTTCTACATCCTCGGCTCGGCTCTCGGCGCCCATCCGTACCCCACGATGGTCCGCGACTTCCACCGCGTCATCAGCAAGGAATCCAAGCGCCAGATCCTCGAGCACGAAGGGCGCCTGCCAGACGCCATCGTCGCCTGCGTCGGCGGAGGGTCGAACGCGATCGGAGCTTTCTACGAGTACATTCCCGACCCGAACGTCGAGCTCATCGGCGTCGAAGCCGGCGGCCGCGGGACTGCACTCGGAGAACACGCCGCGCGCTTCATTGCTGGGCGGTCTCCCCGGCGTGCTGCAAGGCACCTACAGCTACGTCCTCCAGAACGACGCCGGCCAGGTCGCGCAGACGCACTCCGTCTCCGCCGGCCTCGACTACGCCTCCGTCGGCCCCGAGCACGCCATGCTGCACGATACTGGTCGCGCGAGGTACACCTCGGCCACCGACACCGAAGCCCTCGAAGCCACCAAGCTCCTCTCGCGCACCGAAGGCATCATCCCCGCCCTCGAGTCCGCGCACGCCATCGCCGAAGCCATCAAGCTCGCGCCAAAGATGGCGCGCGACAAAATCCTGATGGTCAACGTCTCCGGCCGCGGCGACAAAGACATGGGCATCCTCAGCGCAAGAGACTCCACCTCGGCAGTGACCCGGCAGAAAATAGAGGCACGCGATGAGTAACAAGCTCATACGAAAATGCCTGCTTGCATCGGCTCTAACTATTTCCAGTTCTCTAGCGCTCGGAAGGAGATACTTCCCTGAATCGCAGCTTCAAACTGGCAAACGGTTCCAGGCTACCGAAATGGATCACCTTGCCACCAGGAGTAGAACGCAAAGATGTAGAGCTTACGATGAGCTATTACAGCAAGCCTTGGGGCAGGGATGCGTCGATTTGCGTTACGGAATTACAAGCATGTGATCCAAGATCAGTCGATGGCAAGCTGGTGATGTAGCGCCCTTTTTCCTCGACGGATCCAAGTCTGATTATCCAGGGTACGAAGCAGTCGTTGTAAACGGCACGACAGAACTAATCGAGCATAAAAGGATGGATGCCAATCTTCTACGTTACGGATGACGCTGCTGTTTGGAAATACTATTCGGCGAATGGCTGTGGATTAGGAAGGTACTGAAGCCTCTTAACTCAACGTCATCGCAGTCTTTGTGGTGAAGGTGAATTTCTACTATCTCAACCTAAGAACAAGAGCAGTCTGCACCAGTTAGCTATGCCGATAATTTTCCAAAACCGACCCGGCCTCGTCATCTATCTCACTGCGGGCGACCCCTCGCTCGCCACCACGCGCGACATGGCCATCGCCGCCATCGACGCGGGCGCCGACGTCATCGAGCTCGGCGTGCCATTCAGCGACCCACTCGCCGACGGCCCCGTGATCCAGCGAGCATCCGAACGTGCCGTCGCCCGCGGCACGCGCCTCGCCGACGTCCTCGAAACCTGCCTCGACATCCGCAAGCTGCGCCCCAACGCCGGCATCATCCTCTTCAGCTATCTCAACCCCGTCATCCGCATGGGCCTGCGCCGAGTTCGCACACGCCGCAAAGGCCTCTGGCGCCGACGGCGTTCTCCTCACCGACATGATCGTCGAGGAAGCCGCTGAATATCTCGACGTCATGCGCGACAACGATCTCGCGCCCGTCTTCCTCGCCGCGCCCACCTCGCCCGACGAGCGTCTCCGCGCCATCGCCGAGCACTCACGCGGCTTCGTCTACGCCATCTCACGCGTCGGCATCACCGGCACGCAGACCGAGCTCGCAGCCGACGCCGAGCAACTCGTCCGCCGCCTCAAGCAGTTCACGCAACTCCCCATCGCCCTCGGCTTCGGCATCTCCACACCGCAGCACGTTGAAGCGATCTCGCACTTCGCCGACGCCGCCGTCGTCGGCAGCGCCGTCGTCTCGCTCGTCGAGCGCACGCCGCCCGAACAGGCTGCCGCAGCCGTCGGAGCCTTTGTCCGCTCGCTGCGCGGAGCAACAGACAACGCCCCGAACGAGATCGCCCGCGAGGTGCACGCATGACTCCAGCCACCGCAAAGTATCATCAGAGTGAGGAAAGACTATGGACATCGCCGACTGGCGCAAACGAATCGACGCACTGGATGAGCAGATCGTTAAGCTGCTCAATGAACGGGCAGCCTGCGCCATCGCCATCGGCGAGATCAAGCGCCAGAGCGGCGCAGCCATCTACGAGCCGCAACGCGAGCAGCACGTCATCGAGCACGCACGCAAGGCCAACCCAGGCCCGCTCGCTGGTGAACAGGTGCAGGACATCTACGAGCGCGTCATGGATATCATGCGTGCCCTGCAGCGCGAGGACCACGGCGTCCACGCTGCGCAGAAGGCCGGCAAGAGCTAGCCGCACACAAATTCCATCGCGCGACTCGCGCACACATTTGCAAGAGAGCGCTGCCATGCGGACAGCGCGGGAAGGACTCCAGTGATGATCGTTGCCATGCAGGACCGAGCTACTGATGAACAGATACAAACCGTGATCGAGCGGATGGTGGAGTTGGGCTTCAACGTGCACCGGACTACAGGTGAGACTCAGACGATTCTTGCCGGCGTCGGCACACCAGCGCACTTTGAGGTCACCGAGTTCCAGGTGCTCGCCGGCGTTGCGCAGGCCTACCGCATCTCGTCGCCGTACAAGCTTGCGGGCCGCGGCTTCCGTCCGGAGGGCACGCGCGTGCGCTTCCCGAACGGCGTCGTCGTTGGCGGTGAAGAGGTCGTCATCATGGCGGGCCCGTGCTCGGTCGAAAGCCGCGACCAGATTCGCCTCAGCGCGAAGCAGGTCGCCGCTGCAGGCGCGCAGTTCCTTCGCGGTGGCGCCTACAAGCCGCGCAGCTCGCCCTACAGCTTCCAGGGCATGGGCGTCGAAGGCCTGAAGATTATGCGCGAGGCCGCCGACGAATACGGTCTGCTCGTCATCACCGAGGTCATGGAGATCTCGCAGATCGAGGTCATGCTCCCGTACATCGACTGCTTCCAGATCGGCGCGCGCAACATGCAGAACTTCAACCTGCTGCGCGAGCTCGGCCACGTGCGCAAGCCCTGCCTGATGAAGCGCGGCATCGCCGCCACCATTGAAGAGGTTCTACTCTCCGCCGAGTACATCCTCTCCGGCGGCAACTACGACCTCATGCTCTGCGAGCGCGGCATTCGCACCTTCGAGACCTACACCCGTAACACCATGGATGTCTCCGCGATCCCCGTGCTCAAGAAGCTCACGCACCTTCCCGTGCTCGGCGACCCATCGCACGGCGTCGGCAAGCGCGACCTCGTTCCCGCTCTCGCTCTCGCGTCCGTTGCTGCAGGTGCTGACGGCCTGCTGATGGAGATGCACCCGAACCCGGACAAGGCGATGTCGGACGGCGCACAGTCGCTCTTCCCGGATCAGCTCACCGAGCTTGTCGAACGCCTGCGCAGGCTCGCTCCTGTCGTCGACCGCAGCATTGCTCCGGCAGTCGCCGCGGCTCACGCGTAAGTGGAGCTCGCGATGCGCCGCATCGTCGTCAAACTCGGGACGAACGTCATCATGCGTTCGGACGGCAAGGTCGCGCTCGGTCTGTTATGCGGGCTGGTAGAGCAGATTGCAGCTCTGCGCAGTCGCGGCATCGACGTTCTCGTGGTCAGCTCCGGTGCAATCGCTCTTGGCGTCGCGCGACTCGGTTTGACCGAGCGCCCGAAGGCGCTCGAACAGATGCAAGCCTGTGCTGCGATTGGCCAGTCGCGCCTGATGGCACTCTACGATGATGCTTTCGATCGTCTCGGCTGCCGCATCGCGCAGGTGCTCCTCACCGAAGACGATTTCCTCGATCCCGTGCGCCACGGAAACCTGCGCGCCACGCTGCACTCACTTCTCGAACTAGGTGTGATTCCAATCGTCAACGAGAACGACACCGTCTCCACGATGGAGCTGGACCGTCCGCTGGCATCGTCTGTCCACGTCAACGACGAACAGGGCGAGCACGTCGGCGCACCGCTGATGAACGGAGCAGAGTCTCGTCTTTTCGGTGACAACGACAAGCTCTCCGCGCTGCTGCTCACGCACATCGACGCCGATCTGCTCGTTCTGCTCTCCGATGTCGATGGCCTCTACGACCGCAATCCTTCAGCGCCAGGCGCCAAAGTGATTCCTTCCGTCTCGAGGATCGACGCGCGCGTGCTTGAGCTTGCGCATGGGGGCAACGGACGCGGACGTGGCGGCATGCTCTCCAAGCTCGAATCCGCTCGCATCGCGCTCGACGCTGGGAAAGAGGTGGTCATCGCGAACGGTCGAACGCCCTCTGTTCTCGAGCGCATCGTCGCCGGCGAGTTGGTCGGAACCCGCTTTACTGCTGAGGTCGCACCATGAGCGCGGCGAGTGTGCGCGAGGTTGCTGAGGCAGCAAAGCGTGCGTCACGTTCGCTCGCTTCACTCGATGAGACACGGCGGAATCGCGTACTCGAAGCAATGGCTTCTTCGCTCGAGCACTCTGCAACGGAACTCTACACCGCAAATCGGCAGGACATGGAGTCCGCAGCGACTCGCAGTACCGAAGACCCTCTGCCCGTGAGCACACTCTCACGTCTCAAGCTCACGGAAGTGAAACTGCGAGAGATGGTCGATCAGGTTCGCTCTGTCGCCGCTCTGCCCGATCCACTCAATCGCGGGCTCGATGCGGTCGAACTCGACGAAGGTCTGAATCTCGAGAAGATTACCGTTCCACTTGGTGTGCTCGCCGTCATCTTTGAGGCTCGTCCTGACGCGGTGACGCAGATCGCATCGCTGGCTATAAAGTCCGGCAATGCGGTCATCCTCAAGCCCGGCCGTGAGGTTGAGCACACGGCGAAGGCCATCGTCCGCGTGCTGCGCAGCGCACTCGCGAGCGAAGGCATCCCTGATGACGCGATCTCGCTCGTGCTCGGACGCGAGGGCGTTGTTGAGCTACTGGCAATGCACGACCTCATCGATATGGTCATCCCGCGCGGCTCGAAGGCGCTGGTTGAATACGTGCAGGCCAACACGCGCATTCCCGTGCTCGGACACTCGGAAGGAATCTGCCACATCTACGTCGATCGCGCCGCAGACCAGGAGCTCTCGCTGCGCGTGATCGACGACGCGAAACTCGACTATCCCGCAGCCTGCAACGCCGTCGAAACCGTCCTGGTGCATCGCGACATCGCACAAGAGTTCCTTCCCAAGCTCCTCACGGGCCTGCGCGAGCGCGGTGTAGTCGTCCACGGCGATGAACAAGTCCGCGAAGTGAACAACGAAGTACATCAAGTCTCTGAGTGGCATCGCGAGTATGGAGAGCCGGAACTCGCAGTTGGAGTCGTCGACTCGCTGGATGCCGCAATCGAGCACATTCACAAGCACGGCTCAGCGCACACCGAGTCGATCCTCACCGAGGACTCAACGGCTGCTGAAAGATTTTTGCGAGAAGTCGATGCTGCAGGTGTGTTTCATAACGCGTCCACGCGGTTCGCCGACGGCTTCCGCTACGGCTTCGGCGCGGAGGTGGGCATTAGTACGAGCAAGCTGCATGCGCGGGGGCCGGTGGGGTTGGAGGGGTTGACGACTTATAAGTATGTGCTGCGCGGGCATGGGCAGGTGGCCGGCGACTATCGAGGTGGGAACGCGCGCGTCTTCACGCACCGCAGAGGGCCACGATGATCGAGCGAGTTGCCATCATCGGCACAGGACTCATCGGAGCCTCGATCGGATTAGCTCTCAAGTCTGTTCCAGCGAATCCGCGGATCGTTGTCGCTGGATGGGATTCGAATGCCGCTGAATTGGCTAAGGCGGTCGAGATTGGAGCCATCGATCAAGCGCTCGATGCGAACGACGTCTGCGATCCGGACGTTGCAGATGTCTTCGTACTCGCAACGCCTGTGTTGCCCATCATGGATTGGATGGAGCGGTTGGCGCCCGGCCTGAATCCTCTTCAGCTTGTTACGGATGTCGGTTCCACGAAACACGAGATCGTAGAACTTGCGCGAACGCTCTACAACGGTCCTGGGCGGGCGCGGTTCCTTCCCGGGCACCCGATGGCCGGCAAAGAATCCGGCGGTGCGATGCTGGCCGAGGCCGGATTGTTTCGCGACGCTGCGTGGCTCTTCACGCCCGTCGACGAGCAGAGAACTGAGATCGAGTGCGAGTGGATCGCTCTCGTCGAACGGTTTGGGGCGCGCGTGATGGAACTCGACGCCGAGCGGCACGATGAGGTGTGCGCGTGGGTGAGCCACCTGCCGCAGATGCTCTCGACCGCACTGGCCGCGCTGCTGGAGGAGACGTTCGCGGGCGATCCGGAGGGGATGGCCGCGGTGCAGGCGATTGGCGGGCGGGCGCTGCGGGAGACGACGCGGCTGGGGTCGAGTCCTTACAGCATGTGGCGCGATGTGGCGATGACGAATACGGAGCCGATTGCGAACGCCATCGAGGCGCTGGAGCAGCGGCTGCAGTATGTGAGGGAGAATCTGCGGACGCCGGAACTGCGTGAGGAGTTCCGGGTGGCGAATCGATTTCGGGAGAAGCGGTAGACCGCATCCCGAGCGGGGGCATACCCAGGGGCTAAAGCCCCCTGAATCTTGAGCGGTCAGGGAGGCCCGAGGCTAAAGCCTCGGGTTACCTAGAAGCCGGCCCGAAAGATCGCGATACCTGGAAGCGGCCTGAAAGCTCAGGCTACCAGAAGCATCGTGAAGATTCGGGCTACCTTGAAGCAATGTGAAGATTCGGGCTACCTAGAAGCACACTGAGGGCTCGGGCTACCTGGAAGCAAAGCTGATGTGCGTCAGGGTGGAGAGGCTGTGCGTCACGACGGAGAGAAAGAAAGAGCCTGCCGCGAGGATCGCGGCAGGCTGCTGGAGGGTCGTCCGTGGGACGGCCGAGTTAGGACGTTAGAACTCCAGGCGAAGGGCCAACTGGCCGATGCGGGCGTTCTGATTCGCAATGGGTCCCGTCGTGGTTGTAATCACCCCGAAGTTCGAGTTGGTGATGTCGGTGTTGGAGGCCGGCGCTAGCGGCGTCGAGAAGTTGGGGTGGTTGAGGACGTTGTAGAAGTCGGCACGGAAGATCAAGTTGATGTTCTTGTCGCGCGAGATATCGAACGTCTTGTCGAGACCTGAATCCATGAGGAAGAAGCCGGGGCCACGCAGGTTGTTGCGCGGGCCGATGGCGAAGCCGAGAGGACCGCTGAACTCACTTGCGGTGGCGGTGCCTTTGCTGAAGATGTTCACCTGACCAGCGGAGTTCTTGGTGATGTTGGCGTGGATATCTCCGCCGGTGCCGTTATAGAAGGCCTGCGCATCGTTGGAGTAGCTGGGGACGAAGGCGTTCGAGACGGTGCTCCAGGCGTAGCCGGAGTGCACGTTGAAGATGGAGCTGACGTTCCATCCGCCGATGATCTCGTCGGCCCAGCGAGGCATTGAGCCGGCCCACTGGCGGCCGTGACCGAAGGGCAACTGGTAGACCACCCAGCTGTTGAAGATCTGGTTGACGTCGAAGTCCGAGTTGCCGCGGCACTGGCGCGGGAGGAGCCCGTTGCAGACGAATCCGTAGCCGGCGGAGGCACCGGTGTTGGCGTAGAGGGAGACGTTGTCGATGGAGTGGGCCCAGGTGTAGTTCGCGTCAAAGCTGAGGCCGTGCGTCATGTTCTTGTGCAGCGTGACGAGCATCCCGTTGTACTCGGAGAAGCCTTTGTTGGTGTAGACGGTGTCCTGCGAGAACTGCGGCGACATACCTGCGTTGTAGGGCTGATCCGAGCTGTATCCGCCGACTGCGGCCTGGACGGTGTCCGCGAAGTCACCGTTGGAGATGAGCGTGCCGAGCTCGTAGGCCAGGAAGGAGGTCCAGTTGGCCACACCGTAGGCGGTCGGCGGACCGAAGGTCGCCTCGAGTCCGGGGCCGGTGACGTTCTCAAACCAGGGCTGCGGAGCGAGATTCGCCAGGCACTTGGCCACACCGGCGCAGGCGCGCGCGGCGAGAGTGGCGTTGGTCATGGCAGCGGAGAGGAGTTGACTGGACTTCGGGTCCGCATTGTCGATCACCTGATTGGCGTCGGCCTGCCCGAGCAGACGACGGCCGAAGCGGCCGGCATAGCTGAGCTTCAGCACGAAGCCGCCCGCGAACTGCTGCTGTACGCCGAAGTTCGCGATGATGTTGTACGGCGTCTTGAATTGCGAATCGATCATGGTGTTGAAGGCGTTGCCGTTGGCCAGGCCGTAGGGCAGGTTGGGAGTGCCCCAGTTGTCGCCCGGCGGCGTCGTCGACGAAGGGAGCAAAGGGCGGCTTGGCTGCAGGCGGAGGACCGGGCGCGACGTAGGTGGCGTTCGGACCGAGACGAGGATCATTCTTCAGCGAGCCGTTGCTCTGCGTGACCGACTGCTGGAAGAGGTAGTTGTGCTGGTCCTGCTGATACTGGACCGCGTTGATGACGGTGCGGTCATAGACGATGCCGATGCCGCCGTTGAAGACGGTGTTGCGGTTCCATGACGGACTGTAGGCGAAGGCAAAGCGGGGAGCGAAGTCGTGCCACTCCGGCGCGTAGAGATTCGGGCCGTTGTTGGCCTTGCCGCCGAGCAGGTACTGAATGAGCGGAACCGCAAAGGGGCCGATGGTGTTGGCAGCCTGGACGCGATCGGTGAAGTACTGATTGAAGGTGAACGGAACGGGTGAGCCGGAGCCAGAGTTGATTTGAGCGACGGACTCGAGGCCATCGGTCTCATAGGGGACGGAGAAGTACTGCCAGTTGACGCCGTAGGAGAGGGTCAGCGAAGGAGTGACCTTCCAGGTGTCGCCGGCGTAGACCTCGGACTGGTAGTAGCGGTAGTGGCGGTTGTCGCCGGTAGCAAGCGGATAGGCCGTGCCGCTGGAGGAGTAGTTGAACTGCTGGGCGATGGAGCCGACGCGGCCAAGCGCGGCGGCGAAGGCGGTGTCCCAGTTGTTCGCCACCGTCGAGCTGGAGAGGATGTTCGACGGACGCTGGCTGGCGCTGAGACCCGTGAGCTGACCGCCGAGGCCGATGGCGGCAGTGTTGTAGTCGAGGACAGTGTGATCGAAGGAGGTGATGAATTTGAAGAAGCCGCCGAACTGGAGGCTGTGCGAGTGCTTCAGCCACTGGAAGCTGTCGGCGATCTGCGGGATGGGGATGCGACGGCCCTGAGCGTTCACCGGGGTGAGCCAGGCGTCGGACATCAGATTGGTCGTGCCGGCGGCGAAGGTGAGAAGGTTGTTGCCGTTGGGGTTGAGGTTGGTGCGCGGGAACTGATAGTCCGAGACCGTGTAGCCAAAGCTGATGTTGTTGGCCATATTGCTGTTGATGGCCCAGTTCTCGCCGACAGCCCAGCGGTAGCTGCGGTCGTGGAAAGGGGCGACCGTGCCGTCCTGCGGGAACTCCGGAGCGGCCTGGGTGGCGTCTTCGCGGTTGACGGTCGTCAGCGCGAAGAAGCGATGCTTCGAGGTGAGATTGAAGTCGATGCGGCCGGTGTAGTTGATCTCATTGTCGGGTTCCGGAGTGGTGAAGGTGTAGAAGCCGGTGTTGACGCCGTCGCCGCCACCAGAGGGATTATTGACGTGCGGATAGCGCGAGTTGACGAGCTGAAAGAACGCAGCGTTCTCGCCGATGCCGGCGGGATCGAGCGTGGCGGCCTGCGCGGGTGTGTAGTAGCCGATGCAACTGGGCGTTGTGTCCTGGCGGGAGGTGCGCGAGCAGCCCGTGGTGTTCAGGACGTAGCCAATGTTGCCGTTGCGGAAGTTATCGAGTGGAACGGTGCGGTTGACGAGTGCTGACTGAACAATGCGCGAGTCGTAGATATTGAAGAAGAAGAAGGCCCTGTCGTGCGGCAGCATGGGGCCGCCGAGGGCGCCGCCGAACTGATTGCGGATGTAGTTGGGTTTGGCGATGTGGCTGTTGTTGCCGAACCAGGAGTTGGCGGCCAGCGCGGCATTGCGGTTGTATTCGTTAATGTTGCCGTGGAAGTGGTTGGTGCCGCCACGGGTGACGAGATTGAACTGTCCGCCGCCGCCGGGGCCGCTGTCGGTGGTGAAGCCGCTGACGGTTCCTTTGAACTCCTGCACGGCGTCGACAGGCGATTTGCCGACGATGACAAAGGCCTGGCCGGTGGCCATGTCGTTGACGTCGAGGCCGTCGACGGTGACCTGATCCTGATCAACACGCGAGCCGGTTACGGAACCGGCAGTGGCGGCAGAGCCCTGAGGAGTGACGCCGGGCTGCAGAGTGAAGAGTGCCGATGGGCTGTCACGCACCTGCACAGGGAGCTCGTTGAGTACCTGCGGCGAGATGTTGTTGCCGACGGAGGCGTCGGTGGTGTTGATGGTCTCGGTGGCGCCGCTGGCGGAGACTTCAATGGTCTGCGCGGCGCCGGCCTGGAGCTTCGCATCCTGCGTGCGCGTGCTGCCGATCTCGAGGCCGAGGTTCTTGATCTGAGTGGTTGCGAAACCATCATGCGAGAAGGTGGCTTGATAGCCCTGCCCCGGTGGAATGTTGGTGAAGCGATAGGAGCCTTTGTCATCGGTCTTCTGCGTGAAGGTGACAGCGGTGTGCGGGTTGGAGAGCACGACGCTGGTGTCGGGGAGGAGCGCGCCGGAGACGTCAGTGACGACGCCGGTCATCGAGGACTTGTCCTGAGCGCGGAGGGAGGTGGTGGACAGGAAAAGGAAGAGGCAGGCGAATGTCGCGAGTAGGCGTCTCATCGTCGGGGCTCCTGTGAAGTGCCGCTCTGGCGCGCGGGAGAGCGTCAGAAGAACGCACTCTCTCTCGTCGTCACTCTTCAGAGCGAAGCAAGGTTCCTGCATGCAAACAAATGTCCAAACGGCTGGGAGGGACGAACGGAATGGCAGGAGTGACGAATGACATGCAGGTATTCCATTTCGCAGATTTGCCTACGGCGAAACAGAGATCGGAGCAGCGCTGATGTGTGAGATCGACGCGAGAGAAACGGGCTCTCGACGAGTGAGAGAAGAGTGTGGCGTGTGAAAAGTATGTCGTGCTTAGCGTGTCGCGATGGTCACGCTTCGTAGAGGAAGACGTCGGGGCCGACGGAGAGCACGGAGGTGAGCTCGATGCCGTTGCCCCAGCGGTCGCCGGGGCGCGGTGGAGCTTCGCCGGGTGTGAGGAAGAGCAGGCCGGTCTCGTAGTGGCTGACGCCGGAGTAGATGGCGCGGACGCCGATGGGCATCTTGAGCAGAGCGACGATGTGCAGCGAGTGCATGGAGGAGACGATGGCGTCGAGATCGTCGTGCGTGAGGTGGTCGGCGGTGAGCTCGGCGTCGAGCGAGTGGAAGGGAACGCCGGGCGGATAGGGGATGAGGCCGTTGTGCTCGAGGAAGGCGGTGACGGTGGAGTGTTGGAGGAAGGTGTTGTTGAGGCGAAGGTCGCCGTCGATGTCCCACTGCGCGATGAGCTGAACCTCGGGCGCGGTGGCGGAGAATTTCTGCGCGAGCTCGCGGAGTTGCGGGAGATAGATGGCGAGGTCGTGGGCGAGGCCGGAGGGATTTTGCTGGTCGCGTTGGAGGGTGTCGAGGCGCGTGACGAGCGCGGTGCGTGAGATGCCGGCGGCGGCGCCGGCCATGCCGTAGAAGATGTCGCGGCTGGACTGCGCGGACTTGAGGTCGCCGCGGGTGACGATGAGGTCGAGCGGAGCGTAGGGCTGAGTGAGTTTGGCGAAGAGCGCGGCGTCCCCGTGGATGGTGCGGGTCTGGGATTCGATGTAGGTGCGGAGGTGCTGCCAGTCGGCGTCCGAGGGGTTGGTGGGCGCGGGATGCTGTGGGGGCAGGAAGAGCAGGGCCAGGAGGCACGCGACGCTGCGCATGCGGTGGAGTATAGCGTTTTGCGATGTGAAGAAGAGGTGATTGCGGAGATGATTGTAGTGTGCTACATAGGGTAGTAGGTTGCGAGATCGGAGCGGAGCGGGATGCTGGAGCTGCGAGGCGTGTGGAAGCGGTATGCGGGGATTCCGGTGGTGGAGGATGTGAGCTTCTGCGCGCGGGCGGGTGAGGTGACGGGATACCTGGGGCCGAATGGGTCGGGGAAGTCGACGACGATGAAGATGATTGCGGGGCTGATCGATCCGTCGTTTGGGACGATTTTGTTTGAGGGCAGGCCGGTGCAGGAGGATGTGATCGGCTACAAGCGGCGCATGGGGTATGTGCCGGAGGAGCCGTATCTGTATACGCATCTGACGGGGCACGAGTACCTGACGATGGTGGCGCAGTTGCGCGGGCTGGCGGAGACAGAGGCGGCGGCGAAGGCGACGGCGGCGAAGATTAATGAGTTGTTGTATCTGCTAGGGCTGCATGGGGATCGTTATGCGTCGATCTCGAGTTACTCGAAGGGGATGCGGCAGAAGGTGCTGCTGGCGGCGTCGCTGCTGCACAATCCGCAGCTGGTGCTGCTGGATGAGCCGTTCTCGGGGCTGGATGTGGGGACGGCACTGGTGTTGCGCGGATTGATTGAGGAGCTGGCTGGCTGCGGCAAGGTGATTCTGTTCAGCTCGCATGAGCTGGAGACAGTGGAGCGGATCTGCTCGCACGTGGTGATTCTGCATCGGGGCAAGGTGGTTGCGGATGATTCGATGGAGGGGTTGCGCAAGCTGATGGCGCTGCCGACGCTCGAGGAGATCTTTTCGCAGCTCGCGGTGGAGCAGGATACGCGGACGACGTCGAAACGGATTGTGCAGTTGATTCAGGCGTGAGGCGAGATGGAAAAGATCCAGTTCAAAATTCTGTTTCGCCAGTTTCTGTTTCGCGTGGTCGATGTGGAACTGCTGGCGGCGGAGGCTGATCCGACGAAGCTGCTGGGTCAACTCATCACTGTAATGGTCAGCTTCAGTTTTTTTGTTTCGATTCCGGTGATCTTCGGAGGCGGGCGGCTTCCGGAGGCGACGGCTCGCGTCCTCGAACATTTTTTGATTGCGACGACGATGCTGGCCGTCGGTTTGTTCGCGGTGTTCAGTTGGGATTCGACCTTTCCTGACCGGCGCGATGTGCTGGTGCTGGCGCCGCTGCCGGTGCGAGCGCGGACGTTGTTTGCGGCGAAGCTGACTGCGACAGGAGCAGCGTTGGGAATTGCGGTGCTGTCGTTAAATGGAATCTCCGGGCTCTTGTGGCCGTTGTGCTTCGGGGCACCGCACGGGGGATTGCTGGGGGGTGTGCGAGCGTTGGTCGCGTATTGGCTGACACTGGTGGCTGGCGCGGTGTTTGTGTTTGGAGGGACGCTGATGCTGCAGGGTGCGGCGTCGCGGCTGCCAAGGCAGATGTTTCTGCGATTGTCAGGCGTGTTGCAGATTGCGGCGTTTTGCGTCTTCGTGAGTGTGTATGTGCTGGAGCCGTCGCTGGAGTCTCATGCGGCGCTGACGGCTGCGTCGAACCAGAGATTGCTGGCGTGGTTGCCGTCGTATTGGTTCCTGGGATTGTTTGAGCAGTTGAAGGGAACGATGCTTCCGGAGTTTGTGCCGCTGGCGCGGCGCGCGTGGATAGCGCTGGCGGTGACGTGCGGCGGAGTGGTGGTGACGGTGCTGCTCTCGTATAGGCGCGCGATGCGCAAGACGCTGGAGGAGCCGGATATTTTGCCGGGTGGGTGGCGATTGCCGCTGCCGATGCTTGTGAAGCCGGTGGAGGCTGCGGTGATGCAGTTCAGTGTGCGCACGATGCTGCGAAGCAGGCAGCACCGGTTGATTTTGAGTATGTACCTCGGAGTGGGGTTTGGGATTGTTTTGATTCTGCTGCGGTCTGCGCTGGGGCATGCGGATCGAATGCCAAGAGCGATTCTGAGTGCGAGTGTTTTGATGCTGTGCGCGGCGGTGGCGGCGATGCGTGCGGTGTTCTCGATGCCGATTACGCTGAAGGCGAACTGGCTGCTGCGTGTGGCGGCGCTGGATTCCGTGGCTCGGTATGCGAAGGCGGTGCGAAGGACGTTTCTTCTGCTGGCGGTAGTGCCGGTGTGGATGAGTGCGGCGGTCGTGATGTTGTGGCTGTGGCCGTGGAGGATTGCGGGCGCGCATCTTGTGCTGCTGGCGTTACTGGGGTCGATGCTGAGCGATGTGTGCATGCACGGGTTTCACAAGATTCCGTTCACGTGCTCCTATCAGCCGGGGAAGACGAAGGTGCAGTTTGCATTCTGGGGACTGGTGGTGCTGCTGCCCTTTACGTTTTTCGGCGCTGGGTACGAGTGGAGACGTCTCGAGAATCTTCAGGGACAGATTGTGATTGCGGGGTTGCTGGTGTTGCCGGCGATTGCGCTGCGATGGTGGTCGGCGCGTGGGGCGAGAAGCGCAGAGGCGATGCAGTTTGAGGAGACGGAGGAGAGCGAGATTGTTTCGCTGGCGCTGCCGCTGGATTCGGTGGGGCTACAGATGTGAGAGGCGCATGTGAAATTTGGGTGTGCGGGTTGATTGCGTTACGATTTCAGAGAAGGAGAGTTGTCGATGACGTCGCATCATAAGAGGGGCTTGATTGCCTGGATTGACTGCTACTGGTATTGGTTGCTGATTGCGTTCGGCATCGCCTGCATGCTGGGGGTCGCGCTCTGGCACCCGGTGCTGGGCGGCTAGGAGCGGTGGCGGCGATGAGCGCCGCCTCGTAGAGATTGAGAGCGAGAGGCGCGAAGATCTGGCAAGGATGCCGGGGCTTCGCGCCGTTTACGTTTTTGGGAAGTAACGCACGGCGATTGTTGAGGTTGTCAGGCAGCCTCGGGCCCGGTCTGGCGTGGGCGGCGGCGTTTTCATGAGATGGAATTCTGTGGAGGCGGTGACAACAGTCGTTGCGGGGTGGGAGTATGATTTCCCGCGCTGTACGCACCCAATTCCAGGAGATGCCAGATGCGTTGTCTTCAAAGGCAAGTGCTGTGTGTCGTTGCGGGGCTGCTGATTGTGAGCGCGGCCAAGGGGCAGGATCAGAGGAATGTGCTGGAACCTGTCATACCAGCTGTGTGTACGACGCTGACGGCGGAGCTGGCGTCGGGAGCGACGCCGGGGTCGATCTCAAGCGAGACGCAGTTGGACTCGCCGAGAATCCAGGCGGCGATGAATGCGTGTCCGGCGGGGCAAGCCGTAGAGCTTGCGATGGGAGGGACGAACGATGCGTTCCTGACTGGGCCGATTACGATTCCGACCGGCGTGACGCTGCTGGTGGATGCGGGTGTGACGCTGTATGCGTCGCGGAATCCGCGGGACTATGACGTGAACGCGACGACTCACACCTGCGGGACGGTGGACAGCCTGGGCACAGGGTGCAATCCGGTGATCAACATTAATAAGACCGTGGGCGCGGGGATCATGGGCTATGGGACGATCGACGGCCGCGGGTACATGAAGATGCTGCTGAACGGGCAGCCGGGGCCGGAGAGCTGGTGGGACATTGCGAACGATGCGGATGTGAATGGAGGCGACCAGAACAATCCGCGGCTGATTAACGGAACCAGCGGAATTGTCGACCGGTTCACGCTGTACAAGATCCGGCTGATGAACTCGCCGATGTTTCACGTGTTCCTGGATGTGCCGACGAACTTTACGGCGTGGGGCGTGAGGATTGTGACGCCGTTCGATGCGCGGAACTCGGATGGCATCGATCCGAACTATGGGACGAATGTGACGATTACGCAGTCGCACATCAGCGATGGCGATGACCAGGTGGCGATTGGAGGAAACAAGCTGCCGGGCGCTTCGTATTACACGGTCGAGGATGACTGGTTCGGCAATGGACATGGGCTGTCGATTGGCAGCACGACGCTGGGCGGCGTGCGGCATCTGATGGCGCAGAATTTGACGTGGTCGGGGCTGGCTACAGACTCGAATGCGACGGCGGTGCACACCAAGAGCACCGTGACGAAGGGCGGAGTGGTTCAGGACCTGACCTATCGGAACATCTGCACGAAGGATGTTCGGTACCCAATCTGGCTCGATCCATTTAATTCGGGGGTCGTGACGACCGGGCCATCGCTGCCCTGGTACAAGGACATTCTGATTCAAAACCTGCACCAGGTGACGCCGTCGACGACGGCGACGACGACAGGACAGGTGATTATTCAGGGAGCGAACTCGACGGTGCCGACGGAGGTGACGCTGGATAACGTGATCGTCGATGGGATCCAGGCGAGCGACTTCGTCAACAAGTACAAGCAGACGACGCCGACGGATTCGATCATCACCGTAGGGCCGGGGCCGGTGAACTTTGTGCAGTTTCTGACGGGGACGGACGTGACGCTGATCGACAATATTTCGAACAGCAACCCTCCGCGCAATTGTCCGGCGAATGATTTTGCGCCGATTGCAGGCGAGCTGATTCCGGGGCCGTCGCAGATCGATCCGGGAACGAAGCAGGTGATTCAAGTGCAGGTGTACACAACGCGGGCCGGGTCGTATCAGACGTATCTGGCGAACCTGGCGACGAATCCGAATGCGTCGCTGGCACTGACGCCGCCGACGGGGACAGTGACGATCTACGATTCATTTTTCGGCCTGCCAAGGGAGGTAGGTTCAGCGACGCTGCCAGGGGCGAGCAACAGCGGCATGCAGACGGTGGCGGTGCAACTGAAACCGCTGTCGGCAGGGCCTCATACCTTGACGGCGCAGTACTCGGGTGACAGCAACTATCCTGCGTTCACGTTCGGCGAGTATGTGGTGTCGGCGGGGAAGGGCGCGGAGTCGAATACGTCGCTGAGCCTTTCGGCGACGAGCATTACGGCGGGTGATGCGGTGACGCTGACGGCGTTTGTCGGCGGGCCTGGGCGCAGTACGCCGGAGGGAACGGTGCAGTTCACGGCCGGGAGCATGAACATCGGGTCGGCTCCGACGCTTGCTGGGACGAGCGATCGGTGAAGACCAGTTCGCTGACACCGGGTACGTATGAGGTGGTCGCGTCGTTCACGGGGCAGGTGGGGTCGACGTCGTCGCAGTCGACGCCAGTGGCGCTGACGGTGACGCAGATTCCGACGACGCTGGCGCTGACGGCGAATCCTGCGAGTGCGGTCGTGGGTACGCCGGTGACGATCACGGCGACGCTGGGCTATCCGGCGACGAGCCTGCTGCCGAGCGGAACGATGACGATCAAGGACGGCTCGACGACGATTGCAACGCTGGCAGTGGTGGATGGCGCGGCGAGCTTCACGACGAGCACGCTGGCTGTGGGGACGCACTCGTTGAGTGCGAGCTATAGCGGCGATGCGAACTTTGTGAAGTCGTCGGCGACGGGGAGCGTGACCATCACGGCGCAGTAGACGTTGAACATGTGACAGAGACGAAGGCCCGGGCTGAGGATAGCCCGGGCCTTTTTGCGTCCATGTGCTATCAGAAAAAGCGATAGACAAAATCGCATAGAATCGAGTGCATTGCGTTTGTTTTTTTTGGAGGCTTCGATGTTTCGAGCCGTGATCACGTTTCTTTGCGCGCTTCTGTGCTCGTCCTCCATTCTGGCGCAGGTTGCCAGCGAGCTTCGCGGGCAGGTTCGCGATGCCTCCGGGGCGAGTGTAGTGGGCGCTCAGCTTCGCTTGACGCAGCAAGCGACCCATGCGGCGTTCACAACCACGACGGATGCCAGCGGGTTCTTTGCTTTTGCGGAGCTTGTGCCGGGGCGCTATGACCTGGAGACGCGGGCCGCGGGCTTTCGCACGGAGACCGATCGAGGCATCGTTATCAGCATCGGCGGTACGGTGAATCGTGCCCGTGACGCTTGCGGTTGGGGGAGCGAGTGAACATGTCGAGGTGAACTCGGCGACTCCGCTGCTTCAGTCGCAGACTTCCAATATTCAGATGGTGATTCCGGCGACACACATCGCGGCGATCCCGCTGAACTCGCGCAATTTCGTCAACCTTACGCAGCTTGTTCCGGGTGTAGAACTGCCGCCGGGGACGCTGCTGCCGCGCATCAATGGCGGACGTCCGCGCACGAACGAGTATTTGTTTGACGGTATCTCCGCGCTGCAACCGGAGCCGGGGCAGGTGGCGTTCTTTCCGCTCCTCGACGACATTGCGGAGTTCGCGGTGGAATCCAACAATGTTTCGGCGGAGTTTGGCCGTTTCAATGGCGGCGTGGTGAATGTGAGCACGCGGTATGGAGGGAATGCGTTTCACGGAAGCTTCTTCGAGTACCTGCGCAACGAGGACCTGAACGCGCGCAATTACTTTGCGCCTACAGGACGGAAGCCCGACTACCGGCGCAATCTGTATGGAGGCACGATCGGCGGACCGATTTTGCGCGACCGGCTGTTTTTCTTCGGCGACTACCAGGGCATCAAGCAGGCGATTGGGGTGACGCGCATCTCGACGGTGCCGACGCTGGCGCAGCGCGCGGGAAATTTTGGTTCGACCGCGATCTATAACCCGGCGACCACGGTCGTCACCGGTGGCTTGTATACGCGGAAGCAGTTTCCGAATAACACGATCAATGTGCCGTTCGATACGGCGGCGCAGGGGCTGCTGGCGCGCATCCCGCTGCCGACATCGAACGCGGCGACGAATAACTACAGCCGCACGGCGAATGATATCGATCACCAGAATCAGTTCGATTTCCGCCTGGACTTCGCGCATGGCACGGCGGATCACGCGTTCGCGCGCTACACGTATTACAACGAGGTGGAACAGCCGGTGACGCCGTTTCCGGACGGCAGCGGAGCGATCACGGGATCGGTGCTGGGCACGGGCAATGTGACCGGGCTTTCGAATGTGCTGGGGCAGCAGGTAGTGGTAAATGAGACGCACACCTTCACCGCGCATCTTCTCAACGATGCGCGTGTGGGTTACACGCGACGCGCGAACTATCTCAGCGGCAATACTGTGAGCGGAACAGCGTCGAGCGACCTGGGGATTCCGGGCATTCCGGCGAACGCGGCGTTCAATAATGCAGTGCCGACGTTCACGTTCTCGAATGGGTTCGGGCAGATCGGCGCACCGGTGGGCGCGTTCTCGAACTACCAGACGAGCGTGTATCAACTGGTGGACACGGTGCTGTTCAATCGCGGAGCGCATACGATCAAGGCCGGCGCGGACATACGGTGGTATCAACTGAACGCGGTTGCGCCGCCGAGTCCCACGGGATCGTTTGCGTTTACAAATACGGGCACGGACACGCAGGCGACCGGAGCGGCTACGGGAGGCAACGCCTTTGCGAGCTTTCTGCTGGGGCAGGTGGATACGTTCTCGATTGACCTGCAGGGCTCCAAGATCCGGCCGCGGGACCACATTGAGGCGTTCTTCGTGCAGGATGACTGGCGCGCCACGCCGCAACTGACCCTCAATCTTGGTGTGCGGTGGGACATTCATAATCCGTCGACGGAGAAGACCAATCAGGGTGCGGTCTTCAACCTGGCGACGCAGCAGCTTGATTATCTTGGCGTCAATGGATATCCGCGGTCGGCGCGCGAGACCCACTATCTCAACTTCTCGCCGCGTGTGGGCCTGGCGTATGCACTGACGCCGCGTACTGCGATTCGCTCCGGGTTCGGCATCGTGTTTATCGATCAGTCAGGCATCACGACTCCGTTTACGACACCGCAGTTTCCGTTCATCCAGAATGTGCTGCAGAAGACGCAGGACTCGATCAACGCGGCGTTTGCGCTGGCTAGCGGGCCGACGGTGGCGCCGATCGCGCTGACTCCGAACGCGGGCCTGGGGCAGAGCGTGTACACGGCCAATCGCAGCGCAGGTCCGGGATATGTGGAGCAGTGGAATGCCGCGGTGCAGCGAGCGCTGACGAATTCGCTGTCGGTGGAGGTGGCGTATGTGGGCTCACACATTGTGCACGTGGGTATTCCCGATGCAGATTTCAATCAGCTGACGGCCGCGCAGCTTGCGGTGGGACTGACGAACCCGGCATCGCTGACAGGACAGGTGACGAATCCGTACTACGGCCAGATTCCGATATCGAGCACGATCGGTGGCAAGACGGTGGCGGCGGCGCAACTGCTGAGGCCGTATCCGCGCTTTCAGAACGTTTCGTATTACCGCGACAATTCCGGTACGACGAACTACAACGCATTCGAGGCGAAAGCCGAGCAGCGCTTGTCTCGAGGGCTTTCGTACACGGTGGCGTATACGCACTCAAAGCTGATCGACGATGCTTCCAGCGTGTTTTCGTCGACGGTGTTCTCCTCGCCGAACTCGTCCAGCCTTACTGCGGCGGATGTTTATCGGCCGTACCTGGAGCGCGACAGCTCGAGCGGCGATATGCCGAACGTGGAGGCGGTGAGCGTGGTGTATGAGCTTCCCGCAGGGCGCAATCACCGATTTGCGTCGGGGCCTGGTATGGATCGCATCTTCGGCGGATGGACGGTGAACAGCATCTATACGGCGCAGTCGGGCATGCCGGTCGTTGTGACGCAGACGACGAACTTCAACAGCTTTGCGGGCTTTGTGACGGCGCGGCCGAACTACGTGCACAATCCGGCGATCGCGGGGAATCAGCGAACGACGCAGCACTGGTTCAACAATGCAAACTCCGCTGTGGCAAGCAGCTATCAGGGCGCCGCTGCCTTTGCTATCGCGCCGCAGTTCACGATCGGCAATGCCTCACGTGATCCGGTACGCGGGCCGGCGTTCCGCGATCTCGACCTTTCGCTGATCAAGCACACGCGGATTACCGAGGGAACGGATCTCGAGTTTCGTGCGGAGCTGTTCAACGTGACGAATACGCCGGCATTCGCGCAGCCGAATGGGGTCGTGGGGAACACGGCATTTGGCACGATTGCGGCGACCGTGGCAGAGGAGCGGGTGGCGCAGTTTGCGCTGCGGATTAGCTACTAGGTGGCGGCGGGTGCGGGGCAGATTAGCGCAGCTCACGATAACGGAAGCAGTCGGTGAGGTGGTCGTTCACCATTCCGATGGCTTGCATGTGGGCGTAGATGATCGTCGAGCCGACGAAATTGAATCCGCGCTTCTTGAGGTCCTTGCTGAAGGCGTCGGACTCGGGTGAGGTCGCGGGAATCTGCTGCTTGGACGTCAACTTATTGAGCTTCGGCTTTCCGTTGACGAAGCGCCAGCAGTAGTCGTCGAAGGTGCCGAACTCTTCCTGGATTTTGAGGAAGGCCTTTGCATTCTTCACCGAGGATTCGATCTTCAGACGGTTACGAATGATTCCGGGATCCTGGAGCAGTTTTTCAAGCCGCCGCGCGGTGAACCGGGCGACCTTCGCGGGATCGAAATTGTCGAAAGCCTTGCGGTAGTTTTCCCGTTTCCTGAGGATGGTCGTCCAGCTCAATCCTGCTTGTGCGCCTTCGAGGATGAGGAATTCGAAGTGTTTGCGGTCGTCGTGGACGGGAACACCCCATTCGCGATCGTGATATTGGAGCATCAGCGGATCGTCGATGTTGACCCAGGCGCAGCGCTTCTTCTTGAGATCGTCGGGCAAGGAGGCGTTCCTCTCAGACGAAATACTAGTGGGTTCTGCTGCCCGAGGCCTTTGGAGGGGGCGGCGGATAGGCGGGTTTCGGCTTGGGTTTTTTGTAGAGGGCGGGCTCGGGTGGCGGGGCGGGTTCGTGCGTGCGGTGTTCGGCAACAGCTTCCGCGATGGCGTACTTGAGCTTGTCGATGCCTTCGCCGGTGACGGCGGAGATGGTGTAGAAGGGCAGCTTGCGGCGAGTCGCGAATGCCTTGAGCTTCTTCAATTTTTCGGGGTTGGCGACGTCGGCTTTCGTGGCGACGAGGATGGTCGGCTTCGCGGCGAGCGCGGGGTCGAAGGCTTTCAGCTCGGCGGTGATGGTTTTGAAGTCTTCGACGGGGTCGGGGCGGGCGTTGCCTTCGATGGCCTCGGAGGCGTCGGAGACATCTACCAAGTGGACGAGGACGGATGTGCGCTCGATGTGGCGGAGGAACTGGGTGCCGAGGCCGGCGCCCTGGCTGGCGCCTTCGATGAGGCCGGGCATGTCGGCGACGGTGAAGGACTGCTCGTAGGGAGGGTCGCCGACCTGAACGACGCCGAGGTTGGGCTCGAGGGTGGTGAAGGCGTAGTTGGCGATCTTGGGGCGCGCGGCGGAGAGGCGCGAGATGAGCGTGGATTTGCCGACGTTGGGGTAGCCGACGAGGCCGGCGTCGGCGAGGAGACGGAGCTCAAGGCGATAGTTGCGGGCTTCGCCGGGGCGGCCGAGCTCGTGCTCGCGCGGGGCCTGATGGGTGGAGGTGGCGAAGTGCTGGTTGCCGCGGCCGCCGCGGCCACCGCGGGCGATGACAATCTCGTCGTTGGGCGTGGCGAAGTCGTGGAGGAGCTCGCCGGTGTCTTCGTCGTAGATGAGGGTGCCGACGGGGACGCTGAGGACGGTGGGCTCGCCGGTGGTGCCGGACATGTTGGAGCCGAGGCCGTGGCCGCCGCGCTCGGACTTCCACTCGGGGTTGAAGCGGAAGTGGACGAGGGTGTTGTGGGAGAGCGAGGAGCGCATGAGGATGTCGCCGCCATGGCCGCCGTCGCCGCCAGCGGGGCCGCCGCGGGGGACGAATTTTTCGCGGCGGAAGGCCATGCAGCCGTTACCGCCGTCGCCGGCTTTGATTCGGATGTGCGCTTCGTCGATGAACATCGGGGCGGGGTGCGTCCTCAGAAGTCTCTTTAAATGAGTTTAGCGGAGGGGCGGGTGAGCTGGTGGGAAGTGCGTCTGGAGGACGGAAAGCTGGGATCAGCGAACTATTCAAGAATAAAGGCCGCAAAATTGTGGAATATCAGGGACAAAACCGGCCATTTTGGAAGAACGAGGCCGGTTTGTTGTGATTTTTTCATATGCAGTTGCATATAGCGTTGCTACACTGGCGGCTCGATACCAAAGACTGCGCCTGGACATGAACGTGCGCCGGGACGCCATGAATGACAAGCCAGTGCAATGCTGCAGTTGTCCTGGTCGAGCTCAGGAATTTTTTGCAGGGCTGACCACCGCGGCGAAACTTTAGGAGACCGTATGAGACGCAAGATGACGCTGAGCAGGCCAAGCCTGCTCTGTTCCGCATTTCTATTAATGGCCAGCGTGGGTCTGGCGCAGTCGACGACACAGGGAGCTATTGCGGGGACGGTGGAGGATGCGTCGGGTGCGGCGGTACCGAGCGCCGCGATCACGGTGCACAACACGGGGACGAATGCGGAGATCCATCTGACCGGCGATTCGAGCGGCTACTTCAAGGCGCCGCTGCTGGATCCGGGCACGTATACGGTGACGATTGCGGTGCAGGGCTTCGGCACGGACACGGAAACCAACGTGGGAGTGGTCGTTGGGCAGATCACGACGCTGTCGCCGAAGCTGAAGGCGGGCAGCGAGTCGACGACGGTGAGCGTGTCGGCGGACGCGGTGCAGCTGAACTTTGAGACGCCGGACATGACGGCGACTCTGAACCAGACGGCGCTGCAGAATATTCCGATCCAGAACAAGCGGTGGTCGGCGCTGGCGATGACGACGCCGGGCGTGGTGGCGGATTCGAGCGGATTCGGCCTGGTGAGCGTGCGCGGCATGAGCACGCTGATGAACAACGTCGAGGTCGACGGCGCGGACGACAACCAGGCGTACTTCTCCGAGGAACGTGGACGTACGCGTGAGGGCTACTCGACGGTGGCCGACTCGATGCGCGAGTTTGCGGTGAACACGGGCGTGTACTCGGCGCAGTATGGGCGCGCGGCCGGCGGCGTCATCAACTCGGTGACGCGGAGCGGAACGAACCAGATCCATGGCGATGTGACGTTCAACGATCTCGATCGCGGCTTCGGAGCGTATGTGCCGGGATCGCTGAGCGCGGCGGGACTTCCGCTGAAGCCGAAGGACCTGCGCAAGATCTACGGGTTCTCGGCCGGCGGCCCGCTGCTGAAGGACCGGCTGTTCTGGTTCTACACATATAACCAGCTGACGCACATCAATCCGGGCGTTGGCATTGCGAAGAGCTTCGGTGCCGCAAACGGCAGCACGGTTGGAAGCTTCCTGGAGCAGCCGGATCCTTCCACGCCAAGCATTGAGTCGAACTGCAACCAGACAACCGGCTACTTGAATCAGACAGCGACCGGCACCGGCACGCTGACGCACTCGTCGCTGGACAGTGCGGTCTGCACGATGGGAGCACGCCTGAAGCTGGGCACGTATGCTGCCGCGGCGGCCTACTACAACAACGGAGTCACGGGGCCGGCTGGACTGACCTCGGACATCGGCGTTGTGCCGCGCGCGGGCTATCAGGAGATCAACTCTCCGAAGCTCGACTGGCAGGTCAATGACAAAAACCGGGTGAGCTTCCTCTACAACCGCCTGCGCTGGGATGCGCCGGGCGATGTGCAGACGTCCAGCACGGCGCAGTATTCGCTGGATGCGTGGGGAAATGACTTCGTCAAGCTCGACTACGGCATCGCAAAACTCACGAGCCAGTTGACGCCGCGAGTTGTCAACGAGGTGCTGTATCAGTACGGCCGCGAGTTGAACGACGAAGGACAGCAGCCCTACAGCCAGTACACACTGAACAACCTGGTGGCGAAGGGTGGAAGCGTGGCCGGCGCGCCAGCGAACGGGCCGGGCGGAACGATTCCCTACATCGGCCTGAACACGTCGATCGGCTTCAACCTGGGATCGCCCTACTACTCGTACCGCATTTCATATCCTTCGGAGTGGAAGTGGCAGTTGGAGGACATCCTCTACTACCAGCTGGGCAACCATAGCCTTCGCATGGGCGGCGACTTTGTGCATAATAGCGATCTGCTGCACCAGACGCCGTACTACTACGGGGACTACAGCTACAGCTCGATTACGAACTTCCTGACGGATCTGGGGACAAAGGGCGGCACGAACCAGGGCACCTGCAACAGCTCGGGCGCCTCGGGGAGTGCAACGACCTCGGGTGTGGGCAGCTACGGCTGCTACTCGTCGATGTTCCAGTACTTCGGCGCGACGCAGTTCGCGATGTCAACCATGGACTACGCGGGGTTCATTCAGGACAACTGGAAGGTGTCTCCGCGCCTTACGCTGGAACTCGGCGTGCGGTATGACTATGAGTCGCTACCCGCGCCTCCCACGAATCTGACCTCGGCGACCGGATCGTTCGTTCCCTATGCGGGGCTGACGAACGCGCCGAGCGACAAGAACAACATCGGACCGCGCATCGGCTTCTCCTATGATGTGTTCGGCTCGGGCAATACCGTGCTGCGCGGCGGCTACGGCCTCTATTACGGCCGCGTCCTGAACGGCGTGGTTGCGAGCATTCAGTTTGGCTCGGGCAGCCCGAACGGGCAGTTCGGAACAGCCAGCCTGAAGCCGACGGCCACGGCCGCCACTCCGCAGTTCCCGTTCCCGCTGGCGGCAGGCTCGGGCACCAAGCCGGCGTCGTTCTTCCTGGCTCCGAACCTGCAGAACCCGCAGGTGCATGAGATCGATATGCAGGTGCAGCAAAACCTTGGCAAGGGCAATATCTTCCAGGTGAGCTACCTGGGAGCGCTGGGCCGCGAGCTGCCGAATTACCTGGACGTGAACCTGGCTCCGCCGCAGTTTACGGAGTACATCCAGGCCACGGCCGGACCGCTCGCTGGAACCGTGACGGCGGTGCCGACCTTCGGTTCATGCCCGTCGAGTAATTCGACCTGCAATCCGTACCCGACCGGCTACCTCAATACGAACTTCGGGAACATCACCGAGCTTATCTCCAACATCAACTCGAGCTACAACGGCCTGGTGTTCGAGATTCTGAACCGCTCGACGCACGGGCTGCAGTTCGATGCGAACTACACGTGGTCGCACGCGCTGGACTTCAACCAGAATGCGACCTCGACGACGAGCACCAATAACTGGCTGAATCCGTATGCGTCGCAACGGCAGAACTACGGTAACTCGCAGTTCAACGTAGGCAATCGCTTTGTGGGTTACGTGATCTACACGCTGCCGAACCTGCACAGCGGAAACGTATTGAAGTATCTGACGAACGACTGGACTGTCGGCAACACGTTCCAGATGCAGAATGGTCTCCCGTTCTCGGCGCAGATCGGCAGCGGCTTCAACTCGGCCGCGGCGCTGAACTCGTCATGGAACGGAGCTCCGAGCGTGTTCTACATCCCGCTGATCGGCATCAACACGTACCAGGTGCCGCGAGCGATTGTGGACGACATGCGTTTGCAGAAGGGGATCCGCTTTACCGAGCGGTTCAACCTGCTGCTGCAGGCGAACATGTATAACGTGGCTAACCACCAGAACTTCACCACCAGCGAGGTCAACCAGAACGTGTACAACTTCCTCAGCGGCAGCGTGGGAAGCCAGGCAAGCCCGGCACAGCTGACGTATCTTCCGCAGACAGCTCCGAACGTCGGCTTCCAGTCGCGGTCGGGCTCGAACAACTCGGGCTTCCTGTACACGCCGAGGGAGTTTGAGATCGGTGCGCGGTTGGAGTTCTAGTCGGGAACGATTCACTGAACGGGGAGGGCGGTGGCTTCGGCTGCCGCCCTTCGCACTTTCGAGGTGGAACAATGATCTTCGGAACTCACCTTGTGATGTACAGCCCAGACGCAGAGGCAGACCGTGCGTTTCTTCTGGATGTGTTGGGTCTGGCTGCGGTGGATGCTGGTCACGGCTGGCTGATTTTCGCCCTGCCACCGGCCGAGGCGGCGGTCCATCCGGCGACGGCGGCAGGACCGGCTGAGCTCTATCTGATGAGTGATGATCTCGAGAGCGACATTACGATGCTCGCGCAGAAAGGGATTCATTGCACAGAGATACAGCAGGCCCGCTGGGGAGCGATGGCGCGGATCCGGCTGCCTGGCGGCGGGGAGCTGGGTCTCTACAAACCCAGGCACCCGACGGCGCTGGGGCTTGGGCTGGGTAGGGCGACGAGTTCTTGATTCGGGGTGGGATTCTAGGGTAAACTCAATAAGTTCGGCGAAGTGGCTGGGCTTCCTGTTTTATGGGGGATTGCCCGGTTGCTGAGGCTGTTCCGGCGTGGCGAACGCAACCTCAGGATTCCGGGTGTTTTCTACGGTTTCCAAGGTTGGCAGCGCAGTCCGGAGCTGGCGTGGCAAGCGCCTCCTGACATCGATACAAAGCTACAAGAGCTTATCGAGCGAGATTTTCTGGGCAGCGCGTGCGCGCAGCCCGCGAGAGGTTGGAGTTATGTACGCAGTCATACGTACCGGCGGCAAGCAGTACCGCGTGGCTCCCGGCGACACGCTGAGGATTGAGAAGAGCGAGCATGATGGCACGCTGGAGTTCTCGGATGTGCTGGCAGTGAGCGGCGACGAGGGCAAGTTTGAGCAGGAGCTGGGCGGCGCGAAGGTGCTGGCCGAGGTCGTCGGCGAGGGCCGCGGCGATAAGATCCTGGTCTTCCACTACAAGCGGAAGAAGCAGTACAAGAAGCTGCAGGGCCACCGCCAGAGCTTCGTTGAGGTGAAGATCAACGAGATCCAGGTGAACGGCAAGAGCTTCAAGGCTGAGAAGAAGTAGATTTTAGATTCGAGATTTTAGATTTTAGAGATCGCGGGGCGGATGCTTCGGGGGTCTCGCGATGAGGCAGAGCGATGGCACATAAAAAAGGTCTTGGAAGCAGTAAGAATGGGCGCGATTCAAACGCGCAGCGGCTGGGCGTAAAGCGCTTCGGCGGTGAGACAGTTACGGGCGGGTCGATCCTGGTGCGGCAGCGCGGGACACCGCTGAAGCCGGGCAAGAATGTCGGCCGCGGCTGCGATGACACGCTGTTTGCGAAGATCGACGGCGTGGTGAAGTTTCAGAATCGCGGGCAGCATGGGCGGTTCGTCTCGATCGAGCCGGTCGCACAGTAGTCTTTGCCGCATTGCGGCGAGGTTAGAAAGCCCTGCCTTTGGCAGGGCTTTCGTGCGTCTGGGGACAGATGGGCCTAATCTAATTTCCGCGAGGAGATGCCTTATGGAGCAGAGCCTGGAGAAGACGATGGCGGTGCTGGAGCGGACGCCGGGGGCGCTGGATGCGATGTTGCGCGGGCTGCCGGAGGAGTGGACGCGCTGCAATGAGGGCGAGCGGACGTGGAGCGCGTTCGATGTGGTAGTGCACCTGATTCATTGCGAGCACGATGACTGGGTGCCAAGGGCGCAGGTGATTCTGGAGTCGAAGGACGGGGAGGTGCGGCAGTTTCCGCCGTTTGACCGGTGGGGTGAGATCTATGAGAGCCGGTCGCTGAAGCTCGAAGAAGTGTTGGATACGTTTACGCAGGTACGTGCGGAGAATTTGCAGAAGGTGCGGTCGTGGGGGCTCGGCGAAAAGGAGCTGGCGATGCGTGGGAGGCATCCGGCGCTGGGTGAGGTGACACTGGCGCAGTTGATGGCAACGTGGGCCGCGCACGATCTGAATCATCTGCACCAGATCTCAAGGGTGATGGCGCTTCAGTATCGCGAGGCGGTGGGGCCGTGGCGCGACTTTATGGGAGTGATGAAGTGCGAAGGGCACGGCGGGTGATGGTGGCTTAGTGCGCGGGTAGGGCGGCGAGTCTTTCAGAGAGCTTCTTGCGCCAGATCTGGCGGGCATCGGGCTCCATGGTTTCGATCTTGTTTCCAGCGCTGGTGTAGGCGGCGCGGGCTTCGGTGGCATGATCTGCAGCGGCGAGTGCGTCGCCGAGTGCGAGCTCGGGTTCGATTTCGCCGGGGGCGAGTTGTTCGGCCTGCTGGGCTTCGGCGACGGCCTGAGAGATGTCGTGGTGTTTGAGGGCGAGGGTGGAGAGCTCGACGTGCGGGAGTGCGGAGGCGAGCGGGACGGTGAAGGTGCCGTCGAACCAGAAGACGCCGTTCTGGATGAACTCGGTGGGATGGATCGAGCGGAAGGACTCGTAGGGGTTGAGGACGCTGGAGCCGAGCTCGAAGCCGTTGAGGTCGCCGGCGCTGATGAGGACTGGGCCTGCGAGGATAGTGGGCGTAGGCTGTCGAGGTGCAGAGTGAAGTGCGAGTCCGGGGTAGGGATGAGGTCGCAGGGGATGCCGTAGTCGGCAGGCAGGATGAAGGGTGTAGCGAAGTAGGCGATGTAACAGTGCTGCACGCCGCGGGCGCGGAGCTCGGCGGAGACGGCGATGAGCTGCTGGGCCCAGTCGGTGTTGGAGTCGGAGAGATAGCGGTAGGTTTGCGTGGGGCCGCCCCAGGCCTCGTTGGCGTAGCTGATGTAGTTGGGTGAGGCGTGGACGGTGGTCGCGATGTGGAAGATGAGCAGCGCGATGACGGCGAGGGTCCAGCGCTCTCGGATTTTCCGCGTTCGCTGCGCGCGAAGCAGAGCGGCGGCTCCGGCTCCTGCGATGACGCAGCAGAAGAGATAGACGGGAAGGATGTGGCGCGCGCCGATGTTGAGGTGGGAGCCCATGGAAACGAGCATGTAGAGGATGGGCGGGATGAGAACGAAGGCGAGCTCGAGCGAGGGGCGCAGCCAGCGGCGGGCGATGGCGAAGAGCGTGAGCGCCAGAAGCGCGAGCATGGCGAGCGTGGACTTGATGAGGAAGTCGATGGGGAAGTACATCCACGTGCCGTGGGCGTAGACGCGGCCGAGGAGGAAGCTGGGCATGTCGTTGGCCATGCGGCGTACGTCGGCGAGGCCGTAGAGGTAGCTTTCCGGGAGCAGATGCCAGTGGGCGAGGAACAGGACACCGCGGGCTTCGAGTGGAGCCAGCGGCTTGACGTATTCAGCCAGCGAGGGCGAGAGAGTGAGGCCGGCCGGACGTGCGGCAAAACGGAATCCGTAGAAGGCCCAGAGGACCAAAACCGCGACACCGGTGATGACGGCGAGTGCGGCGATCATGCGGGCGAGGGTGATGCGTGATGAGGGCGGACGCTGGAGTTCTCGCGGCGCTGTGCGATGAGTGCGGCGGCGGCGAGGAGGAGCAGCATCGGCGCGAGAAGGATGGTGGAGTGTTTTGCGGCGAGTGCGAGTCCGCCGGCGAGGCCCGCGGTGAGGAGGCGGCCCGTGGAGGGCACTTTGACCCAACGCCAGAAGGCGTAGATGGTCGCGAAGATGGTGCAGGAGGCGGCCATGTCGGTGGCGACGTAGGCTCCGTGAGCGAGGAGGTTGGGCTCGAAGCAGAAGAGCGTGAGTGCGATGAGGCCGGCGGTGAGCGAGAACATCTCGGTGGTGCCGAGGAAGACGAGTACGGCCGCTAGCAGAGAGAAGATGGAGGCGAAGAGGCGGGCGCGGAAGACGAGCGTGTTGGCGTCGTAGTGGCCGCCGTCAGCCGGGCCGTTGTGGAAGAGGAGTTCGCGGCCGTCGAAGTAGGCTTCTTCCTTGAAGAAGCGATGGCCGATGGTGGGGACTTTGAGGTCGAGCGGGAGGAGTGGGAGCGCGCCAATCATCTTGACCATCGGCGGGTGCTCGGGGTTGAGGCCGAAGTCGTGGGTCTTGAGGCTCTCGTACCCGGCGAAGATGTGATCGCCTTCGTCCCAGGTGAGGGACTCGCCGCGGATGGCGTGAAGCATCTGCAGCCAGAAGATGAGGATGAGGGCGGGCACGACGATCAGCACCCAGCGAGTTCGCAAGCGGCTTTCTCCGGGGAGGGAATGGCGGAGCAAGCATAGCAGGCAGCATCGTGAAAGTGCAAAGAAAAACGTTTGTCTTGGGAGCTTATGAGCGTTGCGTGCGCCGATTACTCATCCAGCGGCCAGGATTTGCGGTCGATAGTGAAGATGTCGGTGGTGCGGCAGTAGCCTCCGGAACCGTGCATGCGGCCGATGAGGCGGAGCTTGTGCGGGTCGATGTAGAGGCGTTCGAGGTTGGCGAAGGCCTCTGTGCGGACGTGCGCGTAGAGGACGCGCGCGAGGACGATGGTGTTGGAGCCGCCGGTGTCGATGGTCTGGAGGAGACGGCATTCGAGGCCGACGGGCGACGCGGCGATGCGCGGGACCTCGATGATGGCGGAGGGTGTGAGGTCAAGGCCTGCGAGGCGGGTTTCGTCGGTGCCGCGCGGCGCGTTGGTGGCGGTGATGTTCATCTCGGGCGCGAGCTCTTCGGGAACGAGGTTGACGACGAAGTCGTTGTGCTCGCGGATGTTCGAGAGCGTATCCTTGCCTTCGCGGTCGGAGGCGGAGGAGAAGCTGATAGCGATGAGCGGCGGGTCGGCCGAGAGGATGTTGAAGAAGGAGAAGGGCGCGGCGTTGAGGTTCCCAGCGACGTCGCGCGAGACAACCCAGGCGATCGGGCGCGGCATGATGACCGACGCGAGGAGCTTGTAGACGTCGGGCTTGGCATGGCGGTGAGATCAAAATGCGAGAAGGTGTCGGGCATGGTCGTGGGATCGAGTGGCTGAGAGGTCGCACGTTGTCTCATTCTGCGATTTATGTTTCCCTTTTGCACTCCTTTCACGCGTGGCGGCTCACAGAATTCCGCGTCCGCAGCATCCGCCGCCGCAGTGAGCGCGTCGCAGGGAAGTGCGGGCAACGAGACCGAGTCGCGAGTTCCAGAAGTTGAGCCTGGCTCGAGTGCTTGTGCATTCCGCTGATTGCGGCGACTAGCGGATCGCCAGCTACTCGAACGGAATCGAGAATGGTTACGATTCACAACAACTACGAACAACCCGGTGAATGCTCGATCTGCATGGAGCCAGGCGATGCGCCAATCAGGGCAGGGCGGCACTGGCGAACTATGGTGCAATGACTAGCGCCGGAGCTTACGACGAGCGCTTCACTACGATCGACCGCACAAAGGCGGCATTGAGCCGGGCAAGGGAGCGCTGATCGGCGGACGCGGGCGGAGCTGCGCTGGGCGCGCTGTTCACCGGAAGCGCGAAGGGCGCGATCATCGTCGGCGCGGTTGGCGCGGGGATTGGCCGAATCTGCGGGAAGCTGCCGCGCAGGACAATGTCGAAGACAATCGCGATGGCACCACTAGGCCGTGCAGGACAGGGATGAGAGACGAGAGGATAAGGGCGATGAGAGTGCAACATAAGTTTGCAGCATGGTCTGGTGGGCGGACATATTCTGGCGTTACAGTCGAAGCTGTCGCTTTGACGCACCCGGGTATTCGATCGGCGACATCAACGACTGGTTTGACAGGCAGAACGTGAGCACAGATCAGCTCTTCCCCTGTCTGGATGACCTCACCGAAAGCTAGCGGGGCACAGCTCGACGGTCGCATTTGGACGCAGGGTGCCGAGGGGAACGGCACCGAAGCAGAAGATCTTGTGGATTCACTGCAGCTGCCGCGCAAAGCTTTCGACGCACGAAGGTGCGGGTTGCATGTTGCCTCATCACGAAGCAGGAAAGAATTTTGGAGAGCTCGGTGAAGTACTCGCTGTCCAAGGGCAATCATGATCAGTTGCTGGATGCTGTGCCATAGATCGATCAGGCCGGTGCAAAAGTTGGGAACGAAGTGCTCGATTCAATGCTTGAAAGCGACATGATCTGCGTCGAAAATGCACGTTCTCGGGGTGCCGGATCGCAAGGCGGATTCGGCCTTGCGAATCAGCTGGGGTTCAAGGTGACGGACCTATTGTCTATCGGTATTGGCCGCGGTGGGGCGGCCTTTGTCGTTAAGGATGACGTGCGTGGCCGGGAACGTGATGGTCGTGCGGGAAGATGAGGAGCCAGTGCTCGGGGATGGCGCGCGCGAGGAGACGTTTGCGTTCGTCGATGCAGCGGATGGGATCGAGATCGTAGCCCATGACCCAGGTGGGGTCGAGGTGGTTGTGCGTGGGGAAGAGGTCGCCGGTGAAGACGGCGTGCTGGCCGCCTGATGTGATGTGGACGGCGAGCATGTCGCAGCGTGTGGCCGGGGAAGGGTTCGACGGTTAGGCCGGGGAGGATCTCGAGCGAGGTCTGGATGGTGGGCGGAGGGAGATCCGGGGCATCGGGGTTGCGGAGTCGGGGATCGTCCGGCGTGAAGCCGCCGCGGCCGTGCGGGTCGAGCAGAGTGAGCTGGCCTGAGGCGAGAAGCGGATCGTAGTTGGGCGAGAGGTAGCTGACGCGGTCGCGGTCGTGTTGCAGGCGGCCGTGCGCGAGCTCTCCGGCGGCGAAGAAGTAGCGCGCGTTGGAGAAGGTGGGTGTGACGGAGCCGTCGGGGTGGAGAGTGGTGTTCCAGCCACAGTGGTCGAAGTGCAGGTGGGTGTTGAGGACGTGCGTGACGTCTTCGGGGCGGACACCGGCGGCTGCGAGCGAGGCGGGCAGGAGCTCGTGGTTCTGGTGGATCTCCCGCATTTTGGGGGAGAGCTTGTTGCCGAGACCGGTTTCGATGACGACGAGCGCCGAGGGCATGCGGATGACGAGCGAGTTGAGGCCAAGGAGGACGCGGTTCTGGTCATCGGCAGGAGTGCGGCGGCTCCAGAGCGGCTTGGGAACTACGCCGAACATGGCGCCACCGTCGAGGAGGAAGGTGCCGTCGGTGCAGAGGGTCAGTTCGAAGTCGCCGAGGGTATGGCGGGCGCGGATGAGCGAGTCGTCGCCAGGGCGCGCGGCTGGATGCGAGGGGACGTGCGTCACCGCATCAGGCTACACGAGCCTGATGGGCGAGCAGAGTGAACTCATGCGCGGTGTGCTTCGGCGACGCTCACGGCCAGGACAGACGCATCGGGGTTCTCAACGATGGAGGGCGTCTGAGCGAGCAGGCCGATGGTGGTATGCGCATCTGCCGACGGCGGAGTGTCCCCGTTCGAGAGCACCTGTTCGACGGCGGCGGCGACCTGCGCAGCGGACGAGTCCATCTGGGCTACTGCAGCGACGCCCGTGGGAACACGCCTGAGCTGGAAGCAGGAGCGACAGAGCACCGGCCGGCCCTGGGTGGGCTTGAACGGGACGGTGGTCTCGACGCCGCAGGCCGAACATTTCGTTCGGGTCTCGGTGCGCGAGAGTGGAAGGGTTAGGGCCCCGCTTGCGTTGGCAGTGCGGCCGAGGCCAGCACGTTTGGCCTTGCAGAGTTTGCAACGCTTGGGGTCGTTTTTAAACTGCTTATCGTAGAAGAAGAGTTGCTCGCCGGCGGTAAAGATGAACTCGTTGCCACAGTCCGAGCACTTCAGGATGCGGTCCGTGAATTCCATTGCGCCTTCTCCCAGTCTTGCGGGATAGGGCTGAAACGTTACCAGAGGTCCAGACTCAAAGGGTGAAGATCCCCAGGACGCGTGTTCAAGCCTAAATGCGAATTTTGCTTCGGGGCCCGTCGACTTGATCTTGAGGATGCCGCAGGAACTGGGGCGGCTCTCCAGGTTATCGCGGCGACGGGGCGCCGAAACGCCCCGTTGATCGCCGAGTTCTTGTTGTGGACCAGGCACTTGCCTGGCCCCTGCTGCTCCACTGACTGCGTGGGTTAGTCCTGCTCTTTGCGGGCTAAGTTAGTCCTGTTCTTTACGGACTTTCTTACGATTCCGCTTGCGAGCCAGAGCTTCCTTCACGCGACGCTTCTCGCCTGGTTTCAGGTAGAAGGAGTGGCGCTTGACCTCCTTGATGATGTCTTCCGTCTGCACCTTGCGCTTGAAACGGCGCAGGGCATTCTCAAGGGGCTCGCCTTCCTGCACACGAACCTCTGCCACTTAGATACACCTCCAAACCTGCCTGCTGGCGAAATTTAAGGATACGACAGCAGCCAGGGGTTGCAGCAAAAATATTCGCTTCGGGCTACGACTGTTCGCGTGTCATCGAAGTATCGAAAGGATGCGATTTTATTGGCAAATTTGCTTACTCAGGGTTGCAATTGATTGCATAAAGTGGCATTTGCAGCGGGAGCGCCGGATTGGAAATTTGGAGGGCCGGGAAGCATGCGCAACGGACGGGCTGCGACGGAGTCTCATAGAATAGAAGTAGACCCTGATGTCGACGGCAACGACCTTTTCCCCCGAGCCCGCACCTCCTTCGGAGATTCACAGCTGCCCCAGCTGCAGCCACTGGCTTCCCGACGGCACGCTGGCGTGTCCAGACTGCAATACGTTGACTTATGGTCTTTATTTGCGCGAGTTGGCGGGCACGGCGCAACAGATGGAGCAGCAGGGCAAGTGGACGGAGGCGAGGGAGCGATGGCGCTCGACACTGAAGTGGCTGCCGGAGAACGCGGAACAGGCGGCGGGGATTCAGCAGCATATTGCGCAGATTGACGGCCGGTTGCAGGCCGAACAGGACAGCAAGGCGAAGTGGACGAGGCGGCTGGGACCGTTTGCGCCGATTGCGCTGTTTCTGATCAAGATTAAGTCGGCGATCTTCCTGCTGTTCAAACTGAAATTTCTTCTGGGGATTCTCGGATTCTTCGGTCTGTACTGGGCGATCTTCGGGTGGAAGTTTGCGCTGGGGTTTACGGGCTGCATCTTCGTGCATGAGATGGGGCACTACGTCGCGGTGAAACGGCGTGGGTTGAAGGCGGATCTGCCGCTGTTCTTTCCGGGGCTCGGCGCGTATGTGCGCTGGTACAGCATGGGTGTGACGGTGGACCAGCTGGCTGCGATTGCACTGGCTGGACCGATGTATGGTCTGGCGGCAGCATTGGGTTGTCTCGCCATCGCGTGGGGCACTCATGGCATGGTGAGCCAGTTGTTTCTGGTGCTGGCGAATGTGGGCGCGTGGGTTAATCTGTTCAACCTGGTTCCGGTGCTGGGACTCGATGGAGCGCAGGCGACGTATGCGCTGGGGCGCATGCAGCGTGGGTTGATTGCACTGACGTGTTTCCTCTTCTTTGGACTGACGGTGAACAGCGACATGAATACCGGGTCAACCGGAGCACACATCCAGTGGGTGTTCCTGTTTGTGGGAGCCGGTATGCTCTGGCGTTGCTTCACGAATGATGAGCCGGAGAAGCCGCACACGGCGACGATGGTTTACTTCCTGGGACTGATTCTTGCGCTGGGATTCCTGCTGTATCTGACGCCCGTGCCTGTCGGGCTACATGCGCCTCGGTAACGAACGCGAATTTGTTCGTAGAACGTATACTGGCGCAGAATGCCGCTGCCAAAGATTCGATCTGCTGCGCTGAATGAGAGAGCAAACCGGTATCTGCCGGGCGGAGTGGACTCACCTGTCCGTGCATTTCGCGCCGTGGGCGGGGATCCGCCGATGGTGGTTCGGGCGGAGGGAGCTTACCTCTACGACGCAGATAAGAACCGGTACCTGGACCTGTTCGGCTCATGGGGACCGATGCTGCTGGGGCATGCGTTCGGGCCGGTGGTGACTGCGGTGAAGCGCGCTGCCGAACATGGGACGTCGTTCGGAGCGAACACGCCGAGCGAGTCGGACCTGGCGGAGCTGGTGCAGCGCTGTTTCCCGTCGATGGAGCGGATGCGCTTTGTAAGCTCCGGCACAGAGGCGTGCATGTCCGCGATTCGGCTGGCGCGCGGATTCACGGGCAGGCCGTTTGTCATCAAATTTGAGGGCTGCTATCACGGGCATGCGGATGCGCTGTTGGTGAAGGCCGGCAGCGGAGTGGCGACATTCGGGATTCCGGGCTCGGCGGGTGTGCCGCCAGAGACGGCGATGCATACGCTGGCGATGCCATACAACGATCTCGAAGCAGTAGAAGACGCGTTTGGAGCGTTTCCGGACCAGATTGCCTGCGTGATTGTTGAGCCGGTGGTGGGGAATGCGGGAACGATTCCGCCTAAGCCGGGATATCTTGCGGGACTGCGGAAGCTGACGCGTGAGCATGGAGCGCTGCTGATCTTCGATGAAGTGATGACCGGCTTCCGGCTGGCGGTGGGCGGAGCGCAGGAGCGGTTCGCGGAGGAGCTGGGCGAGAACGGCGCTCCGGATTTGACGACGCTCGGCAAGATACTTGGCGGTGGTTTGCCGGTCGCTGCGTTTGGTGGCCGCGCGGATGTGATGGAGCAGCTTGCGCCGCTGGGGCCGGTGTACCAGGCGGGGACGCTGAGCGGGAATCCGCTGGCGATGGCTGCGGGTGTGGCGATGATTGCGCATCTGCTGGCGTACAAGAATGAGATCTATCCGACGCTGGAGCGGACGTCCGCAGCGATCGCAGATGGCGTGGCGAAGCTGGCGACGGAGCAGGGCATTGCGCTGACGACGAATCGCGTGGGCAGCATGTTCACGTGGTTCTTCACGCCGTCGGAGGTGCGGGACTTTGCGTCGGCGAGCGCGTCGGACACGGAGGCGTTCGGACGGTTTCACCGCGCAATGATGGAACGCTGCGTGTGGCTGCCGCCGAGCCAGTTTGAGGCGGCGTTTGTGTCGGCGGTGATTGGACGGCGCGAGGTGGAGACGATTCTGGCGGCGGCAGGTGAAGCGCTGGCCGAGGTCGCGCGCTAACTGGCCGGAGCGGCTACGGGCTGGTGGGGCTTGGGCTCCATCCACAGTTTGCCGGCAAGCATGAGCACGGCGAGAAGAATGCCGCTGAGAAGGAAGACGCCGCGGACGCTGGTGTGCTGGGCGAGCACGCCGCTGAGGAGAAGGCCGGCGATCTGCGCGGAAAAGACAAACGACATCACGGTTGAACCGACGCGGCCGAGCATGGTCTGCGGCGTCTCCTCCTGAATCATGGTCTGCGAGGGCACGATGATGCCGCCGGCGGCGAAGCCGATGAGGATGAGCGCGGGGATGGTCGTGGCAAGGCGGGGGATGGCGGCGAGCACGAAGGTGCCCACGGCCATGCCGCCGAGGCCGAAGTAGACGAGCGAGGTGTGTTTCACCTTTTTGGCGGCGGCGGTGAGGACGTTGATGCCGACAAGAAGGCCGATGCCGATCATGGCGCTGGTGACGCCGAAGATCTTCTGCGAGGCGTGGAGGTCATCGCGCACATAGACTGCGATCATCGGCGCGAAGCAGCCAAGCGCGAACATGCCGGCGGCCAGCGCGGTGATGACGAAGAGCAGCGCGGCGTGGTGCAGGATGAAGTTCGCGCCCTCACGCATGTCGGCAAGGATGCGGCGGATGCCGGCTGAGTTCGCTGGCACGACAGCGCTGGCTTGATTTGCCTGCTGCGCGGCTGCGCGAGCGGGGATGGTGAGAGCGAGCGAGGCGATGAGCGAGGCAGAGGCGACGAAGCTGATGGAGTCGCCGACATAGCAGACCCTGACGCCGAGCACGGTGACGATCGTGACGGCGATGGGGCCGCCGATGATGCGCATGATGAACATCACCTGCTGCATCAGCGCGTTGGCGGAGCGCAGGCCGTGAAAGGGAACCGCAGATCGAAGCGCGATGCCCTGGGCCGGAGAGAAGAAGCTGGAGACGACGCTGATCGACGCGAGCACGAGGTAAAAACCCGTGATGGAGTGTACGAGCAGAAGGAGGAGGCAGAGCGCGGCGCGGGTGAGGTCGCTCGAGACAAGCGTGGCCTTGATGGGCCAGCGGTCGGCGAAGACGCCGCTGATGGTGCCCAGTACGGCGATGGGCGCGAGGTAGGCGATCTGGATGCCGGTGACCTGCTGCGGTGTGGCATGCAGCTTGTAGGTCACGATCGTCATGACGGCATAGAGCGCGAGGAAGTCGCCGAAGACGCTGACCACCTGCGCATACCAGAGGCGGCGCAATGGGACGATGCGCAGCACCGCGCCCATGCTGAGGGGCTCGGGTGCATTGGGTGCGGGAAGGGCAGGCCTTCCGGCGTCTCGGCGGCAACGGCTTCGGGTTGCGGTTGGGCGCTCATGCGTGCGTCACGGTTCGGCCACGATACACATATTTCTGATATTCTTACACATCGAGAGGCGAGAGATGAGAACGAATATCGAGATCGACGATAAGTTGATGGCGAAGGCGATGAAAGCGAGCGTTGGCGTCAAAGACAGAAGGCGGTTGTTGAGGAGGCGTTGAAATTGCTGGAAGACAACGCGGAAAAGCTTCGTGAGCTGCGAGGAAAGATGAAGTTCTGGGACGATTACGACTACAAAGGATGCGGGACGACACTCCGCCGACATATCTTCGTCCACCTTGAAAACCCAGCTTCAGCGACTGCAAGCCAAGCGCGCCTCGTCGGAGCGATGCCGCGGTGCATTGAATTGTTGGACACGTCGTCGATCCGTAGGCATCGGATGTCTGCTCGAACGGGGGCGGTTATTCTTCGACGAGCTCTACGAGGATCACCTGCTCGTCGTTGTCGACCTCGCGAAGCTTGACCTCGATGATCTCGCGGCGGGAGGTGGGGACGATGCGGCCGATGAATCGTGCTTCGATGGGAAGCTCGCGATGGCCGCGGTCGATGAGCACCAGGAGCTGAACGCTCTTGGGGCGGCCGTGGTCGAAGAGAGCATCCAGCGCGGCGCGGATCGTGCGGCCGGTGTAGAGGACGTCGTCCATCAGGATGATGTCGCGGCCTTCGATGTCGAAGCCGATCTCGCCCTTCTCGACGACGGGGCGGACGTCACGCGTGGAGAGATCGTCGCGATAGAAGCTGATGTCGAGCACGCCGGTCTGGATGGGCTGGCGCTCGATGGTCTCGATGAGCTTGCCGATGCGCTGCGCGAGCGGAACGCCGCGGCGCTTGATGCCGACCAGGCCGATGTTGGCTGCGCCGTTATTGCGCTCGACGATCTCGTGCGCGAGACGGACGAGCGTGCGTTCAATCTCCGAGGAGGACATGAGGCGGCCCTTCTCGCGAAGGCGGGGCGGGCGTGTGGCGGTGGAAGCTTCACTCATAACTGCCCATGATGATAGCAGCGGAGCGTGAGAGTGCGTGTGCTCAGCGTGTCTCGCTATTTTGTCTCGGCGCGTGAACGCAGCATTGCGGCGAAGGCGCCGCCGAGCGCGGAGAGTCCGAGATAGAGGATCAGGACGAAGGCGGACATCAACAGAAGAAGCCCGAGGCGGTCTTCGGGGATATTAAGCCAGGCGAGCACGGGCGCCTGCGCGGGGCCGCCCTGCTGCTGAATCGTTGTGCGAAGCTGCGTGAACATGGCGGCGAGCTGGCTGTCGATCTGCGCGGCGTTGTGGAAGACGAAGCGCGCGAAGACGAGCCCGCAGGCGTTGATCGCAGACATCGCAAAGAAGATGGCGAGTCCGCAGAGCAGACCGAGACGGGCTCCGAAGCCTGCGCGGAGGCTGGTGGGGCGGATCTTTGCGTTGTAGACGCCGAGGACGACGACGGGAGCTCCGATAGCCCAGAACCAGGCGAGCAGGATAACCGGGGGAAGGGCGAAGGAGACCAGTGTGAGCGCGGCGGCGAGGGCTCCGGCCAGTGCGGCGTAGCGTATGGCAGCCGGCCAGACGACGGCGTCCGGATGCGAGCCGAGAACACCAGCGAGACTGGAGTCGAGCACTGCTCGCTGCTTTTGCGCCTCTGCGAGGAGTTCTTCGGAGACCGTTATTTGCGGAGCGCCGCAGTTGAAACAGAAGACGAGCCCGCCCTCATGCTCATCCGAGAGCAATGCGTGACAGCGAGGGCAATGGTGTGGGGGCACAGTTTGAGGCTACGCGAGGTATGCGCGGGCCGCAACGCAGGCGAGCTATTCGCTGTCGGATTGATCGTGGTGGCTGGGAAGATCGAGCGCAACGAGACCGATCTTTGTGCCGCCATCTTTGGACTGAATGCCGGCGATGTGCATGTGCTCGGGTGAGCCGGCTCGGAGTTCGACCTCGTCATGGTCGTCGCTGACGTGAATTTCGCGGCGGCCATGGTCGTCGCTGCAGGTGAGTCCCTCAGCGGTGCGCGCGGGCTGGCCGACGGCCCTGTCCCCGCGGCACTCGAGGACGGCACCGTAGTGAGCCATGTCCCTGCGGTAGAAGGCCTCGACTTTGTCAGGTGAGTCGGAGGTCTTGAAGGTGGCGGCTTTGACGCCGAGATGGAAGTCGCCGAAGTTGAGGTTGATGTCGGCGGCGTCATTCTTCTTGCCGTCGTCCTCTTTGAGCGGGACGGCGCCGGGATAGGTGGTGAGGCCGATGCCGGCAACGTTGGCGTCCTTATCGGTCTTGATGTGCATGGAGCCGAAGGGCGTGCTCATCTGGACGTTGTCTCCGTTGCCGTGTTTGTGGCTCGAGACGCTGCAGCCGGAGAGGAGCAGGCAGGTGGTGGCGGCAAGGACGAACAATCGGCATGCATTCATGGGGGTCGTCGGGTTCTGCTGGTTCATGATCCAAGGGACCTCAGACAACAGCTTCGGCCGGGGAATATCCGGCTTATGGAAGGATACGCCGTGGAGGGGCAAGTGGTTCCGTCGGTTAGGGTTTCGCGGCCATGAGGTGTCAGGTGCGGAGGTTCGAAGGCCGCGTCTTTCTGCTGCAGACGGGGTTACACTTCAAGCGCCACAGCACGCGGGGGAAAACGGTCATGAGCCGCAGGAGATGGAGCACAGGGGCCTTCAGGTATTCGGCGATGTTGGCAGGGCTGGCTTTCGTGCTGTCGATGGCGACGCGGGCACAGCAGCCGGACCCGAACCAGGGGTATCCGCCACCTGGTCAGGAGAACGCTGATTCGACCCAGGTGTCGCCCAGCGCAGACCCGCCGACGCAGGTGGGCAGGCTGAGTGTGGCGCAGGGGAATGTCTCGGTCGAGCCGGCCAGCGTCAACCAGTTCAGCCCGGCGGAGGTGAACTATCCCCTCACGACGGGTGATCGTCTTTGGACCGATTACAGTGCGCTGGCCGAGGTGCAGGCGGGGCAGCTAGCGGTGCGGATGTCGCAGACCACCGACCTGACCGTGACGGCGATGACCGACACGCTGGCGCAGTTTGGGCTGGGCCAGGGAAGCGTGCATCTGCGCACTTATGCTCTGGAGCCCGGAACGACGACGGAACTGGATACGCCCAACGTCGCCGTGACAATGCTGGCGACGGGTGACGTTCGCGTCGATGTGGATCCAGACGGCGGGTGGACGGTCGTGACGGTTTTTGCCGGTGTGGCGGAGGTCGATGGGAACGGGCTGCAGCAAACGGTGGGTGAGGGACAGGCCTTGCGGCTGTCCGGAGTGAATCCGGTGTCCGGACAGTGGGTATCGCGGCCGCAAATTCGCGATCCGCTGGACACGTTCTCAAGCCAGCGAGACCAGGCCTATGAGCGGGCGAGGCGGCGGAGCAGAACTATCTGAACGTGGACACGGTGGGCGGCGCTGAGCTGCAACAGTATGGGAGCTGGCTGCCGGAGGAGGACTACGGGACGGTATGGTTCCCGGCAAGCGTTCCGACGGGTTGGCAGCCCTATTGCTATGGGCGCTGGACGTGGGTTGCGCCATGGGGATGGACGTGGATCGAGGCCGAAGCGTGGGGATTTGCGCCGTTCCACTACGGACGCTGGGCAATCTTCGGCGGGCGCTGGGGATGGGTGCCGGGACCGCCGGTTGTGCATCCGGTATATGCGCCGGCGCTGGTGGTTTTTGTGCACCCGGGCAGTGGTGCGGCGGCGTGGTTCCCGCTGGGCCCGAACGAGCCCTACGCTCCGTGGTATCACTCAAGCACGCTGTACCTGAACCGCGTCAACGCGAGCAATCTGTACAACCGCAACTTCAACCAGGTGCGGACGGTCTACGACACCGACAACCGCAATGTGTATGTAGATCCGATGGGGCCGCGGCGGCAGTTTGAGAACCGCGCGGCGGGAACGGTTGCGGTGTCGCAAGCCAGCTTTGCAAGCGGGCAGCCGGTGCGGTCGTCTCTGTTACATCTACAGCCTGCCCAGTTGTACGCAGCGCCGATGATTGCGCATCCGATGGTGACGCCGGAGCGGACGATGGTAACGCCGGGGCGAGCGCACGCGTTTCCTTCGCGCCTGGCCCGGCCAGCGCTGGCCTCGCACCAGGAACAGCCGATTCGTAACGAGAGCCTGCTGCCCCAGGTAACAACCTCGCAGGCCAGTGGGCCGCCCGCGCCCGTCGAACGGCGAGGCAACAACGGTGCGGCGCAGCAGCCAAATCAGGTGAATCAGATCGAGTACCGGAACAATCCGGCGAGAGAAGGGTGAGGCGAATCAGCAGGCTGAAAACGAAGCGAACACTCACCAGAACAACCCTGCGCCTGAAACCCAGCCGCCGACCCCAGCGCCCCCGCGAACGCCGCCAACCCCGTCCACGTATCCGAATGTTCCGGCTCACAGTGGACAGCCAAGTCAGCAGGCTGCCCAGCCATCGAATCCGAATAGCACTCCCGCCAGGACCCCGCCGCCGGCCAGACCCAAACCCACGACCTATCCGGGTGCCATCACTCTGGGAGCACAACCTCAACAGGGCGGGCAGCCAATGGCGATCAAGGGTGGAGAGTCACCGAACGCGGTGCGCGGAACCGAACAGCTTCCGCAACCGGGCGCGCCGGCGCCGCGGGAGGAGATACAGAATGAGGGCCCGCAGCAGCGGCTCTACAACCGCGCAGTGCCGCCGCCGACCAGGCCGAGCTTCGACCAGCAGCGGCAGGCGATCCAGAACACCGATCCGGGCCGTCCTCTGAGTCCGCAGCAGTTGGACAATCTGCGGGAGAACCGGCCGGTGGGTGAGCCACAGATGCGCGAGGCCGCGCCGCATCCGGCGCCGGCGCCGGCTCCGGCAGCGCCGCGAAGCGAGCCGCCGCCTCAGCGGAATAGCTCTTCTCAGCAGCAACAACGGCACTGAAACCGGAGCCAGGCCAGCCAGCATCCAGCCCTTTGAAGGGCTGTTGATGCGGTGCGCGGCTCGGGACGAGTACACTCGAAAGAGTGTCGGATTGTTAGTTTTTCCGAACCCCAGCGCAGCCGTGCCTGCGAACTTTATCCCCTTCCTGAGGACAGAATGACTGAACAAGCATCTTCTCTTGACGCTCGCAATCAGGCCGAGCTCGATCAGCTTTCGATTAACACGCTGCGACTTCTCGCGGTAGATCAGGTAGAGGCGGCCAAGAGCGGACATCCGGGAGCGCCGCTCGGCTGCTCACCGATCATGTACCTGCTGTACCACAAGTTCATGAAGTACAACCCGAAGGAGCCGAAGTGGTCGGACCGCGATCGCTTCGTCCTCTCCAATGGGCACGCGTCAGCGATGCTGTACGGCACGCTGTACCTGACGGGCTATGATCTGCCGCTCGAGCAGCTGAAACAGTTCCGCCAGTGGGGATCGCATACGCCGGGACACCCGGAGGTCACCGAGGCTCCAGGCGTTGAGGTGACAACCGGACCGCTGGGCCAGGGGCTGGCGATGGCCGTTGGTCTGGCGATGGCCGAGAAGCACATGGGCGGCGTCTACAACAACGATCACTACAAGATCGTTGACCACTACACCTACGTGCTCTGCGGCGACGGCGACCTGATGGAAGGCATCTCGCACGAGGCCTGCTCGCTCGCCGGCACGCTGCAACTCGGCAAGCTGATCGTGCTGTACGACGACAACCTCATCTCGCTCGACGGCCCGACGGACCTGAGCTATACCGAAGACGTTACGGAGCGCTTCCATGGCTACGACTGGCATGTGCAGTTCGTCTCGGACGGTAACGACCTCGAAGAGCTGAATCGCGCAATTGAGGCGGCGAAGATGGAGCGGACGAAGCCCTCGCTGATTCGCGTCCGCACGATCATCGGCTACGGCGCGCCGAAGGCCGGCACCAAGGCCGTCCACGGCGAAGCCCTCGGGCCCGAAGGCGCCAAGGAAACCAAGCGCTTCTTCGGCTTCCCCGACGATCAGAACTGGGTTGTCCCCGAGGCGGCGTTGAACAACTGGCGCCAGGCCATCGACAAGGGCACAAAGGCCGTCGCTGACTGGCACGAGCGCTACGACGCCTACAAGAAGGAGTTCCCAGAACTCGCCGCGCAGTATGAGCGCACCACGGCGCAGAAGCTGCCTGACGGATGGCAGAAAGCGCTGCCGACCTTCCCGACCGAGAAGAAGATGGCGACTCGTAACGCAGGCCAGGTGGTGCTGAACAATCTGGGCGCAGTGCTGCCGGAGCTGTTCGGCGGTGCGGCTGACCTCACGAGTTCCACGAAGACGATCTTCAAGGACTCGGGCAACTTCCATCTGGACCCCAAGGGCCGGAACATCTTCTTCGGCGTGCGTGAGTTCGGCATGATGGCCGCGGTGAACGGCATTGCGGAGCACGGCGGACTTCTTCCGTTCGGCTCAACGTTCTTCACGTTCTCCGACTACTGCCGGTCGGCGCTGCGCATGGGCGCGCTGATGCATTCGCACTCGCTGTACATCTTCACGCATGACTCGGTGGGTCTGGGTGAAGACGGACCGACGCATCAGCCGATCGAGCACCTGATGTCGCTGCGCGCGATTCCGGAACTGACGGACTTCCGCCCGGCCGATGCGAACGAGACCTCGGCGTGCTGGGGCCTGATGGTGGAGCGCAAGCTGCCCGCCTTCATGGCGCTGACGCGGCAGGATATCGCCGTGCTGGACGCGGAGAAGTACAAGGTCTTCGAGGGTTGCCGCAAGGGAGCCTACGTGCTCGAGCAGTTCGGCAAGGATGTCATCATCGTCGCGACAGGCTCCGAGGTTGAGGTTGCGATGAAGGCGGCGAACGACCTGAAGGGCTCGGGCATCAACGCGACGGTCATCTCGATGCCGAGCTGGAAGATCTTCGAGGAGCAGAGCGAGGACTACAAGATGTCGCTCTTCCCGCACGGCGTGCCGAAGATTTCCATCGAAGCCGGCGCGACGCTGGGCTGGTACAAGTACATCGGCCGCGACGGCGTCGCCATCGGCATCGACCGTTTCGGCGCGTCGGCTCCGGGGGCGATTGCGCTGGAGAAACTTGGCATCTCGTCCGCGCATGTGGTTGAGGCGGCGAAGAAGCTGGTCAAGAAGTAGAGAAGGTCCGCAGTTGAGAATGACGAGAGGACTGGGTTCGCCCCAGTCCTCTTGTTTTGCGCGTGCGTTCAGCGGCTGGCGATGAGGACAGCGGTCGCGTCGTCGGTGTGTGTGGAACCGGCAGAGAAGCGCTGGATCTCTTCAAAGAGACCCTCGACGCAGGCTTCGGTGCGGAGGAAGTGCTCGACCAGGCGCCCGGGGCCGTACTCCTCGTCGTCGCGGTTCATGGCTTCGGTGATGCCGTCGGAGTAGAGCAGCACCTGGGTGCCGGGCTTCAGGCGAACGGTGTACTCGGAGTAGTTGGAGGCGAAGAGCCCGAGCGGGAGGCCGGTGTCGATGGGTAAAAACTCGCAACTGCCGTTGATGAGCAGCGGGCGAAGATGCCCTGCGCTGGCAAAGGTTATCTCGCGAGATTTCGGATCGAGCACCCCATACACCATGGTGACGAATTTGTTGGCCGGCATGTCGCTGATCAACATGTGATTGAGCTGTTTAAGGGTCTCGCCGGGGGAGAGATTTAGGCGAGCGAGGGTGCGAAGGGTGGCGCGAGTGGCCGACATCAACAGCGCTGCGGGCATGCCCTTGCCGCTGACGTCGGCGAGAACAATGCCGAGCCGGCCGGAACTGAGCTCGATCCAGTCGAACCAGTCGCCGGCGACAACACCAGCGGGCTGCCAGGCGCTGTCGAAGCAGAAGCCGGGGATAAGCGGCGATGACTTGGGAATGAGCGCCTGCTGAATCGCACGGGCCTCCTGGGCTTCGTTGTGCATGCCCTCGTGGAGGAGGCGCTGCTCATTGAAGAGGCGGGCATTTTCGATCGCCACGCTGATGTGGCCGGCGAGTGCCTGAAGAATCTGGAGCTGGTCTTCGGTGAAGCCGTCGAGTTCCGAGTGATCGACGGCGAAGACCCCAATGACCTCTCCGCGTGAGACCAACGGGAGGTAGACGGCCGAAAGGCTCTCCGGCTCGCAAGGGATGTAGTAGGGGTCGAGGCGAACGTCCGGCGCATAGCGCATGACACCGGTGGAGGCGACGTAGCCTGCCATGCCGCGCGTGCCCAACTTCATGCGCGCTCCTTTGCGGAGAACACTGCATCCCTGGACGCCGGTGAGGATGAGCTCGTCAGTGCCAGGATCACGCAGCCAGACGTTCACTTCGACGCTGCCGATCGCGGAGGCGAGGTCGTTGACGACGCGGTCCAGCACGTCGTCGAGCTCGAGGGTGGATGTGATGAGTTGCGCGGCGCGTTGCACATTCATCAGCGTCTGAACGAACTCGCAGGAGCTCTCCATGCAGGGGGGAAATGCGGGAATCGGAGTCTGGGTGTTGCTTGCCATCGGCACTCCTTGTTCTGGCCGGGGCCCGTGTCCGTTTAGTCTTCCCATTCGATGAGGCGTCGTCGTGTGCCGATGCAGCGGTCGGGTGACGACCGGAGCAGTAAGACAGCGGGCAGAAGCACGCAGCAGGGATGAGATCGTGGCAACATGGTGGAATGACGCAGGATGAGGCGAAGGCACTGGTAGGGAAGCGCGCTGCGGAGATGGTCGAAGACGGGATGCGCGTGGGACTGGGCACCGGAACGACGTCGGTGATGTTTATCAAGGCGTTGGGCGACCGCGTAAAGGCCGGTTTGAAGATTCGCTGCGTGGCGTCGAGCGATTCCAGCGCCGAGCTGGGCCGCTCGCTGGGCATGGAGGTCGTCACGCTCGAGGAACTGCCGGAGCTCGATCTCTATGTTGACGGCGCAGATGAGGTTGCAGTCGAGCCGGGTGCCGGGTTGTATCTCATCAAGGGCGGAGGCGCGGCGCTGCTGCGCGAGAAGATCGTTGCCAGCGCAGCGGACAGGTTCGTCTGCGTCGTCGATGAATCAAAGATTGTCAAGAAGCTGGGCAAGTTTCCTCTGCCGGTTGAGATCATCAAGATGGCGCGCCCGCTGGTGGAACCGAGGCTCGCAGAGCTCGGCCTCAATCCAAAGTTGCGCATGAAGAAAGACGGTTCAGGCCCGGTGTTCACGGACGAGAACAACTGGATCCTCGACTGTGCTGCAGGCGTGATTGAGAACCCCGAAGAAACCGCAGCCGAGATACGGTCCATCATTGGCGTCGTCGAGCATGGGTTGTTTCTCGGTATGGCGGAGATGGCGCTGGTCGCGAGTGAAGGCGGCGTGCGCGAGATCACCGCGTAAGCGCGAAGGCGATCAAGGTCGGGCCGGCGTTGATGGGGTCTGACTCGGCCTGTGCGATGAGCTTGTCTTCGAGTGGTCGCCAACCCTGATCCATCTCGCAGCGGGCGACCTCTTCCGCGGATGCGTGCGTAAAACAGAGCTCGCAGACGGTGAGGTTGCCGTCCTCATCGCGCACGGGCGGACCGAAGGTGCGGCACTGCACGGGTCGCGAAGCGTAGAGATCGCAGGTGCCTGTCGCTGGGTCGAGCACCGGACACGGCTCGTTGTTGGCGTACTCTTCGAATGCCTCCTCGTGATGTGGCTCGGTGAAGAGGATGCCGCTGTCCGGATCACCCGGGAAGCCGGCGGCCAGCAGACGCTCGCGCGACGCGAGCGCCCGCGCACGAATGCGTTCGGCGACGTCGGCTGGCGCGGCTGCGAGGCCTTCGCGGAGCGCTGCGGCATCCAGTGGCGTGATCGCGAAGACACCGATGCAGCACTGATGGCACCCTGGATGGCAGGCGAGGTGCGCGCCTGAGCGCTCGGCCGCAGAGCCAAGTGCAGCATCGATGATGGGAAAGAGTTCGTTCAAGGCAGTGGGCTCAGTGTATCGAGCATCGCGGACTGGCAATTGCATCATCGCCGTAGCAATTGTGCGGCAATGCGGAATTGATGCATCGTGGTGTGGCCGCCGTGCGTCCCATGAAGTATGAGTACATCGGTGAAGGTAGCGCAGAAGGGTAAGCATTGGTTCATCACCGGTGCTTCGAGCGGCTTCGGCCGTCTGTTGGCGGAGTATCTGCTGTCGCTGGATGCGAAGGTCGTGGCGACAGCGCGGAGATTGGAGAGCCTTCAGGAACTCGTGAAGCGCTCCCCGGGGAATGTCGTCGCGCTGGAGCTTGACGTGACAAAACAGCACAGTATCGACAAGGCTGTTGCGGACGCACTGGCGCAGCGTGGGCCACATCGATGTGCTGGTAAACAATGCGGGCTATGGCGTCGCTGGCGCTGTCGAAGAGGTTACAGAGGCCGAGTACATGCCGATGTTCGAAACCAACCTCTTCGGTCTGATCAACGTAACCAAGGCGCTGCTGCCGCAATTTCGCGCGCGGCGCTCAGGCGTGATCGTGAATTTTTCGTCAATTGGTGGACTGATCGGCTCGCCGGGCTGGGGTTACTACAATGCGACGAAGTTCGCAGTAGAGGGACTTTCAGAAGCGCTGAGCGCGGAGCTGGCACCGCTCGGCATCCATGTGATCGTTGTCGAGCCCGGTCCATTCCGTACGGAGTTTCTGGGGCGCTCGGGGATGGAAGCGAAGGAGCGAATCTCGGACTACGAGCCGACCGCCGGCAAGACGCGTGAATACTTCCAGACGCAGTCCGGTCAGCAGCCCGGCGACCCGCAGCGTGCTGTGGAAGCTGTCGTTGCGGCAGTGAGCGATCCGAATCCGCCGAAGCATTTGTTGCTTGGAAAGTTAGCGCTGACACGCTTCCGTAAGCGGCTGGCGGACTGGAACGACGAACTCGACCGGTGGCAGGCGACTACGGAAGGCGCGGACTTTCCAGCGGCCTGAACCCGCGCATCGCCTGGCCCGTTTTTCCCCTTGACCGAGTTTGGGATTACTCTCTAAGAGTCATATCAACGCGAACGCGACCGGGTGAGCCCGTCGATGGAGAGGGATTTTATGCAACTTGGATTGATCGGACTCGGCAAGATGGGCGGCAACATGGCCGAGCGTCTCCGCAAGGCAGGCCATAAGATTGTCGGATTCGATTTCTCCGCTGAGGCCGTCAAGAGACTGAGCGATGCGGGCTCCGTGGGCGTGAACTCGCTCGAGGACATGGTAAAGAACCTGACGGACTCGCCACGAGCGATCTGGATCATGGTGCCCGCGGGCGATCCCGTCGATCAGACCATTGCGAAGCTGAAGCCGCTGATGAAGAAGGGCGACATCTTCATCGATGGCGGCAATTCAAACTACAAGGATTCGCAACGTCGGCATGACGAGTTGAAGAAGGACGGCTTTGAGTTTGTCGACGTGGGTACGTCGGGTGGCGTGTGGGGCATCACCGAAGGCTATTCGATGATGATCGGCGGTGACGATGCACCCGTGAACTACCTGACGCCGATCTTCGAGGCGCTGGCGCCGGCACCGAATGAAGGCTGGGGACATGTGGGACCGTCGGGAGCCGGGCACTTCGTGAAGATGGTGCACAACGGCATCGAGTACGGCATCATGCAGGCCTACGCAGAGGGCTTTTCGATCATGAAGGCCAAGACGACGCTGCATCTGGATCTTGTGCAGATCTCTGAGATCTGGCGGTACGGTTCGGTTGTGCGTTCGTGGCTGTTGGACCTCACGGCGGACGCGCTCAAGAAGAACCCGACGCTCGAGGGCCTGGAGGCGTATGTGCCGGATTCAGGCGAAGGGCGCTGGACCGTCTTCGAGGCGATCGACCTGAACGTCTCGGCGCCGGTGATTACGGACGCGCTGATTCGCCGTCTGCGCTCACGCGAAGTGAACAACTTCACGGACCGCATGCTGGCGGTGATGCGCAATGAATTTGGCGGGCACGCAGTCAAGAAAGCTCCAGTCGGCGAGAAGTGAATTTTGGCCGCCGATGCGGCAGCCAGAGGGTTCTGTCACAGAGAAGGAGAGGCGTATGGCCACCATGGTAGAGGAAGTCGGACAGTCACTGACGCAGTGTGACGAGCCCGTTGGCGGGTCGAAGGAAGAGCGAATTCCTGAGCCGTGCATCGTCGTGATCTTTGGTGCGTCAGGTGACCTGACGAAGCGCAAGCTGTTGCCCGCGCTGTTTCACCTGCAGCAGCAGCACCTTCTGCCGAAGGACTTCGTCGTTGTCGGTGTCGCGCGCCGTGACCTTTCGGCGACCTTTGCGACGGATATGCAGGAAGGCATTCTGAAGGGCGGCGGCGTTGATGGCGGCGACTCCGCGCTGAAGCCGTTCATGGATCGCGTGAAGTACTTCTCGACCGAGTTCGATAGCGATGAGGGATTCGACAAGCTGAAGGCATACCTTGCCGAACTCGACCAGCAGTACGGAACGAAGGGCAACCGGTTGTTCTATCTCGCGGTTGCGCCGGAGTACTTTGCTGACATTGCGGAACGGCTCGCAAAGCACGGAATGACCCAGGCGAAGGAAAAGGGCCAGTGGATCAACGTCATTATCGAGAAGCCGTTTGGCACGGACCTGGAGAGCGCGCGCAAGCTGAATGATGAGCTGAACCAGGTGCTTGACGAGCACCAGATCTTCCGCATCGATCACTATCTCGGCAAGGAGACTGTGCAGAATATCCTGGTCTTCCGCTTCGGCAACGGGATCTTCGAGCCTATCTGGAATCGCAACTATGTCGACTACGTTGAGATTACGGCGGCGGAATCGATCGGTATCGAGGGTCGTGGGCCGTTCTATGAAAAGGCCGGGGCGTTGCGTGACGTTCTGCAGAACCACGTGATGGAGGTGTTGAGCTTCGTCGCCATGGAGCCGCCCGACAGCTTCGATGCACAGGCGGTGCGCACCGAGAAGTTGAAGGTGTGGCGCGCGATCGATCCGATCCCTGTCACCGACACGGTGCGCGGTCAGTATGGTCCGGGCGTTATCGATGGACAGCCGGTCATCGGCTATCGGCAGGAGGACCGGGTCGATCCGCAGTCGACGACGGAGACCTTCGCCGGGATGAAGTTGAACATCGAGAACTGGCGCTGGGCCGGCGTTCCGTTCTATATTCGCGCAGGCAAGCGGCTGCATACGCGCCTAACGGAAGTTACGGTCACCTTCAAGCAGGCTCCGCTCCATCTGTTCAAGACGAACAACATGAACAGCCAGGTGTGCCCGAACGTGCTGAAGATTCGCATTCAGCCTGACGAGGGGATCTCGCTGGCGTTCGGCGCGAAGGTGCCGGGTCCGACCACGAACGTGAAGAACGTCGAGATGCACTTCAGCTACGCGGAGGCGTTCGGTAAAAGCTCGGCGAACGGTTACGAGCGGCTGCTGCTGGATGCGATGCTCGGTGATGGAACGTTGTTTGCACATCGCGATGGTGTGGAGGCGACCTGGGCACTGATGACGCCGATCCTGGATGCGTGGAAGGCGAATCCGCCGAAGGACTTTCCGAACTATCCGGCGGGCAGCTGGGGACCGAAGTGTGCCGATGAGCTGTTGGCACGCGACGGGCGCAGATGGCACAACGAGTAGCGAAAGTCATCCAATAGCGATTCGAGAGTTGAGAGATCTATGGCTCGTCCCGTGACTGTCACCTACCAGGTGTGGCCTTCGGCCGCTGCGATGGCGCTGGGCGCCGCGCAGCTGTTTGCAAAGAAAGTAGAGCAGGCCGTTGCCTCGCGCGGAATCGCTCGCATCGCGATCTCCGGCGGCTCCACGCCCAATGCGACATTCAAGCTGCTGGCCGATCCATCGCAGCCGTTTCTCGCGACGGTGCCGTGGGACAAGCTGCAACTCTTCTGGGTGGATGAACGCTGCGTTCCGCCGAATCATCCGGAGTCGAACTACGGCGTCTGCCGTGAGCTGCTGCTGACGAAGGTGCCGATTCCTGCAGCGAACGTCTTCCGCATGGAAGGCGAACTCGATCCGCAGGAGGCAGCGTCGCGCTACGAGAGCACGCTGCGCAATGTGATGAAGCTCGAGGGTGCCGAGTCGCCGGCGTTCGATCTGGTCGTGCTCGGCATGGGCCCCGACGGACACACGGCCTCGCTCTTCCCGCATACGGAGGCCCTCAACGAAATGGGACGCCTCGTTGTCGCGAATCACGTTCCGCAGAAGGATACCTGGCGCATCACGCTGACGTGGCCCGTGATCAATCATGCGGCGGAGGTCGCGTTCGAGGTTGAAGGACCAGGTAAGGCCGACATCGTTGCGGAGGTGCTGACTGGCCCACGCGATCCGGAACGGCTGCCCTCACAACTGATTCGCCCTGCGAATGGTAAGCTTCTCTTTCTGCTGGATCAGGACGCGGCTGCGAAGCTTCCGCCGGCCAGTGTGGTCGCCGAAGCACAGGGATACCGCGTCGGCACGCTGGAGATCTAGCAGCGCAGGAGAGCTTGGCGAATGATTCTGGCTGGGGATATCGGTGGGACCAAGGTTCATCTGGCGTTGTACTGCTTTGTCGGCGGCAAGCTGTCGCCCGTGCGTGATGAGAAATTTCCAGCTCCCGAGTTTGCTTGTCTCGACGACATCGTGAAGGAATTTCTCTCACCGGAGAAGAGCGGACAGCCGGACGTCCGCGACCAGATCGTTGCATGCTGCTTCGGTGTGCCCGGCCCGGTGCGCGATGGCCGGCTGAAGCTGACGAATCTGCCTTGGACGCTGGATGCGCGCGACCTGCAGCGCTCGCTAGGCATTCAGCACATCTTTCTGATCAACGATCTCGAGGCGAACGGCTACGGCATCGCTGAGGTCTCAAACGACAAGATATTCACTCTGCACACAGGGGACGCGAGCTCGGTTGGGCATCGCGGATTGATCGCGGCCGGTACGGGGCTGGGCGAATGCCTGCTGATCTGGGACCCGCTTCTGCGGCGTCATCTGCCCCTTCCCTCCGAAGGTGGTCACGGCGATTTCGCGGCGCGGAACGACACCGAGATTGCGCTGCTGAATTATCTGCGGCACAAGTTGAACGGCCGTGTCAGTACGGAACGCGTCGTCTCCGGCCTTGGCATTCAGAACGTGTATGCGTTCCTCCGCGACGATCAGAAAATGGATGAGCCGGCCTGGCTGCGCGAACGCATGCAGATCAGAGGATCCGAACGCGGTGATCGGCGCGTGTGCCGAGGACGGTTCAAGTGAGATCTGCGTAAAGACGATCGAACTCGTTGCTTCGGCCTACGGAGCGGAGGCCGGCAACCTTGCGCTGAAGCTGCTCGCACTCGGCGGCGTGTATCTCGGTGGCGGAATCGGACCGAAGATTCTGAAGTTCCTCTCCGGCGGCGGATTCATGCAGGCCTTCCTCGATAAAGGACGTCTTTCGCCGCTGGTTGAGACGATTCCGGTGCGCGTCATCCTGGATGACACCTCCGCTCTGCTGGGCGCCGCAGCATACGCTGAGGCGCGTGCAGCGGAGCTCTCCGGACACTCCGAACGGCAGGCCTCCGTTCACGGGGCGTAAGTTATTCAATTTAGGCCGGCGATGATTCGGCGGTAGTGCTCTGTGCGCGGTGCCCATAAAATTGAATTATGTCCACAGTACCTCTGACGACGGCCGACAGGCCGCGTGTGCGCGACGAGCGAGCGACAGACGGTCTGCGGACGGTTTCCGGCGTTGCCGTCGCCGTGTTGCTCTCGATCGCTGGTCTGTTTGCAATCAGCTCGACCTGCAATGTCCTGTGGGGCATGTGGATGACGGATCCGTTGAAGTCAATCGGCGGCTTGATTCCCATTGTTAGCCTCCTGCTGATTCTTCGCGTCTGGCGTTCGCTTCACTGGGAGACGCACGGTTCGTGGTGGGGGCTTCTGATTCTTGCGTTGACCATCGCCGTCGTACATGTGCGGGACCAGGCCGTCATCGAGATGGTGCTCTCGCCTTCGTGGTCGATCGTGCTTCCGCCACACTCGCTGGTCGCGGTGGCATATACCGCAGGGGTTGTACTTCTCTTTGGTGGATTGAGGCTGCTGCGTGCCGCATGGTTTCCCGTTGCGCTCATGTGGTTCGTCAATCCGGTGCCGCACTCCTTTAACCGATTCATCGATCTTCCGCTGCAACATGCATCCGCGGTGATTGCGCGCAGCTTCGCGCATGCCCTGGGCCAGCCGCTCACGCCCGATCAACTGAGCCTCATGTTTACACCGAAGTTCGGGATGTTCATCGCTCCTGGATGCAATGGAATTCGCGGGGCGGTGACAATGGGCTTCATTGCATTGATCGCCGGTTACCTCTATCGCCTGCGGCCGTGGCGGTGGTCGCTGCTCACGGCAGGTGCGGTCCTTCTTGGGTACGCGTTCAACTTCGTGCGACTCTGCGGACTGGTCGTGTACTACGTCATCGCGCTTCGGCACCCATGGCTGCAGAATCACGCGGCAATGGGAGACTACATCCTGGGCGCGGGTCTGTTCTTCTGCGCAACGGTACTGCTGTTCACAGTTTTGCTGCGCTGGAGTCCGCGACGCGATCTCAGAGTGCCGTCAATGGCCCTGCCGGTTGCAGTCTCCAGCGAGATCCTACCGCGACAATCGCTGGCAATACGTTGCGCGGCATTCGCTATGCTCATCGCGCTCGGCAGCGTGAGCTATGCACGAGCGATGATGCGAACACAAAGCGGAATATCCGGGCAGAATCGACAGACCGGCGTCTTTCCCGTGCGTGTAGGAGAGTACCGTTTGCAGCGCGAATGGAACGAGGCGCTGGCGACTGGCGCAGTCATCTTCCACTGGGCGGAGTACACGAAGGCCGGCGAAGGCTCGACGATATCAATCGGCGTATCGCCGGTGCTCGGCGCCCATGACACATTGATCTGTCATGCTGCTCGTGGTGAGGACTGGATATGGCACGGCCCGCTCACGTTGCCTACCGCGACCGGTGACACAAGCCTCAGTGCCTCACTGTTCAACAACGGCGCGATGCAGTATCTTGAGGCGGCGTCGGTCTGCACGGGTTCCACCTGCAACCAGTCATCGACGGAGCGCACCCACTTCGGACTGATCTACAGCCGTCCCTCAACACACAATCTCTTGACGCAGGATCCTGCGCGGCCCATTCCGATTCTGCTGCGCGCCGAGGTCCCCGACGCCGCACTGAGCCCGACGCAAGCTCGCACAGAGCTAACCCAAACTCTCACGAACTTCCTCTCCGGAGCCGATCTTGCTGAATTCACGAAACCCTATCGTCAACGCTGAGAGGAGTTTCAGTGAACGGAGTTCGTTGCTCGTCCGCGGCGTTGTTTTCGCCGCGTCGGCTGCGCTTGCGTTGGCGCTGGTGGGCTGCGGGGGCTCGTCCACAACCTCAGGAGGAGGAGGGGCGGCGGCGGGAATTCAACCGAACCCAACAACTGCAAATCAACAAATGTCACTAGCCCCTCTCAACCCGCACCCACACAAAACTACCCCGTCGCGAGTTTCAGTGGCACCGTGCGCGCAGGTGCGCTCCCGATGGTGGGTTCGAGCGTCCAACTCTACGCAGCAGGGACCTCAGGCAACGGATCTGCACCTGCGCCTCTCCTGACCTCGCCTCTGACAACAGATTCGACCGGGGCCTTCATCGTCGCAACCAGCGCTCCTTGCCCCTACAGCAACTCGGTGTTGTACCTTGTGGCGCGCGGAGGGTCAGCCGGCGCGGTTGGGTCGTCGAACAACGCTGCGGTGATGACTGCCGTATTGGGACAGTGTTCCGCGTTGAAGAGCGGCGCCGCTCTTGTAGTGAACGAGGCAACGACTGTGGCCGCCGCCTGGGCAATGGCCCCCTTCCTCTCGACGGGAGCGCAGATTGGAGCGACAGCAACCAATAGCAGCGGTGTCGCACTCGCTGCCGCCACAGCGATCAACCTTGTGAACCCGTCTACGGGCAAGGCACCGGGTGCATCGTTCCCGGCGACCGGCACCGCTCCTACCTCGCGGTTGAACGCATTGGCGAACGTCATTGAATGCGTGCACTGCATCCAGTGGCGCCTCAAGTTCAGCGTGCGCTCAACTGTTTTCTGCGGCGACGACCAGCAGCGGCGCCCCCTCGAACACCTTGGATGCCGCGATGAACATCGCAAAGTCGCCCGGAGCAAACGTTGCGGAGATCTACGCACTGAGCGCCGCCTCCACGGCGTTCCTGCCCGCTCTGAGCGCGGCTCCCAGCGACTGGACCTTCTTCGCAACCTACAGTGGCGGAGGGATGAATGGTCCGTCCTCTCTGTCGATCGATTCGCAGGGGAACGTATGGGTGGCCAATTATTTTGCAGTAGCAAGCCTGTTTTCCAATACTGGCACACCAGTATTTGCATCAGGCCTTAGTGGTTATGGGCTGCTGAACAGCTACGGCGGCGCCGTGGATGTGAACGACACGATGTGGGTCGCGAACGAGCAGAGCACAGGCAGCGTCAACGGCGGCCTTGGATCGGTCACGCTGTTCAATGGTGCTGGCGCCTCGCCCGCGCAATACACAACCGGCGGTCTGAACTTTCCGATTGCCGTTGCCTTTGACACCAGCGGCGTCGCGTGGGTCGTGAACTATGGAAATTCGCATGTCACGTTGCTCAGCGGGAGTGGTTCGCCCCTGTCAGGAGCGGCCGGATATACAGCCGCAAACCTCGAATTTCCGGCGGCCGTTGCAACGAACTCGAAGTGCAACGCCTTCGTCGCGAATCAGTCCAGCAATACCGTCACGCGGATACTTGCAGACGGCTCGGCTTTCACGGACTACGTTGTCGGGCAGGGTCCGACGGCCGTCGCCATCGATAGCGCAGACAATGTGTGGTCCGCGAACTTCTATGCCAATAGCGTGGGCTTAGTCTCTTCCGCGGGCACCGTGCTCTCCGGCGGCGGATATACGGGCGGCGGCATGAACGCGCCGCGGGCGATTGCAGTCGATGGCAGCGGCAATGCATGGGTTGCGAGCGAGCGAGGTCCATCACTTGCTGAGTTCTCAAGCGCGTCAAGCGCGAACCATGGAACGCTGCTCTCACCCAGCGCCGGATGGGGAGCGGATGCGAACCTGCTCGAGCCGTACTCGCTGGCAATCGATGCGGCTGGGAACGTCTGGGTTTCGAACTATGGCAGCAACACCCTGACGGAGTTCATCGGATTGGCCGCACCGGTGAAGACTCCGCTGCTCGGCCCAGTCCGCGTGCCTTGAGGGTGAGTCGCTCGAAGAACACCAACTACATCAGGCGAAAGCGTTCACGCATCAACCGCTGAAAGCGCGGTCGCCAGATGAGATCGTAGGCCAGTTCCTTGTCCGGGAACATCGCCAGCGCAGCGGCGCGCGCGTCGGCGATCATCTGTGACGCGTCTTCGATCGTCAGTGTGCCGTCCTGCGCGATGACCTGCATCACCATGTTCATCATCATCTGCAAACGGCGGATGAGTTTGGCCTCTTCAACCGCGGCGTCGTTGCGGAGAGAATGAGCCGAAGGAGGACTGGGAACGGGTGCCTCGCCGCCAGACTGCGGTTCGATCGCTTTGCTCAATTCACACTCCTTGTTGCCACTGCGGGCCTAAGGATTGGACGCCGCGGAGAGCTCCGAGATGCTGCCGTCTGCAGAGATGAGGAACGTCTCGGCGCCTTCGCGATCGGTGCGCCAGGTTCGGACGTGTGCCTGCTCTAGTCTATTCAGCACCTCCCATCGCGGATGGCCAAAGGTGTTGTGGGTGCCGACGCTGATTACCGCATCGCGCGGCGCAACGGCAGCAAGAAACGCATCCGCGGTCGAAGTTTTGCTGCCGTGATGCCCGACCTTTAACAGGGTCGACGCCGCAACACGATGATTCAGAACCATATCCGCTTCACTTGCCCACTCGGCGTCACCCTCGAGCAGCACGCTTCCGCGGTTGTACGCGAGACGCATCACGAGAGAGTCGTCGTTTCGCGGAGCGCCCGGGTTGCTGTATCCAGACTCCGGCGAGAGGACGGCTGCGTGCAGCCCGCGCCAATCAAATGCATCGCCCGCGTGGAAGCGGCGCACCGTGATGCCAAGCGTCTTGTGCCTCGACGAGCAGAGCGCGCATCGCAGGCGCCTCGCCGGGCTCAATGCTGATCCAAAGCTCACGCGGCCGCAGATCGCGCAGAACTGCCGGCATGCCACCCATATGATCGCTATGCGCGTGCGTGAGCATCACCGCGTCGAGCCGGCGAATGTGGCGCGACCAGAGATATGGAGCGACAACCTCCTCACCGATATCCCATCGCGAGTTGGAAGCAGTCGGCCCGACAGGTCCCCCGGAGTCGACAAGCAACGTCCCGCCATCCGGCGAGACGACGAGCAGCGAGTCGCCCTGGCCTACATCAATGGCCGTGACCTCAAGCATCCCATGATGTAGCAGTGGAGCCGTAGGCCAAAGCGCTGCAACGGGCGCGGCAATCAACGCGACGCATGCGGCCGCCAGCCACAAACGGGACCGCAGTCGCAGCGCGCCACACGCCAGGGCAATCGCCGCACACGCCAGCAAAATAGATTGCGACGAAGGGCCAGGGACGCGCATGTCCGCAACGCTGAGGTGTCCGATATGAGCGACGACCGCGCGAATGAGATGAATGAGCACGGCAGTACACGCTGCGGGTATGCGCGCGATGGTGAGACTGATCAACGAGGTGAAGAAGGTAAGTATCGTGAGCGCGAGAAGAACTGCGATGACCGGCACGAGCACTAGATTCGTAGGCAAGGCCAGCAGGGTTGCGCGATGGAAGTAAGCAGCCATCGGCAGCGTCATGCAGAGTTCGACCGCGATACCAAAAAGAATGGCCGCGAGAAAGCTGAAGCACGCACGAGCCGTCCAGAGCGGGAGCCGCCGCACGCTCGGATGAATCAACGTCGCGCAGAGGCCGCCAAAAAGCCGCAGGCGCACTCGCATCTGAGCTGCGCGAGGAGGGATATTGGCATCCAGCGCCATCGTATCGAAGTCGTGGAGGGCCCGTGCGTGAGACTCGAAGCTCCGCGCCTCGACTGGCCGGGCAATACCGGCAGCCGCGAGGATGACGAGCGTCGTCATCTGGAAGCTTGCTTCGAACAGGGCGCGCGGATCGAGTGCAAGGATGATGACGGCTGCGATACCAAGCGCGTTCAGCGGTCCCGTGTCGCGTCCTAACCACCGTGCGAGCAGATACGCTGCCGTCATGCCCAGCGCACGTTGCACCGGTGGACCGAAGCCGGTCAACAGCGCGAAGACGAAACCAACGCTCAACGTAACCCCGATCGCAACGCCCTCAGGCATCCGCAACCTGCGCAGCAGCCAGAGCAGACCGCCAACCAGCAGCACAACATGCAGCCCCGAGACGACGAAGAGGTGAAAGGTTCCGGTGCGTTCGAAGCCTTGACGCAAGGTCGTCGTGAGCTGTGTGCGATCGCCGACAAGCATGGCGCTGAGCATCGCGGTGTCTTCACGATCGAGTCGCAACCACGCGGGTATTTTCGCCTGTGCCGCACTGGTGCTTAGGCTCTGGAGGCGCTGGCCAGCCCAGCTTTGCGCGGCCGCAAGCCGACAGCTCCATGTGCGCGTCGAATGGCCAACAATGCGAAGGCGCTGTGTGTGTGCGGAAGCCAGCGTACTGATGCCCTGGCCGAGCAGATAGTCGGAGTAGGACCACGCGCCCGGATCACGGTAGGTGTCCGGCACGCGAAGGCGCAACGGTATCTCGATCACATCGCCGCATGAGAGCAGAGGAGCGGCGTCCATCAGGGTCACGCGAATGCCTCCGCTGACGGGCCGCATCGTGGAGACATCAGGTGTTACATCCTCAACAGCCTCGACCTGGAGATCGACCGAGCGATGCGGCTCACCGCTCGTCTGCTCCCATGCGCCAGGCCCGAGCGCCCACGGTTGATCGTTCACCTGGTCGGGTGAGGAGTTTTCCGGCGCAAGCTCGCGCACGCGCACCACGCGCCCCCGGACTGTACGACTCAGGCCATCGGCGTAGCCGGTGAGCTGTGGCTGGCGGAAGACAGGCAACTCGATCTGCGCGCATGTGAACCCCACAACAACCCACAATGCGAGCACAGGTACGACCGCGATCCGACGCGCCCAGAGCAGCCCCGCGATCGAGAGCAAGAGAACCAGCAGCAATGCTGTGAAGAGCAGCGCGGGTGGCTGCCAGTGCCGTGCTGTAAGATCACCCGCCGCGAAGCACAGCGCCGCGGCCAGCATCGGTGCCCCTCGCAGTTGCGGAGGATCGACTGCCGGCGGCGAGTCCATCCAGTGCTTGCGAGCCCCGACTGCCTGCATGAGAAGAGCTCCGCGATCTCTCGGGAGTGTCCTATCAGTGTGTCATGAACGACGCCGAAGTTTCACTACCGCCTCTTGGTGATATGTCTGGGGGAACAGATCGACGAGATGAAGTGCCTCGATCTCGTAGTCCGATTGCAGCGTGACAAGATCGCGCCCCAAGGTGACCGGGTCGCAGGAGACATAAACGACCCGCTGCGGAGCGATCTGTGCAATGAGCTGACAAGCCTCAACACCTGCACCGGCACGCGGAGGGTCGAGCACGATAAGCTCGGGACGCTCCCGTTGCAACACGGCCTCACGAAGATAATCAACAATCACAGCCGCAACACCACGATGTTGAGGGCCGATGCGCTGCATGGCGGAGCTCAGTTCACGAGCCGCAACAGGATTAGCCTCCACGGCAGTCACCTGCTCAAAGCTGCGTGCGAGGACGCGCGCGAAGAGACCGACACCCGCGAAAAGATCCCATGCAACGCCACCTCGTTCGTCTGCGCAGACCAGCTCAACCATCGTTGGCAAGAGGAAGCGGTTCACCTGGAAGAAACCGCCTCGCGCAACCCAGTAGGGCTCTCCTCCAACCTCGTAGTTGAGCCCGGGCGCACCCCAGTTCGCGAGCTCCTGTTGGATTTGTGCGGTGCGCGGATGGATCTTCACCGCTCCGGCACCGGTCAACTCAGGCAGATCCTCCTGAACACGAGCGAATGCCTTTAGGAAGCTCGGCAGCGGATGGTGTCTTCGCATCTTTGCACAGCAAAGTAATCTGCAGCCGAGACATGTCGGCATTGCAGAAGAACTCGACCTCCGTAGAGGATTCGAGCCAGCGACGCATGTCTGCATCGCGCGACGCCATGTTGAGCATTGCCTCGGCCGCCCGCCAAAGGACTGGGGCTGCGATGGGACACGTGCTGATCGCAACAATCGAATTGCCCGCACGCTCGCGATACCCCAACCGAAGCTTATCGTCCTCACGAGTCACGTGCAGACGGATGCGATTCCGGTAATGCCACGGATCGGCCGCGTGCCTCGCGACATCCGGAACCTTTGCGACGCCCGCCCGCAGGAGCGACTCGCGCAAGACCTCTTCCTTGATACGAAGCTGCTCCGGATAGCTGGCCATCTGAAGCTGGCACCCGCCGCAAATGCCGAAGTGCGGACATCCCGGCTGTACGCGCTCGCGCGAAGCCTCCAACACGCGGAGCAATTGCAACTCATCTTTGGAACCTGAAGGCATGGCCTCGACGAGTTCACCGGGAAGTGTGAAGGGAACGAACGACGCAGAGACTTGCGAATCGGGCTCCGCTCCGGAGGACCGCGCAAGTCCGAACCCGCCGTACACAACGCGTTCGATGCGAAGCGGAACCGGCTTCATTCGCCGACGCTCATGTAGAAGAGGCTGAGTCGGGGAAGCGAGTGCATCTGCAGCAGACGGCGCGTAAGAAACTGGTGCTGTACCTGGCGCAGTTGCACGGCGCTCATCTTCGAACGGAACGGCGCGAGCTCGGCATCCGCCTGCTGACGCAGTGCCACCAGCTCTGCTTCGCTGGCGTTTGCGCGCACCGCATCGACCATCCGCTCTTCAAGAACTGTGAGGATGCGGTCCAGGTCCTCGAGCGGCATCGCATCCGGCTCGTGCATGCCTGCCGCAAGCTCGCGAAGTCGCGTTGCAATCGGAGCGAGCGATTCATTCGCCGTCCTCTCGCTCGCAGTCGCAACTCCATCCGCATTTCGTTGCAAGTAGACTGCAACGCGCTCGTTCTCAAAGCCACTCGAATGCATGGCAGTATCGCGCTGCGGAGCCGCGCCAGTGGAAGCCTCCACCATCTCTTCCGCAGCCGTCATCACAGCCTGCGCGCACCATGCAAGCCCATTCACCTTGCGAAGCCGCCCCTTTGATCGCGTCGATCGTGTCTCATATCGGTCAAAGGCAGTGTCAATCCCCCGCAGCACCGCCTCCAGCGGGACGCCCGCTTCGCGCCAGCTTTCAATCAACGCCCAGTCCAGTGTCGAGAGGAGCAGCAGCGAACCGCGCCGGCGGCTGAAGCAATCCTCAATCTCTGTGAAGTAGTGAAAGTAGTTCTGCATAGAGGCAGGCAGCAGGGAGTCCCGCGCTCCTCAGTTTACTTTCTCGCTCTTAGTCTCGTTCTTGTTCTCGTTACGTCGCCGCTGACGATCATGATTTCGCTCCCAAATAAGCCGCAGGCCATTGAGTGTCAGCATTTCGTCGACGCGCGCAATGTACTTGCTATCCGCAGAGATTAGCTTCGCCAGACCGCCCGTAGCGATAACCTTCGTCTCTGGTCCGAGCTCATGAATCAAGCGCTCGAGGATTCCATCAACGAGCCCGATGTAACCGTAGTACAGGCCGATCTGAATGTTGTCGGTCGTGCTTGTGCCGATGATCTTTGCGGGTCGTTTGATTTCCACGCGAGTGAGCCGCGCGGCACGCGCAAACAGTGCGTCGGCCGAAATGCCGAGCCCCGGCGCGATGGCTCCGCCGAGAAATGCGCCCTGCTTTGAAATGACGTCGAAGGTTGTTGCGGTGCCCATGTCTACGACAATCGCCGGACCGCCAAGCAGATCAAACGCAGCCACGCAGTTCACAACGCGGTCCGCGCCAACCTCGCCAGGATTGTCGGTCAACACCGGTAGACCCGTTTTGACGCCGGGTTCCACGAAGAGCGGCCGGACCTTGAGCCAGAGCTCGCACACGCGCCGCAGCGAAGCATCCAGTGGCGGAACGACCGAGGCGATGGCAACCCCGTTCACATCCTCCATCTTGATGTTGCGCATGGTGAAAAGCGTTTGCAGCAGCACGCCCAACTCATCGGGAGTCTGCTTGTGTGGCGTCGTAATTCGCCAGTCTGCAACAAGCGACGAGGGGCCGCTGTCGCTCGCGAGCTGAAAGAGGCCCATCACGGTGTTCGAGTTGCCCACATCGATCGCCAGTAGCATGATCGGCCTTTCGAAAACCTCTGGACTCATCTTCCGCGGTCTCTTTTATAACTCACGGACCCCGCCGGAGAGCACAGTTCGCCGCGTGCCGTCGTCCTCATCGACGAGGAGAAAGCCACGAGCGTCCAGACCAGCGGTAAGCCCAGTATATCCACCCTCCTCGGGGACCTGAACCCGTTTCCCGCGCACCCACGTGGAGGCCTCGGCAAAGCGGGCCAGCAGACCTGGACCGCTTCCCAGACCGGCGTGTTCGCGGTCAAGCCCATCCAGTTCCCGATCGAGCGCTCGCAGAAACGCGATGAGCAGTGTCTGCCGGCTGACATTGTGAGCTCCCTCGAGCTGAAGCGAAGTCGAGAGGGAAGCGATCTCGGGAGGAAACGCTCGATGATGAACGTTGATGCCAACTCCGAGCACGGCGTAGCGCAGCCCGGCAGATGCCGCCGACGGTGCGTTCGCAACCGAGCTCTCAACGAGAATTCCTCCGAGCTTTCGCGAGCCGCAGAGCAGATCGTTCGGCCAGCGCAGATCGATCCGAATCCCGGTAACTGTCGCGATGGCCTGCTGCGCTGCAAGACCCGTTGCGAGCGACAGCCAGAGCGCGCGGTCCAGTGGAAGCTCCGGCGTAACCAGCACACTGACGTAAAGTCCATCGCCGCGCGTCGAGTGCCAGGAATGGCCGCCGCGTCCCCGCCCGGCCGTCTGTTCATCAGCCACCCAGATCCCGCGCCTCGCACCCGCCTGCGCCGCCTCAAGCGCGAGCTGATTCGTCGAACCCGTCACCGGAAGCCAGGTAACCGGGCCTCCGATAGCCAGCGGCTCGATGGCGCGTGCGACTGCCCCGGCGTCAATCGCGTCTGATTCTTGCTGTATCGCCATGCTCTTCACGATGGTACCTGCATCTCACAGGTCAGACTGGCCGGCGCCGGCCAGCACACACGATGATCGAAAATCTTTCTGTCCCTCTGATACATCAGTCTGCGGTGTTGCTGTTGCTGTCGCTCCCGGTCGCGTGCGTCTCCTGGACTGTGACGCACGAAGAGGTTTTTCGCGAGCCCCGCGAGTTCTGCAAGCGCAAGAGCGAGCAGGCAGGGCCAGTCTCCAAGCGGAAATTCTTTTACCTGTTCACGTGCGAATACTGCTTCTCGCACTACGTTGCAGCTCTGGCGGTCTGGATCTTTCACTTCGAGATGTTGTTTGAGGGCTGGCGCGGCTATCTCGTTGCGTGGCTTGCGCTCGTTTGGGTCGCCAACGTCTACATGAGTCTCTTCAACAGGTTGCGCCTCGATATCAAGCACGAAAATGTGGCCATTGCGGTTGACGAAACAGCACTTCCGGCAGGGGTCCCGCAGAAAAAATAGTGGCAAACGTCTGCGCCGGGTGCACCGTCTTAAGAAGCAGGAGGTGACGATGGCAGACCAATCACCACGGCAAGAGAACACTGCCGAACCGCGTGGATTCGGCGAACATTCGCGCGGGCTCTCCGGCGAGTACGCCCATGAACAGGGGTGGGGGCTTAACATTGAACAGCGCAGACGTGAATCGAAGCAGCCCCAGAATATCGACGGCGGCACCGACTACGACTACGGGGCCCAGGACTTCGGCGATGAGCCCGTGAACACTCAGATCGACCCCGACGGTCCTGCGGGCAACAGGCCACGCGGTGATGACGAGCCCTAAGGCGGGTGTTCCGCGTGGAACATCAATTTGTGTGTCACTAAGAATTGTGCAAATCGCAGTTTCCTGAGGATAACGTCTCAGGCGAAACCGATTAGCGACACAGGGGCATCTCATTCCTGTGGTGGAAGCGAATCGAGCGCCTTCTGAGCTTTGTCTCGAAGTGCGCGGGTTTCGGCGACCTGCTTCTTCAATCCTTCAATGATGTGCGCTGGAGCCTTCGCGACGAAGCCGGGATTGTTCAATTGCTTCTCGGCCGCCTGAAGGCCCTTGTCATACCTGGCCAGCTCTTTGTTCAGCCGTTCGCGTTCTGCAGCAACATCGATTTGCCGTTCGTACAGGACTGCGACATCGAAGGCCGGCGTGGATCGCGCGTTATTGCCGGACAGCGCTTCCGCCGCCAGCTCAACATCGCTCACGCGTGCGAGCCGCGAGAGCATATCCGCGTTCTCCTGCGAGAGCTTCGCAATGAGAGGTGAACTATGCAGGCGGATCGGCGCAGCCTCTTTCTCCGGCACTCCGAGATCCTTGCGCAGTGCACGAACCGTAACGATGAGCTCCTGAAGCGTCTGCATTGCGCTGACGCTTGCATCGTCCGCTGCAAAGTCAGACGCAAGCGGAAACCGTGTGAGCGCGATGGATTTCGCGGGAGCAGGTTGGTCGATAGCCGCGTAGAGCGCATGCCAGAGTTCCTCGGTGAGAAACGGCATGAACGGCGAGAGTAAGCGCAGAGCAGTCTCGAAGACGCTCACCAGGGCATTCAGCGTCAGCTGCGCTGGTGTCATTCTTTCAGCTGCAAAGTCGAGCCGCAATTTGACGAGTTCCACGTACCAATCGCAGAACTCGCCCCAGAAGAACTGATAGACAGCATTCGCGGCTTCGTCAAAGCGGAAATTCCCGAGGGCTGTCGAGACATCCTCTGCCACGGTATGAAGTCGTGCGACAATCCACCTCGTCTCAAGCGGCGCGGTACCCAGCTCCCGTGGAAGAGACAGCGATACCTTGAAGCCTGCTTCACTCGCGCGATCGATCTGCATCTGTACAAACCGCGCCGCGTTCCAGATCTTGTTCGCGAAGGCGCGATAGCCCTCGGTGCGCGCCTCGCTGAACGCGATGTCCGTTCCTGGCGACGCCTGCGACGCCAGCGTGAACCTCACGGCATCGGTCCCGTACTTCGTGATGACCTCGATCGGATCGATCACATTGCCCTTAGTCTTCGACATCTTCTGCCGATCGGCATCGCGCACCAGGCCGTGAATGTAGACCTCGCGGAATGGCACCGACTCGGCGAGCGAACGTGGCGAGCCATCGGGCATCGGCACATCCAGCATGAAGTGGCAGCCGAGCATGATCATGCGCGCCACCCAGAAGAACAGAATGTCGAAACCCGTCACGAGCAGATCGGTCGGATAGAACGCCGCGAGATCCGCGGTCGGCTTCGAGTTGTCGCCGTCCCATCCCAGCGAAGTAAACGGCAGCAGGCCGGAGCTGAACCACGTGTCCAGTACGTCGGTCTCCTGCGTAATTTCTGCCGAGTCGCAATATTCGCATACTTGCGGCGTCTCGCGCGCGACGGTGATTCCACCGCACTTCCCGCAATGCCACGCCGGGAATGCGATGCCCCCACCACAACTGGCGGGAGATGCACCAGTCGTGGATGTTGCGCATCCATTCGTCGTAGGTCTTCTTGTAGTTCTCCGGCGTGAAGCGGATGTAGCCCTTATCGACGGCCTCAATTGCTTTGTCTGCGAGCGGCTGAATCTTGATGAACCACTGCATCGAAAGCCGCGGCTCAATCACCTCACCCGTGCGCTGTGAGAGCGCGATCGCGTGCTGATGCTCCTTGATGTCGACGAGCGCTCCACTTGCGCGCAGGTCTTCAACAATTCGCTCGCGCGCGGCAAAACGGTCGAGCCCGTCATAGGGCGATCCTGGCAGCTTGATCTTCGCGTGCTCGTCCATGATGGAGAGTTGCGGCAGATTGTGCCGCAGGCCGATCGCAAAATCATTCGGATCGTGCGCCGGCGTGACCTTCACAGCGCCGGTGCCGAACTCCGGGTTCGCCCACTCGTCCGCAACAACCGGAATCTCGCGGTCTGGTTTTCCGGCCGCGGCGCTCAGCGGCAGGATCAGCGTCTTGCCGATGAATTCCTGGTAGCGCTCATCATTCGGGTTCACAGCAACGGCAACGTCGCCGAGCATCGTCTCCGGCCGCGTCGTCGCAATCGTGATCGAACCTGAGCCATCCGCCAACGGATAGCGAATGTGATACAGCTTGCCCATTCGCTCCTCGTGCACGACCTCGAGGTCCGAGACGGCGGTGGCCAGCACCGGGTCCCAGTTCACGATGTACGCGCCGCGATAGATGAGTCCCTGCTCCCACAGACGGATGAAGGCTTCCTTCACTGCGCGGCTCAGCCGGTCGTCCATGGTGAAGTACTCGCGCGACCAGTCGACGCTCGCGCCGAGACGGCGCATCTGTTCCGTAATCGCGCCGCCGTACTGCTTCTTCCAGCACCACACGCGCTCGGTGAACGCCTCGCGCCCCATCTCGGTGCGGCTCGGGCCGCCTTCGGCGGTCAGCTGCCGCTCCACCATCATCTGCGTTGCGATGCCCGCGTGATCCGTCCCTGGCAGCCACAGCGCCGTCTCGCCGCGCATGCGGTGCCACCGCGTCAGAATGTCCATCTCCGTCTGGTTCAGCATGTGGCCCATGTGCAGACGGCCGGTCACATTCGGCGGCGGAAGCAGCTGGACGAACCGCGGCCCTACGTCCTCGCCTTCGCGCGGTGTGGGCACGTGAAACAGCCCCTGCTCCACCCAGAACTTCGCCCACTTTTCTTCAATCAGGGAAGGCTCATACGCCTTCGGCAGCTCAGAACTCATAAGGTTTAAGGGTAGCAGGGGAGGGGAGGGAACAGAGATTAGAGATCAGAGAACAGAGATCAGGGAACGGAGAATCAGAGGCAGGTATCAAAAGCCGAGGGCCCCCGCAGGAGCCCTCTTGATATCTGATATCTGATCTCTGATTTCTGTTCTCTTCACTAGAACGGATTCAGCTTGTCGAGCCCTTCCTTTTTCTTCTTCTTGCTGGAGCTCTCGTCGTTCTTGTCGTAGGCCGGCTTCGGATTCTTCTTCTGCCCGGCCGTCTTGGTCTCCGCAGGGGGCTGCTTCGTGTCCGCCGCATCGTTCACCTGGTCCGGGGCCGGCGCAGGAGCTTCCACTGCCGGCAGCGCCGAGTTATCCTTCGGCGCCACGGCCTTCAGTCCAAGATTCGGATCTGCTGCACCGGTGGCCGAGGGCAGCGAGCTGGCAGCGCCGGCACCCGTGTTCACATCCGGGGTCAGCACCTCAACTCCCACTCCTGTCCCGCTCGGCGACGAGCCACCGGACGATGCCGGAGCCATCTCGGTCGGAGCTCCCTCGTTATTGCTGTTACCCGCGGCCGGCACGTCAGAGAGCGTCGGCGTTGCAGCCACAGTAGGCGTTGCCGGCTGACCCGAAGTTGCCTCTGGCTGCGGTGAAGACCCACCTGGCGCCGGTTCGCTCGCCGGCGTCGCCTTAATGTCCGCCTTCGGCGCGCCTGGATTCAATGCGGCCCTGTAGCTCGCCATGATCTCCTGCGAGACCTGCGGAGCCAGCACCGGTGCCGGGTCCTCCAGCGGGGGATCGCCGATCTGAGCTGCCGTGACCGTGTCCGGCTTGCGCAGCACCAGCAGCGCCAGGCGCTTCTGCATCGTGTACTGCGCGCGGCTGCCCTCCAGCTTCTCGCTCGCCGCCACATCCTCAGCCGTAGGCGTAGGGATTGGCCGGTTCATCTCTGCCAGCCGCTCCTTGGCAAACTCCGCGTGCGGCGCTGCCGAGTGCTTCAGGATAACTTCGCGATACATGGCGACAGCTTTTCCGTCATACTCCTGCTCGATAGCCGCCTTCACACTCTCGCTCATGCACTGCATGCCGGGCTGCGGATTGGGCGGGCACACCACAGCCCCGCGCGCAATCCTCGCCTCGGCCTCGTAGGCATCGCCCATCCCAATCAGCACATCGTCCATGTGGCTGTACTGCGGATAGGTCTCGTGGACAGTCTGGTACCGCGCCAGGGCCGCCGGCCAGTCCTCGTGCGACGCATAGAAGCCGCCTACATCCGCCTCGCGCTGCGCCAGAACCTCCTGCACGTCGCGCAGCTTCTGCTGAGCCTGCGCCAGAATCTCCTTCGGAGCATCGGGATACTGCTTCAGCATCGTCCGGTACTCCTCCTCGGCGTGCTCCGCCTTGGAGTAGTCGCGGTCCGGAACGTCCATCTGCTTGAAGTAGATGTCGCCCACGCGCATCTGCGCCTCGGCGGCCTCCGGAGCGTTCGGGAAGAACGTGATGAAGTCCTTGTACTCCTGCTCGGCCTGCGCCAGCGCCGCCGATCCACCCTCGCGATACCAGGCGTCTGCAATCGCCAGCTTGGCGCGCATCTGGTACTGCGAATCCGGATAGGTGCTCAGCAGCGTGTTCAGGTCGAGGCGCGCGACATCAAAGTGCCCGCTCTTGATCTGCGCCAGCGCCTTGTCGTAAAGCTGCTTGTCCGGCAGATCGGCGTCCTTGCTCGCCAGCGGATCGAGCTTCTTATCCTTCTTCGCCTCGGCGCGCGTGTCCTTGGTGGCCTTCACCTTCTCATCTTTCGACACACGATGCTTCGAGGTGTCGACGCTCATCGTGGCCGACTCCTGCGGATGCCCCTGGGCATCGGTCGTGGTCTGCGAACTGCCGGTGACCTGCGCGCGGGCGGAGATCCCCGTCAGTGCCAGGGCTGCAGCCATCACGCCAGCGGCGAGACGTGTCGTGCTGAGAGAAGAAAGGTAACGCTCCATCGTGAAAAACCCTCGATCTGTCCCGGGCGCGGGGCGCAACAGGACGTCCTTTGATTCTAACTGGGACAAGCCTCTAAATGGCGAAGGCCCCTTCCTCTGGGGACTAGCCACGGGGGCCTCAGGAACGGTTTCTGATTAGACGGAGACCTCGGCGGCACGGCGAGCAATCCGCAGGAACTCCCGCGCATTTTCCTCGGCCTTTCCGTGGGCAAAGATCGCCGAACCGGCCACCAGCATGTCCGCCCCGGCCCGGACCACGGATTCCACGGTGTCGTCGGCCACGCCGCCGTCGACTTCAATCCGGAAGTTCAGCCCCATCTCGTGGCGCAGCCGCCGCAGATGGGCAATCCGCTCCACCGACCGCGGCAGGAACCTTTGCCCGCCAAAACCGGGGTTAACGCTCATCACCAGAACGTGATGCACCATCGGCAGCACCTCGACGAGGAAGTCGACGGGCGTCGCCGGATTGATGACGACCCCGGGCAGGACGTTGTGGTCGATGATGTGCTGCAGCGTCCGGTTGAGGTGCGGGCAGGTCTCCCACTGGACGCTGATCATGTCCGCGCCGGCCTTGGCGAACTCCGGAATGAACTGATCCGGGTCCTCGATCATCAGGTGGCAATCCAGCGGCAGCTTCGTAATCGGCCGGATCGCCTGCACGACCGGCGGCCCGAAGGTGATATTCGGCACAAAGTGCCCGTCCATCACGTCGACGTGGACGATCGTGCCGCCGCCCAGCTCCGCCCGCGCGATCTCATCCGCCAAGTGCGCAAAGTCCGCCGCCAGAATCGAAAATGCAAGTTCAACCAAAGCGCTCGCCTCGCCGTTCAGGAATGTCTCAAGTCTATCGCGCACCTAGTAACGCGAGTTCTTCATCCGTTGCGAGAAGCCTATCGTTCGCTTATTTCTGACGACCGTCTGCGGCCGTGGCCCAAATTCGTCGGAGCGCCTCCTTCTTGCGCACCCGTGACCAGGCGTGGACAAACCCCTATCCTGCACGGCAGGCAGTCTCTATCGTGGCCTTCGCAGCATTCAATGTTGCCTTGGTCTCGCGAGCAATCTTACCCTTTGCGATTAGGTTGAGGAGCTTGGCTTTCAGGGTTGTCGTTGAGTAATAGTGGCTAATTTCCACCTTGGTTGACCGATGACCGAGCGTTTGGAACGTCGTTTCCACTCTGTAATCGCTGAGGATCTTGGTGATACCGAATGTATCCTCCGGCAACACAGTGACGATCTTCTGCAGCGGGATAATTTCGATGTCCTTCTCGATGCACGTGTGCTTCCCGCCCGAAAGATGACATTTATATGACGCGCCTGGTTCGCGGAGAGTCTTGCCGGAAAGAAGATCAACCTTGACCACTCGAGGATGGAACTCGGGAATCTTCGTGAGATCCATGCAGAACGACCACACTTCTTCCAAAGGCGCGTCGATGATCACTTCCTGTTTGGACTGGAACGGTGGCTGCATATCTTGCCTCCGAATTAACGGGTTGGCTTTCGCATGGACCCATTCTGTCGTTACGCTTTTCTTAGTGCCAGCCCCGCCGCCCGTACCCACCCCAAGGTCAACAGAGCAATACATGACTACATTCCAATCCAATCAACACAACGAATACACCGTCCCCTGACCGGAACGCGCTTATGGCCCACTCCTTGGCGAGCTTGCGCAACGGGGCAAGGTTTCCTCTAGACAGAAAACTGCAGCCTGCCTATTACTTAAGTTTACGAGCCGCCGAGCCAAAATAGTTGAGAAGATCGCCGCCCCTGCGGCATCTCATAGGTCCTTGCTGGGCGGTTTATCCGAAGCCTCATCGGCGGGTGAGACCTTCTTCCTTCGCCCACGCTTCGGCAGCACCGGCACAATTCTCTCCACGCCCTCGCGCCCTTCGTGCAGCACGCGCGTCTTCATCTCCTTCGCAGCTTCGCGGTCCACTGGCGCCGCCTCGCGCGGAGGCCCCAGCGCCTCTCTCGCCGCTGCATTCAGCAGCCGCCGAAGCGGCCATCCGCCGTCCGGGTTAGGGAAGAGAATCGCCCCAGCCCGCTGCTTCTCCGGCCGGTAGTACCAACGCCGCAACAGCGCGAGGTAATCGCAGCGCTCCTCAATCTCCGGAGTCCCTGCGGCCCGCACCTGCTCTTCCAGCCGTTCAATCGCTGCCCGTGCCCGCTCCTCCGGACTCAATACCGCGACGGCTTCGGTGGTCTCACCGACCTGTTGACTCGCTTCCTCCAGTGGTACCGGTGCCAACATCAGCGGCTGCGCAAACAGCGAACTCCCCACCGCCGTCTGCTCCCGCACCGCGCGCACGCCCAGCGTCGAAAGCCGCTCCGGCCCTGCAATGCGCCCGAGCTCAAACGCAAATACATTCGCCGCGTCGCGTGCACTCTCCTCGGCTGTTGGAGCTGCAGCCTGGACGATCAGCGCTCGCAGCTTCGTCAGCGGCCGCACGATCTCATCCGCAAGCTGCGTCGCAGCCTTCACCTTCTCCCACTGCTTGTGCACAGCAGCCGCAGCCTCGAAGTCCATCGCCTCGCTCGCCGCCTCACGCTTCGCGGCCAACTCCGCGAGCATCGACTCGCCATTCGTCTCCAGAAACGCCCTCACGCGTTCCGCCTCAGCGGCGTACTCCTCGCGCGTGCACGCGCCCTTGCACGGCTCCATGCACATCTTCATCTCGCCATACGCACACCCCGGATGATCCGGACTTACCTCGAGATCCTCCCAGCACCGCCGCAGCTTGAACAGATCCAGCACCGCCTCGCAGTAGCGCTCCGCCGCGGCCCGCGATGGAAACGGCCCATACGATTCCTCAAGCGACCTGCGGTTCAACCGGTTCGTCACATACACGCGTGGATGCTCATTCGACATTGCCATGCGCAGCACAAAGGGCGCATGTAATCGCAGTCGTCGCCGCGCCTCTGCCGGCCCAAAGTTCGCCCGCGCCGCGCAGTACAACACCACCGTCGACTCGAACTCCGAGCCGGTCCGCGTCCACTCGATCCACCGCACGCGGTCGCGCAGGTTCAGCCGCTTCGACAGCACCGGCCGTCCCTGGTCATCCACCGCATCCGGAGAATCCAGAAGCCTTCGCAGCCTGCGCCGCACATCCGCCGCGCGGGTCAGATACGGCTGGCTCAGCTCATCAGTCCCGCGCAGGCACACCACACCCGGAGCCGCCGGAATCTCGCGCAGAATCTCGCTCGCACGGTCAGGCGTGAACGCAACGCGCCGCTCGAACTCGAAGCCCGCACTCATTCAACTGGATTCTAGTCGCGCTACGCTCGCCTCGCCTCTACGCCAAACGAGCTACTGTTGCGCCTGCTGATGCTGCCGCTTCGCCGCGGGCGGCTGTTCCGGTATCGCCTGTGCCTTCTCCACCAGCACCGACCACTCCTCCGGCACCGGCATCGCGCGGTCAATCGCCGGCGCGCCCTCGTTCTGTGTCACCTGCACCGCCACCGTCAACTCACTCTTCGTTCGCCCGCGAAAGATCCCATGCGTCGGCGGCACGTCCGCATAGTCGCGCCCAATCGCCGTACGAATATGCCGGTCGCCCGCCACCAGGCAATTGGTCGGATCGAACCCGATCCATCCCAGCTCCGGAAGAAACGCCTCCACCCACGCATGCGTCGCCGCAGCCTCCGAACGATCGTGAGCTCCGCCGCCATGAAACAGATATCCGCTCACGTACCGGCAGGGAATTTGCAGCTCCGTCCGCAGCAGCGTCGTCATGATGTGCGCAAAATCCTGGCAGACGCCCGCGCCGCTGCGCAGCGCATGATCAATCGGCGAATCCGCTCGCGTTGACTTTGGCTTGTAATCAAAGTGCTCATACAGCTGCTTGTTCAGCCTGTGCAGCACACTCAGCGGGTCGTCCGTTCGCCGAAGGTCCAGCTTCGCCGCAAGCTCCTTCAGCGCCGTCGTGGGCGCCGCAAACTCACTCGGCAGCAGCATCTCCCAGAAGTCACCCTGCGCCACCTGACGGTCGAGCTCCTCCCATGACGCGCTGGGCAGCGACTCCGGCACCCCTGCCTGCGGCTGCGTCTCCACCTGCGACTCCGCCACAATCACCAGTTGCGTGTGCAGCCCGGGAATATCGAAGTGATGCACATGATTCGCATGATGGTCGCGATAGCTGAAGACGCGGCACCGCGGCATCACGGAGAGTTGAAACGTCAGGCAGCGCTGGTTCTGGTCTGAGCGCGGATGCATCCGCGTCTCCATGATGCTCTCGCTGACCTCGCTCTTATACGAGAACTTCGTGAGATGCCGGACGAAGTAATTCATGCTGCGCTCGCACTCTGCGGCACCCGCACCTCATCGCCTCGCATCGGCGAGGGCGGACTGCACCGAATAATCCACATAGACGCTGTACAGCATCCGGTGAAGCTGATTGCACTCGCCCTGGACATTCTGCAGGTAAGGTATCACCCCACGATCCAGGATCTCGTTCACCGACACATACGCCAGCGACGCCTGCATGCGTCCCGCCAGCCGCGTCAGCGCTTCGGCGCGCGCTCCACCGCTGCGCTCCTGCACCGCCCGCAACGCTCCCTGCATGCTCTCCACCGAAAAGCGCAGCGAGTGCGGGAACTCCGCATTCAACAGCAGGAATTCGAGAATCCTCTCCGGTGTCAGGTCCGCCGTGTACACCTTGCAGTACGCCTCAAAGGCCGTCGCGCTGCGCAGCAGTCCCATCCACTCCAGATACTCATTGCCCAGCGGCGCGTGATCGCGCTTCGTCCAAAGATCGCCGTGGTACGCGTCCAGCAGCATCGCCGTCGCCATCGCGCGTTCGAGATACCGCCCCACCTGGATGAAGTGCCAGCCCTCCCCGTGCGTCATCGTCGAATCCGTCACGCCCTGGAACTGGTGTACTGCCTCCAGCACCTGCTGCAGAAAGGCCGACGGCGCTTCATTCGCGGCCTCGGTCGGCGGCTGCATCATCACTTTCACCTGTGGCCGCGTCACATCCAGATACAACGAGTTCAGCCGGTGCCACTGCTCGGTCGAGATCTGCTCACGCACATGCCGCGCATTCTCGCGTGCCGCCAGGATGCATGACAGCACCGACGATTTGTGCCCCGTATCGAAGGTCAGAGTCCGCGCCAGCTCATACGGATTTCCGTCCCACTTCACGCGCTTGGGCTTGCCCAGTGCATGCAGCACGCGCACCCACCTGTGGTCGGAGCTCGTAGAGCTCTCATCCAGCATCAGGTTCAGGTTCACATCCACGAGCCGCGTCGTATGCTCGGCGCGCTCCAAATAGCGCGCCATCCAGTACAGCGAATCCGCGACGCGAGAGAGCATAGGACCGCCGTTCTTCAGCTCCGGAGCCCACTCGCGACCCCGGCCGCGCTGGAATATTTCGTCTACTCTACACTCCACACGACTCGTGCCCCCGAAAAATTCTGCGTGCTTACGGCTGACGCGGCTGCGCCTTCATCAGCTCAACAAACTCCTTGTAGAACCGCGGCGCATCCAGGTCCTCGTGCACATGCACTGTCCGCAGTTCCCGGTCCTTGGGCCGATTCGCATCCGTCCACGTCAGCGTATCGCCGTAGTTCGGGCCGCGCGTCAGGTCCACGTCGACATACAGCACGCGCTCGCCCGTGATGATCTTCGGATCCAGCCACGCCGCCGCTGCCAGCTCATCCCAAAGGTAGTGATACTCCGTCGTGTACTTCGCCACGTACTGCGCCGACGGAGCAGGGGACTTCGCGATATCCGCCATCATCTCCTTCGAGAACAGCGTCTTCACCGAGATGTCCACTGGCGTCAGATCCACTCGCGGCCACGCTGCGCGTAACACGATATGCGCTGCCTCCGGATCGAACCAGAAATTGAACTCGTGCCGGGGATGCGTCGCAAACTCCGGATCGTCCGTTCGCGGCGCGAGGCTTCCACCCATAATCACGATGCCCTGCGTCAACTGGGCAAACTCCGGATCGATCGACAGCGCCAAAGCAATGTTCGTCAGCGGCCCCGCCGCGTAGATCGTGACCTCATGCGGATGCGCGTGCACCTGCCGAATCAGAAAGTGCGCCGCATCCTCATCCAGCGGCTTGGTCGTCGGTTCACCTTCCTTCAACGGCGGCACAACAAACGGCGCATGATGATTCGGTCCTTCCGTCCACGCGCCATACCAGGGCGAGCTGCCCACAAACGCCCGCTCCGCCATCGACTCCGCCTCATTCCTCACCAGCGGAAACACCGCTCCCGGCACCACCGGGACATCCGTGCGATGAATGATCTCCAGCATCCGCAGCGTGTGCTGCACCTCTTCCGGCCGCCACGCATCGCCGGTCACCACCGTGATGCCCAGCACCTTGGCCATCGGCGACTGCAGCAGCACCATCATCGCCATCTGGTCCGACCCACCCGGCCCTGCCGCGTCCTGATCGATGATCACCATCCGCGGCTTTTCGTCAGAGCCACTCTGTGCCCGAACCACTCCCGCGCACATGCCGGCCATCAGGGCAGCAACGAAGACTCGTCTCATGCGCTCAACACCCACGTATCCTTCGACCCGCCACCCTGCGAGCTGTTCACCACCAGCGATCCCTTCGTCAGCGCCACGCGCGTCAATCCGCCTGGCACAATCGTCACCTTGTCGCCGTACAGCACATAAGGCCGCAGGTCCACATGCCTCGGCTGCAGCTCATCTCCAATCAGACATGGCGCGCGTGAAAAGCTGATTGTCGGCTGCGCAATATAGTTTCTCGGATTCGCTCTGATCTTCTCTGCAAACGTCTCGCGTTCCTTCGCCGTTGCATGCGGCCCAATCAGCATCCCGTATCCGCCGGACTCACCCACAGCCTTCACTACCAGCTTGTCCAGGTTGGCCAGCACATGGTCGCGTTCCTTGTCGATATAACAAAGAAACGTCTTTACGTTCTGCAGAATCGGATCCTCCTGCAGGTAGTAGTGAATGATGTCCGGGACAAACGCATACAGCGCTTTGTCGTCCGCCAGTCCCGTGCCAAACGCATTCGCCAGCGTCACATTGCCCGCGCGATACGCATTGAACAGCCCGGCTGCGCCCAGAATCGAATCCCCTCGAAACGCCAGCGGGTCGATAAAGTCGTCATCCACGCGGCGGTAGATCACATCCACGCGCCGTAGTCCGCTCGTTGTGCGCATGTAGCACACGTTATCGTGCACCACCATGTCGCGCCCTTCGACGAGCTCGATCCCCATCTGTCTGGCGAGATACGCATGCTCGAAATACGCGGAGTTGAACACGCCCGGCGACAGCAGCACAATGTTCGGCTCCGGCCGTCCCTCCGGCGCCAGCGACCGCAGCGTCCCCAGGAGCACCTGCGTATAGTTCTCAATCGGCCGCACGTTGTACTGCCGGAACAGTTTTGGAAAGATCTGCTTCATCACGCGGCGGTTCGTCAGCATGTAGCTCACGCCGGAGGGCACGCGCAGGTTGTCCTCCAGGACCACGAACTCGCCATTCTCCAACCGGATCAGGTCCGTTCCGCAGATCGCTACATAAACGTTACGCGGCACCTGCAGCCCGCACATCTGCCGCCGAAACTGCGGGCAGGAGTACACCAGCTCCCGGGGCACCACGTTGTCCTTCAGAATGCGCCCCTCGTTATAGATGTCCTTCAGGAAGAGGTTCAGCGCCGTAATGCGCTGCGTCAGTCCGCGCTCCACGCGCGCCCACTCCGCCGCGGTGATGATGCGTGGCAGCAGATCATAAGGAAAGATCCGCTCTGTTCCCTCCTCCTGCCCGTACACCGTGAACGTGATCCCCTGGTTCAGGAAGCTCAAATCCGCTTCCTGCTTGCGCCGCTGAATCTCTTCCTGCGGCATGCCCGTCAGCATCTCCACCAGCGGTGAGTAGTGGGGGTGCAGCTCCCCCTCCGCCGCAAACATCTCGTCGTACGCCCCGTCGAGCAGATATTGCCCGATCGCCATCCGTTCAAGAGCGCCGACCGGTCCGTCCATCGTGAACTCTTCCATAATTTCGCCGTCAGTAGCCGTCAGTATAGGGCACAAAAACACTGCGACCGGAGCACCTTCGCTCCGGCCGCTGCGCCTCTCGCGAGCTACTTGGCTTTCACGCCGATAACCATCTCCGTGCTACCCGCCAGGTTCACGTCATCCTTCGGCGCCATCATGTACGCCGACTTCTGGCCTCCTGCCACCGCCGACAGTGCCACACCCGGAATCGCGCTCACCACATGCACCGCCGCTCCAGCTCCCGACTCCATTCCGGACACGTGGTTTTCCATGTTGTCACTGCCGCCGCGCACCGCCGAGGTCGTATTCGCCTCCGCCGCCGTGCCGCGCATTCCCATATCCACGTTCTGTTTCTGGCCCAGAATCTGATTCTCGGACAGCGCAATGCGGTACACACTCGCCTCCACCGGAAACGCCGTGCCCTTCTTCGGCTCCATCTTGTCGAACACAATCGTCAGCGATCCGCCGTTCTCACCCTTCTTGAACGGCGCCGCATCCACCACATGCCCGGTCAGCAGCGACCCACGCGGAATCGCCACGCCATTGATCGTTGTGGGCTTCTCCGTCACCGCGGCAATCTCCTGTCCCACCTTCGCATCGCGCGAACTCAGCGCCTTCTTCAGCGTGCAGTTCACGGCAATCTGTCCCTCAAACGCTCCGGCCGGCTCCTGCGCGGCGAGCGCACAAAATGCGGCCATCATCACGACCACAATTCCTGGCCTCAGCTTCATAGAAAAGTCCTCCCGACAAAGGCTTCGAAAAACCGTGCTGCAGTGTCCGCACCCATCCTAGCCGCAACCTATCCCGTGCAGCACGGAAATCTTTCCGGAACTTTCACTTACCGGCTACCGCAACGCCGTAATGCGGCTCCATCTGCGGTAAACTTGATAAGTTGCGTTCTTTTCGCGCCGACCCGCATCTGAACCCCGCGCAGCGCCTGAACCCATAGCCAAATTTCATACGACAGGATTTCCCCCAGTGAGCACCGCATCGCAGCCCATTCGCAACATCGCCATCATCGCCCACGTCGACCACGGCAAGACCACTCTCGTCGACGCCATGCTGCGCCAGTCGGGCACATTCCGCGCCAATGAGTCTGTCGCCGAGCGCGTCATGGACTCCAACGACCTCGAAAAAGAGCGCGGCATCACCATCCTCGCGAAGAACACGGCGATCCACTACAAGAACACCAAGATCAACATCGTCGACACCCCCGGCCACGCCGACTTCGGCGGCGAGGTCGAGCGCGCCCTCAAGATGGTCGACGGCGTCGTCCTCCTCGTCGACGCCTCCGAAGGCCCGCTGCCGCAGACCCGCTACGTGCTATCCAAGGCCCTCGAGGCCAAGCTCACGCCCATCCTCGTCATCAACAAGATCGACCGCCCCGACGCCCGCGCCCAGGAGGTCCTCAACGAGGTCTACGACCTCTTCATCGATCTCGACGCCGACGAGTCCATGCTCGAGTTCCCGGTCATCTACACCAACGGCAAAGCCGGCACCGCGACCATGGACCTCGCCAAGCCCGGCACCGATCTCCAGCCGCTCTTCGAGCTGATCGTGAATACAATCCCCGTCGCCACAGGCGACCCCGACGGCCCGCTGCAGATCCTCGTCACCAACCTCGACTACTCCGACTACCTCGGCCGCCTCGCCATCGCGCGCGTCTTCAACGGCACGCTCAAGACCGGCCAGGAGGTCGCCGTCTCCAAGCGCGACCTCTCGCTCCAGAACGTCAAGATCACCAAGCTCTTCTCGTTCGACGGCCTCAAGCGCGTCGACACCACCGAGACCACCCTCGGCGACATCGTCGCCATCGCCGGCGTCCCCGGCATCACCATCGGCGAGTCCTTCACCAACATCGAGAACCCGTCACCGCTGCCGCTCATCACCATCGACGAGCCGACCATCGCCATCCAGTTCTCGGTCAACAACTCGCCCTTCGCCGGCCGCGAAGGCCAGTACGTCACCTCGCGCAATCTCAAGGAGCGGCTCGACAAAGAGCTCCTCACCAACGTCTCCATCCGCGTCGAAGACACCGGCTCGCCCGAGACCTTCAAGGTCCTCGGCCGCGGCGAGCTGCAGCTCTCCGTGCTCATCGAGATGATGCGCCGCGAAGGCTTCGAGCTCCTGGTTTCTCGCCCCGAAATCGTCACCCGCCGCATCGACGGCCAGCTCATGGAGCCGAACGAGCTCCTCACCATCGACATCCCCGAAAGCTTCGTCGGCACCGTCATCGAGCGCCTCGGACCGCGCAAGGGCGAGATGGTCAAGATGTCCAACCACGGCTCCGGACGCGTGCGCATGGAGTTCAAAATTCCATCACGCGGCCTCATCGGTCTGCGCTCGCGAAATGCTCACCGAAACCCGCGGCACCATCGTGATGAACTCCATCGCCGACGGCTACGTCCCTTACCAGGGCGAGATCCCGCAGCGTCCCACCGGCGCGCTCATCTCCGACCGCCCCGGCACCACGACTACTTACGCGCTCAACGGTCTGCAGGACCGCGGCGTCCTCTTCGTCCCCGACGGCGTCGAGGTCTACGAGGGCATGGTCATCGGCGAGCACTCCCGCGACAACGACCTCGACGTCAACGCCGTCCGCGAGAAGAAGCTCACCAACATGCGCGCATCGAGCGCCGACGAAGCCCTTCGGCTCGTCCCGTACAAGCAGCAGACCCTCGAGCAGTCCATCGAGTTCATCGCCGACGACGAGCTTGGTCGAGGTCACTCCGAAATCGCTGCGCCTGCGCAAGAGAGTCCTCCAGGCCAACCGCCGCCCGCGCCGCAACCAGCCTGTCAAGTAATCGCGTGCGCGGCGCAGGCAGGCGGCTATTTCCCTTGTGCCGCCTGCTCGAAATATGCAATCAGGTCTTTTCTGTCCGTCGCCTTCGGTGTCGCGAAGCTCATGTCGTTGCCCGGCACCATAGCATCTGGATCGGTCAACCAGCGCTCCAGCGTGTCCGGATTCCACGTCAGCCCTGAGTTCTTAAGGCTCGTGGAGTACTGAAATCCGCCAACGCTGCCCGCCTTGCGTCCATAGACTGTTCGCAATCGAGGCCCCTCTCTATCGGAATCCATCGCGTGGCACCCCGTGCATCGCCTCTCGAACACGACCTTGCCGCGTGCCGCGTCGTCGGCCTGCTCTGGCGCCGGTTGAGTCTCCTGCTGACTCGAAGCCGATATCACGAGCGCAGCCGTTGTGCCCATCCACAAAATAGCCGCCAGCACAAACTGCAACCTCATGCGGTCTTCTCGAGCGTGCGATCGACCACAGCAAGATGATGCTGCCCGCGCATCACACTCACGTCCGTTACTCCCAGCACACTCGCCAACCGGTCTGCGGGAACTGCCATCGGCCCCGGATTCGGTGCCGATCCGGGTGCGGGCTGCGGAAACGCCGTGGACATCGCCGTATGGAACGTGACATTGCCCTCCACCTTCTGCACCACCTGGTGAATGTGCCCATTCAGCACCGTCACGGACCCGAACGGCCGCAGCATAGCCAGCGCCTGTTCGCCATCCTTCGTTCCCCAGCCCCACTTCTCGTAGACCATCCACAGCGGAATATGCGCAAAGACAACGATCGGCGTCGACCGGCTCAAGCCTGTAAGCTCGCCCTTCAGCCACGTCAGTTGTTCCGCTCCAATGTTTCCCATCGCATCTACCTGCACACAGTTGTTCAGGCCGATGAAGCGCACGCCCTTGTGATCGAAGCTGTAATACCCGTTGCCCTGCGTCCCCTTGCCGAACCGCTGCTTGTACTGGTCGCCGTCGTCGATGAAGTCGTGCTCGCCGGGCACATAGAACGTCTCGCCCACATTGGCGCTCTTGATCACCTGCGCCGACGTATCGAACTCCGCCGCCTTCGAGTTCTGCGTGATATCGCCGGTATGGATCATGAACTCCGGCGCCTTCGCCCCTGCGGGCGTCGCATTAATCCTGTCGATCGCCGTCTGTAACGTGCCGGTCACATTCGGGTTGGCTCCTTTGTTGAACCCGATGTGGCTGTCGCTGATCTGCACGAACGAAAAATCGCCACCCAAGTCATGCATCGCCGCGGCGCCGCCCTTTACCGCCTGCGCCAGCAATCGTGAGCGCGGCACGCCCGCTGCGAAGGTCCACAGCAATCCCGTCCCTGCCCATGCCATGCAACCAAGAAAGTTGCGGCGATCGATGCCGTCGCCCGCACCCTTTCCCTCATCCGCACCGTGTCCCTCATCCCCTGCCACCGTTACATCCTTCACCATCTCGTCTTCTCTCAACCGGCTCATCGTCATCTCCATTCATCGCTGATCTGCTGCGCCATAGAGAACTGAGCCGCGCCAGAATTATTCCCATCTACGTCCGCAAAATTCCGTGGAAGGAAATCATCACTTCCTCGTTAACTACGAGGCGGGGGTTAACAGTGTGGCGGCGTCTCCGCCCCCGCGAATCCCCAGGGCGCCGTCACACGCTTGGTCTAAAAAAATGTCTTCAACCGCAGTACAGTGGAGAGGTTCCGAATCCGTCCGCAGCCGCTCGATGGAAACCCCACACCCCATCGCCGCCACGCCCTCCACTGCATCGTTCGAGCAGCTCGCCATTCCGCTCCTGCCCTCGCTCCTGCGGCAGGCCCTCTGGCTCACGCAAAACGAGGCCGAAGCTGAGGACCTCGCCCAGGAGGCACTCTCCAAAGCGCTCCGCGCCTTCAGCTCCTTCACGCCCGACACCAACTTCAAGGCATGGATCTTCCGCATCCTGCGCAACACCTTTCTCACCTCGCGCACCGGCATCGCGGCCATGCGAACCTCCTTCCTTGAGGACCACGAAGGACTCGAAGACACCGCCGCCGCTCCTGATCCCACGCCCGAGGAGACCATGATTCAGCTCGGCGATGCGGCCGCCGTGCAGCAGGCGCTCCGTCAGCTGCCGCCGCATCTGCGCGACTGCCTTCTCCTCTGCGATGTGGAAGAGCTCAGGTACAAGGAGATCGCCGGGATTCTCGACGTGCCCATCGGCACCGTCACGTCGCGCATCTCCCGCGCCCGCGCAGCCCTTCGCGCGCAACTGCAACCGCATTTCGGAGGACGCCAGTGATGACCGCCAGCGAACATCTCCAACCCGGCCAGATTGACGCCTTCGCCGATCGCGAGCTCTCGCCCGGCGAGACCCGCGCCCTGCAGCAGCACATCGCCACCTGCCATCCATGCTCACTGCGTCTGCTCTCGACCATCGAACTCAAGCAGGCTACCGCGGCCGCCGGCCACAGCTTCGATCCCTCGCCCGCCATGCTCGCGCGCCTCACAGCAAAGCTCGAGCAGAACACCTCCGCGAAGCCCCAGCCGAAACGCGTCCTGTCATTCCCGCGGGCAAACTTCCTCTGGCCGGCGCTTGCTGCCGCCCTTCTGTTGGTTACTGTCTCTCTCACCGCCTGGACCGTCCGCCGCGCTCACAACGCTCTCTCGGCTGAACTGCTCGATCAGCATCTTGCCACCCTCTCGTCCGCCGCCACACCGCAGGTGCTCTCCACCGACCGCCACACCGTCAAGCCCTGGTTTGAGGGCAAGCTGCCCTTCAGCTTCAATCTCCCCGAACCGACCGCGCTTCCGCCCGGCACGACCTTGAAAGGAGCAGACCTCACCTGGCTCGGAGACCATCCGGCAGCGCTTCTCCTCTTCACCGCAGGCAAGCACCAGGTCTCCGTCTTCGTCACCCAGCAGAGCTGGTTAACCGCGGCGCCCGCCTCCACCCGCTCCGGCTTCGCTCTCCGCTCCGCTACTGCCGGCGATCTCCGCCTGATCGCCGTCGGTGATGTCGACCCCTCCCAACTCGACCGCCTGCTGTCCTCCCTCGCATCCGTTCAATAGCACACTGATTCGGCGGCCGGATTCGGCCTGAGCACTTTTCACCACACCCATGTGGCCGTTTGGACACAGGTCCACCCTTATCTCGTTTATCGTCTAGATTTTGCGCAAATTTGCCGGGGAGGGGGTCTAGCCTCGCTTCAGCTCCCCGCAACCGTCATTCCCTCAATCCGGACCGTCGGCACCGCACCCGCGCCACGAAACTCGAGATCGTTCCCGATCGCGCTCACGTTGCGAAACATCTCCTTCAGGTTCCCCGCGATGGTGATCTCCTCGACCGCATGCGTCAGCTCCCCATCCTCAATCCACAGCCCGCTCGCACCCTGCGAGTAATCCCCGGTCACCAGGTTCACCCCAAACCCCATCGTGCTCAGCACGAACAGCCCCTGCTTCACATCCCCGACGATCTCCTCCTGGGACAGCTTCCCCGGGCTCCAGGAAGTAGTTCCCACCCCCAATCCCCGGTGCCCCCGCCAACCCCCGCGACGCCTTCCCATTCGATTTCATATTCAGCTTGCGCCCCGTGTAGGTGTTCAACAGCAGCTCCTTCAGCACACCGCGCTCGACCACCACAGTTCTGCGCGTCGGAAGCCCATCTCCATCAAACGGTGATGTCCCAAACCCACCCGCGCGCAACGTCGATCCATCCGCCAACACATGGTCGAAGACCATCGTTCCATCGTCGACGAGCGTGATGTTCTCTCCCGCGACCTGCTCGCCCAGCTTGCCCGCAAGCATCGACGCATTCCGGTAGATCGCATCTCCATCCGCCGCGTGCAGCAGGTTCGCCATCAGCCCCCGCGACACCTCGGGCGGAAACACCACCGCGCACTGACACGTCGGCACGCGTCTCGCACCCAGCTTGCGCAGCGCACGCTGCGCAGCGATCCTGCCAATCTCTTCCGGCGACTCCAACAGCCGTGGTGTGCGCGCACTCGAGTACCAGGAACCCGTCTGCATCGCTCCACTCGCATCCTGCGCAATCGGTGTCGCCGAGAAGCCGCAATAGCTCCGCCTGTACTCCCCCACAAACCCCCGCGAGTTCACCATCACCCGCCGCGACGTGCTCAGGTCGAACCCCGCTCCCCGACTGTTCTGGATTCTCGTATCTGTCTCGAGCGCCGCGGCCTCGCAGCGCTTCGCAATCTCAATGCGCTCCTTCGGCGGAACGCTGTCGATGTCCTCGAAGTACAGCGCCAGCTCATCGACGGCCAGCGAACCAAACGCCTCCCGCTCCGGCAGACCGGCAAACGGATCCACGCCCGTCACCTTCGCCAGCTCCACCGCTCCACTCACCAGCCGTGCGATTCCATCCGGAGACAGATCCGATGTCGAGGTACTGGCGGTTCGCTGCCCGCCCTCTGCCTCGAAGAACACCCGCAGTCCCATCGCACGCGAGCCCGACTCCGTCAGCTCATCTACCTCGCCCATGCGCACGTGCACGGAGAACTCATCTCCCTCGAACGCCACCGCCTCTGCGTCGGTCGCACCCGCACGCCGAGCCATCTCCACTGCCTGCTCCGCCATGCGTCCTCAACCCCGTCGCGACCCCCACGTCCTTCGCTCCAGCGCTCATCGTGCCGTACCGCCCACGGTCATGCGGTCGAGCTTCACTGTCGGCATGCCCACTCCCACCGGCACGCTCTGCCCATTCTTCCCGCACGTGCCAATGCCCTCGTCGAGCGCAAGATCATTCCCGACCATGGACACATACTTCAGCGACTCCGGTCCGTTGCCGATCAGCGTCGCACCCCTCACCGGTGCCGTGACCTGGCCGTCTTCAATCAGGTACGCCTCGCTCGCCGAGAAGACGAATTTGCCGTTCGTGATGTCCACCTGGCCACCGCCGAAGTTCACCGCATATAGCCCGCGCTTCACGCTGCGGATGATGTCCCCGGGATCATCCTCGCCTGCGAGCATGTAGGTGTTTGTCATGCGCGGCATGGGAATCGCCTGATAGCTTTCCCGGCGTCCGCTGCCGGTGTTCGGCATACCCATCAGCCGAGCGCTCAGCTTGTCGCTCAGGTAGCCGCGCAGAATGCCGTTCTCGATCAGCACCGTCTCCTGCGTCGGATTGCCTTCGTCGTCGACGTTCAGCGACCCGCGCCGCCCCGGCATCGTCCCGTTGTCCACCACGGTCACCTTGCTCGACGCGACCTGCTGCCCGATGAGCCCCGCAAACGCGCTCGTCTTCTTGCGGTTGAAGTCCGCCTCGAGCCCGTGCCCGACCGCCTCATGCAGCAGCACACCCGGCCACCCCGGCCCGAGCACAACTTCCATCTCACCCGCCGGCGCCGGTACGGCGCCGAGTTGCAAGACTGCGGTACGCGCGGCCTCGGTTGCAAAGTGCTCCGGACTCTTCGAGCCGGCAAAGAAGTCGAGAGTCACACGTCCGCCGCCGCCGCTTGAGCCGCGTGCAGTGTTGTGCTCGTCTTTCGCAATCACTGCGACGTTCAAGTCTCGCGAGCGGTTGCGTGTCCGATGCGAATGTTCCATCGGAAGCTGCGACAAGAATCCGTCGAAGCTCGTCATTCAACCCGGCGCGCACCTGCACGATGCGCGGATCGAACGCCCTCGCTGCGCGATCGGCGCGCGCAATCAGTTCCAGCTTCGCGCTGATTTCGGCGTCAGAGGAACCCGCAACCGGATATAGCTGTGGCGTGCGGGTCTGCTGAAATCCCGCGACGCGCGTGGTCTGGGGCCCGCTGGCGATCAGTGCAGCCGTGCGCGCCGCCTTCAACAGTCGTTCCGCGCTGAGATCGTCGGTATAGGCGAAGCCTGTGCGTTCGCCACTGAGCACCCGCACGCCGCAGCCCACACTCACTCCCTGCGCGGCGGTCTTTACGATGCCCTCGTCCATGCCCAGCGACGTCGAGGTCACCGCCTCGAAGTACAGGTCCGCAAAGTCGCCGCCCGCGCTCAGAGCTTCGCCAAGACAACGCTCCAGCAGGCGCTCGCTCAGTCCAAGCGTTTCAAAGAAATATCGTTTGTGGTCGTAGAGATTCGGGAACCCGTGCGAAGCTGCCGCCATCTTGCGATTCTACGCGCAGCAATAATCCTCAGCGCCCGTGCGAGGGATCGGCGGAGTCGGCAGCGTCCATATCAAGAAACACCTGCGAGAATCCCGGCGCGTAGCAGTTTCCGTCGGCTGCGTAGGTTGCGGCGCAGCTCTGCGTAATCTCCGGCCGCCGCGGCGACTGCGAGTACTGCCACGCCGTCAGGTTCAGGTCTGGCGCCGCGCTCAGAGGCTTCGCATGAATCGTGCAGCCCGGCGATGGAGGGCACTGATCGAGTGCATCGAAGATGGCGACCTCATGTAGTCCGCTCTTCTTCACGCGTGCACGAATGTCCTCGATCGTGTCGATCCAAACTCCCGGGTCGTCCTGAACGCGCTGTCCGCTCGCATACACACCTGGACGATAGTTAGAAGCAGCTACCGCCTCGGTCCATGCCAACAGATAGGCCGCCTGCTCATCGAGCAGCCGGCCGCCCTCCTCCTGATCAAGGAAGATGATCGTCTGCGCAGGGAAGCCCTCGCGCCTGGCCGCGGCGACTGCATTCGCTGCATCGCTCTTTCCAAGGGCAGCCGGCGATGTTCCATGCTTCTTCGCCTTCAGAATCTCCGCATCAAGTTTGCCGTTAGCCAACACCAGGAAGCCCCAGCCCTGTGAGCGCAGAAGCTCGCGTTTGCCGGTCCATGTGTTCGCATTCTCGCCCGGGGGATTCGTGAGCCAGTATCCGGTAAAGCTGAAGACGCTGCGCATCGACGACATCGTCTCGTCGCCGGGATAATCATTGCGGTCGAAGCCGACAAAGGGCTCGCCCGGTTGCAGAGGAGCATTGTTCGTGGCGGCGGAGGTCTGGGCAGCGGCGGCCGACTGGCTTGCGGAGCTTGTTACAGGAGTCGGATTTCCATGCGAGCATCCGCAAATTGCAAGCGTACTGGCAAGTAGAAGCGTCAGGCCGGCCTTCGGCATCGTTGAAGAATCCTTTCCTCTGCTCAAGACTAACGTCATGTTCACGACGGCGTTTTACAATCGCAACCAGAGCCTATGCCAGCTGCTAACGAGCTATCAGCCAACGATCCCTGCTATCCCATCGGCCGCTTCACTGCACCCAGGAGCATCACTCCTGAGGACCGTCGCGACGCCATCCTCACTATCTCAGAGATGCCAGAACAACTTCGTGAGGCGGTCCGCTCGCTCAATGAAGAGCAGCTTGACACACGGTATCGCGAGGGCGGCTGGACTGTGCGGCAGGTTGTGCACCACCTTGCCGACTCCCACATGGCAGCCTTTCATCGACTGTGCCGCGCGCTGACCGAGGACGAGCCGCAGATCAACGGCTACAACGAGGCCGCGTTCGCCGAGCTGCCGGATCACAAGATGCCCATTCCGTGGTCGCTCGATCTTCTCGAAGGCGTGCATGCGCGCTGGGTTGCGCTGTTGAATTCGATGGAGGGCCCACAGTGGGATCGCACGTGGAACCACAGTGAGAGCGGGGTGCAAAGGCTTGACGTGGTGGCGCTCCTCTATGCCTGGCACAGCCGTCATCACGTCGCGCACATCACGCATCTGCGCGCGCAACGAGGGTGGTAGAGCCTTCGCTGCACAACGAGTGATACGCTCCAACCATGCCTCCGCACCGGGCCCCTTCCGCGGACAACTCCGCTTCGCAATCGCCAGAACAGATCGCCGCCACCATCTCAGAGTTCCTCGAAGAGCACGCTGAGGCCGCTGTGCTCGAGGACGGCAAAGTCCTCTTCGATCTGCGCACAGCGAAGCACTCGCTCTCGACAGAACATGGCCGATGCTCGCTGCATCTTTGGAACGACGAGCGCAACGTAGTGCGGAACATCGTTGCTGTAACGGCGCGTGCGAACGGTCTGCGCCTCTCGGCCAAACGACTGGGTCACGCGCAGCCGAAGACGCTTGAACTTGTGAGCGCGCTCGAGCGCCGCACACCGACCACACGTGATGCAGCACGCACGCGCTATCAGCGTCTGCTCGAAAGAGTCCTCGCTCGCAATCTTCCCGACTGGAGTATCGAAGGCTTTCGCACGGCGATGGACCTGGAGCGCAGCTTTGGTCCTGCCTATGCACGCGGCATGTTAGTGCGCGGATCGCAGGCGTGGGCCGTCATCGGCGTGGGCGAGCACGAGAGCGCGGCGATTGTCGACGGCATTCTCACGCTCGGCATTCTGTGGCTGCATTATTGCCGCGAGCAGGCAGGCGGACGTCGCCTGTATCAGGGACTGAAGGTCGTCGTGCCGCGCGGCACGGCTGCGCTCACACTCTCGCGCATGGCGTGGCTCAACAAGGACGCTGCGCAGTGGGAACTCTTCGAACTGGATGCGTCGAGTGAAGAGCTGCTCGCGCGCGACCTTGCAGACACGGGAAATTTACGCACGCGACTCGTCCATCATGCTGACCCCGGGGCTGCGGCAGAGCGTTTCTCCAGCGCCATCGAGCAGGTCATGGAGCTCGTTCCGCAGCACGATCACGCACGCGTCGAGCAGCGTTTGCGCAGCACCTCCGAGCTCGCATTCCTGCTGCATGGGCTGGAGTTCGCGCGAGCCCGCATCAGCCTCGCGCCGGGCAGCTTCGCGCATACGCTCGAGATCACCTTCGGTACGGGCGAGGGCGAGTTGCCGCTGACACCCGCGACGCGCGAAGAAATTCACGCGCGCGTCACCGAGCTCTTCGAGCGCAGGCGGGCGACACCGCGCATCGAACGTAAGATCGCAGTCCCTCCGCATCGCCGCATCGGTTCGGCCGCATCCGGCCCGGCGCACTCACGGCTTCCGCTGCGCGGCAGACCTGCAGCGTCTGCTATGAATCCCGTACAGGACCCGCTCTACCGCGCTGCGCCGGAGCGCTGGCTCGAATCGGTGCTGCGCCACGATCTCGCGCCGCTCACGCGCAGCCTCGCCCACACTCGATCTCGCGGGACGGCGCTGCCCACTGGTCTATTTGCTAATGATCCCGATCCGGATACACGCGGCAATCGCGTCGATGCTGAGCCGCTGCCTCACGATGACACCAACGCGCACTCCTCGCGCGTGCTTCCGCATCTCGATCCCAAACATGTTTACACGCAGGTGCCGGCCATCGCCGGCGCGAGCGATCGCGGCATGCTCGACCTGCTTGGAGTGACTGCAGACGGCAGGCTCGCGGTGCTTGAGCTCAAGGCGCAGGACGATCTTCATTTCGCGCTACAGGGGCTCGACTACTGGATTCGCGTGCGCCATCATCATCGCGAGACTGCGGACCCGAACACCGGCCTCGGCGAGTTTCAGCGCCACGGCTACTTCCGCGGCGTGGAACTCTCGCCGCTGCCGCCGCGTCTCTATCTCGTTGCGCCTGCACTGCACATCCATCCTGCAACAGAGACGGTGCTGCGTTATCTCTCGCCTGCCGTGGAGTGGAATCTGCTCGCGCTTGACGAACGCTGGCGCCAGCAGATTCGCGTCGTCTGGCGCAGGAGCGGCGGCAGAGGCTGATTTCAGCCATTTTGCGCGGATTCTTACTGCAACGTAAATCCTCTGCGTCCTCCACAGCGGTTTCCGCATCGAACCGCGCAAGGAGAAATTCGCCATGGCGACAGCAACGGAAACTGCAACCACCTTCCAACTCGGCGGCGACATGGAGGTCCATCGCCTCGGCTTCGGCGCGATGCGCATCACGGGAAAGGGCATCTGGGGTGAGCCACAGGACCGCGAGGAGTGCAAGCGCGTTCTACGCCGCGCTGTGGAGTTAGGCGTCGACTTCATCGACACCGCGGACTCCTATGGCCCGGCTGTCAGCGAGGTTCTCATCGGTGAGACGCTCGCGCCCTACAAGCGCGGTCTCGTGGTTGCAACGAAGGCCGGGCTCACGCGCCAGGGACCCGATAAGTGGGCACCGGTGGGCCGCGCCGAATACCTCACGCAGCAAATCGAAATGAGCCTTCGTTATCTCAAGACGGATCGGATCGATCTCTGGCAGTTGCATCGCATCGATCCGAAGACGCCGGTAGAGGAATCGCTCGGTGTGGCGAAGAAGCTGCAGGAGCAGGGAAAGATTCGCCACATCGGCCTCAGCGAGGTATCCGTGCCGGAGATCGAGAAGGCACGCAAGATCGTCGAGATCGTCAGCGTGCAGAACGAGTACAACCTCACGACGCGCAAGAGCGAGGAGGTCGTGGATTACTGCGAAAAGCACAAGCTCGGTTTCATTCCATGGTTCCCGGTGGCTTCAGGCAGGCTCGCGCAGCCGGGCGGCAAGCTCGACCAGATTGCGAAGCGGCACCAAGCATCCGTTGCGCAGCTTTCTATCGCGTGGCTGCTGCATCGCTCGCCCGTGATGCTGCCCATTCCAGGCACTAGTTCCGTCGCGCATCTTGAAGAGAACCTGAAATCCGCAGACCTTCATCTCAGCGAGAGCGAATGGAACGAGGTCGAAGGCGCAGTGAAGTCGTAATCAATCCCAACGCGGAAAGAGTGTGAATGCCAAATCTCGAAATTGATCCGGCGACAACCGCGCTGGTGTTGATCGATCTGCAGAACGCGATCGTTGCTCGTCAGACAGCGCCGCACGCCGCAGCGGACGTCGTTGAGCGCTCCGCTGCACTTGCGGCTGCAATGCGGCAATGCGGCGGCACAGTCGTCTATGTGCGTGTGCAGGTTGGAGAGACGTTGTCGCCGATTGCGGACAAGCCACGGCCTCGGCCGGCGACACCGCCTCCGCCGGAGGCATCGGAGCTTGCGTTAGAAGCGGGCTTTCAGCCTGGCGATGTGCTGGTGACAAAGCGTCAGTGGGGAGCGTTCTACGGAACAGATCTCGATCTGCAGTTGCGGCGGCGCGGCGTTCGCACTGTCATCCTGGCAGGGATCGCGACGAACTTCGGCGTTGAATCAACAGCGCGCGATGCGGCAGAACGCGGTTACGAACTCATCTTTGTCGAGGACGCAATGTCGAGCCTGTCCGCTGAACTGCATCGATTTCCTGTAGAGAACATCTTCCCCGTGATCGGACGCGTGCGCAGCACGGAGGAGGTCCTTGCCGCTCTAAACAGGCGCTAGCCGTCTTAGCCCATCCAGGCCGGCGCTGCGTTCAATTCCTCATCGGGTTCGAGCGGCGGCTGATCGGCCGGCTCATCCATCTTCGCAGTGAAGAACCGTTCGATGCGGTCCATCACCTCGGTGCCGCGCTTCGCTTCGAAGATCTCGCGACGCAGCGTGGCTCCGCCGGGAACGCCGTGTGTGAACCAGCTTGCGAACTGCTTCATCTTGCCGATCGCGTCGCGCTGTGCGCTCTCGTGATCGCGCTTCTGCCGCTTCGCCTCATCGCTGATCGCGGGGGCTACGACCTCGGGGTGCTCTGCAATCTCGTGCAGCAGCCGCTCGAAGTAGTCGCGGATCATGCGATAGCGATCCATCTCGGTGGGCTTCTGGTACACGCCGGTTCCAGTGGCGTGCTTTGTACCCGTGTACTGTGCGATCTGCCGGAAGATCCAGGGATTCGCCGGCGCTGCACGGCCAATCATCACGGCATCGCAGCGCGTGGCGTCAATCATCGCCACTGCATCTTCCGGTGTTCGGATGTCACCGTTGCCGATGACGGGAATCTTCACGGCGTCCTTCACGGCGGCGATCCACTCCCAGCGCGCCTCGCCGGAGTAGCCTTGCTCGCGTGTGCGGGCGTGCAACGCAACGGCGTTGAGACCGCAGTCCTCGGCCATCCTGGCGAGATCCACGCACACGATATTCGAGTCGTTCCATCCCAGGCGGAACTTTACGGTGAAGGGAATCGTCACCGCAGCGCGCACGCGCTCGAAGATCTTTTGAATTGCGGGAAGATCGCGCAGCAGACCGCTTCCGCCGTTGCAATTCACGACGCGTTTCGCCGGGCAGCCGAGATTCAGATCGACAATGTCGAAGCCGGCGTCCTCGCAGATGCGTGCGCTCTCGGCGAGCGTCTCGGGATTCGAGCCGAAGATCTGCGCGGAGATCGGATGCTCATCGTCGTAGTACGTGAGGTAGCGCTTGCGCTTGCTCTCGCGCATGCGGCTCAGGCCGTCGGCGGAGGTGAACTCGGTCATGATGAGACCGCAGCCGGAGATCTCGTTCGAGGTCTCGACGTCGACATCACTCGTGCTACCTGTCGATTCCGCGGCAGAGTATAACGACGCATTCTTGATGAAGCGGCGGAAGACCGTGTCCGTCACGCCAGCCATTGGCGCAAGAACGGTCGCAGGCGCGATGCGCACCCTGCCGATATGCAACTCCGCGGGAACGCTTGAATCGCCCGGCATCTCACGCTCAATCGTCGATGTCCACTTCTTATCCACAGCAACTTTCTCTGATACGAGGATATCTCGCGTGACTATTCCTCGCCGAATGCAACAAATGGCGGATGATTTTGGCGACTAACGTCAATAGACGAAAGCAGTTGAATTGTGTTGATGTTAGCGGTCTATCCGCATGCGATATAGACGTGTGTCGACACAATTTTGTCATGCCCGAAATGCACTTTAAATATTGACGCTCAAATACAACGAGCGCATGATTGTGGAATTCTTGGATATCGGCTTCCACCGGAAGCTTCGATGGGGCCGGCGCACTCGCCAGCTGAGTGTCGCTACGTTGCAGGCGCAACATCAGCCGGACTCTTGAAAGTTGAGCCCGAGTAAACCCCCGGGGTCTCCCATGAAGAGCAAGCTCCTATTTTCATTCTCTCTCCTTCTCGTTGCTGGATCTGCCGCCACGTTTCTCGCTAACCCTTCTATCGCTTCTGCCGAACAGCTTGTCCCCGCAGGCTCAATTTTGAAATGCACTGTCTCGGACAAGATCTCCTCGAAGACCGAGGCCATCGGCGATCCGGTCATGTGTACGCTGAGTCACACCGAGGCGTATAGCCGGACTGTGTTTCCCTATGGAAGCTACCTCATCGGTCACTTCGAGGAGTACAAGGATCCTGGCCACTTCGTGGGCAAGGGTTGGATGGAGCTGCGGTTCGACCGGCTGATGATTCAGCCGGACACGAACGTTCCCATTAACGCTCGCGTGGTTGCAGTGCCGAAGTATCCCGTCGACAGTGAGGGACGCATTCACGGCACCGGACATCCTGTGCGCGACACCATCGAGTGGCTGATTCCTGTGTTGTGGCCGATCGACCTCATCAACCTTCCGCGGCGTGGCCCGCGGCCAACGCTGAAGCCCGAGACACAACTTACGCTGAAGGTGCTCGATGACTTTGGCATCCCGTCGCAAGCGGAACAGGACTATCAGCAGCCTGCACTGATTGAGCGGCGCACTGCGGCGATCGAGCAGCATAAGGAAAACATGGTGGACCAGGGGTACATGACTGCAGACGAGGCGTTCGGTCAGCAGTACGCAGCGCCACAGCAGCAGCAGTATGCTCCTCCGCAACAGGGCTACGCTCCACAGCCACAGTATGCGCAGCAGGCGTATGCCGCGCCGCAACCGCAGGTCATCGTGGTGCAGTCGGCACCGCAGCCGGTGTATGTACCGCAGCCCTACTACGTGCCGCAGCCGATGTACTACGCTCCGCCGCCACCGACCTATTACTACGGTCCGCGCTACTGGCGACCTTACTAGACGGAGCGAGGGAAGAAGAGCGAAGGCCTCCCGTGGAGGGGAGGCCTTCTTTTTTAGATCGTGTGTTCGAGTTACTTCTTGGCTTCAACCGCGGCGGCGTATTTGCGGCGGAAGCGCTCGACGCGTCCGGCAGTGTCAACCAGCTTCTGCTTGCCGGTGAAGAAGGGGTGGCAGGCGGAGCAGATTTCGAGGACGATGTCACCCTTGTGGGTGGAGCGGGTCTCGAAGTGGTTGCCGCAGGCGCAGCGGACGTTGGTCTTCTCGTACTTGGGGTGGATGCCTTCCTTGGGCATGGCGTGAATCCTTTCGTAGCTAACCCGCCGCAGAACGGTTCGCTTGCCAGGGCGGAAAATTCAACTCCTGACATCGATGTGCCTGTCGCGCTGCATGCTTGGGGCCCGACTCCCGGGCCTTCAGGTGCTTCCTTCATTTTATCACGCCGGGAGGGTACCCCTCCCCCGTCAGTTTTTGCGCAAAGTCTAGATGATAGGAGACTTAGGCTTGGACCTAACTGACGTCAAGATGGGCAAAGTCTCTGTTTTCAGTAGACTTGCAAATTACGTGGTCTGCAAAGTCTTCAAACAAAGGGGTTATCCGCGCACAGGGGATGCACTCTTAAATCGGGCCGGGAGGATGTGCGAGCGCCGGGAGAAGTGCCTTCTTTGAGAGCGATGCCTGTGGTTTGGAGGCGGCGGGCTTCGTGTAGATAGAACAGGATGCGGCTGGCCGCGGCGGAGTAGCTGAGGCCTTCGGAGCGGATGTTGGAGATGCAGTTGCGCTCGGCGTCGGTGCGGCCTGGGCGGGGCTGCCAGGTGAGGTAGGCGCCGAGAGAGTCGGGCGAGCTGAGGCCGGGACGTTCTCCGATGAGGACGACGGCCATGCGGGCGCGGAGGAGTTGGCCGATCTCGTCGCCGAGGGCGACGCGGGCGCCGGTGGCGATGATGACAGGGCCAAGGGCCAGAGGGCCAGGGGCCAGTTGGGGCAGCAGTTCGTCGAGGAGGGAAAGGGCGTGGCGCTCGAGAGCGAATGCGGAGAGGCCGTCGGCGAGGATGAAGACGATGTCTGGTGACGCTGAGATCGCGGCGGCGCGTTGGCTTCGAGGAGACGGCGTGAGTTGAGGCTGAGAGTTCGGCCAAGGTCGGGGCGGCGAAGGTAGGTTCGCGCGGTCCTGCGTGGTCTGGGCGGCGCTCGAGACGACGAGGCTTTCAAGGCCGCGCTGTTGGAGTCCGCGGACGAGGGACGGTACATCGAGCTGCGTATGGACGGCGTCGCGGGCGAGGGCGTGATCGAGCTGAAAGCGAAGGTGTTCGCGCGTGGGAATGGCGGGACCGGTGAGGCCGAGCGAGGTGCGTGCTGAGGTGAGCGATCGCGGGTGTTCCAGCTCGTTGCTCATCGTGTGGTCCGCATAAAGGTTCCGTTCAGTTGCGAGTTTCGAGTTGTGCAGTTCTGAGCAAGCGGATGCCAGTGTTTTGTGCTTTCAGTTCTCAGTCAACAGTTTGCAGTTTTCAGTTTTCCGGGTTGCGAGTTTGCACATTGTTCAAGGTGTGGTCTCCGAGAGAAAGAGAGTCGAAGGGAGGCCGAGACGCTGGAGTTCGTTGAAGTGGTCGCCGTCGAGCCAGGCTTCGAACTCCGGCGCGGGACGGAGGTTGAGGAGGCGGCGGAGGTAGAGGGCGTCGTGAAAGCTGGTGCTCTGGTAGTTGAGCATGATGTCGTCGGCGCCGGGGACGCCCATGATGTAGTTGACGCCGGCGGCGCCGAGCATGGTGAGCAGAGCGTCCATGTCGTCGTTGTCGGCCTCGGCGTGGTTGGTGTAGCAGATGTCGCAGCCCATGGGCAGGCCGAGAAGCTTGCCGCAGAAGTGATCCTCGAGACCGGCGCGCAGGATCTGCTTGCCGTCGTAGAGGTATTCGGGACCGATGAAGCCGACGACGGTGTTGACGAGGAAGGGATGGAAGGCGCGTGCGACGCCGTAGGCGCGGGCCTCGAGTGTTTGCTGGTCGACTCCGTGATGCGCGTTGGCGGAGAGCGCGCTGCCCTGGCCGGTCTCGAAGTAGAAGAGTGTGGGCGAGTTGGTGCGATGGAGCTCGCGCGCCATGGCGAGGCCTTCGGCGAGGAGCGGGAGCGTGATGCCGAAGGAGGCGTTCGCGGCTTCGGTGCCGGCGATGGACTGGAAGAGGAGATCGAGAGGAGCGCCGTGTTGCATGGCCTGCATCTGCGTGGTGATGTGGGCGAGGACGCAGTTCTGCGTGGGGATGGCGTAGCGGGTGCGGACCTGGTCGATGAGGCGCAGCAGGGTGGTGACGGATGTCACGTTGTCGGAGACGGGGTTGATGCCGATGACGGCGTCGCCGGAGCCGAGGAGCAGACCGTCGAGGATGCTGGCGGCGATTCCTGCGGGGTCGTCGGTGGGGTGGTTGGGCTGAAGGCGTGTGGAGAGGCGGCCGGGCAAGCCCACGGTCGTGCGGAAGCGCGTGACGACGGAGATCTTGCGCGCGACGGTGACGAGGTCCTGCAGGCGCATGAGTTTGGAGACGGCGGCGGCCATCTCGGGCATCAGAGCGGGTGAGAGCGCGGCGATGCGTTCGCCGGTGGCTTGGTCGGAGAGCAGCCAGTCGCGGAATTCGCCAAGGGTGAGATCGGCGATGGGGGCGAAGGCGAGTTGGCTTTCGGGCGTGTTGTGCGAGTCGAGGATGAGGCGCGTGACGTCGTCGGTTTCGTAGGGGATGACGGGCGAGGCGGCGAGGGCACGGAGTGGGAGCTCGGCGAGCGTCATCTGGGCGATGACGCGCTCTTCGGCGGAGGCTGCGGCGATGCCGGCGAGCTCGTCTCCGGAGCGCGCCGGTGTGGCCTTCGCCAGAAGCGTCTTGAGATCGGCGAAGGTGTGGCGCAGACCGCGAACGACGAGGCTGTAGGGCATCGGCTTCCCATCCCATTCAGCAAGCTGAATGGGAACCGTGGTTGCGCACATTGTAGATGTGAGGAATAACGGGCGTGCGCGGCTTTCCTCTTTGGTGGCGAGATTCGCACAGAGGCGCGAGGTGCGCTGTGGCTGCGATACTGAAGAGACCGATGGCTGAAGTTTGCCCAATCTGCGAGGGTTCGGGGCTGCGCGTGGTGGAGCGGCCGGGTGGGCTGCGTGTGGCTGCGCCGTGCGAGTGCCGCGCGGAGCGGCGGCTGGTGCGGATGATGGAGCAGGCGCGGATTCCGCAGCGTTATGCGCACTGCACGCTGGAGAGTTTCGAGACGCAGTTGCCGTGGAGTGATCGCTCGCAGGCGAAGGCACTCGTTAACGCCAGAAACTTTGTGCGCGAGTATCTGCCGACGGGCGACGGGACCGGTCTGCTGTTGACCGGATCGATCGGCGTCGGGAAGACGCACCTCGCGGTGGGGATCCTGCAGTCGCTGATCACGGAGCGCGGAGCGAAGGGATTGTTTTACGACTATCGCGATCTGCTGAAGCAGGTGCAGAACAGCTACAACCGCAACGTCGAGGTGACGGAGCTGGAGATACTGCAGCCGGTGTTCGACGCGGAGGTGCTGGTGCTCGATGAGCTGGGCGCGTCGAAGCCGACGGACTGGGTGTGGGACACGGTCGCGCACATTCTGAACACGCGCTACAACGACAGGCGGACGACGATCATCACGACGAACTATGCGAACCTGCCGCCGGGTGGAAGCGAGTTGAACGCGGCGCGCGCGGCGGTGCGCGAGGAGACGCTGGGTGATCGCATTGGCGAGCGCATGCGGTCGAGGCTGCAGGAGATGTGCGTGGTGGTGGAGATGAGCGGCGAAGATTTCCGGCAGAAGGTGAAGAGGGCGAGCTTCGCGTAGGGTTGCGGAGAGCGAAATACAGAGGTCCTTCGCCTACGGCTCAGGATGACGACGGTCAAATTTCTGGGCCGACACAGCGTTCAAACGAGGTATGTCGATGCTGCCTAGGGGCGGTGGCGGCGTTCGACGTAGACGTGGCCGCGGTTGAAGAGGACGTCGACGGCCTGGCAGATGCGATTGAGCAGGTTGTTGGGCGCGGGGACGGGGCGGATGCGGTCAAGCTCAGCGCGGATGAGATGAGGGCCTTCCTGGCGCATGAATTCGCGCTCGCGCTCCTGCCGAGTGCCGCCGGGAATGGATGCCCGCGGCTGCAGGATGTGAAGACTGGCGGAGCTGGTCTGCCTGGACATCAAGGACCTCGCCCTAAGGTACTCCAGAGGTTCGACGTGTTTCTCCGCCAAAGTGAAGCCGAACCAAGAAAGCTCTTGAGAGATATGGTGCAGTATAGAATCGCTCGTGATGCCTGAGCAGACAAATATTTCTTCGGGCTCCCGCGACCCGCTGTTTAAGGAGCCGCCGCGGGAGAAGAGCTTCCCCACAGCAGCGGTTTCGATTGCGGCGGTGGTGGTGGTGGTCGTTATCGTGGCGTTGCTGGTGATGGGGAGGCGAGGCTCCGGACCGGCGGGGGGCGCGGCCTATGCGGCGAACCTGGAGCTGACGAATCTGCAGCCGAGCCAGTCGGAGAGTTTGTCGGGCGGGCGCTCGACCTACCTGGATGGGCACATCGTGAACCATGGCAACCAGACGGTGACCGGGGTGACGGTGCAGGCGGTGTTTGGGATGGATGGCGGGTCGCCGCAGACGCTGACGGCGCCGGTGTCGGTTATCCGGACGCGGCAGCCGTATGTGGACACCCAGCCGCTGAGCGCGGCGCCGCTGGCTCCGGGCGCGGGCGCGGATTTCCGGCTGATCTTTGAGGGAGTTGGCGATAGCTGGGACCAGAAGACGCCGGCGCTAAAGATCGTTCAGGTCTCGACGAAGTAGGAATTCAGAGGATTTTCACAGGGTTTCCGTGGCTGGATCTACAGGATTTCCAGCTGTCTTTTCGCGGTTTGAATCGTTCAATCAATAGTGCCGATGGCTGGCCGGACGGCTTTGGAGAGAAGAGACGTCCTGGCCGATGCGAGCCGCAGGTGAAACGGCTTCGCGCCAGGCCCTCCCAGCACACCAAGGCAGATGGCCCCCGAAAAGGGGGCCGTTTTTTGTTGCGTGCGCGGGTTTCTCTCTTATTGCGCGGCGGGGGGGACGGCGGCGTGGATGGCGAGGAGGGTCTCGAGAACCGGCTGGAGGCGGTTGAGGTGGAGGGCGTTGGCTCCGTCGGACTTGGCCTCGGCGGGGTTGTCGTGGACCTCGAGGAAGATGCCGTCGATGCCGGCGGCGACGGCGGCGCGGGCGAGGACGGGGATGAACTCAGGTTGACCTCCGGACACGCCGTTGGCGGCGGAGGGGGTCTGGACGGAGTGGGTGGCGTCGAAGACGACGGGCGCCATGGCACGCATGATGGGCAGGGAGCGCATGTCGACGACGAGGTTGTTGTAGCCGAAGGAGGCGCCGCGCTCGGTGAGCGTGACGCGGGGGCTGCCGGACTCGCGGACCTTCTCGACGGCGTGGCGCATGTCCCAGGGAGCGACGAACTGGCCCTTTTTGACGTTGATGGCGCGGTTGGGCGTGGCGGCGGCCTGGGCGGCGGCGATGAGGAGGTCGGTCTGGCGGCAGAGGAAGGCGGGGATCTGGAGCATGGCGTCGACGGGGCCGAGGCGGTCGGAGAGCTCGGCGGCCTGCTCGGAGGTGTGGATGTCGGTGAGGACGGGGAGGTGGTTGGACTCTGCGATGCCGCGGAGGATGCGCGCGCCTTCTGCGATGCCGGGGCCGCGGAAGGAGTGGATGGAGGTGCGGTTGGCCTTGTCGTAGCTGGCTTTGAAGATGTACGGGATGCGGAGGTCGGAGGCGATGCGCTGGATGGCGTCGGCCATGCGGCGGGCGTGCGGCTCGGACTCGATGACGCAGGGGCCGGCGATGAGGAACAGCGGGCCGCCACCAAGCGTGACGCTGCCTAAGTTGAAGCTGGAGGCGTGAGACATAAGGTTATTGGAGCATAAAAGCGAAGCGCCCCGGCGGGCCGGAGCGCTTCGCGAGGTTGCGTGTTGCTTATGGGTTCGCGAGCTGGAAGGAGTGCGGCCCGTTGGGAACAGAGGCGATGCACGCCGGCAGCGAGGAGACCGTGAAGGGCGAGTTCGCTACGGTTTGCAACGCGCCCGTGTTGGGGCTGAGCTGGCCGGCGGAGACGGTGCTGTCGAGGTAGTTGGAGGTGTAGAGGTAGATGCCCAGTGCCGGGTCGATGGTGACGCAGTTGGGACGCGTGCCGGTGGTGAAGCTGCCGGCAGCAGCCACACCGCTGAGCGAGCCGCTGGCCTGGTCGATGGCGAAGGAGCTGACCGTACCGCTATTGAAGTTGGTGACGTAGAGATACTTGCCGCGCGGATCGATGACGAGCTGGACGGGGAAGAGGCCTGTGCCGTAGGGACTGGAGACCATCGGGGTGAGGTTGCCGGTGATCTGGTTGTCGATGGTATAGCCGTAGATCTGGTTGGCGGTCTGGTCAGTGACGTAGACGAAGCGGCCGGTTGGATCCGAGGCGATGGCGCTGGGAGTTACGCCGGCGGGGTAGCCCTGCCAGGTCTTGAGGGTCGCGTTGAACTTCGTGCCCGAGAGCGGGGTGAGCGCTCCGGTGGAGGTGTTCTGCGCGTATCCGAGGACCGTCGCGTTGGGCGAGGGCTCCTGGTCGACTACGAAGACGAAGACATTCTGCTTGCCGGCGCCGCTGGACCCCGTGCAGGCGGTGTTCGTCGAGATGACGGGGGTGGGCGAGCAGATGGCCGGAGTCACCGTGATGGAGACCGGGTTGTTGCCGACGGCGAGGAACGGCTGGCCGTTGATGGAGACGGGCGTGCCGAGCGTGCCATCACTATTGATGGGGAAGATGGCGACGCCGCCCGGGCCGGGTGAGACTGGCGTGAAGCCGGGCTGGTAGGTGAAGGTGATGTAGAGGAACTTGCCCGCGGAGTCGACCGCAATCGAAGTAGGGTAGGTCCCGCCGCTGAGGGTATAGGTCTTCTGGCCGTAGAGCTTGCCGTCGGTGCCGACAGCAAAGACCTCGACAGCGGAGTCCTCAAAGCCGGAGAGCACGTAGATGTACTTGCCGTCCGGCGAGGGGACGAGGGTGGTCTCGCGCTTGAAGCCGGTCTGGAAGGGCGAGCCGGTGACCTGGGTCAGGATGCCGGACTGGTAGTCCACGGCGAAGGCGTTGATGTTGGGACCTGAGGCCGAGACGGTGTACACGTAATCCGCTACGTAGTCACGGCTGCAGGCCGTTGCGCCAAGACCAATGGCTACCGAAATACCCGCCGCCATCGCAGCCTGGAGCGCTCTTTTGTACATCAATTTGCTTCCCTTTTTAGACGTCATGTGCTTCCGTTGCGCCGGCGCACTGAGTGGCGCCGTGTGAGTTCCGGCTGGAGCCGGGTGATCCGAAGATTGGTGACGGGCGAAAGACACGGAAGGCTCCTAGTCGACCGCACCGCTGATGGCCAGGCATTCGGCCAGCCCGGTAGCGGAGAAAGTGGAGCCGCGCGAAAGCTGCGAGAGCTCGCCGGTATTGGCGTCGTAGAGTTTTCCAGTGACCTGACCGGAGTTATGAGCAGAGACATACACGTACTTGTTGGTCGGGTCTCCAACCATGCAGACCGGACCGGCATCGACGGCGTACGGAGAGCCGGTGAGGAAGGAGAGGCTTTGGTTCGGCTGGATAAGGAAGCCTGTAATGGAGCTGAACGGCTGGGTCACGGTCGTGCTGGTCGTCGACTGATTGAGGATGTACAGGAACTTGTTGTTGTTGGAGATGAAGGACTGGGTCGGATTCGAGGTCCCGGGCTGGTTCTGCGTCACGCCGCCAAGGGTGAGGCTGAGGGCACAGCTGGAGCCGATGGAGTACGGAAGGATCGTGTTGTTGCCGTTGTCGGTCAGGATGACGTAGCTTCCGTTGCCGTTGATCGACGAGATGTTGACGGCGCTGGTCGCGATCTTTCCGGTGGTGACGTTGACGAGCTGTCCGCCGCCGCCCAGGCTGTAGGGTGTGATGGACTGATCCGCGGTGTTGACCGTGAACATGCAACTGCCGGCCTGCTTCATCTGCAGCGGATTCTGTCCGACCTCCCAGTAGGTGGGTGCGGGGCTGTTGGGCGGAACCGACTGCGTGTTGAGTACCAGCGTCAGGCGGCCGGTAGTCGGATCAATCGAGAAGGCGGTGATGGAGCCATTGCCCGAGTTCTTATAGTTCGGCGAGTACTTGTCCAGCACGTAGAGATACGAGTTTGTGGCGTCGAATTGCATCCACATGGGCTGGAAGCCCTGGCTGTGATAGCTCTGCAGAAAGTTGAGGGTACCGTCGCCGCCCACCGAGAAGACCGCAACGCCAGCGTCCCCGCTGTCTGAGGTTGGGGTGTCGGCGCTGCCCTGATTGAGGACATAGACGAACCGACCGCCGCTCTTTACCAGAATCGTGATGGGGTTTGCGCCTTGCGCTGCAAAGGGCTGATGAGGCGTCTGGGTGAGATTGCCGGTGTAGTCGTCAACCTTGAATGAGGCAATCTGGTTGTACTGCTGACCCAGGACCCAGAGGTAGGCGATGGTGCCACCGCCACATGCCGACATGCCAAGTCCCAGAGCCAATGACGCAAACAGGGCCAGAGCCAGCCGGCCGAACCAACTCAACTTCATGTGCTTCCTTTATCCCCAGCCCGCTCGGCGAACAATCGCCGGCCTGCGGAGAAACCTATCTTGGAGAGAGTACAAACCTTCGTCTGATTGTAGTGGCCTCCGAGGGTTTCTGCCAATTCTCACAGACGGGTTTTCAAATGGCCGAGGGTACGCGGGGCCTGTAAGCGGGAGCTGGAAAGTTTTTGAGAGAAAAACAAAGCCCCGGAGCGAGTCCGGGGCTTTGGGTAAGTGTGATGAAGAGTCGCCCAGGTGTTACCAGGTCCGGCAGCCGCCGGAGGCGGGCATCATCGGGTCGCCCTTCTTGCAGCCGAAGGCCTTGCCGAACTCGTCGAAGTTCTGCACGGTGCCCTTGACGCGCCACTCGCCAGTGGAGTGCGGGTTGGTCTTGGCCTGGTTGATGGCAGCCTGCTGTGTCTCCGTGCCGCACCAGACCTGCGCGAAGGAGATGAAGAAGCGCTGGTCGGCCGTGTAGCCGTCGCGCTTGCCGTCGACGTAGCCGGGCGCTGCCTTGTCTCCCTCTTCCTTCAGCGTGTTCTGAAGGGCCTGGAAGGCGATGCGGATGCCGGCGTTGTCGGCGGAGTTCTCACCGAGTGTCAGATGGCCGTTGAGGTCGACGCCTGTCCCCGGGGCGACCTCAAAGCCGTCGTACTCCTTGGCGTAGCACTCGCTGCGCGCCTTGAACTTGGCGAGGTCATCTGGAGTGAACCACATGCGAACGTTGCCCTTGGGGTCGTACTGCGCGCCCTGGTCGTCGAAGCCGTGGGTCATCTCATGGCCGATGACGACGCCGATGCCGCCGAAGTTCACGGCAGCGTCCTTGGTGACGTCATAGAACGGCGGCTGCAGGATCCCGGCAGGGAAGTTGATGTTGTTCTGCGAAGGCTGGTAGTAGGCGTTGACGGTCGGCGGCGTCATGCCCCATTCCATGGTGTCGACGGGCTTGCCGAACTTGGCAAGGTTCCGGTGACGCTCGTAGACGGACGAACGCTGTGCATTGCCGAAGAAGTCGTCGCGCTTGACCTCAAGCGTGGAGTAGTCACGCCATTGGTTGGGATAGCCGATCTTGTCGGCGATGGCATCGAGCTTCTTTTTAGCCTCGACGCGGGTCTCGGGGCTCATCCAGGGCAGGGTCTGGAGGTCCTGCGCCATGGCGGCCTCGAGCGCCTTCACGAGACGTTCGGTGGCGTCCTTGGAAGCGGGCGGGAAGTTCTGCTTGACCCAGTCCTGACCGACGGCCTCGCCGAGCGCGCGATCGGTGATCGAGGTGCAGCGCTGCCAGCGCGGCAATTCTTCCTTCTGTCCGCCGAGTGTGCGATTGAAGAAGTCGAAGTTCAGGTCCTCAAACTTCTGGCTGAGCAGCGGCGCTGAGCTGTGCACGGCGTGCCAGCGAAGGTAGCTCTTGATGGCCGGAAGGTTTTGGTCGGTGATCTCGGCGTCGGCGGTAGCGAGGTAGGGAAGGCTGGTGACGACGACCGTCTTCGCCTCCGGCAAACCGATGCCCTTGAGGTAGGTCTCCCAGTCGAAGTTAGGAGTCTTGGCCTGGAGGTCGGCGACGGACATCGGGTGATAGCGCGTCGCGGGATCGCGCATGGCGACACGGTCGAGCGAGCCCTTGGCGAGCGCAGTCTCGATGGTCATGACATTCGCGGCTTCCTGCGCGGCCTTCTCGGGCGAGTCGCCGAGGAGCTGGAAGGTGGCGACCATGTTCGCGACATAGCCCTCGCGAAGCTTCTGGAAGCGCGGCGAGTCATTGAGATAGTAGTCGCGGTCGGGGAGGGTCAAGCCGCCCTGGCCTGTTGCGGCGACCTGCTGGCTCGAGTCCTTCTGGTCCTGCGTGACGGCAACGGCGAAGAAGGCGCCGCCACCGCGGCGGTCCTGCCTGGCATTGAACTCAGGGAGCTGCTTGACGCTGGAGAGCTCGTCGATGGCCTTGAGATCAGGCATCAGCGGCTGGTCGCCGAGCTTGTCGAGAACTTCTGTGTTCATGCAGGCAGCGAAGTAGTCGCCGTACTTCTTCTGCAGCGGCGACTTGGGCGCTTCTGCAGCGGCGACGAGATCCTTGTAGAGGAGATAGTTGTTGTACTGGCCGAGCTCGGCGAAGCGGCCCCATGCGGCGCGGTCGGCGGGTATGGGGTTGGCCTTGTTCCAGCTGCCGCAGGCGTACTGGAAGAAGTCCTGGCAGGGATCGGCGGATTTATCGATCGCGTTGACATCGAAGGCGACGGGTTTGACGGGAACCTTGGTCGGAGCTGAGCCCAGGTCTACGGAAGCTGCCGCCTCAAGCTGAATGGGCGGAAGTTCCTGAGCCTGACACAGCGGAGCGGCGAGCCCAAGCAGTGTGGCAATGACAAGCGTGCGCATAGGTCTCCTTGAAACAGAGGTGGCTGGATTTTGCGGGTCGCCGGGGGTTCCGAGCGGCTCCTTCTGGGACGACAAGACTGAGTGGTGCTCGTGGGACGAGACAGGATAGCCGGAAGTTTCGTCGATCGACAACGGAAAACGATTGCGGGGGCCGGGGCTGGCCGGGACGGAACCGGCGCCGCCTAGAAGATCTTCATATGAATCGTCAGGTACTTCTTGGGGTCGGTCCGGATCATGGTCACGAGCTGGTCGGCGTTGGCCAGGAGCTTGTTGAGGTTGTCGTAGGCGGCATCGTCTGTGGCGAACTTGCCGAGCGTACCCTTGCCGCTGTCGACGTTGGTCAGGAGGAGATCGAGCTTGGCCACGGTGTCGTTGAGGTGGTCGGCGAAGGCCTGATCTTTGATCAGCAGACCGAGGCCGCCCTTGCCGGAGTTGATCTGGGCGAGCATGGCGTTGGCCTGGTTGAGCGTGGTGTTGAGGTTGTTGTAGAGCGTGTCGTCGGTCAGGAGCTTGCCGGCGGAGCCCTTGCCGGTCGAGAGGCCGGTGGCGAGCGAGTCGAGACGCGCGGTGGTGTCCTTGAGGTTGTTGAAGATGGAGTCGTCGGTGAGCAGCTTGCCGGCGGTGCCCTTGCCCTTATTGAGATTGGCGGCCAGGGTTTGCAGTTGATTGACGGTGTCGACGGCCCGGTTATAGAGCTGCGGGTCGTTGATGAACTTGCCCGCGGTGCCCTTGTTGCTATCGAGCGACGTGGCGATGTCGTTGAGCTTGGGCATGATCGAGTTGAGGTTTTGGATGGTTGCCTGGCTGGAGGCGACGACGTCCTGGATGGAGGGCACGTCCTTGGTGGGGAGCTCGTCGCCGCCCCGGATCTCAGGGCCGGTGGCGTTCTTGCTGCTGATGTCGACGACGGTGTCGCCGAGGACGCCGGTGGTCTCAAGGTAGGCGACGGAGTCCTTGTGCAGCGACCCGCGGAAGCGCGGCGAGAGCTTCATGGTGACTTCGACGGGCGTGAGCCTGCGCGCTGGGTCGGTGGTGATCTGGACGTGAGCGACTTCGCCGATGGTGACGCCTTCGAGCGAGACGGGAGCACCTTCTTTGACGCCGGAGGCATTGTCAAAGAAGGAGTGGACGACGATGCGCTTCTGGAAGAAAGCGATGCCGGCGGCGCTGGTCATAAGGAAGAGCAGCAGGCAAAGGAGCAGCGAGGAGACGAGGACGATGCTGCCGACCTTGAGCTGCGACCACCGGACCTCAGTCTGACTGGGCAAGCAAAACCTCCCGTGGGACCTCGGTTTCATCGTAACAGCGAGGGAAAGGCAGAGAACAGAGATCAGAGATCAGATCTCCGTTCTCTCATCTCTGATTCTCTCAGTCTTCGGCGACGACGATGGCGATGGCGAGCTCGCGTGTGTGGGAGAGCGAGAGTGCGAGGTGGCGGACCCCGAGGTGAGCTGCAATGGCGGCGGCGCGGCCGGAGAGGTGCAGGGTGGGGCGCTGGCCGGGCAGGCGCTGAACCTCGAGCTCGCACCAGGCGACGCCGCGGCTGATGCCGGTGCCGAGGGCCTTGGCGGCGGCTTCTTTGGCGGCAAAGCGGGCGGCGAAGCTCTCGGCGGAATTTTTCTTTTTCTGGTGGCAGTAGGCGATCTCGGCCGGGGTGTAGATGCGGCGAAGGAAGGCGTCGCCGTAGCGGTTGAGCGAGTGCTCGATGCGGGCGATCTCGATCATGTCGGTGCCGAGGCCGAGGATCATGTGTGCGAGTTTACCTGCGGTGCGTCAGATTGAGTCGAATTGTGGGACACGGGTGATTGACTGCGCGCGAGCGCCGATAGGTCTGATGATGATGCCGCGGACCTCGGACTCGTGCGGATGCGTAATTGAAGTGCACACCCTCTCGCTCGAAGAGCGTGGAGCGATCCTGCCGCGGCTGTACAAGGTGCTGGTGGCGTGCGGCTGTTGCACGGTGGCCTACAAACGCTTTGGGACTCGAGCGGTGGAGTACAGCTTCGAGGTCGAGCTGGCCACGATGGTGGAGTTCTATTGCGGGCTCGCGCAGGCGGGGCTGGAGATGACCGAGGTGAGTCATCGGGCGTTGACGGAGTTGTGCGTGCTGCGGTCGCACGAGCGGGCGCTGCGCGGAGCCCGATGCCTGACTCCGCGTTGGGTGAGTGTGCGGCTGAGGATGAGCTTCGTGGACCCGGAGGAGGAGATTGCGGTGCCGGGAGTGATCGCTGCGTCGGCGTGAGTGCAGGCGTGCTGAGATAGACTTGAACCTGCGCCATGCCTCCGATTATTGAAGCCAGCCATCTAGGAAAAACGTACCGTTCAGGCAAGCTGGAGGTTCCGGCACTGCGTGATGTCACCTTTACCGTGGAGCCCGGGGAGTTTGTCTCGATTGTGGGGCCGTCAGGTTCGGGGAAGTCGACGCTGTTTTATGTGCTGGGCGGGCTGACCTCGCCGACGTCAGGGTCGCTGACGATTCGCGGCCAGGACTTTTCGCGGCTCTCGGACGCGGAGCGGACGAAGCTGCGGCGGGCGCACATCGGGTTTGTGTTTCAGCGGTTCAACCTGCTGCCGACGATCTCGGCCGGGGACAACATCGAGCTGGCGCATGACATCGCCGACACGGGCAAGCCGCTGGACCGGGGCCTGCTCGATCACCTGACGGAGTTGCTGGGGATCAAGGGGCGCCTGCAGCACCTGCCGAATGAGCTCTCGGGCGGCGAGCAGCAGCGGGTAGCGATTGCCCGGGCGCTGATTACAAAACCGGCGATTGTGCTGGCGGATGAGCCGACCGGAAATCTCGACACGCAGAACTCAGATGCAGTGCTGGAGATGCTGCGCGTCTCAAGCCGCGAGCTGGGCCAGACGGTGCTGATGATTACGCATAATCCGGAGGCGGCGACGATCGCCGACCGCATTCTGCACATGCGCGATGGGCAGATTGTGAAGACGGAAGCCGGGCGCGGCGTTCCGGTGCCGGTGTAAGGGCAGAGATACAGAGATCAGAGATCAGCGTCTGAAGTTCACGGTGATAGTCGTTTCAACCTTCACCGGCTCGCCATTCAGCAGATACGGCTTGTACTCCCATTGCCGTACCGCATCGACTGCGGAGTTCTGAAGCATTGGCGGGCCAGAGATAGCGGAGAGCTGCTGAACTCTGCCGTCAGTGCCTATGATCGCGCGAAGCACGACCGTTCCCTGTATCACAACGTCCGAAGGGTATTCAGGCCGAACTCGCTTGATGCACTGGCCGGCCATGACGCCCCCCGAGATGCGAACGGCTCCGGTGGGCGGCGGAGGAACCGCCGGTCCGCCTTGCAGGGGTGGGGCTTGTATTTGCGCGGCTGGAGCGGATTGTTGCGCGGCAAACGTTGCAGTAAATGTCAGGGTGGTGGCTAACAACAGACTGCGGCTAATTCGCATCTCTTCTCCAAGTTGGTCATTTAGTTGAGCAGAAGTGTATCCTGACCGGCGCTGGCGAAGTTCATCCCTCAGGAGGGTCTATGTCACGTTGGAATCGACTGCTGTCGTATGGCTGTCTCGGGCTCCTGATTGGTCTTCCGGGTGTGCTGGCGGCGGGGACGCCGGCGGTCGCGCTGATGTCGCCGCATGTCCTGGCTCCTGCGCCTGCCGACGATCTGATGGACATCAACACGGCGACTGCGGACCAGCTGAAGACGCTGCCAGGGATCGGCGACGCCTATGCGAAGCGGATCATCGACGGCAGGCCGTACAGCTCGAAGAACCAGCTGGTGACCAAGGGGATACTTCCCAAGGCGACCTACGACAAGATTGCGGACAAGATTATCGCCAAGAAGGCGAAGTAGGGCTCTCGTTGCAGGCGCTGGACTGGGTGGCGAAAGAGGCCCCGGAGATGCGCTATTGCGGCAGATTTTGATCTTTCAGGGCTGAGTTTTTATCGATTCCTGTGTGTGGGAGAAGGCGCGGCAGGCGGGTAAAATGGATCGAGTGACTTCTTCCACCTCCCCATTAGCTGAACGGATGGATGTGTGTTCCGTGCGCGCGGGATCTTCGCGGCGGTTGCGTCTGTGCGTCGGTGCGACGGCGGTGGGAGCGATGCTGATGGTGGGCTGCCAGAGCATCGATATGACTCCACAGAATGTGGCGCAGGTGCGGGTGATTGCGGCTTCGCCGGACGCAGGCAGCATGGACTTTTATGCCGGCGGAGCGGCGCTGGCGTACGGCGTGGACTTTGGCGCGGCGAGCACGTACGTTCCACTGACGCCGGGAACCGTGCGGCTGAGCGCGAATACGGCGAATACGACGCAGATGCTGATCGCGTCGAATACGCCGCTGGTCGCGGGAAAGCAGTACACGGCGGTAGTGACCAACGTTGCGGCGAGTCTGCAGGAGACGATCTATGCGGACCAGACGACGCCGGCGCCCACAGGCGACGTCGCGGTGCGGGTGATCGACGCGGCAACGCGTGCGGGCAATGTGGATCTGTACATGGTGCCCTCGGGTGGAAGGCTGACGGCGACGGCGGCTGTGCGCGCAGGTGTCGCCTTCGGCGCGTCGACCGGATACGTGTTGGTGCCCGTCGGGACGTACTCGCTGGTGGTGGTCCCTGCGGGAACGGCGCCGACTAACCAGGCGCTGCCGCTGATGACGGGGGCGCAGACGAGCTATACAGCGGGTGCAGTGCGTACGGTCGTGCTGGTGGATCATCCGAACCCTTCAATGCCGGGTGTGGATGCGATCACGGCGAACGACTATGATCCGCCTTCGGCCGATGTAAAGTGACCGCTTACACAGTCCATAAATAGAAGTTGCGGTTACGAAAAGAAATATAGTTTGAGACTTCTTCGCAACTGCGCGCGGATGCGTGTGTCCACTTCTCCGTATCACAGCGGCAGCACGATCGAAGCCGCGGTGAGTAACACGGGAGAAGACAGTCATGAAAGCAATCCATGTTGTTCTTGCTACTGTTCTCGTTGCACTTCCTGCAGTTGGATCCGCGCAGACCAATAGTTATGAGCGCCACCACATCAATGCCCGCAAAGGAGATCAGCAGGGGCGCATCGCGCAGGGCGTGAAGAGCGGACAGCTGACGGCTGGTGAGACGGCGAAACTCGAGCACCAGGAGAAGGGAATCAACCAGGAAGAGCGTGGCATGCGCGCCGAGGACAACGGTCACCTGACCGCGCAGGACCGCCACACGCTGGCCGCGCAGCAGAACCAGGAGTCGAAGCGCATCTATCGCGACAAGCACAACGGCAACGTGCAGTAAGACGTGATCATCGACGAGTAGAAAATAGGAACGCCGCTGAACTGAGAAGGCCGCCAGATGCTGGCGGCCTTCTCTCCTGCTTTGCTTCGGGTTGTTAGTAGCGATAGTGCTCGGCCTTGTACGGGCCGTCGACCGCAACGCCGAGGTAGTCGGCCTGCTTCTTCGAGAGCGTCGTGAGCTTCACGCCGATCTTCTCGAGGTGAAGGCGCGCGACCTCTTCGTCGAGCTTCTTCGGCAGGATGTAGACGCCGGGCTTGTAGGTGTCCTTGTTGGCCCAGAGGTCAAGTTGCGCGAGCGTCTGGTTGGAGAAGCTGTTGGACATCACGAACGACGGATGGCCGGTGGCGCAGCCGAGGTTCACGAGACGGCCTTCGGCGAGCACGAAGATCGCGTTGCCGTTGGGGAAGGTGTACTGATCGACCTGGGGCTTGATGTTCAGGCGCGTGGCGTCGGACGCCTCGAGCTCGGCCATCTGGATCTCGTTGTCGAAGTGGCCGATGTTGCAGACGATGGCCTGGTCCTTCATCTGGCGCATGTGCTCGAGCGTGATGACGTCGACGTTGCCGGTGGTGGTGACGTAGATGTCGCCGCGGCCGAGCGTGTCCTCGATGGTCGTGACCTCGAAGCCTTCCATCGCGGCCTGCAGGGCGTTGATGGGGTCGATCTCGGTGACGACGACGCGCGCGCCGAGGCCGCGCAGTGACTTCGCCGAGCCCTTGCCGACGTCGCCGTACCCGCAGACGACGGCGACCTTGCCGGCGATCATGACGTCGGTGGCGCGCTTGATGCCGTCGACGAGCGACTCGCGGCAGCCGTAGAGGTTGTCGAACTTCGACTTCGTCACGGAGTCGTTGACGTTGATGGCGGGCACGAGCAGCTTGCCCTGCTCGAGCATCTTGTAGAGGCGGTGGACGCCGGTGGTGGTCTCCTCGGAGACGCCGCGCCAGTCCTTCGCGACGCGGTGCCAGCGCTGCGAATCTTCGGCAAGGATGTCCTTGAGGAGCTTCTGGATGACAGACTCTTCGACCGAGCCGGCTTTGCCGTCGACGAAGCTGCGGTCGCCGTTCTCGAGCTCGTAGCCCTTGTGGATGAGGAGCGTGACGTCACCGCCGTCATCGACGACGAGCTGCGGGCCGAGGCCGCCATCGTGGCGGAGCGCCTGATCGGTGCACCACCAGTACTCGTCGAGCGTCTCGCCCTTCCAGGCGAAGACGGGGACGCCGGCAGCGGCGATGGCGGCAGCGGCGTGGTCCTGCGTGGAGAAGATGTTGCACGAGGCCCAGCGGACTTTTGCACCCAGCGCTACAAGTGTCTCGATGAGGACGGCGGTCTGGATGGTCATGTGCAGCGAGCCGGTGACGCGCACGCCCTTGAGGGGCTTCGACGGCGCATACTTGGCGCGGATGGACATCAGCCCGGGCATCTCCTGCTCGGCGATCGTGATCTCTTTGCGGCCCCAGTCGGCGAGCGAAATATCAGCAACTTTGTAGGGCAGGGTTTGTTCCAGAACTGCGGTAGCAGCCATTGATGTCTCCTTGGGAATGTGCAGTCTTAAGGGTATCAAAGCGCCTGAGGCAGTCCGAGGAAAGATTGTCGAAGTGCGAAATTCAGGCCCTGAGTGGGTCGTAGTCCGCTTTGATCGGAGAGTGCTTCTAAGTGGCTCGTTCCATAGCGAGTAAAAGGCCCCACAAGGCTTCCACGTTCGCTTCGAGATCCGCGAGAGAGCTGTTGTTCTCGATGGAACAAGGCAATGTCTGGCGGGACCGTGGCGCGTTGGGCTTCGAGGCGGCGGCGGGCGTCGTCGCGGAGGTGCGCTCGGTTGCGGAGCCGGATGCGACCGCTGGATGAAGCGCTCGATCTTGATCTCGTCGGGCGCAGTGACGAGCACGATGCAGTCGAAGCGGGAGCGCCAGCCTCCCTCGGGCGTGTGCTTCGTCGAAAAGATCAGCGCAGACTCGATGACGACGATGGCATGGGGTTGCGTGCGTGCGATCTCGGCGACCTTCTCGGCCTGCGCGGCGATGACCGCGGGGTGAATGATCGCGTTGAGCTCTTCGATGCGAGGGTTGTTCGGGTCGAAGGCGAGCTTCGCGAGGGCGTGACGGTTGAGGGTGCCGTCGGTGTTGAGGATGGCGGGACCGAAGCGTTCGACGATCTGGGTGAACGGCGGCTTGCCGGGCTGCATCATGGCGCGGCCCATCTCGTCGGAGGAGAGAACGATTGCGCCGTGCGCCGCGAGCATCTGTGCGACGGTGGACTTGCCGCTGCCGAGTTCTCCGGTGAGACCGACGCGCAGCATGCGTTAGCGGCGAGTCGCCGGAAGGTTGCGGCGCAGGCGAGCGGCTTTGACGGTGTTGGACATCAGCATCGCGATGGTGAGCGCGCCGACTCCGCCGGGCACCGGTGTGTAGGCGCCGGAGACGGCGAAGGCTGCCGGGTCGACATCGCCGATGACTGTAGACCCGCGCTTGTTGAAGCCTTCGCGGCGGATGATGTGATCGGGGTGCTCGGGCGGGAAGAAGCGTGAGAACTCGGCCTCGCCGGTGAGGCGGTTGATGCCGACGTCGACGATAGTGGCGCCGGGGCGCACCATGTCGCGGTGCACGAAGCCTGCGCGCCCGATGGCGGCGATGAGAATGTCGGCTTCGCGCGTGATCTTGGGGAGATCGTGTGTGCGCGAGTGGCAGACGGTAACCGTGGCCGATGCGTTGATGAGCATCGCGGCGATGGGCTTGCCGACGATGTTGGAGCGGCCGACGACGACGGCGTTCGCTCCGCTGATGGGAATGCCGCTGCGCTTGAGGATCTCCATGATGCCTGCCGGCGTGCAGGGCGCGAGCACTGTGTCCATCGGCGCGCCGCTGAGCAGGCGGCCGGCGTTGATGGGGTGGAAGCCGTCAACGTCCTTCTCCGGAACAACGGCCTCGAGAAGACGGCTCGTGTCCACATGCTCTGGGAGCGGGAGCTGGATGAGGATGCCGTCGATGTCCTCGCGAGCGTTGAGCGAGTGGACCAGCGCGAGCAGTTCCTCGGTCGTGATGCTCGCGGGAGGCGTGTGCATTTCGGAGTAGATTCCGAGCTCGCCGGAGGCCTTGATCTTGCTGCGAACGTAGATCTGCGAGGCGGGGTTCTCGCCCACGAGCACGACGGCGAGGCCAGGAGTGTAGCCGGAGTTGCGGGCAGCTTGAACCTCGCGCGCGACTTCGGACTTGATCTCGGAGGCGATGGCGACGCCATCCAGAACGCGAGCGGCAGTGACAGCAGACGGCATACAAGAAGGATAACGCGTAGAGACTCTCGTGCTATGCAAGGGATTGCAGATCTCCGCTGTTCACGCGTGTTTTCGTTGATTCCCCTGACAACTCGCCGAGCCAATGTTCGCTCTAAGCAAATAGAAGTTGGGCCATCAATAGAAATCGGGCCAGAGGAACAGGGCCATCAACAGAGTCGGGCCGCTGCACCCCAAGGGACATTAGGTAGCTCGAAGGGAGAATGCGCTGTGAGTGATTTCGACCGTTTCGACGATCGTTTTGCCGCGGAGAAATTTACGCCATCGGATTTGATGGGACTCCGTAGTGAGCTTTTGCAGTGCAATCTGGATTCGTTCCTGGCTGCTGAGATTCTAACCAGCTTCCTGAGCGGACGTGGCTACGGCATCTCGTCGCAGGAGGCACGCCGCGTGGCCTCCACGATTGAGGGCATGGGATGCAAGCCGGAGCACATTCAGCAGGAGCTGGAACGCGTAGCCAGAGTGATGTAGCAGCGCGCGTGATGTACCGCGCGCTGCGTTTGTTTGGAGAGCCACGTTACTACTGTGTGAGCTGCCCTTCGGGGTCGTCGGTGGGCGATTCGATCTCGGCCGCAAAGCCTTCCAGCATGCGCTTTAAAAACGCTTCCCGGTCGAGGTCTTTGCGCGCCAGCGACTCGGCGTGCACGATGTGGCGCGCGAGATCGGCGAGCACGATTCCCCATGCGAAGGGGTCCTCCCACACGCCGGAGCGAAGACTGACGTGCTGTCCCTGCTCTGCGATCCAGACGCGCAGAAGCTCAAAGGAGGCGGCATCACGCGTTGAAGCCGGGGGTGGCTCAAGATGTTTGTTCGATGCCATGGAGATCCAAGTTCCTGGCTTTGATGATAGCTGCGAATGACGTCAGGAAATCAGCGAAATTGGCGTGAGATCAGCGGTGACGGAGAGCGTTCTCGATGCCATGATTCACGTCTGCCTCGGCGAACTCGGCCGCGACGCGAATGCCATTCATGATGGCTCGCTCGTTGGAGCTGCCGTGGCCGACGATGCAGACGCCACGCACGCCAAGCAACGGAGCTCCGCCGTACTCGGAGTAGTCGATCCGCTTCTTGAAGTTGTAGAAGGCCTTGCGACTCAGCAGCGCGCCCATCTGCGCCGTGACGGTGGCCTTGAGGCTTTCGCGCAGCGAGGAGGTGACCATCTTCGCGAGGCCCTCGCTGGTCTTCAGCGCGACGTTGCCGACAAAGCCATCGCAGACAACGACGTCGACGCTGCCGTTGTAGAGGTCGCGGCCTTCGACGTTGCCGACGTAGTTCAGCCCGAGGTCGCGGAGGAGCGGGAAGGCGTCGCGAGTGAGCGTGTTGCCCTTCGTCTCCTCCTCGCCGATGGAGAGCAGGCCGAGGCGCGGGTTAGGGACGTGCAGCACGTCCTTGGCGTACATGTGGCCCATGATCGCGAACTGAACGAGGTTGTTCGGGTCGCAATCGACGTTGGCGCCAACGTCCAGCAGGACACAAGGGGTACCGGCTGAGGTTGGGAGAACCGTAGCGAGCGCAGGACGATCAACGCCCTGAAGCGAGCCAAGCACCATCTTGGCGGTGGCCATCGCGGCGCCGGTATTGCCGGCGGTGACGAAACCCCCGGCCTTGCCCTCGCGGACCATCTTGAGGCCCACGCGCATGGAGCTGTCGCGCTTGGAGCGGACGGCGAGCGCCGCCTTGTCCTCCATGCTGATCCACTCGCTGGCCTGGACCAGGAAGACTGCCGGACGCTTGCGCTTGCGGCCGTTCGGATCGGTCAAGGCTTCAAGTGTGTTGCCGATCGCCTCGAGCGGGTTGCCGGCCTGGCCGTTCTGCTCTTTGAGCGCCGCTCGCAATTTTGGGCGCAGCACATCCTCTGGGCCGACCAGGTGGACGCGAACGTCCAGATGGCGGGCAGCCAGGATTGCCCCGCGAATCTCAGGGTCAGGGGCCTTGTCGGACCCCATGCCATCGAGAACGATGTCTATCGGCATGCGCTCTGCGCTTCTGATGTGAGCCTAACTGCGGAGTGTAAAGAAGATGTGAGCCGAAAGGAGCCTCGGCGTCTCTGCCGGGTGACTCCCGAGCTACTCAGCGTTCTTGGCTGCAACGACCGCCCGGCCCTTGTACTCACCGCACTTCGCGCAAACGGTGTGAGGCCGCTTGGGCTCGCCGCAGCTCGGGCAGGTGGAGACGCCGGTGGGGGTCAAAAAGTCGTGGCTGCGGCGCTTGGCGGTGCGCTGCTTGCTGTGGCGCCGTTTTGGATTAGGCATGGAAGTCCTCTCAAACTAAGCAGCCGCAGCACTTACGCGCACGGCTGGGAAACTTGGGTGCTGCAAAACTCTGTGCGCTAGGCCTTGTTGCCCAAGGAGAGCCCGGCCAGCGCATTCCAGCGCGGATCCGCGAGACCCTCACCACAGCCGCAGTCGGCCAGGTTGCGATTGGCGCCGCACTTCGGGCAAAGACCCTTGCACTCCTGCTGGCAGAGCGCGCGACCGGGCAGGCTCAACAACACCTGTTCCCGCACGGCGTCCTCCAGCAGAAGGCCGCTCTTTTCATAATAACCGATTTCGGTCTCATCTTCGGTAATCGCGTGTTCCCCGGCCTCGGTTTCGACGCTGATTGGGCGGTAGATCAGATCGAAGTCGCCTGCTAACGGGGTCGGAACGGGCTCGAGGCAGCGGGCGCACAGCAGCTCGAAGTTGCCCTCGAAGTGCGCGCGGAGCCGGATGTCCTCGACGAACTCCTTCGGTCCGCGGTGCTCGACAATGAGCTCGGCTTTGCCTGTGAGGACAAGCGGGCCGATCTGGCGGATGTCGGGGGCGTAGTCGATCACGCCCTCGGCAAGGCTCTCGTTCAGCGAGAGCGACTCATCGGCGAGTTGGGCAGGCGTAATCAGCATGTCTCTATTTTAGATTCGCGAGAGAACTGGAACAAGGAGCCGCGGCGGATACGCGAGCGCTAGAGGAAAGTGCGGATGCCTGCAACGCCCGCGGCTCCTGCGGCCAGGCACGCACCGACGTTCTCGCTGGTGATTCCGCCGAGCGCAAGCACAGGAACCTCTTGCGCGATGGAGCAGGCGAGCGCGAGAGCCTCGAGCCCCACGCCGTCCGTTACGAGTTCACCGTCGACGCGTTTTTCGAAGACCGGACCGAAGAGGATGAAGTCGGCGGCATTATGGCGGGCGCGGGCGATCTCAGTCGGCGTGTGGCAGGAGATGCTGACGATGGGTGCAGGAAGCCCCGCGTGCGTGAAGAGCTCGCGCACCTGCTGCGGCGTGAGTTCGTCAGCGTGAGAGGTGAGGTGGACGCCATGCGCGCGGGCAGCGATGGCGACGTCGGCGCGCGTGTTGATCAGGAGTTTCGCTGACGATTGCATCTCGCGCAGCGTCCGCTGTGCAGCTTCGGCGAGCGCGAGCAGAGCGCCGGCGTCGAGGCTCTTCTCGCGAAGCTGAATGAGGTCGATCCCGTCGGCAGCCCAGCGGCGCACCTGATTCTGCAGCCGATTAATTTGCGCGCTGTTTACGAACCCCGATGCAGTGCCATCCGTGATTGCACAACGGAGCATCCCACCAGTTTATCCGGGTCGCTGCATGCGTGGCCTTGGATTCGCGTAGGGCTATGATAGACAACGGCACAGCCGGATCAACATCCTGGCATGGTGGGTTCTAAGGATGTGCCGGAGATCTTCTCTCACGGGGAGCACAAACAACGACGTATGGCGAATCCTTATGACCTCATCGTCATTGGCTCCGGACCGGCAGGACAGCGTGCCGCGATTTATGGCGCCAAGCTGAACAAGAGAGTCGCGCTGATCGAAGCGCGCGAGGTAGTGGGCGGAGTGTGCATCAATACCGGCACAATTCCGTCGAAGACGATGCGTGAGGCAGTGCTGCATCTCTCGGGCTACAACTACAAGTCGATCTACGGCATGAACTATCGCGTGAAGGAGCGGATCACGATGGCTGATCTTGCCTTCCGCGTGCAGCACGTGATCAAGACGGAGATCGACGTCACCGACGCGCAGCTCTCACGCAACAACGTCGAGGTGCTGACGGGCGTCGCGAGCTTCGAAGATCCGACGCATGTGAAGGTGACGAACACGCGCGGCCAGACCGTGTACGAAGGCAAGAACGTCATCATCGCGACCGGCACGAAGCCCGCGAGCTCACCGAAGGTTCCCATCAACGGCACAACGATCGTCAACTCTGACCAGGTGCTGAACCTGCCCAACCTGCCGAAGACCATGATCATCGTCGGCGGCGGAGTCATCGGCGTGGAGTACTGCTGCATGTTCGCGGCGCTGGGCGTGCGCGTGACGCTGATCGAGCGACGTCCGCGGCTGCTGGAGTTCGCCGACCAGGAGATCGTCGAGGCACTGAGCTATCACCTGCGCGATGCGCGCGTGACGATGCGGCTGAACGAAGAGGTCGAGTCGGTCGAAGAGAGCGAAGGCTCGGTCGTCGCGAACCTCGAGTCGAAGAAGAAGTTGCAGGGCGATGCGCTGTTGTATGCCGTCGGGCGCCAGGGAAATGTAGACGAGTTGAATCTTGCTGCAGCGGGCATCGACGCCGACCCGCGCGGACGCATTCCGGTGGACAAAGACTTTCGCACGAAGCAGCCCGTAGTTTTCGCGGTAGGCGATGTGATCGGCTTCCCGTCGCTGGCCTCAGTCTCGATGGAGCAGGGAAGGATTGCGGCGGCGCGCGCGTTCGGCGATGACAGTGTGGTGTCGAACCCAAGCTTCTATCCGTACGGCATCTACACCATCCCCGAGATCAGTTTTATCGGCAAGACCGAGGAGCAGTTGACGGAAGAGGATGTGCCCTACGAGGTGGGCGTGGCCTACTACCGCGAGATTGCGCGCGGGCAGATTCGCGGCGATACGACAGGCAGATTGAAGCTGATTTTCAACCGCGAAAACCACTCGATTCTCGGCGTGCACATCATCGGCGAAGGTGCGAGCGAGCTGCTGCACATCGGGCAGGCGGTGATGGCCCTCGGTGGCAGGCTGGAGTACTTCGTGGACACGGTCTTCAACTATCCCACGCTGGCAGAGTGCTACAAAGTGGCGGCGTTCAACGGGTTGAACCGCGTCACGAAACTGGACTAAGAGGGAAGCGCGGCGCATGCGCCGGAGCCGTTTGACGAGTGTTCCAGCAGCACGCTACCGTCACTAGTTTTAGGCGTTGCTGGCTTTTTGCAGCGTATGGTTTGTATCCAAGGGCCGCGGGCCCGAAGGAGCCGGGCGATGGCAGAGCGCAGTACATCAGACCTCGAAACGAACGAGCCGATTGAGGCAATCGGGGTGAATCTGGCCGAACGTGTCTATGCGGGCCTGGTCGTCGGGCACAAGCTTCAGGCCACGTTGCTGTCCTATCCTTCGGGTCCAGCGCCAGCCGATGAAGAAGATGACGACTCGCTGGTGGAACTGCCAGCCGAGGGGCTGGTAAGCGGCATCTGCGATCTCGTGTTGAGGGTGGGGAAGGGTCATGAGTCGAAGCTCAAGGGCGTTGGTGTCGCGCTTCCCGGGCTGATTCGCAACGGCGTGGTGGAAGAAGCGCCGAACATTCCGCAACTGAAGGGTGTTCGGATTCAGGAGCTCGTGGCCGCCGCGCTGGAGTCGCGCGGCCTGAAGATTCCGGTCACGATTCTGAACGACGCGGATGCAGTGGCGGCCGGGCTCGCTTCGCAACACGGCAAACTGGAGCAGCAGGTGCGCGTGTGGTCGATCGGCACCGGCATCGGCTATGGATGCTATCCGTTCATGGACGGCGTTTGGGAGGGCGGACACACAGTCGTGACCCTCGACGACAAGGAGAACTACTGCGGCTGCGGGGGCCGTGGCCACCTTGAAGGCATCATGGGCCATCGCGCGATGCGTCTGCGCTTCCTCGACATGGAGCCTGAAGAGGTCTTCGAGGCGGCGGAACGCAGAAGCGATGCGCGCTGCGTGGAGTTCAAGCATCTGTGGCACAAGGCCTTGGCCGCCGCCACCGCGAGCGTGATTCATCAGGCGGGCGCGCGCAGGTTTTTTATCACCGGATACAACGTGCGCTTTCTCGACCTCAAGATGCTGAAGGACTATCTGCACCAGATGGTAAAGATGAGCCCGCTGCAGAGCTACTCAGTGGAGATTGTCGAGGACAACCAGACGACACGTGTGGTGGGCGCGGCGGTTGCGGCGGAGCAGGCGTTGAATCGCTGCTAGAGCGCCGCAACTCAGTGCTGACAGTGTGGGCAGTAGACGGTCGTGCGGCCGCCGACAGTCAGCTTCTTGAGCGGGGTCTTGCATACGGAGCATTTCTCGCCAGCACGTCCATACACCTTGTGCTCCAGCTGGAAAAATCCACGCACACCATCCGCATCCACATAGTCCGACACTGAAGATCCGCCGAGTTGAATCGCCTTCGCCAGCACCTGCTGCAGCGCGGCGTGCAGTCGGTCGAGCTCGTCGCGCGTAAGCCGGCCCGCGGCGCGGCGCGGACGGATACCTGCGCGGAAGAGAGCCTCATCCGCGTAGATGTTGCCCACGCCATGCAGGATCGACTGATTCAGCAGGGCAGCCTTGATCGCCAGCTTGCGCCCTTTGAACAGTTGCGCGAAGTCTTCGGCCGAAATAGTGGTCGGCTCTTTGCCCGGACCGGTGTAGCCCTTGCCGTCTTTGCCGCCGAGCGGAACAACGGATAGCCGCCCGAACCGGCGCGGATCGACAAAGCGAATCTCGCGCTTGTCGGCCAGCGTGAGCACAGCGTGGGTATGGGCTGGCAGCGGGACATCAGGTTGCGAGACCAGCAGGCGCCCGGTCATCCCGAGATGCACGAGGAACTGCGGTGCCGGCTTCTTTGCGCGTGTGAGATCGAAGACGATCGACTTGCCGACGCGCCGCACGCGTTCGATGGTTGTCCCGGTGAGAGACTCGACAATTTCATCTTCCGGTGACTTGAAGGTTTGCGGTTTGCCGCTGGTCCAGACACGCGTAATGCGCTGTCCGCGAACGCGCGCATTAACGCCATTGGCGACGGTTTCAACCTCAGGAAGTTCGGGCACGGAGATTAGATGCGGAACGAAGGCGATTGGCCGCGCGCCGGTAGAAGAGAAAGCCGAGGATGTTGGCGCCCACTACGGTTCCGACGATCTTCACAGCGAATCCAAGCGGGCTGGCGACGTCGACAAACGGGTAGGCGTTGAGGATCAGAATGACTACGCAGGTCAGTGCGCCGAGACTGCACCATGCGATGACCCAACCCGGCAAATGGTGGCGCAGATGATGTGCTCCGAAAAGGCCGATGGTGAACATGGCGATGTAGGCGAGCACGTAGAACTCAGTGGCAGCGTTATTTAGGACGTCAAAGGCTTCAGCCGCCCGCACACCAAGCGAGCCGAAGACGAGCATCGCTGCAACTACCGCAGTCGTGAAGTAGATGGAGTTCGCCGGCGTGCGGAAGCGTGGATGCAGGCGCGTGAACCAGTGCGGCGCAAGGTGGTCCCATCCGGCGGTCATCGGCAGGCGCGTGACTCCGGTGAAGAGATAACTCGACGCGCCGAGGATGCGGATCTGCAGCAGCAGGATGGTGAATCGCGCAATCAACGTCGCCAGGCCGCTGCCGGCGAAGGCGAGCCGCAACGTCTGCGGAATCGGCGCAATGTAGTTGATCGCCGTGCCGGGATTCGCGTTGTGGAACGCCAGCACGGAGCCGGTGCCGAGCATGAACATTGCGAAGACAATCGGTGTTGCGATGACGACGCTGCGGCTGATGTCTCGTGCAGGCGAGTGCGTTTCGCCGGCGAGAATCGCAATGTACTCCAACCCCGACGACGCGAACAGAATCTGCCCGATGAGTGCCAGTGACTCCTTATCCGTATGCGGCAACTCGAACGTGAACGGCGCAAAGTGCACGGAGTGTCCGTGCAATAACGCCCACCCTGGCGCGAGAATGAGCAGCGTGAAGGCGAGAATCATCGACGCGCCGCTGACGTTATGAATCCACTTGCCCAGCGAAAGCCCGCGCACGGCACTCCAGGCGAGCAGCGCGACGAGAACGCCGAGCAGCGAGTAGACAAAGGTGTGGCTCTCCGGCAGGTGTGACGCCGAAGGTCCAACCATGTACGAAAACTCGCTGGGGATCTGGAAGAGGATGGTCGCGATGCTGGAAAGCGCGTAGAGCCAGATGTTCCACGCCGTCATGAACCCGAGTGCATCGCCGAAGGCTCGCCGCGCCCATACGTAGAGACCGCCCTCGAGCGGCATCGCGCGGTTGAGATAGAAGACCGCGACCGCCATCGGCAGATAAAAGCTGACCAGCGCGAGCAGCCACACCAGCGTCTGGGCGCGGCCGAGGCCCGCGGCAAGGCCAACCCAGGAGCTGCCGACGACCGTGAGAACCTGCGCGAGAACCAGGTCACGAAGCCGCAGTTGACGCTGAAGATGGTGCTCCTGCGGCGGGTCGCCGGCAACCCGAGTCTCGACGGCGCCTTCGCTCATGCGAGCATCGTCGCACAAAGTGGCACGTACGCCGTAGGAATGCATCGTCTTTCGTGGTGCGGATGCAATAATCTCACGCATGTCGAATTCATCGAATGGTTCCCCTGCGACGGTCAGCCGCCGCACGTTGCTCTCGGTGTGCACTGCGGCCGGGTTGGGACAGACACTGTTCCCCGGAGCCCTGCTGGCGCTCGCATCTCCGCAGGCGGCAGGAGGATCGGGCGCGAGGCAGCAAGGCGCATCGAGCGAAGACCTGCACGGTTGGCCAGCGATTACGCCCGCAATGATCGACGCAGCTGCCGTGATCGCAGCGGTGCACATCACCGACGAACAGAAGCAGATGATGCTCGACGGGGTCCTCAATCAGCGCAACAATGCGCTGCGCGTGCGCGATCTGTATCTCGCCAACGGCGTCGCACCGGTGGCGATGACGAACCCAATCCCCGCTGGCACAACACCTCCACCGATGGAGCCACAGCAGCCACTGCGGCTGGGTCCGCCTCCGAGCATCGCGAAGTTCGCCGCCGCAGCGAAGAGCGCAGCCGAAGACGGAGACATTGCAGCCGAAGCTTGGGCATTTGCCACAGTGCGTGAACTCGGCGTGGCGCTGCGGCAAAAGAAAATCACCTCCGTCGGACTAACGAAGATGTATCTGGCGCGGCTGCACCGTTACGATCCGTTGCTGAAGTTCGTCATCACCTACACCGACGAACGCGCGCTGAAGCAGGCCACACAAGCCGATCGCGAACTCGCCAGTGGCCACGACCGCGGTCCGCTGCACGGAATTCCGTGGGGCGCGAAAGACCTGCTTGCCGTGAAGGGTTATCCCACAACGTGGGGCGCGGCGGGCTTCGAGCATCAGCAGATCGACGAGGACGCCGAGGTAGTGAAGCGGCTCGACGCAGCGGGCGCAGTGCTCGTCGCCAAGATGACGTTGGGCGCGCTGGCACAGGGCGATCTCTGGTTTGGCGGACGCACGCGCAATCCGTGGAATCCGCATCAGGGTTCCAGCGGGAGCTCAGCGGGCTCGGCCAGTTCGGTGGCCGCAGGCTGCGTAGGATTCGCGATCGGCACGGAGACGCTCGGCTCTATCTCCTCGCCTTCAACGCGCTGCGGCGCGACGGGCCTGCGGCCGAGCTTCGGCCGCGTGCCTCGAACCGGCGCGATGGCGCTCTCGTGGTCGATGGACAAGATTGGGCCGATCACGCGCTCGGTCGAGGACTGCGCTCTGGTGCTGCACGCAATCTCCGGACCGGATGGGCGGGACCTGAGCGTCCACAGCGGCGCTTTCAACGCTGACCTGACCATCGACGTCCGCAAGCTCCGCGTCGGCTACGTGAAGTCGGCATTTGACTCACCGACACTGCAGCCGCTGCCGAAGGATGAGCTCGCCACACTTACCGAAGCCGAGCGCACCAAGCGCGAGACCGACCACAAGGCACAGTTTGAGCGTCGCGCCTACGACGCAAAGTATGACGCCGCAACTCTCGACCGGTTGCGCTCGATGGGCGTGATCCTGACTCCCTGCGAGATGCCGGACTTCCACTTCTCTGCGTTGCTGAGCATCCTCAGCTCGGAAGCAGCGGCGGCCTTTGATGAGCTGACGATCTCTGGCCGCGACGCGTTGCTCACCGGCCAGAAGCCCTTTGACTGGCCGAACCAGTTCCGCACCGCGCGCTTCACTCCGGCGGTTGACTACATCCAGGCGCAGCGCGCGCGCACGCTGGCAATCGCACAGATGCACGAACTCTTCACGAAGTTCGACGTCATCGTCGCGCCCAGTGGAGGAACGCAACTGACCGCAACCAATCTCTGCGGACAGCCGGCCGTGATTGTGCCGAACGGCATTCGCGGTGACGATGCTCCGCCTCCGCCCAGCACCGAGGATGGCGCGCTCAACAACGCCGGCGGCCCTGGAACTCCGGTTTCGATCACGTTTCTCGCGCCGTTATACGAGGAAGGGAAGGCTTGCGCGCTGGCGAACGCATATCAGCAGAAAGCTGGATTTATGGGGTTACGGCCGAAGCTCGCGTAGTCTGGCTAAGAGCTATGTTGCTGCGCCTTACGATTGCAACGCTGTGTGTTTTTGCTGCCAGTGCTTCCGGCCAGCAGGTCATGTCCGCGCACACGCTCATCGAAGCGATCCAGCAACACGGCTCATCCGGTACAAGCATCGAACCCGCGAGCACGCCCGTGCCCATGTGGATGGGGTCGCGCGACGGCTGGCGGCTGATGCTGCATGGCAATGCGTTTGTGGCGAACACCCAGCAGCAGGCTGACGCTCCGCGCAATCGCGACGCGTTCTTTTCGACCAACTGGATCATGCCGATGGCACAGCACGCGCTTGGCAGCCGCGGCCAGATTACGCTTCGCGCCATGTTCTCGCTGGAGCCTGCAACGATCTCCAATCGCAACTACCCCGAGCTCTTTCAGCAGGGCGAGACCGCGTATGGCGCGCCTATCGTCGACGGTCAGCATCCTCACGACTTCTTCATGGAGGTCGCCGCACTCTACGATCTAAAGCTCTCGCCGAATTCGCTGCTCTCTTTTTACGCGGCGCCCGTGGGTGATCCGGCCATTGGGCCCACAGCGTATCCGCATAGGCTATCGGCGAGCGAAGATCCGATCGCGGCCCTCGGCCATCATCAGATGGACTCGACGCACATAGCGTTCAACGTGCTGACCGGCGGCTTTACCTACCGATGGGCGCGCCTGGAGCTGTCGGGCTTTCACGGTGCAGAGCCGACCGAGGATCGCTGGCACTTCGAGCCGTCGCCGAACGGCCATGCGATCGACTCCGTCTCGACGCGCCTGACCGTCTCACCGACGCCAGACTGGAGCGGCCAGTACTCCATCGCGCACCTCGTCTCACCCGAGGCGCTGTATCCGCGAGAAAACCAGCAACGGCAGACGGCAAGCGTGATGTACAACCACACCTTCCGCTCGAAGCCGATGCCGCCAATGAAGATGCCGATGAGGGCAACATGGCGGACATGTCCGGCATGGACATGAGCGGAGGCTCCGGGCAGCACACTCACCGAAAAAGTTCAATGCCCGCGATGCAGATGACACCGGAGCCGACGACCGATCTGGCGACCACGCTCATCTGGGGACGCACGCGTTCGCTCTCGGATAACAGCAAGGAGAACAGCTATCTCGCAGAGGCGCTGCTGCGTTTTGCGAGCCGCAACTACGTGTGGACGCGCCTGGAAAACGCAGGCCGCTCCAACGAGTTGGAACTGACACCCGGCACGCCATTGCCGGAGGGTTTCGTCGAGTCACCCATCGGCCACGTGGCCGCGTACACCTTCGGATACGATCGTGACCTTTTCACCTGCGCGCATCTCCTGATAGCGCCCGGCATGCAGTTCACGGTTTATCGAACACCGGCTGCTCTGCGCTCCATCTACGGCGATACGCCAACCGCCGAGCAGTTTTTCATCCGTTTTCGAATCCGATAGCTCGATAAAAGCTACGCGCCCTTCGCCAACTCCGCCTTCACCAAATCGCTGACCATCCGGCCATCGGCGCGAATGCCGCTCGCAAGGATGCGCTGCTGCGCGACCTTCATGACGGCCCCCATGTCCTTCGGACCAGGACGCGTTCCGCCATTGTCTTTGGTGATCTGATCGAGCGCCTCATACACGAACTTGCGGACATCATCCTCATCGGCGGCCTTGGGAAGGTAGCCCTCGATGAGGGCGATCTCCGCCTGCTCCTTCGCGGCGAGATCGGGGCGATTGCCCTTCGTAAACTGCTCTACCGATTCGCGCCGCTGCTTCAGCATCGTCGTGAGGACGCTCTGCTCCTCGGCCGGCGTCAACGGCTCGCGCTTGTCGATCTCCTTCGCCTTCAGCGCGGACTTCACCATGCGCAGCGCGGTCAGTTTGTCTTCCTCGCGCGCTTTCATCGCAACCACAATGTCTTTGTTCAAGCGCTCAGCGATCTCTGGCATCTCGTCTCCTCTGCCCCAACACAACAGCTTATCAACCTGCGAGCATCTCTGAACTCGCTAAAATAGGAACATGATTCGCAAGACGCGCCTCTTCACGCCGGGTCCCACACCGCTTCTCCCCGCCGCGCAGTTCGCCATGGCGGCGGCTGACATACATCACCGCACGCCGGAGTTTCGTGCGCTCTATCAGCGCGTTCTCTCGCAACTCAAAGAGTTCGTCGGCACCAAGAACGACGTCATCATCCTCTCCAGCTCCGGCACCGGAGCGATGGAGGCGTCGGTCTCCAACCTCACCTCGCCCGGCGACCGCGTGCTCGTGCTCACTGCCGGCAAGTTCGGTGAACGCTGGTCGGCGCTCGCCAAGGCCTTCGGCTGCGAGGTCGATGTCGTCAGCGCGCCCTACGGTCAGACGTTCACGCTGGACGCCGTGAAGGCCGCGCTGAAGCTGGAGACGCGCGCCGTCTTCATGCAGGCCAACGAGACCTCGACCGGCGTACGCCATGATGTCGAAGGCGTTGCCAAACTGCTCAAGCAGCAGAAGAGCGAAGCCCTGCTGATCGTCGACGCCATCACCGGCCTCGGCACCTCGACGCTGGATATGGATGCATGGGGCGTCGACGTGCTCGTCGGCGGCTCACAGAAGGCCGTGATGATCCCGCCCGGCCTGAGCTACCTCGCCGTCAGCCAGCGCGCGTGGGACCGCATGGAGTCCACCTACAATCCGCGCTATTACTTCGACCTCCGCAAGGAGCGCAAGAATGCGAAGAACGGCGAGAGCGCCTACACGCCCGCGGTGGCACTGATCGCCGCACTCGGCGCCGCGCTCGACTGGATCGCCGCGCAGGCGGATGGCGACCTCGTCAAGGGCCGCGAAAAACTGGTGGCCAACGCCGAGCTCATCGCCGAGATGACGCGTGCGGCGCTTACCGCACTCGGATTCAAGCTCTTCAACGCATCCAGCCCCGGCGCTGCGGCGACCGCAGTCTACGCGCCCGAAGGCGTGGACTCCGGCGTTGTCGTCAAGGAGCTGAAGTCGCGCTTTGCCGCCATCATCACGAATGGCCAGGGCGAGATGAAGGGCCAGATCTTCCGCATCGCCCACCTGGGCTTCTTCGACTACCTCGATACCATTTCGCTGATTGGCGCGCTCGAGCAGGTGATCGTCAAGAGCCTCCCGCAACTCGGCGTGAAGTTCGGCGACGGCCTCATCGCCGCGCAGAAGGTCTTCGCGGAGCGGACAGCGAAGTAAGCCCTTCAATCAAAGGCAGAAAGAGCGGCAGCTCCGGCTGTCGCTTTTTCCTGCGTTACACATATCGAACCGAATACTCACAGGCTCCGGAACCGCCCGAGCCAACCTAAACTGAGATCACCCTTTTCGGAGAACCAATGGCCGCACAACCCATCCCCGTGTCCCTCAACGACGGCCTGCCAGCATCGGTGCAGACCGAGGTCACGGTCCTTGGGTCAATGCTGCTGGACTCCGTCGCCATCGTTGACGCCACGGAAAAGCTCCGGCCCGAAGACTTCCTCCTCGATTCACACCAGCGCATCTACCGCGCAATTCTCGAGCTGCAAAATGTAGGCCACGCGGTCGACACCATCACCGTGATGGATGCACTCAACCGCCGCAAGGAGCTCGATGCCGTCGGCGGCCCTGCGTACCTCGCATACCTCACCGAGGGCATCCCCCGCCACCCGAACATCGAGTCCTACGTCCGCATCATCAAGGACAAAAGCCTGCTCCGGCAGCTCCTCGGCATCTTCAACGAGGGCATGGCCGCCGCGGCTGACCAGGCCGAAGACGCGACGACCGTCCTCAACAACGTCGAAGCCAAGCTCGCCGACGTCGCCGACTCCGCAATTCAGCGCGGCCTTTCGAACATTCCGGAGATCGTTGCCAACAGCTTCGGCTCCATCGACGCGCTGTACGAGCAAGGCCGCGAGATCACCGGCCTCGCCACACACTACATCGAGTTCGACAAGATGACCTCCGGGCTCCAGAACAGCGAGCTCATCATCATCGCGGCGCGTCCCTCCATGGGCAAGACCGCCTGGGCCATCAACATTGCGCAGAACTGTGCCGTGCGCGATCAGAAGGTGGTTGCCGTCTTTTCGCTTGAAATGTCGAAGGAGTCTCTGCTGCGACGCATGCTCGCCAGCGAGGCCATGGTCGGCTCGCGCAAGCTGCAGACCGGCTTCATTCCGCGCGAAGATCGCGGGAAGTTGATCTCCGCCCTCGATCGCCTGATGGGCTCGAAGATGTTCATCGACGACACCCCCGGCATCACGCTCGCCGAGATGCGCGCCAAGGCTCGCCGGCTGCAGCAGCAGGAAAACGGCCTCGACCTCATCGTCATCGACTACCTGCAACTGATGACGGGCTCGACAGGAGCATCCCAGAAAAAATTCGAGAACCGTACGCAGGAGGTCAGCGCCATTTCGCGCGGACTGAAGGCACTCGCCAAAGAGTTGAGAGTGCCTGTCGTCGCCTTGTCCCAGCTTTCGCGCGGAAGCGAGCAGCGTACCGGCGACAAAAAGCCGTTGCTTTCCGACCTCCGCGAATCAGGCTCCATCGAGCAGGACGCCGACGTCGTCGCGTTCATTCATCGCGAGGAGTACTACGACCGCGAAAACGAGGACCTGAAGGGAAAGGCAGAGATCATCATCGCCAAGCAGCGCAACGGCCCGACGGGCTCGGTGCACATGGCCTACCTTGCCGACTTCACCCGCTTCGAAAACCTCGACACGATGCATGGCGAGGCCGGCGGAGACGCCTATTGAGCGACGCATCCACACCTTCATACCTGCTCGGCCCGGAGGAGTGCGATGCGTTCCTCGCCGAGTTTGAAGCTGGGGCCGTACCCTCTGCCGAGTGGACCCACCAGGCGCATATCGCGATGGCCACGGCGTACCTTGCGCGCTACGGTGACTCCGTCCTGCCGCACACTCGCGCTGCGCTTCGCAACCATCTCCTGTCACGCGGCAGGCCAATCGGCTTCTATCACGAGACGCTGACGATCTTCTGGCTCGCCGCCGTCGCAGAAGCGATGAGGCGGCAACAGGCGTTACCGCTGCACACCGCCGTGTGTAACAACTGCGCGACGTTCGGCAGCCAAAGCAAGCTGCACGAGCGCTATTACAGCTTCGACGTCTTCAACTCTGAGGAGGCGCATGCACGCTGGATGCCGCCCGACCTGCTGCCCCTGACGATTCCGTTTCCCATAGACCTGTAAAAACATCGCCACAAGAAAATCTGCCCTCCTGACATGCTCCTGACAGTATGCTGTCAGGAGCCGCGTCGTACTCTGCGCCTTGTAGTCAGATTCCATCTCGCAGAGGAGAACGTCATGAGCAAGTTTGAAGCGAACGCAATTACCTGGTTCGAGATTCCTGTCAGCGACATCAAGCGGGCCCGCGGATTCTACGAAAACCTTCTCTCGTCGCAGCTGATTCCATACCCCGGCGGCGCGCCCTGCTTTATCTTCCCGACAAAGGACAGCGGCGTCGCTGGCTGCATCGTTCAGCGCGATGATTTCAAGCCGGCCGCCGATGGAACCATCATCTTCCTGAACGCAGACGGCCAGCTCAACGCAGCCGTTGACCGCGCGAAGGCAACAGGATCGAAGGTGCTCGTTCCGCGCACCGAGATCCCCGGCGGCTTCGGTTTCTACGCCTGCGTCATGGATTCGGAGGGCAACCACGTTGGCCTGCACAGCCTCGGCGACTAATCCACAGCAAAGAGATCTACCTGCATGAGGCGCGCCGACCGTCTCTTTCGCATCGTGCAGATGCTTCGCTCCGGACGCCTGAAGACCGCTCGCGCACTCGCCGAGCGCCTTCAGGTCTCCGAGCGCACCATCTATCGCGACGTGCGCGACCTGCAACTCGCCGGACAGCCGATCGAAGGAGAGGCAGGCGTCGGCTACACGCTGCGGCGCGAGTTCGACCTGCCCCCGCTTATGTTCACGCCCGAAGAACTGACCGCGCTCGTACTCGGCGCCCGCCTCGTCCAGGCGTGGGGAGGCGCGGAGTCGGTCGTCGCCGCGAAGTCCGCGCTCGCTCGCATCGAGGCCGTCCTGCCGGCGGAACTCGCAGCTCGCGTCGATGCCATCGCTCTCTACGCTCCGGGCTACAAGATGCCGATGGCGCACCGCAAGCTGCTCGACCAACTCCACGCCGCCTGCCTCAGCCGAACCGTGCTCGAGTTCAGCTATACGCGACTCAATGAAGACGCCTCACGCGCAGAACAGCGTACAGTGCGTCCGCTGGCATTGGCCTTCTGGTCCGGCGTGTGGACGCTCGCTGCGTGGGACGAGCGTCGCGATGACTTCCGCACCTTCCGCCTCGATCGCATCGATCGGCTCGAAATCACCGCGCGCATCTTCACGCAGAAGCGCGGCCAGCGCCTTGAGGACATGATGAAACGCGTCCGCGCCGAGGCTGCTGCAGCTACTCCGTCTCGCCCGGAGTCAGCTTCGGATTAATCTTCACCGTCGACTGCTCGTACGGGCGACCCTTGGCCAGCGCCTCTTCCAGCTGCTTGTCGTAACCGTAGATGTCGTTGAAGAAGTGCATCGTCCCATCTTCATCCGCGTTGGCCGTCAAGTAGGTGATGTTCACGGTGAGCGGAGTTTTCAATCCGACCTGCTTGTTGTTCTGCGGATCGCCGCCATCGGCCGGACCGTACATCGCCTCATGAATCGAGTCCTCATCCCAGGGGTCTTGTCCGTCGAGCACCCAGTTCGCCATCTTCTCCGCATCGTTCAATCGAATGCATCCATGCGATCGATCCCTGCGCGACAGGCCGAACAAGTTGATCTCCGGCGTCGAGTGCATATAAACGTCGTACTCATTCGGGAACATGAACTTCACCAGCCCCAGCGAGTTCTTCGGGCCCGGCCGCTGCCTCACGCCATAGCGGCCGTGTTCGAGATCGTGCACCGTCCACCCGGTGACCACCGTGCCGTTCCCCGTGATCACCTCGTAGTCATTCTTCGTCATGTACGCCGCGCCGCCCGTGCCCAGATGGTTCACAAGCTCCTTCTTGATGATCGAGATCGGAAGGTTCCAGTACGGCCGGAAGATCATGTAGCGCATCGTGCGCACAAACATCGGCGTATCGTGATTGCCTTTGGCCTCCCCGTCCACAACCTTCATCTTGAAGACCAATTCGTGATCTTCATCGTAGGTGCGTACGAGAAACTCCGGCAGGTTCACCATCACGCGCGGCTGCTCAAAGTTCTCCGGCAGCCAACGCCAACGCTCGAGCGAGTCGTCGATCTGTTGCACGCGCTGACTCATCGGCACGTTCAGCGCGTCGATCGTACCGTTGCCCAGCCTTCCATCGTCCAGCAGTCCGTACCGTTCCTGGAAGCTCTTCACCGCTTTCGCGACCACAGAGTCATAGTGCGCCGGAGCCGGAGAGTCAGCAGGCGCGTCACCCTCCAACTGCAACCGGTTCCACAAATCCGCAACGGCGGGATAGCTATCGCCCTTTCCGACGGGCTTCTCGACCTCAGGCAAAGCCTGCGGCGGGTTCGCATCCTGCTGCTGCGCCAGTTCGAGATACTTCGGCAGTGCCTTCTCCGTCTCCTGATAGAGCGGGTTCCTGGGCTCCAGCTTCGCTACCTCATCGGCAATCTCACCTGCGTCAGCATCAACGAAGCTGCCGTCGATGAGCGTTGGAATGTCGAACTTCGCGCGCCGGCTCGGCACGTCGATGTCGAAGTTCAGCGCCTGCGGATTGATGCGGCCCGAGATGAATATCCGAGAGATAACGCGTCAGCGCAACCGTCATCGCGACATCAAACTGCGCGATGGCGGACTCCGCTTCGTCTGAGGTGTCATGTGTTCTGCTGATCTTCTCAAGCTGTTGCACGCGCTGCGGCCAGCGATCGGCATCGTAGTCGGCGGGAACGAGGCCCTTCTGCGCAGCGTTGGCGAAGTCCTCGATCAGTGCCTTCGCAGACTCCGTCGGCAGGCCATTGCGTGTCCAGGCGAGCTCATAGTTGCGTCCATCGTAGAAGTCCTTCACCTGTGCCTGGAACTCGGAGTAGTTCGACCAGCGCAAAATTGCGAGCTTGTTCGAGTTGGCAAGCGACGCCAGCGTGTCCGCGTAGTCGGTTGTGTTTTCCTTGGACTTCGCGCGCCGATGGTGGAACTTCGCCCACAGCGCCTTGATTCCTCCGCGGCAGCCATTGAGGGGAAGCAGGGAAGCCAGCAGCAGGAGTGCAAGCAGAGAACAGATCGTGCGGCGCTTCATCAAAGGGGGCAGCCTCGGGAGTGTCAGAAACAGCGTAAACGGGCTGTCAAATCGTTGGATGCTGAATTTCTCCGGCGACTCGCCACGGGTACCGTCTATCAAAGCGTGAGTCCCGCCAGGCTCGTCCAGCACAGCCCCGCCTGCGTGATGAGAATCGCCGCGCTGAGCGCAAGAAACAGCTTCCGCTGCCGGCTCTCCAGGATGTCGGCAAAGACCCCGCCGATAAAGGTGAAGAGAAACGGAAGAGCCCACACCCACGGTGCGCTCACCACCTGTGTCGTGTAGATCGGAAACAGCACCAGCGCCATAATCAGCGGCGTCGTATTGCCGAAGTAGCGGCTCGGCCGGCTGCTGACATAGACAATCAGTGCGACCGCAGCAGCCACCAGGATGCCCGCGTTGGCGGGCGACGTGCAGAACCTGCGCACGGCCTGCGTCGTGAACCAGAACCTCGCACTGCCGCCGGTAAACACATACAGGAACGCCGACGGCCGGAAGCTGAACGACGCGAAGAGGATCACAAACGCGCCCAGCGCGGCGAAGATCATAATCTGCGCCACGTTGCTGCGCCGCCGGTCCGCGAGGTAGAAGAGAAACGCCAGCCCGGCGATGAATCCGATGATTGCCGCCAGCAGGTGCGCCGCCGCCGTCAGCCCCAGCGCCGTCGCCAGCAGCAGGATGCGCGGCTTCCACTTGGTCCGCGGCCCCTGCAACGCATGGGCAACCCCTATAGCCGTATACACAAGCCCATACAGCCCCCACAGAGCCAGCACCTCGTTGTTCGGGTGCGTCGCATACCGAACCACCTCCGGGCACAAGACGTACAGCCCCAGCGCGATCGCTCCACCCTCATTGCCGAACAGCCGCCTCGCCACCCACCACAGGCCGCCTCCGAGCCACACAGCGAACAGCACAAACGGCAGCCGCATCAGGTACTTCACATAGCTGAGTTGATGGCGTGCCTCCCACGTCGTTCCGTTCAGCGACCCCTCGCTGTACAGGCGGTTCTCCGGCTTGCGCAGATGGTCGATCCCCAGCAGAACCAGCCGCTGCGTACTCAGCGGCAGCCCGGCGAGCCGATAAGCCAGCGTGCCATCGCCATTCAAATTGCCGCAGGTCGTGAAGTAGCCCTGCAGCGGCGAAGGCCGCTCCCACATCTCGCGGCCGCAGCGCGCGTAGCGGTAGTCATTGGCATCCAGAGGCTGGTGCGCGATCGTGTAGAGGCACTCAGCGAAAAGCAGCAAAAGAAGAACGGCCGCAACACGTTGCGCACGGCCGACCACAAAATCTCGAACTCTCACGTCTCTAGGGTACAGTCCACCGCCCGGCCTGTACCCTTATCGTCTATGGATTCACTCACGTTCACGCCCGGTCGCGCTTATCTGAAGTCCGATTCGGCCGTCATTCCGTGGTCGGTCGTCTTCGAGGACGAAGGCACTGCCGGTTATCTGTACGCCTGTGACCGGTCGTTCCCGACTGAGGAGCAAAGCATCCTCGACGCCATGCTCGTCTACAACGTGAGCTCGCTCGAGGAGCCACAGCGTCAGCGTTTGGCGACAGTCCAGTGGTCGCGCGACGGCCTACAGGCCGTCTTCTACATCGACGGAACGCCTCAGGGCTTCATCGACTTCGCTGCGCGCAAGAGCTTCTGCCGCTCCAACTTTCCCAACTTCATGGAGCAGACGGGCGACAGCCTGGCGCAAAACCTCGCACCAGTGGGACGAAGCCGCGATCAAAAGCTTCGAGGCCACGCTTTATCACTAGGAGAATGAGAAGGAAGGGAACTTCAGGAGGGGTGCAGGGGAGGCGCCGTTCTCAGGTGAAAGATCAGGCTGGGATCGTCTACTCCCAGTCCTCATCTTTCTCAGGGTGCCAGCGAAGTGTCATTAAGCAGGGCGATAAAACCATAAGAATAAAGACGGCAGCGACGAGCAGGCTGTGCATTTGAGCTCCGGACTGCATAGGAACGACAGGGGTGTAGCGTCTCGCGCCGGAGCCTGCGAAGGTACCCCCCAAAGGTGGAATCGCCCGAACAGAAGCGACATCCCTAAAGGAACTCCGTTTGCCACGGAGCCCAATCGTTCTCTGTATTACTTCGGTTGCTTTTATTTACTGATTGATAACCTCAGGCTTCACGCCATTTGCGCGTCGCCCTTAAGAGTTGGTGCCGAAGAAAGGACTCGAACCTTCACACCCTTGCGAGTACATGGACCTGAACCATGCGCGTCTGCCAATTCCGCCACTTCGGCTCACTGCAACCGGAGGCCCACCGCATCCCGCCGCGTGAAGTCTTAGTGTTTCAAACGCCTCTTCCTCTGTCAATTCGTGTGTCCCGCGAGTAAACTGTGCCAGCCGCGCTTGCGTCTGTTGATGATGAAGTCTGCAATCACCCAAAGGGAGCATCGTTGCGCATGAGTGAGTCCTCTACGGCCGTCCCCTCGACATCGGCCCAGCAAATTCCGGAGGAGCTTGCGCTGGAGATCCGGCGCATGGCGCACGACCTCTCCAACGCCCTCGAGATCATCGTCCAGACCAGCTACCTGCTCAGCATGACCGAGCTCAAGGAGCCCGCGGCGGACTGGCTGCGCATGCTGGAGTCCGGCGTCAACAAGGCCCTCGACCTGAACCTTCAACTCCGCAGCTACATCAAGCAGCACACGCCGAAATAAAAGCAGATGTTAGAGGTCAGATTTTAGATGTTAGAGATGTGCGTCGCTCACCTCTGAGCCGCGATTGGCCTAACCGCGATTGGCCTAACATCTAATATCTAATCCCTAACATCTAGTTCCCCGCCGCAATCGCCGCCACAATCCTGTCCATCACCGCGCGATCGTTCGACCCGTTCGGCGCATGATCGTCGACGAAGATCGAAAAGATCACCTCGCGCCCGCTCGCCGCATCCACATAGCCCGAAAGCCCCCGGCTCTCGCCCAGCGTCCCCGTCTTCGCGAACAGATGGTCTTTCAGCGGCGCGTCCGGAAACCGCGACGACAGCGTCCCATCCTCACCACCCACTGGCAGCGCTGCCTTCCACTGCGCAAACCACGGCTGCTTCGTCGCATACGCCAGCAGCTGCGCGGTCGCGCGCGGCGTCACCAGGTCATGTCCGCTCAACCCCGAGCCGTCATAGAACACAAAGTCCGCCGGATCGAGCCCCGCGCGCAGCAGAAACCCGCGCACAATCCGCGCACCCTCAACCGTGGAGCCAGTATCACCGGCCCTGCATGGCGTGTACCACCAGACCCCCAGCCTGTGCAGCAGCACCTCCGCGTGCAGATTCTGCGACACCTTCAGCGTCAGCGTCACATCCTCGGCCAGCGGCGCCGATACTTTCGATGCCAGCATGTTCTGCCTGACGTGCACCGGACAAGTCGGCGCGCAGCGGTTTCCGGCGATCGCGTCCGCTTCGCATTCCGACAGCGGCTCATTCACCGCGCTCAGAAATCCGCGAGCATCCTGCACCACCTGATGCTGTGCTTTCGCCTCGCCGTCGACCGCAATCCCGCGCTCCACCAGCAATTGCCGCAACGCCATCGCCGCATACAGCGCCGGGTCATCGATGCTCACATGCTCCACATCCGGCTCCGCATCCACCGCCATCGACCCGTACACCCGCAGCTCGCGGCTCCCTGGCAGCCGTTCCACGTTCACATGGCTCCCCGTTCCCGCCGCCGTCCCATCCACCTGCGAGTTCACCGTGTAGTACGGAACGCCGTTCTGCTCGAGCGTCACCGTCACCGGCGAATAGTGCTCGTGGCCTTTCGAGCCGCTGACCGTTCCCGGTGTCACCGTCAGCCTCATTTCGTTGTCCGCAATCGTCAGCGCGCTCACCGGCGCTCCATACCCCCACACCAGGTCGCCAACGTCCCAGCTATCCGCAAATGGCTCGTGCGGAAACAAGGTGTCGTCGCCGACAACCCGCCCCGTCACCCTCCGCACGCCCTTCGCGACGAGCTGGTCCGCCAGCGCGCGCAGATCATCCAATCCAATCGGCTTGGGCTGCGGCCCTTTCGGTCGCTGCGCCGGCGGCACATACGGCAGATCGTCGCTGGCAAGGTTCGCGTCCGCCGCACCAACCATCTCCAGGTCGCCGTTCACTGTTCCGTTCGCATCGAGATCGCCGTAGACCTTCGTCGTCACGGTCGCATCCGTCCCCAGCAACGCCATCGCCGCCGCCGTCGTAAACAGCTTCGCGTTCGACGCCGGTCGAAAGAACTTGCCCTCATCCCATCCGTAAATCGGTGTTCCATCCATCGCCATCACGGCAATGCCCCAATGCGCTCGGCTCACGCCCGGATCGGCCAGCAGCGCAGCAATCTGCGCGCCAAGCGGGGTAACGGTACCAGTAGGAAACACCGGATGGTTCGTCGCTTCGGTCTGCGTGTTGGGCGCCTGTCCAGCACACGGAAACCTGCATAAAATAACAGTCCCCAGCGTCCCGCAGAGCAGAATGCGCGTCACATGAAATAGCGGAGTTCGCATGTTCCGCAGTCTACGTTAGGGCCCGCTGATGCACTGGCGATCTCAATATCAGCCTCAGCAAATTTTGCGAGAACTTCGTTGACAATTGACCACTGTAAGGTGTCTACAATGGCGCCCATGTCTTTGGCCGCACGTCCGCTGTATCGCTGGCAGCTCCGCACCCGCACGCTGGAGCTCGGCAGCCGTACGCACCTGATGGCCATCATCAACATCACGCCTGACAGCTTCTCTGGAGACGGGCTCGGCAGGGTCACCGTGGAGGAGGCCGTCGCTGCCGCCGTGCGTGCGCACGACAACGGTGCAGATATGCTCGACCTCGGCGCTGAGTCCACGCGCCCCGGCGCCACTCCAATCTCCGCCACCGAAGAGCAGGCGCGCCTGCTTCCTGTGCTCGAAGGCCTGATGCGCGAGCGTCCGCAGGCGGTCGTTTCCATCGACACGTATCACGCTTCCACCGCACGCGCCGCGATCCGCCTCGGCGTCGAGATCGTCAATGACGTCTCCGGGCTCGAATGGGACTCCGACATGGCGCACACCGTCGCAAACTCCGGCTGTGGCCTCGTGTTGATGCACGCCCGCGGCCGGCCGGCGCAGTGGAAGCTGCAAACGCGGCTGCCGCCGTCGAAGGTGCTTCCGACCGTCTTCTCCGGTCTCTGCGAGCGGCTGACGTTGGCCGAAGCCTCCGGCCTCTCCAGCGAACGCATCCTCCTCGACCCCGGCTTCGGCTTCGGCAAGGTCGACCATGAGAACGTTGTATTGCTTGCCGGGCTTCCCCGCCTGCACGAGCTCGGGCGGCCGCTTCTCGTCGGCCTCTCCCGCAAGGGCTTTCTCTCGAACCTCGTGCAGCATGTCCAGGGTGGAGACCTTCCGATCCCCGACGCACGCCGCGTCGCCACCATCACCGGCAACGTCGCCGCAATCCTCGCCGGGGCGCACGTTCTCCGCGTTCACGAGTTGCAGGCCGCCCGCGAAGCCGCAGCTGTCGCCGATGCACTCCTGGAGGCCGAGGAACCGAGCCTGAGCAAGGTCGTCGGCTTTGACGCCTGACCCTTCCCGCACACGCTCGAAAGTGAGACGGGGAACCTAAACCGTCATCACCTCTTTTTCCTTGGTCTTGAACATCTCTTCCACGCGCTTGATCGCCGCGTCCGTCATCTGCTGAATCTCATCATTCGCGCGCTTCTCATCATCGGCAGAGATCTGCTTGTCTTTCATCGCCTTCTTCACCGTCTCATTGCCGTCGCGGCGAATATTGCGGATGGACGTCCGGTGTTCCTCGAGCACGGTCGAAAGGTGTTTGACGGTCTCCTTCCGCCGCTCTTCATTCATCGGCGGAACCGGCACGCGAATCTTCTTGCCGTCGTGCATCGGATTGAATCCAAGGGTTGAAGTACGAATCGCCTTCTCGATGGGGCCGACCATGGTCTGCTCCCACGGCTCTACCTCGATAAGCTGCGCTTCAGGCGTCCGAAGCTGGGCCACCTGCGACAGCGGCACCTCGTTACCGTAGTACTCAACGCGTACCTGGTCCAGCATATGGACGGAGGCGCGTCCGGTGCGCACGCTTACAAGATTGTTACGGAAGTCTTCCACAGCCTTGTCCATGCGCGTCTTCAGCCCTGCGGAAAGCCCTTTCAGGGCCTCGATTCCAGCCATACCTGTTGCCATCGCTCCTGCGACCTCCTGCCGTTCACAGGCGATTCTAAACGCACTTTGTGCTGCCGTCCGGTGCCCCCGCTCAACTCCCCTGAAATCACTTCGCTACGACCTTTGGTGTAGCTCAATCCGATACCTTCGGGCCGAAATCCGAATTGACGCTAGCCATCCCTGACCCATATTCTGACATCACGTATTCAAGGCAGCAGTGATGCTCGCCCTGAGCGCAGGGCTGTCATGCATCGCAAGCCCCCACCGAAGGAATGACTCTATGCCGCGGGCCGAGGTCCGAGGCAGAACAAGGATCGACGATGAACAAAGCCATCCTGTCTAAAGCCATCCTGTCCGTTGCGCTTGCGGTCCCTCTGGTTGTCGCTCTCCCTGCTCGTGCTCAGAGCGGCTGTGACGACTCGCCGGAGAACCCGACACTCGTGCTGGCTGGACTTGCCGGCGGCGTCTTTGCCGTCTCCTCGCTTCGCACACGTCTGCGCGCTCGCCGCGCCCCAAAGCAGAAGTAATTCATTCAAGCCCTTTCCCTCTACGGGTGAAGTGTCTGCTCCTGTAATCTGGGCTGAGCTTTCCTGTGTCTAACGGCCTGCGTGCGATTCTCTGATTCCAAAACTCTGCAGCCCGCGACTCTGCATCCCAGCAGCGTTGCGGCGCTGGCGTGTCTTGCGGCCGCCGCCGGCCTGCTGACCATCTTCAGCTCCGTCCGCATGCTGTGGATGATCTGGCGCACCGACGACCTCAAGTCCATGGGCATGGTCGTCCCGTTCATCTGCGCTGCCCTCATCCTTCGCGAGTGGCGCCGCCTCGGCTGGGAGACCGAAGGAAGCTGGTGGGGCTTCGCCGTCCTCGCCATCTCCGCCGCGCTGATGTTCCTGCGTGACCAGACGCTCTTCATCGTCACCATCAACAAGGACTGGCTGCTGCAGATTCCGCCCCTCCCTCTGGTCGCAGTCGTCTACGCCGCCGGAATGGTGCTGCTGCTGGGAGGCACGCGCCTTCTGCGCGCCGCATGGTTCCCCGTGCTGCTCATGTGGGCAGTCATCCCGGTGCCACAAACCTTCAGCCGGTTTATCGACCTCCCGCTTCAGCACGCGGCCGCAAGCGTCGCCCGCGCCTTCGCGCACGCCCTCGGCCAGCAGCTCACGCAGGACAAGCTCCGGCTCATGTTCACGCCGGAGTTCGGCATGTTCATCGCGCCCGGCTGCAACGGCATTCGCGGCTCGATCACCCTCGGCCTCGCCGCCATCGTCGTGGCCTATCTCTACCGCTTCCGCTGGTTCGTGGCCGTTCCGGTCGTCGCCGGCGCGGTGCTGCTCGGCTACCTCTTCAACTTCCTGCGCCTCTGTCTGCTGGTCGTCTATTACAAGATCGTGCTCGGTCACGAATGGTGGCAGAACCACGCCCGCCAGGCGGACTTCGTCATCGGGGGCTGTCTCTTCGTTCTCGCGCTCGTCATCTTCTTTGCAGTCGCGGAACGCCTTCGCCGCGATCCGCAAGATGTTCGCGCAGAGTCTCCGCAACCCGCCCCTGCGTCCCGCCCGGCGACGCCCTTCCTCGCCCGCGTCGCTGCCGTTCTCGCGCTCTCGGCTATCTTCGGCGTCGAGGCCCTCCACGCTCTTCGCGCCCAGGCCGCCTATGAGGCCAGCCGCCCCACACCTGCCGGCCTTCCGCAGCGCATCGGAGACTACACCCTCCTCCGCACCTGGACCGACACCACGCTCGAAGGAACCGTCGTCTATCTCTGGGGCGAGTACGCCGCGCCCACCCCGCCGTCCAACACCGCAGCCGCGCCATCCCCACACATCTCCCTCGGCATCTCGCCGCAGCTCAGTGTCCACGACGCCGAGGTCTGCCACATCGCACGCGGCGAAGACCCCACCTGGCACGGCCAGATCGCCGCTGCCTCGCCCGGCGGAGAGATCGACCTCACCTCCGCCGCCTATAACAACGGCGTTACGCAGCGGCTCGAGGCCTCCACCGTCTGCGATGCCGGCGCCTGCCGCCAGTACTCCGAGACCACGCAGCACGTCACGCTGGTGTACGCCCGCCCTCATCGCGATCTGCCCATGTCCGCCGACAGCACGCACCCCGTGCCCGTCCTGCTCAAGGTCGAATCGCTCGACGTCCTCTCTCCCACGTCGGTTATCGAACCGCAACTCGCAACTGCCCTCAAGGCCTTTCTCGCCGAGACCAACCTCGTCCGGATCACCGCTCCCTACACCGTCCGTTAGTGCTGGAGTTTTGACAGGGCGCGGCTCGTAGCCCTTGGCTTTAGCCGAGGGTCTCCGCGCCATTACGGCCTCCATCCATGCGGGTTTCTGCCCCCTGTGGGAATCTCTACACGCGACGACAGGCTACGAATTGAGACCCGGCGTTAGCTCTAGGTGCGATGTGTCCCCTATAATCTAATTTCCCGCCGAGACCGTGCAGGATAAGACGTTTTTACTGAAGGTGTAACCCGGAACCGGAACAGTTTGTACCGTTTTCCCGAGAGGAAAACGGCGTTCGATGGTTTGCCCAAGGCCGCAGCATCAGGAAAAACGTCCAAGAGCTTAAAGTGCTGTGAGGGTGTGGTTATCTTTACCGGAATGCGAGTGAGCGCAAGCTCCCTGAAGTGTACGTCCCAGCCTGTGCGCACGCGCTCGAGCCGCTTTGGCCTCTGCTCGGGGTCCCCAGTCAGCTTGCTGACAGGGGCGAGCTCTCGGGTCCTGCTTCCACTGCTCCTCTTGTCGAGCGTCACCCCCGGCCTTGCCCGGGCGCAGGTGGCTGCGAAGCCGCAGTTCACTGCCGCCCCATCGACGACGCCGCAGATTCTCTGCCCCACCGAGGTCATCGGCAACCGCCGCATCCCCAAGGAGTCGGTGCTCGCCCGCACCTACCTCCAGCCCGGTGACGTCTATGACCCGGCCGCCGTCGAGCAGACCTTCAACTCGCTCTGGAACACCGGCTACTTCGACGACGTCCGCATCGAGCGCGTCGACGAACCCAAGTGCATTCAGCTTCTGATCTACGTGCGCGAGAAGCCCACCATCCGCGCCATCAACTACATCGGCCTCAACTCCGTCTCCGTCTCCGACGTCCTCGACCGCTTCAAGAAGGAGAAGGTGCCGCTCTCCGTCGAGAGCCAGTACGACCCCACCAAGCTCAAGCGCGCCGAAGTCGTCATCAAGGAGATGCTCGGGGAGCACGGCCACCAGTACGCCATCATCCGCACCGAGGTGAAGACCATCCCTCCGGCCTCCGTGGAACTCACCTTCCACATCAAGGAAGGTCCGACGGTCAAGGTCGGCAAGATCGCCTTCACCGGCAACACCGCGCTCAGCTCCCGCGAGCTCCGCTCGGCGATGCACTTCTCGAAGCCCATCGGCATCCCGCACTCGATCTTCTTCGAGAACCTCTTCCCGCGCACCTTCGACGCCTCCAAGCTCGATGAGGACGCCGACCTCGTCCGCCAGGACTACCGCGAGCACGGCTACGCCAAGGCCAACACCGGCGAACCGCAGACCAACGTCCGCAACGCCGGCGGCATCAACCCGTTCACCCTTCGGCCGTCCAAGGGCAAGCGCGTCGACATCCTGATTCCGGTCGAAGAGGGCGAGCGCTATCGCCTCGGCGGCATCACCTTCACCGGCAACAAAGCCTTCACCAACACCCGCGCTCTCCGCGCGCAGTTCCCCATCAAGGATGGCGACTGGTACAACGGCAAGCTCTTCTTCAAGGGCCTCGAGGCCCTGCGCAAGGCCTACGGCGGCCAGGGCTACATCAACTTCGTCGGCACACCCACCCCGCGCTTCGACGATGCCAAGCACCTCATCTATTTCGTTATCGACTGCGACGAGGGCAAGCAGTTCTACATCTCGCGCATCGAGTTCACCGGCAACACGCTCACCCGCGACAAGGTCATCCGCCGCGAGCTCCTCATGGAAGAGGGCCAGGTCTACAACTCGCAGCTCGTCGATCTCTCGCTCCTGCGCCTGAACCAGCTCAACTACTTCGACACCCTCAAGACCGACCAGGACGTCGAAACCCATCAGAACTCCGACACCGGCACCGTCGATCTCCTCATCAAGCTCAAGGAGAAGGGCAAGAACTCCATCGGCCTCAACGGCGGCATCAGCGGCCTTTCAGGCTCGTTCATCGGCCTCAACTACGAGACCAACAACTTCCTCGGCCTTGGCGAGACGCTCTCGGTCAACGCCAACATCGGCGACCTCTCGCGCAACCTCAGCTTCGGCTTCACCGAGCCCTACCTGCGCAACAAGCCGGTCTCGCTCGGCATCCAGGTCTTCGACTCCAAGTTCGACTACAACCCGGCCAAGAGCTACGCCATCACCAACGGCCAGAGCGCCAACCTCACCAACGCGCAGAACTCGCTGCTGACCAACTACAACCAGTCGACCGAAGGCCTCAACATCTCCACCTCGACCGCGCTGCGCAAGCTCTTCCGCCGTTCCGGTGTCGCCCGCGTCGGTCTCACCTACGGCCTCTCGCGCTCGGGCATCACCACCTTCAACGACAACACGCGCAACGTCTTTGAGACCCTCGCCTTCCGCGCGGGCATCGCCGGACAGAACCAGCTCAACGGCATCATCACCTCGGTCGTCACGCCGAGCTTCACCTTCTCCACGCTCGACCGCGCCGTCGGCCCGCACCATGGCAAGGACCTCAACGCCGCCTTCCAGTTCGCCGGCGTCGGCGGCAACACCAAGTACTTCGCGCCCACCATCGCATGGCGCCAGTTCTTCCCGATGAAGGGCCTCAAGGTCAGCCCCGAGGGCCGCAACGTCCTCGGCTACCGCATCCTCTTCAACTCCGTCACCGGCTTCGGCGGCGAGGTCGCTCCTCCCTTCGCCCGCATCTACGGTGGTGGTGAGAACGACATCCGCGGCTTCGACATCCGCTCCGCGTCGCCCTACACCTTCATCCCCACGCGCGTCGAGCTCAACCTCACCAACCCCGACGGCTCGCTCGTCCCGCGCGACCCGAGCAATCCCACGCTCGGAACCAACGTGCAGGTTCCGCTGCCCGTGTATCGTCTCGCCTCCATCGGCGGCGACACCAACTTCACGGCGAACCTCGAGTACCGCATCCCGATCGTCAGCCAGGTCACCTTCTCCCTCTTCACCGACTTCGGCATGACCTTCAACTCGCAGCCCGGTCAGCTTCGTCAGAGCGTGCTCGGCATCTCGGCGCTCAACGCTCCGCTCTACGGCTGCCCGAATCTCATCAACGGCAACTGCGTCGGCGGCACACAGGTGAACTTCCCGCTCTTCCTCAAGACCGTGCCCGGAACCAACTACGTTCCGCGCATGTCCAACGGTGCGGAGATCTCCTTCGTCCTGCCCATCGTCAACGCGCCCTTCCGCATCTTCTATGCCTACAACCCGCTGCGTCTCTACAAGAACATCCCGCAGGAATCGGCGATCTGCCCCACTGGCACCAACGACTGCACCGCATTCAAGAACCTCTTCCCGTTCTCGAGTGCACCTGGTGCCGCTGCTTACAGCTATCAGGAGGCCGTCCAGTTCTACGGCGCCGACTACGTGCTGCGTGAGCCGCGCAAGACCTTCCGCTTCACCGTCGCGACGACCTTCTAACCTCACCTAACGCGCAACACCAGGAGGCCGGGCTCACAGCCCGGCCTTCCTGCGTCACTGCACGCTCGGCGCGCCCACCATTGCCTGGTTCAGAATCTGTTGCACGAACACGATGTGGATGTGAATTCGTCGTCGCTACATCCGGCAGGAACTCCGCAACGATCGCGCCCGCTGGATCTGTCGCGATGCCGACTCCGATTCGCCGCGCGGTCGACGCAGCATCGGTCTGGATGCCCGGCACATACAGATTGGTGAGCTCCGCGCTGATCAGATACGTCCCCAGCGTCGCGACGTTCAGCATCCGCCGTCCGTCGTCATGCTGCGACACATACGTATGCGAAATCGCGTGCCACAGCCGCCGCTTCACGCTCGCGGTCGGCATCCGGTGATAGCGCGGGTCCTGGTGCGCCAGTGAAGCAATGGCATACGTCTGGAAGAACTCGCCCTGCGCATCCTGCAGCAGCCCATACCCCGTCTGTTTTGCAAAGCCCTTAAATCCAGGCCCATACGCCGAGTGCGGATCCACCGCAGTCGCAATCGCCGAATAGCCCGCAATCGTGATGAAGTTGAACGGATCCAGAAAGTCGCGCATCGCCAGAACGCCCTTCTGCTTCGAGGTCAGCGGCTCAATGTGCTCCGACGTGACGAACGGTTGGATCGGATTCTCCGGAATGCACGGCGGCGGCCCCTGCAACGGCATCTTGTCCATCGTGTAGTCCGAATCCTCGCACGGTCGCAACGCCGCCTTCGACACACCCTCCGGATCCTTGCCCTCCGCATCCGGCGGCGACACCTGCGACGGGCTCTCCGAGCCTGCGCTCTGGTTCATCTGCGTGCTCGGCGCATCCGGCAGATCGTCTTTCGCGGTAGCCGCATTCTGCGCGCCGGCCGCAGTCCCCAATCCCAGCAAGGCGACAACAGCAGTGCACCACGGCCCACACCGCCGCGCTGCCGCCACGCTTCTTGAAGAGTTGCGTCTCAGCTTTGCCCCCGGCTCCGCGCGTGAACTCGTGCGCATAACGATACAGACCCGTCTGCATCAGACCGTTTTCAAGACTCCACTGCAGGTGCTTCTCACATGGACGGGTCAAAGCGCTCGAAGGCTTCGTTAGTGCCCCAATCTTCTTTCCAGCTGTCGCAGCCGAATGATCCTCAACAGGTCGCTCGTAAACTCGTCCAGCGCAAAGCTCAGCGCCGACCCGCCCATCGAGCCGCCGAAGCTCGCAATGTTGTCATGGAAGTTCCGGTTGCTCTGCGGGTAGTACAGGTTGTTCAACGCGGTGCCCGCCGCCTGTCCCAGAACCAGTGAGGTGTTGAATTCCGCGTGACCGTCGCTGCTGTCGCGCGTAATCAGCGGTCGCGTAATCGCGTACCATGCTCGCTTCCCGAGGCTATGTCGCCGCCCCAGCGCGAAGTAACGCGGATCCTGGTGGAACCACACCGCGAACGGCCCATTCGACAGAAACGCCTGCGTGCTGTCGCGGATCGCTGCTGCGCCCAGCCGCTCGCCGAACGCCCCACTGTCCGTTCCATAGTTCGGCTGCCCATTCATCACATGGCTCCAGCCCGCTGAGAAAATGATGCTCGCAAAGCTGGTCGCCGAGTACAGGTTGCGCGATGCCAGAATGATCTTGTCCCACTTATGAATCTGCGGCGTCGCCATCCCCGCCGGAATGACCCTCGAATACATCGGCGCCATCGGAAGATTGGTCGAGTTGGACACCGACATGGGAGCCGCGGCCACCAGCGGCTTGTCCTCCTGCTGAGGAGGATCGGCCTTCTGCGGCTCCGGAGCCTCAGGCAACAACGCATTCGACAACTGCGCGTCGCGCTCGCCATTCGCGAACGGCGCCGGCTGCGTCTCAGCAATCTCGTTCGAAGCAACAACAGGCGTAATGGAAACGTCGCGCGGCGACGCGGCCGTCTGCGCCACACCCTGCAGGCCTGCACCGAACAGCAGCGCGGCAACAAAGAGAACTGCGAACTGGCTCAAACAAAAACCGCCAAACCGGCGTGAAAAACAACAAGCTCGAATCGCGTGCATTCTGTCCTTTAGTTGCCCGCCTTGAGAAACCCGGCTGAACTCGACGAAGAATCCGGCCGTCCCTAGACGGACGCTCTACCCCGCCTCAAGAGTTGTCCTTGCAAGCATTTCAGGGCCTGGGTTCCGCATCATTTCGGCATCGCAAGGGTTTACCAATACGGCACAACCTGACCCGCGTGACGTTGACCCGGCCCTCGCTTCGCATCAACCATCGAGGGGTGGCCTCGTCGGCCCCGCCTGGAGAACGCATCCATGAGCTCCGCTCCAAACCAGAAGCCATTAGACCAGCGACTCCATGAAGCTGCCAAACGCGCCGAGGAGGAACTCCGCCGCTTCACCCGCTATCTCGACGAAGAGGTCGTACCCGAAGTCCGCCGCAACAGCTCCACCGCCCTCCGCGCCGCCGCCGTCCGCCTCCAGAAGCTCGCCGAAAGCATGGACGACGCCCGCAACGATAAAGGCAGCTCCGGCCCGAAACCCCCCGAGCGGCTCCTGATGCATTTCCGCCGGCTGTATCATCTCGACCAAAGCTCTTCGCGTCGCGAAGAGCGCCGTGCAGAGACCCGCGTATTTATCCTTGCTACAAGGGTACCCCGAGGCTTCAGCGCGCGGGTCGTCGCATCGCCGAAGATGAGTAAAGGGGCTGTAGCCCCTGGGGAGACTGCGTGCGGTCGCTGCTCGCTTCTCATCATTCCTCCTCCCCCTCGCCGGCTGCCATCACAAACCCCCACAAGTCGCCCACCAGCCGCCACCGCCGCCCATCACGCGCCGCACATTGCCGCCGCCAGCCGCCGAATCCACCACAGCCGCCGCGCCCCGCCCGACATCTCCGTCCTTCGACGACACCTCCGGCCCTCCCATCTACACCGAAACCGGCCTCGCCAGCTGGTACGGTCCCAACTACAACCGCCGCGCCGCCGCCGACGGCACCGTCTACGACCAGGACGGCATGACCGCCGCCCACCGCACCCTCCCCATGGGCTCCACCGTCCGCGTCACGAACCTCGCCACCGGCCAGCAGGTCTACGTCCGCATCACCGACCGCGGCCCCTTCGCTCCCGGCCGCATCCTCGATCTCTCCGAAGGCGCCGCCAAGGCCATCAACCTCTACCGCGCCGGGGTCGGCAAGGTCCGCATCGAGGCCTTCCCGCACACCTCCGCCGACCCGCCCGGCCGCTGGTGCGTCCAGACCGGCCCCTTCACCAAGGAGCACGACGCCCGCGACCTCAAGACCGCGCTCCTCGACCGCTACCGCACCGCCAAGGTCGCCGAATTCCAGGGCCCCACCGGCTTCTGGGTCCGCATCGACCCCGCCGACCACGCCCGCGCCGACGCCCTCGCCATCCAGGACTGGATCGGCAACCCCGACCCCTACGCCGCCCCCTACCTCGTCCGCATCGACTAAACCCACCGTCCGCAGCCTTTGCCCTTACTTTTCTGTTGTCATCCCCGAAGGGGATCTGCTTTTAGAGTGTCCACCTCCGCTGGTGCTCCTGTGTTTAGCAAACCAAAGTCACAATGCATGACAAGCCCCGACCCTTTAGAATCAAGACTTTGCAACTAAGGTCCACCCCTAAGTCAACTATTCTGAAGACTTTGCGCAAAAACAGGGGGAGGGGGGTCTACCTGCAACCGGCGAAACCCTCTGCTATACTGAATCCTGTTGTTTATCTGTAGTTTCTCTACTAGGAACACCCATGCCCAAGTTGAAGACCCACTCCGGCGCGGCCAAGCGCTTCAAGAAGACTGCGAGCGGTAAGTTCAAGCGCGGTCAGTCGAAGATGCGCCACATCCTCACCTCCAAGGAAACGAAGACCAAGAAAAAGCTTGGCCGTATCGTCCTGGTGAGCAAGGCCGACACACCGAAGGTCGCCCGCATGCTCCCCTACGCGTAAAGCGTAGCGAGCAGCAAGAGTTATTCGAATCGAGAAGGCAAGAGCCAAAGGGCCACTCAAGCGTCGAGGCCCCTCGGTGAGCAAACGCTCCCCGACACCAGATTCGAAGCAGCAAGCGAGTGAAGAGGTACACCTTACCTCCAGCCGCTGGAACGACGCAAAAGAAAAAAGGAGCACACGATGCCTCGTGTAAAGCGCAGTACAAAGCGCAACGACCGCCGCAAGAAGATCCTCAAGCGCGCAAGCGGCTACTTCCTCACCAAATCCAAGCTCTATCAGGCAGCTCAGGAAGCCGTTGAACGCGGCCTCAAGTTCGCCTACATCGGCCGCAAGCAGAAGAAGCGGCAGTTCCGCTCGCTCTGGATCGTGCGCATCGGCGCCGCGGCCAAGCTGAACGGCATGAGCTACTCCACCTTCATCAACGGCCTCAAGAAGGCTGGTGTTGGCCTCGACCGCAAGATCCTCGCCGACATCGCCGTCCAACGACGCCGCCGGCTTCGCCGCACTCACCGTGCAGGCCAAGTCCGCACTCGCGCAGACCAAGAAGGCTGCGGCGTAAGCAAGCACTCTCGCTACATCAGAAGGGCGTGGCCTCGGCCACGCCCTTTCTGCATACCACCCGAGACAGCAGCGCAACAGTGCCTAATCGATCGACACGCCGCCGTTGACCGTCTCCACCTGCACAGTCGGCCCACCGTGGCCGATCTGCCCATCGATGTGGCGCCTCGAGCTGATCATGTTCGTCGTCATCGGCAGCCGCACGTCGGTGCCGCCGTTCACGGTTCCGGCGATCAGGTGCGCTGAGTAGTTCGCCGGCATGGTCACATGGACCCCGCCGTTGGTCGACTTCGCCACCAGCCCCGCCCCGTGCCAGCTATCGCCCGCCAGTGAGATATGCAAGCCGCCATTCGTCGTCGTTGCCTGGACGTCGCCGCCCAGGTCGGTCAGCGAGATGCCGCCATTGGTCGTCTCGGCGCGTACGGTGCCATCAACGTTCGCCACGCTGATCCCGCCGTTCTCTGTATGCAGCTCCGCGGCCAGATGCCGAGGCACGCGCAGCTTGTAGTTCACCGACCAGTTGCCCGTCTTCGGTCCTTCCGCATGGATCGTCCCATCGGTCTCAACACGTATGTCCTGAACCAGCCGCTCCGCCTCTTCGCGCGTTGAGGCCTGCGCGACCACCTGCGCCTCCAGCGCGACATCGTTGCGGTCTTCACCGACCAACTCGATGCCGCCGTTCTTGCCGACCACGTGCAGCTGGCCGCCGGCAAGCGGCAGTGTCGTGCTACGGCTCTCGCACGCTCGTTCCTGCGAGGAGCCCCACGAGTGGCGCGACCCCCCATCCGAATTGCTGCACGGCGCGGTCGTGAACGACTGCGCGAAAACGGCGGGAACGGCCAGCAGGGAAGCTAAACCGACGAAAACCATCGGGCGCATAGAGTCTCCTTGGAGTACGGGCTTCCCAAAGGAGTACGCAGCCTCGCCAGCCGCGGTTCCTTCGCCTTCCTGTTTTCCCAGGGAATCTTTTCGTTGCTAGCCCTGTGCCTCAGGCAGCAGCTATTTCGGGCTCGCAACGACCACGGGGCGGAACCGTTTCAAGGCAAGGAAGCCGAGGACGATAAACAGCAGCAGCACCAATCCCTGGACGATCGCAAAGGGAGGCTCTTTCCCCGTCGGCGCGAGTGCATGCAGCGCCGGAATCTTCATGAACGACTGGACCACTGCAACAAACGCATCGAGATAGAGCAGGATCACCACGGAGAGGACATAGATCACGCGCCACGCTCCGCGCAGACGGCCGGTATACCACGCAACAGCCGCCAGTAGCAGCAACGGCAGCGTGATGAAGCCCAGCACGATCGCCGGCGTCATCCCATGGAATGGAAACAGAAACCCCGTGAACGTGGTCAGCGCCGCGGTTGCCAGAAACAATCCGCTGAGCCCGCTGCGGCGGCCCGCAAGCATCTGCAACACCACAACAGCACCGGCAAACAGCTCTACGATGCAGATGATTACGTGCAGCACCGTAAATGCATGCAGCGACATTCCAAGGACCACGAGGCACCTCTCGGGAAGCGTTGTGATTTAGTTTCGAGCCGATTGTGCTCGATACTAACCCACTTCTCTCGTTGGTTCCTCAGGAAAATCGTGAGTCTCGTTACAGCGCAATCCATCCCGCGCGAATCGCGAGCAGCGACACAGTCGCGACGACAATCCACAGAGCGATGCCCTGAACCATCGGCCGAACACCCACGCGGCGAATCGTCTCGCGCGAGAGGCCCGTTCCAATCAGGAAGAGGACAACCGTTAGCCCACTCTTTCCGAGTGCGCTCATCTTCGTAAACGTTGCGACGCTCAGCGGAACATAGGTTCTCGCAACAGCCGCGAGCACGAACAGACCGATGAACCACGGTATAGTGATCTTCGCCTTGCCGCCGCTGCGACGCGAGAAGATCATCGCAACCACCAGCGCGACGGGGATGATCCACAGAGCACGCGCCAGCTTCACCGTCGTGCCCACCGCGAGCGCCTGTTGCCCGTAGCGTGCGGCTGCTCCAACAACCGAGCTCGTGTCATGAATCGCCAGCGCAGCCCACAGCCCAAATTGCGTCTGCGACATGTGCAGATGCCATCCGATGAAAGGGAAGAGCAGCAGCGCAACCGCATTCAGGGTGAAGACGGTTCCCAGCGCAACTGCAATATCCTCTTCGCCCGCGCCCGCGACCGGAGCCACCGCCGCGATCGCGCTCCCGCCGCAGATTGCCGTCCCGCATGTGATCAGCAGGGAAGCCTTTGGCCGCACGCTCATCAGCTTTCCGAGCCCCAGCCCGAGACTCAGCGCGAAGGCAAGGCCAATCGCCGTGTAGAGAAATCCTTCGCGTCCTGCATGGACCACCTCGCCCAGGTTCATCCCGAAACCGAGAAGGACCACCGATGCCTGCAGCAGAAACTTGGCAACCGTCTGGCTCTCCCGAGGCAGCGGATGCACCATCGTGAGCCCGAAGATCAGGCCTGCAACCAGCGCCATGGGAGGCGAAAGGATGCCAACGGCAGCCAGGATAATTCCAACGAAGAAGAGTGCAGTGCGATTCATGAGGCTCCGATATCCAGTGTCGGAGCCTACGAGGTCTCGCGTCCAAGCAGTAATTCCACTGCCCGATTAGCTCTTCTTATCGGTGCGCCGGCTCGCTCGCCGTGTCTCGACCGCCCGGGCGAACGCCATAAGGTGTGCCGCGAAGATCTCTGCGATGCCGTTGGTCTTCGGCCCGCGCGGATGCACCATGCTGAAGTCGCGCGCTATGCGCAGGCCTTTCACCTTCACGGCTGCGAGCGTACCGAGCGCGCGCTGCCGTTCGAGTGCAAACCTCGACGCAAATCCAACACCCAGCCCAGCCTCGATACAGGCCAACAGCGCCTCCGTCGAGCCCAGCTCCATGGCAATCTGCATCCTCTGAATCGGCGCTCCGGCTCGCTTCAACGCCTGTTCGATCACCTCGCGCGTCCCCGAACCGCGTTCTCTGACCAGCAGCTTTGCCGAGCCGAGCGTGCTCAGCGCAATCTCCTCATCCGCCCACTCATGGCCTGCGGGAACCACAAGCACCAGCTCGTCCTGGAGCCACCGCTCGACCACCAGATCCTGCCGGTGCGCCGGTCCCTCGATCAGGCCGATCGGCGCGTCGCCACTGGCGACCGCCTCCACGACACGCTGCGTGTTCGCACTCTCGAGCTCCAGCCGAACACCCTGATGCTGCCGTGCGAACTCAGCAAGGAGGCGCGGCAGAACGTACTGTGCGATGGTGGTCGACGCGGCCACACGCAGAGCACCGCGTACCTCGCCCTCAAGCGAGCCAATCTCTTCAATAGCGCGGCTCAAAGTCGCCTCAGCCTCATCCGCGTGGCGCAACAACACCTCGCCGGCCGCGGTGAGCCGCACTTTGCCGCCACTGCGATCGAAGAGCCTCGAACCGAGCTCCTCTTCCAGCGCCTTGATCTGCTGCGTCACCGCGGGTTGCGTGATGTACAGCACCTCGGCGGCGCGGCGAAAGCTCGCCTGGTTGGCGACCTCGCGAAACACTCGCAGTCGAAAGTTCTCGAGCACTCGTTCTCCCGTTGCATGGGGCAGGTTGCATGGTACAAGGAAACATGCGCCCCATAGCTATTCTGCTGGCTCCGGCCATGCTCTTCGCGTGCACGCTTCCCGGTCAAACGAATAAGGAATCCGACAGCTCCGCCGAGAAGCCCACCCCAACCATAGCTGCACGCACCGCCTCCATGCAGCGCATGCCTGGCCTGATGGGGCTCGACTACGACGCAAAGGCTGGGAAGATCTTTCTCGAAGTGCCGCTCGTGGCCGACGCGGCGCACACGCGCTCGCCGGAGATGATTTATGTCGTGAGTCTGCCGCACGGTGCGGGTTCCAACGACCTCGGGCTGGATCGTGGGCAGATTGGCGCATGGGGCGGCGGAGGTTCGGGCGAACTCGTGTACTTCGAGCGCTCCGGGCCGAAGCTGCTGATGGTCGAGCCGAACGAGAACTTCCGCTCTTCGTCTGCAGACGCGGCGGAGCAGGCCAGCGTGCGTGAGAGCTTCGCTGAAAGCGTGCTATGGGGCTTCAAGGTGGAGGCCGAATCTCCTGACCGGAGCACGGTGCTTGTCGACGCCACAGACTTCTTCGTGCGCGATGCCCGCGGCGTGACGGAGGTGCTGGCTGCGATGCAGCAGGGCAACTATAAGTTCGATGCATCGCGATCCGCGCCGGTGCCGGAACTGATTAAAGCCTTCCCAAAGAACATTGTCGTGGAGTCGACGATCACGCTTACGACGGATTCGCTCCAGCAGCACGGGCATTTCGTGCGTGACGTGACGCCGGACCCGCACGCGATGACTGTGCACGAGCGGCAGATGTTCGTCGCGCTGCCGGGCCCTGGCTACATACCGCGCCGTTATTCGCCTCGCTCGGGATACTTTCCGGACGCAAGCTATCGCGATTACTCCGCGCCATTGGGCGGTGACTTCGAGCGTTTGTTGATTGTGCGTCATCGTCTGCAGAAGAAAGACCCCAACTGTACGCACGCCTGCGAAGCTATCGCGCCCATTCAGTATTACGTCGACCGTGGCGCGCCGGAGCCGATTCGTTCGGCGCTGGTCGAAGGCGCGCGCTGGTGGGACCAGGCGTTCCAGGCGGCAGGATGGGCACCGGGAACATTCCGCGTCGATCTGCTCCCAGAGAGTGCGGACCCGATGGATATCCGCTACAACATCATCCAGTGGGTGCATCGTTACACGCGCGGCTGGAGTTATGGCGCGTTCATCGCAGACCCGCGCACCGGCGAGATCATCAAGGGCAATGTGACGCTCGGTAGCCTGCGCGGGCGCCAGGACTACCTCATCGCCGAGGCGCTGCTTGCGCCGTATACAGCCGGTAGGACAAAGCAGAATCCTGCGAACGATGCGGCGCTGCAGATGGTGCTTGAGCGTATCCGCCAGCTTGCAGCGCACGAGACCGGACATACGCTTGGTCTGGCGCACAACTTCGCGGCGTCCAGCTTTCCGCATCCGCCAACCCAGACGGTGTCGGTGATGGACTATCCGCATCCGTACGTGACGCTGAAGGATGGCGTGCCGGATTTGAGCGACGCCTACCCCGTGGGCATCGGAACGTGGGACAAGGTCGCGATCGACTATGGCTATCGCGAGTTCGACAGCGATGGCAAGCCTGTTGAGGATTCGGCTGGGCTCGACAAGATTTTGAGCGACTCCGAAAAGACCGGACTCATCTTCATCACCGACGAGGACGCGCGGCCCCTTGGCTCTGCGCACCCGCATGCGCACCTGTGGGACAACGGCACGGATCCTGCTGCCGAACTCAACCGAGTGTTGGAGGTGCGTGCGGCTGCGCTTGCGCGCTTTGGTGAAGATGCCATCAGGCCCGGAACCGATCTCGCGCAGCTTGAGGACACATTGGTTCCGCTGTATCTCTTCCACCGCTATCAGACTGAGGCTGCAGCGAAGGAGATCGGCGGCCTTGACTATCGTTACAACGTTCGCGGCGACGGACAGATGCTGCCGAAGATCGTCGATCCTGCGGACCAGAAGGAGGCACTCGACGCAGTGCTGAAGACACTCTCTCCTGAGACGCTGACAATGCCGGAGTCTCTGCTCAAGTTGCTTCCGCCGCGACCGCCCGCGCTTCCGCGCACCCAGGAGTCGTTCCCCGCGCACACGGGGCTCACGTTTGATCCGATTGCTGCGGCTGAGTCCTCTGCGGACCTCACGCTGGCGCTGCTCTGCAATCCGGAGCGCGCCAGCCGCCTCATCGAGTACCACATGCGCATTCCGCAGTCGCCTTCGCTACGCAGTGTTCTTGAGGCCATCTCCAAGACCACGGCGGAACGTCCTGAGGCTGGCCACAGCATGTCCTCCGAAGTCGAGCGTGCTGTTGAGTTCCGCGGCCTGGAAGCGATGCTGGCTCTCGCTCTCAACGAGCAGGCGGCAACGCAGGCCCGCGCCATTGCCCGTTCCCATATCAACGATCTGTTGAAGCAGTGGACGACTACGCCTCCGCCTGACGACACCGCTGAGGCTATTCATCGCGCCGCCATGATCGAGCGTATTCAGGAGTTCGAACGCGATCCGCAGAAGTTCGTACCGTCGAAACCAGTTGAGGCTCCGCCGGGCATGCCCATCGGCGACGACGAAGAGTGATGCCTGGATGATAGCTGCGACTGCAAAGGCGTCGAAGTGCCGAGCAACACGTCGTGCAGGCATCCTCTTCGCAACTGTGTCAGCTGTTCTTGGTCTCGGCATCTCGTCGGCTCAGACGATTTCATCCGCGAAGACACCGTTAGAGATCGCCATCACCTTTGACGACCTGCCAGCGCACGGCCCGCTGCCACCCGGGATGGCTCGTCCAGCGGTTGTGAAGTCGATCCTCGCGACGCTCAAGCGCGAAAATATGCCTCCCATCTACGGCTTCGTGAACGGCTTTCGCGTCGCGCAGTATCCGTATCAGATTCACATCCTGCAGGCGTGGCGCGCTGCCGGCAATCCGGTCGGCAACCACACGTGGTCGCATCCGGAGTTCGACAAGGTCACCGTCGCGCAGTATGAGGCCAACATCCTTCGCAACGAGCCCCTGCTCCGCAAGGTCTCGCCGGACAGCGATTGGCATTGGTTCCGCTTTCCGTATCTCGAAGAGGGCAACACGCTAGAGAAGCGTGAACAGCTTCGCACGTGGCTCGCTCAGCACGGCTATCGCATCGCTGAGGTCTCCATGGATTTCCAGGACTACAACTGGAATGAGCCCTACGCGCGATGTGCCGCCAAGCACGATGACGCAGCTATCGAGTCACTCCACAACAGTTATCTCGACGCTGCTGATGAGTCCATCCGCGTGTACCGTCAGATTGCCCAGACGCTTTATCACCGCGATGTTCCGTACGTTTTGTTGATGCACGTTGGGGCCTTCGACGCGCACATGCTGCCGGAGCTCATCAGGCTTTTCCGCTCGCGCGGCTTTAGCTTCGTCACCCTTCAACAGGCGATGGCTGACCCGATCTACAGCTTCGATCCCAAGGTTACCTCTCCCGGCGGCAACACCTTCAACGAGATGGTCGCGCAGTCGCGCAACGTGAATACGCCCGATATGACGGATCGCACGAAAGAGCTCGACGCGATGTGTCGCTAAACTTTCAGACCGATCATTCGCATCAACGCGACGCCATTCCTCGTCGTTACGACGCCATCGCGCAGTTTGAAATCGAAATGCATCTCGCCATTCTCTATCTGCTCTTCGAAGTGCACATTGCGAAGCGCGTGCGCGCCGTCTCCAATCGTCGTTAGTGCAAGGTCGTGCGTACTGATTAAGCCAATTGCGCCAGCGGTCATCAACGCGTGCGCGATTCCTGCCGCCCCGGTGAGCCGATCGCTGGAGTTCGTTCCGTCCAGCAACTCATCCAGCAGAAAAAGCACCGGTGGTCGCTCCTCTGCCAGCGCGCAGATGGCACGCAGTCGCAAAATCTCCGAGTAAAACCGTGACCGTCCCTCCTGTAAGGAGTCATTCACCTGGATGCTCGCACCCACGCGCAGCGGAGTCATGCGCAGGCTGGCGGCCCGCACAGGAGCGCCGGCCATGGCCAACACCGCGTTGATGCCCACTGCTCTGAGCAGAGTGCTCTTGCCGGACATATTCGATCCGCTCACCAATAGCAGGCGCGCTTCCCCTCCGAGCGAAACATCATTGCGCACACACTTGGCTTCGGCAATCAGTGGATGCCCAAGCGCGCTCGCCTCAAAGCACGGTTCGCCGTTCGCGAGTTCGGGAAAGGGGTCGCCCGGATGCTCGAAGCTGTATGTTGCGAGCGATTGCAACGCCTCTAGATCGCCAAGCGAATGCAGCCAATGTTCCAGCGACGCGCCATATCTACGCCTCCACGCCTGTGCCGCGCCCGCAAGCTGCACTGAGTAGAGCAACGGTGCGTCGAGAACCCGAACAATGAAGTTGCCGCGTTGCTCCATCATCCGTGTCAGAAGAGCCAATTTCGCGAGAGCATGGGATGCGCTCTCGGAATTCGAGCGGAGTGGCTGTTGCAGCTCACGCAGCAACGGCGACGATAGCTCCTGTCGCTCCCATCTTTCGATCAGAACCGAAGCCAGCTTCAGGCTGTCGCTGGCGCGTTCCGCGTTCACGAACAATACTTGCGTTTTCTTCAGCAGTGCGAAGGTAATGGTGGCATCGATGAGCACCGCCACAAGCAGCAGCCATCCGCGATTCGTGGTGAGAAATTGCACTGCAGCCGCGATCGTCAGAGCGACCAAGAGTGGAGAAATCCACCGCCACCACGCAGAAATCCTCGGTTCCGTGCCTGATGCCCACTGAGCCAGAGCCGCGACATCCAAATGTTCAAAGTCGGCCTCGCCACACGCCGCAAGTCCCTCGCGCAACTCGGTCATTCCGTGCAGTTCCGCAATCGCCGCTTGACGCGCCAGGACTACGCGGCGTTCTGCGGGCTCCAGCAACCATGAGGCGAGTGCATCGTCACCCGCGGACGTTCTCGCAGTGTTCAGCAGTTCGAACAGCCCTCCTCGCCGGAACAGATCGAGATCCTCGGCGAACAGACTTCCTGTGGCATCCACCTCTACAACGCGTGGAGGCAACTCCGCCCAGCGGTCATCGATCCTCGCAATCCCGCGCTCGAAAAAGGCGACGGCTCGCTGTGCCTCGGCCTTTCGTTGCAGCACGGCCGAGTGCCGTCGCGCCGCGACGACAAACATCGCGAAGATTGCCAACAGCCACCACCGCGATATCAGATGCTGATAAAACGCGCACCAGACGACGGCAATCCCCGCAATTACCAGCACTAGCCGGACGTACCCGAGCAGTACATGCCGCCGCTGGCATGCCGCAGCCTCCGCCTGCCGCGCGGTCATTCGCCCCTGGTAGATCTCGCGCGGACTCACTTCGTTCCTATCGTTCACGGTCTTCCTTATGTACGATTCATACTCAGACAACAAAACAGTTGCGGAACCTCGCCCGGCTCGGTGTCGTACAGATTTGAGAGACTCCAGGATGATCTGACGGGACGCATATGTTGAAGACTGACTCCGCGAACAATTCTATGGCGCAGCCGGCCGGTGGTCGTGCCAAGGGCCGCGACCTTCTGCCTGTCTTCACGATTGCGGCGGCCATTGTGTTGCTGCACTTGCTCACCAACATGCGTTACGGCTTTCATCGGGATGAACTGCAATTCTTATCTGACGCTCTTCACCTTGATTGGGGTTATGTTGCTTACCCGCCGCTGACTCCGTTTGTCGAGCGGCTCTCGATGGCGTTCTTCGGGTTCTCGCTCGATGGTCTTCGTCTGTTCTCAGTTCTCGCGCAGGCCGGCATTATCATCACCTCCGGTCTCATCGCGCGGAGGCTCGGAGGCAACCGCATCGCAATCGCCATCGCCGCACTTGCAGTCGCGCTCGCGCCCATTGCGATATTCGAAGGCACGGAGTTTCAGTACACCACCTTCGAGCAGTTCGCCTGGGTCCTCGCAACCTACGGCGTAGTTCGCCTGCTCGACAGTGAAGATGAGCGCTGGTGGATCTGGATTGCGGCATTCACCGGCCTCGGCATTATGGCCAAATACACGGTCATTTTCTTTCTCGCCGCTCTGCTCGTGGGATTTCTCTTCACACCCGCACGCCGATATCTTGCAAGCCGGTGGTTTCTTCTTGGCTGCGGGCTGACCGTGCTGATTGTTCTGCCGAACCTCCTCTGGCAGGCACATCACAACTTCATTTCGTTGCATTTCCTCGAGCACATCCACGCTCGCGATCTTCGCATCGGCCGCGGCAGCGCACGAGATTTCTGGCTCTTTCAGGCGCTACTCTGCGCAAATCCATTCGCTCTTCCGCTCACGATTGCGGGTGTGATTGCGGCGTGGCGCAGCATGCGATACCGTGCACTCAGCATCGCGTTCCTTCTCGCGATCCTCTCCTTTGCAGCTACGAAGGGCCGCGGTTATTACACGGCTGCTGTGTATCCAGTGATGATCGCCTTCGGCGCCGTGGCCATCATGAGCTGGGCCTCTTCGCTGCGTCCGGCCTTTCGTCGCACGATCGTCGTCGTCCTCTCGACAGGCATTCTCGCCTTCGGCGCGTTCGCCACATGTGTGCTTGTGCCGATTGCATCCAGCGGACCGCTGAAGGCCTTCGCTCTCGCTCGCAGTGAGGACCTTCGCGAAGAGCAAGGATGGGATACCTTCGTCCAAACTGTTCGCGCAAGTCCGGGACACGCTGACACCCGCACAACGCGCGAGCCTCGGTATCGTCACGGCCAACTACGGTGAGCAGGGCGCTGTTGAGGTCTCTGGGTCGCACCTACGGGCTGCCCGCGCCGATCAGCCTCACCAACTCCGCCTGGCTGCGCGGCTATCCGACGCCGCAACCCACGACACTCATCGTAACCGGGCTTGACGCCGACGACGCCAACGAGGAGTTCACCGACTGCCGATTGGCCACGCGCGTCGCGTATCCCGCCCACCTCAATAACGAGGAGAGCAAATACCATCCGGACATCTTCCTCTGTGGGCCGCCGCGCCTTCCATGGCCCGATTTCTGGAAGAAGTACCAGCGCTTCGGCTGACACCTTTCGTGCTAACCGCACCCACAAGCGTATCCGCTATCCTAAGTGCATGCCTTCTGCGGTCGAGACCCCCACAACCAACGCCGCACCTGACACAACTCCCGTGAAGCCGCCCTTCGAATCCTGGGGACGCTACCCGGTCTACGACGCTGACGTGCGCTCCATCCACTGGCAGGACCAGTTCCCTCGTGTGATCGACGGTGTGCATCACGGCGCGCTGCCGGTCGGAATGGGTCGCAGCTACGGCGATGTCTGTCTGCTCAAGGACGGCACGCTCGTCAAGACAACAGGTATGAACCGCCTGCTCGGGTTCGATCCTGCGACCGGCGTCCTTACCGCCGAGGCAGGCATTACGCTCGCGCAGATTCTCGACTTCGCCGTTCCGCGCGGTTTCTTTCTGCCTGTCTCGCCCGGCACGAAATACGTCACGCTCGGCGGCGCTATCGCGAACGACATACACGGCAAGAACCATCACATCGCCGGCACCTTCGGCTGCCACGTCCCACAGTTCGAACTCGTCCGTTCCGACGGTACAAAGCTCCGCTGCTCGCCGGCTGAGAACCCGGATATGTACTCGGCGACCATCGGAGGCCTCGGCCTCACGGGCATGATCACGTGGGCGCAACTTCGCCTCAAGCCCATCGTCAGCCGCAAGATCGACTATCAGGGCATACAGTTCCACGGCATCGACGAGTTTCTTGATCTAACCGCGCAATCGCAGAACATCGAATACACCGTCAGCTGGATCGACGTCACATCCACGGGCAAAAACTTCGCGCGCGGGATATTCATGCAGGGCGACCACTCGCAGATTCCGAACGAGCTGACACCGTCCACGGAGCCGAAGCTCACCTTTCCCCTCGAACTTCCCGGGTGGGTGCTGAATGGAGCCAGCGTCGGCGCCTTCAACACGCTCTTCTTCAACAAGCAGATGAAAGAACGCGTCTCTGCACTGCAGGACTACGAACCATTCTTCTACCCGCTCGACGCCGTGCTGAAGTGGAACAAGATGTACGGCAAGCGCGGCCTGCTGCAGTTCCAGTACGCCATTCCGTGGGAACACGCACGCGAGGGCACCATCGCGATTCTGCATGAGGTTGCGAAGTCCGGCCTCGCAAGCTTTCTTGCGGTGCTCAAGGTTTTTGGGGACGTGCCGTCGCCGGGGATGATGAGCTTTCCCAAGCCCGGCATCACGCTGGCGCTTGATTTCCCGATCAAGCCGGAGAAGAGTTTCGCGCTCTTCGATCGCCTCGCTGAGATGACCAACGAATTCGGCGGCCGGCTCTACCCAGCTAAGGACGCACGCATGACCGCACTGCAGTTCCAGGCCTTCTATCCGCAGTGGCAGCGGTTCGCGCGCTACAAGGATCCAGCACTCACCTCCAGTTTCTGGGAGCGTGTCGTCGGCGGACAGGGGTTTATGCGATGAGCACAACTCCCGCGGCTGACCCTTCGATTCCAAACCGTCGCGACTCGCAGGCTACGCGTACGGAACCTCGGCGCATCCTCGTTCTCGGTGCTACCTCAGGTATTGCTGAGGCCTGCATTCATCTCTGGGCCAATCGTGGAGATCATCTCTTCCTCGTCGGCCGCAACGCCAATCGTCTCGCCGCAGTTGCCGCCGATGCGCGCACGCGCGGCGCCGGCTACGTCGACACCGCCGTCATCGATCTCGACCGCACGGAGCACCATGCCGATCTGCTCGCACACGCGATCAACTCGCTCGGCGGCTTGGACATTGCGTATCTCGCGCTGGGCGTACTCGGAGATCAATCCAAAGCGGAACGCAACTTTCACGACGCTGCGCACATCGTTCACACCAACTACACGGCGCCCGTCAGTCTGCTCACATGGCTCGCGAACTACTGCGCGCAGCGCCACTCGGGAACGCTCGCAGTACTCAGCTCCGTCGCCGGGGAACGCGGTCGCAAGTCGAACTACGTCTACGGCAGTTCCAAGGCTGGCCTCACCGCATTCGTAGACGGTCTCCGCAATCGCATCGACCGCGAAGGCGTTCACGTGATGACGATCAAGCCCGGACCGGTGAAGACCTCCATGACCGAAGGCATGAAGGGTCAGGAGCGTTTCGCAGACGTCAACAAAGTTGCAGCGACCATTGTGAAAGCCATCGACAAGGGGCAAGACATCGTCTACGTCCCCGGCCAGTGGCGTCTGATTATGTCTGTGATTCGCGCCATCCCGGAGCGCGTCTTCAAGAAGCTGAATCTCTAGCTACTGCGGCAGCGTACCGCGAATCGCGTCGTCCAGCACGATGTGGTTTTTCTCGAGCAGATCGCCGAGATCGTGGTCGAGCTCAATCTGCGCCTTCTTCCAATTTGAACGCGCAGCAATCTCGGTAGATCTCGCCTGCGCGAGATACGCTTCATCCTGCAGGACTGCCAACTCCGTCGATTGCCCCACGCTCAACTTGTCGCGCTCCGCGTCCAACAAAAGTGACTGGTACTGTCGGCTCGCTGTTGCCGAAACATAGGCAGCCTGCGCCGTCTGCAATGCAACAACTGCAGTCTCAATCTCCTCGCGAATCTGCTGCGACAGCTTCTCGGTGCGGCCCTCCACCTGCCGAAGTTGTACGACATCGCGGGCCGCATCGCTCGCCGCGACGCGGTTGCGCAGTGGCAGCGTCAATTGCACACCCGCCTCGTAAATCGTCGAGGTTCGCAGTCCACCTGACGCCAACGCCGGCGGCACGGTCGGTTGTCCAGTGCCGGGCGAGCCTGGCGTCTCAAACGCCTGTTCCGTAGTGCCACGTACTTCGACGTTGCCGTATAAGTTCAGTTCCGGCAGAGTCGCGTTGCGGCTTGCCGCCGCGCTGATCTTCCCAGCCTCCACCTGCAGTTTTGCTTGCGCAAGATCCTGCCGTCTCGCGAGCCCTTCGCGGACCAGGTCTTCTACATTTATCTCCGGCGCACGATCCGGTACAACGATGCGGTCAGTTGGCACAATCTCATCGAACTGCGCCGTGAATACTGGTGACGCTGTGCGCAGCAGCTGGTTCTTCAGGATGATCTCTTCCTGCTTGTAGAGCCCTTGCGCCTGGATCATGGCAAACCGGCTCGAGCTCTCGAGCGCCTGCGCACGAGTCAGCTCGATCGGCGCCAGCGTTCCGAGCTGCACCTGGTTCTGATCATCCTCACGCAGCTTCGTCGCCGCGCGGAGGCTCTCCTGCTGCACCAGCACGTTCTCACCAAGCGAGACGAGATCGAAGTACAGCCGCGATACGCCGTAGATTGTGTCCAGCACCTGCTGCTCAAACAGCAGGCGCGAGATCTTCTGGTTTGCCCGCGCAATGCGAAGGTAGCGAAGATTTACATCGCGTCCTCGTCCGCGCAGCAGCGGCTGTAATAGTGTCACCGAAGTGCTCGGCGCATAGAACGGATCGTACTTCGAGGCCGATCCATACAGCACCTCCGAGTCATTGTTGACGATTGCCTCCAATTGCGCGCCCGTCGAAAATCCTTGCACATACCCAAGATTCAGCGCTGTGTAGTCCTGCGCCGGTCCCGCCACAGTCGTGCTGCCTCCACTTCCCGTCGTCGGTCCCGTTGCGTTCGTCAGGTTTACAGTGTCGGATCGCCGAAGCCACCCGGCCATGGCAATCAGCTGCGGATCGAAGAGAGGAATGTTCGGTCCCGTCGAGTATTGGAAGCCGGCACCCAGCTGCGAAAACGACTGCGTCGTTTGCGCTGTCGAGTTGAGACTCGTCAGGTCAGTCACCGTCGGGGCAACCGGATTCGTATTCGTCGTCTCGGCGGCCAGCAGAGGCGAGCCCGGGCCTCCTACACCATTCGGTGGCTCGGCAACCGTGTAATCGATGCCCCGCAGATTGCCGCCGCCCTTCGCGCGCACTTCGTCCGTCTGCGCCAGCACAAGGTCGTACCGCTCCGTCTCCACATCCAGATTGTTTTCGAGCGCAAGCGCAATCGCATCCTGCAGTGTCAGATAAAGTCTTCCGTCGCGTATCAGGGATTGCAGCCTCGTCTCATTCCCATCGAAGAGCGGTGGCACAACGGGAGTCTTGTACGGTCCCAGAAAGCCCAGAAAGTTTGGTGTGAGGCCGTGTGCCTCCTCGCGTTCGGGCCGCACCGCGCTGTTTGTCGTCGCTGTAATCTGTGGCGCCGGCGCTTCAGGTGAATCCACGTGCTGCGAGAGCGGTGATATCGGCGGCGGCTGCATCTGCGCATTCGGCGCCTGTTGCGCACTGGGTCCCGGTGGCACGCTCTCCGTCGGCGCTGGACTCAACGCCGGTAGATTGATATCCCGGGGCAGTTCCAGCGAAGGCGCGGGCGGTGCCGGAGTCCCAGGCATATTCTGTGGTGTCTGCGCCCGAAGCGCCATTCCGGCGCACAGTGCCAGCATCGTTCCACAGCGCACCACCCAGCCCGTCTCTTTGCAGTTCGCCATCAAGACTTGCTCTCGCTTTGGCTGCTCTTCCCTTGACCCTCGGAGGGCCCATTCTGCATTTGCTGCTGTTGTTGCTCCTGCTCTGGAGGCTTCGCAAAGTGCAGCTGTACCTCCGCGCCTTCGACAACATCGTCGGTTACATTCGTTACGATGATGTCGCCCGCCTGCAGTCCGGTCAGAATCTCGACCACACCGCCGAGGTCTCGCCCGATCGTTACCGGCTGCAGGTGAATCTTTCCATCCACTACCTTTGCAATCGTCGGCCGATCATGCCGAATTACAACCGCGTCCCCCGACACCAACAGCGGAGCCTCACTGCCCGGCACTGGCGGGAACGTCACCACCGTATACATTCCGGGAACCAGCTTCCCGCTGCGGTTGTCCACTTGCACTTCAGTCAGCATCGTGCGGGTGTTCGGATCGACGGAGTTCGCTGTGCGTGTAATCTCTCCCGTAAAGTTCACACCCGGATGCTCCTGAAACGTAAGTTGCGCGTGACCGCCTACGTGAATCGCCGCGAGATATCCCTCCGGCACAGACACCAGAATCCGCAGGCGTTGGTTTTGCGCAAGCCCGAACAGAGGGCCGCCCTGTCCCGGCGACTGTGTGGGCGTCGCGGCGGTGCTCGTCGCACCCGAACTTCCTCCCGTGTTCACCTGTCCCGCCTGCTGCGATCCTCCCGAGGTCGAGGTCTGGCCCTCCGGTGCCGGTGCGTTCTCTGCGCCCGAGGTCATGCCCGAGGCGGCGATCAGCGCGCCCACATCAACATTCCGTTGCGTGATCACACCCGCGAATGGCGCACGCACGAACTCATAGCTCTGCAGCGCGAGCATGCGATCGAGATTCGCGCGGTACGCATCCACATTCCGTTGTGCGGCTTGCACGTTCGCCACCTGGGACGCGTAGTTCGTCTCCTGCTGATCACCGTCCTGCTGCGAGAACACTCCCTTCCTCACCAGCACGCGATAACGCTGAACGGTTACAGTCGCCAGTGCCAGCTGCGATCTCTGCTGATCCAGTTGGCGCTCCGCCTGCATCAGTTGCTGCTTCGCCTGCGCCACCTGCTGGTCAAGATCCGGCGCGTCAACAACTGCGAGCAACTGGTCCTTATGCACGTGGTCGCCAATGTCTACCAGCCGCGTCTTCAGATAGCCGCTGGCGCGCGCATACACATACGCTTCAGTCAGAGGGATCGTCGTTCCCGGCAACACCACCCCCGGCTGATTCTGCGCGGGCTCGACCTTCGCCACATTGACCGTCGGCTTCGCCTCCTGCTGCTCCTTCGCGCGCTTGTCAATCTCCCTCTCGCGTGCGCGGCGCGGTAGCCATCCGGCAATCAGCACGATCAAAAACAGCAGCAGGAACACGATAAGAAAGATCGCGATCTTCCGCCGGTCGGTCCGCGGCCGCGCACGAGCCGCCGCCGCCGGCTTCTTCCGTTTGCCGCTCGAGTTTGTCTCCTCGAAACTCCTGCCAAGCCGCGCATCGTCGAGTGCGTTCGGGTCCGCGAAGGACCGGGCAAGCTGCTGCTGCTCGGAATAGTCCGGGTCGGCAAACTCACGTCCCAGCTCGCGCTCGTTATATCGATTCTCGCGATCGTCCATCTCGTCGGCCATCTACGCGGGCTGCTCCTGTGTGTTGCCCTGGGATGTCTGCTTCTTCGGCTCTTCGCCTTCGTGGTACTCCTCTTCGATCTCCTTCGTGTAGTCGATCGGAGGATGTTTTTTCAGCAGGGAATAGATCGTCGGCACCAGGAATAGCGTTCCCACCGTCGCAAAGATCAAGCCGCCTATCACGGCGCGTCCCAGCGGCGCATTCTGTTCGCCGCCTTCGCCCAGCGCGAGCGCCATGGGGAACATGCCGATGATCATCGCCAGCGCGGTCATCAGCACCGGCCGCAGTCGCGTATGTCCCGCATTCAGCGCAGCCTCGCGGCGATGCCGGCCTGCCAGGCGCTCGTCGTTTGCGAACACCACCATCAGAATCGAATTCGCCGTCGCCACACCGATCGTCATAATCGCACCCATCAGACTCGGGCACGTTGAACGTCGTCTGCGTCAGGAAGAGCGTCCACAGAATGCCGCAGAACGCACACGGAATCGCCATCAGGATGATCAGCGGATCCAGCCAGCTCTGGAAGTTGACGGCCATCAGCAGATACACCAGTCCCATCGCGAAGATAATGCCGAACCCCAGCCGGGTGAATGAATCGTTCATCGTGTCGACCTGGCCGCGCAGCTCAAGCTGCGTGGCCTTGGAGACCTTCTGATGCTCGATGATCTTCTCAATGTCATGCGCAACACCGCCAAGATCGCGCTGATCGACATTCGCATAGATGTCGTAGACCGGTTCGATATCGTAGTGATTGACAATGATCGGCGATTGATCACGCCGAAACGCCGCCACATTGCCGAGGATCTGTGTCGCGTTGCCCTGCGGCGTCGTAACCGGCGTCCGTGAGAGCTCCGGCAGCGACGAGATACGATACTGCGGCGTCTGCACCACCACGTTGTAGTTCACGCCGTTCTCCGGATTCAGCCACTCGTTCGGTGCAACCTGCGATGTTCCTGACAGCGAGATGAGCGTGGACTGCGCTACGTCCTGCTGCGTCAGGCCTATCTGTCTCGCCTTTATGCGGTCCACGTTCACATCCATCGTCGGATAGGCCACCTGCTGATGCAGGTGCACATCCACAGCGCCCGGAATCGCGGCGACCTCCTTCTCCAGTTTGGCCGCGAGCGCATAGTTGTCCTTACCGTGCCCGATCACCTGCAGATCGATCGGCGCAGGGAGGCCAAAGTCCAGAATCTGATTCGTGATATTCGCCGGGGCAAAGAAGAACGTTCCATCGGGAAACTTCTGGTGCAGATCGTCGCGCAGCATCCGCATGAACTCCTCGGTCTGCTTCGGACCCGGACTTCAGCGAAATCAGAATCTCTCCATCGGAGTTCGAGATGGGCGGCGAGCTTGAAAACGCAAGATTGATACCGCTGGCCGGAAGGCCGATGTTGTCGAGTAGCATGTTCACCCTGCCCGGTGGAAGCACACGCCGAATCTCGGCATCCACTCTTGCGAAGTACTGCTCCGCATCCTCGATGCGCAGGCCTTGCGGAGGCTCAACCTCGAGGCGCATCTGGCCTGAATCAACATACGGGAAGAAGTCGCGCCCGATAAAGAGGGTCAGAGGGAGCGAAATCACCACCAGCAGCCCGAACAGCAACAGCGTGATGGAAGCATGATCGATGCACCACTCCAGCAGTTGCTTGTAGTAGTGCTGGAGCCGCTCGAACTTGTGCTCAAACCGCATGTGCCAGCGCCAGATGAAGTTCCGCTTAGCCACCCGGTCGCTCTCGCTGGGGTCCTGGTAGAGCGCCAGCTCTTTCCCCAATAGAAAGTGCATCATCGTCGGCACCAGTGTCCGCGAAAGGAAGTAGCTTGCGAGCATCGCGAAGACGACTGCCATCGCCAGTGGCGTGAACAGGAACTTCGCGGCACCGGTTAGCAGAACTACGGGAACAAACACGATGCAGATCGAAAGCGTCGAGACGAACGCCGGCGCGGCCACCTGTTGCGCGGAGTCCAGGATCGCTCGCGTCAATGGCTTCTTCAGACCCATGTTGCGATGCGTGTTTTCAATCTCCACCGTCGCATCGTCAACCAGGATGCCGACCGCCAGCGCCATGCCTCCCAGCGTCATCACGTTGATTGTCTCGCCAAGGGCGCTGAGAATCACCAGCGAGGTCGCAATCGACAGAGGAATCGAGATGCAGACAATCAGTGTCGAGCGCCACGATCCCAGAAACAGCAAAATCATCAGCGCGGTCAACCCGGCGGCGATGATCGCCTCGCGTGCAACTTCGTCGATACTCGTTCGCACAAAGATCGACTGGTCGAACAGAGGCGTGATCTTCAACGGCGCCAGCTCGGCCTCAATCCTCGGCAGGTTCTGCTTGACATTCGACACAATGTCCAGCGTCGACGTGTTGCCATTTTTCAGCACCGTCAACAGCGCCGAGCGCTTGCCGTTCTCGCGAACGATGTTCGTCTGCACGGCGTAGCCGATGTGCACCTGCGCGACGTCCTTGATGTACACCACCGCGCCGTTCGCCGCCCGCACCGGCAGATCGTTCATTGCAGCCATCGTCTCCGGGCTCGAGTTCGTCTTCACCACGAACTCCCGGTCGCCGAGGCGTGCCGTTCCTGCCGGCAGAATCAGGTTCTGCTGACTCATCGCCGTGGAAACATCCGCCGCCGACAGGTGATGCGCATACATCAGGTTCGGATCGGTATCGATCATCACCTGCCGCACCTTGCCGCCATAGGGCGAGGGAAGGCTCGCACCCTGCACCGTTGCCAGCGATGGCCGGATAAAGTTCAGGCTCAAGTCGTATAGGTCCGCCTCGCTCAGCCCCGGCCCACCCAGGCTCAGTTGCAAAATGGGCACCGACGACGCGTCGTACTTGATGATGAATGGCGGAGTTGTTCCCGGTGGAACGGCCTTGAGAATCGTCTGCACAACCGCGGTTACCTGCGCCTCCGCCGCGGCAATCTGCACGCCCGGCTGGAAGTACACCTTGATGATCGCGACGCCCTGGTAGCTCTGGCTCTCTGTGTGTTCGATGTCGTTGACCGTTGTGGTCATCGCTCGCTCGCACACCGTCACAATGCGCCCCGCCATCTCCGTCGGCGTAAGACCCGCGTAGCTCCACACCACCGTCACAACGGGAATATTGATGTACGGGAAGATGTCCTTCGGCGTCTCAATTGCCGACCCGATACCAAGCACCGCGATCAGCAGCGACAGTACGACGAACGTATAGGGGCGGCGTAGCGCCAGTCGTACGATCCACATATCCGCCTCAGCAGGCTTTCGTTCCGATACTCATTGAGACGCGCGAACACCTCAGCGAGACTCGCGCACCTGAACTTGGCCCGAAAACGAAGGCCGCTCCATTTGGAAGCGGCCCTCTCATTGCGAAGTTCACAGGCTCATTTCTTTGCCTGCTCGAAGCGTTTATTCACCTCGGGCCAGTTCACCACATTCCACCATGCCGCCAGATAATCCGGCCGGCGGTTGTTGTACTTCAGGTAGTACGCGTGCTCCCAAACGTCATTGCCCAGGATGGGATACAGTCCCTGGCTCAGTGGATTGTCCTGGTTGGGTGTCGTCGTGATCGCAAGCTTGCCACCCTTCCACACCAGCCATCCCCAGCCTGAGCCGAACTGCTTGGCTGCAGCGTCATTGAACGCCTTCTTGAAGTCCTCAAATCCGCCGAAGTCTGCCTGGATCTGCGCGGCAATATTGCCCGTCGGATTGCCGCCGCCCTTCGGAGCCATAATCTGCCAGAACATCGAGTGATTCACGTGTCCGCCGCCGTTGTTCCGGACCGTCGCGCGCACATCCTCCGGCACGCTGTCCAGATTCATGATCAGCTCTTCCGGCGTCTTCTTACCCAGCTCCGGATGTTTCTCCACAGCGCCATTCAGGTTCGTTACATACGCCTGATGGTGCTTGTCATGGTGCAGCTTCATCGTCGCCTCGTCGATCGTCGGCTCGAGTGCGGCGTAGTCATACGGCAGGGGAGGGAGTTCGAATGCCATAGCTATTCTCCTTGGTTTGCGAAGTAACGGCGGAATCACATCTTCCGCTTGAACGAAGTCTCGTGGCCTTCTTCGCTTGGATGCAGCATGGAAGCCCTGCGACTCAGCACCATTGAGCTTAGCGCAGTGCGACGAACTATGCTTCAATCTGCTGCGCGCTGCCCTCGGTGGTGCTCTAAGGTTCCAGCACAAGCTGGCATCTGTCGCCGAAGCAGTTCACCATCGCAGCCCGCGCCAGCTTTGCATCGGAATCCTTGGGAAACAGCTTCGTCAGGTCCACCCGCTTCACCATAGCCTCGACGCCCTCCAGCGTCTTTGCACCCGCTGGTTCCATCCGTTCCACATGCCCATGTGAAAGCAGCAGGCGGTACTCCGCCACGCCGTGCCGCCCGTTCGCAGGGCCCAGGGGAAAGGTGCGCAACCCCTGTGGTGCCGAAACCGTTACCGTGACGTCAGCCTTGGGCAGTTGCGCATGCCGGATCTTATCGGAGGCCTCGAGCGCCGCATCCACTTCATTCCGATGCTCCGTCACCACAGCATCCTGCCGGTTCATCCACGCTGCGTCAAGATACGACTTCGCCTCTTTCAGCTTGCCTTCCCTATACAAAATCCAACCCATAGTGTCCCACGACGCGATCAACATGATGTCTTCTGTTGCAGTGTTGCCGGGGACTCATCGAGGGTCCAGCTTGCGGTCTCTTCGTCAAACTTTTCTAGCGCGTTCCGCTCGCTAGTCTCGGCAAGCGGCAAGTCCTGGTTCGCGTCGTGCCAGAAATAGGACGCGTCGTTCATGATCACTGGATTGTTTGTGGTCTGCAGAAGCTCTGTGAACGTTGTGTTTGCTTGGTCTACCATGCCGGCCTCCATCTCCACCTGCCCGAGCGTGAGCTCCGCCTGATCGTGTTTGGCCGCTCCATCCGGTGCACGGCTCAGCGCGTCCCTCGCGACATTCACCGCGGCGGCCGCTTCTTTATCCGATACAAGCAGCTGCGAGAGCTCCATGAGAGGCTGCGGGTCGCTTACATCCGCCTTGGCCCAGCTTCGCAGTGTCGCCTCTGCCTCGGCCTTGTCATTCTTCCTTAATTCGATCCACACAATCGTCGAGTAGCGGTCGAACTCGTCAGGATAGAGCGCCAACTCTTTCCGGTTATCCTCGATGGCCTCGTCCGGTTTGTTACGCAGCAAAGCCAGAGATCCCGTCCACGCCATCAGGCGCCGTGCTTTTGGGTCAATCCTCATTCGAGCTCCTTCAGAAGCGCCTCCATCGCCTGCGCGTCCTTACGTTGATAGGCGCTATCTAACCGGTTCAGCAGCTCTTGCACCCGGGCATCACTGTTGCCGGCCGAAACCGTTGCAGAACTCTCCCCATTTGCGCGGTGCAGCTGCACATACATCTCATTTCCCACCCCAACCGCATCCGCGAACTTCTTGTACGTCTTCCAGTCGGAAGCCGGAACCTTTTCCTGCAGGACAACGATCTTCCGCTCCGAGTACAGCGTTCCCTTGTCCAGCCGGTAGCTCAAATCGTACGTAGCGAACGCGCTCTTCTCATGCACCGCCTCCGGCAGCTCCGCTGTCCATCCCGCGGGCAGCTTCATCTCTGCAGTGCTGGTCTCCGTGCGTGGCGTGCCCAATTGAAGCGCCTGCACCGGCGGCTCCTTCTCATCCACAACGGGCAGCTCACCGGCGCCAGTTGCGGAATAATTCGGAGGTTGTCCCAATCGCCGGCCTTCTCGCGGTGGTAGCCGAAGCTCATCCGGAACGGTTCATTCACGTCGTCGGGTCGTGAGAACGCCGCATGGCTCTCCTTTCCCCCATACCCCAGCATTCCGATCAATCGTTGCGTCATCTCGTCATACTGCGCTGGTCCCAACTGGCGCACGGCAGCGCGCATCGCCAGTTCGTCATCGCCGCGCGTCAGGAGGGTGATCTGCGAGTCCGAGATGCCATTCGCATCCAACGATCCCTTCGCCGTCCACGTCTGGAACGCGGCAAAGGGCGGAGCTTTCGGCGTCTTTTCTAACGCCGGCGTTCCCGTCGGTGGCACCACGAGTGCCTCACGGTCGCGTAGCGCCGAATACATCATCCTGTACGGCGCCACCTCTTCCGTAGAATCCAGCCACACATCCTGCCCATTGAGCTTCAGGTGGGTAATCAGGTGGTTGAACGACCCAGGGGAGGGAACTGCCTCGTTGAATCGCACACCTGCGCCAATCAGCGCCGCATCGGACGGCACCCCGGCAGCCGCCAGCATCGATGTCAGCAGCGTCGCCTTGTCCTTGCAGTCACCGTATTGGTTGTGCAGAACATCCACGGCCTCATGTGGTTGATAGCGTCCTACGCCAAACGCCACGCCGATATACCGCACCTGTGTCGACACATACTCATAGATCGCTCGAACCTTGTCTTCCTCCGTCGTCTTGCCCGCCGTCAACTCCGCGACCTTGGCCTTAATCTCGTCGTCCGGCATCGCGCGGCTCAGCTCCAATCCGCGATACCACTCACCCACCGCCGCCCAATTGGGAAAGGTCGTCCAGGCCACCGACGGCAGCTTGCCCCGCTCCTCATCCAGCTCTTCGTCGGCGGTCAGTACGTGCTTTTTCTTGGCCTCCTTCGCAGCCTCGGCCTCCGGCCCCACCGTCGGCTTCAACTGCTGCGTCTCCCACCGGTAGACCGTCTGGTCGCCGTCCTTCGACTGCTTCACCTTGATGCCCAGCGCCGGATTCGTCCACACCGTCACCGCTTTCGTCGCCGGTACCCGCAGCTCGAGGGACTGCTCGCGCACGACCGTCCCGTCCGTGACGAAGTTCTCCGAATCCCAGAACTCATTCGGTGCCTCGGCCTTCGTCATCACGACGCGCCCCTGCCACTCCACCGTGTCGCCCACCTGCAGACTCTTCACCGGCAGTTGCGCAACCTTCAGGTCGCTGTAGAACGGCGCCTGCACCGTTGTCTGCAGCGGCTGCTCCAACATGCCGGAGACCGGCGTCTCCGTCACACTGCCATCCGGCCGCCGTGTACGCAGATAATGGAACTCCACGTGCTGCGAGTTCGCTGCGAAGACCATCCCGATGATCCCCAACTGTTGCAGCGCTGCCTCTGACTGGATCTTGGCGACGACGGTCTTCTGCATATAGCCCGTGCCGTCGGCATTCATCGCGTACACCACGTCCACGCGGTCCAGCACAAAGGCTTCGCCGGAGTACTTATCCGCCGATGTCTGCGCCGAAATCACCGGCGAGAAAACAAGCAAAACGAGGGCCGCACTACAGAGCCAAACAGAATGGGGTCGCATGGGTATCCAGCTATATAGCAGATATCCGGCGCCGCGCCCACCACATTTCAGTGCCATGCACCTTTGTGGTCTCATAGCTATCGATGAGTGTTTTGAATGAAACCTACCGCTGGCTGGACGACGATGGCGCAGCCTTTGGTGCTCCGGGCCTGGAACCGCGCTGGACCTCCAGCAAAAAGGACGCGGTCTCCACCGCCTACGCCGCCTCCAGCCGCATCTGGCTCACCGCCTCCCACGGCACGCTCAACGAGATCTACTACCCCACCATCGACCGCCCCCAGACCCGCGATATGGAGCTGCTCTTCACCGACGAGGAGACCTTCTTCCACGAAGAGAAACGCGACTTCGAGTACGACTTCCACTACATCGACCCCGACGCCCTCGCCGTCCGCGTCGTCGCCAGCGACCTCAATGGCCGGTACACGGTCACCAAGGAGTTCATCACCGACCCCCACCACGCCATCGTCCTCATGCACGTCAAGGTCGAAGGCGACGAAGAGCTTCTCTCGAAACTCAAGTGCTACGCTCTGCTCGCCCCGCACCTCGACGGCGGGGGCGCCGGCAACTCGGCCCGCGCGATCGACATCGCCGGCCACCGCTGCATCCTCGCCTGGAAGAACGGCATCTCGCTCGCCTTCGGTGCCGACTGCGGCTTCAGCCGCTCCAGTTGCGGCTACGTCGGCTCCAGTGACGGCTATCAGGATCTCAGTCAGCACCTGCGAATGACCTGGAACTTCGGCCAGGCGCTCGACGGCAACATCGCGCTTACGGGGGAGATCAGCATCGCTCGCAATCGCGAGTTCACGATTGCGATCGGCCTCGGAAATGGCCATCATTCCGCCATCGCCGCCATGATGCAGAGTCTCTCCACGCCCTACGAGCTTCATCGCAAGCGCTTTATCGAGCAATGGCATCGCGCCGCCTCGCCCGAGCGCCTCGCCTCCGCCTCCACCGACAGCGGCCGCCTCATGCGCATCTCGCACAACGTCATCCTCGCCCACGAGGACAAGCTTTACTCCGGCGCCTTCATCGCCTCCGCCTCCATCCCCTGGGGAGCCTCCAAATCCGACGACGACCTCGGCGGCTACCACCTCGTCTGGACCCGCGACATGATCCAGTCCGCGTCCGCTCTGCTCGCCTGCGGCCGGACGGAAACCGCGCTCCGCGCGCTCGTCTACCTTGCCTGCACGCAGCACGCCGACGGTGGCTTCGCACAAAACTTCTGGATCGATGGCACGCCTTACTGGACCGGCATTCAGCTCGACGAGGTCGCGTTCCCCATCATCCTCGCGTGGCGTCTCTGGAAGCTCAACGCGCTCGGCAACTTTGACATTGTCCCCTTCGTCACCCGCGCCGCCAGCTTCCTCGTCCGCTACGCTCCCGTCACGCAACAGGAACGCTGGGAGGAAAACGCCGGCTACTCGCCCTCCACGCTCGCCGTCGTCATCTCCGCGCTCATCTGTGCCGCGGACATCTCGCGCGACAACTTTCCCGAACTCGCGTCCTTCCTCGGCGACTACGCCGACTGGATCGAAGCTCACCTCGATGAGTGGACCACCACCACCGCCGGTGTCCTGCTTCCCGAAGTGCCTTACCACTACATGCGCATCCGCCCGCCCGCTGAAGGAGAGCCCTTCCACAACCCCAGCATCCCTCCCGGCATGATCCACATCAACAACCGCGAGCCCGGCGAGCGCGCCGACTTCGAAGCCCGCGAGGTCATCGACGCCGGTTTCCTCGAACTCGTCCGCTATGGTGTCCGCCGCGCCGACGACCCGCTCGTCATCGACTCCCTCAAAGTCGTCGACCACGTCCTCAAGATCAACACGCCCTATGGCCCCTGCTGGCGCCGCTACAACCACGACGGCTACGGCCAGCGAAAGGACGGCGGCCCCTACATCGGCTACGGCCAGGGCCGCGCGTGGCCGCTCCTCACCGGCGAGCGCGCCCACTTCGAGCTCGCCGCCGGCAACGATGTCAAGCCCCTCATCGATGCCATCGAAAAGTTCTCCTCCATCGGTGGCATGCTCCCCGAGCAGGTCTGGGACTACGCCGACATACCCTCCGAAGGACTCTTCTGCGGCCGCTCTGCCGGCTCCGCACAGCCCCTCTGCTGGGCCCATGCCGAGTACCTCAAGCTCCTGCACTCCGCCGTCGACGGCCGCGTCTTCGACCGCATCTCCATCGTCGAGGACCGCTACGCCGTCCCCAAGGAGCAGCGCACCTTCCAGAGCCGCATGGAGATCTTCCGCACCACGCGCCCCATCTCCGCCATGGTCTGCGGCGGTACCCTCCGCATCGTCGACCCCGACCCTTTCACCGTCGTCTGGTCCGCCGACAACTGGGCCACCACGAATAAGACCGACGCCCACCCCGTCGACTCCTTCGGCTCCTTCGCCGACATCACAGCCGCTCCCGGCCAGACCGGCAGCATCGTCTTCACGCTCTACTGGCCCGACTCCGACCGCTGGCTGGGCCGCAACTACGAAGTCACCATCCACACCGAACAGCCCGCCCAGATGCCCGCCTCCCGCAAGCCTCAGAACTAAAGCCTTGTGAACCCAAATCGTTCGATTATCATCTAACTAATCATGACGAAGGCGCGAAAACATCTTACCGGCGACCAGATGCAGGCCATCGCCCGCGCCGTCGCCGACCCCCGCCGCTTCGCCATCCTGCAACAGATCGCCCGTCAGGACTGTACCGCCTGCGGCTCGCTCGAAGAGCAGAAGGTCCTCAGCCCAGCCACCATCTCCCACCACCTCAAGGAGTTGGCGGAGGCAGGCCTCATCGACGTCCAGCGCGAAGGCCGCTGCGCCTCGCTCACCCTCCAGCGCGATGTCTGGAACGCCTACCTGGCCCAGCTCGCCAAGCTGTAAGTCGTCATCCGTTCATAACATTTCGATAAACATCGAACCTTCCTGAATCCTTCCCCCGTCCTCCCTCATCCATTTCGATATACGTCGAACAATTCGACAGAGCTCGAAAAGGAGAAAACATGGCAAAGCTCAAAGGTAAAGTTGCAGTCGTCACAGGGGCCAGCAAGGGAATCGGCGCAGGAATCGCCAAGGCGCTCGGCGCTGAGGGTGCATCCGTCGTCGTCAACTACGCAACAGATAAGTCCGGGGCCGAAAAGACCGTCGCCGAGATCACTAAGGCCGGCGGCAAGGCAGTCGCGGTAGGAGCCAGCGTCGCCAAGTCCGGCGACATCGAAAAGCTCTTTGCTGAGACCAAGAAGGCTTACGGCAAGGTAGACATCCTGGTCAACAACGCAGGCGTCTATGCCTTTAGCCCTCTTGAAGCGGTCACTGAAGAAGAGATTAACCGCATCTTTACAACCAACGTCACTGGCCTCCTGCTCACCACCAAGGCGGCGGTAGGACTCTTTCCGTCGGAAGGTGGCAGCGTCATCAACATCGGCTCAGTGGTCAGCGAGCTCACGCCGCCCAACTCGTCGATCTACACCGGAACCAAGGGAGCAGTCGACGCGATCACCCGCGTCCTCGCCAAGGAACTCGGGCCGAAGAAGATTCGCGTCAACGCTATAAATCCGGGCTTCACCCTCACCGAAGGCACACACACAGCCGGCATCGCAGGCTCCGACTTCGAAACCAACGCTGTTGCACAGACCCCACTCGGGCGCGCCGGCCAGCCAGACGACATCGCCGATGTTGTCACCTTCATCGCCTCGGACGAAGCCCGTTGGATCACCGGCTCGCTCCTCCAGGCTGGCGGCGGTCTTCGTTGAACAACTATTCACGTAATTAACAGAAACTTCGGCCCACGCACTCGATCTAACCCCATATACGGCGACCAACCGTATATGGGCGGGCCCTCAACCTCCAAAGGAGAAGATCATGAACATAGTCCTTACACTTCTTCCCCTCGGCATCGTCGCCGCCAACTACATTGTTGCCGACATTCGCGATCGTCGCCGTCCGGAACACGACGCCATCTGCGGCTAAGCTCCATTCGCGGAGCTCAGCCGCAGCAGAACAACTTCTCACGCCTGCGGCGGCTCGCCCGGCACACTCACCATCCAGCCCACCCCAAACTTATCCGTGCACATGCCGAACAGCGGAGACCAGAACGTCTTCTGCATAGGCATCTGAATAGTTCCCGCCCTCCTGTAGCGCCTCGAAGATCCGCTTTACCTCGGCCTGATCGCTCGACGACACGCTCACCTGAAATCCCCCGAGCGGCTTCGATTGGTTCGGCGGAGTATCGCAACCCATCAGCATCCCTTCACCCATCGGAATGGAAGTGTGCATCACCTTGTCCTTCCAGTCCGGTGGCACCGGCGCTCCCCCAGGAGCCTCGGCGTACGTCATCAGCATCGTCTGCGGTGTTCCAAACACCTTCTGATACAGCGCAAACGCATCCCTGCAGTTTCCATTGAAGTTCAAATGCACACTCATCTTCATGACTGCTCTCCTTCTCATTGGTTTGATTAGTTGATTGCCTACTTTGATCGCGGCCACGCCTGCTGCCACGGTCCATCCGCAGAAGGTCCATACAACCCTGGCAGCGGCACGCCCAGCATGCGCAAATACACACCTATCTGCGCGCGGTGATGAATCGCATGATCCACGCACATCAGCTGATACATCGCCGCCCGCGGACCTTCCTCCAGCACCTTGTCGCCTGCCTTGAACGCCCACGGCGCCTTCAGGTATTCGTCACTGGCATTCACCAGCGCCTCGCGCAGCCGTGTGCAATTTTCCTCAAACGTCCGCATCAGATCGGCTCTCCCCGCGTACTCCGGCAGAGCCGGCGGTCCTTTGCCGGCGTCCATCGAGTCCGTAGTCAGAAACACCACGCCAAAACCCGGCAGATTGGCAACGTGCTTCGCCAGCGACCCGAGGCTTGGAGACTTCTCATGCGGCTTCCACGTCACCTTGTCCTCGGGCATCGCTGAAAAGTAGCTGTGCGTCTTCGCTGCCTCCGCGTCGAACTCCAGCTTGAGCAGGTCTGCAATTCTCATTGCATCCTCCTGCCGACAAATTCGACCAGCCTGTCCATCATCTGGTTCCAGCCTTCACGCATGCCCTTCAGCGGGCCGACAGCCTCTGGAGTGCTCTTCGTCACGTGCACATCAACCACCACTTCAGTGCCGCCGTCCTTTTCCTCAAAGAACACTGACGTCCACGTCTCCAGGATTTGCCTGCCCTCTTTGATCGACCGGCCCCGACGTGAAGTGGAAGCGATACGGCGGATAAAACTCGATGAATCGTCCCGTCATCGGATAAACCATTCCATCCGGCCCCCGCATGTGGATGAGAATCGCGCCTCCTCTCTGCGCATCGAGCTCGCAGACGGGATTCGTGAAGCCTTTCGGTCCCCACCACTCCTTCACCATCTCGGGTTTCGTCCACGCATCGAACACCAATTGCTGAGGTGCCGCAAAGAACCTCCGCAGATGCAACTCGCTCGGGACATCATCCGCGGCCGCTTTGCGCTCGGGCTGGATGCGCGACATGAACTCTGCAAAGCAGTCGAACGCCGAGTTCCATCCGCCGTTGTGTCCATCGCGCTCGCTCTCGGTGGCAAACGGAGCCTGATGAAAGTGCATGACCGTCTTTCCTCCTCGCTCTTCAAATCGAACTGTAATGACGTTTTCCTTGGGTCCATCGCCAAGCCCAACGCTCGCCCGGCTGTCCCACCCAAAGGTGTAGACCAGCAACTCCGGCGGACGAACCTCCAGGATCTTGCCGCCCTGTCCCAGCGTTACCATCTGCTCACTTCCCGGCCGCCGGCCCACCATGGTCAGGTGCCACGGCGCGCCCGCGTCATCGGAGGTCGTGAACTCCGTCGTCGTAAATCCGCGCGGCCCCATCCACTCCTTCGCCATCTTCGGATCAGTCCATGCCTTCCACACCAGTTCGCGCGGCGCATCGAACGTCCGGGTAATCGAGATCTCGTAGCCTGTCCTCGGTTCCATCGCTGCTGTGCTCATGCCATCACTCCCTTCTTCGCAAGAAAGTTCGCCAGCCGGTTCAACGTCTGCCGTCCGCCCTCAATCGACCCATACTTGCGCACGTTCTCATCCCGCTCCTCGGCGCTCGCAAACTCCATCCGGATCGTCAGGCGCGTCTTCTCCGGCCCGATCTCCTCGAAGGTCACGGTCGACTGAAACTCAACCTCTTCATCGCCCTCGCGTCCGCCGCGATTGAAGTAGGCGATCACCTCTGGACGCTGTACCTCGGTGAACATCGCCGTGCACGGATAGTTCGTCCCGTCCGGTCCGTGCATCACCTGCACCCACTCTCCGCCCTCGCCGAAGTCGAAGGTCTCGATGGTCGTCGTGAACCCCTCCGGGCCGAACCATTGCACCAGTTGCTTCGGGTCCGCCCAGGCATCAAAGACCATCTCCCGCGGCGCATCGAAGACTCGCATCACAACGATCTCGCACTCGCCCTGCACCTCGGCTGTACTCATCACCTTCGTCGCCATCCCGCGTCTCCTTCCAGCTGTTTACTCGCTCTCGTCTTCGGATCGCCGTCCCGGGCCTGGAATCTCCAGCCGCAGCATGAACTTCTTTCCAGTGCATACGTTTCCGGTGCACCTGCGATTCACGCGAGCCGTCGCTTGAAACACACTGCTCTCGCGTCCAAGGTGCGTCTCGATCGATACAGGACTTGTCCATCGCCCCGCGCCGATTGCCCCCGGTCCGGTAAACCACAACAGGGAGAGAAGCAACTTTCCAAGCCCGCCGGCCAGCCTACTCATGCTTGCCATTTCGACTCTCCTTTCCTTTCCTCGTCGACACCTTGCGCTTCCCCTTGGCCTCCTCCGCCTGCAGTCGCTTCAGATAAGCGTCCAGCCGGTCGAAGCTCTCCTCCCAGAACTGCCTGTACTCCTCGATCCATCCCCACGCCTGCCGCAGCGGCTCGGCCCGCAGCTTCACCGGCCTGTACTGCGCCTGCCGGCTGCGCTCCACGAGCCCCGCGTTCTCCAGCACCCGCAAGTGCTTCGAGACCGCCGGCATGCTCATCTCGAACGGCTCCGCCAGCTCTGTCACCGAGGTCTCGCCCAGCGCCAGCCGCGCCAGGATCGCCCTCCGCGTTGGGTCCGCCAGTGCCGAAAACGTATTGCTGATTGCGTCGCTCATGTCGTTTATGTAACCAGTAGGTTATATAACCTGTGAGTTAAATACATTCATCGCCGCTCTATGTCAAGCCCCCGAACCCAAAAAAATTTGCCCTCGCTCAAAACGGCTGCCCGCACTTGACAAAACCTGCCTCCCGCGCGCTCCCCTTTTTCAAATCCTCGTCAAACCGTGCACACTTAGGTCCACCCCTAAGTCCAATTTCATCTAGACTTTGCGCAATATAAGGGGGGAGGGGGGTACCCACACCCTTGCCCCGAAACATGCGAAAATATAAGAGATGATCTCTGTCTCTAATGTCACGATGCGCTACGGCTCGAAGCTGCTCTTCGAGGATGTCTCTGTCACCTTCCACGGCGGCCGCCGCTACGGCCTCACCGGCCCCAATGGCTCCGGCAAGTCCACCTTCATGAAGGTCCTCACCGGCGAGCTCGACGCCCAGAAGGGCACCGTCGTCCGCCCCAAAAAGTTCGGCGTCCTCAAGCAGAACCAGTACGAGTTCGACGCCTTCCGCGTCATCGACACCGTCATCATGGGCAACAAGGGCCTCTGGTCCGCACTCGAGGAGCGCGAGGTCATCTACTCCAAGCCTGAGATGACCGACGAGGACGGCATCCGCCTCGGTGAGCTCGAAGGCATCGTCGGCGAAGAGGACGGTTACGAGGCCGATTCCAACGCCGCAATCCTCCTCCAGGGCCTCGACATCCCCGACGAGCTCCACACCCGCCAGATGTCCGAGCTCCAGGGCGGCCAGAAGGTCCGCGTCCTCCTCGCGCAGGCGCTGTTCGGAAACCCCGACGCCCTCTTCCTCGACGAGCCCACCAACTACCTCGATCTCGACTCAATTCACTGGCTCGAAAACTTTCTCACCCGTTACAACGGCACGGTCATCACCATCTCGCACGATCGCCACTTCCTGAACTCGGTCTGCACCCACATCGCCGATATCGACTACGAGACGATCATCACCTACACCGGCGGCTACGACGAGATGGTGATGCAGAAGACGCAGATTCGCAGCCGAATCGAAGGCCAGAACGAGCAGCGCGAGAAGAAGATCGCACAGCTCAACGAGTTCATCGCGCGATTCTCCGCCGGTACGCGCAGCTCGCAGGTGAACTCCCGTAAGAAAGAGGTCGAGCGCCTCCAGACCACCGAGCTCGCGCGCTCGAACATCCAGCGCCCGTACATCCGCTTCGACATGATTCGCCCCAGCGGCAAGCACGTGCTCGAGTTCGAGCACGTCAACAAGAGTTACACCCAGCCGGACGGCACCACCGAGCACGTCATCCGCAACTTCTCCGCCTCCGTCCTGCGCGGCGACAAGGTTGTTCTCGTCGGCCGCAACGGGCAAGGCAAGTCGACAATGCTCAAGGCACTGCTCGCCAACTCCGGCCTCGACGAAGCGAATGCCATCGACATCGACTCCGGCGAAGTGAAGTGGGGACACGAGGCGCAGATCGGTTACTTCGCGCAGGACCACACGGCATCGATTCCCAAGGGCACGACAGCCGCCGAGTGGCTGCACAGCTTCGATCCCAAGGCAGCGAAGGAAGACATTCGCGGACTGCTCGGGCAGATGCTCTTCCGCGGTGAAGAGGGTCTGAAGAAGACCGAGGCTCTCTCCGGCGGAGAGTCAGCCCGCTTGCTCTTCTGCAAGCTGATGCTGCAGAAGCCGAACATCCTCGTGCTCGACGAGCCGACGAACCATCTGGACCTTGAGAGCATCATGGCGCTCAACACCGCGCTCCAGAAGTACGAAGGCACGGTCTTCCTCGTTACGCACGACCAGGACCTCATTGAAGAGGTTGGCACGCGCATCTGGCACTTCGAAGGCGGCCCCACCGACTTCCACATCACGGACCACAAGGGACCCTACGAGGAGTACGAGCAGCAGCTCGCGCTGGCCGCTCGGTAGATTTGTTCGGTTTGGAAGCTCATGCGGATTCCGGTAGACTCAGCCTCATAAGACATCATTGAGCATCTGTCTTGTACTCCGCCGGAGAAGGTTGGCGCCGGGACTCTGAGGACCGCCAGGAATGGCTAAAGTCGTTGTTGTTGGAGCTGGTGCAATGGGCCTGGCCGCTGCTTACCGGGCGGCGAAGAATGGACACGAGGTCGACCTCATCGAAGCGGCTCCCGAGCCGGGCGGCATGGCCGGCCACTTCGACTTCGATGGCGTCTCAATCGAGCGCTTCTATCACTTCATCTGCAAGACCGACTATCCGACCTTCGAACTCCTGGATGAGCTCGGAATCGGTTCGATGATGCAATGGCGCCCGACCACGATGGGCATCATCACGGGAGGCGAGCTGCATCGCTGGGGCGACCCGGTTGCGCTGTTGCAGTTCCCGCATCTCTCGCTGTGGCAAAAGTTCCGGTACGGTCTGTTCGCTCTTGTCTCCGTGCGCCGCAACAAGTGGCCGGCCATCGAGCACGAGAGCGCGAAGAGCTGGATTGTGCGCTGGTGCGGTGAAGGGGTGTATCGGCGACTGTGGCAACCGCTGTTCGACTACAAGTTTTACGAGTATGCCGACAACGTCTCAGCCTCCTGGATCTGGACGCGCATCCGCCGCATCGGACGATCGCGCCGGAGCATGATGCAGGAGGAACTCGGCTACATTGAGGGCGGTTCGATCACGCTGGTGAATGCACTGATGGATGCATTCCAGAAGCACGGCGGCCGCGTGCACCTTGGAGAGCCTGCAGCGGAGGTCGCAACAGAAGCAGGCCGCGTCACCGGCGTGCGCACATCCAAAGCTTTCTATCCCGCAGAGGCAGTGATCTGTACCTCGCCGACGCCTTACATCTCGGCACTCGTTCCAAGCCTGCCCGACGACTGGAAGCAGCGCTATGACGCAATCCACAACATTGGCGTGATCTGCGTCATCTTCAAGCTGAAGCAGCGCGTAACCCCGCACTTCTGGGTCAACGTGTCCGAGCCCGGCGTGGAGATTCCGGGCTTTATCGAGTTGTCCAATCTGCGCGATATCGGCGGTGACAGCATCGTTTATGTGCCGTACTACATGCCGGTGACGCACTCCAAGTTCACGTGGCCCGACCAGACGCTGATCGATGAAGCCTTCCGATGCCTGCAGCGCGGCAACGCGGCTTTGACGACTGAGGACATCCGCGCGACGAAGGTTGCCCGCCTCCGCTATGGCCAGCCTATCTGCGAACCTGGATTTGCAGCGAAGATACCGCCGGTTCAGACGCCTATTGCGGGACTGCAGATCGCGGATACCTGTTACTACTACCCGGAAGATCGTGGCATTGCCGAAAGCGTACGCCTCGGACAGCAGATGGCGAGCGCTGTTAGCCGATAGGTTGAGCTGAAGGTGATTGCAGAAAATCGTTATCTTTATAGACTGGGAGCAGTAGCTTAGCGTCGGTTCGACGGGTGCAGCAGATCCTGCACTGGTAAGTGCATCCAAAGGGGATTGACCATGCTAAACGGCAAGAAGGTTGCGGTCGTTCTGCCAGCGTACAACGCTGCAAAAACGCTGGAGAAGACCGTCCGTGAGATTCCGCGCGACGTCGTCGACACGATTATCTTGACCGATGATTGCAGCAAGGACGAGACAGTTCGCATCGCGCAGCAGTTGGGCCTCATCACCCTGCGTCATGACAAGAACCGTGGATATGGCGGCAATCAGAAGACCTGCTACGCCGCGGCACTGCGTGAGGGCGCCGACATCGTCGTGATGGTGCATCCGGACTATCAGTACACGCCGCTGCTGATTACGGCGATGGTCTCGATGATTGCGTACGGCGAGTATGATGCAGTGTCGGCTTCACGCATTCTGGGGCGTGGTGCGCTCAAGGGCGGCATGCCGAAGTACAAGTATGTGTCGAACCGCGTGCTCACGCTGCTGGAGAACATTCTGATTCATGAGAAGCTGTCGGAGTATCACTCGGGCTATCGCGCATGGAGTCGCGAGGTTCTGGAGCGGTTGCCGCTGCTGAGCTGCTCGGAAGATTTTGTGTTCGATAACGAAATGCTCGTTCAGACCTTCTATTTCGGGTTTCGCGTGGGTGAGATTTCGTGCCCGACGAAGTACTTTGAAGAGGCGTCATCAATTAACTTTCAGCGCAGCGTGAAGTACGGCTTCGGCGTTCTGGGTACGGCGCTGGATCTGCGGTTGAAGAGGATGAGGCTGAAGCGGCCGACGATCTTCGAGGACCGCCCTGGAGAAAAACTGCTGGATGCACCGGTGCCGGCTCCGTTGGTAACCTCGGCTCTCTAAGGCACAACCCCAAGTGACGTCCGAGCATCCGCCTTGTCAGTAACGATGGGAAAGACATCCTGGTACCGTGTGGCGCTGATTGGCGCTATCGCCATTGTGTTGCTGAATACGTGGTTTGCTGCGCGCGCGCTTCGCACTCTGATTGCAGCTCAGTTCTGGGAAGCGCACACGCTTCAGGTGATCTCGCAAACCGAGACGCTGGTGGCGCAGGTACGCACGGCGGAGAGCTCGGCCCGGGGTTACATCCTGACGGGAATGGATGTATACGAGAGACGGTACGCGGCAGCGGTCAACCAGATTCATGAGAGCATAGCGAACCTTCAGCGGCTGACCGGTGACAACACCAGGCAGCAGGTGCGCATCGCTGAGCTCAACACCAGGATTGGAGCCAAACTGTCGGCGCTGGATGCGGGACTTGCGGTGCGCCGAGTGCAACCGCACGGTGCACTTGATCCGGCGCTTCTGGGGCCTGTGCTGCAAGACACGCCGGACCGCATGGACAGCGTGCAGATGACGATTCATGACATCGAGGCAGAGGAGCAGGGTCTGCTGGCAGAGCGTACGGCGGATGCCGCCTCGGCGCGGCGCTGGGTGTGGGCCAGCTTTACGCTGGCGTTTGCTCTGGACTTTCTTCTGCTGGTCGCGGCATTCGAACTGCTTGTTCGCACCGGGCGAGACCGCGAGAGGATTGCTGCAAGCGCAGATGAAATTGCAACTCTGAACCGACAACTGACAGAGACCAACGAGGAGCTGGAGAGCCGCGTGGAGCAGCGAACGCACGAACTGGAGGTTTCGAACCAGGAGCTGGAGGCGTTCAGCTATTCGGTGTCGCACGATCTGCGGGCCCCGCTCCGCACGATCGACGGATTCTCTTTGGCGCTCGAGGAGGACTTCGCAGAGAAGCTCGATGCGCAAGGGAGGGATCACATCTCGCGGGTTCGCAACGGCGTACAGCGGATGGGAACACTCATCGATTCGCTGCTGCAGCTGTCGCGTGTGACGCGCTCCGACACCCAGCGAGAGCGCGTGGACCTCTCGCAACTGGCGACGCTGGTGTTTCGAGAGATTCAGACCGGCGATCCGGAGCGCGAGGTCAACTGGATTGCGCAACCGGGCGTGATGGCGGAGGCCGACCCTCGCCTGATGCGCATCGCGTTTGAGAATCTGATCGGAAACGCGTGGAAGTTCACCGCGCGGACGCCGGGCGCGACGATCACGTTCGGGAGTAGCCGCCAAAATGGCAAGACCGTATACTTCCTTCGTGACAATGGGGCGGGGTTTGACATGCAGTATGTCGACCGTCTTTTTACCGCCTTTCAGCGTCTCCATGGCGAGCGGGACTTTAAGGGTTCCGGCATCGGGCTGGCAACTGTTTCGCGGATCATTCGCCGTCATCGCGGTTCCATCTGGGCGGAAGGAGAGCCCGGCAAGGGAGCCACATTCTTTTTCACGCTGACGACCTGAGCTTCGGGGTCGAGCGCAGACAGTACCAACTGGAATAGAGAGACCGAGAGTGAGCATGATTCTTCTTGTTGAAGATGATCCGGACCACGAAGCGTTAGCGATTCGGGCGCTGCGCAAGGCCAATGTGGCGAACGAGATTCAGGTGGCCCATGACGGCGCTGAGGCGCTGGAGTACCTCAAGGCAGCGGCCAGCGGAGCCAAGGCGATGCCGCAGCTTGTGCTGCTCGATCTGAAGCTGCCAAAGATCGACGGGCTGGGAGTCTTGCGCAGCATTCGCTCGGCCGACAAGACGGCACTGCTACCGGTGGTCATCCTCACCTCGTCTGATGAAGAGAGGGATATCGTTTCCAGCTATCGGTTGGGTGTGAACAGTTACATCCGCAAGCCGGTGAATTTTACTGACTTTGCCGAGGCGACGCGTCAGCTCGGCATGTATTGGCTGCTGCTCAATCAATGTCCACCACCCCAGTAAACGCGACGCGGCCGCTGCGAGTGCTCCTCATAGAAGACTATGAGGCCGATGCGCTATTGCTCGAGCGCTTCCTGACGCGCGCTGGCTATGCGGTGCAGGCGCGCCGCATACAGACGGCGGACGAGCTTCGCGGCGCACTCGGGGAGCCGAACTCGATCGATCTCGTGCTGGCGGACTACACCTTGCCGAGCTTCGGCGCACGCGACGCGCTGGCCATCATTCAGAAGATCGGCGTGGAGGTCCCGTTCATCATCGTGTCGGGCACAATCGATGAGGTCTCGGCCGTGAACGCGATGCGTGCGGGCGCTCACGATTATGTTCTCAAGGGACATTTGGATCGTCTGCTTCCAGCGATCGAACGCGAGTTGGCCGATGCGGAGCGGCGCCGACAGCGTATTCGTACAGAAGAAGAGCTGCGCGTGGCTCAGCAGCGTTTTTCGGCGACCTTCAACCAGGCTGCGGTGGGAATGGCGCACACCAGTACGAGCGGCCGCTTTCAGCTTGTGAATCAGCGGCTCGCCGAGATGCTGGGCGTCCCGGTAGGACGGCTTCTCTCACTCTCGCTTACGGACTTTCTGCTGCCCTCGGAGCGCGAGCTCGAGTCGGCGGAGTTGGCCGCCCTCGTTGCCGGTGAGCAGATCGGACATCGCGTCGAATACGAGCTGATGCGCTATGACGGTACGACCTTCCCCGCGCAGCTTACGGTCTCATTGTTGCGGCATGACGGCTCGACGGCGCCGAGCCTTTTGTGGGTGGTCGAGGACATCTCTGCGCGCAAGGCAGCCGAGCGTGAGACCTCCGAGCTGATGACGCGCCTCATCAACTCCGAGCGTCTGGCCGCCGCAGGGCGCATGGCCAACACCCTGGCGCACGAGATCAACAATCCGCTCGAGGCTCTGACGAACATTGTTTACCTGCTCCAGGCGCACGATCTGTCGCCGCAGGCACGTGAACTCGCTGCGGTAGCGGCGCGTGAGCTGGAGCGCGTTGGGCACATTACACGCTCGACGTTGAGTTTCTACCGCAAGCTGCCGGGGCGCACCCTCGATCTCTACACGATGCTCGACGAGGTGGTGCAGCTCTTCAGTTCACGTGCGACGCAACAGAATATCGAGATTTGCACGCGCATCGACGACGAAGTGCGCGATGCGAACTATGACCCCGCACTGCGGCAGGTCTTTGCGAACCTGGTAGGCAATGCAATCGAGTCGATGGAGAGCAACGGCGGCCGGCTTCATGTGCGAGCGCGCATTGAGGGTGGGAGTACTGTCATCCTTATCTCCGACACGGGACACGGCATTGATCGTGCACACATGCGGTCAGTCTTCGAGCCGTTCTTTACGACAAAGGGTGAGCGCGGTACGGGGCTTGGCCTGTGGGTGACGCGCGGCATCCTTGAGGAGCAGGGAGGACGGTTGCAGCTTCGCAGTTCTACGAGTGGCCGGCATCGCGGAACGACGGTGCGGGTTCAACTTCCTGTGTTGCGGCAGTCGCCCGTGTCGTCGGAGTCCGCGGCACTCGTCAACTAAGGCCGGACGCGCCGAGACAGGGTCTCCAGTCCGATTTAGAATCGTGCCATGGAAGTGGCGCACGGTTCCATCCAGAAGAATGTGCTGGGCCAGCCGCTGGAGGCATGCGGTTATGAACCAATGACCGGCTTCTTCCGCGACGGTTGCTGTAAGACCGGCCCCGAAGACCTGGGAGTGCATACCGTGTGCTGCGTGGTTACTGAAGAGTTTCTTAGGGCTTCGGCCCAACTGGGGAACGATCTTTCGACGCCGATGCCGCAGTTTGGGTTTCCGGGTGTCAAACCGGGTGACCGCTGGTGCGTGTGCGCGGCGAGATGGCTGCAAGTTCAGCGCGCTGGAGCCGCCTGTCCGGTAGTTCTCGAAGCGACGCATGAGGCAACGCTGGAGATTGTGCCCTTCGAGCTGCTACTGCAGTACGCCGTGATCCCGGAGACGCTCCACTAGCGATTTACATGGTCTTCATGACAACGATTGCCTCCTCCTAAGAGGCTGTTTAGTTGACAGATACGAGACCGTGAGTCATTCTAAAGCTGATTCTTATAACCTCGGTTTTCTGCAGCGCGAGCACTCAGGGGGTCCCTCCTCACCCCCTTCGCGAGCGCGGGCCGTGTTTTCGGTTCGCTCGTCGTATAACGCAAACAGGAGCTTGCTTTTATGTCTCGCAGTTTCATTAAGGCACTCAGCGTGGCCGTTACGGCCTTCGTGTTTTCACTTTGTTCCATTTTGCCGGTGATGGCCCAGACGTCCGGAAACGGAAACATTGTGGGGACTATCACAGATCCGTCCGGCGCAGCTGTTCCCAACGCCACCGTTGTCGTCACCAATACGGACACGGGCGTGTCGCGTACGCTGAGAACCAATGGCGACGGTCTCTATGCGGCGAACTTCTTATTGCCCGGCCATTACGAGGTTATTGCCAGCGCGACGTCTTTCGGCAAAGTTGATCATAAGAATTTGACGCTTACGGTTGGACAGATTCTGACGGTCGACTCCGCATTGCCGGCGGCTGCGGTCAGCGCCGCCGTTGAGGTCACTGCCAACACCCAGATCCTCGACACTCAAAAGACCGAAGTGTCGCAGACCTTCGACCCGGTCCTGATCGACAACCTGCCTGTCGGGACACGTAACTGGAGCGCCTTTGTGCTGAACACGCCCAACGTTGCGCAGGACGGCGGGACCGGCCTGGTTGCTTTCCATGGCATCTCCGGCCTCTACAACCAGAACTACGTTGACGGCTCCAACAACAACCAGATGTTGTTCTCTGAGGCTCGCGGACGCTCCTCGGGCGCGCCGTATGTCTACTCCATTGACGCCATCAAAGAGTTCCAGGCCGCGACCTCGAACTATTCGGTGGAGTTCGGTCAGGCGGCTGGCGGTCAGGTAAACGCTATTACCAAGAGCGGAACGAATCAGATTCATGGCGACCTTTTCTACTACCTGCGCTATCCGGACCTGAATGCACTGGATCCCTACAGCAAGTACCAGGCTTTGCATAACGGTGGAAACGCCTTCCTTCTTACGCAGCCCGTTCATCAGCAACATCAGTTCGGCGGCTCCGTCGGCGGACCGATCATCAAGGATCGGTTGTTTTACTTCTTCACCTACGACGGCTTCCGCAAGGTTGGCCGGGTGCTCTACACCGACAGCAATACGATCACGACTGCGCCTACAGGGACCACGTCTTCCACTACGATCATCTCGCCCACACAGTGCCCCACGACCATCAGTTCGACGCAGTGCCTCAATGCCATCACCTTCCTGCAGGGTGTTTCGACTGCGGCGCCGGGGCGCTTCCAGAAAGAGAATCTCTTTTTCCCGCGCATCGACTATCACATCAATAGCCGCAACGATGCTTTTGTCGATCTGAACTTCGTGGATTACGACTCCACGTACGGCTACAGCCCTGCGAACACCTTCTCCAACAGCTCGCCCTCAACCAACGCACCGACGAGCTACCACGAGCGCTTTGTGGTCGGCGGCCTGACCACTTTGATCGGATCGGCTTCAGTCAACCAGATTCATGCGCAATGGGGCCGCGATCTTGAGACCGCCGGAGCAAATGCGCCCGCACCCTCTATCGGCATGGGCGTAACGACCTACGGGATGCCCAACGCGCTCCCCCGAATCGCAGAGCCCGATGAGCATCGCATCCAATTCACCGATGTTTTCTCCACGACCAGGGGACATCACACCTTCAAGTTTGGTGGCGACGTCAATCTTGTCCACGAGGTCATGATCAATCTCTTCCAGGGCGGCGGAATCTATGGCTACTCCGGATCCAGCTCTGTTCAGAACTTCCAATCCTGGGCCCAGGACATCTTCGCGGGCCAGAGCGGCGATACGGATCCCTACGCGGGTTATCACTACTCCAGCCTGGTCCAGACAGTTGACCAGGTGAACACCGCAGCCGGAACGCAGGGCAGGGACGACTTCTGGATGAAGATGTATGACGCCTTTGCGGAAGATCAGTGGAAGATCTCCTCCAACTTCACTCTTACGGCTGGTGTTCGTTGGGATATTCAGGTCACTCCGGCGACCGCGCATGTGAACAACCTGTTCCCGCCAATCTCCACCATTTACACGCAGACCATCAAAAACACGAACCGTATCCAGCCGCGCTTCGGCTTCTCGTGGGCGCCAATGCAAGGCACCGTTGTTCGTGGTGGTTACGGCATCTTCTCTGCCCTGAACCAGGGCAGCACATACTACGCGGACCGTGTGGAAAATGGCGTCGTGCAGCTCAACTACAGCTATTCTGGTTGCGCGTACTACACCACTGCCACCGCAACTCTCAATTGCAGCTCGGTCCCATCGTCCGGCAGCAAGATCTTCTTCCCCAATCTGCCATTTCTGCCAACGGGACCCTCTGTCAGCGGTACGCTGACACCCGTCGGCGGCAACAAACCGCAGATCACCCCATTGGGCGCAACTCCGTCCTACAGTTTCCACGGCCTCGATCCCAACTTCGTTCCGCCGTACACGCAAGAGGCTGATCTATCCGTCGAACAGGCATTGCCGGGCAAGATGAGCTTTCAGATCGGTTATGTTGGCACCCGCGGCATGCGTCTTCCCGTTTTCCTCGATGCCAACCTCATCGGCCAGACGCCACACGGCACGAAGTCCTACGCCGTGCAGGACGCCAACAACAACGTGACCAACATCCTCACCGTCCCGGTTTACCTGCCTTCGGACCGCCGCAACACAAGCTTGTCCAGCTTCAACACCGGATTCTCGGTCGCGAATACCTGGTATAACTCGCTTGCTGCCACCTTACGTCGGCCATTCAGCAACGGGTTGGAAGTGATCGCCAACTACACATGGGCCCGTGCAACCGATACCGGCCAGGTGCAGGGCGCCTTCGGCACCTTCTATGGCGGCGACACTCCGCTGGATCCCAACAATGTTCGTCGCGAAAATGGGCCCTCGGATATCGATATCCGCAACCGCTTCAATCTCAGCTTCGTATATCAGCCACACGCCTGGTCGACGGACAGGTGGGTCAAACACCTTGTGAATGATTGGAGCTTCTCTGGCGGATATATTGCCTCCGCTGGCCAGCCAATCTCTTTGGGTATGACCGGCACCGTTTTCTCTGGTAACACCAGCCCCTCCAGCTACGGCAACCTGGGCAACATCTATGGCGGTGCCATGAGTTCAAGCAGCGGCGGCGCGACTACCGGCCGCCCGCCCCAGATTGGCCGCAACAGTATCGTAGGCCCAGGCTTCAATAGCCTCGATCTGCGCGTCTCCCGCAATGTCCCTATCCACGAGAAGATCTATCTTCAGTTTTCTGCGGATGCGTTCAATGCCTTCAACCGTCGCATCATTACCTCGGTTAATGGCAGCTACTCTACTTTCCTTGCGCCGGGTGCCACGACTGGACCAACAGAGAAGTGCCAGGCCATCAACGCTCCTGCGGGCTCTTCGCAACAAGGTTGCATCGTGCCGTTCTATGCCAGCACGCCACTCGCGGCGTTCAGCGCTGCCTCAACTACAAACAACGGCTTGTATTCGGCACGTCAAATGCAGTTCATCGCCAAGTTGTTCTTCTAACCAAACGAGACGCACGCAAGAGAATGGCCCGGATCGCTCCGGGCCATTTCCTTTTTTACCGATGACGAGATGAAGGCTAGGTCGATTCGCCCTGTGTCGGCTGCTGGGTTGCATCGGAGAGCGTAACCTTCGTGTTCATGCGCTGCTTTCCCCGGAAGACGGTAACACTGATAGTGTCACCCGCGTGGTGCGCGTTCAGTGCATTCGAATAATCCTGCTTGCTCGTAACCTCCTGCCCGTCGATCGCGACGATGAGGTCGCCGCCGAGCACGATCGGTGTGAATCCGAGATAAGCACGCTGGGAGCCGCCATGCAGCCCGGCGCGTTCCGCTGCGCCGTTGGGGAGGACGCGCTCGATGAGCATACCGTAATCCGCGGGCAAACCAATCTGCTGGGCCAGATCCGGGCTGATCTCGAGTGTCACAGCATCCATCGACGGACGCCGCACACGTCCATAGCGCGCGAAATCGTCGAGCACAGCCTTCGCCGTCGAGATGGGAATTGCGAAACCGATGCCAGCTGACTGTTCGGCGCCACCGTTCGGATTGCCGGCGATCATCGTCGTGATTCCGATGACCTCACCATGTGAGTTCAGCAATGGACCTCCGGAGTTGCCGGGGTTCACAGACGCATCCGTCTGAATGGCGTTGTCGATCTTCACTCCACTAGGCAGTTGCACCGAGCGGAGAGCGGAGATGATGCCTCGTGTCATCGTGCCCTGGAAGCCAAACGGATTGCCGATGGCGTAGACGCGCTGCCCGACCATAAGGTGTGTCGAATCAGCCAGCGTCGCGGGCTGAAGGTCGGGCGCATTGTTGATCTGCAAAAGCGCGATGTCGTGCGCCTTGTCCTTGCCCAGCACCGTCGCCTTATATTTCTTCTTGTCAGAAAGCGTGACCTCTACCGACTGAGCCCCTTCGACGACATGATTGTTCGTCAGGATATGTCCCTGCTTGTCGATGACGAAGCCTGAACCCTGGCCCTGTTCAGGCACCGGTTGATAGAAGAAGTCATAGGCGACTTGCACCGACGTGATGTTCACGACCGACGGCAGAGCGCGCTTGTAGACGGCGATGTTTTGCTCCTCCTCTGAGTCGAGCGATGGCGCCGCCTCAGCTTCAGTCATCTTAAAGGTCCCCATCGGACCGTTGACCGTTGAGGTCGTTATGCCGGGTGCCTGTTCCGGCGAGCCGTGCACCAGGCCCGCGATCGTCCCGATGGGAAAGAAGTGAGTGGACAGTAGGTAGAAACCACCGAGGATCAACAGAACAAGCAAGACAGAACGCAGCTTCATGGCAGGTGACCTTCTTGGGCGCACACAGCGACCTGCCCTAATTTTACGAGGATTGGCGCGAGCCGGTTCCATTCTCTCGGCGTGTGGAATGCCGCAAGTCTCATGGAATCAGCAAATGCGTCGATTCTTAGCCTCGGCCGCGTTCCATTTCCAGTAGCCGCCGCTTGCGTTCCAGCCCCCAACGGTAGCCGGTCAGCCGGCCGTCGGCGCCAACCGCGCGATGGCAGGGCACCACGATGGCCAGCGGGTTCGCTCCGCACGCGGCGCCTACCGCGCGCACCGCCTTCGGTGCGCCAATGGTCTGCGCAATCTGTGAGTAGGTGCGCGTCTCTCCACGTGGAATCGATCGCAGTGCCTCCCAGACGCGATGTTGAAAGGAGGTCGCCCGCACATCGAAGGGCAGCGAAGCGGCAGTCGCGCTCTCGGTCATCTGCGACAACACCGTGCGAACGGCTTCGCCGAGCCGGACATCATCGCGCTGCAACGTTGCTTTGCCGAAGCGCGCCTTCAACTCTCGCTCTGCCTCTTTATCCGAGTCCGCGAAAAGTACAGCGCAAAGCCCGCGTTCTGTCGCCGCGACGAGCATGCGCCCGAGCGGCGACTCGGCCGTGGACCACCGTATCGTCTCGCCTGCTCCATGCGCCTTCATCGTTGAAGGCCACATGCCCAATGCGCTCGCTGCGTTCTCGTAGAGCCGGCTCGAAGAACCGAAGCCCGCAGCATAGACTGCATCCGTCACGGTCGCAGAAGATTTGCCGACTTCCTCACGAAAGCGCTCACGCCGCTGTGCTCGAGCGAACTCTGATGGCGTCACTCCCAGCACGCGCTGGAAGCCACGCAGCAGCGCAAACCGGCTCAATCCGACGGTTTGCGCCAATGCGTCCAGCGAGATCGTCTCGCCCGCTTGTTCGCGCAGCATCTTCGCTGCACGGGACACAGCCTCGGCGTGCGGATCCCATCGCGCGTCTCTCCGCGTCGGTTCACAACGCAGGCAGGCGCGGAACCCCGCTGCCTCGGCCCCTTCGCAGGTCGGAAAGAAGCGCACGTTGTTGCGCGCGGGCCGCCGGCTTGGGCAGCCCGGCCGGCAATAGATTCCAGTCGATTGCACGCCGTATACGAACTGCCCTTCTGCATTGGCGTCCCGAGCGAGCACCTGCTGCCACGCAGCTTCGGAATCGATTACGGCCGGTCTTTGCATCGTTACTTCCGGTACTACAGTCATCGTCGTCATGTCACCATATTCGCGCCAATGTCGCCCCGGTGACACTCCGTTCCGTGCGCTCAAACTAGTATGGAGCGCACGGCGAATCCGCCCGTTCCATCGCCTTCTAAGCCGAGTGTACCGTTTCGCGACAGCTACTACTTTTGTGTAGTCCTTAGTGGTTGTTTACAGTACTCTTACCGGAACGGCGCGGCCACGTAGAGATGTCCCCCGTGTAGCTAACCTCGGTACGGTCGATAGATGCCGCTTTGGCGTTGTTGTTTGAGTTTGTTTCTAGTCCTGGGTCCGTGGTTTGCTGGCGCGCCGCTATTGGAGGCACAGGACCCCGATGCGGCGATCCTCACGGGGGCCGTCAACGATCCGTCTGGCGCGCGCATTCCTCGCGCCTCGGTCCATATTCACGGCGACAAGCTGGACCGCGATATCTCCACGAACGCCACCGGAAGTTTCACCGTCACGCTACCCGCAGGAACGTACACCGTTACGGTGCACGCAACGGGCTTTCGCGCACTAAGCCGCGACACCACTCTTGACGCAGGCGATCATCAGAATTTGAACTTTCGCGTTGCCATCGACGCCGCTGAAGAGGTCATCAGCGTCGACCCGGGGAGCGCCGTCAAGCCGAGTTCGCTGAGTCTTTCTGGCACCCAACTTGAAATTCTCTCGGACGACCCCGCGACACTTCGTCAACAACTCATCGCGATGGCCGGCGGTGGGCTCGGTCTTGCCACGCCGCAGTTCTACGTCGATGGCTTCAGCAACGGACAGGTTCCCCCGAAGTCCGCCATACGCGCGATCCACATCAACAGCGATCCCTACTCGACGGTCTACGACCGGCCGGGCTTCGGCCGCGTTGAGATCGAGACACAGGCCGGCGGCAACCGGCTTCACGGCATGTTCGATGTCGGTGGAACGGGCAGCGCGCTGAACTCCAACAACCCCTACACCGAGACGCAGCCGCCGTACTATCAGCTTCTCTTTCGCGGCAACGTGAGCGGACCCATCGGGAAGAACACGTCGTATTTCCTCGCAGGAAACACGAGCGATCTGCAGAACAACGCAATCGTGAACGCCGTGGGGCTTTCCGAAGCGGTGCCGAATCCGCAGCGCGAAGATGATTACAGCCTGCGGCTCGATCATAAGTTCACAACTGCGAACCAGATGAACGGACGCTATGAAATTCATCGCGCCCATCAGACGAACGCCGGTGTCGGCCTGCTTGTTTTGCCCGAAGAGGGTTACACCAACAACGCGCTGACACAGACACTGCAACTCGACGACAACGAGATCTTCAATCCGAGGATCGTCAACGATATCCGCTTTCAGTACATCCGCACGCGGACCATGCAGGATCCAAATACCACTGGGCCGACGATCATCGTCGAAGGAGCGTTCTCCGCCGGCGGCTCGCCCACGCAGATGTTCCACGACAATCAGGACCAGTATGAACTGCAGGAAAATCTGTCGGTAGATCGCGGAAGCCACTTCATCCGTACAGGTCTGCGGTATCGGCTCTTTCGCGACAGCAATGACTCACGCGCCGGTTACAACGGCCAATACATTTTTCCGGACGTCGCCTCGTATCCCGGTACTCCCGCGCAGTACAACTACACTACAGGGCAGTCGAGTGCGGCTGTCAGCACCGGCGATCTGGGCCTCTACGCTGAAGACAATTGGAAGATCTCGCGAAACTTCACGCTGGACTACGGACTTCGCTACGAGACACAGTCTGCGGTTCCAGATCATAACGATCCCGCACCACGCGTTGGTTTCGCCTGGGCGATTGGCCCGAAGGCAGCGAAGATCCCCATCCTCACGTTGCGAGGAGGCGCCGGCCTCTTCTATCAGCGCCTAACCGCAGCGGATCTCATCCTGCCCGTGCGCCAGAACGGTATCAACCAGATTGCGTACTTCATCCAGAATCCGACCTCTCCGTCGTCGCTCACGACGACGACAATCTATCGCGTCGATCCTCAACTGAGAACTTCGCACACGCTCGTCAGCAGCGTCACCGCGGAGCGCATGATCGGTCACATCGGCAACATCGCGATGAATTACCTCGAGGCGGATGGACGGCGCCAATATCTGTCGCTGAACGCGAATGCACCACTGCCCGGCACCTACAACCCGAGCGATCCCGCCAGCGGAGTGCGACCACTCGGTGGCACGCAGAACATCTATCAGTACACGGCTGAGGGCACAGGACATGCCCAGATGTTCTTCACCAACCTGAACCTCAATCCCACGCGTCGGCTCTATCTCTTCGCGTTCTATGTTGCGCAGCGGGACCATAGCGACGCCAATGGGACCTCATGGTTCGCTTCGAACCCCTACAACATCCGGCAGGACTATGGCCGCGACGATTCCGATACCAACCAGAGCTTCTACACTGGCGCCGCCATCAATCTGCCGTACGGCTTTACTGTGCAGCCGTTCATCTCTGCGCGCAGCGGCCGGCCGTTCAACATCACTACCGGCACCGATCTCAACGGCGACACGATCTACAATGATCGCCCGGCGTTCGCCACCGACCTCTCGCGGCCATCGGTCGTGCGCACGGCCTACGGAAACTTCGACACAGCTCCCATGTCCTCGCAGACGATCATTCCCTACAACGATGGCCACGGGTCAGGACTTCTATGGGTCGATCTGCAGGCGAGCGAGGTCTTTCACGTCGGCCCGCGGGCTGCGATGCAGGCTGTGCCTCAATCGGGCACTGGAGGCGCCCACCAGGTGTCGCACCCGGAACGTCCCTGGACGCTGAGCTTCTCCGTCGAGGCCCAAAACCTCTTCAATCATGTGAACCCGGGTCAGCCTGTCGGCGTGCTTTCTTCACCACTCTTCGGTCAGTCACTTTCGGTTGCGACGGACTTCAGCACTTTGACAGCCGCAAATCGGACAGTACTGCTCCACTCCACCTTCACGTTCTAGCTCGCCGCCTCAGGCGGATTGCCGGACCTGAACTTGCGTCGCCGTCGCAGCCAGCGGAAGCGGAACCGCCCGGCCATCTGCGTCGATCTCATTGGACTCGACGTAGAAGTGTGTCAGGTTGGCCACCGCATAGCTCGTCGTGATCGCCACATCGGCTGCATCGCGCCCGGTCGCCATCAGAATGCGCCCAACCCGCGGCTCGTTGTGGCGCCCGTCCATATCCCACCATCGGCCGCCGAGCCACACCTGATACCAAGCGCTGAAGTCCCCAGGGCTGCTGTACGGTATGCGGATATCGCCGAGATGTCCGGTCACATATCGTGCCGGTATATTCATGCAGCGCGACAAAGTGACCGCCAGATGTTGAAAGTCGCGGCAGACACCCACACGCTCAGTAAATACGTCGAGAGCGGTCTTCGTGGGACGCGCGGCCATATAGTCGAATGCAATTCTTCCATGCACCCAGTCGCGGATTGCCGCCGCCTGCTCCCATCCCGGCTTCAACTGGCCGAAGAGATCGTGCGCGACTCCACCAAGTCGATCGACCTCACAGTAACGGCTCGGCAAGAGAAACTGCAGCACCTCAGTCGGAAGAGCTTCAACGGGAGTCAACTCGAGATCGAAGCCCTGCGGATCAGGCATCTCGCTCGCATCAACGATGTTCGAGCCCGTCAGGCGGATCGCTCCCGCAGGTGCAACAAACCTCGAGCAGCGGTTGCCGAAGCTGTCGATGAAATCTTCAACATGCAGTGGCGTTGTGCCTTCACAGTCCTTTGCAGGGCCAGCGTGCTCCACGGTCAACTTATCGGCAGCTATGACACGTGGCTCTAAGCTGGGATGCAGATTGAGCATCGCAACTATTGGCGTTCGAAAGGGGAGATAAAACTGGATGTCGAACTCGGATTTGATGAGCACCAAAATATTCCTGAGCGGGGGGCCGCACTTCATAGGATGCGGATAGATCTAATCAAAGCTGTCTGCGCCTGATGTGTCTGAATCTCTGTGCAAGCGCTTGATCTCAAAAGCAGAAGGGGAGCCGTTCGGCTCCCCTTTCATACATACCGTTGAAATTCCTACTTTGCGACTAATTCAGCAGCCGCGCCACTCTTCAGCGCCTCGGCCTTGTCCGTCGCCTCCCAGGTGAAGCTCTCACCCGAGCGTCCGAAATGTCCATATGCCGCCGTCTTCTTGAAGATCGGACGGCGCAGGTTCAGACTCTCGATGATGCCCTTCGGCGTCAGTGAGAAGTTCTCGCGAACCAGCTCAATCAGCCGCTGCTCGCTCACCGTTCCGGTGCCGAAGGTTTCGATGCGCACGCTGACCGGCTCTGCAACGCCGATCGCGTAGGCAAGCTGCACTTCGCAGCGCTCCGCCAGCCCCGCAGCAACGATGTTCTTCGCCACATAGCGCGCCATATACGCCGCCGAGCGGTCGACCTTTGTCGGGTCCTTGCCCGAGAACGCGCCACCGCCGTGCCGGCCCATGCCGCCATAGGTATCGACGATGATCTTGCGTCCCGTCAGGCCCGTATCGCCCATCGGCCCGCCAATGACAAAGCGGCCCGTCGGGTTGATGTGATACTTCGTCTTCGCATCGAGCAGCTCGGCCGGAATCACGGCCTTGATCACCTGCTCCAGGATCTCTTTCCGAAGCTGCTCGTTGCTGACATCCTCTGCGTGCTGCGTCGAGATGACGACCGCATCGACACGCACGGGACGGTAGTTCGAGTCATACTCCACCGTCACCTGGCTCTTGCCGTCAGGGCGCAGGTACGGCAGCTTGCCGTTCTTGCGAACCTCGGTCAGCTTCTCGGCGAGGCGATGCGCCAGCGAGATCGGCGTCGGCATCAGTTCCGGCGTCTCGTTCGTGGCGAAGCCGAACATCATGCCCTGGTCGCCGGCGCCGCCGGTGTCCACGCCCTGCGCAATGTCAGGGCTCTGGCGGTTGATCGTCGAGATCACGCCGCAGGTATTGCAGTCAAAACCTTTGAGAGCATCGTCATAGCCGATCTCGCGAACCGTCTCGCGCACCAGCGTCTGGAAGTCCACATAGGCCTGGGTAGTAATCTCGCCGGCAACGACGACGAGTCCGGTGCAGGTCAGTGTCTCGCACGCCACGCGGCTCAACGGGTCCTGCTCAAGGCAGGCATCGAGAATCGCGTCGGAGATCTGATCTGCAATCTTGTCCGGATGACCTTCGGTCACGGACTCCGAGGTGAAGAGAAAACGATCGGTTGTATTCGCCAAAGCGAAAGACTCCTGAATGAGATAGCCGGACGTCCTTCGAAAAGGGACAAGGTTCGCATGCGAGCCTGTCCCGAGCGAACCCGAAGGACCCGACGACCGGTTTCATCCACCGCACACGCTCCACCTCCCCGAGGCAGGCAGACTTGGCAGACTCCGGTCGCTCCACAGCCGAGGTGAATCGGATTTGCGGAACCTCTTTATTCTACTCTGCGGACCGTCGCCCTGCTCCCACAACTCACGCATTGGAAGGAAATCCGCATCGAACGGTGCACCCATGCACTCAGCGGCGACCTGATCTCTGCAAACAAATAAGAGGCGCCCGCCGAAGCGAGCGCCGTAAATACTTCCGTTGGATTGGGTTAGAAGTCGAAACGTCCAGCGAACTGTACGATGCGGGCGTCGCGGTAGCCGGTGACTTCACCGAAGGTTCCGCCGCCTGCAGAGGACGTTGTCACCGTCTGCACGTTCGTGTGGTTGAGCGCGTTGAACGCTTCAATGCGGAGCTGGAAGTTCAGACGCTCATAGATGCGGAAGTTGCGGTGCACCGAGACGTCCAGGCGGTTGAAGCCAGGGCCCTGAATCGTACCGCGTTTGGCTGTTGGAGCCACTGAGGTCTGGCTAGGCGGCGCCGCTGCAAAGGCTCCGGTGTAGAACCACAGGGAGTTGTAGCCCTTGTTGTGGATCTTTGTGCCGTAGCCGTTGTTCGGGTCGCCGAGCTGGTTGAGGCGCAGGCCGGCGCTCGTGTTGCCGAAGACGCTCAGACCCGCATTGTCGGTGACGTAACCAGTGTTCGTACGCCCATTGAAAACGCTGGCCACATTGCCGGGCAGGTTGTAGGCCGTGGTGGTAGCCTGGCTGGCCGAAACAGTCAGCGGCAGGCCGGAGTTGACCGCGAAGATACCCGCGAGTTCCCATCCGCCCACGACGTGGCCCACGAAGCCTTTTTGATCCCGATACCACGGCAGTTCGTATACGCCATCCAGGGTCAGAACGTTGTTGCGGTCATCGGCCGCGCGGCCGTACTCGTTGTTGAGATGGTAGATGTCCTGCGCGAAGCCGGAGTAATCGGCCTGGGCGTTCGTCAGGTCGCGCGACCACGTGTAGTTGGCATCGAAGTACGTCTTGCCGGAGAAGCGCTTCATGAACTTCACCTGCAGGGAGTTGTAGTTCGAGCTAAAAATCGTGCGTAGCGAGTCCACCGAGAAATAACCGATGTAGGGCTTGATCTGGTTCAGCGCGCGGTCGCACGTGGTGCTCAGCCAGGACTGCTGGCCGGTGTCCGGGTCGTTGCAGGAGCCACCCGAATTGTTCGGCTGTACCTTGCCGACCCACGCACCGGGCGCGGGCTGGTTGATGTTCAGCGCACCCAGCAGGTGTGTGCCGTGATCGCCGAAGTAGCCGACGTCAAGAAACGTCTTGGGTGTGATCTGCTGCTGCACATCCAGTGAGAACTGCTGGACGTATGGCTGCTGGAAGTTGAGCGGAACAGCCTGCACGCGCCCGGCCGTGGTGGAGAGACCCGTGGTTGCGCCACCCGCAGGGCTGTCAAATGACGTTTGACCGACGGAGTAAGTAGCTACAGCTGGCGGGTTGTTGAAGACCGTCGTCTCGTAGTAGCTCACCGGGGCATTGTCGAACGCCCAGCCATAGCCGCCGCGAAGTGCGGTCCTGCCATCGCCGAAGACGTCAAGTGCGAAGCCGAAGCGCGGCGCGAAGTTGTCCTTCTGCGACAGGCCTACCTTATTACCGTAGGGCGAAGCCTGATTGTTATTCGTCGCGTTAGGGCCGTTGTAGATGAGACCGTTGATGTAATTGATGCCGGCGTAATCTGCGTTGGGGTTGGAAGTCGTCGGCTGTCCTGCGTTGCTGCCGGTTTGGCTGCACGGGGAGGTGAAACAGATCAATCCTGTCGTGGCAATCGTTGGAGCCTTCGATGCGCTGTACGTGTTCGGGTCGAAGTTGCTGAGCAGGTAGTTCGCATCCCACGGCTGGCCGTAGTATGCATAGCGCACACCGATGTTCAGCGTGAGTCGGCGGGTCGCTTTCCAATCGTCCTCGGCAAAGCCTTCGTACAGGGCGAACTTGATGTCCGTGACCGGATCGCGCGAGAGCTGGCTGAATCCGCCGTTCGCGTTGCCGGTCAGGAAGTTGGCGAAGCCCTGCGCTTCGTTCGCTCCGGAGTTCGAGTTGACGGGAACGTTGGGGAAGCCAGTGTCGTTCGCGAACGAGAACGAGCCCTGTGTTCCTGTCGTATTGTTTTCCAGCTTCTGATAGTGGTTGTAGCTGAAGCCGAAATGAAAAGTCTGGTTATGGAAAACCTTCGTCACGTCCCCGAAGGCCTGATGATTGGTGCCGTGGTCGACGTACGCGATCGAACCATTGAGCGTCGTCATTCCGCCGGTGCCGCCGATGGCGATGGTTGGGATCACGCCTACAGTGTTCGGAAACACCAGGCTCGGTTTGATGTCCGGAGACTCCGCAGATGCAAGGAAGCCCGACGGGGTAGACACGATATTCCCGTTGGAAAATGCGTAGCCGGCCGTCACCACCATCGTCGGATTTATGGTCACTGTCCCCTTGGCCAGGTGTTGCGTGCCCGGGTTGATGACCGTCGTCAGGTTAGCGCCCGGAATCGGAACCGTAGTGAACTGTCCCTGCGGCAGAACCTCCGGGAACGTATCGTGCAGATACCGGTAGAAGACGTTCACCTTCTGACCGAACTGCTGGTCGATGCGCACCATGGTGTCGTTGTTGTTGAAGATGTTCTTGAAGTTCGAGAAAATCGTGTGCGGGTCGAAACCGTGTGCGATATCGTATGCGGTATCTGGAACAGGGATTTTGCTGTAGACGTCCTTCATGTACTGTGTGGCAGTGGGTGAGAGGTTCGACACCTGCGTGCCGGTGGCCGTGCAGGTATTCACCTGGGTCGCCGGGTTGGTGGTGTAAGCCGTGCAGACTGTTACTGGCGCGAGCTGCCAGGTGCCGCTGATCTTCTGGCCGGACTGCGAGAAGTCCCCCGCACGCTCGGAGGCCTGCGGAACAAGAGCCGTGGTCTGGGCAGCATACTGAATAATGCGCTGCCACTCTTCTGACACGAAGAAGAAGGTCTTGTTTTTGCCGTTGTAGACCTTTGGGATATAAACCGGGCCGCCGAACGAGAAGCCGAAGATGTTGTAGCGGTAGGGTGTGATGTGCGCGCCGAGGAAGTTGTTAGCGTAGCCGTTAGCGTCGAACGCATCGTTGCGGAGATACTCGTACGCGCTGCCGTGAATCAGGTTCGTACCAGACTTGGTCACCACGTCCACCTGGCCGCTGGCGTTGCGTCCGAACTCGGCGCTGTACTGGCCGCGCAGCGTCTTGAACTCGGCGATGGCGTCAGGGCTGGGGTAGGTGTAGAGCGTGAGGTTCGCGCCCCGGTCCACATTGTCCGCGCCGTCGATCGTCCAGTTGTTCTGCGTGTTGCGTCCGCCGTTGACCGAGAAATTGACCGTGCTCGACGCGCCGCTGAGGCCGGAAGGCCCGCGGGTCAAATCATCCGTAGCGCCGCCAAATACCACGCCCGGCTGCAGATTCATCAAGGTCTCGTAGTTGCGCGTCACGAGCGGCATCTCGTTGATCTGCTCGGAGTTTATAAGGCCAGAGGAAGTCGCATCCTGCAGATTAATCCCGAGCGTTTCCGCTGTCACCGTTACGGTCTCGCTGGTGGACCCGGCCGGCAGGGAACGATTGACCGTAATCGCGTCATTGACGTGAAGTTCCAGGCCGGTGACCGAGCTGGCCTTGAAGCCTTGATCGGTAATTTGCACGGAGTAGTGGCCGAGCGGCAGCGCTGTGGCGGTGTAGAAACCCGCTCCATTCGTCACTACAGTCCGCTCCACGTGATTACGGTCCGTATTCGTGACCGTGACTGTGGCGCCCTTGATGGCCGCTCCGCTCGAATCAGTGATGGTTCCGCTGATGCTGCCGCTTGTGGCGTCCTGCGCACCCGCGGCTATCAGCGCCGTGGCCACGAAAGCCGTACAAAGAGCCACTCTCATCCTTCGTATGTACTGAGTCATCTGTTGCCTCCAAAAAACTGCTGAACTGCCGGTAGCAAAGGGTGCGCCTCGGGTCCTGCTCACATCGTTCCCGGGCAACTGTCAACGCCACAAGGGCTCAGAAAAAGCAAAAAGGCCCCAGAGCCGGAGGGCCGAGGAAAAACTTCACGCAAATCCCATGAAATTGCCCACGTGTCGTGCTTGAGCGAGTCCATGTGGAGCATTTGTTTCACGCGGTGTAAATTTTTTAGAGTTCAAGCCGACATTAAGCTGACACCCCCGCGGTGTCAAGCGCATTCTGCGTGACACCACTTTGAAATGTGACGGTTCGACCCGCTTTGCTATTTTTCCCTTGTAGTCCGCGCGATTTCCGCTCATCTCAATACCGTTCCCGGCGGCATCATCAGCGCTCCAAACAAGCCGCGCCCCGAAGCCCCTTCAGGTTTCGCTGCACCTCAATCCGCCTGCCATTTACAGAGCGGTACAAATGTTTCACAAAATGGTATACCTTGTGAACCCAAGGCCAGCCTCATCGGGAATCAACGGATTCACCCCCGCCGCACGGACGGCCGGGTGCCCAGCGAACCACCCCGGCCCGGACCTGCAGTTATTGGCGTTACTTCGCGAGGGACGCACGCGTATGGCGATCAAACGAGAACCCAAACACCCGCATTTCCCCACCAGCATGGCTCTTCAGTTGCAAGAACTTAGCGAGGCCCGCCGCGAGATCATCCGTCCCGTCCTGGAGGGTCCCCGCGAGTTCGTTCTCCTCAACGTCCGCGACATGGCCCGGCGGCTCGAGACCGGCCCGGCCACTGTTGTCCGCATCGTCCGCGCCCTCGGTTTCGAAACCTACAAGGACTTCCAGCACTATCTGCACTACCTGTCAGTCTCGAGCGCCACGATCCTCGACAGCATGCAGGCCGGTGGCAACACCGAAACCTCCAAGATCCTCCGCGGCTCACGCCGCCAGATTCAGCAGAACATCGACTTCATCCTCGAACGCCTCGATCTCCAGCAGATTCAAAACATCGCCTCGCGCATCGACCAGGCCGAACGGGTGCTGCTTCTCGGCGGCGACATGGCCGCCCCGCTCGTCGAGTACATGGAGTACCACCTCACCATCGCCGGCCTTCCCGTCGTCGCCGCCACCAGCCCCGGTCGCGCCACCCATCTGGCCCGTTCGACAGGGAGGAGAGATGTTGCGATTGGAATCAGCTTTCGCCGCGGTCTTCGCATGACTATCGAAGGCGTGCAGCGCGCCAAAGACAACGGCTCTTACTGCATTGGAGTCACCGACTCGCCGCTCTCCCCGCTCGCGCGCTTCTCTGACGAGCTCGTGATCGTTCCGATCAACAGCCTGTCCTTCGCAGCGAGCTACGTCGCGCCCATTGCTTTGATTGACTTGATTACAGCAGGTGTCGGCAGCCTTCGGCGCGAACAGGTCGTCGGCCGGCTACGCGAGGCCGACTTCGAACAGAAGCATGGCTACCGCTGGTATCAGACCGAGTCGTAGTGGAAGGGAACAGACGCCTGCGAGACTCGGCTCGTCGCTGTCGGAACAGGCTTCGGTTGTGCAATCAGCCGCGGCCGCACCGTGAAGTGCCACGCCACCCAGGCCAGCGCCACCAGGCCCAGCACCATGAGCACCACGCCGAACCATCGGCGCTCTTGTCGCAGGCTGTTGCTCAGCCGGTGCTGGCGCACGCTCTCGGCGAACGCCGCCCAATCGGGCTCCGTGCTTGCACTCAGCTCACTGGTGGCGAAGCGGTCCATCCACTCCCGCTCCTCCAAACCGACAAACTCGCAGTAGCTCCGCAGGATGCCTTTGTTGAAGACACCGCCCGGCAGGTCGGAGCTCCGCTCATCCTCAAGCGCCCGCAGGTAGCGAATCGAGACCCGCGTACTCGCGGCGATCGCTTCCAGCTCCACGCCGCGCCTGACCCGTTGCTGTTGAAGATCCCTTCCGAACCCCACGTGCATCTCCGCTATTTCGAGCCCGTTGCGAAGCTGTTTCGAACCTGCTGCGAAGCGATGGCAAATTTCTGCGAGACCTTGGGACTACCGTTGCCTGGGCTCCCGGGGAAGCTCAAACACGAGAACCGTCTGCCCGGGGATCGTCTTTATTTGCACCGGATGAAGCCTTGCGGTCACCTCGGCGAGACTCCCAGGAAGATGTTCGCCGTCCAGAATTGCATGACTTGCGTGTAAGTCCAATGCCTCGTTCGTTATAGCATCTAACCCGTTCCCCGGCATAGGGATTGCTGGATAGCCGGTAGTGACTGAGAACTGAACAGGATCCGGGGTCATCACCAGCGTCGGACGCCCGGGAGCCCCGTCCGGCGTCGCTCCCATGGACGCAAGCGTTCGGGCCTCAGCCCGGTCGGCATCGCCAATCTGGTTCATCGGATCGATCGCCCGCCGGTCATCCATCACTCCGCTCACCAGATAGATCGCGATCACCGTCCCTGTCAGGACGACGGCCAGCCGCCGCGTTCTCGCCGCCCGCAGAATCGCCACAATCACTACAACGGAGACCACCGGCAGCAGCGCCGTCGAGCTTCGCAGCGCTGAAAACACCCCCACCGCTGGCAGCACCAGGCAATAGACCACCAGCACCGTCGCGCCGAACGCCGCCGGCCCCGCCAGCTCTGGCAACCGCGCCACGCCGTTGACTTGTCCGTCGCGCTTCACAGCCAGCGTCGGCAAAAAGACCAGCGCCGGATACCCCAATACCAGCGCCAGCACCCTGTAGACGATCAGCGCCGTCGCGCTCACCCGCATCGCTATCAGGTGCTTTACGCCGTAGGAGAGCATTGTGTGCAAACTCACGGGCACGCCGTAATTGCTGAAGTCGCTCAGATCATTCAGATACAGTGCCTGTCCCGCACCCACCGGGTACACGGTCCCCAGTACCTCTTTATAAAGAAGGTGCATCGGCGCGAGCGCAAGCCCAAATCCGAAGAGCATCGCGACCCCATAGGCCGCAGAACTCCCCGCCGGGGCCCGCTCGCCGCGTCTCTCGAACGCGTTCGCCGTTCTCACCCGCAGCACCAGAACCGCAACCAGGGGCACCAGCAGCAGCAGCCCGGCGTCGTTCCGAATCATGTACGCCACGCCCACGCATGCCAGCGCAATCACATCCTGCACGGTCCCCTGACGCTCGACGGTGAATAGCGCCAGGAACCATGCGATCGCTGCCGCATAGAACAAGGTCGGGTCCGGCGTCAGCGATCCAGCCCACCCTGCCGAGAACAAAAAACACAGCGTGTAGCTGGCCAGCGCAATCTTTCTACTGCCGGTCGTGCGCATCGCAACAAACCACGCCGCCAGCGCCCACACAATCCCCGCGAGCATCGTCACCAGAAGCGCGCCATGCAGCGTGACTCCACCGAACGGCTTCAGCAGCAGAAGCACCAGCGACACGCCCGGTCGCCAGTACTCGAGTCCCGTATTCGGTACCTGGAGGTTCTGCAGTTGCAGATCAAACAGAAACGGAACTCGAAACGCGTGATACTTTGCGAGGCTTTGTGCAAGCCCCAGCGCGTAGCACGAGTCGGGCGTCCCGCAGAATTCCACGCGTCTTGCGAACCAGACTCGCAAAGCCAGGACGATGAGCGTGAATGCCGCAGCAGCCTGCTTCTCCCGGCCTTCCAGTCTCACCTGTTCATCCTCAAACTACTCGTTGCCGGGACGGAGGAATCGTCCCGGATCGGAACCGGAGACTGAATGCGGCGCATCGCCAGTTCAACGGTCAGCGGGATGAGCGCCAGGGCAAAAGGGATGAAGATACGCACTTCATCCAGCTTCCCGAGTACGAACCAGAAGACCACGTAGACCATGCTTCCGATCACCAGCCCCACGTCCGTATCTTCACCGGATCTCCAATTGCGGTCACGCCAAAATCGAAAATAGGTCCATGCAACCGGCAGCATGAAGCACAGAAACGGTGGAAAGGTGAGCGGTTGTCGCAGGACATACCTGATCATCAGAATCGGGATTGGACCGTAGCTGGCATGCGGGTACTTCACCCGCATGATGTAGAGCTGAGTGCCCCCTGCGACAAGAGCACACAGCAGGCTCACGGCGAGCTTCCATCCGGCATGTTGCATGCGGCCCGTTCGTTGCCTCACCAGGCATCCAACGAAAATTCCCGCGTTCAGCACACACGCTAAATCTGCGCGAATCCATCCCTGCAGAGCCGCTGCGGCAACCAGTGCGATCGCCACCCATAACTGTCCAGCCTTCTTATCCGCAATACGATCCCATGAGGCCCAGAGCCAGAGCATGATAGCGGCCACGCCCGCATTGGGCAGGGTCTCAGGCCTGAAGTAGGATCCCAATCCCACCCAGACCAGATAAAAACACGTCAATGCGACGAAGGCCGCCGACGCAAACCACTGAACCTCCACCGATGCCGCTCGCACAGCACCCCTTCGCTGCAGCAGATCGTAGAGGAGAAACACGGCAGTCAGTGAACTGACGACATCGATGAGCGTAAACCCGTGACGGAAGCCCCATCCGAAATGCTGCACCATCCACCATGCAGCTAACTTCACGCCCATCCGGTACTGCTCGGGAGCCAGTCCGACTCCGTCTATGAAGCTCTTCCAGTAGCCGCCGTTGAAGTGGTCGACAAAGCTGTATTGCCAATAGGTGAGATCGCACAATCCCAAAACGAAGGCCAGCAGGAGCATACGGGTGGTCCGTTGCGGCCCTGCATTCGCAGGCCTCCCACCAACATCCGCAGGCTCTTTGCCCTCGACCTGCATGGAGTGGCTGATCGGTGCAAGATTCATTGCTGTGACCGATTCTACGTCATTACATCAGCGCCTCCATCCGCAAAGGAGTTGTCGTAGTCTGTGGTCAGCATGCGGATTCCGTTCCCGACCCATATCTCTCTCCAGAAGACGCTGATCTTCGCGGTCGCCGTCTTTATGGCCCAACAGATTGAGCACACGGATCTCATCTTCAGCATGCTGTTCTTCATCTACACGCTGCTCGGGGTATTGGCGTTTAACTATGCCGGTGGATTTTCACGCGCGTCAGGCGCTTATATCTTCTGGTTCGTCCTTCTCACCTGTCTCGTAGGCGGAGTGTGGAAGATCTTCCTGGGCGAGCCGGGAGATTCCAATCTGACATCGGCCTCCGTCACTCTGACCACCTACATCGTCGGCGTGGCTGTCATGATTGTGGCCTTGTTTATTCGCAAGAGAATCGCTGCTTCGCCAATAGGGATTAGCGCGATGGTCAAGGCCGACGACATCAATCTCGGTCTTGCGAGTCTTGGGTGCCTCATTGCCAACGAACTCGCGACCTACGCTACATTTTTTCTTCCTGGTGGCAGCGGAAGCATATCCAACATCATCGTTCAGATTAATGTCTTCCTTCCGCTCGCCATCCTTCTCGGAACGATCTACACCATTCGCTCGAGCGGCGGAAGGCGCAGCGTCAACATCGTGACGCTTATCGCGTCGCTTCAGATCTTCATTCTTTTTGGTCTGATTAGTTATTCCAAGCAGGGCATGTTCACGCCGATTGTTTGCTGGGGTGTCGCGGCGGCTTCGCAGCGGTATCGTCTCAGGCTCTGGCAGTTGATCCTGGTGTTTGCCTTTGGTTTCTACGCGGTCACGGAATTGTCGCCTCTTTCTCAGGTCGGGCGGCAGCTTATACCCGAGACAGCAGGGTTCAGCGAACGGGCCGAGCTGACAACGGATCTTCTCAGTCATCCTCTCCGGCTTCGTCAGCAGTACAAGGATTCCGTCGGAACCGGCGACGACACGACGGCTGGATACGCCCTGGGCTACTTCGATACGCCGCAGGGCTTGTTCGATCGCCTTAACATCATCAAAGGCGACGACCGGTTGGTTACCTACACCCTGCAGGGACACACGGTCGGTAGTTTTCGAGTCGTGTACTACTTCCTCAACTGGATACCGCACATAATCTTGCCCAGCAAGGACACGCTCATGCCGGCCGGTGTCATGACTCCAGGCAACTTCTATGCGCATGAAGTCGGAGGCCTGCTTTCTCCGGACGACTTCTCCACAGGTGTCTCTTTCAGCCCTGTTGCCGAAGCCTTCCACATGAATATGTGGCTGGGCATCGTCATCGTCGGCGGCACCGTCTGGACACTGCTCTTCCTTTTCACCGACGTGGTCTGCGGAGACTTGCGGAAATCGCCCTTCGGTCTTCTTGCAATGGTGGCCTTCGCCCACGTGGCGCCTGAGAGTCTCATCGCAGGTCTTGTCTACTTCATCTTCTTCAATAATTTCGGCATCATCGTGGCGATCCTCTTCTGTGCTTACTTCGCACCCATTCTCGGCACGCTTCTCTCTGGGAATCCAAGCATGCGAGGGTATGCCAGGCAACCAAGCCTGGTGCCCGATGTCGCTTCCTGATCGGCCTCTTACGGTCATCATTTGTTTAGAAACGGGGGCGCACCGTTCGCGTACACTTCTTGTTGGTGGACGCTCCCATCGGCTCTATGAATAAGCTCATCTTCGGTAATCTCGTCCATCGTCCCCTGCGCTCGGTCATCAGCGCCTTCGCCGTCGCGATCGAGGTCATCATGATCCTCTCGATCGCCGCCATCATGTTCGGCATGCTCAACGCCAGCCGCAACCAGCAGGCCGGCGTCGGCGGCGACATGATCGTTCGCCCCGGAGCCTCCAGCGCACTCCTCGCCACCAGCGCCGCCGCCGCTGATGTTCGCGTTGGCGAGGTCCTTCGCAAGCTCCCCCACATCGAGGTCGTCTCGCCCGTCAACATCAAGCTGAACACCTCCGGTTCTGTCGAAAATATCTTCGGTATCGACTACGAGAGCTACAACGCCCTTCGCCCGTTCGTCTTTAAAGCGGGCACGCCGTTCCAGCAACCCTACGACATGATCATCGACGACCTCCAGGCTGCCTCCGGCAAAGGTCTCCACGTCGGCGACACGATCACCACCCTCAACCACACCTTCCGCGTCTGCGGCATCGTCGAGCACGGCAAAGGCGCACGCAAGTTCATCCCACTCACCACCATGGACGCCATCGACGGCAACCCCGGCAAGGCCTCCGTCTTCTATGTCCGCACCGAAGACCCCCCGCGGTATCAGGAGACCGTCCGCAACGAGATCCTCTCTACGCCCGGCCTCGAAAATTGGAGCGTCCAGACCACGGAAGAGCTTATCTCGCAGCTCACGCCGGAGCGCATGCCCGGCTTCAACATTGCTCTTCGTGTCGTCATCGGTATCGCCGTCATCATCGGCTTCCTCGTCATCTTTCAGTCCATGTACACCGCCGTGATGGAGCGCACCCGCGAGATAGGCATTCTCAAGTCCATGGGTGCCGGCCGCGCCGCCATCGTCTCCGTTGTGCTTCGCGAGACCGGATTGCTCGCCATCGTCGGCGTCACCGTCGGTGTCGTCACAACCTATCTTCTGCGCACGGTGCTGCGCGCCCGTTTTCCTACGCTGAGCTTTCAGGTCACACCCGGCTGGGTCTGCATGGCAGTCGCAATCGCCCTCGTCGGCGCTCTCTTCGGCGCGCTCTATCCCGCGCTCAAGGCCGCGCGCAAAGACCCCATCGACGCACTCTCCTACGAGTAGCTTCAATTTCCCCAGTAACTCCAACTCCGTAACCGTTTGAGCCAACTCAACGCCTCTGGCGTTCGTCTCTCAGGTACAGTGGAGGCGATGCCGGGCAGTCGACATCACAAACACGCTGTCCTTCGATACCTGCCCGGCCTGCTTTTGCTGGCCGTGGCAGCGGTCTTCTTTGCGCTTCACTTTCTCCATCTCACCGCAGACTTCCCCAACAACTCGCCCTGGATGGACTGGGCCAAGTACACCGACGAGGGCTGGTACGGCGACGCCGCCATCCGCCACTACCTCACCGGCCACTGGTACTGGTCAGGCGACTTCAACCCGGCGGTCGCGCTTCCCGTCTGGCCCGCGCTCGAGCTCATCGTCTTCAAATTCACCGGCGTCTCTCCCGCAGCCGCGCGCTCTCTCACGCTCTGTGTCTTCGGCCTAACGCTGGTCGCGTTCTACATTCTGCTGCAGCGCACCGCCCGCGCCCTTCATCCGGAATCCACGCCACTCGCCGGCCCGCTCTGCGTCTTCTTCCTCTGCCTCAGCCCCTACATCTATGTCTTCGAGCGCATGGCCATCCTCGAGCCACTCCTCGTCGCGCTCACCGCGCTCGCGCTCATCGTCGCTTCAGAGCTCGAGCCCCTCAGCCTCAAATCCCTCCGCTCCTCACGCGCACGCGACACCCTCCGCGCCCTCGCCCTCACACTCGCGCTCGCCATCCTCATTCCCGGCATCATCCTCACCAAGACCACCGGCGTCTGCCTCATGCCTGCAATCTTCTACATGGCGTGGGCCCGATCCGGCTATAGCATTCCTCGCTTCCTTCGGCTCGCGATTCCGCCCGCAGCTCTCGGCATCGCACTCTGGCTCGTCTACTTCATCGGGTTCGTCCATCCTCACTATCTCGAGGACTACCGTTATCTCTTCTCCGCCAACGCTTACACCGGCGCCGAGCTCGAGCCTCTTGCCACCGTCGTCCTCAACGCCATCGGCGACGGAATGTGGATGGGCCACGTCCTCTATCCAGCTTTCTTCATCGTCCTGGCGCTCGCCCTCTTCTGGCGCCCGCGACTCTTCACCCAGCCGCTCTTTCCTGCACTGCTGCTCTGGGTCGGTGGCTACTTCGCGTTCCTCGTCTACCACAACAATCTGCAGCCGCGTTACTACCTCGTCATCGCGGTCCCTATCACCGCCGCCGTCGCGCTTGGCCTCGACCACTTTCGCCAGGGCCGCAGCCGCGTCGAGACCATCGTTACCTCAACACTCGTCGCCGCCGTCACACTCGCCATCGCCATCCCCGACGCGCTCCTTCAACTCGACTTCATCCGCAACCCCACCTACGAGTTCGAGGCCGCCGCACAGGCCATCAAGCGCATCGTCGACTCCGACCCCGACCACTCGCATCTCATCCTCTCCATCTCCGGCTCCGACCTCACCCTCATGACCGGCCTGCCCTCCATCGACGACGACTTCGGCACACTCGATCTCGATCAGCGCGTCGCCAAATACCACCCCGGCTGGTACATCGCCTGGAACGAGCTCGACGACGACAAGGCCGACGCCATCACGCCGCTCTACCAGCCCGTTCGCGTCGCCGCCTTCCCCGCGCTCGACGACCCCGACCGCAACCTGCTCATCGTCTACCGCCTCGACCCCAAAACGCCCACTCCGCCCATCACCCCACGCAAGCGTCACATCCCCAAGCCTCTCCAAACGAAGATCGGCCAGCAGCCCGCGACTACACAGCTGCAACACTGATCGATCGAACTCCGCACACCCTTTCGTATACTCGCCTCATGCAAAGACTCTCAGGCCGGACGGTGTAGCTTGACGGGAACACAGAGCCTTGAGGCGCGCACCGCACTTGGTGCCCTCTTCGCCGCAGCGAGTTACATCATGGGCTCCAGCCGCTGGATTCACCGCGGTACGCAGAATAGCTTTGATCGTGCCGTCATCCTGGCCTTCATCGCCAGCCGCCTCGGCCTTTACATCCTCGTCTACTTCATCCTGCATCTAGCAGTGCGCGGCGACGTCCCAACCTTCTACGTCTTGCCCGCCCGCGCCGCCCTCCAGCACCAGCTCCCCTACATCGGTTACTCCACCAGCTACGCTCCGCTTCACGCCACCCTCGACGCCGGTCTGCTTCTTCTCTGGAACTCACCCACTCGTCATCATCCTCTTCGCGATCGTTGCGGAGTGCTTCCTTCTGCCCGTCTGGCTGCGCGTCTCTCGCCTCTTCCTGTCGGAGGAGACTGTGCGCATCGCCGCCGTGCTCTACCTTGCCAGCGCGATGAGCGTGCAGTTCGTCACCATCGACGGCCAGGATAACGCCGTGCTTGAGGTTCTGCTCGGTCTCTCGCTTCTATTGCTCGCACGATTCCGCGCTCTGCTTTCAGGCGCGGTTCTTGCCGCGGGTGCGGTCGTCATCAAATTCCTTCCGCTTCTCTTCGCGCCGGCCTTCTTGCTCGTCGCCCCGCGCCGCCTGCGCTGGTTCTTTGGGTTCGCCACAGTACTTATCGTCGGCTACGGATACTTCGTCCTTCGCCACGTGCCGATCCTGTTCCCATTTCGCCTGGAGCACGGCTCACGCACGGCCAGCGATCTCCCTTACGTCATCGAGGCAATCGTCAACCACACGCCGCCCAACATCGCGGAGGACCTCACCCTGGGCATCGCGCTCCTCATCATCCTCGCGCTCCTCGCCCGCATAGGCCTTCGCCGCCCCAGCCGCGAAGTCGCGCTCTGCGCCATCACCTTCGGCTGTGTCGCTCTCAATCTGACGCTGTTGTTTTTCTCTCGCAAATCCTGGCCGGACTACATCATTCTGACGCTCTTCCCGCTCGGCTTGCTCTTCGGCCAGGGAGGCTACCGCCGCCTTCGCCTCGCGCTCTTCGCCCTCTTCAACGTCGTGGCGGTCACTACGCACAGCATCTGGGCCACGGTCTTCAGCCAGTTCCTCGCAGAGCCGTTCCATCACGCTCTAATGCAGCGTCAGCCTATGGCCTGGGTCCTTCTGATCACTCAGATTCTGCTTCTAGCCGGCTACGCCTGGCTGCTCATCGAAAGCATCGACACGATGCTCACGTCCACCCCAGCCAGACTCGCTACCGAGCCGCAACTCACCAAAGCGTAGACTGCAGCGACTTGAAGCTCACATCCAGGTACAGATCCACCGTCACGGCATTGCCGTTCTGCGTCGCCGGCTGAAACTGATACTGCTCAACCGCCGCAATCGCGGCCTCATCCAGGCCCAATCCCGCGGGCTTCGCCACGCTCACATGCGACACCTTGCCATCCGAGTCGAACCACAGATACAGCTTCACGTTCCCCGTGAACTTCTGCGCGCTCGCCAGGTCCGTGAACGTCGGGTTGTACGTATGCATCAGCGTCGGTGGCTTCACTGACCCACCCACATGCATAGCGCTCTTCTCGCTCGGAGAGAACTCCACCTGACAGTGCTTTCCTTTGTAAAGCTCTCTTTCTCCAGCCTCGCTCCGCTGCCCGAGCTCACCGGAAGAAAATGCGTCATCGCATACGCCTGCCAGTACGCGGGCAGGGAAGGCGCCAGGGTCGCCAGGTCCTTCGCAAACACCGTGTCGAGCGCCTTATCGAAATTTCCGCTCCCGTCGCCCACAATCTCCATGCTGATAACGCCCGGTTCCTGCTCCGTCTTCGCCGGCACACGCCGTATCTCGTCATTCGGCAGGAACTCCAGCGCCATCCGCTGGCCCTCAATCACCAGCGAGTTCCCGTTCACCCGCACCGACCGCACATCGATCCCCGACTCCGTAAACGGAACCGTCTCAGCCGCGGTCGACTCGATCTGCCCCTGTGCATTGAACTTGAGGTTGTCGTTGGCCCAGAAGCCCCGCAGAAACAGTTGCTTGCCGATCAACCGCTCGGCAATCGCCTGTCCATTCGTCTGCGTGTCGGCGCCCATCGCTGCTGCAGCTCCCGCCAGAAACAGAGACCCCACTACCGCGGCGTACAGTCGTCGCATCCTTACCTCACCCGAGACCCGGTACCTTCGTTTCGTTGCGTTCTGCGATAGTCTCCGTTGCCCGAACCCCACAAGGCACTCCCAACTTCGCGCCATCGGTGCCACCCATCCGCAGCGTTACCTTCGTACCGTCCCCGATCGCGCCTAAAATAGAAACCAGTCGCCCTATAGAAAAAAGGGCCAGCAGTCCTAAAAATTAAGATCGGCCCCCCATGAAATTCCTTGAATCCATCGCCGAAGCCTTCATCATGACCTTCGGCATCACTCCGCCCACCCCCGAGCGCCGCCGCCTGGCCGCCATCTTCATCGGATCTGCGCTTTTCCTGATGGTTGCAGGCATCCTGATTCTCTTTATCTCGGTGATTGCGCACCTTCTTACGCGCTGATTCTCCCCTCCGGCGACTCGGCCGGGACGTCCTCATAAATCGTTGACTTCACCTCAGGGGTCAGTTATTCTGAAATCTCGCGCAGTCCTGCGCGGGAGACCTCAGTGCGCCCTCTTCGGGCAGTTTTGGGGCGGCCCGGCACAGGACATTGAGGCGAGGCTCTCACTGCCGTCCCCCACCGTGTCCGGTCTCTTTCCGGCTCGCTGATCGGCTTAGATTTTCCGAAGCCTCGCTCCCCGGCCATCGCTCCATCAGGCTCTGTGCGCCTTTAGGCAACTCCGGCCCTCGCTTGGGCAGTCGCCGCAGCAATCGTGCTGCGCGCGGCCTGTCGCCCCGTGAGGTCCGCTCAACGCAGGCACAATATCTTCGCGCTTCACGCCGGCCACGAAGACGGCAGATGTAAGGAGTAAAACGTGAATCTGAATCAGACAACGACGATTCCCAGCGGCAAAGACGTCCAGCGCAAGTGGTTCGTCCTGGACGCCAGCGGCCAGACCCTCGGCCGCCTCGCCTCGCGCGCCGCCAATGTTCTCACGGGTAAGAACAACCCGCTCTACACGCCCTATCTCGACATGGGCGACCACGTCATCGTCATCAACGCCGAGAAGATCCACGTCACCGGCATGAAGGCGAGCCAGAAGATGTACCGCCGCTACACCGGCTTCCCCGGCGGCCTGCGCGAAGAGGGCTTCACCAAGCTGCTCGCCCGCCGTCCCGAGAAGATCGTCGAAGAGGCCATCAAGGGCATGCTGCCCAAGTCCAAGCTCGGCCGCCAGATGGCGACCAAGCTGAAGGTCTACAAGGGTGCCGATCACCCGCACCACGCCCAGCAGCCCACCGCGCTCAGCGCCTAGCTTTACCGGATTAGGTCCGGGCTTTAGCCCAGACGGCTTTACGGAATCGAAGTTTTACCGGATTAGGTCCGGGCTTTAGCCCGGACATTCGACGGAACCGAAATTGAAAGGGGCTTTAGCCCCGGAGCAACACCAAGAGGATTCGAAATGGCAGATTTGATCCAGTACTACGGAACCGGCCGGCGCAAGAGCGCAATCGCTCGTGTCTTCCTCCGCCCCGGCTCGGGCAAGTTCACCATCAACGGCAAGCAGTTCGAGGAGTACTTCGTCACTCCCGCGCAGCGCGCCGCCGCCAAGCAGCCGCTCGGCATCCCCGACATCAACGAGACCTTCGACATCCTGACCACGGTCAAGGGTGGCGGCGTCAACGGTCAGGCCGACGCGGTCAAGCTCGGCATCGCCCGCGCCCTCATGGAGTTCAACGCCGAACTGCGCAAGACGCTCAAGGCCGGCGGCATGGTTACCCGTGATGCCCGTGGCAAGGAGCGCAAGAAGTACGGCCAGAAGGGTGCCCGCGCCCGCTTCCAGTTCTCGAAGCGCTAGTCTTTGGCACTTTGCTTTTCTGGTTGTCATCCTGAGGCGAAGCCAAAGGATCTGCTTTTCGCCCGGAGCGCCACAAACGCTCCGGGCCGCAATACCCAGAAGCACCCAGCTTCACCCACCCGCACCGCGCGAGTGGCAAGGAACCAAATCTCCCAGCCCAACGGGATCAATCGTCTGTCGCCTAGGCCCGCGGCCGGACTCACAGACAGCGATGCCCAGATAGGAAATTGACATGGCAAGCATCACGATGAAGGAGCTGCTCGAAGCAGGCGTTCACTTCGGGCATCAAACCAAGCGCTGGAACCCGAAGATGAAGGAATACATCTTCGGCGAGCGCAACGGCATTTACATCATCGACCTGCAGAAGACCCTCAAGATGTTCAAAGAGGCTTCCAAGTTCGTCACCGACCTCACCTCCACCGGCAAGCTCATCCTCTTCGTCGGCACCAAGCGCCAGGCGCAGGACGCCATCGCTGAGGAGGCCACCCGCGCGGGCATGCCGTACATCAACTCGCGCTGGCTCGGCGGTCTGCTCACCAACTGGGTCACGGTCCAGAAGTCGGTCAAGCGTCTGCAGGAGCTCGACGACATGTCCACCGACGGCCGCTACGAGCTGCTGACCAAGAAGGAAGTCATCAAGCTGGAGCGCGAGCGCAAGTCGCTCTCGACCAATCTCTCCGGCATCAAGAGCATGCGCCGTCTCCCCGACGCGCTCTTCGTCGTTGATTCCAACAACGAAGCCATCGCCGTCTCCGAGGCCCGCAAGCTCGGCATCCCGGTTGTCGCCGTCGTGGACACCAACTGCGACCCCACCGTGGTCGACTACGTGATCCCCGGCAACGATGACGCCCTCCGCGCCATCCGCCTCTTCACCACGAAGATCGCCGACGCCGCCTACGAGGGAACGCAGATGGTCTCCGACAAGGCCTTCGCGCAGGAGTACGCCGACGTCACTCCGGCCGCAGCCGACCCGAACCTCCTCGCCGAGGACGACGACGTCGCCCGCAACGAGATCCAGATCTCGGCCGGCGCCGCAGCCGACTCCATCGAGGACACCGAGGAAGAGGAGATCGACCTCAACGCTGCCCTCGGCGGTGGCATCCGCAAGGCCCCGGCCGCAGCCGACCTGGACGCCGAGCCCACCCCTGCCGAAATCGAGCAGGTCATCTCCGCCTAAGCCTACGCGACTTTGCAGAGGGCGCGGCCTGCCGCAGCCGTCACAAGCTCTTACTGTAGAATCCAGGGCGCGGGCTCCGGAACCGCGCTCGTTGACCCGCCTCCTAACAGGCGAGAAGGAATCCGAATGTCTACAATGGAAGCTGTGAAGATCGACGCCAAGCAAGTCAAGGAACTGCGCGAGAAGTCCGGCGCCCCCATGGGCGACTGCCTCAAGGCTCTGCAGGAGGCCAAGGGTGATATGGAGGAGGCGTTCGTCGTCCTCCGCAAGCGTGGCATGGCCTCGGCCGCCAAGAAGGCCTCGCGCACCACCAACGAGGGCGCAGTCGGCACCTACATCCACGCCGGCGGCAAGATCGGCGTCCTGCTCGAGCTCAACTGCGAGTCCGACTTCGTCGCCCGCACCGAGGACTTCCAGGAGCTCCTCAAGGACATCGCCATGCACATCGCCGCCGTCGACCCGCGTTACATCGGCCGCGACGAGGTCACGCCCGCCGACATCGAGCGCGAGAAGGAGATCTACCGCGCGCAGGCCGCTGCCACCGGCAAGCCCGCGAACATCATCGAGAAGATGCTCGAGGGCAAGATGTCCAAGTTCTACGAGGAGGTCTGCCTGCTCGAGCAGCCCTTCATCAAGGAGCAGTCGCTGACCATCCAGCAGCTCATCGCGCAGAAGATCGCCAAGCTCGGCGAGAACATCAGCGTCCGCCGCTTCGCCCGCTTCAAGATCGGCGACCCCAACTACACCATCGCCCAGTCGAAGCAGACCGCCGCGACCGAAGACGCCTCGTAAGCAGCGAGCCAGGACAAACGTTCGAGCCCGGGCGACAGCCCGGGCTCTTTCTTTCCGTCATACGATGTAACCCTATGGAAGAGTCAAATCTATTACCTGAACTGATTCGGGTTGCTGATAAGACGGCGGAATCTCTTCGCAGTTTCCTCGCACAGTTTTTTCCTCCTCCCGATGAGGAGTCTGGCTGGTTTTTTCACATATGCTCCGTACTTAGCGATGCTGCGGTCGAAAACTACGTTTGTAGCAGCTTAAATTTATTTCAATGAGCGTCGAAAACCGCCGTGTTGCGGCGTGGCTTACTGTCTCAGGACCAAACGGTTTGTGCGTTGCGGTGCAGGAATCTGCTTGAAATTAGGGTCTTCACCCAATACGCGCTGCTCTCGAAGGAGAATGCGCAAGCCTTCGCGGAAGATCGCCTGAACGACGGCAAACAATTGGCGATATCTCTCAAAGAGCTGGAACTGAGCCTCAATCCTAATCTGGCGAAGAGTCAATTCGAAGAGAAGATCTCGGAATTCAACGAGCACATGCAAAGGGAAGGTGTAACAAGGCTGAGCTACACACCAACAAGAAGAATGGCTAGAGTGCTTCAGCTCGAGGTCGAATACAACAGGATCAACACGTTGTCGTCGAAGCTGATTCATCCGACGTCCTGGTCACTGTTCACGGCCGATCAGGGTAACGACCGTTTCACGGAGGCCTGCCCTTTATTCTTCAGTCAGGGAGCGATGTACCTCTCAGCAATTCGTGCAGCACTCGTTCGGCATATCAAAGCTCACGGCCTAAAGCATCCAGCGTGAATCCACGAGACGCAAGACCGGAGCTTGCAAGTGCGAAGGTCCCATCAAGCCGAGATGATGCACGAGTGGCTGCAGCGCTCGAACGTCATTCTCAAGGGTCGGGGTCTCGAAGAATCACCGCACTGCTACCAGCGTCTCGACGAGGTGCTTGCGGTGCACGGTAACACTATCCACATCCTGCACACGGTAAACCTGGGACTCGTTGCGTCAGGCGCTGACCTCTCGAAGCCTCTTCGTAAACCGCGCGTGTGGCGTCGACGCGTTGACGTTGCGCGGCCACTCGATGGTGAACGTCGTGCCTTTGCCGGGCTCAGACTGAACGTGAATCGTGCCGCCGTGCTTGTCGACGATGTGCTTCACCGTCCAGAGCCCCATGCCGTTGCCCTGCGAGCCCTTGGTGGTCTGACCGAACTGGAAGATGGTCGGCAGCAGTGATGGGTCAATGCCAGACCCCTCGTCGCTGACGGTGATCTCAACATGCTCCGCCTGGCCCGCCAGCGTCAGCGTGACATTGGATCCCCCGCGCGACGAAGCCTCGCATGCATTGCGAACCAGGTTGAGCAACACCTGCCGCACCTCGCCCGACAGAGCTTCGATAAGCACGTCACCGGAGACGCGCACGTTGAGCGTGACCTCGCGCCGGCGTAGCACGGGGTCGAGCAGAAACCGAACACTCTCTGACGCTGCGCGCAGGTCCACGCGCTCCGGCGCGCTGGACTGCCGGAAGAACGCCAGCGTTGACCGCGAGATCGCGATGACGCGATCGGCTTCCTCGGAGGCCATGCGCGTGAGGCGCGCGATCTCAGGCGTCGAGACGTCGGATTGCCGAATGAGGTAAAGGATGTTCTGAATCGCCTCGAGCGGATTGCTGATCTCGTGCGTGACAACCGCCGACATGCGGCTCCAGTCCTCGAGCTTCTGCGCCGCCATGAGGCTCTCCTGCATCTGAGCCTTTTCATCCTCGGTGCGCGCCAGTCGCGCGGCATAGTCGTTGACGCCGAAGCTGATGGTCTTGAGGCGCCGAATCAGCTGTAGCGCAACGTATGCAGAGAGCGCCGCCGTGAGAATATTGGCCCACGCATCCACCCAGAACATCGGCGACCACGTGGTGACCACCTCCATCAGGTGCGTGGAGCCACACGCAACGATGAACAGCGCGAACCCGGTGAGAAAGAAGATCCAGTCACGCGCGATGATGACGCGGGTGCGCCGCGCGAGCGCGAGCAGTGTGACACAGATAGTCGTGTAGCTGAGGAAGGTGACCGCGTTGGAGATCACCATGGTCCAGATGAGATGCTGGTCCGCCCGCCAACACTCGGCATGCGGCATCAGCGAACTTGCTGACATTCGGTTCCTCCAAAAGATTGTCTGGGCCCATGCGAGGAATGATAGGGGCAAAACGATATAAACACCGAGGTTCGTTAGTGACTGAGAAGTGACGCGAAGGTGGCAGAAGCCGATAACTTAGCCGGTCCCTAGGGCATTCCCTAGGCGCTTGCGCATCACGCGCACAGCATCCCGGCTGGAGTCGATAAGCAGGAAACGTCGGCCGAGATTCGCCGCAGCCTGCCCCGTCGTCCCGCTCCCCGCGAAGAAGTCCATCACCATGTCCCCGGCATTCGAGTGCACGCGCACGATCCGCTCCAGCAGCTTCAGCGGCTTCTGCGTGGGATACCCCGTCTTCTCGCGCGAGTTCGTAGGAACGACCGTGATCCACCACACATCCGTAGGAATCTTGCCGCGCGCCGCCTTCTCCGGCCCAACCAGTTCCGGCGCCATGTACGGCACGCGGTCGATAGCGTCGTAATTGAAGATGTAGTCCGTCGGCGAGCGCGAATACCACAGCAGGTTGTCGTGCTTCGCCGGCCAGCGGTCGCGCGGCTTGCCGCCGTAGTCATAGGCCCAGATGATCTCGTTGCGAAAGCAATCGCGGCCAAAGATCCCGTCGAGCATCACCTTCGCATAGTGCACCTCCCGCGGATCGAGATGCAGAAACAGCGACCCGCTGGGCTTCAGCAACCGCCGCGCTTCGACCAGCCGCGGCTTCAGGAACGCGAGGTAGTCATCGAAGGCATCGGCGTACACGGGCGAGTCGACCGTGGTCGTCTCGTAGCGCGCTCCGCCAAAGCCATTGCGCGTGCCGTTCTCGCTGCGCCGCGCGGTGATGCGGCTACGTTTCTGCGCGACGCCGGTGTTGAATGGTGGGTCGACGTAGATCAGATCCACGCTCGCCGCTGGCAAACCCTCGAGGATGGCGAGGTTATCGCCGAGGTGAATCTCGCCGAGTGCGCGGGCAGAGGCTGTGATAGAGGGCCGGAGCGCGGCATGATGCGAGTGTAGCGCGCCGCTCTGTGCAGGCAGCTCGCACCGCTCAGCTAGAAGTGATGCGAAAGCCCGACGATGACCGTGTAGTCGGCGAAGAAGGCGTCGCCGTTGGTGATGTTGTATTGAATCTCCGGGACACTGGGCGGGCGGTCGCGATAGAGCGCCCACGGGCCGTTCACCGAAAGCGTGCTCCCCTTGTAGTTCACCATCAGGCCGGGGTCGAGCGAGAAGATGAAGCCCGGGCGTCGGAAGCCATTGCTGTCGCCAAGCAGGTCGCGGACGGGAACGCCCTCCCCGCGGATGCCGAGGCTGAGAGCAACGCCTCGCACCTTGGGAACATACTGCGAGACGCCCACACGGTAGAGATACTGGTCCGTCACAGACATGACCCCTTGGCCCGGCTGCGTGCGGAAGGTCGCGACGCCGTTGGTGTCCTCAGGATTGAAGAGATAGCTGGCCTGGCCGTAAGCCGGAGGCCGTGGACCAAAGGCGCTTGTAAGCCTGTGTGCCGAGCGTGAAGCCCCAGCCGCCATCACCCGGCTGCAATGACTGATCCGCGGTGGCCTTGATCGGCTTGCCGGCGAGCATCGCGGTTCCCGTGGCATCGTTGATGCCGGTAGGAATCTTCAACTGCGCGATGACGGCGATATTGCCGTCGTTCTCCGTCGGCGGCCGGAAGATCCACGCCTGCGCGCCAACCAGCATGTCCCCCAGCCCGCTGACCTGGAAGATGCCGGTCGGCGGATAGATCTGATTGCGCGTGCCGTCGAAGACCGGAACGTCGGCGAGCAGGCTCCAGCGCTGAGACAGGCGGTACTCGATGCCGATGCCGAAGATGTTCTGATGATTGCGCACGGCGTTGGGCCGAGCGATCTCATTGTCGCCCTGAAAGTACTTGTTGGAATTGAAGACGCGGTACCCGATATCGAGCGTCAGATTGTGAATGGAAAACAGCGAGGTCGGACGGCCATCGTCCGTGGTGACGAGCTCACTGATGACGCGCTGATTGACATGCGCGGCGACGCAGCCCTGTCCAAGCGCAGTGGCACTTGTAATGGCGGCGATGCCGGACGACAGGAGAGCGAAAAAGAGGTTCGAACGCATTCAGCTCCGCGGGCAGCGCCAGGTCCTGTGGCACCGACAAAACATGGTGTTCAAAAGGCGGCACGAGGATAACGAGATCAGGGCTGCATTGTCACCCCGAAAAGTGCCGGCCCTTGCCCTATCGTCTTGACTTTCGCCGTGCTTCAAGGTGACATTGTCACCCTCGGACATTTGCAGAGCTTTACGTCGACAGTCTCTGGGACTGTGGGCAATCCCCGGTGGGCCAGTGGTCGGGCTCTCGCAAGAAAATTTCGATACATCGAGGTTCTTATGAACAAGAGACTGTATTTCGTGTGCGCCGCGCTGGCGCTCGCGGCTGCTCCCTGTTTTGCCGCAGGTTCGAAGTGGGACGGAACATGGAAGTTGGATCCGGCAAAGAGCAAGATGACAGGATCCACCGTGACCATCACGCAGAACGGCAACATGTACACCCTGGACACCGGCTCCTTCAAGTTCAGTTTCGCCTGCGACGGGAAGGACTATAACTTCCTTCCCGACCGGACGGTCTCATGTACAGGAACCGGCAACTCCTACTCGCTGGTTTTCAAGATCAAAGGGAAAGTTGAATCGACAACGAAGCGCACGATCTCGGCTGACGGCAAAACACTGACCGATGTGACGACGGGAACGCGTCCCGACGGAACGTCCTATACCGATCACGAAACCGACACACGGGTGGGCAGCGGCAGCGGGATGGTCGGCACCTGGAAGGAGACGGCAATCAAGAACAGTGCGCCCAACATCATCGTTCTGAAGGTCAACGGCGACGTGTTGCATTACGAGAACCCCGGCTACAAGGACACGTCGGATGCAAAGCTGGACGGGACGCCAGGACCGATTACGGGACCGACTGCGCCCGCAGGCCTGATGGTCTCTAACAAGTCCGACGGACCGGACAAAGTGCTGACGATCGTGACGCTGAACGGCAAGGAACTCGGCCGGGATGTAATGACGCTGAGCGCGGATGGGAAGACGATCGTGGATGTGTCCTGGACGCCGGGCAAGGAGTCAGAGAAGCAGACCTACGTTTACGAGAAGCAATAAAGGGATGCGCCGGCTGCGGCGCACAAAGGATTTCCTTGGGAAGCAAGGGTCACGAGTTGTACCGTGGCCCTTGCTGTTTTCGCCGTTGTTTTCGCCCGTACCCTCGTAGATCCGTCATCCTGAGCGCAGCGCACAGCGCGGAGTCGAAGGACCCCGACGATGCCTGTGCCGCGTCGAACCTTCAACCCCTTTTCAACCACAAACCCGAATCAGCCACCGGCCCTCAGGTCGCGGAAACCCTTTAGGTAACCCGAATCAGCACGGCCTTTCAGGTCGCCGCAGCGTGCTTCTAGGTAACCCGAGCCTTCAGGCTCGGGTCTCTCCCCGTTGCTAAAGAAAAAGGGGCTTTAGCCCCTGGGGTATGCCATCCTCAATGCACCCCGCCCATCAACTCCACCATCCTCTTGAACCCCGCCTGTCTCGCCGCCGAGTTCGCCGCACTCGCATCTGGAGCCTCGCCCGCGCGCATGAACCCATGCCCCGCGCCGTCATACACCACCGGCTCATACGTCTTGCCGAGGCCCTTCATCGTGTCCTGCGTCTTCGGAACCGTCGCCGTAATGCGCGCATCGTTCCCGGCATAGAACCCATACACCGGCGCTGTAATGTTCTTCATCAAATCGGTCGGCGGCGGCGGCCCATAGAACACAAACGCCGCACTCAAATCATGCCGGTGCGTTGCAAACAGAAACGCCTTCCCTCCACCCCAGCAGAACCCCGCCACAAACAACTTCCCGCTCGCCGCCGGCAGCTTCTTGCCATAGTCCGCCGCTGCGTCGAGATCGGCTAAAACCTGCTGGTCTGGCAACGAAGAGACCGCGCGCGTCACCTGGTCCGGCGGGAAGGCCGACGTTCCACCCGGAGTCGCCGGCACATACGGCGCCCCGCTCTGCTGCTGAGCATCCTGCATAATCGGATGGTCCCCGTGATATTGTTGCGGCGCCTGCTGCGGATAGCCTGTCAGCACAAGGTGAGGAGTGCTCGTCTGCGCCGCGGCCACGACGCTGCAGCTCTGTCCTGTTCCAGCGCTCCATCCGCGTGCCAGCTGCGTGTCGGAGTCTGTCCCGGCGCACAGTCCATCGGATCGCATCCATACGCAACGGACGCCGGACCGTTCCCGCGCGTCTCCGACATCATCCTCGACGGCCCGAACCCGCTCAGCAGATCCGGCTCGACCACGATGTAGCCCGCGCCCGCAAGCTCATCCGCCATCTCGCGCGCCCAGTCGCTCAATCCGAAGATCTCGTGAATCATCACCACCACCGGAGCCTTGCCCTTCACCTCCGGATACACCACCCACGCCTGCAGGTCGCGTCCGCCGGCTTCATGGATCGTCACGAACTCGCCGTGCCTCGGGCTCTTCGCCAGGTTCGCCTTCGCCCAATCCTGCGCCATCGCCGCGCTGCTCGACACCGCCAGCGCAACTCCAATCACTGCACTCGCCACAGCCGTCACTTGTCTCATGCGCGCCAGTCTAAGGCTTTAACTGACAACCTGAAAACAACCAACAATGGAATGACAATTGAAATCTGAGAGCTGGAGTCTGACGGCTCTCCGATGCTCTTGAGTTTTCGATGTTGCAGGCGTCTGGGTAACCCGAGCCTTTAGGCTCGGGTCTCTCAAGGTCTACCGGGGTTCGGGCTTTAGCCCCTGGGGTATGCCTTCCACGGGAGATGCCGCCTGCTCTGCCCCTTGACACCGCCAGATATAATGGAAGTAGAGCAAGATCCACCCGCCCGGCCATCCAGCCGGGCATCGTTCTTTGAGCTAAGACCAGCAACCAACCTGTTTTGAAGACTTTGCGGGCATATGACAAAACAATGCCTTTGTTTTCAAGACTTTGCGCAAACCCGTGCAGCTTAGGTCCACCCCTAAGTCCAATATCATCTAGATTTTGCGCAAAAAGTGACGGGGGGAGGGGTACCCTCCCCGCACCACAAAAAATCCCTACTGCTGCTGACCTGCGAAGCTCGCCGCCAGGTCGCCCACGATAGGAATCTTGTACCACTGTCCCTGGCTCGCCTTGATCAGCGCAATCAGCCAGAACACGAACAGGATCAGCCCGAGCGCCATCCTGATCAGCAGGAACAGCCACCACAGCAGGTGGAACGACATCATCGAGAGCACTGCGAAGATGATCCGGATTCCCACCGCCACAATCGTCAGCGCAATGCACTGCCACGCATGGAACCGCACGAACCGGTCACGGTTGTAAGGCTCCAGCACCAGAAACAGCACCGCAGGGATGAAGGTGATGTACGAGATCGCCGCCGCGGCATTACTGGTCAGCCCCTGACCCGCTGAGGGCGGTGGCGGCGGAGGCGGATACTGCGGCCCCGGCCCACCACCATATCCCGGAGGTGGCCCCTGCGGCGGCGGTGGCGTATACCCTCCACCCGGAGCACTCGCATACCCCCCCGGCGGCGGTGGCGGAGGTGCCTGCGTCCCCGACCCATACACCGGTTGATACCCTCCCGCCACCGGTGGCCCCGGAGGCGGAGGGGGTGGCGCCGGTAGCGGCTCGAGCGACTGCGGCGGTGGACTCAGTGGTTGTGCGGGAGGAGTCGGTGGTTGCGTTGGAGGAACGGTGCTCCACTCGCTGGTCCCGCCCATGCTGGTCTCTTGTCCCGTCCCCTGCGGCCCGGCACCCGGTGTCTGTGTTTCGTCGTTCATCCCGTATCCCCTTCAAAGAGATCGAAAAATCTACACCACACGTGCCCAATGCCACACGCGCATAGCCCATGAAGCAGCGTCAACCGAACGCTAACGCCGCCTCATCATCATCGCCAGAACGTTAGCTCAGCCCCCGCGCTTAGGGCTGATAGCCCGACTGCTTCGCTGCGAACTCGCTGATCAACGGCAGCTTGAAAACGCTGCCTTGCGAGGCCTTCAGGATGCAAAGGACCCAGCAGACCAGAAGCGCCAGCCCAAGCGCCCAGCCCAGGAACGGCACCCAGATCACGAAGCAGGCACAGAACCAGCACGATAGCGAGCCCGATGCTTTGGAAGGCGTGGAAGCGTATAAACGGCTTCGTGTTGTACGGAGGCCACCACCAGGAAGATGATCGCCGGGATGAACGTGATGTAGGCGAGAGCACCCGCTGCCGTGTCGCTCAACCCCTCTGCGGGAGCTGCGGGAGCCTGGTAGTTCGGTGGTGGTGGAGGTGTCTGTTGCCAGTTGATCCGGTCGGTGGCGGTGGGAACCTGTTGCATCGGTTGCTCGTCCATGCTGCCTCTCATCCTCGATGCAAACGCAAAGGCGGCCTGCTACTGTCTGGGCCGCTCTTCGGATCCACCGATTTTTCTGAATGCAGCCCTTCTACCACATAAGTGGTAGCACGACCATCACGAAATTTAGCGTCGCCTCCCGATGATTCAGGTTGGCTGGTTTAGCGATTGTCGAACATCGATCCCACGATGCCGCCGAGCACCGCTCCAGCACCCACATCACGCACCGTTTCCCCGCGATTGTGCGGCAGATACGGCTCGAGCGCGTGAGCCAGATTTACCAGCGGAAGCGTCTGCAGCCACACGCGTCCCGGTCCCGTGAGCGCGGCGAGGAAGATGCCATCTCCACCGAAGAACATGTTGCGGATTCCCTGAATGCGCGTGATGTTGAAGCTGACGCACGCCTGGAACGCGCCGACGTGGCCAGGATGCACCCGCAACGTCTCACCGGCTTGCAGGTCGCGCACGACCACCTCGCCGCTCAGCTCCAGCCAGGCGGTCCCGTAACCATTGAGCTTCTGCAGCAGGAATCCGTCGCCGCCAAAGATGCCCGCCCCGAGCGACTGCTGAAAGCCGACGCCGAGCTGAACCTGTGGCGTGGCGCAAAGGAAGCCGTGACGGTGTATCAGGAACTCGTGCCCGGGTCCGATCTCGATGGGCAGAATATGTCCGGGGATCTTGGTGGCGAAGCCGACCTCACCGGGATAGCCCTGCGCGGTGTACTCGGTCATGAAGAGGCTGCCGCCGCCCACCACGCGCTTGACTGCGCCGAAGAACCCACCGCCGCCCATCATCTGGGTGTGGGTGGTCATGCTGATGGTCTGGGTCATCCAGCTCAGCTCGCCGGCCTCGGAGATCACGCTCTCGCCCGGCTGCAGCAGCACCTCCAGTACCGGCATGGTCGTTCCAATAATTCGGCTCTGCATACACTCAATTCCTTTTCGAGGCAGCTTCACGCGCAAAGCTACGTCGTCGCAATTCGCGCATGGTTCCCTACGCTGCCGGCCATGCTTTACTTCTCGCCCGTCTTCTCCACATGCCGGCATGAAGAGCGGCCAAAGCAGATGCTGCTACCATGCTTGAAGAATGGGACCTCGAGTGTCGCCACGCCGACGCGGCCGCGCGCGCCGCGCCAGGGAATCGGACGTCTCCATCCGCAATTTGCTGCTGGCAGTACCGTTTCTCGTTCTTCTTTATATCCAGATTTGGCACCACGTTTTGTGGCGCGATGAGCTAAATGCGCTCGCAATCACCTGGGCGAGCCCCACCATCCCTTCGCTCTTCTGGCACATTCATCACGAAGGCCATCCATGGCTGTGGTACGTGATCCTCTGGGTACCGTCACGGTTCACGCAATCGGTCCTGGTGCTGAAGGTCGTGCAGGCGCTGTGAGCACGGCGATCATTCTGTTCGTCGCGCTTCGCTCGCCGTTCCGGACGTGGGAGAAGGCTCTCGTACTCGGCGGTTATTTTTTCGTCTTTGAGTACACGGTGATTTCACGCATGTACGGCGTGATGCTGCTGCTGTTGGTGGTGTACCTATGGTGGCGGACAACACGGCCGGACAAGCCAGTTGTGGCTGCGGTGCTGCTTGGGCTGATTTCAAGTGCAGATAATATCGGCATTATTTTGTCCGCTGCGCTGATCGTCGAGTATGCCCATGCGGAGTATGCCCGTCGAAAGACGTCCTCGTTATTTACGCGGCGCACGGCGATGGTGGCGGCCGGGACGTACACCGCGATCACAGCCTTCGCAATGTGGTCAGCGAAGCCGGCCAAGGATATAAGCTGGCGAACAACGGGCAAACCATTCGCACATGCCACCGACATGTCGTACCTGTATAAAGCATTTCTGCGCTATACAGTGATGCCGTTCTTTCCAGTGCAGAGTCCCCGCAGCCACTTCTTCTGGAATCCGTCGCCTCATCGCGCAGGTCTCGCGTACGCGGTGGTGGTTGTAGCGGTTTTTGCGATGTTGTATCTGAGTTTTCGAAATCGCAGCGGTCTTCTGCTGATGATCGGAGTGACGATTGTCTGCGGGACAGCGCTCGCGCATTTCATCTATCTCGGTTCGGAGCGCCACTTCGGTGTTGTCTTCCTGGCGTTTCTCGCAGGCGTGTGGATTATTCGCGCGGAGAGTCCGCCGGAATCGCTCACATGGGCCGTTTATGCGCTGCTTGGAATCTCGGCGCTCTCGAGCGTCTGGGCCGTGATTGGTTCCTGGCAGCGGCCGTTCTCGAATGACAGGACTGCGGCGACATGGATCGTGCAAAACCATCTCGAGAATATGCCTCTTGTGGGTAATCTGGACACAAGCGTCATGGACGTGGCGCAGTACCTGGGCCGGCCTCTGTACATGATCGAATGCTCCTGCGTGGACACCTACCTTCTCTACTCGACTCGCCGGGATAATTATGAGGAAGCGTGGGAGGCGAAGCGCGTTCTTGGGGCGGCGCACTACTATCATGATCAGCCGATCCTGTTCATCACGGCGCGCGAGATGCAACCGGAGGAATGGCAACAGCTACAGGCGGAAGGGTTTCAGATTGAGCCGCTGGCAGAATTCAGCGGGGCGGAGGAGTTCTACGAAAACTTTAATCTTTACCGGCTGACCCTCAAAAATTCTTCAGAACTTGCCCGCTAATGTAGTCTTCTGTCTCTCCAGCCCGAGATTTGGCGGAACCTAACGGGGTAATCCGGTGCGGATATAGACCTGCATCTGGCCGACCGTCTTCTGATAGCGATAGTGAGACCACTGCTCGCGAAACTGGGGACCGCGTTCGAACCAGTCGAGCAGGCCTGAATAGCCGATACGCACCAGTCCTGGGCAGATATCGGGATCACCACACGGCTGGACGACGACGACCGAAGGGCGCCAGTACGCGAGGTCCTCCGCGGTCGTTTGACGCAGCATCGCCGAGAGTTCGGCGATCTTTCCCGGGGGCAGATGATGGGCGGTGTCGGCATCCAAAGGATCCTGGCTGCGGATGATTGCCGGCAAGAGCCACTGGTGGTTGTAGCGTGAGGACCAGACTTTATTCTGTTCGAGGACCTCAGGCCACTCCCAGGGCTCGACCGCCAAGAGGCCGACGGGCGTTCCCTCCGAATACTCCGAGTAAATGGCAGCTAGATCAGTTTTCTGCGTCTCGAAATACGGAATAGGTTGCAAGTGCCGCAAGCGAAGAGGGACTGCGATCCCAAAAGCGAGAATGGCCAACGCCACGCAGATGGAAGTGTGGAACTGTTCGCCTTCGGTGCGGTAGGACTTGGCGCCCCACTCCAGCCACATCCGCTCGGCAACATCGCAGCAGATAATACCGATCGCAAGATAACTGAGGATTTGCAGAGCGAGAAGCTGGTAGCCCCAGCCCTTGTGTTGCTGCAAATAAGCGAGCAATGCGCCCGTCGCAGCCGCCAGAAGACAGACCACAACGGCCTCGACACGCATCCGGCGGCGCAAGCTGGCCCACAGAATCAAGCCGATAGCGAACCCGACGATTTGTTTTCTCGCCACATGCGCGAGGGCGCTCCATGTCTTGTCGAAGCCCCAATAGGTCTCTCTCAGCAGCGGCACGATATCCCGCAGATACGACGGGCAGAAGATTCGTACTGCAAGCAGATAGAAGATTAATCCCGCAACGAGAGCGATGAGCGCTGGTTGAAACCATCGCCGCACGCTGCGCAGCCGCATCAGCACCAGAAGCTCAACCGCGATGATGTCAAGGACATGTTGCGGCTTCAGACAGACACCCACCCCGGCGAAGAATGCCACGACAAGGGTCTCGGTGAGCAGGAGTGGAATGTTTCGGAGCCGGGATGCGGCCCAGAGGATATAGGGAAGCAATAGAAACGCGGTGAAATACTCGCGCTGGCCGCGGTCGTCATAACTGATCGGTGCTGTGGCGATGTACATCGCACATAAAATAAAGAGCCACATCCCGAGCGCGGAGGTCCTGCACACACGGCGGTAAAGAGACGCCGACCATGCAATGAGTCCGGTGATGCTCAGAATCAGAAAGATTCGAGAACCCGCAGGAATCGAAATGTGCAGTAGGCGGGCCAGGAGCACGGGGAGCGAGAAAAACCAGATTATAAAGGGCGGATCCACCTCGATCAGCCTTGGACCGTTCAACTGCACTCCGTGCATCACCGCGTTCGCGGCGTACAGGATCCACGCCTCGTCGTGGCCCACATGGGCGACAATGGTCGGTGCAAGTTCGAGGCCCCACAAAAGGCCGCATACAATCGCACAGACAGGAACGAAGTAGCGTTGCAGCCGGGAGCTCACGCTAGTCTGGAGTTGAGTCTCGACTGAAGGCATCTATGGAGAAGTGTCCGTTCTGGTCATGCCGCTGTCAACCTCACGCTGTGAATTCAAGATTGCATGACCGTGTAGGCTCGTAGTAACGATGTTCTCGTCCCCTCAGCCGACCAATCGCCGGGTCACTCCGGAACTGCTCGCGACGGTTTTCCTTGTTCTCGCCTACATCGTCTTGATTCTTTCGTTGCCCGCATGGCCTTCCCAGGACGGCCCTATCCATCTCTATTACGTGCATGTGATGCGCGAACTGCTATCGCATCATGCGACGGTTTACAGCCGCTACTACACTATCAAGCACGTTCTTCCTCCGTACGCGCTCTATTACTACGCTCTATTCGTGCTTTCGAAGTTCTGTTCGCTTCTGCTCGCAGACCGTCTCGTTCTCTGCGTGTACCTCGTTCTCTTTGTCTTCGGCTTTCGATACCTTGCTCAGAAGGTAGGGTCTTCAGCCGATCTCTGCACGCTGCTGGCCTTGCTGCTCGCGCTCAACTGGTCGACGGGCATGGGATTCCTCAACTACTGCCTCTCGCTTGCTCTGGTTTTTTGGGCCATGGGGCTATGGCTGCGTTTCACGGAGATATGGCTTGGTGCGCGGCTGGTATTCCTTCTCCTGGTTGCGGCCATTACGCTTACACACCCGGTTCCGCTCCTTGTCCTGCTCACCTTCTGCGGAGTTGACTGGTTGCGGCGCCTGGTGTTCCGGGACAAGCCCGGCGGGGATTCTCAACGAACCCACTTCACGGCTGATCTTTTGCTTCTTGGTCTTTCGACGCTTGCGCTCCTTTATGTGAGGCATTTCGCCACGGCCAATCCGGTGTCGCAACCTGGATCCGTCCAGGGTTCTTTTCCCTCTCAGGTAGCACAGCATGTGGTGGATATCGTGCGGATGCACCATGTGGCGTTGCTCTTCGGCCGCAGTGTGCCGATTCTTCTCTACCTCTTCAGCACGCTTGCATTGCTCGCGATTGCGTACGCTTTGGCGATCAGACAGTACATGCGGAACAGAGCGGCTCGACGGTGGGAACCATCCGATACGTGGCTGGTCTACTCTGTTGTTCTTCTCGTCCTGATTCCGTTTCTTCCATCCGACCTGAACGATGCGTTCTATTTCGCGGAGCGCCTTTCGATTCTCATCTGGCTTGCTCCTCTTGTCGCTGCCAGCGGTTGGACTACGCGGGTTCATTCGGCATCGCCGGGATTTCTTCGTCTCGCGCTGCTGGCCTTAGCGGTTGTCAGCAACGTGTGTCTGCTCTGGCAGGGCAATGCAATCTTGCGGCCTATCGCCTCGCAGATGGCCGCCATTCAGTATGAGCCCATAAGTCACGCGGGCCAGTTGGGTCTGATTCTGGAAGACTCGCGCACACCAGCCTCCTTCAATAACGCTCCGTCATGGAATGCCTATTACTGGGCTGGTGCTCACGTCTTCCGTCGCGACGAAGCGGTGTTGGATAACTCGCCCTGGCTGGACGCGGCGATTATTCCTCTGGGTGCTCAGCCCACGCTTGAGGTAGCGGCTGGCTCGACCGGCAATGACTCGTCTCCGCATCACCTTTCGCAGCTGTTTCTACGGTCCCCGGAGGTCCGTGCGCGAGCTCTTGCCTCCGCAGATTTTGTGCTGATTACGCAACCGGGTCTTCCCGCGCCGTCCGTGCTTGACCCCCTTCTAATGCCACCGGTCGGCGGGAAGACCTGGAGCTGTCGAGCTGGCGCTGCCTGGTATCAACTTTGCGAGGCCGCCTCCACGCGCTGAAACGCTTCCACCTAGTACACTCTCAGTAGTTATGTACAAGCGCGTGCTTCTCAAGATCTCCGGCGAAGCCCTGGCCGCAGGGCGAGGCTTCGGCGTCGACGCCGTTTTTATTCACGAGATCGCCAACGAGATCGCACAGGTTGCGCGCACGGGGTGCCAGATCGCCATCGTCGTCGGCGGCGGCAACTTCTTTCGCGGCGTCTCCGAGCAGGCCATTCACATGGACCGCGTGGCGGCCGACCACATGGGCATGCTTTCGACGGTTATCAATGCGATCGCGCTGCAGGATGCGATTGAGAAGACCGGCCTCTATGCCCGCGTGATGAGTGCGATCGAGATGCACGAGGTTGCCGAGCCGTACATTCGGCGGCGCGCGATCCGTCACCTTGAGAAGGGGCGTGTGGTTATTTTCGCGGGCGGCACCGGCAATCCGTACTTCTCAACCGACACAGCAGCCGCGCTGCGCGCGATGGAGATCGGGGCCGAGGTGCTGCTCAAGGCGACGAGCGTTGAAGGCATCTACACGGCGGATCCCAAGAAAGTCGCCGACGCGACGAAGTTCGAAACGATCACCTACATGGAGATCATCAAGCTGGGCCTGCGCGTCATGGATACGACGGCCGTGTCGCTCTGCAAGGACAACAATCTCCCGATGATCATCTTCTCGATGCGCGAGATGGGGAACATCGTGCGGGTCGTGCAGGGCGAAAAGCTGGGCTCGCTGGTTACGGCCTGACGCCTGCCTGCGAGCCTCTGGGCGTAAACTAAACGCATGGGCATTACACGCCAGCAGGCGCTTGATTGCTTCGCCTCGGATGACCTGATCGGTATCGGCATGGAGGCCGATGCGGTGCGGCGCAAGCTGCATCCGGATGGCGTCGTCAGCTACATCATCGACCGCAACATCAACTACACGAACTTCTGCACGGAGTACTGTACCTTCTGCGCGTTCTATCGCCCGTTGAAGGGCAAGCTCGCCGCCGAGGGCTACATTCTCGACTTCGACACCATCTACGACAAGATTCGCGAGACAGTGGAGATGGGCGGCACCGGTGTGCTGATGCAGGGCGGCATCCACCCGGACCTGAAGATCGACTGGTTCGAGCGGCTGTTTACGGGCATCAAGCAGCGCTTTCCGCAGATCTGGCTGCACTGCCTGAGCGCGAGCGAAGTACTGGCGATTGCTGAATACTCCGAGCTGGACCTGCGCACGACCATCTCTCGCCTGCGCGATGCCGGGCTCGATTCCATCCCCGGCGGCGGCGCAGAGATTCTGGACGACGAGGTCCGCTTCCGCATTGCGCGACTGAAATGCCGCACGGAGGACTGGGTAAGCGTGCATCGCACCGCGCATCAGCTGGGGATGCGCACGACCGCGACGATGATGTTCGGCGTCGGCGAGACGATGGATCACCGCGTGAACCATTTCGAAGTCGTTCGCAAGCTGCAGGAGGAAACGGGCGGATTTACGGCATTCATCCCCTGGAGCTTCCAGCCGAAGAACACCGCGCTGGGTGGCCGCGGATGGGACGAGGCGACTAGCGTGGAGTACCTGAAGACGCTCGCCATCTCGCGGATGTATCTCGACAATATTGAGAACGTGCAGGCGAGCTGGGTGACGCAGGGACTGAAGGTGCTGCAGATGGGGCTGCGCTTCGGCGGCAACGACGTCGGCTCTGTGATGCTGGAGGAGAACGTGGTGAAGGCCGCGGGCACCTCCAATTGCACCACCGAAGAGGAACTGCGGCGCATCATCCGCGACGCAGGCTTCCGGCCCGTGCAGCGTGACACGCTCTACCGCACGATGTTCCTCAACTAACGCTCACTCCCACTCGATCGTTCCCGGCGGTTTCGACGTGATGTCGTAGACGACGCGGTTGATGCCGTGGACCTCGCTGATGATGCGGCTGGAAATGGTGCGCAGCACCTCATAGGGCAGCGCCGCCCAGTCAGCCGTCATACCGTCTTCGCTCTCTACCGCGCGGATCGCGCACGTAGATGCATACGTCCGCTGATCGCCCATCACGCCGACGGACTTCACGGGCAGCAGTACGGCGAACGACTGCCACAGCTTCGTCGTGAGACCGGCGCGCTTGATCTCCTCGCTGCAGATGGCGTCGGCCTCCTGCAGCAGCGCAACGCGCTCCGGCGTGACTTCGCCTAGAATGCGCACTGCGAGACCTGGGCCCGGGAACGGCTGCCGCTCGAGTATCTCGGCGGGCATCCCAAGATCTTTGCCGATGCGCCGGACCTCATCCTTGAACAAATCGCGCAGCGGCTCGATGAGCTTCAGCTTCATGTCCGCCGGCAGGCCACCGACGTTGTGGTGGCTCTTGATGACGTGCGAAGGCCCATGAACACTGACCGATTCGATGACGTCCGGATAGAGCGTGCCCTGCACGAGCCACGCGATCTCCTCGCCTGCAGACTTCTCGGCCTCGAAGATCCTGCGCGCCTCATCGTCAAAGACCGCGATGAACTCGTTGCCGATGGCTTTGCGCTTCTTCTCCGGGTCGGTGACGCCAGCGAGCTTCGTGAGAAAGCGCTCGCTCGCGTCGACGGCAACCACATTCAACCCAAGCTGCTCGCGCATCGTGCGCTGCACTTGCTCAAACTCGTTCTTACGCAGAACGCCGTTGTTCACGAAGATGCATGTCAGCCGGTCTCCAATGGCCTTCGCAACGAGCACTGCTGCGACGCTCGAATCGACGCCGCCACTCAGCCCGCAGATCGCATGTCCTGTCTCGCCGACCTGCGCGCGGATGCCGGCGACGGTCGTCTCGATGAAGTGCGCGGGCGTCCAGTCCTGTTTCGCTCCGCAGATATCGACGACGAAGTTGCGAAGCAGTTCGATTCCCTGGCGCGTGTGCGCGACCTCAGGATGAAATTGCACGCCCCACATCTTCTGCGGCTCATTCGCGACTGCTGCCACAGCGTTCGCGGTCTTCGCAACGACATGAAACCCGGAGCCATCGTCTCGGCGTGGTCGCCGTGCGACATCCAGACCTCAAGTGTCTGCGGCAGGCCGTGAAATAGCGGCGTTTCGGCGATAACCTCGACCTCGGCGTGGCCGTACTCGCGCGCGGCTGCGGGCGCCACGCGACCGCCGAGATGATGCGTCATGAACTGCAGACCGTAGCAGATGCCGAGCGTCGGCAAGCCGGTCGCCAGCACCTTCGCGTCAGCCTTCGGAGCGTGCGTCGTCGTAGACGCTCGAAGGGCCGCCCGAGAGGATGATGCCCTTTGGCTTCAACGCGAGCACGCGCTCCAGTGGGGCGGTGCACGGAAGCACAACCGAAAACACATCCAGCTCGCGAATTCTGCGAGCGATCAGTTGTGTGTATTGCGATCCGAAGTCCAGGATGACGATGGTTGACGATCCGTGCGTGTCCACATCGTCAGTCTATCGTGCGCTTCAAGTGTGGGGCGGCAAGGGCTCCGGCGCCTGCACGACGCCGTAGTGTCCATTGGGCATCTTTGTCACGACCGGCGCGTACAGGCCCAGCAACTGGCGCTTCCACCAGTTGCCGGTCGCGCGCTTCTCCTCCATCGTCGTGAACCAGTACTGCCAGAGCACCGCGCGAACGTACTTCGGCGGAGCCTGTGCAAAGGGATTGCCGCGGAAGAGCGTGAGCACATCGGCATCGTTATCCAGCAGCCGCTCCTCGGTGAGCGGAACGATCTCGTACTGCTGCCAGTCGCCGAGCGAGGCGAACCAGAGGTTCCAATCGAAACGAGGCTGATACGGTGCATAGATGCGCGGGCCGCTCATTCAGCGCCTGCGGCTTGTACTGGAACGGATACGCGGTCCAGTTCTGGCCATCGTTGGAGCCCTGGAATTCGATCTCGTAACGGCCGGTGGTCATCACGGCAAAGAGGCCGTACTGATTGGCGATGCGGAAGGGCTCGAGAATCGCGACGGGTGCTGACGGCAGCGGCAGCCCGGGCATAACGATGTTGAGCAGCTCGAAGGTCGTGTCATAGGCGATGAGCGTCAGCAACAGCGTGCTGATGGTCAGCTTCAGCGCATGAAGAGCGCGCTTCGTGCTTGATTCTGGCTCTGTTCGTGGGCAGCATTATCGTCGGCTTCAGGAAGAGCAAGTTTGCTCGCGATAGCGTGCAGGGATCCAACTCGCAAGCGTGCGGTCGTCCAGCAGCAGGATGCCGAGGCAAAGGACGATGTAGTTGAGGAAGGCGTAGTTGCCGGTGAGGATCACCGGAATCTCCCACAACGTGACGATGACGAAGAGCACCACACGCACGGCGCGGCCGGCAGGCCACTTCCGCGGGAAGAAGAACAGCAGGACGACGAAGAACTCGATCACCAGAGTTGCGGCGGCGGTGGCCTTCTGGAATCCGTGCGGCAGATGCTGCACGTACCATCCGATCCAGCGAAGGCAGTGGGCTGTTCTGGTAGTACTCGTCCATCGCGGTGAGGTGACGCCACTGCTGGTCGCCGCTGAGCCATTTCACCAAACCAGACTCGAAGTAGATGCGGAACCATTCCCACTGCAGGAGCCAGAGGCTCAGGCGGATGGGCGGATGCGCGGCGCCGAGGCCGGGACGAAGACCAGGCGGAGCAAAGAACATGGAGATGAAGCCGGCCTCAAGCAGCATCCCGTCGGACTGATAGGACGAGAAGTCGCCTGCGGCGCTCACGAACGCGAGGAAGCAAAGCCAGCAGATCAGCAGACTCGCGCGCGGCCAGAGGTTGAAGAAGACGGCAATCGAGGCGAGCAGGCCGATCCACATCACGGCGACGATGAAGTGAGTGCTGGAGGAGATCCAGAAGAGCGACGGCGCAACCCAGAAGCGGTTCTTTCCCGCCGCCTCCGCGATTGCGGCCAGCGTCTCTCCAGCCGGCAGAATGCCGTGTTCGCCGATAAGGCCTCTCACCTGGAATAGCAGGGAGAAGAATGCTGAGAAGTAGATGATGGCGAGCGCGCGCAACCACAGCCAGCGAGCAAGCAGGACCGTGCGTGGTCCCTGCTCGGAGGCGAAGAGCCAGCGCACCGGGTTGGAGGGCCGTTCCACCGTGTCTGATTGGACATCGCTGCTGAACACTTCAGTTGCGTCCGCCGGAGTTTTCGATTTCGACCGCACGCGCAGGCTGCTAAGCTTTCGCGCATGAGATCTTCGACAGCGATTATGCTCCCATGTCTTGCCGTGGTGTGCCTCGGCGGCGGTATTCATACAAAGGCCGCGCAGAACACGACTAAAACCGCGTTCGTCTGCAGGACCGATCCGCAGGAGACGTTGCTGCATCAGGCGAACAGGCTGATGCTGGAGGAACTGGCGTTGCACCCGGTCTCGGCGACCGGGGCCGGGTATCACGAGCACAACGGCGTCTCGCTCGACGCACAACTCGATGACATTGGCCCCGAGGCCATGGCGCGCGAGCGGGCGTTGCTTAGCGACGCGCAGCGGTGCTTCGCGAAGGTAGACGAGTCCAAGCTCACAGGCGAAGACAAGGCCGACCTCACGCTCGTGCGTTCCAGCATCAACGAGGACATCTTCGCGCGCGATGTGAGACAGCCAGAGCACTATCGGCCCGAGCGGCCGGTCGAGCACATCGGAACCGCGCTGTTCTTTCCGCTGACGCAGAACTACGGCACCGAGCAGCAACGGCTTACGAATGTTGTCGCGCGCATGGAGCAAGTGCCGCGATATCTGAAGCAGGCGCAGGCGAATCTGCGCGAAGCCGATCCGGTCTTCATCAACACAGCGGTGAGCGAAGCTGCAGGCGACAAGCAGGTGATTGCGCAGATCGCGCAGCAGATTCCTGCGTCGTCACCGCTCCACGCGCGTTACGTAGCAGCCGCGCAGGGGGCGAATCAGGCGATCGATGCGTACGTCACGTGGATGAAAGATGATCTGGCGAAGCGGCCGCAAACGCGGTCGTGGCGATCGGGTCCTGAGGTCTACGCGAAGATATTTCGCTTTGCTGTCGGCTCCGATACCGGGCAGACTCCCGCGTCGCTGCTGGCATCGGCGGAGCGTGATCTGGCCGCAGTCCGCGAACAGATGTACTCGATTGCGAAGCCGCTCGATGCGCAGTGGTTTCCTGATGCGAATCATGCGGGGCTAAGCGGGGAAGCGCTGGAGAACAAGGTGATCGCCGAGGTCATCGGCCGCATCAACGACGATCACACCACGCCGGACCAACTGCTGCCGACGGTGCAGGCGAATGCGACGAAGATCGCCGATTTCATTCGCGAGAAGAATCTGATTACGTTGAGCGGGCGTGGCAATCTGAAGATCGTTCCAACGCCGCCCTTCCTGCGCGGGGTGTTCTCCGTCGCGGGGTTTCACGCGCCGCCACCGCTGGAGCCCGGTGGCGAGGGCGAGTACTGGGTTACGCCGATTGCTCCGGGCGATGCGGCGGCCGCGGAGTCGAGGCTGCGCGAGTACAACAACTGGATGTTGCAGTACCTGACGATGCATGAGGCGCTGCCAGGGCATTACACGCAGTTCGAGCACGCGGACAGCATCCAGCCGCCGGAGCGGCGTATTCTGCGCGCGCTGCTGGGCAACGGGCCATACGTCGAGGGTTGGGGCGAGTACGGCGTGAAGGAGATGGAGGATGCGGGGTATGCGAATCACGATCCGCGCTTCGTGCTGATGGTGATGAAGATTCGGCTGCGCGTGATCGCGAACGCGATTCTGGACATCCGCATGCAGAGCATGAATATGACGGATGACGAGGCGCTTGCGCTGATGGAAGGCAAGGCCTTCCAGACGCATGCCGAAGCGATAGGCAAACTGCGCCGCGCGAAGCTGACCGCGGGACAACTCATCACGTACTACGTGGGCTATCACCAGTGGATTGAGTTCCGTGATCGATACCAGAAGGCAGCGGGAAATGCATTTGATCTCAAGCAGTTCAACGATGAGGCGCTTGACGAGGGACCGTTGCCGATTCCGTTGCTGGAGCCGCTGATGATGGAGCGATTGCATGCAGCGAAATGAGCAGCTAAACGACCAGAGCGGGCGCGAATTCGCTGCGAAATTTCGTACAATGAAAGGAAGATGAGTGAAACGACAGTTGCCGTACCTGAAGCTCCTGCCAAGGCGCACACCGCCAAGTACACGAGAAATCAACCGTACATCTCGCGGGTTGTTACCAACCAGCGCCTGACCGGACCTGAGAGCGAAAAAGAGACGATTCATATCGAGCTGGAGCTCGACGAGGGCATGACGTACACGCCCGGGGACGCGGTCGGCATTATTCCGACGAACCGCGAGAGCCAGGTGGTGGAGGTGCTCGAGGCGCTGGGGTTCAACGGCACGGAGCGCGTGAACGACCACTACAAGGTGGAGATCTCGCTGCATGAGGCGCTGACATCGCGGCTCGGCATCGGCAAGCTGGCGCGCGGCAGCGTGAATCAGTATGCGAAGCTGTGCGGCGAGAACGTTCCGCCGGCGCTGAAGGGACTGCTGGGCACGGAGAACAAGGCGGTTGCCGAGGAGTACATCTGGGGCCGCGAGTTCGTGGACCTGGTGAAGGAGTTTCCGGGCTGGGTGAAGCAGCCGCAGGAGCTGTTCAACATTCTGCAGCGGCTGACTCCTCGCATGTATTCGATTGCCTCGTCGCAGGCAGCGCACCCGAACGAGGTGCACACCACGGTGCGGGTGGTGCGGTTTACCGCGCATGGGGCGGAGCGGCAGGGGGTGGCCTCGGGGCATATGGGCGAGCGCGCTCCGGTGGGCTCGACGATGCCGATCTTCCTGCACGAGAACAATGCGTTCCGTCTGCCAGAGGATACGGATGCGCCGGTGATCATGATCGGGCCGGGAACCGGGATTGCACCGTTCCGGGCGTTCCTGGAGCATCGGCAGATGCTGGGGCAGAAGGGGCAGATGTGGCTGTTCTTCGGGGAGCAGCGGCGCGTTTCGGACTACCTGTACGAGGAGCAGTTTGCACAGATGCAGCGCGATGGCGTGTTGACCAAGCTGCACACGGCGTTCAGCCGGGACACGGCGCGGAAGGTCTACGTGCAGGACCGCATGCAGGAGAACGCGGCGGAGTTGTACGACTGGCTGGAGCGTGGAGCGTACTTCTACGTGTGCGGCGATGCGAGCCGCATGGCGAAGGATGTGGAGAATGCGCTGCTGGATGTGATCGCGAAGGGATCGAACGGAACGCTGGAGAACGCAGCGGAGTATTTGGCTGCGATGAAGAAGCAGAAGCGGTATCAGCGCGACGTCTACTAAGAGCCAATCCTGATTTTTCAGAGACTGCTCGGGGAGGGGTACCCCCTCCCCGTCACTTTTTGTGCAAAGTCTTCAGAAGATTGGACTTAGCGGTGGACTTTGATTGCAAAGTCCTGATTCTAATGAGCTTTACTGTAAAGTCTCTGGAGTCAATGAGTTCTGGTTCTGGAATGGACAGCCTATTCAGGCTGTGCTCCGCCCTGAATTCCGTGTGAGCCGGCTGGCTTTCACTCTCTCTATATCCAGTTTACGAAATTGACCCTAATTAATATGTCGTGAGTTTTGCACGCAGATTTTGCTGTGCTTTGTTGTGGTTGCGGGGATTTCCACGGTTTCGAGGGCTTGACAAGAATTTTGGAGACTTCAGACGCGGAGGTTATCGGCGCGCCAGTTGGTGATGGACTGCTTGATGGCTTTGGGCTCGAGATTTTCGCTGAGCGTGCGCTGAACGAGGGCGGGGAGTTCGGCGTCGGAGGCGAAGCGAAGCGCGATGATCTGGCCGAGGGTTAGTGAGTGCGTTGCGGCGAGGAGTTCGGCTGGAAGCAGGCGCTGGTAGCGGAGGTTCTCTTCGAGGCGGATGACGCGGTCCTGAACGCGGACTGCATAGGACCGTGCGATGCCGGCGAGCAGGAAGAGCGCGATGGCCATGACGAGAAGCCAGGCGTGTATCCAGATGTGATGGGGCCAGCGGCGAATCAGAACGACGATGGCGACGATCAGGTTGATGAGAAGGACCGGAGCGACGAAGAAGTGAAACATCGGTTCGAACCGTGCGTGGTTTTTGTAGTTCTGCGGGGTGGGCATTCGGTCCTCGTGCGGATGGAGTGACAGCCTCCAGCGTACAGAAGGAAGCAAATCCCGGTTCAGGCAAAGGAAAGAATCGCCAGCCGGGAGAGCTATCGCGCTCCCGCGCGACAACCCACCCTGCCGCTACCCGCCCCATCGAGCAAGCTCGCCGGGACCCCGTACGCGTCGAGGGTGGGGCAGCCGGTTCATCCAGTCCGGTTCATTCCACCCGCTTCGTCCTGCGATAGGCTGAGGGGATGGCGAAGAAGAGAATTGGCGTGCACGTGGGAGTCAGCGGCGGATGCTGGACTGCGGTGCAGCGCGCGGTGGATGCAGGGGCGAATACGTTTCAGTTTTTCAGTTCGAGCCCGCGGACGTGGAAGACCTCGCCGGTAAAGCCGGAGGAGGCTGTGAAGATGCGCGAGGCGCGAGCGAAGCATGATGTGAATCCGATCGTGATTCATGCGAGTTATCTGATCAATCTCTGCAGCCAGGTGGAGAGCGTGCGCGCGAATTCGGTGAGTGCGTTTCGCGGCGAGGTGGAGCGTGCGCTGGCGTGGGGCGCGGAGTACCTGGTGCTGCATCCGGGGTCGTGGAACGGGCTGACGCGCGAGGAGGGTTTGCGGCTGGCGGTGCAGGGGATCGAACGCGCGACGGATGGGCTGCCGTGGCAGGACCACAACTTCAAGGTGTTGATCGAGAACACGGCGGGCGCGGAGTTTTCGCTGGGTGGAACGCTGGAGCAGGTGGCGGAACTGGTGGAGCGGCTGCGTCCGTGCGCTCCGGTGGGCGTGTGTTTAGACACATGTCATTTGCATGTGAAGGGTTATGACATTGTGACGACCGAAGGGTGGGCCGAGACGACGAAGCTGATTGCCGACACAGTGGGGCTGGAGACGGTGCGGGTGTGGCATTGCAACGATGCGAAGGCGGCGCGGGGCTCGAAGCTGGACCGGCATGAGCATGTCGGCGAGGGGACGATTGGGTCGGCGGCGTTTCGAAGGCTGCTGCACGATGAGCGGTTTGCGCATGCGGCGTTTATCGCGGAGACGCCGGTGGATGAGCCGGGCGATGAGATGCGGAATGTGATGGCGCTGCGGGCGCTGAGCGCAGGATAAGCAGCGATGCGCGAGGTTCTGCTGAGGGGCTGATGGACAGCTAAAGGGAAGCGCGCGGCTTATTGTGCCCGTTGTTGCTCGTGTGAATGAAGCTACGCACCGTGAAGCCAAGTTTTGAGAATCATGTAGCTGCCCAGTACACAGATGAATAGGGAGAGGAGTTGCTTATAGCGCGCGGCTGGAATGCGCTGCAGATAGCGGACGCCCCAGAATGTGCCGACCAGACATCCGGCGAGTGCAAGAGCGATGTAGACCTTAGCCGAAAGCAGGGCCTGGGTTTGGGTTGCGATATAGACGGGCATCCTTGCGAGGTCGATGATGATGCCTGTCGCAGTAGCCGTGGCAACCAGGCTCTCTTTCTGCATCTGGAAGCTCATCAGCGCTGCCGAGCGGATTCCTCCCTGATTGCCGACCAGCCCGCCGAAGAAACCTGAGAGCACGCCCGCGCCCCATGCGGTTCCGCGCCGAAAGCGCATGTGCTCCAACCAGCCGGCCAGACCTGATATGCCGGCGAACAACAGAAGAACACCGAAGGCAACTGTGAGAATCGGACTGTTTGCCTTTGCCTGTAGAAGAGCCCCCACAAGCCCACCCGCAGCGCTGCAAATTCCAAAATGAACCAGCACGCGGCGGTCGATGTGCTTGCGGAGATCCCAGAGACGGACTGCAGTCGCCACGAAGTGCGGGATAGAAACAGCGGCGACCGCGGCCTTCATACCCATCGTGGTTGCCAGCAGGGGAGTGAGCAGGCTGCCGATTCCGAAACCGCTGAGTGCAGCAATCGCTCCCGCGATCACTGCGACGAGAAAAACCAGCGCGCTAAATACCGGATGCTGCATCGTTAAAACCTGTTCGCGATGAAAGAGTGATTTGCTATTTCTGGCGCCTGGCCGGCCTTGCCCCATGTCCAGTACATGCCGACGTACGCATAGTTCTCGGTTTGCCCGACGATAGAGTGCCCATAGCAAAAGAGGAACTGCTCGCCGGGATGGTTCTTGAAGTGGTAGTAGCCGCCGACGTCGATCAGAGTCGAGGATTGCGTTTGCGGTGCTGCAGGCCCCTCACTGCCATGCGCAAACACTTCAGCCCCGAGTTCCAATCGCTTGCTGAGTTCTCGCTTCACGAGCCACCCGGTGTACGCGAAATTTCTGTAATCGATCTGCGGGACGACCTCGTAACCCACGCCGCCGTCGAAGAGCCATTTGCCCTCGTTCTTTTGGAGCCACAGCGGAATCTTGTAGTACACCTTGCCGACACCCAGACCACGGTCATAGCTGCCAGTTGGGATTTCGAACATGGGGAAGGTTCCTACCTGGGGAAAGTGAGGGGACTCTTTGATGAACGCGACCTTGGCTCCCAATTCCATATCGACGAGGCCAAACGCGCTCGGCCCGGTTCCCGATGGAGCGTAGATGGGATTGTTGGAGGGGTTGATGGAACCCCAGGGCAGGATTGCGTGGAGTTGAAGGCGGGGAAGTGCGCCCCAATTGAATTCAAAGGCCGGACCGGATGAGTCCATCTCCACCGGCGTGCCGTCGGCCGTGCCAAAGATATAGAACTCGTAGTGCTGATGGTCGACGGGAACTGGATCGTCAGTCTGATAGGGTGGGCCCTGTGCCTGAAGCGAGACCGCGGCAACCACAAGGTTAAGCAGCGTCGCCGGTATCAGACGGGGCCAACTCATCACCAGATCTCCCTGGGTCAGGGTTATTATCGAAACTCGATACAAGATAGCATGGCGTGGGCAAGCAAGAGGCGGATGGGTTTCCAAGATCAGCGTGGTGATACGCGAGGGAGTTCAAGGTCTTGTCGACAACAAAGCGCGTGACGGGCGACACGGAGATCTTCTCGGGCCTGATCCGAATCCACGTGTTACACCACGCCTCCGTAGAGGGGGTGTTTGGGCTTGGAATGATCAACGAGTTGCGACGCCACGGTTACAAGATCGGGCCGGGCACTATGTATCCCCTGCTGCACGGAATGGAAAAGCGTGGCTGGCTGCGATCGCGCAGTGTGCGGATCGACGGCCGTACGCGAAAGGTATATTTCGCAACCAGAGCCGGGAAAAAGACACTCGAAGAGGCGAAGGTGAAGGTTCAGGAGCTCTTCGGGGAGATTTTCGAGAGCGGCATCGCCTCAGCGAGGCGCGAGAAGCACGACGGCAAGTGAGGATGTTGGGCTGGCCTGATCGGTTTGCGCTTAGCGGCTCTTCTTGCCTTTTGATTTCGATGCGCGCTCGGGAAGCTTGAGACCCTTACTTGAGTCTTCCCACTCCTTGACGTCGACACCCTGCTTCTCCAGTTTCGCTTTGTTGGCTTCGAAGTAACGGCGCTGCGCTTCGCTTTTGAATGGCATAGATATTTCTCCCTATCTATTCGATGCCGTCTGTACCAGCAGGTTGACGCCAGTGAAGCGCGTTTTGCGGGCCTAATTCTTGTCATGGAGCGGCGATGAAAACGGAATTGTTGCGATTCAACGGTACGGTCGAGCGTGATCCAGCCATCGATGCCTGGTTCAAAGAGCATCGAGGAGAATTGGGGGATATCGCGCGTGGAGTGGTTTGAGGTGATGCGGAGGTGCGGGGACGAGGCGCGCGAGACATTGCATGACGGCTGTCCGGTTGCATGCCTGGGAGATGCGCCCTTCGGCTATGTCAATGTCTTCACGTCGCACGTGAACGTGGGGTTCTTTTACGGCGCGGCGCTGCCGGATCCGGGCCGCATGTTGCAAGGCAGCGGCAAGTTCATGCGCCATGTGAAGGTGAGACCGGGAGCGGCTATAGACGATGCATCGCTCAGGAGACTCATTGAAACGGCGTATTCGGATATAAAGGCACGCGTCGAAAACGGTTAACAAGCTGGGGCGATGCGGAGTTTTCGTTGGGAGTTGCTTGCGGCTCGCTAAAAAGAACGGCACATTTTTTCAATTCACATTTAACTTATCGGCTTTGCGTGAGGGTTCCTCCCCTTTTCGGCATTGGTACGTCCAAGCCTTGAAGCTTCCGCCGCGGCTCGAGCAATGGGCCCTCGCGACGGGAGCGTACGGTCGCGAGAAACGGATTTTCGGAGGCCGCTGGCCGGTCAGCTAAAGAAAAGGAGAAATTTCATGAAGATGCAGAGTGGACTCAGAACTACCTGTGGCTTGGCACTGTCGTTGGCGATGTTTACATCGCTGGGTGTTGCAGCGAATGCGCAGGATGCGCCGAAAGCGAGTGGTCAACAGGCGACGGTTGAGGGATTGGTGATCGGAAGAGACGGCTCAACGATGTTGGTGAAGACAGCAGATACCCCGCGGCTCGACGTTGAGTTGTCGGATAGCACGAAGGCGACAGAGAAGGGCGGATTCCTGGGTCTGAGCAGAAAGGATCTCGGTATCACGCAGCTGGTTCCCGGTCTAAAGGTGAAGGTCGACGGAACCTATGACCAGGATCACAAGTTGATGGCGAAGAAGGTTGAGTTCTCGCGGAGCTCGATGCAAACGGCGAAGGCTATTGACGCCGGGTTGAATCCTACGAACGAGAAGGTTGCGGCGGCGCAGGATCAGTTGCGGAGCGATCGCAAGGACATCGAGCAAAGCCAGAGCGACCTTGCATCGGCGAAGCAGGATATCAGCACGACCCAGCAGGGGCTTGCGGCGAACGTTCAGGCTACCGGAGAGAACAAGCAGGCCATCGGTCAGACGAATGGCCGGATCGGCACGCTGGATCAGTACGACACCAAGGGAACCTATACGGTCAGCTTTGCGAACGGAAAATCTGTGGTCACCAAGAAGTACAAGGATGAGCTGACTGACTTTGTGAAGCAGGCTGCCGATACTCCGGGCGCCATGATCGAGGTACAGGGCTACGCGTCGAAGGTTGGCTCGCCGGCTCTGAACCAGAGGCTAAGCAGCGAACGGGCTGACAATGTTCTTACCATCATTCAGCAGGCGGGTGTTCCTCTGACGCGAATCCTTGCGCCGGCCGCGATGGGAACTACGGAGCAGGTTGCAGACAATCACACGCGGAGCGGACAGGCTCAGAATCGTCGAGTGGTCGTGACCGTTGTCATCAACAAGGGAATCACTGGCGGAGCGAATGGCGCTGATACGACTGCGTCGGTAGCACCAGGGGCATCCGAGTAACGCAGTAAAAATAACCGGACTGTTTCAGGCGATCGTGCGAGGGCTCAAGGGCTCTCGCACGATCGCTTTGTCATTTTGGGGCTCGTGGGAATGTCGCTGTGCGACGGATGGAGACTCCCTGTCATAAGTGCGAGTGACGGAGGATGGCTTTGTTGATTTCTGATTACGGGGTCCAGAGGATGCAGCTGTGAAGGCTGTCTCGTGAGGAGGGCTTATGAGGCTGCTCAGTCGTCACTCCGCCCATGGTTCGGCAGGGCGTCTTGCTTTCGGTTCGACCTCGTCTTTAGCGCGCTGTTCTTTGCGGTGATGCTGTGGGGCGTGGGGTGCAAGAAGGAGCAGGCGCCGGCTCCGGCTGCTGCTGAATCAGCCTCCAGCCGCTGCGAATCAGGCGCAGCCGCAAGCGGCCGCGACGAGCCTTGAGGAGCTTGTCGCTCCGATTGCGCTGTATCCGGACAAGCTGCTGGGGCAGCTGCTGATTGTGGCGATGAATCCGCAGGAGGTGCTGGACCTTGGCAACTGGCTGATCATGAATCAGAGCATGAAGCCTGCGGATGCTCCGGCGGCGGCGAAGGCGGCCGGGTTCAGCGCGAGCGCGCAGTACCTGGCGGCGTTTCCGCAGGTCGTCGACAACATGTGCCAGCAGATGGACTGGACGAAGGACCTTGGCGAAGCGGTCAAAGAGCAATCAGCAGGGCGTGCTGAATGCGATTCAGGCCAAGCGACTGCAGGCGGAGCAGACGGGGAATCTGAAATCGAGCCCGCAGATGAAGGTGGAAACGGCGACCGACAACGGCAAGCAGGTGGTGGAGATTAAGCCGGCGGATCCACAGGTGATCTATGTGCCGCAGTACAACCCGGAGACGGTGTACACGGAGCCGGCGCCTGCACAGACGGCGCAGGCGACTGAGCCGACACAGACGACACAAACAACACAGACGACGCAGACGAATAATCAGACTGTGGTGGTTGAGCAGCAGGAACGTCGGGCTCTGGCACGGGAGGGGCGGTGCTGGGCGCGCTGCTCTCGTTTGGAGTGGGGATGGCGGTGGGCTCGGCGCTCAACAACGACGACTACTATCCGTATCCGGGATGGGGTGGCGGAGGGATGTACTACGGCGGGCGACCGTACTATCCGCCGCCGTATGTTGCGCCGCGTTACGCGGGCTATCGGCCGGCGGGGCGTATCTCCGCCGAGCAATTATCGCTGGAGTAATTACAACAAGAACGTCAACGTTCGACGTGAACAACGGCAATTACTACAATCGGTATAACGGCAATGCCAACAATCGCGTGAACCACAATCGCGCGGGGAACACCGGCTATTTAGGGAATACAACAACCGGCCCGGCGGCGCGAATGCCGGGTATCTGGGTGCGCGGAATGATGTGGGCCGGAACAACGGCTGCCGGCGCGTGATGGCGCGCGCGAATCCGGGGATCAACAATGGCGATCGCGGAAGAAACAACAACGACGTCGGCCGTCAACAACAGCGGAATCGACAACAACAACCGCGGGAGGAACAACAACGACGTCGGGAGGAATAACAACGGTCCCGGGAACAACAACCGTGGGGTCGACAATAACCGGGCCGCGGGCGGCAATGGAATGCTGGGAGACCGAATCAGCCGGGGCTGCGAATAATCGTGCGACCGGGTGGAGGCGCGGATCGCGGCTATGGCGGCAACAACGGTGCCGGGAACAACGCCGCGCGGGCGAATAACATGCAGGCGCAGAACCGCGGAGGCGAGTCAAGGAGCACTGGGCGGAGCGAATGCGACCGGCAGCGGCTGCGCGCAGGACAGCAGCAGAGGACACCAAAGCATGGGTGCACCGAGTGGCGGCGGTGGCAATCGGAGTGCGCAGGGTGGTGGAGGAGGCCGGCCTCCGCAGGGTGGCGGTGGTGGTGGAGGAGGCCGGCCTGCGCCGAGCGGGGTGGTGGAGGTGGCCGGAGCGCGCCGAGTGGAGGCGGAAAACGGCGTTGACCTGCTGTGACGTTTTGCGGAGAGCGAATGGGTCTGCTGAGTCAGTGGCAGTTGCTTCGAGAGGAGACAAGGTGATGAACGCTACGATGCATCGCGCCGAAGTTCGAAGGATGGTTGTGTTGCTGGTTGCCGCGTTGAGCGGCGGTGCAGGATTATGCGCGCAGACTGCCGGGCAGAAGACGTTTGGCTCGTCGAAGGATGCAGTGAATGCATTTGTGCAGGCGGTAGACACGGATAACACTGCGGAGCTCGAGGGCATTCTGGGCGAGGGAGGCAAAGCGATCGTCTATTCGGGCGATCCGGTGGCAGATAATGCGGCGCGAGATCACTTTGTCGCGGAGTACAAGGCGAAGCACACGCTGGTGTCCTGCGGGCGATAACAGTTACACGTTGATCGTTGGAGCGACCAGTTATCCGATGCCGATCCCGTTGGTGAATAACGGAGGCAAGTGGTACTTCGACGGGGCGGCGGGAAGAGAAGAAATTCTTTACCGCCGCATCGGGAACAACGAACTGTCGGCGATCGAGGTGTGCGCGGGAGTGGTGGACGCGCAACGCGATTATTTGGCGAGCGCGCATGATGGCAAGCCGGCGGGGACGTATGCGCAACACGTGATGAGCAGGCCGGGAACGCAGGATGGGCTGTACTGGGAGACCAAGCCAGGTGAGCCGGAGAGTCCGGCCGGACCTCTGCTTGCGGAGGCGAGCAGCGAAGGATACTCGACGGGGAAGGGCGTGCCCTATCACGGGTACATCTACAAGATGATCGAGAATCCGGGTGGATTTGCTCTGCTGGCGTATCCGGCGGAGTACCGCAACAGCGGAGTGATGACGTTCGTCGTTACGCAGAGTGGTGTGGTGTATCAGAAGGATCTCGGCAAAGACACGGTGGCGATCGCGCAGCGGATTAACCGGTATCAGATGGATGGAACGTGGGCAGCGGCGCTCTAATGTCAACTCCGTTTGTTGATCCGTGCTGGCGCTGTTTCTTTTGAGCGAGCGCGGAGGCGACGAAGCTCATTGCGGATAAAGAGTAGACGCCAGTCAAGTGGGTGACTATAGTTGTGTCTCTTCCCACCCGGCCCACCGAATTGAAACACTCAGGAGGCCGCGTGAGCGCGCAATCCCCCGTAAGAGCGTCCATAGTTTCAGAGCCTCTGCGCTCGCTTAGTCCGTACGAGCGTCTGTTTACGGCAATCGAACAGGTCAACGGACTGAGCTTCTCCGTAGCGGTCGGATTTCGTGGGACGCTTGCGCATTCTCGCTGGATTGTCGCCTTCGCGCAAGCGCAACAAAGGCATCCGTTCCTCAACGCGACGCTCGATCACAATGACCCGCATGCGCCGGAGTTACTGCGGGCCGACGGCTCCGCCATCCCACTCACCTTTCAGCGGCGAACCTCCCCGACGCAGTGGGAACGAGTCATGGAAACGGAATTTGCCGAGCCGTTCAATCCACTCTCCGCGCCTCTACTGCGGGCCATCCTCCTCGAGGACGAGCAAGGGTGCGATCTGATTGTCACCGCTTACCACACCGTTCTCGATGGCATGGGAACTCTTTTGTTTGTCCGGGACGTGCTGAATGCTTTAGCAGGCGAGGCACTATCCGTCTTACCCACGCCTCCGCCGGCCGAGGGCAGAGTCAACGCGGTGAGGGCCTCTACTCGGACGCAACGTCCGCAGATCTCGCAAGCGCTTGAGGCAGTGCTGCAGAGGGCGGCAGGACGCCCAACACGCGCGTTCACGGCCCGTCCAGGCAGGGGCCGGTCTACAGTCACAGCGCTTCGCCTTTCGCCGGCCGAGACAGATCTTTTGCTTCGTTGTGCGCGGCGGCAGGAGACCACGGTTGGCTGCGTGCTGCTTGCGGCACTGGCCTCTGCCGTGCGCATTCTCACACCGTCGTTGCATGACGCCGATATCCACGTGGTCTCGCCGGTGGACACGCGCCCCTTCCTGGAGAACAGCGACGACTTCGTGCTTTCCATCATTGTGGCGCAGGCTATTTGTCTCTGCGCCGATTCAGGGCTCTGGGAGAGTGCACGCGCCCTGCGGTCGCAACTGCTTCCGTTCCAGTGTCTGGACGAGATCGAAGCTTCCTATGACCGGACCGCGAGCGCGATGGCGATGAAGCTCGACCCAGCCACGCTCGTGAATATTCTGGCGACGCAGTACGGAAATGATGCGATGGTCACGAATCTGAAGTGCATCGATTTCCCCACGGTGCCCGATGGCCTGACCGTTGATGCAGTCTGGGGACCGTCTGTTTCAGGCGTCAATGTCGGAGGGCAGGTGCTGGGGGTCGCTACCTTCGCCGGTGCGTTGCACATGGTCTACACCAGCCATTCTCCACTGACAGGACTGCTAGAGACGATTCAGCAGATGATCGCTGCCGCATGTGCGGATGCATAGCTTACTGTGCCGGTGGACGGCAATCCGTAAATGCCAAGTGCTAGTCTGGACGCGAGCGGCTGAGCCGCTGATCGACTGACGTTGAAGGACACGATGAAGAGAATCTGCCGCGTATTCCTGGCCAGCGCTGTGCTGGCGACGACCTCGTTTTGCTTTTCGCAGCAGCAGCAGATGCCGAAGGATGATCTGACGCCGGGGTTCAAGGCGCCGGAGGTGGAGAAGGATTACGTGAAGCGTGTCGAGATGGGATGGGAGGGTGAAGTAAGGTGATGTTCCGATGCGCGACGGCGTGAAGCTCTACACGGTGATCGTGATTCCGAAGGGAGCGCACGATGCGCCGATGGTGCTGACGCGGACTCCGTATAACGCGGCGGCGCGGGCGGAGCGGACCAAGGGCGCGGCTAAGATGATTGATCTGCTGCCGCTGAGCGATGAGGACTTTGTGAAGAACGGCTACATCCGCGTGTATCAGGATGTGCGCGGGAAATATGGGTCGGAGGGCGTGTATCTGATGACGCCACCGCCGGTGGATTCGGGCTATAACCCGAGCGGAGCGGATGACACGACGGACGGGTATGACACGATCGACTGGCTGGTGAAGAATGTGCCGGAGTCGAATGGGCGCGTGGGGATGATCGGGTCGAGCTATGAGGGCTTCACGGTGGTGATGGCGCTGCTGCATCCGCATCCCGCGCTGAAGGTGACGGCGCCGGAGAGCCCGATGGTGGATGGGTGGATGGGCGATGACTGGTTCCACTATGGAGCGTTTCGTCAGCCGAACATCGACTACATCGCGGAGCAGACGGAGAAGCGGGCTCTGGGCGCGCATGTCGAGCGTGCGCACCGTGACGACTACACGAATTATCTCGAGGCGGGGTCTGCGGGAGATTTCGCAAAAGCGGGTGGGCTGGATCAGCTGCCGTACTGGCACACGATGTCGGAGCATCCGGCGTATGACGGCTTCTGGCAGTCGCAGGCGCTGGACAAGTTGATTGCGAAGATGCCGCTAACGGTTCCGACGATGTGGGAGCAGGGCGAGTGGGACCAGGAAGACATGTACGGCGGCAACCATGCGTATCGCGCGTGGGAGCCGAAGGACACGACGAACACGATGAACTACCTGGTGATGGGGCCGTGGTTTCATAGCCAGATCAACCGGCAGGGGCGTGGACTGGGGCCGTTCGAGTGGGCGAGCGATACGTCGGAGTATTTTCGGCGGGATGTGCTGGTGCCGTTCTTCAATCAGTATCTGAAGCCGGGGTCTCCGAAGGCGGACACGCCGCCGGTGCTGATGTATGACGCGGGCATGGATCGGTGGGACAGGCTGCAGGCGTTTCCGGTGAGCTGCGAGCAGGGATGCCAGGTGAAGACGCAGCCGCTGTATCTGACGGCGGGTGGCGGGCTGTCGTTTGAGACGCCGAAGAAGGATGCGGCCGCGAAGCGCGAAGCCGGTGACAACCGCTTTGATGAGTATGTGTCTGATCCGGCGAAGCCGGTGCCGTACAGGCCACGGCCGGTGGATGAGGCTGACGGCACGGGGTGGCGGACGTGGCTGGTGACGGATCAGCGGTTCGTGGATGGAAGGCCGGATGTGCTGACGTATGTGTCGGAGCCGCTGAAGGAGCCGATGAAGTTGTCAGGTGAGCCGATTGTGCACCTGATGGCGTCGACGAGCGGGACGGATTCGGACTGGGTGGTGAAGCTGATCGATGTGTATCCGGATTCGTTTGTGAAGCCGGGGGATGCGGGTGGCGTGTTTCCGGGTGTGATTGGGACGCCGACGAATATGAGCGGGTACGAGCTGCCGATCGGCATCGACATCTTCCGCGGGAGATACCGGACGAGCTTCGAGCATCCGGAGGCGATCAAGCCGAATGAGCCGCTGGAGTACAAGTTCGCGCTGCCGCTGGTGGAGAGGACGATTCTGCCAGGGCACCGGCTGATGGTGCAGGTGCAGTCGACGGCGTTCCCGCTGTACGACCGCAATCCGCAGAAGTATGTGCCGAACATCTTCGACGCGAAGCCGAGCGATTACGAGAAGGCGACGCAGAAGGTGTGGCATGAGCCGGGCGCGGAGAGTTATATCAGTTTGCCAGTGGTGCCGGCGAGCAGGTAGCTCGCTGGAACGAGGCTTGACCCCCTCCCCGGCAAATTTGCGCAAAGTCTTCCAAAGATACGACTTACGGGTGGACTTGTGTCCAAACGTCCACACAGGTGTGGTGAAAAGTGCTCAGGCGCTAAGTTATTGAACCAACGGCCAGCGGCGTGGCGGTTGCTGTAGTATGGCTGCGTTAGCTGTCAGACAGGTTTGGAGGCGTGAGGATGCGGCTGTTGGCTGGCATGTGTGTTGTGGCGATGGGGTTGGCGGGTGTGGCGCACGCGGCGAAGGTGTGCGATGTGCGCGACTACGGAGCCAAGGGCGACGGCACGACGAAGGACACGGCTGCGATCCAGAAGGCGATTGATGCGTGCGCGGGTAAAGGCGGAACGGTGAAGCTGAGCGGCGGCACGTTTGTGAGCGGGCCGATCGTGCTGAAGTCGAACATCACGCTGGATGTGGAGAAGGACGCAACGTTGCTGGGGTCGCCGGACCGCGAGGATTTTCCGAAGGCGACCTTTGCGCGCAACCCGACGGTGCAGCCGTTAGTGAGTGCGCCGAATGCGGAGAACGTGACGATCATGGGCGGCGGCACGATCGATGGCAATGGGCACATCTGGTGGGAGTATGTGCGTGGAGTGAAGGATTCGGGTGTGCTGGGCAACGATCATCCGCGGCCGATGGGAATTGTGTTCGATCACACGAAGCATGTGCGCATGGAAGACATCACGGTGCAGAACGCAGGCTTCTGGCAGATTGTGCCGTACTATGCCGATGACCTGACGTTTCGGAATATCAAGATACTCGCGCCGCACTCGCCGAATACGGATGCGATCGATCCGTTCTCGAGCTCGAACATTGTGATCGATCATGTGTTTTCGAGCGTGGGCGATGACAATATTGCGATCAAGTCGGGTGCGATCAACTCGCCGGGGCCGGATGCGCCTTCGAAGAACATCACGATTACCGACTGCACGTTTGAGAATGGGCATGGGCTGTCGATCGGCAGCGAGATTGCCGGTGGAGCGCAGAACATTCATGCGGAGCGGATTCACTTCAAGGGAACGGACCAGGGGATTCGGATCAAGGCGAATCGCGATCGCGGGGCGGATGTGTCGAACATCAGCTTCAAGGACATCGACATGGTCGACGTGAAGACGGCGATTTTGATCAGCGAGTACTACCCGAAGGTGTTTCCGGAGGGCGAGGTGGCGGCGGCTCCGATTACGAGGCTGACGCCGCTGTTTCACGACATCACGATTGAGAATGTGAAGGCGACGGGGTCGAAGACGGCGGGCGTGATTGTAGGGCTGCCGGAGGCTCCGGTGAAGAACATCGTGCTGCGCAATGTGCATATCCAGGCGGAGACGGGGATGCGGATTGCATATGCGGATGTGACAGCCGATGGGCTGGTGGTGAATGTGCCGCAGGGCGACGCAATCACGGTGGCGCCAAGCGCGAAGGTGACAAGCAAGTAGACTTAAATCATGCGAGTAGTTTTGCGCGCGGCGGTGGTGCTGGGTGTGTTCGTCGTTGTGGCGTTCACGATCTCCCATGCGGTGATGGCGCACGAGCTGGCGGATGGTGACACGCCGTTTGCCGAGGTGCGGCTGGCGTCATGGATGGCCGGACTGTTTGGCGGTGGGCTGGCGGCGGTGGTGGCGGGGATTGCGCTGGTGGTTAAGCGAGGCCGGTGAAAGAGAGTGCCGACTTCAGATTCGCGGGTATGCTGGCGCATTATGCCGAGTCGCGAAGAACTCAAAGCACTCATTGATCAAATTCCGGAGGATCGGCTTAACCCACCGCGAGTTCGCTACAACGTGGCGTGACTCCGCCGCGGCCTCTGCCTCCACCGGGCTCGCCGAGGTCCGTGAGATAGAGCCTGCGCCATGAGCTTCGGCGATGATGCGCCGCTGTGAGATACAAAAAACAGGTCATGCGTCGATTCGAGGAGACTGGGAAGTCCGGGACGCTGCGGCGTGAGCAGCCAAGAGTTCAGTTCGACGGTAGTTTGTGAGCGGAGGGGATGCGTTACGGGGGCCAGGCATTTCAGTACTGGGATCACAAGGCACTGGTAAGTCAGGAGCTGCATTACTTCGATGGTCGCGAGATTGAGATGATGGTGCGGCTGTCGGTCTCGGATGAGCCAGAGCCTTTGTTGCGCGATTGAAGTGTCGAGCGGGGGAAGACGGTTCGGCACTCGGACGAGTTTTCGAGGGGGCTGAACTGTATTCAGCTTACGCGAGGTCGGTGAGCAGACGAGCTTCGGCTTCGGCGGCTGAGATGCCGGTGAGACGGAGGGTTTTCGAGCGGTTGATTGCGCCGGAGATGAGTTCGATGCTGAGGCGCGGAATGTCGAGGCGCTCGGCGAGGAACGCGATTAAGGCTTGATTCGCGCGGCCGTCGGTGGGCGGAGTGGTGAGGGAGATCTTGAGCGCGTCGTTGTGAGTGCCGGTGATGGCGTTGCGTTTTGCGCCGGGGTGGACGCGGACGGTGAGGATGCAGCCGCCGTCGGTGGGGCGAAGGATCATTCGCGGGTTCTCCCTTTCTCGCGCGTCTTAACGCGCGATACCACCACGCTCCACCCCAGCGAGCAAGCTCGCCGGGGACCCCGGCCTGTCTTCCTGCGGAAGCCGAGGGTGGGGCACCCGATCATGGGTAGATGCGCTTGCCGAAGATGGCGGTGCCGATGCGGACGGTGGTGGAACCCTCTTCGATGGCGACGCGGAAGTCGTTGGTCATGCCCATGGAGAGTTCGGTGAGGGTGGGGTGTTTTGGTTGGTGTTCGTCGCGGAGGCGGCGGAGGTGGGCGAAGTAAGGGCGTGCGGTTTCGGCGCCTTGGGGCGTGTCGTCGCTCCAGGGTGGGACGGTCATGAGTCCGCGGACGATGAGGTGGTTGAGCGGAGCGAGTTGATCGAGGAGTGTGGGGAGGTCTTCGGGGGCGAGGCCGTGCTTGGTGTCTTCGGGCGAGAGCTTGACCTCGATGAGGACGGGGATGGTTTTGTTGAGCGCGGCGGCGGCGCGGTCGAGACGCTCGGCGGTCTTGAAGGAGTCGAGCGTGTCGACGGCGTGGAAGAGCTCGGCGGCCTTGGCGGTTTTGTTGTTCTGGAGGGGGCCGATGAGGTGCACCTCGATGTCAGCGGCGGAGACTACGGGCTGTTTCGACTGCCACTCCTGGACGCGGTTTTCGCCGAAGAGGCGCTGGCCGGCGGCGTGGGCTTCGAGGATGGCCTCGGGCGGGTGCATCTTGCTGACGGCCATGAGGGCGACGGTGCTGGGCGAGCGGTGGGACCGGGCGCAGGCGTCGGCGATCTCGTTGCGGATGCGCTCGAGGTTGGCGGCGATGGACATCCTCGTCAGTTTACGAGGTCTACTACCCCACCCATGACGACGAGAAGACTGTCGTCATGAATGGGGCACCCGAGATGAGGCGGATTCGAGGTCTACGGATTGCGGTGCAGGATGTGGATGGCGATGTCGGGGTAGAACTCGCGGAAGACGGTGAAGCCCATGTCACGCGCGCAGGAGTAGGAGAACTTGGTGGCGAGGACCCCGAAGGATTCTGATCCCGGTGGATAGTAGGTGCGGGAGACGAACTGGGTGCTAATCTTGCCGCCGAGGCCGGCGATGTTGGGCGTGGCATGGCCCTCGTAGGTCCGGGCGACGGCGACGCGGGACATTGCGTAGCCGAGGCGCTTCCACTTGGAGCCGTGCCCCATGGCGTAGTAGCGCGTGTCTTCATGCAGGAGGGTGGGAAGGATCCAGGCGGACTGATAGGTACCGTCGGTCTTGTCAAGGAAGCCGCGCCAGAGGTACGCCCAGAAGACGGCGTCGCCGCCGTTCCAGGTGTCGAGGGAGGGGTGTGAGTCCTGCCAGTAGGCGGAGGCGGTGGTGATGCCGAGGAAGACGAAAGAAGAGTAGTCGAAGGCCTGACGCGTGGCGATCTTGAAGCTTTGTTTGAAGCCGGGCGGCGGTGGAATGGTGCCGGCGGAGACGCTGCGATAGTTGGGCATGAGCCCGAGGATGCGGTGAGGTTGCGTTCCGGTGTCGGAGACTTTTTGGCTGGACTTGTCAGACGGCGCCGGGGTTGCGGGGCTCGTCTGGGCAGCGGTTTGGGGATCTGCGGAGGAGTCGAGATCCGGATTCGATTCCATGGACGCGTCCGTCACGCTGGAGCTGTAGGGCTCGCTGCCGGTGAATAGACTGCTGTCGTTTGCGGACGGGGTGGGGAAGGTGTGGGGCAACGCAGTGGCAAGCAGTGCGGAGGGTGCGTCAGGCAGCGACTGCGCCGAAGCTGCGGGTGCGAGGACGAGAGCTAGCGGAGCGAGAAGCACCGGCGCGATGCGAACGAAGAAACGAGACAAAGAGAAACCGTCCTTAAATAGCGATGCAGACGTGATGGAAGGGCTGTCGTTATTAGACGTGATTTCGCTGCCGCAGTTGCGGTTTAAATGACCGCTGGAAGCGCGGAAGTATATGCGGATGGAAGCTCCTGGAGCGAAGTATCGGGATGCTGCATCCGGCAGAGCCGTTTTCACGTCCTACGATGTAAATAGCGGTTTCGGGCATGACAAATCACAACATGCGCCCTGATACCGTGTTGAAAGACGCAAACGGGTTTACCCAGTTGAAGGAGCAGAGAAGTATGTCCAAGACCCAGTCTCGATGGATTTCGTTTGGCGGCCGCACTTTGGCCACTGTGGCACTGATGGCGACGGGTGGATTTTTACTGCACGCGCAGACGGCGGAGACCCCCAGCGGCTCTGCGGTGCAGGGTGTTTCGGCGCAGGAGCCGATCTTCCATCTGCAACAGACCGCGGATGGGACGACTGATAACGGTGGGGCTTACTCCAGCAGTTTGAGTAGTTCCGGGCTGAGCGAGGATGTTCCCAGCACCCAGCTGGCGTTGAATACCGAGGCTCCGTTCCATTTTTTCAACGCGCAGTATGGAGGCGGCCGGCAGCGCTATGGGCGGCCGAAGTACCGGGGCGGTAATACGAACGCCGATGGGTCGCCGAAGTATGACTTCTTTGTGGGCGGCGGATTAGGGATTCCAATAGGAAGCCAGTTTAACTACGCGACGCCGAGCTGGGCGTTTGGCGGTGGCGGCGGGCGGATGTGGAACGCGCATTTCGGCGTGAATCTGGAGTTCAACTATGACCACTTTGGCATGACCGGGAGCACTCTGCAGAACCAGCAGGCCCTGTACAACTACTCCATCCTTCTTTACAACCAGCAGAACCCGCAAAATCCGGCGCCGTATATCACGGGGCTGGATGGCAACAGCCATATATGGTCGTTCTCGCTGCAGCCTATCTACAACATTAAGAGCGGCGAGGGAATCGGTGCCTATGTAACGGGCGGTGGCGGCTACTACCACAAGGTGGCGAACTTTGAGGTGCCGGCGATCGGGACCTACTGCGATCCGTTCTATGGCTGCTATCAATACACCGCAAACCAGGTCATCGACCACTACACGTCGAACGCCTTCGGCATCAACGGGGGCCTCGGCATTACGTACAAGTTCTCAAGGTTCTCGGGCCAGCGGCTGTTTGCCGAGGTGCGGTATGTGTACCTGCTGAACTCGTACCGTCCGGGTGTCACGATCGCCAACGTTACCCCAGCGAATGCGGGCGACGCCAACTTCTTCCCGCAGAACAGTCAGCGCACCTCGTACCTTCCGGTGAAGTTCGGTCTCCGCTTCTAAGTGGGTGGTGGTGGAGGAGGAGAAAAGGCCCGCTTCGGCGGGCCTTTTGTTTTGGCGGGCTTTCTTTGCACTAGACGCCGACGGGATAGGGCTTTTCGTGCATGGCGTCGCCGCGGGGGCTGCGGCGCTCGAAGAGTCCCTGGAAGAGGCTGAGCAGGCCGGTGTACCAGTAGCCGATGACGAAGAGCAGAAGGAACGGGACGGTGAAGTAGTTCTCCGTCGAGACGGCGTACCAGACGGTTGCGGTGAAGTAGCAGCCGATGAGGATCTCGATCCAGGGGATGATGCCTAGGCGCTTGCGGTATTTCCGGGCCTGCGACTTTTCGCCCTTCTTCAGCACGCGGTATTTGGGCGTGCGGGCGAAGGCGGACTTGATGCCGAAGAGGGCTTCGAGCACGGCCTTGGTGTTGGTGATGGTGAGGCCGATGCCGAGCGACATGAGGAACGGCAGGTAGAGGAAGGTCTTGTACCAGGTGCGGGGGAAGAGCTCGCGCTGGCTGGTGAGATAGAAGCTGGAGATGGACATGGTCGACGCCATGAAGAGCGGGAAGTCGATGAGCAACATTTCGACCCAGCCCTGGTAGGAGCGGATGATCATCGCCGGCATGAGCAGCGTGGAGAGCACGATCATCAGCGGATAGCTGATGTTGGCGGTGAGGTGGTACCAGGCTTCGAGCTTGGTGTGGAAGGGCGCGTCGGACTTGAGGACCGAGGGCAGGATTTTTTTGCTGGTCTGGATGAGGCCCTTGGCCCAGCGTGCCTGCTGGGTTTTGAAGGCGGTCATCTCGATGGGGAGCTCGGCGGGGCACTCGACGTCCTGCAGGTATTTGAACTTCCAGCCCTTGAGTTGCGCGCGGTAGGAGAGGTCGGTGTCCTCGGTGAGGGTGTCGTGCTGCCAGCCGCCGGCTTCGTCGATGGCGGCGCGCCGCCACATGCCCGCGGTGCCGTTGAAGTTGAAGTAGACGCCGGCGCGGCGAGCGGCCGCCGTGCTCGAGGACGAAATGGCCGTCGAGGAGGATGGCTTCGACCTGCGTGAGGAAGCTGTAGTTGCGGTTGAGGTGCGTCCAGCGGGTCTGCACCATGCCGATGGTGGGGTCGGTGAACTGGTCGACGACGCGGCGGAGCCAGTCGGGCGGAGGGACGAAGTCGGCGTCGAAGATAGCGACGAGCTCGCCCTTTGCGGTTTTGAGGCCTTCTTCGAGTGCGCCGGCTTTGTAGCCGTGGCGGTTGGTGCGGTGGAGGTAGACGATGGGTTGCGGCGGGAGGCCTTCGGTCCCGGTGGCATAACGCTGGACGATGGATTCGGCGGCGAGGGTGGTCTCGTCGGTGGAGTCGTCGAGGAGCTGAATCTCGAAGCGGTCGCGCGGGTAGTCGATGCGGCAGCAGGCGTCGATGAGGCGGTCGATGACGAACTGCTCGTTATAGATGGGGAGCTGGACGGTGACGAAGGGGAGCTGGTCGTCGGGGAAGCGCGCGGGAGGTTCGTTGGAGTGCGCGGCCTTGCGCTTGTTGCGGTAGTAGAGCCAGACGAGCTGATAGCGATGGATGCCGTAGAAGGCAAGGATGATCATCACGACGAAGTAGGGGACGAGCAGGCAGATGTCGAAGGCGTTCCAGCGGTAGTCGCCCTTGAAGGTGCGGTCGGCGTAATGGGTCTTCCAATAGTGCGAGAGGGTGTGCTGATCGGCGAGGAAGAGCGCGAGAGCGTGGATGTGGTGTGTCAGGGTGCGGCTCCCCCAGAGGATTTCGGCTCCGCCCATTTTACGCGAGGGTTTTTGGCCGGCCGATATGTTAGATGCGCACGGACGGCGCGTTTTCAGGGGTTTGCAGGCGGGGGATTTGAGGGCGGCTGCTCGGAATTTTGTGGGCGGCCGGAAGGTGTCCTGCTAGGCTCTGGCGTATGCGAAATTTCTTGTTTGGCCTTTCCCTGGCGGTGGTGTGCCCGGTTGTTCTGGCTCAGGTTCCGGCGGTGGGTGACCGCGTGGCGCAGCAGAATGCGTTGTTTGAGGAGTACTACCAGGCGGGGCTGAAGAACTCGCCGGAGCGGGCGACGTCGCTGGGTGATTACCGCTACAACAACCTGCTGTCGCAGCACTCGCTGAAGGCCATTGCGGACGAGCATGCGGAGGGCGATGCGTTTCTGGCGCGGCTGGAGAAGATTTCGACCGACGGGATGAGCGATCAGGATCTGCTGAGCCATGAGCTGATGGAGCGGCAACTGAAGCAGGCGGACGTGAACTACAGCCTGAAGAACTATGAGATGGCGATCAATCAGCAGAATGGCATCCAGACGTCGCTGGCAGATCTGCCGCTGAGCGTGCCGCTGGACTCGGTACAGCACTACGAGGACTACATTGCGAGGCTGCAGCAGATTCCGCGGGCGCTGGAGCAGACGACGGAAGTGTTGCGGCAGGGGATGAAGGACGGCTTGATGCCGCCGAAGTTGATCACTGCTCTGCTGCCAGGCCAGTGCGATGGGATCGTCGCGGCAGATCCGTTTCTGCTGCCGCTGAAGAAGTTTCCGGCGAGTTTTTCGGATGCAGACAAGCAGAAGTTGACCGCAGAGATGACGAAGGCGGTGAATGAGGATGTGCTGCCGGCGTACAAGAAGTTTGCGGTGTTTCTGCGCGATGACTATGCGCCGAAGGGGCGTCCCGCGCTCTCCATTGAGAGCCTGCCCGATGGAAAGGTGCGGTATGCCGAGGCCGTGAAGATGATGACGACGGTGAACATTACTCCGGCGGAGGTTCATCAGCTTGGGCTCGACGAGGTGAAGCGGATTACTGCGGAGATGACGGAGCTGGCGCAGAAGCAGGGATACAAGGATCTGGCGAGTTGGCGGGTGGCGATCAACAGCGACCCGAAGTGGAAGCCGACGAGCGAGCAGCAGATCGTCGATGACTTTGCGAAGTACATCCACCAGATGGAGCCGAAGCTGCCGGAGCTCTTTGGGCTGCTGCCGAAGTCGCCGGTGACCGTGGAGCCGATTCCTGACTTTGCGAAGGCGGAGGCGACGCACTATGTTGCAGGCACGCCGGACGGCAAGCGGGCCGGGCGTGTGGTGGTGGCGGTGGCGAACCCGACGACGCGCACGCTGGTGCTGGATGAGGCAGTGGCGTATCACGAGGGTGTGCCGGGACATCACATGCAGATCAGCGTGGCGCAGCAGTTGAAGGGGCTGCCGAAGTTCCGGCTGCGTGGAGGGTACTCGGCGTACACGGAGGGTTGGGCGCTGTATGCGGAGGAACTGGGCAAGGAGATTGGGTTTTATCAGGACCCGGTTTCGGACTATGGGCGGTTGAACTCGGAGCTGTTTCGCGCGGTGCGGTTGGTGGTGGACACGGGCATTCACGACCAGGGATGGACGCGGCAGCAGGTGATCGACTACATGCATGCGAACGATGTGAACGATGCACTGGCGCAGACGGAGACGGATCGGTACATCGCGTGGCCGGGGCAGGCACTGGCGTACAAGATGGGGCAGCTGACGATTCTGAAGCTGCGCGCGGAGGCCAAGGCGCAGTTGGGGACGCAGTTCGATATCAAGGCGTTTCACGATGAGATTCTGAACGGCGGAGCGATGCCGCTGGATCTGCTCGAGGAGCGCACGGAGCGGTGGATCAAGACGCAGATGCCGCAGGACGCGAAGGCGGCGAAGCAGTAGGGCGACGGATCGGCCGGATGACGAAGCTGGATGACGAATAACGGTACTGTCGCTCATCATGACACCGGATCGCGGGTGTTGCTGGTTGTGGACCTGCTGGCGACACTGCTGGTGGCGCTGGAGGGCGGGGCTGCCGCGGTCAACGGGCACCTGGATCTGCTGGGCATTCTGGTGCTGGCGTTCGTGAGCGCGCTGGGCGGGGGCATTATCCGCGATCTGCTGCTGGGAGCGCTGCCGCCGAATGCTTTGCGCGACTGGCGCTATGGAACGGTGGCGCTTTCGGGCGGAGCGCTGATCATCCTTGGCTTCGGGCTGCTGGCGAAGTTTCCGGAGATGCCGCTGACGATGATGGATGCGGCGGGTCTCGGGTTGTTTGCTGTTGCGGGCGCAGACAAGGCGATGGAGTTTCGTGTCTCGCCGCTTGCCGCAGTGCTGCTGGGAGGCATTACGGGATGTGGCGGAGGGGTGATTCGCGATCTGCTGCTGATGCGCACGCCTCGAATTCTCAGCTCGGACGTGTACGCAACGGCTGCGCTGGCAGGAGCGCTGCTTACCGTGTTGCTGCTGCGCGTGAAGGTGAATCGTGGCTGGGCGATGGCGCTGGGAGCGGCGGCGTGTTTCGCGTTGCGGATGACGGCAGTGTGGCGGCACTGGTCGGTGCCGCACTTGAGCGGGTATTAATTCGCAGCGAAATACGTTGCGGCTTATTTCGAAGCGTGGGCGGCGGTGGGTGTCGCGGCGGCATGCGGAACTTCAGGCTGCGTCGTTGTGGTGGCAGTTTCGCGGACGAGGCCGATGCTGGTGTAGCTGTTGCGGGGGTTCCAGAGCTGCCAGCCGTCGGTGTGGTCGGCTTCGGCCGCGGAGATCTGGGTGGCGACCTGCTCGGGGCCGAAGACGACGCCGCCGAAGGCGTAGTCGCGGAAGGCCTGCAGCCAGGGACGGAGCTTCAGCGGGTTGATGTCGGTGCGCGCGATGCCCTTGTCGAGCGTGAGCTTGATGGTCGAGTGGATGTCATCGCTGGTGGCCATGGGCTTGGGGTGGCCGGGGATGCCGTGCGCGAAGCCGGAGGGGTAGAGCATGGGGCAGAGATAGTCGGTGGCGTCGACGAGGTGGTTGAGCTGCTGGCCGATGCCGGTGTCGTTGGTGTTCCAGAAGGTGTAGCCGAAGATGTCGGCGGAGAGGAAGACGTTGTAGGGCACGAGCGCCTTGTGGGCTTCGGTGAGGAAGCTGGAGATGGCTTCGATGCGGTGGGGCTCGTCGGTGGGGCCGCTGAGGATGAGTTTGGTGGTGGAGTCGGGGAAGCGGACGTAGTCGAACTGAACCTCGTCGAAGCCGGCCTTGGCGGCCTCGGTGGCGATGGCGATGTTGTAGGCCCGGACCTCGGGCTTGAAGGGATCAGTCCAGGAGAGGCCTTCGCGGTCTTTGAAGAGTTCGCCGTTCGCGAGGTGGATGGCGTCTTCAGGCTTGGAGGTGGCGAGCGGCGTGTCCTTGAAGGTGACGATGCGGGCGATGATGTAGATGCCCTGCGCGTGCGCGCTGTTCACGAGGTCAGGGAGCGAGTGGATGGTAGTGACGTTGCGCGCGCCGATTTCCTTGGCGAGCGGGATGGCGCTGGGGTAGACGAGCTGGCCGTGGTCGCTCTTGATGTTGACGACCAGGGCGTTCGCGCCGCCGCGACGGATGATGTCGTATGCGGAGTTGCGAATGATGGACGAGGAGATGCCGTACTCGGAGAGATAGAGCGCGTGCACGGCGAAGGGGTGCAGCTCGATTGCGTCGTGGTTGCTCTGGATGTCCGCGGCGGAGACGGTGACGGCGCGGTAGCCGGGGGCTCGGGCCATGACGGACTGCGTGCCGGCGGGCAGGGTGTACGCGCCGTTGGTCGCGCTGAGCACTTTGCCGTTCACGGTGACCGTCGGGTCGAGCGCGGGCTGGTGCGTCGCGCTGTTCAGGACGTGCACGGTCAGCGCGGCGGGGCGTTCGCGGTCTGCGCGGTGAGAGGTGAGGCGAAAGAAGGGGCGAGCAGCACTGTGGCTGCCAGGGAGAGAAGCTTCGTCGATGGGAGGGACATAGAGGAGGGTTTGCCTATAGTTCTGTCGTCGTCGAGTACATCACGGAACTTAGACGCAGAAAAATGACAAAGATGTGTGAGGAAACTATGACGATACGGCTACCGGACGGCTCGGGCGGTGCGAGAGGCGAATCTGGGGTTTAGTGGGAGGAGCGGTGGCCGAGCAGGGCTCCCAGAATGAAGGCTACCGGTATGGCCCAGAGGTGACGCAGGCGCGGAGTCGCGGAAAGCCTGGGTTTCGCGGGCACGAGAGCGAGCGGCCGAGGAGCGGAAGCGACCGCAGGCTGGCGAGGGCGGAAGACGGCGCGGTAGCCGCCGCGGGGAATCTCGATGAGGAGAGCGTCGGTGAGGCCTTCGCCGGCGTAGTACTCGAGCAGACGGGAGCGAAGGCGGCCGGCTTCGACACGCACGGTGGCGTCGACGGCGGGATCGTAGGAGGCATCACGATCGAAGACGTCGAGGGCGATGCTGTACTCCTTGAGCGGCTGGGCTGGGCGGGCAAGGGAGTGCTCGACGACATAACGGAGAAATAGTTTGCTGCGCTGTGCACCCGCAAAGAGGTGCGAGTTAAGGATGCGTTCGAGCTGCGTCCTTACAGGACTGTGATCGGACTGCGCAGGAATAGAGACGCGAATTGACTTTGCGCGCGCGGCGCGCAAGTGGATGGGACGAGGAAACGTGGTGGGGGACAGAGGCGGCATGGTGGACTCGAGGCCTTCCCAAGCTGATGAATTTGCAGTGCGGGGGATGTAACTTACGGGCCGGAGCTTGCCAGAGGTATCGGAGCGGAGCAGTGTAGGTGGGTTCAGCGTGTCAATACAGCTACCCGAGGAGTCTTTCTATGCTCAGCTCGTCGATCAAGCGCATCTTGCTGCCTGTCGTTGGAATGGCAGTGAGCTTAGCGCCGCAAACGCTTCCCGCACAACTGTCTTCTAATGCAACTGTGGTTGCGAGTGGACTTGAGGCCCCGCGAGGGCTGCGATTTGGACCGGATGGCGACTTATATGTGGCCGAAGCCGGAACCGGAGGGACGACCTCGACGGCAGATATTTGTCCAGCCGATCAGGTGATACCGCCAGTGGGACCGTACACCGGTGGGACGACCGGACGAATTTCGAAGTTTGACAAGAGCTGGAACCGGACGACGGTCGCGAGCGGACTGGCGTCGTCGGTAGACGCGATGGGCGATCTGCAGGGCGTTGGCGATCTTCAATTCATGAACGGCACGCTGTATGCCTTGATTCCGGGCGGCGGTTGTTCGCACGGCAATGCCACGATGCCGAGTGGCGTGGTCCAGGTGAACACGTCCAACGGGACCTGGCGATATGTCGGGGATATCGGCGCGTTCATGCACGCGAATCCGGTGCAATATCCGAACAAATCGGATTTTGAACCGGACGGAACTGCGTACTCGATGACCAGCGTCAACAATGCGCTGCATGTGGTCGAGCCGAATTCAGGTGAGCTGCTGCGGATCGATCCGTTCAGCGGGCTGATATCGCGAGAGATCGACGTATCGGCTTCGCAGGGCCACATCGTGCCGACTTCGGTGGTGTACAAGAACGGGAGCTATCTGATCGGCAACCTGAACCTGTTCCCGATCGAACCGCACACGTCGCAGGTGCTGACGGTTTCGAATTTTCCGGCGGGCACGGGAACTGGTGTGCCGGGGTTGAACGTGCCGGGACCGTACTACGTGGTCGCGGCAAAGGCCGGGTTTGCGACTGTTGTTGGGCTGGCCATTGGGCCGACGAACGGACAGCTGTATGTGCTGCAGCTCGCACCCGACACACCGTCCGGCTATCCGGATGTGCCTTTTGGAAAGGTGACACGGATCAATACGGACGGTTCGCTGACGGATGTCGTGACCGGGTTATCGGTGCCGACGGCGATGACCTTTGGACCGGATGGGAAGCTGTATATCTCGAACTTCGGCGCGGCGCCGGCAGGAGCGGGCCAGATTGTGAAGGCGACGGTGCAGTAGAAGTCTGCAGGAATGAAGCGCGACTCCCGGGGCGATGGCTCCGGGAGTTGTGTTTTTGGAGGCGAGATTTAGCGATGGCAGAGCGCCGTGACGATATAGACTGCGGCTACTCTTTACGACGATTCGAGGGGCGGTTCGAATTTCATCCTTATGGGAGCGAATGATGCGCGTTGGGCGAATTGGTGCCGCAGTGTTGGTGGTACTGGGATTGACTGGTTTGGCGGTGGCGCAAGAGGTGGCGCGGCCCGCGGAGCTCAAGGGAGCGTATGCGTTCAAGCAGGGTGGGATGGACGTACGTGCATCTGGAGGGGTCGCCGCATGAGTTGGGATTTCAGCATGGGTATCTGCTGAAGGATGAGATCGACGACAACCTGAGCGTGTATCAGCTGGAGGCGGTGAACGACTATCACCGCGACTGGAACTTCTTTCGCGATGCGGCGAAGAATGTGCTTTGGCCGAAGATTGAGCCGGAGTACAGGGCGGAGCTGCAGGGAATTGTGGATGGGTTGAAGGCGAAGGGCTCGACTGCGGACCTGTGGGATGTGGTGGCGCTGAACGCGGATCTCGAACTGACGCAGTATTACCTGCCGATGGTGAATGAGCGCGAGAAGAAAGCGAATCCGGAGAAGGCGAAGGCGCAGGGACGGTGCTCGGCGTTTCTGGCGACGGGGAGCGCGACGAAGGACGGCAAGATTGTGATGGCGCATAGCAACTGGACGAGCTATGCGGAGGGCGAGCGCTGGGTGATGGTGTTCGACATTCAGCCGGAGCATGGGCAGCGGATGCTGATGGATGGGACGCCGGGCGTGATTACGAGCCAGGATGACTTTGGCGTGAATGCTTCGGGGCTGATGATTACGGAGACGACGCTGCCGATGGCGGTGGGATTCGATGAGAACGGGATTCCGGAGTTTGTGCGGTCGAGGAAGGCGATGCAGTATGCGACGTCGATTGACGAGTATGCGGCGATCATGCGCGAGGGAAACAACGGAGGGTATGCGAACTCGTGGATGATTGGCGACCGGAAGACGGGAGAGATTGCCTACCTGGAGCTGGGACTGCACCACACGCCGCTGACGAAGAAGAAGGATGGGTATTTTGTCTCGGCGAACTTTTCGGTGGATCCGTTGGTGATTCGCGATGACACGCCGGGGTTCAACCCGAACAATATGTCGAGCAGCATGAACGCGCGACGGGTGACGGGCGAGGCGTTCGTGAAGAAGCATGGCGGCCAACTGGATACGGCGCTGGCGGAGGCATACCTGAGCGATCACTGGGACAGCTTCGAGAAGAAGGAAGATCCAGACCAGCGGAGTTTATGCGGGCACGAAGAGACGAGCCCGGTGGGGGAGCCGGTTTGGGGGAACCCGCCGTATGCGCCGAGCGGAGCGGTGACGGGCGAGGTGACGGACGATGCGATGGCAGGGCGGATGAGCATGATCGTGCGCGCGGGACATCCGTGCGGCGAGGACTTCATTGCAGCGCCGTTCCTTGCGGCGCATCCGGAGTTCGATTGGCAAAAGCCGATTCTGCATGACATGAAGGCGGGGCCGTGGACGGAGTTCAAGAGCGGACAGACGGCTGCGACGCCGGGCCAACAGTCGGCAGCCGCACGGTGACAGGGCAGGGTTCGTGAGGCGATAGAGCCTCCGTCACGCAGCCGACGGAAGTTGAAGTGATAGAAGGAAAGGCGGTTCTTTCGTAGTTGGTTCAGGGCCTTTCGTACCAATTGACAGCCGTAGAGTGCGCGTCGAGAATGAGCGCGATTCCAGCTTTTCGAGCAAGAGTCAGCGGGCTTCCAACAAAGGAGTGTCTCTGTGCACAAATTCGGTCGCAGTGTGTTTACGCTAGCGGTGCTTGGCGCGGCAGTTGTCGCGGCCCAGGCGCAGTCGATGATGACCCATCACGTGCGTGATGTGGTTCGCAACGGACTGGCGCAGTCGAACGGACGTCTGCCTCAGAACCAGATGATGAATCTGGACATTGTTCTGCCAGTGCGCGACCAGGCAGGGCTCGATCAGTTTGTGGCGGACGTCTATGACCCCGCGAGCGCGAACTACCGGCACTTTCTGACCCCGCAGCAGTTCACGGCGCGCTTTGGACCGACGCAGGCGGACTACAACGCAGTCGTTCAGTTTGCGCAGATGAATGGCTTCACGGTGACAGGCGGCAGTCGTGACGGCATGGATGTGCAGGTGCGCGGATCGGTCGCTGCAGTGGAAGCGGCGTTCCATGTGAGGATGCAGACCTACAAGCACCCGAAGGAGGACCGCAACTTCTTCTCGCCGGACCAGGAGCCGAAGACGGACCTCGCCTTCAATCTTTGGCACGTGTCGGGGTTGGATAACTACTCGACTCCGCATCCGCTGTTTGTGTCGAAGTCGGCGTATGCGGCGGCGATGGGTGTGGATGCGAACAAGGTTGTGTCGCACGCGACGACGGGCAGCGGACCTTCGGCATCGTTCCTGGGCAGCGATATGCGTGCGGCCTATTACGGCAGCGGAAGCCTGACGGGCGCAGGACAGAACCTCGGTCTGCTGGAGTATGTGGGAACGGATCTCGCCGACCTGCAGACGTACTACACGAATGCGAAGCAGACGTATCCGGGGAACATCATCACGTTGCTGTCGACGGATGGAACGAGCACGAGTTGCGTGGATACTCGTGCGGGCGGCAACTGCGACGACACGGAGCAGACGCTGGACATGACGCAGGCGCTGGGCATGGCGCCGGGGCTCGCGAGCCTGACGATGTATGTTGGTTCGACGGATACGGCGATCATCAGCGCGATGACGACGCACAGCCCGCTGCCGACGACGATCGGCTGCTCGTGGGGATGGACGCCAGCGGATCCGAGCACGCTGAATCCGTACTTCCAGAAGATGGCGTCGCAGGGGCAGTCGTTCTTTACGGCGTCGGGGGATAGCTCGACGTGGACGAAGACGGGGGCGAGCGCGGCGTGGCCGGCAGATAACGCGTACGTGATCTCAGTCGGCGGAACGGACCTGGTGACCTCGAGTGCCGCGGGACCATGGGCATCGGAGACGGCGTGGGTGGACTCGGGCGGCGGCATTTCGCCGGACAGCATCGCGATTCCGTCGTGGCAGCAGATTGCGGGCGTCATCAACTCCAGCAACAAGGGATCGACGACACTGCGCAACGGGCCGGATGTTTCGGCGAATGCAAACTTCACCTTCTATACCTGTGCGGACCAGAAGGCCTGCCTCGCGAACGAGTATGGCGGGACCAGTTTTGCTGCGCCGATGTGGGCGGGATACCTCGCGTTGGTGAATCAGCAGTTGGCGGCGAATAGCCAGGGGCCGGCGGGGTTCATTAATCCGACGATCTATCAGCAGAATGTCGGCTCGGCCTATGCGACGGACTTCCACGACATCACGAGCGGGACCTCGGGCAGCTACTCGGCGGTGACGGGATATGACCTGGTGACCGGCTGGGGCAGCCCCACACCCGCGCTGGTGAATGCGCTGGGCGGAACTCAGACGCAGACGCCGGACTTCACGATTGCGGCGAATCCGGGGTCGGTGACCGTGACGCAGGGCAGCAGCGGAAGCTCGACGATCTCGATATCAGCGATCGGTGGGTTCTCGTCGGCGGTGGCTTTGTCGGCGTCGAACATGCCTTCGGGTGTGACGGTGCAGTTCAGTCCGGCGTCGATCAGCGGATCGCAGACCTCGGCGGCGACGTTTGTCGTGGCCGCTGGAACGACGGCGGGAACGTACTCGATCACGATTACGGGAACGAGCGGGAGCCTGTCGCATTCGACGAGCGTAAACCTGACGGTGAGCGCAACGAAGTCGAGCTATACGATCTCGGCCTCACCGGCGTCGCTCACGGTTGCGCGCGGCTCCTCGGGCAGCTTCGACGATCACACTGACGGGCACCACGACGGGAGCGGTGACGTTCTCGGCTTCGGGCCAGGGCGGCGCACAAACGGTGACGTTCTCGCCGAGTTCCTTGTCCGCAGCAGGAACAACGACGATGAATATCACGGTTGGAAGGAACGCATCGAGAACGACGAAGACGATTACGGTGAAGGCGTCCGGCGGGGGAACCTCTGCCACCACAACCGTAAGCCTCACGATTCACTAAACCCTCCAGCATTTGCGAAGCGAGAGCGGCCCGGAGCGAAGAGTTCCGGGCCGTCTTGCGTTTGAGCGGCAGACCTCTGCGGGCACGGGTTCTTTACAATGGAGAGATGCCAGAGTTCACGAAAGATGCCGCACTGACCGCGGCTGCGGAGAGGTATAACCCGGCGGAGATCGAGCCGAAGTGGCAGGCGCGGTGGGACGCCGATGCCGCGCTTTACCGTGCCGAGGACCACGCGGGCGGCAAGCCGAAGTTTTACTGCCTGGAGATGCTGCCGTATCCGAGCGGCAAGCTGCACATGGGCCATGTACGCAACTACTCCATCGGCGACGCGTTGGCGCGCTACATGTGGATGCGCGGCTATAACGTGCTGCATCCGATGGGCTGGGACGCGTTTGGTTTGCCGGCGGAGAATGCGGCGATCAACAACAACACGCCGCCACGCGAATGGACGCTGAGCAACATCGCGGCGATGCGCCAGCAGATGCGGCGCATGGGCTTCAGCTATGACTGGGCCGGCACCGAGGTGACGACCTGCCTCCCGGAGTACTACCGCTGGAATCAGTGGTTCTTCCTGAAGATGTACGAGCGCGGGCTCGCATATCGCAAGTCGAGCAAGGTGAACTGGTGCCCGCAGTGTTGCACCGTGCTGGCGAACGAGCAGGTGGTGAATGGCTACTGCTGGCGGCATGAGGACACGCTCGTCGAGCAGCGCGAACTGGAGCAGTGGTTCCTGCGCATCACAAACTACGCGGACGAGCTGCTGGACGGGCTCGACAAGCTGCCGGGCTGGCCGGAGAAGGTGCGCACGATGCAGCGCAACTGGATCGGCCGCAGCGAAGGAGCCGACGTCACGTTTCCGGTGTACAAGTGCACGGATTCGCTGACGGTGACGGTATTCACAACGCGAATCGACACGATCTTCGGCGCGACCTCGATTCAGCTTGCGCCGGAACATCCACTGGTGAAGCACTGGGCGAGCTTCGATGAGAAGCTGGCGCCCGCCGTCGAGAAGATGATTGCGGAACAGAAGGCCGCGAAGGAGACGGGGGACATCGGCACCATTGAAAAGCACGGCGTGCCGACGGGCCGCGAAGCGGTGAATCCGTTTACCGGCGAGACGCTGCCGATCTGGGTTGCGAATTACATCCTTGCGGACTACGGTACCGGCGCGATTATGAGCGTGCCCGCGCACGACGAGCGCGACTACGAGTTCGCGACGAAGTATGGTCTGCCGATCAAGCGCGTCGTTGCACCGGCGACGTCGGGCGGGGCGGATGACGACTCTGGCGATCTCGCGCTGCCGTATCTCGGCGAGGATGACGCCGTGCTGGTGAACTCCGGTGAGTGGACCGGAGAGGCGGTGCTCGAAGCTCAGGAGAAGATGGGGCGCTTTGCGGAGGAGCGTGGCTTCGGCAAGCGCACGACCACGTATCGGCTGAAGGATTGGGGTGTGAGCCGCCAGCGCTACTGGGGCACGCCGATCCCGATGGTGTACTGCGAGAAGTGCCGTGAGCAGGACAAAGATCATCCAAACGCCGGAATCGTTCCGGTGCCGGAGAGTGCGCTGCCAGTCCTGCTGCCGGAGAACGTCGATATCACGCAAGAGGGCGGAAGCCCGCTCGCGAAGGTGCCGGAGTTCGTGAACACGACGTGCCCGAAGTGCGGTGGTCCCGCGCGGCGCGAGACTGACACGATGGACACCTTCGTCGACTCGAGCTGGTACTTCTACCGCTACACCGACGCGCACAATGCGACCGCGCCGTTCGACTCCGCGAAGGTGAACTACTGGTTCCCGATCGACCAGTACATCGGCGGTGTGGAGCACGCGATTCTTCACCTCATCTACTCGCGCTTCTGGACGAAGGTGATGCGCGATCTCGGCATGATCAAGAATGATGAGCCGGCGACGCGGCTCTTCACGCAGGGCATGGTCATCAAAGACGGCGCGAAGATGTCGAAGTCGAAAGGCAACGTCGTCTCGCCCGATGACATGATTGCGCGCTATGGCGCGGACGCGACGCGCATGTACGCGTTGTTCGCCGCGCCGCCAGATCGTGACCTTGAGTGGCAGGAGGAGGGCGTTGCCGGCATCAGCCGATTCCTGGCGCGCGTGTACCGGCTGGTCACAAAGTTTGCGCCGGCGGTTCGCGGCATCGAGCGCGGAGCTCATGGCAGATGAGATTGCCGCGAAGGCCTTTGCTGCGCAGACTCCGGCGGGCGCCGCGCTGCTGCGTACGCTGCACCAGACGATTGCGAAGATCACCGAGGACTTCAGCGGACGCTGGCACTTCAACACCTGCATCGCCGCGATCATGATCCTGGTGAACGAGATGACCGCGGCCGAAGCAAAGATGGACTCGGGCGAGATCTCGGCGGCGACGATTGCTGAGGTATTGCGCACGCTGGTTCTGCTGCTGGCTCCGTTTGCTCCGTTTGTGGCGGCGGAGCTGTGGGAGGAGATTGGCGAGCGCGAGTCGGTGCTGCGTCAGCCCTGGCCGAAGGCCGACGCGGAGTTGGCGCGTGAGAGCGAGATCGAGGTTCCGGTGCAAGTGAACGGCAAACTGGTAAGCGTTGTGAAACTCCCTGCGGGCGCGGATGAAGAGGCAATCAAGGAGGCGGCGCTCGGCGACGAGAAGGTGGCTGCGCGCATCGCGGGTAAGACGGTAGTGAAGACGATTGTGGTCAAGGGCAAGCTCGTCAACCTGGTGGTGAAGTGAGCAACAGTGCAGTGCGGCCTGCGGCGAACACCAGCCGCGGGAACGCTCCGGTGCGCGGAACGCAGTCGTTTGTCGGCGTGATGGCCGCGGTGTGGAAGCGGCCATCGCTTACTGGACTGGAACTGGTATGGCGGTGGAGTTTTGGTTTGATCGCCGCAGCTCTGATCTGGTTCTTTGCGCACGACGCAGTGATGGTCTGGGCCCTGAAGCTTCATGACATTGAACCGATACTGGCGCGCGGCGGACTTGTTGCGCGCGGGACCACGGATGTGCTGGCGCTGCTCTGGCCGCTGCTCGGTGGGATCGCGGCGTGGTCGGTCTTTGCGGGTGTGGGGCGCAGCAAGGTGTTGCGCCGATGGGATTCGGCGCTGAAAATGCGGCGATGGACCACGATCCTCCTTGCGATGTTGCGCGCCTACGCGTTTGCGGCGCTCGTGACATTGTGGTTCACACTGCTCGTCGGCATCGCGGGAAGTCATGTCTGGACGCCAATGGAGCGAGGGCTCGAACCGTCCTACGTTCCGGGCTTCGCAATGGCAGTGACGGTCACACTGCTGCTGTTCGTGCTCTGGGCTGTGGTGAGCTGGATTCTGCGCATTGCTCCAGTGCTGGCGATGTCGCGCGGTCTCGGAGCCTTCGAGAGCCTGCACGCAGCGATGCGACTTGGTCCTCTCAAGTCGAAGCTCATCGAAATCAATCTCGTGATGGGCATCGTCAAGGTCGCGCTGGTTGTGCTGGCGATGGTCTTCTCGGCGTGCCCGCTGCCGTTTGAGAGCGTCGAATCACAGTCGTTTCTGATGTGGTGGTGGATGGGTGTTGGCGTGCTGTATTTGGTTGCTTCGGGCTACTTCCATGTTGTCCGTGCAGCGGCATACGACGCGCTTTATCGCATGCACGAAACGTCGCTGAGTGACGTAAGCCGCTGAATCTGCATCGTAGAGAAGGGCCTCTCAGATTGTGCCGATGCACCGGAGGAGTTAGATGTCCTTCACTTTGTATTTGATTGGAACGATTATTTTGGTCGCCGGGGTTGCGTATGTAGCGCACCTGGCACATGTGCCTGAGCACTGGATTATCGCCATCGCCATTGTGCTGTTGGGAGCCGGCGTGATGGGAGCGGTCTCTTCGACGCGACGTCGCGATCCAAACTAGCTCGCCGGCTCGGGCACGTACGTCTCGCCTTGGAAAGGTTATCTGCGTTCGCAGAGCAGCGATTGGTGAACGCATATGAGCAAAGCGATGCCCGAATCTTCTTCCGACGACAACAGGATCCATAAACCGAGCTCAGAGCAAAGCGAGAAGACCTCTGCGAACTCCGCTTTGCCGACGGGAGAGTTCGCGCCACGCTTTGGTCCCGAGGCGTGTGCTACAGGTGGGGTCAACTTCCGGTTGTTCGCTCCAGCTGTGTCGAGCGTGCAAGTAGCGATCGACGAGGATGCATCGAACGCTCGTGAGCCTCTGGCGATGCACAGCAGCGGCAACGGATGGCATGAACTTGTCGTTCAAGGCGCGGGCGCGGGGACGCGTTACCGCTTCGTGCTTCCGGATGGGGCGCGCGTGCCAGACGCGGCATCTCGGTACGCGCCTGTCGGCGTGCATGGGCCAAGCGAGGTCATCGACGCCGATGCTTTCCGGTGGAGTGATGCGGAGTGGCGCGGTCGCCCTTGGAGCGAGGCAGTGCTGTATGAGCTGCATATCGGAACGTTCACGCCGGAAGGAACGTTTCGCGCGGCGATCGGCAAGCTGGATCATCTGCAGAATCTTGGCGTCACTGCTGTGGAGCTGATGTGCATCTGCGCGTTCGCAGGACAGCGCAGCTGGGGTTATGACGGCGTGCAGCTCTATGCACCGAATTCGACCTACGGCCGCCCCGAGGATTTGAAGGCGTTCATCGACGCCGCACATGCACGCAACATCATGGTGATTCTCGATGTGGTCTACAACCACTTCGGCCCCGAGGGCAACTACATTCCGAAATACTTCCCGCAGATATTCAGCGAGTGCCACAAGACAGCGTGGGGTCCAGGGTTGAACTTCGATGGACCGTACTGCCGCGAGGTGCGCGAGTTCATCGTGCAAAACGCCATCTACTGGACGCGTGAATTTCATGTCGACGGCCTGCGAATCGATGCCTCGCACGCGATGATCGACACCAGCCCGCACCACATCCTCGATGAGATCGCGGAGCGCGTTCACGCGGCCGCGGGCAATCGCACCATCCATCTCATTCTCGAGGACGAGAAGAGCATCGCGCCACTGCTGAAGCGCGATGCGCGCGGCCGCACGCCGTACGCCGCGCAGTGGAATCATGCGGTCGACCACATGCTCGGGCTCTCGATGAGCGGCGACTGCAATCCTGAAGACTCGAATCGTCGCTACGAGACGGAGGAGCTGGCACGCGCGCTGGCGGAGGGTTTCTTCAGTGGAAAGATCTCCTGCTCGCCAGGCGAGCGAACATCAGTTCCCACGATTGCGTTCGTTAGCTTCATCCAGACACATGATCTGATTGGGAACCGGCTCTTTGGCGAGCGCATCGACAAACTGGCCAAGCCCGAGGCCGTGCGTGCGGTTGCAGCGATTTATCTGCTGCTGCCGCAGATTCCGATGTTGTTCATGGGCGAAGAATGGGCAGCAACCACGCCGTTTCCGTTCTTCTCGGATTACGGCGGCGAACTCGCCGAGGCAGTTCGCCGGGGCCGTGCCAAACAGCTGGCTGAGACGAGCCAGGTCGATGAGGAGACGCTGCGCCGGGCCCCGGACCCGCAGGCCGAATCCACCTTTCTCTCGGCGAAACTGCGCTGGGAAGAGCTGAATGATTCATCCCACGCCGCGCAGCTTGACTGGTATCGGCGCCTCCTGGCCGTCCGCCGGGAACGCATTCTGCCGCTTTTGGACGGAATCGAGCCGTGCGGTAGCCACCAGGTTCACTCCGGGGGCCAGTTCGAATGTGAATGGGCGGTGAAGAACGCGGGCCGGCTCCGCCTCCAGGCCAACCTGTGTGCGAAGCCTTCGAACGCCTTTACCGCGTCCAGTCTCGGCGAGGCGTTTTGGTTGGAGGGTTCCGAGCCTGCCCCGCAGATACTGGGCCCATGGTCGGTGCGATGGTCGGTCGAGCCCAACGAGTGAGCGTCGTGAAGCGATAAAATTTGGCCCTGTACTCGCCAAGCGGCCAAAATCCGTCTACGCTTGCATGCAAATGGCTATGGCGACGGATGTTCTCCGCCTTTCCAGCCGTGAGCGTGCGCTCACCGAGCTGGACGATATCGAAGACCTGGTCCAGACGCACCGTGCGAGGCTGCTGCGGTTTGTCACGTTCTCGCTCGGCGACGAGGACCTCGCCGCCTCCATTGTGCAGGATTGCTTCGTAAAGGCGTGGACTAACCGCCACAACTTCCGCGGCGATTGCAGCGTACAAACCTGGCTCCATTCCATTGCGCTGAACCTCGTCCGCGACTATCAGCGCACGCAAAAGTTCCGCTTCTGGAAGCAGGTGCGCAAGACCGCGGCCGACGTGACAGAGATCGCCGGCATGCTGCCGAGTGCCGCAAGCTCGCCTGAAGAACAGTTGCTGGCCCGCGAGCGTGCGCGCGAGGTAGCTGCGATCCTGCAGACGCTCTCGCTCAATCAGCGCACCGCGTTTGTACTCCGCTTCCAGGAGGAGATGGACCTCGGCGACATCGCCGCAACGATGGGCATGCCGATCAATACAGTAAAGACGCACCTGCATCGCGCTGTGCGCACCGTGCGCGCGCGGATGGGAGGACGGCGATGAACGTTGAACATCTTTCCGACGAACAGTTCGCAAACATTCTTGCCGGAGATCGCAGTGATATGAGCGTCCGGCTTCACATTGAGAGCTGCGCAAAATGCCAGAAGGAGCTGACCTCGCTCGGCGCTGCCATCGGCGATCTCAGCTATGCCAGCCTCCGCTGGGCGGAGCTGCGTGCCGCGCGCATTGAGGCACCGTCCCGCTGGGTGCTCAACTGGAACTCAATGCCGGGCTGGGGAGCGACCGTGGCCGGTGTGCTGATCTTCGGCGTCGCCCTCGGCGCGCACATGCACGTCAATCAACAGGGCACGGTTGTCACGCGGCCCTCGCACACGATCTCGGCTCCCTCGGATGACGAGCTCGCGCAGGACAACAGCCTCATGCTCTCGATCGACAATGAGCTCAGCGAGCAGATCGGGCCGCGGGTATCGACCTCCGATTTGAACGTCTCGTCGCGGACGGCGCGCCGTCGCGCGATTCCTGAGGTTTCGAACTAAATGTCTCCGTGCAACCAGATGCTCGTGCGTCCAAATCGCGTGCTTTTGCATGCGACGCTGGCGCTCGCGCTTCTGGTGGCACTTTCTGTGCCGATGACCTCAATGGCGCAGCGTCACGGCGGAGGTCCTGGCGGCGGTGGCTTTCCGGGCGGCATGCATAGCGGAGATATGGGCGGATTCTCGGGATCTCCCAACGTTCCCTCAGGCATGAACCGCAACAGTTCCGCAAGAATGCACGGCGGTCTTCAGGTCGGGACCGCCCGGCCGCTGGTGGGACGACAAGCACTTCGCCAAACAACTGAAACTCACCGACGATCAGCAGCGGCACATGGACAGCATCTTCGAAACGAACCGGCCCATGTTGCTCAAGCGCTACGAGAGCCTGGAGCAGGAAGAGCAGCGCATGGAGGCGATGACCCACTCCAAGACGCTGGACGAGGGCGCCCTGTTCGCACAGATCGATCGCATCGAGCAGGCGCGTGCGGATCTCGGGAAGGCGACCTTGCATTATCAGGTCCAGATCCGCAACGAGCTCGATCAGGATCAGATCTCGAAGCTCGAAGACCAGCATTAATTTCCAACAACTTACATAGCTTTGATAACCGCAGGACGATGAGTGTGTCTGGAGCGGTGATAATCGCTTATGCGCTTTGGTGCACAGGACCGGCTCTTCGTGCTCACCGGCGCGGGCATCTCCGCCGAGAGCGGTCTCGCAACCTTTCGCGGATCAGGCGGCCTTTGGAACGGTCATCGCGTGGAGGAGGTCGCCACGCCGGAGGCCTGGGAGGCGAACCCCGAGCTGGTTTGGCGTTTCTACTCCATGCGCCGGCGCGACGCGATGGCTGCGCAACCCAACGCGGCGCACCGGGCACTGGCTGCCATCGAAGAGCAGATGGGTGATCGCTTCTATCTGTGCACACAAAACGTCGACGACCTGCACGAGCGTGCGGGCTCGCGCCACCTTCATCACATGCATGGCGAGCTCTTCCAGTCGCGCTGTGTGATCTGCGAGCAGCCATTCGTCGACCGAAAGTTCTACGAGTCCGCGAATGCGCTTCCGAGCTGCGACGCCTGTGGCGAGCCCGTTCGTCCGCACATCGTCTGGTTCGGGGAGATCCCGCTGGATATGGAGGGCATCTATCGCGAGCTCGACCGCTCGACGGTTCTACTCGTCATTGGTACATCGGGCTCCGTCTACCCCGCCGCGGGCTTCGTGAACATTGCGAACCAGCGCGGTATCCGCACCATGTACATCGGACCCGAGGAGCCGCAGAATGCGGACGCGTTTGATGAGATTCTGTTAGGAACGGCCACGGAGATCGTTCCGCAGCTGCTGTAGAACTTTCGGAGCTTGCAGAGCAGATGCCAAAACGCAGCGCGGGATTGTTGATGTACAGGATTCGTAACCGCCGCATCGAGGTCTTCCTCGTGCACCCTGGCGGCCCGTTCTGGGAGACCAAAGACAAGGGCGCGTGGACGATCCCCAAAGGGCAGTTCCTTGATGACGAAGAACCACTTGAGGCCGCGAAGCGCGAGTTTCAGGAAGAGACCAGCTTTATCCCCAACATTCCCAACGGTGAATTTCTTTCGCTCGGCACGATTCGCCAGCTGAGCGGCAAGCTGGTGGAGGCGTGGGCGTTTGAGGGTGACTGCAATCCCGAGGAACTCAGCAGCATCACTTGCGAGGTCGAGTGGCCGCCTCGATCCAAGCGGATGATCGAAGTTCCAGAGGTCGACCGCGGCCGGTGGTTCTCGGTCGACGACGCGCGGGAGACCATCCTGCCCGCACAGCGCCCGTTCCTGGACTCGCTCGGCAAGTTGCTCGGCAGCGATGCTGCGGGCCATCTCGGGTAACCTTCGATGCGCGTGCAGATGCGATACCGAGGCTAAGCCCTGCGAACACGTAGCATGTCGAGAGAACATGCCGCGCCAGGACGAGGGATCGCTTTGAAGATAGGACTGTACCTTGGATTCGCCGCTACGGGTGTCGGCGTGGCGCTTCCTGGCGCTCTGCTGCCGCTATTGCTCCGTCGCTGGAGTCTCGGCGACGCGCGGGGCGGCCTGCTGCTGTTCTGCTTCTTTCTGGCGACAACAACTGGAGCACTTCTCTCGCGCGGCCGCATGAACCGCTCCATCGCGCGCGGCGCACTGCTGACATCGGCCGGCGCGTTCTGGCTCGGTTTTGCGAGCCGCGACTGGGCCTTCGCAGCAATCGTCGTCTACGGCCTGGGCCTCGGCATCGCGATGACCTCGACGAGTCTTCTCGTCTCCCGGCAATTTGCTGAGGAGCGCCGCGTCGAGATGATGCGGCTCAACCTGCTTTGGGCTGCCGGCGCCTGCGCAGGCCCATGGCTTGCTCTTGGAGGCCAGGCACTCAAGGCCGGAGCCAACGCAGTGCGGCCTCTCCACACTCTCCTCGGTCTCGCGGCCTTCTTCGCGGCGTTTGCGCTCTGGGTATGGCTCGCGCTTGAGTCTCTCGCGCCCGGGTCACCCGATCCGTCCAGCAATTCTGTTCCCGCAGCCACGCGATGGCCGCTCGCACAGATTCCACTCGCCTTGTTGATCCTTGTCTTTTGCGCGACGGGGATCGAGAGCTCGACCGGAGGCTGGCTGACGGCCTACGCGCAGCGGCTCGGCGAGACGGCGAAGATCACGATCGGTGCCGCGACCGCCTTCTGGGCCGGTCTGCTCAGCAGCCGCCTTATCAACTCGCTCCGCGTCTCCGCGCGCCTGAGCGAGCGCGCCGTTCTAACCGTGAGCGCCGGCCTCGCCGCTGTCGGCCTTGCGATTCTCGTCGCATGGCCCGGCGCCGCTGCCAGCGTCGTCGCTGCCCTGATGGTCGGCCTCGGAGCGGGGCCCATCTATCCGCTGCTGTTATCGATCGTCCTTCGCCAACGCGAGTCGCGCGCCATCTTCGCTCTGGCGGGGGTTGGCTCGTCCGCACTTCCGCTCGCTACGGGAGCGCTCTCCGGATGGACGCATTCGCTCTCCGCCGGCCTCTGCGTTCCCCTGGCGGCAGCTTCGATGATGACCGTACTCAGCCTCAGCCTGAAGGCCAATCCGCAGGCCGCTGTACTGGGCGAAAGTTAATACTGCAGAATGTGTGGCGCCGGCCACGTCATTGTGCCGTCGGAGCGATTCACGTACATGAATATCTTGTGTCCGGGCTTGGTGTTCGGCGGCTCGCCGGGATCCGCCGGCACGATGCCGTCCTCAAGATTCACACGCACGGCAACGATGACGCCCGTGCCGAACATTCCGCTTCCGTCAGTCTTCGAGATGTCCACGTGGTGGGAGGTAATGGGAGCCTTTATCGGCGAGTGAGTCGTCCAGTCCTCAGTAAACCGCGCCAGCGGGTAGCCGGAATCGGCATGCCCGTTCTCATAGATGTCGTAGGCCTTCTGATAGTCCTTGGCCTCGAGCGCGTCGAAGAACTGGTTCACGCGATGCTCGGCGCCGAGGTTCGTGAATAGCCATCCATGCCCCGTGATGTAGCCCGCGAAAGTAAGAACCAGCAGCAGCAGAATCGCCACACCGCCACCGATCAGAAGGTTGAACTTCCGGCGTTCGCCGCGTTCGTCATACTCAGGTGCTTCCATCAGGCTCATCTGGCAGACCACTCCTTCATCACGCTCTAGATCACCTCTCTACTATAGACACCGAAATCCTGGCGATGGATACCACTTACCTTGGTTCCCGGTAGGGAAACGCGCCTGGCATGTGCTCAAACTCCGGCTTGTCGGTGACGAGATAGACCGACACCACATCGAACCGCACCGGCACCCGCGCGCGATGCCGCCCTGGCAACTGCCCCAGCCACGCCGCGGTCAGCTTCCGAAGCTGCTTCTGCTTCGCCGGATTCACGGCCACCTCTGCCGGAAACAGATCGCGCGCCGTCCGTGTCTTCACCTCGAAGACCACCAGGGTGTCGCCATCCCATCCCACCAGGTCGAGGTCGCCCTTCACCCGCGCCGACACCCACCGCCGCGCGACGATCGTATATCCCAGCGACCGCAGGTGAAAAAACGCATGGTCTTCGCCACGTTCACCCGTCAGCAGATGGTCGGGTTTCGGGCTTTCGCCCTTGCGCCGCGCCCTCGCAGCCAGCCGTCTATCCGCCAGCGCTCGCAGCGCCAGATACGTGCGCCGCTCCACCGCCAGCAAACCATGACTCAGTTTGGGAAATAACCTCATCCGGGCCCGGGAACCTGTTGAAACACTATCGCAAATTACCAGTCGACGACTGCGGTATACTTGATTGTGCACGCCAGGCACAACCAATTCTCACAATTAAAGAGGTCGCTATCGTGTCAGCAAAGTACATCTTTGTGACAGGCGGTGTTGTGTCTTCGCTGGGCAAGGGCCTGGCCGCAGCCTCCATCGGCTGCCTGCTGGAGGCGCGCGGCCTGCGCGTCAACCTCATGAAGTTCGACCCGTACCTCAACGTCGACCCCGGCACCATGAGCCCCTTCCAGCACGGCGAGGTCTTCGTTACCGACGACGGCGCAGAAACCGATCTCGACCTCGGCCACTACGAGCGCTTCACGCACGCCAAGCTCTCGCGCGATAACAATCTCACCACCGGACGCATCTACGAGCAGATCATCACCAAGGAGCGCCGCGGCGACTACCTCGGTAAGACCGTGCAGGTCATTCCGCACGTGACGAATGAGATCAAGGCCGCCGCACGCAAGATCGGCGCCGACTGCGACGTAGCCATCGTCGAGATCGGCGGCACCGTCGGCGACATCGAGTCGCTCCCATTCCTCGAGGCCATCCGCCAGATGCGGCAGGAGATGGGCCGCGACAACACCTGCTTTGTGCACGTCACGCTCATTCCCTGGATCGCCGCCGCTCAGGAACTGAAGACCAAGCCCACCCAGCACTCCGTCAAGGAGATGCTCTCCATCGGAATTCAACCGGACATTCTGCTCTGCCGCGCCGACCGCGCCGTGCCGCGCGAGATGCGTACGAAGATCGCCGCCTTCTGCAACGTCGAAGAGGCCGCTGTTGTCGTCGCGCGCGACGTCCCCAGCATCTACGAGGTCCCTCTGAACTTCGCCATCGAAGGCGTCGACGCGCTCGCACTGAAGTACCTCCGCATCGAGGCGAAGGAGGCCGACCTCACCAAATGGAAGGATCTCGTTCACCGCGCCTACAACCCCGCGGACGAGGTCTCCATCGGCATCGTCGGCAAATATGTCGAGTACGAGGACAGCTACAAGTCGCTGAAAGAAGCGCTCGTGCACGGCGCGCTCGCCGAGAACCTGAAGCTGCGTGTCACCTGGCTTGAAGCCGAAGGCCTCGAAGTCGAAAATTACGAATCGCAACTTGAGGGCTTCGACGGCATCCTGGTTCCCGGTGGCTTCGGCAAACGCGGCATCGAGGGCATGCTCAACGCGATCCGCTACGCGCGCGAGAACAAGGTGCCGTACTTCGGCATCTGCCTTGGCATGCAGACCGCCTGCATCGAGTACGCACGCAACGTCTGCGGCCTCTCGAAAGCAAACTCCGGCGAATTCGATCCCTCCACGCCGCATCGCATCATCTATAAGCTCCGCGAACTCATTGGCGTCGAAGAGATGGGCGGCACCATGCGTCTCGGCGCGTGGACGTGCATTCTGCAGCCCGACTCCATCGCCGCCAGGGCCTATGGCCAGACCGAGATCAGCGAGCGTCACCGCCATCGCTACGAGTTCAACCGCGAGTACGAACCCATCCTTACCGGCGCCGGCCTCCGCCTCACCGGAACGACTCCCGATGCGACCTATGTCGAGATCGTCGAGATTCCGGGCCATCCGTTCTTCCTCGGCTGCCAGTTCCACCCAGAATTCAAGTCGAAGCCGCTCGAGCCGCATCCGCTCTTCCACTCATTCGTGAAGGCAAGCTACGCAAACCGCGGCCTTCGCGGAGCCGAGCGCATCGTGCGCGCCGAGGTTGAAGCGTGACCTCGCAGTACGAGTACGGCTACGGACGCAGGCGAGGATCAGGCGTACTCGTCACTGTCATTCTGAGCTTGCTGATAGGCGGCGCGGTGCTCGGCGTCTTTGTTCACCGAGCCCGCAGCGGATGGCCCGGACGACTCGCCTCCGCCATCGCCGGAAGATCGCTCACCGAGATCTCGGCACCTGACGTCGTCGAAAAGATTCAACGGCTGAATCGGCTGGAGACGGTCAAGTACTCGCTCGACACCATCGTGGAGGGCAACGAATCGAACCCGCTCCTTCCCGACGCCCTTGTCGGCGACAAGCTGCTGATGATCGTGCACGGAAACACCATAGCCGGGGTGGATCTGAGCCAGTTGAAACCGGAGAGCGTGCAGATCTCCGAGACTGCAAACGGCCGCAGCATCCAGCTCACGCTGCCGCCAAGTCAGGTATTTGCTACGACGGTCGATGAAACCAAAAGCCGCGTCTACTCACGTAATACAGGCATCTTCGTGAGTGCGGATCCAAATCTCGAATCTGCCACACGGGCGAAGGCGCAGACCGAACTGCAACAGGCGGCCTTGAGCGATGGAATCCTTGACGCCGCATCCAACAATGCTCGTGTTGCGGTGACCGCCCTGCTGGAGGGTCTTGGATTTACGCATGTCGAGGTCCGGTAGTCGCGCGGTAGTCTCGATTGCCACCGGGCCCGTCTTAATGCAACACGCGGAACCGCAATAGCCCTTGAAAAAGGCTGCTGTGACGCGACTCGGACGCTTCGAGGAGCGTCTTATTCAGATGGAAGTGGAACGAACTGGATGATACAGGTCTTTGAAGAGAGGGCTCTTACATCAACAGGAGAGCCCGCCGGCAAGTTGCAGCCGAGGTCCAGGAAGGCCGGGAAGTCCGCAGCAACGGCATCGATGCGCAGACCGGCGCTGCCGGCGCTCACCGGCATCCGTTCGCTGCTGGCGCTGACGATCATGCTCTTCCACTTCACGCCCAGCGGCCTCACCTGGGCGGCACATCCGCGTTTCACTCTCTATCCCATCATCGACATCGGCTACGTCTTTGTCAGCTTCTTCTTCGTCATCTCCGGCTTCATCCTCTACTACAACTACGCGCATCGCCCAGGTGGCGTGAACCCGCTTGACTTCTGGGTTGCGCGCGCCAGCCGCCTGTACCCCGTCTATCTGCTGACGATGCTCGTCTCCATTCCGATGCTGGCAGTCGAATGGCAGGCGCGCTCCCACGCACAGTTCGTTGCGGGCGTCATCACAACACCTCTGCTCATTCAGGGTTTCTTCCCGCGTCTCGCGACCTTCTGGAACACGGTGAGCTGGACACTCTCGTGCGAAGTCGCTCTCTATCTGCTCTTTCCCTGGCTGGTGAAGTTCAAGTTGCCGAAGAACGTCGGCAAGCTCCTCGTGATGGGGCTCGCCTTCTGGCTGCTCGGCATGCTGCCGCACATGATCTATCTGTGGACCAATCCCGACCATCTCGCACACGCGCCGGATCGCTACAGCACCGGCGTCTATATCGAGTTCCTCAAGTACACGCCGCTTCCTTACCTTTGCACCTTCCTCTGCGGCATCACCATCGGGAAGATTCACGAGGAGGCGAAGCTCGGCGTGCGCGGAAGGATGATCGTGGGCCTATGCGGTTTCGCGGCGGGATGGTTCTGCTGCTACCACCTTTCCACGCAGATGCCCTACATCCTCGTGCACGGCGGCCTGTTGACGCCGGTCTTCGGCGCCATCATCCTTGGCCTCGCCGGCCCCAGCCCGCTCGCGAGCCTCTTCTCCTGGCGTCCGCTTGTCGCCATCGGCACATCAACCTACGCGATGTACCTGCTGCACTTCAACGTCTATCAGCTCATCCATGATCACCATCTGCCTGAGCGTCTGCATGTCGCGCGGATCGATCCGTGGATCAGCTACGTCTTCGTTGTGCTGCTGGCGATGGCCGTGCGCAAGTGGGTCGAGCATCCCTTCCAGATTGCTATCGGCAACTGGTGGAAGCGCAGGCGAGAGGCGCAGCGCGAGGAGCGCCAACAGCTCTCGCTCGCCGCCGATTAACTGCTCACCTCAACTAGACGCTGTCGATCGCCTGCGCTGCCTTGTCGATCGCCTCGGCGATCTTCGCAATCTGCTCCGGCGTAAGGTCACCGCGAAACATTCGCAGCCGCACAGCTTCGCCAAGATTTCGGAACGCACGCATGATCTGCGGTGAGCGTCCGCGACGGAATGCATGCCCCGTGTGCTCCATCCGCTCGGTGATCTCGCGAAGCCTCGCAGCATTGTCGGTCAGCTCCTTGCGTCCGGCATCGGTGATGGCGTAGGTCTTACGGCCGCCTTCGCTGGGCTCAACGACTTGAGCGAAGCCTCGCTCTTCAAGCAGCGTCAGTGTCGGATAAACGACTCCAGGACTCGGCGCATAGCCGCCGGAAAGCCGCTCCTCGATGGACTTGATGAGCTCATAGCCATAGCTCGGCTTCTCTGAAAGCAGTTGCAGGATGAGCAGCGAAAGGTCGCCGGGATCGAGAAACCGCTCGCGACCCCCGCCAAAACCGCGCTCCCAGCCTCCGTGACCACCGTGGCGGCCAAAGCGCGAGTGGCCACGCTCATCGCGGCCGCAGCACTCCTCACCTCGGCCTCTTCCTTCGTGAAAATGCATAAATCTGTAAAACATATTCGAATCTCCTTCCCTTACGATACATCGTAAGATATATCTTAGATAACTCGAAGGAGAGAAGGATGCAAGTGTTTTGTGAAAGATTTTTGAGGTTTCTGGCCGGCGAAGACCCGGACTCAGTCGTTTGCGATTGCTCGCGCAGCGGCCCGGGCGTCGCGGATGAGGTCCGGAATCCCGACACCCCGATAGCTGTTCCCGAGCAGGTGCAGACCAGGAGTCTGCGCGACTATCGCCTCCAGCCGCTCTATCCGTTCCAGATGCCCGACCTCATACTGCGGCAGGCTCCGAGGCCAGCGGCGAACCGTGTGAAACGACGGCTCCGGAATTGGACCGAGAATGTTCCGCAACTGCGTGAGAGCTAACTCCGCAATCTCTTCATCCGATTGCGAGCTCAGACTCTCTGCACTCTCACCTCCAAAGAACGCACGCATGACTCTCGCGCCCTCCGGAGCGCGATGCGGAAACTTCTGATCGACGAAGGTGCAGGCGAGAAGTTGTTCAGACTCTGCGCGATGTCTGCGGCACAAGAAACCCGAAGCCAGATGGAATAGTGAAGGACCGTGCAAGGCCTTCTGCCCACGCGAACGCGACGAGAATCGCCGAGCTAGCGGCGGTGGGAAGATAAGTCTTGAGCTCGATTCCCGTGGGGCCAGTGAAAGAGCGTGTAACGTCGAGGGGAGTTGCCACAATGATATGGTCGAAACCCTCAGAAATGTCTCGTTCGGAGCGCGTGCGGTAAATCGTGAAGAAGAGGAAGTTGCGATCTGGCCGACCCGCGAGAACGCGCCAGCCGCCCTCTTCAAGGGGCCAAGGTGTGATCTCCCTTGTGATTCGTTCGTTGGGGAGCTGTGCGGCGAGAGCTTCAACAAGTGAGGCCATTCCGCGGCGCAACGAGGTGAAGATTGGCTGCCCTGCGTGGGTGCGTTGTTGAGCGCGAGCTTGCAGCGCGGCGATCAGCGAACCGTATTCACGCTCCATCGCAACGAACTGTGGCATGACGGCACGGACAGATAGCTTGTGAACATCACCGCCAAAGACGCCGCTGAGCAGTGGAGCAGCGAGTCGTGTTCAGCACTTCATCGCCGAAGTGACGCCGCACGAACTCAGCTACTGACTCGTCATGATCAGGCGCGGTTGACTTCAGTTCGTCGGCGCGCGTGAGTTCGGCTGCGTAAGCTCTGCTTCGCAGAATTCGGAGAAGAGTGGTGAGTCATCGAGCGCGCTGAGGTCTTCAGGGACCATCATGCGCATGCGGTCGGGGATGGGCTGGAGTTTGCCGTCGATGAGGATGTACGTCTTGCGCGTCGCGTCGTTCGAATAAATCAGTTCCGATTCGAGGCCGAGTTCGATGGCGAGTTCGCGGGCCCAGGGCTTTTCGCTGACCCAGCCGTCGGGGCCGCCTTCGAGGATGTACTCGCCTTCCGGTGTGGAATGGCGCGTGGTTTCGATGATGCCGCCGAGGCGGTTGCTGGCTTCGTAGAGATGCCAGTCGATATCTGCGCCGCGCTTGCGGGCGAGTTCGAGCTCATACGCAGCGGTGAGGCCGCTGATGCCTCCGCCGATGATGGCGATGCGCTTCATGCGAGCACGTGCGCGAGTGCGCGGATGAGTGTCGGCGAGTCGTTGAGGCTCTCGGCGCGATAGAGCTTCATGCCAAGCTTCTCTGCGACACCGCGGAAGTTGATGTCGATGTCGTAGAGAATCTCAACGTGATCGCAGAGGAAGCCGATGGGCTGAATCACGACGGCCTTGTGTCCTTCTTCAGCGAGAGATTTCAATGTGTCTTCAACCGTTGGTCCAATCCATGGAGCTCCGGCGACGCCTTGCGACTGAAAGGCGAAGTACCAGTCACTGTCTTTCAATCCAAGCAATCTTGCGACGGCGGCGGCCGTTTGCTTGCACTCGACGGGGTAGGGGTCTCCCTCTGTAGCGGCGCCGTAGTTCTGGATGCCCTCGGCCGACACGGGGCCGGAGTGTGCAGCCTCCTCCGCGCTCGTTGAGCGTATCGTTCGGCAGGGGACGGAGTGGGCTGTGAAGAGGACGGGTGTGCCAGGCTCCTGCTTCGGCGAAGACGGGTTGGAGGTGCTCGGCGAAGGCCTGGGCGAGGAGCGGCTCGTCGGCCCAGCCGGCGATGAAGTCGTAGGTGAAGCTGTCTCCTGCTGCGGCCTCAAGTGCGCGCCGGTAGAGGCCGGTTGAGGTGCGGGAGTTTTGGGGGGCGAGGCAGAGGACGCGGGCGTGGGTGACTCCATCGGCCTTCATCTGCGCGACGGTGTCGGCGATGAAGGGATGCCAGTTGCGCATGCCGACGTAGACCGTGGTTCCAAGCTTCATCTTCGAGGAGTTCGGCCTGGCGCAGGGTCCAGCGGGTGAGGGGAGGGCCGTCGGGTAAGGGTTCCTCTTTGAGGCCGATTTCGGCGTAGCGGTGCTGGAGTTCGGAGATGACGTGGGGGGGCATGGGGCGGCCGCCGGTGACGTGCTGGAGGTAGTCGGACATCTCGCTGAGGCGGTTGGGCGTGCCGTGGGCGAGGAGGAGGATGGCGGTGCTGCTCATGGATATTTCTATGGTACCGGGGTAGTAGTCACCCCAGTGAGCTCCGCTCTCTGGGGACCCCGGTACCCCCCTCCCCCCGCTTTTTGCGCAAAGTCTTCCATCGAGAGACTTTGGGGGTGGACCTAATGTGTGCGGCAAAAAAGAAGCCCCGCGGGGCGGGGCTTTCTGAGGAGGCCGTTTGTCAAACGCGGTTAGGGTCAGGAGATAGGTTCGGCGACGACCTCGATGTCGATGTGGCGGGTACTGCCGGCGATGTCGATGGAGCCGAGGGTAATGGGTTTGCCGGTGGTGATGATCGAGGAGCCTTCGAGAGAGGTCTGGTGGACGATGGGTTCCTGGGCGAGGGGGCCGGAGCCATTGCCAAACTCGCTCGGGTTGCCGAGGGCGGACTGCTCGACCTTGGTCTTGAGGCGGAGGCCGTTAGGAGAGTCTTCCAGCGTCGCGTCGAAGTTCATTCCGATGTCGAGGTATTGGAACTGGGTTTGCGCCCCGGCGCCCGCCTGGGAAGTCTCAGTCATGACAGGAATCTTGGAGCCCTGTTTGAGGACAGTGCGCTGTCCTGAGGCGACGACCATGGAGAAGTGCTGAACGCCGATGCGTTTGCCGGCGTCGGATTCGACAAGCGTGAAGGTGAGACGGTAGCTCTTCCGCTGGCGATCCAGATCGGCAATGATCTTCTGCGCGAGCGCCTGCTGTTCGGGCGGAGCGTAGAGTTCGATCGCATTCTGAAATGAGACGAGATAGAGCTTGGTCCAGGGCTCCAGCATGTTGCGTAGGGCAACGAGGATCTCGTTGGCATCGTTCTGCTGAGAGACGCTGGACAGGTAGTAGGTTTTGAAGACGAACTCAGAGGCGGGTGGGCGTGGTGACGAAGGGGGGCGCTCAGCAGGCTTGGACTCCGAGGGCTTATTGTCGGTGCTTTGCGCGAACGCGGCCGGAACGGCGAGAGCCAGGGTAAGTGCCCCGGCGGCGAAAAGTTTGAGGGTGCGGGGCATCAAATTCATTCGGTGTCTCCGGTTGGTTGCTGAAGAGGTGGCGGATCGGGGAAGAAGGTTTTGAAGGCAGTGGTTTCGTCGGCGTCCTGTTTCGCGCGAACCATCGGATTCAGCTCGGCGAGCTCGGTGGCGTTGGCGTAGCGAAGCATGCGGAGGAAGAGCTTCTCCTGCGGGGTGAGCGGGAGCGGCGGCGCGGGATGGCTGGGCGCGTGGAGGTCGGCGAGAAGCTGGGCGTCGGAGGGGGTGGCTGTTCCCCCACCCATGACGACGGCTGCGCCATCGTCATGAGTGGGGCACCCGGATTGAGTGCACGGTACCGGCATCGCGGAGCGATGGGCCATCCGGCGTGTTGGCTCAATCGAGGTTCGTAGTGACGCGTGAGATTCGGCGAGATTCGTGGTGGAGAAGGTATCGGAGTACGTGGCGGGATCGGCCGCGTCGGGGTTCTTCGACTCGCTCCGCTCGCTCAGAATGACGGCGTCTTGTGGAGCACGCACGACCCGGTAGTGCAGGATCGTCATCGAGGCGACGGCAAGGACGGCGGCTGAGGCTGCGGCCCAGAGGGCAACGTACGCAGAGAGGTGGAAGCGCGCGGGTTGCGGTGTTGTGGCGCGGTGCTCGAGCGAGGCGAGGATGCGGCTCGCCAACATTTCACTGCCGGAGCGGGGCTGGGCATCGCGAAGCGCGGAGAGCGCGCGGTCGATGGTGTGGTCGATGTACGTCAGAGTTGAAGCGTGGGGCGTTCGCGTTCATGCTTTGCCTCCTTTCGTGAGCCGTTGGCGTAGGCGCGTGCGGGCTCGGAAGATGAGTGCGCGGATGGCGGACTCGGACTTGTTGAGGACCTGGGCGAGCTCGCGGGTGTCGAGCTCGTCGATGGCCGAGAGCAGGAGGACCTGGCGCTCGGCGCGGGGGAGGCGGTCGATCTCGCGGAGGACGCGGGCGAGTTCGCGAGCCTCGTGAAGGGCGACGTCGGCAGGTGTGTTGCGGCCGGCCAGCGAGAGGGCGAAGGCGTCGTCCATCTGGTCGGGACGGATGCGGCGGCGGCGGTCAAGCGCGAGGTTCCAGGTGATGCGCACGAGCCAGACGCGGAGGTCGCGGATTTCTGGAAGGGAACGCTTGTGTTCCATGACGCGGACGAAGGTGTCCTGCACGGCGTCCTCGGCCTCGGTGGGGTTGCGGAGGACGGAGTGGGCGACGCGGAAGAGGAGCGTGGAGTAGGTCTCGACGAGCGCGGCGAGGCTGGTGTCCGTCTCGGCGGGCCGGGCTAGCGGCAAGACCAAACTGAGTTCCTCGATCACGGGTGGCTCGATTTCCGGGTGGTGCGGTGGCTTCTACTGTGACAGACGGATGATAGGCGATTGCGCTCGGGGAAATTTTAGGCGGAAGCGTTGCGGCATTCGGTTAGCCCAGGCTTTAGGCTCGGACCTCTTTGGGCTTCTAGGTAAGCCAAGGCTTTAGCCTTGGCCCTGCCGCCACAGTGCGAAAGTAGGGGCTTTAGCCCCTGGGGTAAGGCACGGACGCATCACTCACTCCGGCACGACATCGAGCTGTGCGACGTATCGCGCAGCCGTGTGGACATGAGGGTGGTCCTGAAGCCGTTTCCGGACGGGATTGTTCGCTATATAGAGGAGTTGAACTCGGAAATCTTCCTCATCGCGAATTCGGTGCTCGTGATAGCCGGAGTGCCAGATGTGACCGGGTTTCTTGTCCTTCGCCGCGAAAGAATAGCCACCCTTGATGAGCTGAATGCAGCGTGATGTGCTGAGGTCAATTGCCGGCGTGACGAGGATGTGGACGTGGTCGGGCATGACGGCGAAGCCGTGCAGGAGAAACTTGCCAGCGTCGCGGTAGCGGAAGAGAGTGTTTATGAAGAGTTCCGCGTTCTCGGTGCGTTGGAAGTGTCTGTGGCGTTGGAGAGTGAGGATGGTGATTGCGTAGGTGCTGAGCTTTAAGCGGGCCGTGGTCATTCGTAAGAGAGCATACCCCAGGGGCTAAAGCCCCTTTTCTCTCGTCGCGGTGGGAGGGCCAAGGCTAAAAGCCTTGGCTTACCTAGAAGCGGGTCACGCCTGATGGCGTGTCATGAGCTGGCAGGTGCGGAGCAGCAGGAGCGCCAAGGGCGAGATGCGAGTTCTAGGATGGTGGCGAGGTGACACGATGCGAGCGATCAATTTGCAGGAGAAGTTCGGGCTGTTCAGCGAGCAGTGGAAGCCGAAGGTGATTGCGGAGATGAATGACTACCAGTTCAAGCTGGTGAAGCTCAAGGGTGACTTCGTCTGGCATCAGCATGCGGAGACGGACGAGACGTTCTTTGTCGTCGAGGGCAAGCTGCGGATTGATTTTCGCGCTGGTGCGGTGACGATTGGGCCGGGAGAGATGTTCGTCGTGCGGAAGGGTGTGGAGCATAAGCCGTTCGCGAAGCGCGAGGTGAAGCTGATGCTGATTGAGCCGAAGGGCGTGGTGAATACGGGCGATGCGGGTGGGGAGATGACGGCGGAGAATGATGTTTGGGTGTGAGGGGGCACTCGTGCTATGGATGCGTTAAGCTTCATGCGGATGGGTTTAAATGCTGAGTGCTTTCACGGGGCTTCGTTCCGCTAAGAAACCCAAGAACGACGATTGACTATGTCGTAGTGTCGAACTCGTCATGCTGCTAAGCAGTCTTGATTTGTGATGTCAAAAGAGGTATCTCGAGTACTGCTGCAAGCGGAAAGCTTATCAAGCTGCCGATATGACGGCCTCGCAATTCGAGAGCAATACCATGATTCGTTGCACTGCGCAGAGACCGCCGCATTGCCTGACAGTTGTTCGAAGGCGGGGTCAGTCTGCGGAATTAGCGTTGCCGGAGGCAGCGCAGCTCTACATCGGCGACCCGGACTGAGGATCGTCGACGGTCGATTCGAAGACGAGCGGCTGCGACGTGCATGGAGCGGGCATCTATGACATTGGATCGCAGTTCGATCGTGCTGAGTCTCGCTTTACCTCAACAGTAGAGGCGTATCGGAACTGCTAGCTCGCTCACTCGTTAACTGCAGTTGCTGCGATTGACTCGCCTGCGTGTCGATGGCATGATTCCTGATCTCGACAAAGAAAATCAATTCACATATCCGAGAGCTGACGGATCAGTGCAGCCAGGCAATTCGCGTAGCTTGTAGCGCTTGAGTTTGGTCAGGCGCGGATGGCCCAGTCGCTGGTGGCTTCGTCGGGGGCGCGCGGGGTGGTTTGGCCGTGGCGCTTGATGAGGTCGACGACGCGGAGGACGGCGTCGACGGGGGTGTTGGGGACGATGCCGTGGCCGAGGTTGAAGATGTGGCCGGGGCGGCCGGCGGCGAGGGAGAGGATCTCGCGGACGCGGGCTTCGAGGACGTCTTCGGGGGCGAAGAGGGTGATGGGGTCGAGGTTGCCCTGGACGGCGGTGTTGTGTCCGACGGCGCGCCAGCCTGCGTCGAGCGGGATGCGCCAGTCGAAGCCGATGACGTCGGCGCCGGTTTCGCGGAAGGTGGGGAGGAGGCAGGCGGTGTCGACGCCGAAGTAGATGACGGGGACGCCGAGGGCCTGGATGCGGCGGATGAGCTCCGCCGTTGGGCCGAGGGCATAGGCCCGGTAGTCGGCGACGGAGAGCGCGCCGGCCCAGGAGTCGAAGACCTGGATGACGTCGGCGCCGGCGGAGACTTGTTGGGCGGCGAAGTCGGTGAGGACGGTGACGAGCTTGTCCATCAGCACGGGCCAGGCGGGGCTCGAGTACATGAGCTGCTTGGTCTCGATGTAGTTGCGGGAGGAGCCGCCTTCGATCATGTAGCTGGCGAGGGTGAAGGGAGCGCCGCAGAAGCCGATGATGCCGAGGGTGTCTTGCGAGTCCGGGCGACGTGAGGCGCTTGTTGTTGAAGTGCGTGGCGACCTTGCTGATGGCTTCGGCGACGTAGGAGAGCTCGGCGTGCGGTCGGTGCGGAGGGCGCGGATTTGCTCGAGGGTGCGGAGGGGCTGGTGGATGACGGGGCCTTCGCCGTTGACGAACTCGAAGTCGAGGCCCATGGGGGTGAGCGGGAGGAGGAGGTCGGCGAAGATGATGGCGGCGTCGACGCCGAGGCGCTCGGCGGCGGTGATGGTGACCTCGGCGGCGATGGAGGGGGTGCGGCAGATGTCGAGGAGGGAGTGGTGGCGGCGGACGGCCATGTACTCGGGCATGTAGCGGCCGGCCTGGCGGAGGAACCAGACGGGGGTGCGGTCGACGGGCTGGCGGAGACAGGCTCGGATGAAGCGGGAGGTGCTGTTGGGGCTCACTTTATGAGGCTAGCACCGCGAATCGAGCTCTCAGGATTTGACAGGATTGGTCGATTTCCGAACACGCCCGATTCGCTATCCACAGAAAAGTGCGTTTCCCACATTTCTTAGTGACATGCAAATGAACGTTCCACGCGGAACATTGCGTGTTCCACGCACCGGAAAGGCGAAGAACGTGCGCGGACGGGTAGACTGGGAGAAGGCTTCTCGCTGATTTTGGGTGTTGCTGAGCGTGTGTGCCGCAGCGAGTGAGTCAAAAAATTTCTACGCGAATGGAATAATCACTTCGATTTGGTTAGTTTTATCGCGAGAGAGCGAAGCGCAGGTCTATGCCGAACTATCTTGAACTGCCCGTGGGGCCGAAGTCGCCGGAGCTGGTGAACGCGGTAATCGAGATTCCCCTGGAGGGAATCAACAAGTACGAGTACGACAAGCAGCTGCATGTGTTCCGGCTGGACCGGAATCTGTACTCGCCGGTGCACTACCCGGGAGACTATGGGTTCATTCCGAGCACGCTGGCGGCGGATGGCGATCCGCTGGACTGCCTGGTGCTGGTGGATACGCCGAGCTTTCCGGGGTGCGTGCTGACGGTGCGGCCGATCGGCGTGCTGGAGATGACGGACCAGGGCGTGAACGATGAGAAGATCCTGTGCGTGGGGCAGGGGAATCCTCGGTACAAGGATGTCTGGAACTACTCGGATGTGTACCCGCATGTGCTGAAGGAGATGACGCACTTCTTCTCGATCTATAAGGACCTTGAAGGCAAGCGGGTCGAAGTGAAGGGATGGCGCGACGCGGCGAGAGCGAGAGAGATTATCGTTGAGGCCGAGCGCGTGTTCGTTGAGGGGAAGGCGAAGAAGGACAAGGTGCTGGAGGCGGTCGCGGGGAAGAAGTAGTTGGGTTCGTGGTTGAAAAGGTTTGAACGGCTGAGGTACAACGCGCAGCCTCGGGGTCCTTCGACTTCGCGTCACGGCGTGACGCTTCGCTCAGGATGACAGTGTTTTGGTAGGGCAAGACGTTGCACTTCGGTGCGGCGTTTTGTTTTTGGTCAGGAGGCGCGGCGGCGAGTGAGGGTCATGAGGGCGTAGACGATGGGGCCGGTGAGCGGCGACGATCGAGGCGAGGAGGAGGGCGTTGAGGCTGCCGAGTTTTTCGGTGCGGGCGTTGAAGAGGGCGAAGGCGAGCAGGATCATGGGGCCGCAGCCGATGAGGATGAGGGTGAGCTGGTTGCCGGGGATGCGGAAGGGGCGCGGGAGTGCAGGTTCGGTGCGGCGCAGGACGATGAGGGAGAGGAACTCGAGGATGAGCGAGGCTCCCCAGAGGACGAGGTCGATGGAGATGAGGCGCTCGAAGGTGAGGCCGAGCGCGAGAGCCCAGGTGGTGCCGCAGGCGAGCACGGAGACCCATGGGACTCCGTTGCGCGTGCGGAGGGTGAGGATGCGGGGGAGGAGACCGTCTTCTGCCATGGCGTAGGGAAGGCGCGTGAGGGTGAGGGTGAGAGCGTTGAAGGTGCCAAGGCCGTCGAGCGAGCCGGCGAGGACGACCGACATCGCGAGGACGGAGCCGCCGAGGAGGCCTGCGGCGTCGGCCCAGGCTCCGGTGGAGAAACGCGCGGCAGGGATGCCGACGGCCCAGACGGCGAGCAGCGGAAGCATGTAGACGCACATGACGCAGAGCGCGGAGACGAGCATGGCGCGCGGGTAGTCGCGCTGCGGGTTTTCGACCTCCTGCGCGATGGTGGAGGCGTTGTCCCAGCCCATGTAATTCCACATGGTGACGGAGAGCGCGCCGCCGAGGTCGTAGGTGAGTGTTTGGCCGGAAGCTGCGAGATGAAGACCTCCGTGGGCGATTCGCCAGAGTGCGATGACGAGCATGACAGCGAAGGGCGCGAGCGAGATGGCCATCATGCGGACGGAGCCGTGACCGACGGAGACGGCACCGCGGAGGTTCCAGAGCGTGGCGATGATGACGATGGAGAGCTTCAGCAGGAGGGCGTAGTGGCCGTGGTTGAGTTCGGGGAAGACGCGGGCGAGGTAGAGCGAGACGGTGGTGGGGTAGATGGCCATGTCGAAGACGGAGGAGGCGAGCGAGAGCCAGGCGACCTGGAAGCCCCAGAAGCGGCCGAGGGCGCGGTGGGCCCAGACGTAGAAGCCGCCTTCGTCGGGGATGGCGGAGGCGAGCTCGCCGACCATGAGGGCAGTGGGGAGGCTCCAGAGGATGGGGACGATGGCGAGGAGAAGGAGCGCGCGGCCGAAGCCGGCCATGCCGATGATGTCCTCGAGGCCGTAGGGGCCGCCTGAGACCATGAAGTAGATGGCGGCGACGAGCGGAAGGAGACGGAGGCCGGTGGGCTTGGGCTTGCGGGCGTAGGGGATCGGTGCGGTCTCCTCGGAAGTGAGTGTATTGAAGTGGACGTTAGCACGCGCTGTTGCGAAACTCCACGTTCGGACGACTCCAGTGATTGAGCCGCCTGCGGCCTGCATCTCACTGAGATGATCCAGACCATTCGCACCGAGATCCTCGATATTGCGTACCTCGACGACGGGCCGCGCGACGGAGCACCACTCTTGCTTCTGCACGGCTGGCCGGAATCGCCGGTCGGATTTGAAAAGATATCGTCGCGACTGCACGCAGCAGGCTTCAGGACGATCGCGCCCTTTCTTCGAGGCTTCGGTCCGACGCGGTTTTTGTCTCCAGAGACACCTCGAGTCGGCGGGGCGGCGGTGCTTGCACAGGACGCTCTGGATCTCGTAGATCGGCTCGGGTTTCAGAGCTTCGCGGTCGTCGGCCATGATTGGGGAGCGCGTACTGGATACGCTCTCGCGGCGCTGGCACCGGCGCGAGTCAACAGGCTCTGTGCGCTGGCGCTTGCGTTCCAGCCCCGCTTCGAGTTCCAGACGCCTTCCTATGAGCAGTCGCGCCGCTTCTGGTATCAGTTCTTCGTGTGCAGCGACAATGGGGCGAAACGAGTTACGGAAGATCCTGTCGGATTCTCACGCTTTCAATGGGAGACCTGGAGTCCGCCGCAATGGTTCAGGGAGGACGAATTTCGCGCTGCTGCCCGGGCCTGGGAGAATCCTGACTATGCTGCGATCACACTGAACAGTTATCGCTCGCGCTGGCTGGAGGGTGAGCTTTGGGATCCGCGCTATGACGAAGTTCAATTGGAGCTTGGCAGGGCTGAGCGGATCGGTGTTCCGACGCTGATGATTCAGGGTGAATCGGACCACTGCGATCCGCCCAGCGAGTCCGAGAAGCAGGAGCAGTACTTCAGCGCTGGCTATAAGCGACTCCTACTGGAAGGCGTAGGCCACTTCCCGCATCGCGAGGCCGCCGGTGCAGTCGCGGACGCTGTTTTGTCGTGGCTGACAACGTAGGCGGGTTAGAGATTACGTTGGTGTAGGCAAATTTTTATTTTCTTCGAGACACAAAGTATCCAGAGGGTGTAAGGTTCCACGCATTGATTGCAAAGGGACGTGTGGGAGTGCGAATGCGGCTCAGGGGCTGGATTGGTCGCGGGGCTCTTGCTGGTGGCTGTGCGGGCGTGGGCGCTCGGGGAGAGGCGGTACGTGAGTACGACTCCGGTACAGGGCGGGTTTGTTCTGTACACCAGCGGAAAAGCGGCGCCGCTGGTGGTGAGCGACGCGGACTGGCCGGGCGTGGTGCGGGCGGTCGGGGATTTGAGCGCTGATGTGGGGCGGGTGACGGGACATGCGGCGGCAATCGAGAAGAGTGCGGGCGCGGCTGGATATCAAGGCGCAAAGGGCGCGGATGTGGTGATCATCGGGACGATTGGGAAGAGTCCGCTGATTGATGCTCTGGTGAAGGCGGGGAAGCTGGATGTGAGCGGGATCGCGGGCCAGTGGGAGTCCGCGGTGACAACGATTGTTGAACGGCCGATGCCGGGAGTGAAGCGCGCGCTGGTGATCGCGGGCGCGGACAAGCGCGGAACGATCTACGGGATCTATGACCTGAGCGAGCAGATTGGAGTTTCGCCCTGGTACTGGTGGGCGGACGTGCGGGTGCCGCACCAGGATGCGCTGTACGTGATGCCGGGGAGGGTGGTGCAGCCGGTACCGGCGGTGAAGTATCGCGGAATCTTCTTCAACGATGAGGCGCCGTGCTTGTCGGGCTGGACGAAGGAGAAGTTCGGCGGGATGAACCACGAGTTTTACACGAAGGTGTTTGAGCTGCTGCTGCGATTGAAGGCGAACTTCCTGTGGCCCGCGATGTGGAATAACGCGTTCGCGATGGACGATCCGGAGAATCCGAAGCTGGCGGATGAGTACGGGATTGTGATGGGGACCTCGCATGAGGAGCCGATGATGCGGGCGGAGAAGGAGTGGACGCCGGGTCACGGAGCGTGGGATTACACGACGAACCAGAAGGAGATTGACGAGTTCTGGCGCAAGGGGATGGAGCGCGACAAGAACTATGAAGAGGTGGTGACGCTGGGCATGCGTGGCCATGGCGATACGCCGATGTCGGCGGATGCGAATACCCAGCTGCTGGAGCGGATCGTTGCGGATCAGCGCGAGATTTTGAAGCAGACGGTGAATCCGGATGTGACGAAGGTGCCGCAGGTGTGGGCTCTGTACAAAGAGGTGCAGGGCTACTACGAGAAGGGCATGCGGGTGCCGGACGATGTAACGCTGCTGTGGAGCGATGACAACTGGGGCGATCTGCGGCGGCTGCCGACGGCGGAGGAGCGAAAGCGCTCGGGCGGAGCGGGGATTTATTACCACTTCGACTATGTGGGTGGGCCGCGGAGCTACAAGTGGCTGAATACGGTGCCGATTACAAAAACGCAGGAGCAGATGAATCTTGCGCTGGAGTATGGAGCGGACCGGTTGTGGGTGGTGAACGTCGGCGATGGGAAGCCGATGGAGTTTCCGATTGAGTTCTTTCTGAGCTACGCACGCACGCCGCAGCGATGGGATAAGGATCATCTGGATGAGTTCACGCGCGACTGGGCGACGCGGGAGTTCGGGCCGGAGCATGCGGAGGAGATTGCGAGCGGCGATGGAGGACTACACGCGCTACAACGGCAGGCGGAAGCCGGAGCTGATTGATCCGACGACGTTCAGTTTGACGAACTTTCGCGAGGCGGATCGCGTATATGGAGAGTGGGAGACGCTCGCGAAGCGCGTGGATACGCTCGCGACGGAGTTGCCGGAGAATGAGCGTGCGAGCTACTTCGAACTGATTCAGTATCCCGTTGATGCGTGCGCGAATTTGACGGAGATGTACATCAGCGCCGGACGCAATGCGCTGGATGCGCGACTGGGGAATCCGAAGGCAAATGATGAGGCGGCCGCGGTGCAGCAGATGTTCGCGAAGGACGCGGCGCTGAGCGACGAGTACAACCACAAACTGATGGACGGCAAGTGGGACCACATGATGGACCAGACGCATATCGGCTACGTGCTGTGGAACGATCCGCCGGTGAATGTGATGCCGGCGGTGAGTTGGATCCAGGTGCCGGAGACGGGATCGCTCGGCGTGAGCGCGGAAGATGCGACGTTTTCACGTGCAGGCGGGCGGTTCGGGTTTTCGCTGGGGACGATTGATTCGATCAATCAGCAGACGCGGACGCTGACGTTGTTCGATCGTGGGAAGACGCCGGTGAGCTATGAGGTGAAGACGAGTGCGCCATGGCTGACGGTGTCGAAGACTCAGGGAATGATCGGCGGGGATGAACAAACGATTGTCTTGGACGCAGATTGGAGTAGGGTTACGGGTGATGAGGCAGAAGGGACAGTGACGGTGAGCTCGGGCGATGCGAGGCCGATGGTGTACACGCTGCACGCGAGGAAGCTGCCGGTGACGCGGGAGGATGCGCAGGGATTTGTCGAGGGCGATGGGTACGTGGCGATGGAGGCCGCGGATACGACCTCGCGGACGGCGGATGGTGCGGGCGAGGACGCGATGCGGTGGGTGGAGCTGCCGGGGTATGGGGCGACGAAGTCGGGGATGACGGTATATCCGGTAACCGCGCCGAGTGAGATGGATTCAAAGACGTCACTGCAGTACAGGATGTACCTTTATGACTCTGGAGCTTTTGAACTGCAGATGACGCTTGCACCAACGTTGAATTTTGTGCCCGGACGCGGATTGCGCTTCGCGGTATCTGTGGACGATGGGCCGCGGACGATGGTGGATGCGCTGGAACACAACTCGGATAAGGACTGGGCGCAGGCTGTGAGCGACGGTGTGCGCCGGGTGACCGTGCCGCTGACGATTGCGGCGCCGGGATATCACACGCTGAAGGTGTGGGCGGTGGATCCGGCGCTGGTGGTTGAGCGAGTGGTGGTGAGCCATGGGCGAATGGCCACTGAAGCCCAGCTACCTGGGGCCGCCGGAGAGTTTTCATGCGGGTGTTGTCGGGGCTGAGAATGTAGCAGAGGGCAATTCGTTTCGCTGAGATGAACTTTTGTGACTTTGAGTTGGTAGTTGCGACGGCGGCTGATTCGAAGGGGGAAGGAGCCAAACGTGGCGAAGAACACGGAGACAAACGGGGGAAGACAACCGGCGGCGCATGAGACGACCCACGCGCTGCGAAGGGCCGACCTGGCGTATGTAAGGCTGGCCTCGAGCGAGGTGGCGCGCGATATCAACCGCGACGTGATCCTGGAGTTGGTGCGGGCGAAGCAGCCTGTGGCGCGGGTGGAGCTGGCGAGGGCTTCGGGACTGTATCCGAGCACGGTGTCGTCGATCGTCGAGGAGCTGATTGAAGAGGGATGGGTGGTTGAGGGCGGAACGCAGCGGCTGCCGCGAGGACGCCGGCCGACGCTGCTGTCGCTGAATGAAGACATCGTGATGCTTGCGGTGGATGTGCGGCCGGAGCAGGCGACGATTGCGGTGGTGGACATGAACAGCCGGCTGCTGTCGCAGAAGGCGATTGTGCTGCCGTCGAATGTAGAGCGCGCGATGCCGGAGTTGGTGGCGGCGCTGGAGCGGATGCGCGAGATGCATCCGACGAAGACGTTTGAGGGTGTGGGCCTGAGCATGCCGGGGCGAGTGGACCCGATGACGCAGCAGCTGGTGCTGGCTCCGAACCTGCGCTGGGCGGGACACGAGATCGCGGGAGTGATCGAGACGGCGCTGGGGCTGAAGGTGGAGATGGAGAACGAGGCGAACGCGTGCCTGATTGCGGAGATCTGGTCGGGAAGGCTGGATGGCGTGAGCAATGCGGTGCTGGTGGCGATCTCGGAGGGCATTGGAACCGCGGTGCTGAGCAACGGGCAGATGATTACGGGGCATGGCGGGCTCGCGGGTGAGTTTGGGCACGTGGTGCTGGACCCGACGGGCTTGAAGTGCGGGTGCGGGCGCACGGGGTGCTGGGAGATGTTCGCTTCGACGCGCGCGGCTGTGCGTTATTACAACGAGGCGAGTGGCAAGAAAGATGGCGGCATGACGGGAACGCGGCTGCTGAATCTTGCGGTCGATGATGACCCGGCGGCGGTGAAGGCGCTGAGCCAACAGGCGGAAAACCTGGGGCGCGGTCTGCACGCGATTACGGCGGCGCTGTCGCCGGAGGTGATCCTGTTTACGGGTGAGTTGACGTCGGCGTGGCAGCGGTTTGGACCGATTGTGGAGGCAGAGCTGAAGCGGCAGATGCTGGCAGGGCCGCCGCCTCGGGTGATGACGACGCTGAATCCGGAGTTTGCGCGGCTGAGGGGGGCGGCGGCGTTGGTTCTGCAGCGGCACTCGGGCTACCACCGGACGCACGTGACCTCACGTCCGAGGGGGCGTGGCCAGGGTGAGGGCGAGTCTCTGGGGACGCCGGCGCAGGCGGACTGATTTTCACGATGTGAACGGACAGGCAGGGAGTCATGCGTGTCCCGCTGCGACATAATGCGCGAGTTCCACAAATTATTGTGGATGAGAGGAAAGTTGGGCGGCTGAAGTTCTCGGGCGGGAACCGAGGCTTTTTGTTGATGCTAGCGAAAGAGCAAAATCCTCCGAAAAGTGACGAATTTTTACAATTCTGGAACACGTGCCTGCGGAAAAAGTCTTGACAGCTTTTTTTGCAAAAGCCTATAGTTCGCGACGCATAAAAAAGAGCGGCTCGAAAAGTCGTGTGTCGTCCAGAACACCTGAGAGGGCCGCAGAAGTTGCTTTTCATGGAGGAGCCGAAGATGCGTGTCGTGGAAGCAGGAAGCGGGCGGAGCAGGGTGCAATGGCTGCGGAACGGGGTGGCGACGGCTCTGCTGGCGCTACTGGTGTCCGCCGGTGCGACCGTGGCGCGAGCGCAGGTGCTGTATGGCTCTATCACGGGAAATGTGACGGATCAGAGCGGAGCGGCCCTGGCGGGCGCGCAGGTGACAGCGGTCGAGGCACAGACGGGCGTCACCAGCACTCAGACGACCGACGCGGCCGGTATTTATCGATTCCCCGCGCTTCTGCCGGGAACGTACAAGGTCACAATTTCGGCCACAGGCTTCACGCGGCAGGAGACCTCCGGCGTCGAACTGCGAGTAAATGACATTAAGTCCGTGGACGCACAACTGAAGGTCGGGAACGTGGCGACGGAGGTGACTGTTACTACGGCTGCTCCGATTCTGCAGACAGATACCGCCGACGTGCGCAGAGACATCACGTCGCATGAGCTTGCAAGCATGCCGATCATGGGATCGCAAGGAGGAAACTTCCAGACCGTGCTGCGGACTATTCCGGGTTCGGGCCTGACGGACGAGACCAACTCGCTGGCCGGCAACCCACAGCGAGCGATCAACTCGAACATAAACGGGCTTTCGGAGCAGAGCATCAACACCAGGCTTGACGGCGTGCAGGATGCGTATCCGTGGCTGCCGGCCAACGTGGCTTACGTTCCGCCTTCGGACGCAATTGAGGCCGTCAACGTGGTGACGAACTCATTCAACGCGGAACAGGGCAACGCGGGGGGCGCTGCCGTCAACGTGCAGGTGAAGTCCGGTACCAACCGTTATCACGGCGACGCGCACTGGGCCCATACGGACCAGAACTTTGCAGCGCGCAACTACTTCCAGACCGATACCACCCAGGCAGCCTTCGCGAAGAAGAACCGGAACAACCAGAATCAGTTTGGTGGTGCCGTGGGCGGTTTTATCAAGCGGGACAAACTGTTCTTCTTTACGGACTATGAGCGCACCACGCAGCGGCAACTGGCCGGACCGGACACGCGGACACTGCCCACGGCGGCGATGATCACGGGCGATTTTCGTAACCAGCCGGGAAATCCGATCATTTACGATCCGGCGACGGGCAATAACCAGGGAGCGAACAAACAGCAGATCTCATGCAACGGCGTGCTCAACGTTATCTGTCCGAACCGGTTCGATCCCGCCGCGGTGGCCATGATCAAGTTGTTACAGCCACTAATCGCGCAGGAGTTTTCGACCACAAATGGCCTGAACAACTGGACTGGCAGCAGTACGGCTCTGTTCAATCGCGATAACGCCGACGGCAAGGTCAACTATGTGATGAGCCAGGCGACAATGTTCTTCGGGCGCTATAGCTTTTCGAAGACCCTGGTGTACGACCCGCCTCTGTTGGGAGCGGCGATCGGTGATGCGACCAATGGTGGACAGCTTGGCAATGCTCCGGGTCTTGTTCAGAGCGTGGGCCTCGGCGCGACGCATACGTTCTCTCCTACGCTGTTGTTTGATTGGAACTTCGGCTTCACGCGGCAGCGCCTGGGATCGACATTCGACCTGGTCTCGGCGAATGGACTGAATGACCTGGGGATTCCGGGGACCAACAATGCGGGAGCTCCCGGTGACCCCTCCTTGTATTACGGATATCCCGGGTTCATCTTCCCCACCACGCAGACGCCCCCCGGCACAACGATTACAGACAACGGTGCGAACCTGGGCAACGCGCAACCGGCGAACCCGTTCCTGTTCCGCGACCAGCAATTCGTAACGGGAGCGAATATGAGCTGGAATAAGGGCAAGCACGCGTTCCGCGGCGGCATTGAATGGAACCATACGCAAATTAATCACTTCCAGCCGCAGGGCGGAACGTTCCAGCAGCCGCGTGGCTCGTTCGAGTTCAACGGGTTCATAACGGCTCTGCAGGGCGCAACGCCGGCATGGTCCAATTCGTGGGCGGACTTCATGCTGGGACTGCCGAGCGGCACCGGCAAAGCGAGAGCACTCTTCAACCCGAATGCGCTACGGTGGACAACCTGGGCCTGGTATTTGCAGGACCACTACCAGGTGACGCCGAAGGTGATGCTCACTTTGGGGCTGCGCTGGGAGTACTACCCGTTTGGATACAGCGACAACAACAAGGGCCTGCGCTACCTGAACCTGGCGACTGGGCAGGTGCTTATCGGCGGATACGGGAACGTGCCGAGGAACGACGGCATTGATACGGGAATCGGACAGTTCCTGCCGCGGGTGGGTATTGCATACACCGTGACGCCGACGACGGTGATTCGCGCCGGCTATGGCATGAGTGCCGATCCATACACCTGGCACGTCCTGCGGAATGCATATCCTGCCGTTCTGCTGGATACAAATATACCGGCGAATACGTCGTACTACATTCCTGCGGCGAGCCTGACAGGACTGAACGGAAGCGGGCTCGGCAGTGGAAGCTACTCAGTCCCGACCGGGTTGACCTTGTTGCCGCTGCCCAATCTAAGCACCGGGTCGGTTCCGTTGCCGACAAGCGCCAGCACGACAACGATTCCCAATCCGTTCAACCGTGGCTTTTTCAACTCCTACAATGCCGTGGTGGAACAGCAGATGGGCAAGGACGTGACGTACACGGTCGGATACGTTGGCACGTACGCTGTTCGTCCTGTGGTCAATATGAATGCGAACGCGTCAGCTCCGGGAGGAGGCAGTGCCGGCGGCATCCTGAGCCAGTTGTACGGCGCGAACTACACGGGAACGATCAATGAACTGAATCCGTTCAAGGACGCCCGTTACGATTCGCTGCAGACGACAGTAGTCTACCGGTTTGCGGGCGGGTCGAATATCAGGGCCAGCTACACGTGGTCGAAGGCGCTGAGCTATGCGGACAACGAAGACCTTGGATCACTGAGCTTCCCGTATCCGACCTATTGGTACAAGAACTATGGCCCGGCGGCCTTCGACCGAACCGATAATTTCGAGCTCTCCGGCGTGATTGCCCTGCCTTTCGGGAAGGGCGAGCCATGGTTACAGAACGGTGTCGCGGGCGCGATTCTTGGCGGATGGCTGGTGAGTCCGATCGTCAGCGCGATGAGCGGCGTGCCGTTTACGGTGAGCGCCAGCGGCAGCCTGAATGCGAACGGTTCAGGGCAGACGGCGGATCTCGTCTCGAACTTCCACATTACCAAGGGAAGGCCGCCGCGTACGGGCGTGACTTGCGCGCTCGGCGACCCGAGCTGCTCGTACTTCAGCGCGTCCTCCTTTGCGGCTCCGCTGATTACCAGTAACGCGAACGCTCACTACGGCAACACGAATCGCGATGAGTTCCGCGGCCCGGGCTATTTCAATGCAAGCCTAAGCATTTTGCGCGACTTCAGGATCAAGGAGTTTCTTACGTTTGAGCTGCGTGGCGACGCGTTCGGCCTGACGAACACGCCGCACTTCGCCAACCCGAATGCGACATGCCCAGCCAGCGCAACAACTCCAGGCCCGGTCGCGGGCAGCGGAGGGTTGTGCAACACCGGATCGAACAACAACTTCGGTATTGTTACGGGAACGGCATCCCCGGGCGGATTCTTCGGTCCAGATTCCGGTGCCAGACAGATTTGGCTGGGGGCGAAGCTGAAGTTCTAAACGAACCGGAAGTCTGTTAGTGCGGGCGGCTCGAGAGGGCCGCTCGTTCTTTATGAAGCTCGGATCTACGTTCGAGATGAGAAGTATTGATATCGATATAAATATCTTCTGACCTAGTGTGCAGCGCAGTTATTTGAGGAGTTCGCGCTGAGCGGTAACGGTGAAGTGGCCGGTGAGGGTGATCGCGCCGTTGCCGGGCTGGGTGCTGCCGAGGGAGAGGGTGTAGTCGCCGGGGAGGATGATGTGGTTGCCCTTGTCGTCGACCTGGCTGAGGGAGCGGGGGTCGATGGTGAGCGAGAGATGCGTTGAGGCGCCGCGCGCGAGGTGAACGCGCTGGAAGCCGACGAGCTTGCGGACGGGTGTCTGGTAGCCGCGCGGTTGCGTGAGATAGAGCTCCGCGACCTCGTCGCCGGGGAGATTGCCGTTATTTCGGAGATCGGCTTCGACGGTGACGTTGTCGCCCGCGTGAACGGTTGGCGGGACGTGGAGGCGGCTGTAGGAGAAGCTGGTGTAGCTGAGGCCGTAGCCGAAGGTGTAGAGCGGCTGGCCGGTGAAGTAGCGGTAGGTGCGGCGCTCCATCGCGTAGTCCTCGAAGGGCGGGAGCTGCGTGAGCGAGGCGTAGAAGGTGAGCGGAAGGCGGCCCGCGGGGTTGTTGTCGCCGGCGAGGGTTTCGGCGATGGCGGTGCCGCCGGCTTCGCCGGGATACCAGGCCTCGAGGATGGCGGCGGCGTGCTGCTGCGCCCAGTTGACCGCGAGTGCGCTGCCGTTCTGCAGAACGACGATGAGCGGCTTGCCGGTGGCGGCGACGGCTTCGAGAAGCTGCTGCTGCGTTGCGGGCAGGTCGATGCTGGTGCGGTCGCCGCCGGAGAAGCCTTCGAGGTGGACGGGCATCTCTTCGCCTTCGAGCTGGGGTGAGAGGCCGACGAAGGCGATGGTGACGTCGGATTGTTTCGCGGCGGCGACGGCTTCAGTCGCGCAGTGCGGCGGCGGGGGCTTCCCAGGTGAGATCGATTCCGGCGGCGCCGGTGCCGTGGAGATATTCGAGTTTGATGGTGTGAGGTTTCGTGTCGGCGAAGGAGACGGGTGCGAGGAAGGCCGCGCCTCGCTCAGGGGTCTTGCCGGAGTTCTGGAGGATCAGTTTGTCATCGAGATAGAGGCGGAAGGTCTCGTTGTTCTCGCAGGCATAGCAGGAGTTGACGCGGACTCCGAGCTTGTAGGCGCCGGGAGCGGGCGGAGTGAAGGTAGCCGGACCAGCGGACGGACCAGTTGTTGCGGGGCAGACCGGGAACGACATCGATGACCTTGTCCCAGTTGAAGTTGATGCGGCGGTCGGTGCGTGTGGCGATGGGCGTGCCGCTGAGATCGGCGGAGGAGAAGTATTCGCCGGTGAGGCCGTCGCCCGAGTCCCGTGTGCGGGATGGAGTGCGGTGTGCTCGATGGGGAGGGCGAAGCCGTCGACGAGCGTGGAGCCCTGTGCGTAGTGAACGGTCGCGGAGGCGAAGCGCTTCTCGATGCCGTCGAGCGGGTAGACGGGCGAGGGCGGAGGGCCGTTGTAGTTGCCCTGCAGCGACTGGATGAGTTCTGCTTCGGGGCCAATGACGGCGATGCTGTGGACGGAGTGCTTGAGGGGAAGAATGTGGTTGACCGGGCTGGGTGCTGCCGAGGGAGAGGGTGTAGTCGCCGGGGAGGATGATGTGGTTGCCCTTGTCGTCGACCTGGCTGAGGGAGCGGGGGTCGATGGTGAGCGAGAGATGCGTTGAGGCTCCGCGCGCAAGGTGAACGCGCTGGAAGCCGACGAGCTTGCGGACGGGTGTCTGGTAGCCGCGCGGTTGCGTGAGATAGAGCTCTGCGACCTCGTCGCCGGGGAGGTTGCCGTTGTTTCGGAGATCGGCTTCGACGGTGACGTTGTCGCCCGCGTGAACGGTTGGCGGGACGTGGAGGCGGCTGTAGGCGAATTTGGTGTAGCTGAGGCCGTAGCCGAAGGGGTAGAGAGGTTGACCTCTGGAGTAGCGGTAGGTGCGGCCCCTTCATGGAGTAGTCGTCGAAGGGCGGGAGGTCGGCAACGCTTTTATAAAAGGTGACGGGGAAGGCGTCCGCCGGGGTTACATCGGCCGGCGAGGATTTCGGCGGTGGCGGTGCCGCCGGCTTCGCCGGGATACCAGGCTTCGAGGATGGCGGGGGCGTGCTCCTGCGCCCGGTTGACGGCGAGCGCGCTGCCGTTGCAGGACGACGACGAGCGGTTTGCCGGTGGCTACGAGGGCTTCGAGAAGCACTGTTCACTTCCGGGCAGGTCGATAGGGTGCGGTCGCCGCCGGAGAAGCCTTCGGGGAGGGCGAGCATCTCTTCGCCTTCGAGCTCGGGTTGAGGCCGACGAAGGCGATGGTGGCGTCGGATTTTTTGGCTGCGGCGGCGGCTTCACGCGCAGTGCGGCGGCGGGTGCTTCCCAGGTGGGAGTCGATCCCGGCGGCGCCGGTGCCGTGGAGATATTCGAGTTTGATGGTGTGCGGTTTCGTGTCGGCGAAGGAAACGGGTGCGAGGAAGGCCGCGCCTCGCTCCGGGGTCTTGCCGGAGTTCTGGAGGATCAGCTTGTCGTCGAGATCAAGGCGGAAGGTTTCGTTGTTCTCGCAGGCGTAACAGGAGTTAACGCGGACTCCGAGCTTGTACGCGCCGGGAGCGGGCGGGGTGAAGGTACCGGACCAGCGGACGGACCAGTTGTTGCGGGGCAGACCGGGAACAACATCGAGGACCTTGTCCCAGTTGAAGTTGATGCGGCGGTCGGTGCGGGTGGCGATGGGCGTGCCGCTGAGATCGGCGGAAGAAAAGTATTCGCCGGTGAGGCCGTTGCCTGAGCCGTGCGCGGGATGGAGTGCGGTGTGCTCGATGGGCACGGCGAAGCCGTCGACGAGTGTGGAGCCCTGTGCGTAGTGGACGGTGGCGGAGGAGAAGCGCTTTTCGATGCCGTCGAGCGGATAGACGGGCGAGGGCGGAGGGCCGTTGTAGTTGCCTTGTAGTGACTGGATGAGCTCTGCTTCACGGCCGATGACAGCGATGCTGTGAAGATATGCTGCGGCTGAGGGGCAGAAGGTGG